>NZ_BMFN01000003.1:0-917047 GCF_014638675.1 Hymenobacter qilianensis
CCTAAGCATCGTCGCCATGGTGGGCCGTTACCCCGCCATCTAGCTAATGCTACGCAACCCCATCCACAACCAATAAATCTTTACTAAACAACCGATGCCGGTCATCAAGCTTATGCGGTATTAATCCGCCTTTCGGCGGGCTATCCCCCAGTTGTGGGTAGGTTGGTTACGCGTTACGCACCCGTGCGCCACTAGCGGTATTGCTACCGCCCGTTCGACTTGCATGTATTAGGCCTGCCGCTAGCGTTCATCCTGAGCCAGGATCAAACTCTCCATTGTATAAATTCTCTTCACTTAGGCGAACCTAAGCTGCTGTCGAGTGCTTGATCCAACTCTTTGTGTTGAACTCGTTTGTTACGCTTGCTACCGTGGGTAGTTGCCTACCGCCGGCAGCCTTACCAATTTGTCTTTTCCAATCATTCAAAGAACGTGCGCCAGCTCCTGTTGAGCTAACCTTGCCGCTACTCCCATAGCCCTTTCCCTCCACTAGCCGGAACCTCTTTTTGCTGGTGTTCTTAAACTCATAACGAGCTTTTAACAAACAGCTTACTCAATGTTATTAGTTCGCTTAACCACCAGGAAATTTGCTTTCGTACAAAGCTTCTTTCTGATTGGGGGTGCAAAGGTAGAAACCCTTATCGATAAACCAAAAAAAATTTAAATATTTTTTCAGCTTGCGACTCCCGTATGGAGTCTTTCTGTGATCGGGGTGCAAAGGTAAAAATGTCTCTTAACAATGCAATAGATGTCGCAAATATTTTTTGAAACTAGTTTAGTGCGTCGTAGTGAAAGGTGGGACATTTGTATGTTTTAGAGTATTATAGTGATTCAAATTATAATGATGACTCCTTAAAAACTTCTTGCCAATGCTGAACAATGCATGGGTGGGTTGGAATATTATATTCATCTGTCTATGCTTATCTGTTTATACTTACTGATTTACTATAGAACCTTGATAATCGCCCGATGAATGATGAATAAGACTAACGATAAATCAGATTTGGAAGATTGAGTATCCATAGAACCTCAGCAGGGTAAGGCGATGCTAGTTGAACGTCCCCTTAAAAAGAGCAAAGCCTGGTGCTGTAGTGAAAGGTCGAGTATGTTCAGATTTGAACAAGGGAACTATTCAAAATATCTCCCGGAAAAGCAAAAAAGGCCTTCCTATGTTAGGAAGGCCTTTTCTTGTAGCGGGGACGAGAGTTGAACTCGTGACCTCAGGGTTATGAATCCTGTGCTCTAACCAACTGAGCTACCCCGCCGGGTTTTTGGTGCCGCAAAGGTAGGCACAAGATTTGACCCGACGCAATCCTTAGTAAAAAAAAACCCGTGTATATTGCCCACTACCTGCCATATGTCTTGGGTAGGAGTGATGCCGTTCTTTTATATATCTACCTTATGCCTCTCTCTGCAACTCGCTCAAAACACCGTTTTTCGGTGGAATACCCTATTAATGCATCAACCAAAATTCTGTACCCATATTTGGCTTCAGCATCAGGGCTGACGCAGTGGTTTTGTCAGGACGTGCGCATTGATGAGGATCACCGCTTCAATTTTATCTGGGATAATCAGCCTCACTACGCCGAGATGAGTTCACATCGCACCAATCGGTCGGTGCGCTATGTGTTTCTGGATCAGAACAAACGACTGACGCCGGATGCGAGCTACCTCGACTTTACGTTGGAAGAATCTCAGCTAACACAAGAGGTATATCTGCGGGTGCTAGACTACTCGGAAGAAACGGATGAGGAGGAGTTGCAGGAAATGTGGGATAGCCTGATTGTTAAGTTGCGGGAACAAGTAGGCGGATAAGTCGGGTTAATTATAAAAATTGAAGGAGCAGAAGCTAAACGGGCAGTAGCTACGTTTACCTACTGCTCCTTTTTAGTGGAAATGCCCCCCAGCGGTACATTTCTGGTTGATCAATGAAAAAACTCGACAAACTGATTCTGAAGGCCTTTGCTGGCCCTTTTTTACTTACGTTCGCAGTGGTGGAGTTTATCCTGCTGACGCAGTATATGCTCAAATACATGGATGATATAATTGGCAAAGACCTCGGTTTCGCGGTCATTGGCCAGTTATTATTCTTTTTTAGTGTCCTGATGGTACCAATTGCGCTGCCTTTGGCGGTGCTGCTATCGTCGCTCATGACTTATGGAACATTGGGCGAACACCAGGAACTGACTGCTATCAAGACTTCTGGAATTTCGCTAACCCGTATTCTGAGACCGGTGCTGCTGGTAAGCTTGGTGTTGGCCGTTGGAGCATTCTGGTTTAATAATACCATCGTTCCAAAGGCTAATCTGAACGCCTACAGCTTGCTGTGGGATGTGCGCCAACAGAAACTGTCCTTGGATATTCGGGAGGGTGTGTTCTATAACGGTATTCCCGGCTATACTATTAAGGTGAATCAGAAGGCTGGTGAGAATGGCGACCTGCTTAAGGGCGTCATGATTTATGACCACACCAATACAGACGGTAACTCCAAGGTTATTCTGGCTGATTCTGGCCGGATGTTTATGCGCTTTGGGGGGCAATATTTGGGGTTGGAGTTATTCGATGGCGTCATGTATCTGGAGCAGCCCGATGTTCGAAATAGGGCAGGAGCGAGCTTCGTGCGCCAAGCTTTTTCGCGCAACTTGATTACGTTCTCTTTAGCGTCTTTTGATTTGAACCGGACGCAGCAGGAGCTGTTCACGGAGAACAAAATGATGATGGATCTGCCGCGTCTGCATCAGTACACTGATTCGCTGCATAAGCGCCTTGGTACCGAGCGACAACAACAAGTGCGGATGCTGAACCCCTATTATGTGCATATGCGGCTTGATACTACTGGGCAAGCTGCCAATCAGCGGGTGGCGAACTGGCAGGTATCAACCAAAGAATTGCCCCCCCTCACGCTCAACCAAGTGCAACAGGCCACCAACCGGGCCCGCAACTTGCGTGGCTACTTGAGTAGCTCAGTTGAGCGCCTTTCAACATTAGCCCGTGAAACCGGCAACTATCGCATTGAGATTTACCGCAAGTACACGCAGTCAGCTGCTGTATTGATTATGTTTTTGATTGGCGCACCGCTGGGGGCCATTATTAAGAAAGGTGGCTTGGGCGTGCCAGTGCTGATTTCTATACTGTTCTTTATTATTTATTACGTGGCCTCCATCATGGGAGAGAAGTATGGGCGCGAAGGTGTGCTGCCGGTAGGGCTAGGCATGTGGATTGCTGATGCACTGCTGTTGCCTGTAGGACTGTTTTTTCTATACCAAGCACGGCGCGACTCGGGCGTACTTGAAGTGGATTTCTGGCGCCGACTACCAGCCAAAATTCGCTGGCCCTTTCGTGGTTACCGCCGCGCATCCTAGTTGCTTTTACTTATTTGTGGCATCTAATCCAAGCTCCAAAGCCAGAAGTGCAAATCTGAACGGTCAAAAACGAACAACGAGCCATAAAAACTCTTACCTTTGCGGCCACTCCGAGATGCGGGGTGGCCTTTTTTCTCATATTTTAATTCCAGACGGGTAACTCCTATCTGCCGATGAAACTCACTACCGAAGCAAAACAGACTATTTTCGCTGAAAATAGCCTATCCAAGTCTGCCACCGATACCGGTTCGGCTGAATCACAAATTGCGCTGTTTACGCACCGCATCAATCACCTGACGGAGCACCTGAAGGTTAACAAAAAAGACTTTTCGACTCGCTTAGGCTTGCTTAAGCTTGTAGGTAAGCGTCGTCGCCTGCTTGACTATCTGCAGCACCGCGAGATCAACCGCTACCGCGCAATTATTAAGGAGCTGGGTATCCGCAAGTAATCCCGTCCGTAGGAGCAGGGAGCCCTCTTTAGAGGGTTCCCTGCTCTTTTTTTGACCCCTTGGGTCACCTTTTGGGTAAGGCAAACTGTTACATTATAAAAAAGCCCCCCAGACAATTCTAGAGTAAAATAATACCGGAGGCCGGTACTGTTTTTTTGGCTGCTCGCCCGCTGTCGCTTTTCTAAGCAATCTTTCCGATGCCTAATTACCACGCTATTACCAAAACTATTACGCTGCCAGATGGTCGGCAGATAACCCTTGAAACTGGCAAATTGGCCAAATTCGCCGATGGGGCGGTAGTGGTACGCCTTGGCGATGCCATGCTGCTGGCTACGGTGGTTTCGCAGCCCAGCCAGCGCGAAGGCGTTGATTTCTTGCCTTTATCAGTTGATTATCAGGAGAAGTTTGGCTCGGCCGGCAAAATTCCTGGTTCATTTCAGCGCCGCGAAGGTCGCTTGTCGGACTCCGAAATCCTCGTTAGCCGTTTGGTCGACCGCATTTTGCGCCCCATGTTCCCCAAGGATTATCACTATGAGGTGCAGGTGATGATTTCGCTGATATCAGCAGATAAGGATGTCCAGCCTGATGCCTTGGCTGCTCTAGCCGCCTCAGCTGCACTGTCTGTTTCTGATATCCCATTTGCTGGCCCTATTTCAGAAGTACGCGTAGCGCGTATCGATGGTAAGCTGCAAATCAACCCCAAAACCTCCGACATTGCCCGCGCAGACATCGACCTCATCGTTGGTGCTACCGCCGACTCGGTGGCGATGGTAGAGGGCGAGATGAATGAAGTGAGCGAAGAGGAAATGGTGCAAGCCATTGCTTATGCTCATGAAGCGATTAAGGAGCAGGTACGCGTGCAGATGGAGCTGGGCGCTGTAGTGGAGAAGGCTGCTGTAAAGCGTGATTATCCAAAATACGAAGAGGATGCCGAACTGAAGCAGCGTATTACTGATGCTGTTTATCAGAAGGCCTATACCGTAGCTTACTCTGGCAATACTAGCAAGGCGGGCCGTAAGGAAGGCTTTAGTGCTATCAAGAAGGAGTTGCTCGAAACACTTATAGCTGAGCAGCCCGAACTGAACATGAAAATGTTCAGCCGCTACCACGCATCAGCAGAGAAGAAGGCTATCCGCGACATGATGATCAAGGAGCGTACGCGCTTAGATGGTCGTCAACTCACGGAAATCCGTCCTATCTGGAGCGAAATTAACTATCTGCCCGGTGCACACGGCTCTGCTTTGTTTACACGCGGTGAAACTCAGTCGCTGACTACGGTGACTTTGGGTACTAAATTGGATGAGCAAATTATTGACTCTGCTATGCTTTCGGGCTATAGCAAGTTTATGCTACACTACAACTTTCCGGCCTTCTCGACTGGCGAAGTAAAACCTAACCGCGGTCCTGGCCGTCGGGAAATTGGCCACGGTAACTTGGCTATGCGCTCTTTAAAGCGTGTATTACCAGGTGAAGACGAGAACCCTTACACTATTCGTATTGTATCGGATATTCTGGAGTCAAACGGCTCTTCGTCGATGGCTACGGTTTGTGCTGGTTCATTGGCACTGATGGATGCAGGTGTGAAAGTTCGCGCCGCAGTATCCGGTATCGCAATGGGCCTTGTACAAGATAAAGAGACCGGCGAGTATGCTGTGTTGTCTGACATCTTGGGTGATGAAGATCACTTGGGTGATATGGACTTCAAAGTGACGGGCACTGAGAAAGGAATCGTGGCATGCCAGATGGATATCAAAATCCAGGGGTTGAGCAGCGAAATCCTGACTGCTGCTCTGCACCAGGCTCGCGAAGGCCGTCTGCACATCTTAGGCGAAATGGCTAAAACCATCAGCCAGCCCGCCGCCGACATGAAGCCGCATACACCTCGTTCGCACAAGATGCTGATTGAGAAAGAGTTTATCGGTGCTATTATCGGACCCGGTGGCAAAGTCATTCAGCAGATCCAGAAGGACACCAACGCTACGGTAATTATCGAGGAGAAGGACGAGAAAGGTCACGTAAGCATTTACGCATCGAACCAAGAGGATATGGAAGCAGCCATTGGCCGCATCCGTGCTATTGCAGCTCAGCCAGAAATAGGTGAAACCTACAAGGGTAAAGTTCGCAGCATCCAGCCTTATGGTGCTTTCGTAGAAATTATGCCTGGCAAAGACGGCCTTTTGCACATTTCAGAAGTAGGCCACGAGCGCCTGAATAGCTTGGAAGGTGTGCTGGAAGTTGGTCAGGAAATTGACGTAAAACTGCTTGATATCGATAAGAAGACCGGCAAATACCGTCTCTCGCGCAAGGTTTTATTGCCACGGCCCGAGCGTACAGCCGCCGATAATGGTGAAGCCCAAGCCTAGTCTTCGAACTTTCGCGGGTACCGGCATGTTGCCCAAAACTAGCCAGTACCCGTAAAAGGTATCAGTAATGTTCAATAACTATCATAATACAACTCTTTCGCGCCCGCAATGAGACAGCTTAAAATCAGCAAGCAAATCACCAACCGCGAAAGCCAGTCGCTGGATAAATACCTCCAGGAGATTGGCAAAGTGGATTTGCTCACCCCCGACGAGGAGGTAACGCTGGCGCAGCGGATTAGGGAAGGTGACCAACAAGCACTGGAAAAGCTTACCAAAGCCAATCTTCGCTTCGTGGTATCAGTAGCCAAGCAATATCAGAACCAGGGGCTTTCGCTGGGCGACTTGATCAATGAGGGCAACCTTGGCTTGATTAAGGCAGCTAAGCGCTTTGATGAAACCCGCGGCTTTAAGTTTATTTCTTATGCCGTATGGTGGATTCGTCAGTCCATTCTGCAAGCCTTGGCCGAGCAGTCGCGCATTGTGCGCTTGCCGCTGAACCGGGTTGGTTCCCTAAACAAAATTTCGAAATCCTTCTCTGAACTGGAGCAAAAATTTGAGCGGGAGCCCTCGCCCGAAGAGATTGCCGAAGTACTGGAACTGACTACCTCTGAGGTAGTAGATACGCTCAAGATTTCAGGCCGTCACGTGTCCGTAGACGCGCCGTTCGTGCAAGGCGAAGAGAACCGCCTACTCGACGTGCTCGAAAATGAAGACGAGGAATCGCCTGATACGGGCCTAATGAACGACTCACTGCGCAAAGAAGTGCAGCGCGCCCTCTCTACGCTTACCAAGCGTGAAGCGGATGTGATTACCCTTTACTTCGGTTTGAATGGCGAGCATTCGCTTACACTGGAAGAAATTGGTGAGAAGTTTAGCCTGACTCGGGAGCGGGTTCGCCAGATCAAAGAGAAGGCTATTCGCCGCTTGCGCCACACTTCGCGCTCCAAAGCCCTGAAGCCTTATCTGGGGTAAATTTTGCCCCCCAGCCTCAAAAACCCCAGCCTATTCGTTGGGGTTTTTTGTTACACGTGGTAGTAGCATTCCTTCAGATGTACTCTGAAATGATAACTGGGGGGCTTTTTTGCTACTATTGCTGTGGCGTTTGAAGCTCAAACGAGCACCCAGGCCATATTCAATTTTTTTATTGCATCTCCGCTTTCACCAGAAATGGAAAATACCAATTCGGAACACGTAAAGTGTTTGATTATCGGTTCGGGACCAGCCGGCTATACAGCAGCTATTTATGCCGCCCGTGCTAATATGCAGCCCGTTATGTATCAAGGTTTGCAGCCCGGTGGACAGCTTACTATTACTAACGACGTCGAGAACTTTCCTGGTTACCCGGATGGGGTGATGGGGCCGGCTATGATGGAAGACTTGAAAAACCAGGCGGCGCGCTTTGGAACGGATGTCCGTTATGGTCTGGCCACGGCAGTGGACTTTTCGGGTCATCCGCACCAGGTAACTATTGACGAGCATAAAACCATCACCGCCGATACTGTGATTATCGCTACTGGTGCTTCGGCTAAGTGGCTTGGCCTAGAGTCAGAAGCACGGCTGAATGGCTCGGGTGTATCGGCTTGTGCTGTTTGCGACGGTTTCTTTTATCGCGGTAAGGAAGTTGCCATTGTAGGCGCTGGCGATACGGCGGCTGAGGAGGCAACGTATCTAGCCAACCTGTGCTCGAAAGTGTACATGATTGTGCGGAAGGGTGAGATGCGCGCTTCGAAAATCATGCAGAAGCGTGTAGTCGACAACCCCAAAATAGAGGTTCTGTGGAACACGGTAACCGACGAAATTCTGGGCGAGCATGCCGTGGAAGCGGTGCGCGTGAAGAATACGATGACTCATGAAACGCGTGAAATTCCGGTGGAGGGCTTTTTTGTTGCTATCGGGCACGAACCTAATTCCAAGATTTTTCAGCCCTTTCTGCACCACGATGAGCAAGGGTATTTGAAAACGATTCCTGGCTCATCCAAAACCAACGTCGATGGTGTGTTTGCCTGTGGTGATGTGCAGGACTACACCTATCGTCAGGCGGTGACGGCGGCTGGCACAGGCTGTATGGCTGCTTTGGACGCAGAACGGTATCTGGCTGCTTTAGGTGAGCATTAAAGGATTTTTTAACTCACGTCATACCAAGCCGGGCAAAACATTTTGTTCAGCTTGGTATGACATCTCTTTAATTTAAGTTTTCCAGGCTCTTTGCCTATAAGCCACACACTAGCCACCAGGCATTCACGTTTGGTTGCTTAACTTGCTATCTTGAAAACTGCCCTTAGGGGCGAGGAACGCCTCAACGTCATTCGCTTTTGTTGAATTTTTTGAAATATGGGCTACTGCCCCTGTTGATGATTGGGCTGCTGCTTGCGTGGCCCAACTCAGCCCAGGCCCAACGCCGAAAAGCCCCCCAGCCAAAAGCTAAGGGTGGCTCGGCGGGCCAGCGGAAGGATTTCTTCCGCATGAAATCGCCCACGATCCGCTACGTGCGGCCCGATACGACTGTTCTTATAAAGACGGAAGATTTGCCCGATGACAACTCGGAAGCAGCCAAATCAATCTTCTTCAATCCCGCCAAAAAGCTGTCGATGGTCAGTGAGGATACCACCTCACTGAATGAAGGCGAGCAGCATATCGTGGAAGTGTCTGACGAGGTTCGCATTGACAGCTCGTGGGTGAAAGTGGCTGGCTATTACGCCATCTGGGATACGCGCAACATCAATCCATATCGCGTTGATGGTCGCCGGCTGCGCGATACGCTCACGCTGAAGCTGGTAGATCCGCCGCGGAAGCGATATGCCAAAATGCCTCTGGGTACGACGCCTACCACTTCCGATTTTGGGTTTCGTGGTAGCCGCTGGCACTATGGCGTTGACCTGGATCTGAATACCGGCGACACCGTGCGCGCCGCCTTCGATGGGGTAGTGCGGATCTCGAAATGGGACGGAAGCGGCTACGGAAACTATCTGCTGGTGCGTCACTATAACGGTATTGAAACCCTATATGGCCACCTGAGCAAGTCGCTTGTTACGACGGGCACTTTTGTGAAAGCTGGACAAGTTATCGGGCTGGGGGGCAATACGGGCCGCAGCACAGGCTCGCACCTTCACTATGAGGTGCGCTACGAAGGCAACCCCATAGACCCCGAGCGGATGTATGACTTTCCGGATTATAAGCTTCGGCAAGACAATTTTCAGATTACCTCGGCTCTGTTCAACTATTACAGTAAAGCCCTACAGAGCCGCTCACGGTCTGGCTCCAGCAGTAGCAGCAAGCCAACAGCCGCACGGCGGATTGTAACGCATAGGATCAGAAGTGGCGATACGCTCTCCGAAATAGCTGAAAAATACGGCGTATCGGTTAGTCAGATTAAGCGGCTGAATGGTGGCACGTCAACCTTACGTATCGGTCGTACGTTGCGTATTAAATAATCTGCCCTCTAGAATTCTTCACTGACTTAGCCGGTAAAGCGCTGGTTGTTCTGCTACAACAGCAGACGCCTCAGCTTTTACCGGCTAAGTCATTTGACGTTTTAACCACCCCTGCAACATGAAATTAGATATTCTGGCCATCGCCGCCCACCCCGACGATGCGGAAATGTCCTGTGCCGGTACTTTACTAGCCGAAGCGTCCCGAGGCAAGAAGATAGGAATAGTAGACTTAACGCGGGGAGAGCTTGGCACGCGGGGCACTCCCGAAATACGAGCTGCAGAGGCCGCCGCCGCTTCCAGAATACTGGGCCTGCACGCCCGCGAGAACCTGGGATTGGCCGACGGCTTTTTTTATAACGACCGGGAACACCAATTGCCGATAATTGCCGCCGTGCGACGCTATCGACCCGATATTGTACTGCTTAATGCCATTCACGACCGCCACCCAGACCACGGCCGGGGTTCCCAGCTGGCTTCCGAATCGTGCTTTCTGTCGGGGCTGAAGATGATTGAAACGCTGGATGAAAATGGCCAGCCCCAGGCCGCCTGGCGGCCCCAACTGGTATATCACTATATACAGGACCGGCAAATTGCGCCCGATTTTGTGGTTGATATATCGGAGTTCTGGGATAAGAAGTGGGAGGCAATTCAGGCTTTCAAAAGCCAGTTCTTCGACGCGAACAGCACCGAACCCGTTACGTATTTGTCTACGCCGGCCTTTTCGAAGTTTATGGAAGCTCGCGCCCGTGAGTTCGGGCACTTAATAGGAGTAGAGTTCGGCGAAGGATTCACCCGCGAGCGGACACTGGGGGTGCGGCAGCTGTCGGATTTGGTTTAAATCAGCTTCGATAAAAATTGAATTCTGCTTCTCTGCCATTAAGTAAGCATCCTAAAAAAGTCCCCCCAGAATGTTTCTGGGGGCTTTTTTAGGATGCTTACTTAATGTTCTGTTAGCGCGTGCCCAACCGATTCCGCTTCCAGGCTGAACCTGTAGCGGAAGATTCGGGCGTAGCGGCAACAATTGGCGTTTTCTTCTCGGCGAGCAGCGTCGCGCCGAGCACGGCCGCCAGCTTATTGATTTCCGCTTCATCATCGGTGCCAATAGCCAAATTGGCGGGGGTGAAGTGGTCGCGGATGAAGTTTGTGTCAAAATTGCCCCCCACGAAGGCCGGGTGCTGAAGTACGAAGCGGCCGAAGGAGAGCGTGGTTTCAATACCCGTAATCTGGTACTCATCGATGGCGCGCAGCATACGGGCAATGGCTTCCGCGCGGTCTTTGCCGAAGGTGACGAGCTTGGCAATCATGGGGTCGTAATAGATCGGAATATCCATGCCTTGCTCGAAGCCGTCATCAACGCGGACGCCAGGGCCCTGGGGTCGCACGTAGGTAGAGAGCGTGCCGATATCGGGCAGGAAGTTGTTGGCCGGGTCCTCGGCGTACACGCGCAGCTCAAGGGCATGGCCGGTAATAGTAAGATCATCCTGCTGGAAGGGCAGGGGCTCGCCCTGAGCCACCCGAATCTGCTCTTTCACGAGGTCCAAGCCTGTGATTTGCTCCGTGACGGGGTGCTCCACCTGCAGACGCGTATTCATCTCCAGGAAATAGAAATTGTGGTTTTCGTCGAGCAGAAATTCCACCGTGCCGGCTCCGGTATAGTTGCAGGCGCGGGCCACATCCACGGCCGCGCGGCCCATCTGCTCGCGTAGCTCAGGCGTGAGCACGGAGGAGGGCGCTTCCTCAATCACCTTCTGATGGCGGCGCTGAATGCTGCATTCGCGCTCAAAAAGGTGTACAATATTGCCGTGCTCATCACCCAGCACCTGAATTTCGATGTGGCGAGGCGAGCCGATGTACTTTTCAATGAATACAGCACCATCGCCAAAAGCACTGGTAGCTTCCGATACGGCCAGCTGCATCTGCTCCTCAAACTCGCTTTCCGCATTCACGATGCGCATGCCCTTGCCGCCACCGCCCGCAGATGCTTTAATCAGAATAGGGAAACCAACCTGGCGCGCCACTACTTTGGCGGCTTCCACATCCGTGATGGCCTCCTCGGTGCCGGGCACCATCGGAATATCAAAGTCGGCCACCGCGGCTTTGGCAGCGAGCTTGGAGCCCATCAGCTCCATAGCCTCAGGCGAGGGACCAACGAAAATTAAGCCTGCCTCCTTTACCTTCCGGGCAAAGGCGGCATTCTCGCTCAGAAAGCCGTAGCCGGGGTGAATGGCGTCGACGCCAAGCTGGCGGCACACTTCCAGAATCTTGTCGCCGCGCAGGTAGCTTTCGCTTGATTGTGGACCCCCCACGCACACGGCCTCATCGGCGTAGCGCACGTGCAGGGCCTGGCGGTCGGCCTCACTATAAATAGCTACGGTCTGGATGCCCATCTCGCGGGCCGAGCGCAACACACGGAGTGCGATTTCGCCCCGGTTGGCAACCAGTAGTTTTTTGATTTGCTTCATGTAAGGGGGTGGGAAATGGCTGGTAATAGAAACCAGATGCCAGCTTAGGAGGACAATAAAGTCAGTTTTTTGTGCTATACTGGAAACTGACAAGGAACAATTTACCGCTAACTTAGCTCAAAGAAACACCATTCTGTTGGCTCGGGGAAGTGCTGGGGGGCATTTTTATGCTGCGTCAGCAAAGTAGAAAGCCACGGCTTTCGCAGTTACCTTCGTGAATTGCCATAACTTTGCACAAGACCGGTGGTTGTGTCCAGCATACTACTGCCGTATTCGTTTCACATTTAATTTATTCCTCCGTGGATCTTTTCGAGAAGATTGCTTCCAACCGCGGCCCATTGGGCAGCCACTCGCACTATGCGCACGGCTACTTTACCTTTCCCAAGCTAGAAGGCGAGATCAAGCCCCGCATGATTTTTCGCGGGAAGGAAGTGCTTACCTGGAGCCTCAATAACTACTTAGGTTTGGCTAATCACCCGGAGGTGCGCCGGGTAGACGGTGAATCTGCCATGGAGTGGGGTATGGGTACGCCCATGGGCGCCCGTATTATGAGTGGCAACTCCAACCTGCACGAGCAACTGGAGGCTGAGCTGGCCGACTTCGTGAAGAAGCCCGATGCCCTGCTGCTCAACTTTGGCTACCAGGGCATCGTGTCTATCATCGACGCCGTGGTGAACCGCCACGATGTGATTGTATACGACGCCGAGTCGCATGCCTGCATTATTGATGGCGTACGGCTGCACCAGGGCAAGCGCTTTGTGTATCCGCACAATGATATGGAAAGCCTCGAAAAGCAGCTGCAGCGGGCCACCCGCATGACGGCCGAAACCGGCGGCGGTATTCTCGTGATTACGGAGGGTGTGTTCGGCATGTCAGGCAACCAGGGCAACCTGCGCGATGTGGTGGCTCTGAAGGAAAAATATCAGTTCCGATTGCTCGTTGACGATGCGCACGGATTCGGCACAATGGGCGCTACCGGCGCTGGAGCGGGCGAAGAACAGGGTGTTCAGGACGGCATTGATCTTTATTTTTCAACGTTTGCGAAGAGCATGGCGAGCATCGGAGCCTTCGTAGCGGGCCCTGAGAGCGTAATTGAATATTTGCGATACAATATGCGTAGCCAGATTTTCGCCAAATCGCTACCTATGCCGCTTGTAGTGGGTGCAATGAAGCGTTTGGAGCTCCTCCGCACGCAACCAGAGCTGAAAGAGAATCTCTGGACGGTGGTTAGGGCTTTGCAGAGCGGTTTGCGCGAAAAGGGCTTTAATATCGGTACTACGCAGTCGCCGGTGACTCCTGTGTTCCTGAGCGGCGAAATCCCCGACGCAACGCAAATAACCTTCGATTTACGCGAGAATCACGGTATTTTCTGCTCTATCGTGGTTTATCCGGTAGTTCCAAAGGGCGTGATTATGCTCCGCCTTATCCCAACGGCCGTGCATACGCTCGAAGACGTGCGCCTGACCATTACGGCCTTCGAAGCGGTGGCTGAAAAGCTCAATAAGGGCCTGTATTCTAAGACTACTGCATCCGTGCAAGCCTAGTCAGTTTAGCAATTTGTGGAAGCGTTAACGCCGACAATCATAATGGTTGTCGGTGTTATTTTTTGTATTATCCCGTTGTATGGTCATGGTTGGGGGAGGTGTTATTTGGTTGTAAGGGGGGCAAAAATCGCCCTATAAAGCGCTGGGGGGCGTTTTAGAAAAAAAATAGAAATATTGCTTGTATTTGAAATCCCTGTATATTAGAGCCAGTCAATAACAACCTTTCTTCCCCCATAAACCCTTTTCCAATGAACAATTTTAGCAAGCTCAAGGACCTAGTAATGTCGCTCGAGGGTGACTTCGACAAGTTTTACGATAAGCAGAACTCAGCCGCCGGTACCCGTGTGCGCAAGGGAATGCAGGAGTTGAAGAACATGGCCCAAGAGATCCGCACCGAAGTGCAGAACATGAAGAACACTGGCGGCGAAGCTGCCGGCGCTAAATCTGCTCCAGCTGCTAAGAAAGCTGCTCCAGCCGCTGCCAAAAAAGCCGCTCCAGCAAAGAAGAAGTAATTCACGGCCCTATGCGGAGTTTTTAGATTCCGCCTATTCCGTGAACCTTGCTACTGCTAAAAAGCCCCCCAGGGATTTTCTGGGGGGCTTTTTTTATTGATTGTAAGGATTCTGGCGAAACGCCAAGAGACAGCATTAGGTGGTGTATGCAACAGTTCAGATATTGCGGCACTGTCCCATTGATTCAGCTACTTCATTATGCCCACTAAACGCACTTATTATCTGTGGATGGCTGCCTGGG
The DNA here is from genome assembly GCF_014638675.1 of Hymenobacter qilianensis. Lineage (NCBI taxonomy): Bacteria > Pseudomonadati > Bacteroidota > Cytophagia > Cytophagales > Hymenobacteraceae > Hymenobacter > Hymenobacter qilianensis. Next base: position 14,362 of record NZ_BMFN01000003.1, read on the forward strand.
CGCTGTTCTACGCTGGTGTGCTGCCTTATGCCGTGCCGATGTTCCTCCACTGGCTTAGCAGCCCTTCCGACTGGTGGCTGGGCTGGGGAATAGCAGGGCTTTCGGTACTGGCTGTAGGCGTAGCTTTCTCCATGTATCAGGCCGCACGGGGCCTTGTCCGCTTCTTATCCCATTCATCTTCTACTCCACCATCTTCATTTAATGACCGATCTTCTACAAAATTCTAACCGTCGCTGGCTGAAGCCTATCGTTTTTGGCAGCTTATTATTAGTAGCAACTATTGCCGGGTGCAGTCTGATTAAAGTAGAGCGCATCGACGCGGGCAACGTGGGCATTAAAGTAAACCTGGCGGGCTCCTCGCGCGGCGTTGACGATATTACGTACACCACCGGCTGGGTATTCTACACGCCGCTGAGCACAGCCGTGTATGAGTTTCCGGTGTACACCCAGCACAAGGAGTACGAGGAGTTTGAGGTGCAGAGCAAGGACGGCTCGGGCTTTGGGGTGGCACCCAGCCTCAACTATTTTATTCAGTCGGATAAGGTGGACGACATCTTCCGCCAGTACCGGCGCCCGCTGCCCGATATTGAGGACGGATTCCTTAAAACGGCCGTGTACGAAGCCTACCGCGTAGCTACCAACCGCTACACGGCCGATAGCCTGATCAGCAACCGGGGCAGCTACGAGGCGCAGGTGAAGGCCAACCTCGTCGGTCAGCTCCAGACCATGGGCTTCACCGTGCAGCAAATCACCACCAAGCTGGAGCCGCCGGCCAGCCTGAAAGCCGCCATCGACGCGAAAAACACCGCCGTACAAACCGGCCTGCAAACCGAAAACCGCATTCGGCAGGCCGAAGCCCAGGCGCGCATCAACATTGCGGAGGCCGAGGGCCGGGCCAAATCGATTCGCATTGCGGCCGACGCGCAGGCGTATGCCAACGAAAAGCAGCAACAGTCGCTGACGCCGCTGCTCGTGCAAATGCGCTGGATTGAAGCCTGGGAAAAGGGTGGAAGCGCCGTACCGGCCTATACCTCAGGTAGCGGCGGCAGCGGCAGCCAGTTTTTGCTACAGCTTCCTGCCGGCGCGGTAGGCAAATAATCCATGTTTATTGTTCTGTAAAAAAGCCCCCCAGACATGATCTGGGGGGCTTTTTCGTACTCATAGAATGAATTCTTTTATCTGCCTGCTCTAAAAGGGTGATGAAAGCAGAGCCTTAGACAAGCGAAATCAAGAAGTAATTTTTCTTGCCTTTCTGGGCCACCAGATACTTATCCTGGAGCAAAGGAAGCTCAGATACAGCTTGATCGGCGGCAGCCACTTTCTGACGGTTCAGGCTCACGCCACCGCCTTGAATCATCTTTTTAACCTCGCTTTTCGAAGGAAAAATCTGGTACTGGGTGGCTTCGCTGAGCAAATCAGCTACCAGCAAGCTGCCAGCTTGCTCGCGCGGCACTTCAAGGCGCGGCACGCCGGCGAATACGTCGAGCAGCGTAGCTTCGTCGAGGCGTTGCAGATCTTCGAGGTCGCCTTTGCCAAACAGAATCTCAGAAGCAGCTACCGCTGCTTCATACGCCTCGGCGGAGTGGACGCGGCTAGTGACGTCTTTGGCCAAGGCCTTCTGCAGAATGCGCTGGTGCGGAGCCGGCGCGTGTTGGGCTTCCAGATCCAGAATTTCGGCCTCGCTGAGTAAGGTGAACACCCGGATTAGGCGGCTGGCGTCGGCGTCGGCAGCGTTGAGCCAGAACTGGTAGAACTGGTAGGGCGAAGTCATTTGGGGCGAAAGCCACACGTTGCCGCCCTCCGACTTGCCAAACTTGGTGCCGTCGGCCTTCGTGACCAGCGGGCAGGTAAGAGCGAACGCCTTGCCGCCGTCGAGGCGCCGGATAAGCTCGGTGCCCGTCGTGATGTTGCCCCACTGGTCGGAGCCGCCCATTTGCAGGGTGCAGTTCAGCGTTTTATAAAGATGACTAAAGTCGTAGCCTTGCAGGAGCTGGTAGCTGAACTCCGTGTAAGATAGGCCTTCTGCACGTTGCTCGCCTTCCGCCTCGGGAGTTCCCAAACGGCGCTTAACCGAATCCTTAGCCATCATGTAGTTTACCGTAATGTGCTTGCCTACATCACGCAGAAACTCCAGGAAGCCAAATTCCTTAAACCAGTCGTAATTATTGACCACGACAGCGCCAGTCGGGCCGTCATTAAACTCTAGAAACCGCTCTAATTGAGCCCTAATGCCAGCCTGGTTTATACGCAGTGTTTCCTCATCCAGCAGGTTGCGCTCCGACGACTTCATAGAGGGGTCGCCGATCATGCCGGTGGCGCCGCCTACCAGTGCTACCGGCCGGTGGCCCGACCGCTGCAAATGCACGAGCAGCATGATAGTGGCCAGGTTGCCAATGTGCAGGGAAGCGGCCGTGGGGTCGAAGCCGATGTAGCCGCTGATGGGCTGATGTTCGGCCAGATGCTCTGCCGTGCCAGGCATGGTATCGTGCAGCATTCCGCGCCAGCGGAGTTCGTCGAGTAAATTCAAAGCAAGAAGAAGTTTTGACTGTTAACTGTTGAATGACGACCGTGAGCCCACATTCAACCATTTCTGCGGCAAAGGTAAGCGGTGAGGCGCGTCGTAGCTTTACCTTTGCCTGGCTTAGGAAGAAAAGTATCCAGGCAATATTTCAACTCAACGCTTTACCGAAGTGCCCAACTTCAGCCCCGACGAGATTCTGAAGCAGCTCCAGCAACGGCAGTTTGCGCCCATCTATTTCCTGCAAGGGGAGGAGCCGTACTACATCGATCTGATTGCCGACATCATTGAGAAAAGCGTGATGCCGGAGCATGAGCGCGGCTTCAATCAGGTGGTGCTTTATGGCAAGGATGTGGATATAGCCACTATTCTGGGGCAGGCGCGGCGCTTTCCGATGATGGCGGAGCGCTCGGTGGTCATTGTGAAGGAAGCGCAGTCGGTGGCCGACCTGGAGCGGGAGAGTAGCTATCCGTTTTTTGAGGCGTACCTGAAAAATCCGCTGGCCAGCACGGTGCTGGTGTTTTGCTATAAGCACAAAACGCTGGACGGCCGCAAGGCGCTGTCCAAAGCTATGACCAAGCACGCGGCCGTGCTGACCAGCAAAAAGCTTTACGACAACCAGGTAGCACCCTGGCTGACGGGCTACGTGCGCAGCAAGCAGCAGCAAATTGCCCCCCAGGCCGTGGCGATGCTCAGCGAGTATATCGGTCCCGACCTAGGCCGGCTGACAAATGAAATAGATAAGCTGCTGCTCAACGTGAAGCCCGGCCAGGCCATCGATGAGGACCTGGTGCAGCGCCTGGTGGGCATTAGCAAAGACTACAACATCTTTGAGCTACAGCGCGCCCTGGTGCAGCGCGATGTGCTTAAGGCCAATCGGATACTGCATTACTTCGAAGCTAACCCGAAGGCTAATCCCATTATCCCGAACCTTACCTTGCTCTTCGGCTTTTTTACCAAGCTGCTCGTGCTGCACCAGATCGGCAGCCCCTCCGATGCTGACTTCAAAAAACTGGGCATGGTGAACAGCTTCCAGCAGAAAGATGCGCAGCTGGCCATGCGCAACTACAGCTTTCAGCGCACCCGCGACATCATTCACTTGCTGCGCCGCGCCGATGCGCAGAGCAAGGGTATCGAGTCGGGCTCGATGACGGAAGGGGAGATTTTGCGCGAGCTGGTATTCCTGATGCTGCACCCCGTGCCGCTGAGTGCCATAGCGGGCTAAGCATTTAATAACTACGTCATTGGCCAGTTATTAGTCCGCTGTTCAGTTTAAACCTTAGATTTGCCCCCCAACGAGTTAGCCTCAAGGGAACAACCGTTTTTTATTTAGCCCAACATTTATAATTAGGTATTTGCGTGGAGAAGCTACCGTGTATCCTTTTAGTTGATGATGACCCGATTAACAACTTTCTTAATCAACGACTACTGGAAGATTTAGCCATTGCTGACCAGCTAATGGTGGCGCTGAATGGTCAGGAAGCCTTTGCTTTATTGGATCAGCAATGCCCTGATGCCGCCTGTCCGGCCCTGATTCTGCTTGACGTGAATATGCCCGTGATGAATGGGTTCGAATTTCTGTTTTCCTATCAGCAGTTGCCGCTGGCTCGCAAAGAGGCCATCGTCATCATTATGCTCACCACGTCGGTGAACTCTCAGGACGTGGAGCGCGGACAGCAGCTTCATGTAGCCGACTTTCTGACCAAGCCGCTAACCAAGGAAAAAGTGAGGGAAATGCTCAGGAAACACTTTGGGTGGCAGCTGACTGAAGGCGAAATGAAACACATAAGCTAAACAATTGGCTTGTCGATTGCCATAGTATACTTTCTGGCCTTGTAAGCGTATTGGTGGCTGCAACGGCGAGCATTTTACTAGTTGTTTACTTCTTGTATTGTGAATCGGAACTCACTTTTTGGTCTGTTAGGAATTACGCTGCTTACATTTTTAGGGGCCTTTATACTAGGACGATGGACGCGGCCGGCGCCCTTATACAGCGCGAGTCAGGCAGCAGGGGCGTCCGGTTCAGCATTTACAACGGAGCAGTCGAACGCAATGAATGCAGACGCGGAATCGGACAGGCTGCTGGCGGCCATGCGAACTGCAGCCTACCAGGAAGAAGCCATTGAAGAATACCTGGCGCTCAACGCGCCAACCGCTTCAGTCAAGTTGAGGGCCGATACTAAAGCCCGCTCGAAAGAGATATCTAGGAAGTTTGCTCCCGCATCGGCTGCCTCATCTGATACGGCGCTGCTGGCCTCCGCCGCGTCGGCCGGAGCGGCTGATACGGCCCCTGATTCGGCATTGGCTACTGAAAGCATCACGCCCAAAACGGTGGTAGCCAAAGACGTTGTGGCTATAGAGGAGCGCCAGAACTATGCTGCCCAGTTGCCCAAGGAACTGCTGCAAAAAGGCATGGAAGCCACGATCAACGTGGTAGGGGAACAAGCCGACGTAATTATTATGTCGTCGCGATCCTTTGATGCTCAGAGCAAGGATACGGTAATCAAACAGGTATGCATCGAGCTCAAAGCCCTTGGTTTTAAGCGCGTGCACATCACTGATGGTGGCGACTACACCATGCATTTTGGCTTGTAAAAAAGCCCCCCAGCCGGCTCAGTAGCCTTTATGCCTTGCCCTGTATGCAGGAGCAGCCTTGCTGGCCTGATCTAAAGCCGTGCTATTCTGTAGGCAGCTTACTAGTGCGGCGGTATTATACCAAAAAAGCCCCCCAGCGCGTTGCCAAGCTGTGAGAATGCCTTTTCTGTGCAACCTCCACCACTTTTTCGCTACTTTTGGCCACTCCCGGGCCCGCAGCGCCCTTTCTTGTAACGCCCCGCAATGAAGTTATTTCCCCGCTTGGCGCTGGCCGCCACGCTTAGCACGGCGGCCCCACTGGTGGCCGCAGCCCAGCAAACCCAGGTTTTTGCCGCCGACGAGCGTCATTTCCAGGAAGGCCTTGAACTCTTCGACCGTGGCAAGTACGGCGCCGCGCAACAGTCTTTCCAGCGCTACCTCGACCTTACCCAGCGCCGCACCGGCGAACAGCGCGACCGCACCACCGACGCCGAATACTACTACGCCGTGTCGGGCCTCTACCTGTTTCACCCCGACGCCGAAGACCGGATTCTAGCCTTCGCGGCCAACAATCCGGCCCACCCGAAGGCAGCGGAGGCCTTTTTTCAGCTCGGTAAATTCTATTTCGACAAGAAGAATTACGCCAAAGCCGCTGAGTACATGCAGCGCGTGGGACCCGATAACCTGACGCTGGAGCAGCGTGAAGAATCGGAGTTTAAACTGGCCTACAGCTACTTCGCTCAGAAGGAATTCGATAAGGCACGTTTGCTGTTCGACCGCACCAAGCAAGGCAGCTCCGAGTATCGCTACGCCAGCAGCTACTACGCGGGCTATCTGGCATTCCGGGCGGGCGATTTTGCCGGTGCCCGCCGCGATTTGGCCGTGGCCGAGGAAAGCGACGGCTACCGCCTCGTAGTGCCCGCCGTCATGACGCAGATTTATTACAAGGAAGGCGACTTCGAGGGTCTGATTGCCTATGGATCGAAGGCATTGGCGCAAACCCCGCCGCCCCAGGGCGCCGATGAAATTCAGCTGCTCGTAGGCGATGCTTACTACCAGAAAAGCGACTTCCAGAGTGCGGCCGAGTACTTCAACCGCTACGCGGCCGGCCGCAAGAAGATGGACCCGACGGTGCAGTACAAAATCGGGTACGCCAACTATAAGATGGGCGACTTCAAGGGTGCGGTAAACAGCCTGAAGGGAGTAGCCGCCCGCAAGGACTCGCTGGGCCAGAACGCGGCCTATCATATGGGTCTGAGCTACTTGCAGCTCAAGCAGAATCAGCCTGCCCTGAATGCCTTCGACGCGGCCCGCAATGCCACCTTCGACCGCAACATCACAGAGAATGCCACCATCAAATACGCTCAGGTAAACTACCAGCTGGGTAATGGTCGGGAAGTAATTGCCTCATTAAAGGATTTCAACAAGAAGTTTCCCGGCTCCAAAAATGCGGCTGCCGCCGATGATATTCTGAGTGAAAGCTTTCTGAACTCATCCGACTACGCGCAGGCCATTTCTTACCTCGAAGGCCTGGATAACCGGAGCAGCCGCCTGAACGCTACCTATCAGCGCGTAACGTACTTGCAAGCGGCCACGCTGTACAACAACAGCAAGTTCAACGAGGCACTGCCGTTGCTGGACAAGTCGCTGAAATACCCCCAGGACGACGCCCTGCGGGCCGCCGCTCAGGTGCTGCGCGGTGAGATTTACAGTATCGGGCAGAAATATCCGGAAGCCATTCAGAGCTATACCGCAGCGGCCCGCACGGCCCGTTCCGGCAGCGCGGCCGAAACGGACTTCGACCAGAAAGCCCGCTATGGCCTCGGCTATGCTTATTACAACACCAAGCAGTATGATCGGGCGCGGCCGCAGTTTCAAGCGTATCTGAAGGATGCCGAAACCCGCCAGCCGGCCAATGACCCCAACTATTACGACGTAACCCTGCGCTTGGCCGATACTTATTATGTGGCCAAAGACTACAAGCAGGCCCTGACTGGCTACGACAAGGTTATTGCTTCCAATGCGCCCGACAAGGATTACGCTTATTACCAAAAGAGCGTAACACTGGGCTTATTAGGTCGCCAAGGTGAAGCTACCAATACGTTGAATACCCTGCTCAAAACTGCCCCCCAGTCGCGCTACGCCGACAATGCCGTATTTCAGCAGGCGCAGTTTGAGTTTGAGGCTGGTAATTTTCAGCCCGCCGTTGATGGCTTTTCGCGCCTGATTCGGGCTCGGCCTAACAGCGCCCTGATTCCGCAGGCCTTACAGAAGCGTGGCGTAGCGTACGCCAACCTCAATCAGCATGATAAGGCCGTGGCTGACTTTCGCCAGGTATTGGAGCGGTATCCGCGCACCAAATCGGCAACCAATGCGCTATCGGGCTTGCAAGAAAGCTTAGCCGCGTTGGGTAAGACCGAAGAATTTGACCAGGCGCTTGGACAATACAAGCAGCAAAACCCACAGAGTGGTGCTACTGAAAGTGTAGAGTTCGAAGCAGCCAAATCACTTTACACCGCTGAGAAGTACGCGCAGGCAATTCCGAGGCTGGAAGCTTACCTCAAGCAATATCCCAACACGTCCTTGGCCGCCGATGGCCGCTATTTCCTCAGTGACTCTTACCTGAAAACGGGTAAGCAAACCGAGGGCCTAGCTGGGTTGAAAAATGTGGTAACGGAAGGCAAGAGCGAGTTTGTCAACCGCGCCGCAGGTCGGGTTGCCGACTTGGAGTATGCCAATAAGAACTACCCGGAGGCCATCAAATACTACATTCGTTTGCGAGAAGTATCGCAGAACAAGCGGGAAGTAGCTGATGCAGGCATTGGGCTGATGCGGAGCTACTACGAAAGTGGTGACTACGACGGCACCCGCCGCGTGGCTCAGGATCTACGGGCGTTGGGTAGTGCTTCGCTGAACGCGACCAATGCGGCACTGCTTTATTTGGGCAAAGCCAGCTACAAAGCTGGCAACCTGGACCAAGCCATTCCCGAGCTGACTACCGCAGCCAGCACGGCCACAGATGAAAATGGCGCAGAGGCGCAATACCTTTTGGCCCAGGTATTATTCGACCAGAAGAAATACCCTGAGGCCTTGGATGCGGCCTACAAAACCAACGCCTCCAAATATGAGCTGTGGCAGGGTCGGGGCTTTCTACTTATCGCCGATATCTACGCATTGCAGGGTGATAATTTCCAGGCACGTGCCACGCTGAATTCCATCATCGACAACAAATTCCCGGTGGCGGAAATCATCGAAGGCGCTAAGCAGCGACTAGCTGCTCTGCCCGCCGATGGCGCTGCACCGGCGCCTGCAACGAGTGGTGCCAAGCCTACAAGCACATCGCCGGCGGGCACCAAAACAACTCCTGCCAAACCAGCTTCGCCAGCCGCTCGTCGGGCTGCTGCGCGTCAGGCTTTGCAGCCTACTCAGACTCAGCCAACCGATACTACAACTTCCCCAGTACCCGTAGAAGAATAGGGCGACTCTGTTTTGCTGAAATAATAAATAACTGATTAATAAATGGTTGAATAAGCTGATTTAAATCTAAGCTTATATTAAACCCAACTCCGTTGCTATGATGCTTCGCTCGCCTTATTCCCTGGCTCTGGTCACATTGCTGGCCGTGGCCGCGCCCCGCTATTCGTGGGCACAGCAGCGGCCGGGGGGCAAAATTGAAGACGCTGAAATTGAAATTGTAAAGGAGCGCGTGAACGAGCTGCCCGAGGCGACGCGCAACTTTGATAAGATCAAAGTAGAGGCACCAACCCCGCAGGCACAAACGGTACAGTTCACTTATCCCGACTTTCGGCTGCCTGCCGACCGCCTCAATCCGTCGGTGCGCGTTCTCACGATCAAACAGGAAGAATTAGCCCCCCAGACCGGCAACTACCTGAAGGGCGCGCTGGGCAACTACGGGACCATCTACGGCAAGGCTTACCTGCATAACACGCGCAATGAGGCCGCTTCCTATGGCCTCGATTTTAGCCACATTTCTTCTTCACGCGGACCCGTTGACCGTAAGAACTCCAGCCTCAGCCAGACCAGCCTGGGGCTGAATGGCGAAACCTACAGTGGTACTGCTGCCTTGGGCGCCAAGCTAGATTTGGGGCGGGAGCGGTATAATTTTTACGGCTACAACCGTGAGACCCAGAATTTGCCCCCCGATGTCGATGACATCAAGCAAGTGTTCACCCGCGCCGCCGCGAAGGTATATGCCCGCAACCGCGCCGCCGATGCGGCTTTTCAGTACGACTTTGGCGTAGGCTTTAACTATTGGAAAGATCGGTTTGCGGCTAGCGAAAGCAACTTCAATGCGTCGCTCCGCTCAGGCTATGCGTTGGGTGAGAAAGGTCGAATCGCATTGAATGGTGATGTATCCCTGATATCGCAAAAGGACGAGTTGACTACTACTAGTCGGCCATTCGTACAGTTCACGCCGGCTTTTGAAGCCGATCTGAACCGGTTGGCCGTATCGGTGGGCGCTACCCTGGGCTACACCGGTGACACCATTGGTACAGCTTCGCAGTTCAATGTGTATCCGGCAATTCGCTTGGGCTACACCGTGGCCGAGGATAAATTTGTGGTGTTTGGCGGACTGGGAGGGGCATTGCAGCGCGTGACTATGTACGATCTGACCACCGAAAACCCCTGGCTGGCTCCTAACCAGCGCGTGGCCGATACGCACCGGGGGCCAACTATTTACGGAGGCTTTACGGCGACACCTGCTCGGGGTCTGTCAGTAAGTGCCAAAGTAACGGCCGCTAACGACCGCAACTTGTATTTCTACGCTAACAGCCCTACCGATACCTCTCGTTTTGACTTAGTGTACGACCGCAAGTCAACACAATTGCTTAATGTGCACGGGGAAGTGATTTATAATGCTGCTGAGCAATTTCGGTTGGGCGTAAAGGCTGATTACAATGGCTATAACACCAAGACCTTGGCTGAAGCTTTTCACCGGCCTGCTTTCCAGTCGGTGCTGTTCGGAACTCACAACGTTGGCGATAAACTGTTGCTAGGGGCGGAGTTATATACGTATAGCTCTAGTTTCGGAGTAGGCTATAAGGCCGGCGGCATTGCTGATGACTTGGTGCAGGTGGTGCGTCCTACGGACACAGTGGTAGATTTGAACCTGCGTGGCGATTATCGTTTCTCAGAAAATCTGTCAATCTTTGCTTTAGGCAACAATTTGCTGGGCCGCAAGTACGAGCGTTTCCTGAACTACCCGGTGAAGGGCATCAACGTACTGGCGGGCGTGACCTATGATTTTTAATTTTTTACTGCGCTGATGCACTTGTAAATAGTAGGATATTCCGAAGCTTACTTCCGATAAGTAAGCTGTTTACAGCCTTAACGCAGCAAAGATTAACGCACCACAAACACAACCGACCTTGCCGATTTCCAACCATATTCTCAGCTTACTTCGGGACCACGACTGCGTGATTATTCCCGGTTTCGGCGGCCTTATCGCCGATTATGCGCCGGCCCGGATTCATCCGGTGCGCCACACGCTGACTCCACCAACCAAAACCGTCGCCTTCAATGGTGCTCTGACCCGCAACGATGGCTTGCTGGTTGATGCCCTGAGTCATGCGCTGCATGTGCCCGCTTCGGAAGCCCGTCAGATGGTGCGCAACGCGGTGGCTAATCTGCAGGCTGAGTTGGAAAGCGCCCAGCGCACGGAACTGCCGGGCATTGGAGTATTTCGCCGGGCTGCTGGAAGAGGATTGGAGTTTGAATACACGGGCACCCAAAATCTGCTCTCGGCCAGTTATGGACTACCCGAATTAGTATCGCGGCCAGTGCGGGCAACGGATGCCTTGCTGGCTCGCGAGCGGCAGCCTACGGCGCCCCAGCTCACCGTCGCGGGTCGTTCACGGAGGGCAGCTCGGGTGTTCAACGTTGCCGCCGCCACCGTACTTACCGGTCTGATGTTATCGGCTGGTTACTTGTTTGCTCTGCGCCTGGGCCACTTGCCTGATAGCTTCAGGGCGGTGCCGGCCTCGTGGGTGGCCCAAGAGCAGAAAATGCCCCCCAGCACTATTAAACCGCAATCCAGAGCCACGCAGCAGGCTACGTTGGCCAACCATGGCTGGAGCGAAGAATTCGTGCCCGACGGTGCAGCCGATTCAACCGAACCGGTTGCCGTTGTGACTCCCGAAACTGCTGACTGGGATAAGAATCAGCCAACCAATACGCCTGCCTCCACTTCAGATACTGTAGAGAAGCCCATTGCCGAGGCTAGTGCAAAACCTTCTGCAAAGCCAGCAATTCCAGTAAAGCCGACAGAAGTAGTTAAACCGTTAGCCTCCTCGGCACCGGCTGTTGCTCCTGCGCCAGCAGTAAAAGCGGCTGCAACGGCGACGCCGGCTACAGCAGCCTCGACTCCAACAATTAAAACCCGGACAGGTCGTTTCTACGTGGTAGCCGGCAGCTTTGACACTCCTCGGAGCGTGGAAAAAGCACGGGCCGCTTTAGCCCGCAAAAACCGTCCTGCGCAGATATTGTGGCCCGTGCGTGCGACGCGCGCATCCGCTGGCAGCCGTTTTTACCGCCTCACTGTAGGCGAATTTGCCGACCGCGCTTCCGCCGACCGCAGCCTTTCTCAATTACGCAAACAATACGGCTCATCACTCTGGGTTCTTAAGTACTAAAATGACATCGTTGCTCCTGCAAATTACCACCACTGCTCCCCTTGATACTGCGGCTGTTGCCGCCAATGCTGCGGCCAACGCGGCTGCCCCCGAACTGTCCCTGATTGATTTGGTGCTGCAGGGTGGGTGGGTAATGATTCCCATTTTTATTCTCTTCTCGATCTCTGTTTTTATTATTCTGGAGCGTTACATCACCATTCGCAAAGCCACCAGCAACCCTGATTCCTTCATGGGGGGCATTCGGGGGCTGATGGTGAAAGGTGACTTGCAGGGGGCAAAAATGCTGTGCGCGCAAAATGCTTCGCCCTTAGCTCGCATGATTGAGAAGGGTATTCGCCGCATTGGCTTGCCCCTGAAAGACATCGAAACCAGTGTCGAGAACGTCGGTAAAATCGAGATTGCTCGTTTAGAGAAGAACATCAGCATCTTGGGTATCATCGCTGGTATTGCACCCATGCTTGGTTTCGTGGGTACCATTATCGGTGTAATCAAAATTTTCTACGCCATCAGCACCACCGGCGACTTCGGTATCGCCCAGATTTCGGGCGGCTTGTATACTAAAATGGTAACCTCAGCGGCTGGTCTTATCGTCGGCATCATTGCCCACGTTGGCTATCACTGGCTCAGCATCATGGTTGAGCGCCTGGTTTTCCGCATGGAAAACTCGGCCATTGAGTTCATGGACATCCTGCAGGATAATTAAAAATAAATGGTTGAAGGGTGAATGGCTGGGCGTTACACGACTTGCCATAACATGCAGCTATTTAACCATTCAGCCATCTAACAATTAAAAATGGATTTAAGCCGCCGCCGCAAGCTTTCCTCGCACGTCGAGACTAGCTCGATGAACGACATCATGTTCTTCCTGATGCTGTTCTTTTTGATTGTGAGTACGATGGTAAATCCCAACGTGATTAAGCTGCTTCTGCCTAATGCCCGCTCAGGCAAGGCCGTGATGAAAGAGACAATCAATATCTCCGTTGATGCCGCTGGGCAGTACTTCCTAGATCGTCAGCCTGTAACTTCAACCGATTTGGAATCGGCCCTTAGCAAGCGCATAACTGGTCTCGATCAGCCTACAGTGGTCTTGCGCGTCGATGCATCTTTGAACGTGCAGAAGCTGGTAGATATTCTCGAAATCGGCAACCGGCTGAAAGTGAAAATGGTGATGGCCACGCAGGCACAGCAAAGCGCCGCGCGCGGGTAGGAACGCGCCCTTTATGGTTTGCGTTGAACAACTCGATACTTAATTATAGATAACTCATGGCACTCGATTACCGCGAACATCACCGCCGGGAGGCGCTAGTCGGGACGGTGATCGTTCATGTCTTGCTGTTATTGCTGTTCATATTTACCGTTTTCAAGGGGCCAGATCCGCCCTTAACGGAAATGGGTGGTGGTGGTGTTGAGCTGAACTATGGCGTGGATGAAGCCGGCTATGGCGATATCCAAACGCTGGCCCAGGCCAATAACTCACGCAATACCGAGGACAGCCGCCCCCCGGCTCGTAACCCTGATCCGCAGCCCACACCACAGCCAGCGCGGGCTGCAGCCCCCACGCCGCCCGATGCCGCGGAGGAAAAAATAGTGACTAGTGAGGCGGAGGAAAGCCCCGTCAAAATTTCACCAGTAGAGCGTCCTACGCCGCCCAAGCCGGTTGTACGAGAAACGCCACCCGTAGAAAAGCCAGAGCCGGTGAAGGAAGTTGTGCGCGAAGCTCCTCCTGCCCCCAAACCCCGCACTTTATATACGCCCAAGGGCAGCGATGATGGCGGTGGCAATGGTTCTGCCGGTACGAGCAATACACCCACTGGCAACAATAACGGCGACCGCCCCGGCGCGACAGGCGACCAGGGCAATCCTAAAGGCAGCCTTGATGCCCGCGCCCTCTACGGTACGCCCGGCAGTGGCGGTGGCGATGGTGGCGGCTCGGGGGGCGGCAGCGGCTCCGGTGACGGCTTCGGCAACGGTGGCTGGGCATTTGCCAACAAGCCGCAGCCGCCGCTCGTCGATAATCAGGGTGGTTATTTGCGTTTTAAGATTACAATTGACGGAGAAGGCGAGATTATTTCGGTTGGTAAAGTTGCCGGCACCATGTCAGCAGCCCAGGTGCAGGCTTGCATCAAAACGATTCGCGAGCAGTTCTCCTTCCGCAAAACGCGCCCTGATCCGGGTGGGGGCGTAGGGTATATTACCTTTCGGTTCCGCCTGGAATAGTTAGCTATTTTCTTCATTCACGTAGCCGCCAGTCGGATTTATCCGGCCGGCGGTTTTCTTTTGCGCTCACATCAGCGCTCATTAGCAAAATAATTGAGCAGGGTTCGACCTACTTATTGATTCTACTTCCCATGACTTACGCCGAAACGTTGGCTTACCTGTACGAGCAACTGCCTATGTTTCAGCGGGTAGGAGCAGCAGGCTATAAGGAAGGATTGGGGAATACGGAAGTACTGGCTGAGGCCCTTGGTCACCCGGAGCGTCGCTTTCGTAGCGTGCACGTAGCCGGTACCAACGGTAAGGGGAGTAGCTCCCACATGCTGGCGGCTGTGTTGCAGGCGGCGGGATATAAAGTAGGCTTGTACACTTCACCTCATCTGCGTGAGTTCACGGAGCGCATCAAAATCAATGGCCAGGAATTGCCCCCCAGCTATCTGGTGGCATTTGTGGAGCAATGGCGTCCGTTGTTTGAGGAAGTAAAGCCGTCCTTTTTTGAGATGTGCGTGGCGTTGGCTTTCCAATATTTTGCCGAAGAGAAAGTAGATATCGCCATCGTGGAAGTGGGCTTGGGCGGCCGGCTGGATTCCACTAACATCATTACGCCACTGGTTTCGCTGATCACCAACATCAGCTTCGATCATCAGGCGTTGCTGGGAGACACGCTGCCGCTCATCGCTGCTGAGAAAGCCGGAATAATCAAGCCGGGCGTGCCCGTTGTTATTAGCCAGACGCAGCCGGAAGTAGCTGCTGTTTTTGAGGAAAAAGCCCACCGACTGGCCGCGCCCCTGACGTTTGCCGACCAGCAATATCAAGTTGAAAAAAATGCCCCCCAGTCATCGGATACGGAAACACAGCGCTTTACTATAAAGCTACATGAACTTCCAGTACTGAATGAGCTTGAGATAGGTTTGCTGGGTGAATATCAGCGGTTTAATTTACCTGGCGTGTTAGCCGTTTTAGCCGATTTGCAACGGCAGGGATTCCAAATTCCTGAGTCAGCAGTGCGTCAGGGATTGAGCCAAGTGAGCCAGCTTACGGGGCTTCGAGGGCGCTGGAGTATTATCGGGCGCCGCCCGTTGGTGGTATGCGATACAGCCCATAATGAGGCAGGGTTACGCCTGGTAACTGCCCAACTGGCACAACTCAAGTACCATCAGCTGCACGTAGTGTTGGGTGTAGTAAACGATAAGGACGTGACCAAAATGCTCACGCTTTTGCCCCCCACGGCCACCTATTATTTCTGCCAGGCAAGCATTCCGCGTGCTTTGCCCGCCGCTGAACTAGCGGAGCGGGCTGCCGTAGTTGGGCTCCGGGGGGCAATTTATGGACCTGTAGCAGCGGCGGTGAAAGCTGCCCGCGCTGCTGCAGGGCCGGATGATGTGGTTTTTATCGGTGGAAGTACCTTTGTGGTAGCTGAGGTCGAGGAGCTTTACGGATAGGAATGGGGCTTAGTGGTGTGATTAATCACCATCTCAATCCGTCTGACATGCAGAGCGGTAGCGAAGCATCTCGCGTGTTTAGTAGGAGTACTAATTAAACGACCGCGAGCAAGATGGTTCGCCTCGGCTCTGCATGACAGTCAATTCTCCCTGAGGGATTAATAAGATAAATAATCAAATAAATGAGTCGAGTGAAACTTGTACGCTTCGCCCACAACGCGGAGCGGACCGATATTGTAGAGCCGGGCAAATCCAACTATGAGCAGTTGGGGGGGCGCTGGCATCAGGATTTCTTTCAGAATGATAACCCCATTACGCTGGAAATGGGCTGCGGCAAGGGTGACTACACGGTGGGCCTGGCCGCTCGCTACCCGGAGCGCAACTTTTTGGGTCTTGACATCAAGGGCGACCGAATCTGGCGGGGCAGTACCCGCGCCGAGGAATTGGGCCTGACGAACGTAGGTTTTTTGCGCACGCGGGCCGAGTCGCTGAATGCGCATTTTGCCCCCCAGGAGCTAGCCGAGATATGGGTCACCTTCCCCGACCCGCGACCCCGCGACCGGGATATCAAGCGCCGCCTCACGTCGCCGCGCTTCCTCAATTTGTATCAGGAAATAGTGCGCACGGGAGGGCTTGTTCACCTCAAAACGGACGATACGCCGCTGTATGAATACACACTTGAAACGCTGCAAACCCGTCCGGGAGCCCGTATTTTAGCCCATACCGCCGATATTTACGCCACGCCTGAGCTGCTGCCCCACGCCGAAGATATCCAAACCCATTACGAGCGTCGATTTCGCGGCGAGGGCATCGCTATCAAGTACATTCAGTTTACGCTGAGTTAAAGTCGATTTATGTCCGCTGCGCGCCCTATACCTATCGAAACCCTGCCTTTATTTTCCATCCTGGATGAGAAGCTGCTGTCGTTTCTTAAAGGTTTGGACCCCGCAGAGTGGGAGCTACAAACTTTGGCACCGCAATGGAAGGTGATGGACGTGGCTTTGCACTTGCTGGCTGGCAACCTACAAACGCTATCCATGCTGCGCGACGGCTACTTTGGGGTGACGCCTGCCGATCCGAACAGCTACGAAGGTATCGTGCGGTTTCTGAACGAGCTGAATGCTGATTGGATAAAAGCCACCCGGCGGCTGAGTCCGCGCATTGTGCTAGAGCTGTTGGAGTCGACGGGGAGCGAGTATACAGCCTTTTTACATACGTTAGACCCTTGGGAGCCGGCCGCTTTTGCCGTGGGCTGGGCCGGGGAGCAAACCTCGCTCAACTGGTTTCACATTGCCCGCGACTACACTGAAAAGTGGCACCACCAGCAGCAAATCCGCCAGGCCGTGGGGCGGGGCGAAGACGAATTAGTAGCGCCGGAATTGTATCAGCCCTTTCTGGCTACCTGCATTCGGGCGCTGCCGCACCACTACCGTCAGCTGGCCGCTGAGCCTGGGCATGCGCTGCAATTCACGGTAACGGGCGCGGGCGGCGGCACCTGGTTTCTGGTGTACAGCAGCGGTGGGCAGTGGGAATTACAGGAAAGCGCGACGGGTGCTGTCGAGGCAGTAGTTACCATTGATGGCGCCGTAGCTTGGCGCTTATTTACCAAAAGTCTGCCGCGCACCCAGGCCGCAGCCCATATACAGGTAACGGGCGACGAACGCTTGGGTGAGCAGGTGTATAACTTAGTAACGGTGATGGGCTAAAAAAGCCCCCCAGCTATTCCGCCTCCAACGCTTCAAAGACCGCTTCTAATTCCTCAAAATCACGCAGGCCCGGCTTGATTTCGTTGCCACCTTCCAGGATAAGGCCAGCTGGGTGAATGGCGTTGAGCAAACCGGCTACATTGTCGGCGGTAATGGCGCCGCTGAGCCACAAAGGGAACTGCGTCGCTGCTTCGGCCAGGGCTTCCTGCCGCGCCTCAGGCAAGTCGTCAATATTCAAGGAGGCGGCCACGCCCAGGCCAGCGGGAAAAATCGGGCTGTACTGAAGCAGCATCTCGTTTCTCAGACTATTGGAAGTGATGAGAAAGAGGGGCGCGTGCAGCAGCGCCGGTACCGAGAGCGGCGCTTCGGGCCGTTGGTGCAGCAGTACTCGCTGTAGGCCGCACTCTTCTACCAGTCGGTTGATTTCGGATACGGGCATCTCGTCAAACTCCCCAATCAGCTCCACACCGGCTACCCAGCCGGCCAGCTCGCGTACGGTAGCAGCATCAACAGCGCCGGGCAGGGCAGGGTCTAGGGTGAAAATCAGGCCGTCGGCGCCCATGCCGGCGCAATAGCGGGCGTCGGAAAGGTTATTGATGCCGCGCACCAGCACGGAAGTAAGCAGAGCCATAATTAGAATAATAGAAGTCCGGCGGGAAGGCAGATCTGGGATTGACGAAGCGCGAAAGTAAGGAATATGAGCTATTGCAGCGCCCGGCATGTACTTTGTACAGCTTAATAGGCGAGTGCTGAACCGTAGGTCGGTGCCAGCTGTTATCTTTGCCATCGCGGCCGGAGCCTTGACCTCACGGGCGCTTCTCTATGACTGAAAATACTTCCTCAACGCCGTCCCCACGCGGGCGCGTTCTCGTCGCTATGAGCGGCGGCATCGACTCATCTGTAGCAGCTGTGCTCTTGCACGAGCAAGGCTATGAAGTGGTGGGCATGACCATGAAAACCTGGGATTACGCCTCGGCGGGCGGCTCCAAAAAAGAAACCGGCTGCTGCTCCCTCGACTCCATCAACGACGCTCGGCAGATTGCCGTTGAGCTCGGCTTTCCCCACTTCATCATCGACATTCGGGACGAGTTTGGTGACTTCGTCATCAATAACTTCACCGACGAATACCTGGCCGGCCGCACGCCTAATCCGTGCGTACTGTGCAACACACACATCAAGTGGGACGCGCTGTTGCGCCGCGCCGATCAGCTGGGTTGTCAGTTTATTGCCACGGGTCATTACGCCAACATACGCCAGGAAAACGGTCGTTATGTGGTGAGCAAAGGCCTGGATGAGAATAAAGACCAGTCGTATGCCCTCTGGGGCGTGTCGCAGGAAAGCTTGGCGCGGACGCTGTTTCCGCTGGGCGGCATGCGCAAAACCGAGATTTACGACGAGGCGCGCCGGCGCGGTTTCACAGAACTGGTTAACAAGCCCGAGAGCTACGAAATCTGCTTTATCCCTGACAACGACTACCGCGGCTTTTTGAAGCGGCGCGTGGAAGGATTGGAGGCGCGCGTGGCTGGGGGGCAATTTGTACTGCGCGATGGCACGGTGGTGGGTACGCACGAGGGCTACCCGTTCTATACGATTGGGCAGCGCAAGGGGCTCGGTATTGCTTTGGGTTTTCCGGCCTACGTCACCGAAATTCGCCCCGACTCCAACCAGGTTGTGCTCGGTAACTTCGACGATCTGGCCAGCACCACGACTGTAGTTGGCAAGCTGAATATGGGCAAGTATGCTTCGCTGGTAGGTATGGGTTTGGTGCCTTCCACCACCAAGATTCGCTATAACCACGACGGTGCCGCCGCCTTCCTCGAACAGATTGGCGACAAAGTATATGCTTATTTTGAGGAGCCTGTTCATGCTGTAACTCCCGGTCAGGCCGCCGTTTTTTACGAAGGCAATGATGTGCTGGGTGGCGGCTGGATTGAGCGCCACGTGATATCTGATCCTACTTCTCAGGCTGAGGCGCTTGCCGGTTCGGCCCTATAATTCTGCTTTTGCATGAGCCACTTCTATCGTTCGCGTTTCTTTAAATTATCTAGGAGTAGACGCGCTTTCATAGCTGGTTTGCTGGCGCTAGGAGTGGCGGGGGCCTGCACCCGCGAAACAGAACCCGGCCCCGACATGGGCCTGGAGTATTATCCGGTGGAGGTGGGAGCGTACCGGATTTATGCAGTGGTAGATTCCATTTATCAGAATAACACGGGCACGGCTACCCGCTTTCAGTTTCGGGAGCGGATAGACGAAACGTTTATTGATGCCGCCGGCGACTCCGTCTACCGGGTGGTGCGGTCGCGCCGTACTACTCCCGCCGCGGCCTGGCGCGACGACAGCGTATTTATTATCAAGACCACCCCGAACACGCTGCTGCTTACCCGTAGCAACCGCCGGACCGTAGAACTAGTATTTCCGGTGCGCACGGGCCGTAAATGGAACTCCAACGCCTACAATTCTGGCGATACGATTACGGCTGAAAAACGGGGCTACGACCGGGTTGGCGAGCCTTTTGAGTTAGCGACTTCTGCCCAGCCCCAGCGCTACGAGCAGACCGTTACGACCGCCGACACAACTGCCTACGATCTGTTTAACCTTAATATTCAACGCCAGGTGTATGCCCGCGAAGTGGGCCCTATCCATCGCTGGCGTCGTCGCTACCAATATGGTTGCCCACCCGGCTCACCCGCCGATTGCTCTTTAGTACCCGGCTACCGACTGGCAGGCAGCTCCCGGGTCGAGGTGTTGATCGAGGCTGGAAAACTGTAGCCATTGGCAGGGTGAAAATAACGTTTGAAGCAACGCCCGATAATGGTAGATTTTATAACTACCGTTGTCGGGCGCTGTTACATATAGGTTGAACTGCTGAGGGGCTTTTTACCGCCCCCGATCATGCAACGACTTCGCCGGCATCCGTGTTATTGTCCTACTACATGCAGTTAGGCTTTGTAGGATATTAGTACAGTTTTCAGCATGTGCTGTATGTGGTCTGGGGGGCTTTTTTCTGCTAGCCAGCCGTTGATTTGTTTCTTTTTCTGCTTCTTTTCCGCGCCATTAATGCGACTTTCACTGCTTGTCTTATTCTGGATGGGGCTCAGTAGCCACCTGAGTAGTGCTAATACCCCATCGGGTCCTGCCGGTCCGCCGCAGGTAACGGCCGTGGTGGGTAGGCACTTGGTTTTCTTTCGGGATAAAGCCAATTCTCCTTATAGCATCACGCAGCCGCAAGCGTATTTATCGGCCCGCGCCATTACGCGCCGTACGCGCCAGAATATTGCTATTCAGCCCCGCGATTTGCCCGTCAATCCTGCTTATGTAACCCAGCTGAAGGCAGTGCCGGGCGTGCAGGTGTGGTATACATCGCGCTGGTTTAATGCCGCCGTGGTGGTCTGCGACTCCGCCACGCTGGCTTCCCTTCGCAAGCTTCCTTCGGTGCAGGGCACCCAAACCCTTATTCGGACGCAGGCAGCCGCCGCCGCGCCCATAGCGGCCAATCCGCCGGCTACGGTGCCGCCCGCAACTCCTACGGCGCCGGGGCGTCCTACTTACGGGCCAGCATACGGGCAAGCCCAGATGCTGGGGGCCGTGGCCATGCACGACGCTGGTTTTCGGGGGGAGGGTATCCAGATTGCCGTATTCGACGGTGGCTTTTCGGGCGTTGACCGCCTACCGGCTTTTGCCCCTCTGTTCGAAGAAAAGCGCCTGCTCAGTACATATAACTTCGTAGAAAATAATACGTCGGTGTACGGCCGTAATGAGCACGGAACCCAGTGCTTATCAACGATGGGCGCCAACCAGCCCGGCTTCTTTGTGGGCACGGCTCCTAAGGCCAGCTACCATTTATTGGTTACGGAAGATGTAAAATCAGAGCACCAGGTGGAGGAAGCTAACTGGCTGCTCGCGGCCGAGTACGCCGACTCGGTGGGCGTGGACATTATCAGCTCTTCCCTGGGCTACAACGACTTCGATCAGCCCTCACCTGACTATACCTACTCCGATTTGAACGGCCGCACGGCCCTTTCGTCGCGGGCGGCTACGGTGGCGGCACGCGTGGGGATGCTGGTGGTAAACAGCGCCGGCAATGAAGGCAGCAGCCCCTGGCGCTACGTGAACGCTCCCGCCGACGCAGATTCCATTCTTACAGTTGGCGCTGTCGATTCGGTGCTGCTCCAGCGGGCCGTATTCAGCTCGGTTGGGCCTACGGCCGACGGGCGCATAAAGCCCGCGCTGGCGGCACAAGGGCGAGCTTCGGCTGTGCTGACGGCCGGGGGTACGGTGGTGAATGGCAACGGAACTTCCTACGCTTGTCCTACGCTGGCGGGCCTGGCGGCGGGCTTTTGGCAAGCCAATCCTACGCTTACGGCGCAGCAGGTAATTGCCACGTTGCAGCGCTCCGGCTCCCAAGCCGCCCGCCCCGATAATGAGCTGGGCTACGGCATTCCTGATTTTAGTCGGGCTCAAACCCTTGCCGCCGGCACTCTGCTGCCCGTGGCCGCGCCAACTCCCGCTCCAGGCCAGCTGGCCGTTTACCCCAACCCAACGCGCGATGATGGATTGTTCTTACAGCTCACGCCCGAGTTCCAGAAGGTAGCACTGGTAGTGCGCCTGATCGATGCTCGTGGACGCGTGGTGGTAGAGCAAAAAGTGCCCGCGACCTCCGCTCAGCAGGTAGAACTGCGGCCGGGTATGCTGGCGAAAGGCACCTATACCTGCTCCGTGAGTGCAGGCCGGGTGCGCCGCACTGTGCGTTTCGTGAAGCTTTAAATTCTTTCTCCAAAAAAAGCCCCCCAGCAACGGTTTTTCCGGCCTGGGGGGCTTTTTTGTGGACTTTTGTTTGCAGTAAAACTGTTATTCTTACCTCAATAGTAGTATTCACTTTCCAACGTTTTTGCTGTGCTTCAACTCATGATTACCAAGCGCATCGGGCGCCGGCAGTTTCACTTCACCGTGCAGGGAGGCAACTTCCACGACGTGGTGTCCGAGTACGACCGCCTGAGTTTCGCCGATGTGCCTGCCTGTGGCCTCTGCGGCTCCGATAACCTCGATCTTACCTCCCGCGTGGCTCAGGATAAATTTAAATACACATCCGTCAAATGCCTCGACTGCCGCGGCGACGTGACCTTCGGCAAAACTCAAAAAGACGACCAAACCGTGTTCCTACGCCGCCGCGAGAATGGCGAATTAGACTGGCAGCCCTGGAAGAAAGGGGAGAAGTAAGGTTGATAAAGAGTATAGTTTGAACGTAGCTCGAAGCATTTGCTTCGAGCTTCTTTTTTGTGCGCTTGTACTTATGTGTTTATCTACTTAAACAAGGCGGTCATGCAGAGGCGGAGCCGAAGCATCTCGCGTGCTAGGGATTATTAATCTAACAGCGCGAGCGAGATGCTTCGCTGCCGCTCTGCATGACGTTCGTGGAGGTTTGTTTTAATAAGGTGATTTGGTTCAAGCTCTGAGTCAATCGACAACATAACCGAACAAAAAGAAAAATTTCCGAGTTAAAGGGAAAATATTCCTAACTTTGGAATAACACCAAGAACTACTTCGATCATGAGCAGCATAGCAACAACTCGCAAAGCAGGCGGAATCGTCAGCCTTCCCATGGCTGGGTCGGAGTTGACGGCGCTTAAGAAGGTGGTAAAAGATTCTTTCTCTTTGGTAATGGCTGCGCGGCAGGGCGTTTCGGCTGCTACGGCTATTGCTGTGGCTGGCTTGCTCCATCTGCACCCTGAGCAGTTGGCTGACATTCTCAACATCACAACCAAAACCTTGCGTACCTACCGCCAAGAGCAGAAAAACCTGAATCCCGCTCACAGCGAGCAGACTCTGAAGCTGCTGGCTTTGCATCTGCGCGGGCAGCAGGTATTTGGCGAAGCCGATGCCTTTGTGCGTTGGCTCGAAAAGCCTTCCTACGGCCTCGATGGGCAAGTGCCACTCACGTTGCTGGAAACCAGCGGTGGTATCGATCTGGTGTTGGAAGAGTTGGATCGGATTGCCTACGGCGACTTGGCTTAAACGCGCAGTAGGGTGGAAGTATACCGTATTTGCTTGGCGGAGTACGCACAGGATTTGTATGCCTCAGGCAACCGCGGACGCTGGAATTCCAAAGGTCATTTCGTGATTTATACGGCCAGTAGTCGGGCGCTGGCATGCCTGGAAAACGTGGTACACCGGGGCGGGGAAGGACTAAATCAGCGGTTCAAGGTGATAGTCATTCAGATTCCCGATGACTTAACCGTGGAGACCATTGCGCTGGAAAAATTGCCCCCCAACTGGCACAAAACCCGCAACTACTCCCTTTGTCAGCCCTTGGGCGACGCGTGGTATGAAGGCAAGACGGCACCTGTGCTGCGGGTGCCGTCTTCTATTATTGCCAGCGAGTTCAACTACATTCTGCACGCCCGCCACCCCGACTTTGCCCGGATCCGCATCAGCAGTCGCGAGGAGTTTGCCTTCGACCCACGGATTAAAGCGGAAAATCAGGAATAATCTCAACAACGACTAACATAAAGGCGGTCATGCAGAGCGGAGCGAAGCAGCTCGCTCAGGCATTTAGGTTAGTAATCCCGCTAAACACGCGGAGCTGCTTCGCTACCGCTCTGCATGACCGCCTTATTTGATGAACGGCTGTTAATCTTCACTTTTGGATAGCAAGTTTAAGTAAGACAATTGTTGAGTGAAAACTGCATCCAAGCTCGCGCCCAAACGCTTACCTTCGCGGTATGACTTCTACCCGCCGCCTAGCCCCATTACTGGCTCCTTCGCTGCTCGCCGCCGATTTTGCCAATCTGCAATTTGAAATTGAGCGGCTCGCCGGCAGCGCCGCCGACTGGCTGCACTGCGACATTATGGATGGCCGCTTCGTGCCGAATATCTCGTTTGGGGTGCCGGTGTTGCAAGCCATTGGCCGGCACGCCAAGCAGCCGTTGGATGTGCATTTGATGATTGAGGACCCCCAGAATTACCTGGCCGCCGTGCGCGATGCGGGCGCAACCAACATCACGGTGCATTATGAGGCTTGCCCGCATTTACACCGCGTCATTCAGCAAATCAAAGCGCTCGGATGCCGGGCGGGAGTGGCGCTGAATCCGCATACGCCGGTATGGCTGCTGGAAGATATTGCGGCCGATCTGGATTTGGTGTGCGTAATGTCGGTGAATCCAGGTTTTGGTGGACAGGCATTTATTCCGAATACCCTGCGCAAAGTGGCCGCTTTGAAGGAACTGCTGGTAGATAGCGGCTCTTCGGCTCTGATTGAGATTGACGGGGGCGTGAGCCTCGATAATGCCGCTGCTTTGGTGGAAGCCGGGGCCGATGTGCTGGTGGCTGGTAACTTCGTGTTCGGCTCGCCCGACCCGGTGGCTACGCTGGCTGACCTGCGGGCGCACTTAAGCGAAAGCGAGCTGCTGGAGGATGAATCGGAGGAGAGCCTGAACGCCTGATGCATTTGATTAATCGCCTGATAAACAAGTCCTTTACTCTGTTACTGACCTTGCTGCTGGTACTGGTCGGGGCGGGGGCGATGGCCCAACAAACTGCCACTCGCGTCGTGGTCAGCGGCAGCGTCCGCGACGCGAATGGGCAGCCACTGGAGCTTGTCGATATAGGCGTGGAAGGCCAGCCCGGCGGTACCACCACCGACGCTGGGGGGCAATTTTCGCTGCGCGTAACGCCTCCCGCGCCCGGGGCGCCGGCCCCTGTGCTCGTGGCGCGCCGCCTAGGCTACAAAGTGTTGCGCACGCCCCTGGATTTAACCAAAAATGCCCCCCAACGGCTCACACTCGCTACTGATGCCCGCGCCTTGGGCAATGTGACGGTGCGCGGCCGGGGAGAAGGTGCTGATACGCGGGAGCAAGTCAGCCTGACGCGCATCAACCCGCGGGCGGCAAAGGAATTGCCTTCCGCCTTCGGTGATTTCAACAAAATACTGACCACGCTGCCGGGTGTGGTGGCCAACAATGAGCTGACCAGCACTTACTCGGTGCGGGGCGGCAACTACGAGGAAAACCTCGTGTACGTGAACGGCATTGAGGTGTACCGGCCGTTTCTGGTAACGGCTGCCCAGCAGGAAGGCCTGAGCTTTATCAACCCTGATCTGGTGAGCCAGGTGGCGTTTTCGACGGGCGGCTGGCAGCCCAAGTTTGGCGATAAGCTCTCGTCGGTGCTGGATGTGGAGTACAAAACGCCCGCTCGATTTGGCGCCTCGGCCACGGCCAGCCTGGTGGGCGGCACGGCCCACGTAGAAGCCACTTCGCCCAATAAGCGCGTGAGCTATCTGGCCGGAATTCGGTACAAAAATGCTCAGTACGTGCTCCGCTCGCTGCGGCAGGCGCAGGGCGGCTACAACCCCACTTTTTACGACGGCCAACTCTACATCAACGCCGCGCTGGGGGGCAAATCGGAGCCGAACCGGACGACTTTGGGTTTGCTGACGTCGTTTGCCCACAACGATTACCGCTTCACACCCGAAACCGGCCAAAGCACATTCAGCACGGCCACCAACCAGTTTACACGTCTGTTCATCGCTTACGACGGCCGCGAACGGATGCAGTACGACACCTACCAGGGTGGCCTGAATCTGCGCCACGAGTTCAGCCCCAAGTTTACGGGGGAGCTGCTGGCTGGGGGGCTTATTTCGCGGGAACTGGAGTTTCGGGACGTGGAAGCCAGCTACCGCTTCGCCGATATCAACGTTGACCCGAGCTCACCTGACTTCAACCGGCCCGTGCGCATCCGCGACTTGGGCTCGCGCTTCGATCATTCGCGCAACACCCTCAGCGCCCGCCTGGCAACTCTCGAAGCCCGCGGCACCTGGACGCCGACCAGCCGCCACACGGTGCGCTGGGGGGCAAAAGCGGGCCGCGAGCACATCGAGGATACACTGAATGAGTACGGCTTTGTCGATTCGGCAGGCTTTGTGCCCGATGCGCGGAATACTCGCCTGCGCACCGATCTGACGCTTAATAGCGACCGTTATCAAGGCTACGCCCAGCATACTATTACGTTCGATTCGCTGCGCACGCTTACTTATGGAGTGCGCGCGCACTATTGGAGCGTAAACCGCCAGCTGGTATTTAGTCCCCGTGTGCAGTACTCGTTTATTACCCGCCGCAACCCGGAGCTGGCGTTCAAAGTGGCAGCGGGCGTGTATTATCAGCCGCCGTTTTATCGCGAACTGCGTAACCAACTGGGCCAGTTGAACCCGGAGCTGCGGGCCCAGCGCTCCTTGCATGTTATCGCCGGCCAGGATCTGAAGTTTCAGCAGTGGGGGCGGCCTTTCCGCTTCACCGGAGAAGTCTACTTTAAATATCTCACCGACGTGGTGCCCTACGACCTGGACAATGTGCGTCTGCGCTACTTTGCCCGCAACAACGCCACCGCCTACGCCGCCGGCCTCGACGCGCGCGTGGCCGGCGAGTTCGTGCCCGGCACGGAGTCGTGGTTTAGCCTAGGCGTGCTCACCACCCGCGAAAACTTGGACGACGACTTCGTCACCCTGCGCGACGAGGAGGGCAAGGAGATTGGGAGGGAAGAAAAAGGCTACATCCGCCGCCCCACCGACCAGCGCCTGAACGTGGGTATTTTCTTTCAGGACCATCTGCCCAACAACCCTTCAGTAAAGGGCTACGTGAACTTTGTGTTTGGCTCGGGCCTGCCGTTCAGCCCGCCCAACCTGCCTGAAGAGCGCGGCACCACCAAGCTCAGCCGCTCCTACAAGCGCGTCGATTTGGGCGTTTCCAAAGTGCTCACCCTGCGCACCGCCGGCGCTACGCCACGTCGTACGGGTCAGTTAGAAAGCTTGTGGCTGGGTCTGGAAATTCTGAATGTGCTGGCCGCAAACAACGTGGGCGGCTACAGCTACTTGCAGGATGTAAACGGCGACACCTATTCCGTCCCGAATTATCTGTCGCAGCGCCTGGTGAATCTGCGCGTGATTGCGCGGTTCTGATCCACAGGATTAAGCGGCAAGAATCTGGTACTTAGTTGGGTTGTAGGATTCCAAAGCGTCTGCCTTTCACATCCAGAACGATGATTTGGTTCGCGAATGGTTCGTTGCCGAGCATGCCGCCCATGCCGGAAAAGCGCATGAGTACATTCTGAAAGAAAGTAGTGCCTTCGATGTGCGTGACGGTGCCCAGGGGAATTGTCTGGTTGTCAAAGCCAAGCTGAGCCGTACTGGGAACCGTATAGGAAGTGAGCTTTTTGCCCCACGAGTTGACGGAGGCCGCTTGAACAGGAGCCCCGGCTTTGGCTAAATCCTGCCATGTGCTTTCGCTGGTCAGCAAGGCAAAGGCACTGGATCCGGTATCAAACAGGAGTTGTTGGGGCTTGCCTTGCAACTCTGGCGTGAGCTGTACCCGCCGACTTTCAAACGAGAGCGGAACAAACGCAAGGCGCTGGGTAAGGCTATCGGGAATGGCAGTGGAAAGGCGAAATTGCTGGCGAGCGTAGTCGATGAGCAGCACCCGGCCATCCATTATATCAGTGCCCAGGGTACCAATGATAAGATAGTTTTTGCTGTCAGGTGCAGGTAGCTGGCGGGCGCCCATTGGTCTTACCTGTATGCTTCGGGAAGTAATTTGGCCATTGCCTAAACCGAACTGAAAATCAGTTACTGTATCATGGCCTGCCGTGTAGGCGAGGCGCATGGCCGGATATTGCTGCTGAAGGGCCGTGAGTGGGTGGGAGTAGAGTAGGGAGTAGGGTGCCCCCGAATCGAATTGCAGGTAGCAGGTTTGGGCGCAGCCAGGCACAACAACCGGAACGAGTAAAGCCGCATGTGCCACCGGGCGTGTACCCTGCGTATCAGCCAGCCACACAAATGATGAGGCTACAGGCAGGCGAGCTATCTGCAGCTGATTAGCGGGCGCTTCATACATTTTGCGGACGTAGAAGTAGCCACCGATGCCACTAAGGAATAGCAGCGATACTAGAGCAGCGACAATTTTAAGAGCAGGCTTCATGCAGCAGAAGTGAGAGTGATTTGCTGAGCCAAAAGTAGGCGCGCTGTTCCCTCTTACCTTGCGTCAATTTCCCGTCATTTGGCCGCCATTAGCTGTTCTCAGCCTGTAAAGCGCTTTATTGGTAAAATTCGAGACACGAAAATCTTAGCTCAAAGCCGGATCGGGTACAGGTTGAGGTGGCCTTGGCGGAGGCGAAAAGCATTGTAGCAAATGACCCCCACGTTCACCGCATAGGTGACAAACAGGATGCTGAGTAAGCTAAATGGCAACGTTGATTTAGTAGAAAAGCCCCCCACAAGATGCATTGCCACAGCCAGCAAGTAGAGGAAGAAACACCCGACTTGCCACAGAATCTGGAAGCCAACGACCCGGCGACCTAGCTCGGCCACGTCTTGAACCTGGTGCTTGCGGGCCCGCCACAGCACGACCGGCACTATAATATTAAGGAGTGGAAGCAGCAGAAAGCTTAAGGCACTCAGATTGAGCAGCTGCAAAAATTGCGGATCGGGGCGCAAATCCGCTAATGGGACTGCTGGCATTGGCTGTTCTTCTGTCATTTGAAAGTTCGCAATGGAGCTTTCAAGAGCCGTGGCCAGGGCTTGTAAGGTGTACCCTCGGGGCACGGTTTCACCCCGCTCTACCCGCTGAATGGTGCGCAAACTCACGCCCGAGCGCTCGGCCAATACTTCCTGGGAAAAGCCGCGCTCTTTGCGAAGGGCTACGATAGAGCTGGGAGAAAACATACCGGGCCGGTAGATAAAATAGAAGTAGGAGCAAGTATACTTCTTTCGGCTGAGTTGGCACCGGCCAGTGCTACCAGGAAGCGGGCCGCCCGGTAGCACTGGCTTTAGAGGACCTACGTACTCTTTTCCTTATGCACATCCCGAAACCCAAGCATGGGCAGTAGCTGCTCTTCCTTGTCGGCGTCGAAGCCACAGGTGGCGCGGAACTCGCGGGGGTTGCGGTAGGTGGCGAAAAGCATGTCCCACCACACAATGTCGCCGTAGTTGTGGGCGTGTTTCTGGTACTCGTGGTGAATGCGGTGCATTTCGGGGCGCTGAAAAATGTAGCCGATCCACTGCGGGGTGCGCACGTTGGTATGGTAGAAAAACTCGCCCAAGGCCGTGCAGAGCGTATAAATGCCCCCCGCCACCGGCGACAAGCCCAGCAGCGTATATATAAGGAGTCCGCCGAGCAGGGAGTTGGCCGTCATTTCCAGCGGGTGCTTGTAAAAGGACGTGATGACTTCGAGGCGCTGAGGGCTGTGGTGAATCTGGTGGAAGTGCTGCCAGAGAAAGTCAACGGTATGACGCCAGCGGTGCCACCAGTAAAAAATAAACGTGGCCACGAAATAAGCCCCCATTCCGCTCACCACGGGGCTCACGTGTTCCGACAGGTGAAACACAGAGTAAGCCGAAAACCACTTCTCCCAGCTCACGCCGGCCAGCAACACTACCAGCAATTGCAGAAAATTCAGGGCCAGGACGCGCCGCGTCCAGGTTGGTACGGGGGGCAATTTCCAGCCTGGAACGATGCGCTCAAGTATAAAGCAGCCTACGAATACCAGAAAAATGATGAGCAAAGTGGGCGGCGCGCTCCATGTCCAGGTAGGAAATCCGAATTCGCAGGCGAGAAGTAGCAATTGCATGGCCTTTGGGGTTAAGTGAATGACTGATCCAAAGGTGGAGGCATTACCGGAAGGCGAAATTGACGCAGATCAAGTTCGGTGGGGGGCTTTTTATTAAGCTAAACAGTGGTGAATGCGCGGTAGAAACGCAACAGTTGGAATCTCGTCGTTGCTGAAGTTATTTACCCAAGCGGTACATTTACCCAAGCGGTACGGCACCAATCGTTCAACAAGGAGACGCAAAATGGTGCGTCCGTGAAGTGGCCACTTACCGCCGGCCGCGCAGGCGGCTTAGCGTTTCGGGCGTCAGGCCGAGATGGGAGGCAATGTGCTTGAGCGGCACGCGCTGAAAAATGGCCGGAAAATCGGTTAGCAACTGATCGTAGCGAGCGGGCGCCGATTGTAGACGCAGGTTAAGGGTGCGCCGTTCGCTGAGCACGTAATAATTCTCGGTAAGGCGGCGACCAATAGAATTGAACTCCGGAAACTGCTGGTATAGGTGCTGCAACTGCCCATAACTCAACGACCACAGCGTGGCATCTTCCAGCAGCTCCACATATTCCAGCGAAGGCGTTTGGGTGAAGAAGCTGACGATGGAAATGATAAAGTCATTCTCCTTCATAAACCACGAAGACACTTCCCGGCCATCTTTCAGGTAAAACCCGCGCACCACGCCCCGCTCCACAAAATACAACCGATGCGCCACGTGCCCCGGCTCCAGCAGGTGCGTGCCGCGCGGCAGCTGCTCCCGGCGCATCAGCCGCTCCAACTCAGCCCGCAGCTCCGCCGATAGAGGCTGCATGGTTTCCAGCAAAGCAAGAAGGGGCGAGGGCGGCACAATAGGCATCAGTCAGGGGCAAGGAAGTAGCCATCAAATAAATGTAAAACGGGCGCTGGGGGGCAAAATCACAGTATTTTGCCCCCCAGCGCCCGTTTTTGTTAGTCACTTAATATGCCTTCGCCTGCCAATCAGTGAGGGCCACGCGCATGCCTGGGAGCTGAGCCTTAAATGTGTCGTCGCTTTTGTCGCCGAGCTTAATGGCCTTGCGAGCGTACACGATGGCAGTGCTATAATCTTGCTTGGAAGCCAGCAAACGGGCCTTTATCCAGTTATTGGTGTACACATCCTTCAACCGAATCGACTCATTAATATAGCGTAGAGCCAGCTCGCCTTGAAGGTTGTTCTGCACCAGATAGTCGGCGGCCTGCGCCAGGAGCTGCCAGTTGCTGGGCGCGGCGGCCAGGGTTTGTTGAATGCCTTTCACTACCTGCTCATGCACATTCGTTTCAATGGTCATGCTGACGGTGCGCTTTTCCCAGGATAGGTTGAGGCGGGCCGTCGTCGGCTTTACCTCCGAAAACCAGTACACCAGCGTTTCATACATGGGGGCCGTTTCGGAGGAAACCGGCACCCGAAGCAAATCGTCTTTTGCATCGTAGCCTTCGCTGCCCCAATGCGTGGTTACGCGGTTGAGAATAAGCTGCCAGTCCTGATTATCCTGGGGCAATACATAGAAGGAGTACTTGCCCGCCGGTACGGGCTCACCGTTTATTTTTACCGGGGCCGAAAATGTGATGAGCGTATTTTCGTTGGCGCCCGCCCGCCACACTTGCCCCCACGGTACCAGCTGCCCCCAGATCTGCCGACCCCGAACGCCGGGCGCGTGGTAGTCCACCGACACATCGGTGAGGCCAATAGTTTGCAGCACATATGCCCGCGGGCTAGCCTGCGGCAATGGCAGTTGCGGGATATCGGCTGCTGGCTGCTGTTGTGCCAAGACTGGCGCACTGGCTAGTCCCAGCAACAAGCAGCAAGCGCTGCCAGTCAGCAGTCGGGAGAACGAGCGTGAAAGC
Organism: Hymenobacter qilianensis; assembly: GCF_014638675.1. Lineage (NCBI taxonomy): Bacteria > Pseudomonadati > Bacteroidota > Cytophagia > Cytophagales > Hymenobacteraceae > Hymenobacter > Hymenobacter qilianensis. The sequence continues at coordinate 45,911 of NZ_BMFN01000003.1, forward strand.
AATGACAACATAACAGACAAGGCAACAAGGTGGTGAAATAGGGCGGAAGCGGGAATCTTTTGTTCTATCCGTAACAATAGTGCCAAAGTACTCACCGCACTTACTATATACGCAACAGCAGCTCGACAGAAACTTTTTAGGCCAAAAGTTTTCAAACCTCGTATCTGCGTGTACTTTTGCCCAGCAATCCGCCTTTATGCCCTTCGCCTCGCGCCAGTTTTCCTCCCTAAGCCTCACGGCTGCCCTGCATTCAGGGGCCGTTGCTGGCGTAGGCGCGCCGCATCATCTGCATCACGGGCATCATTCCTCTTTCTAGAGGAATTATACAAGCATATCGTCCCCGTGGGGTGTGCCGCAGTTGGCCACCCGGTTACCCATCAAAGGTGGCCCTGGTCGTTTTGACCTTTTCTGCCCGATTTTAAACCACATTGTAGCCATTTCCTGGTTTTTGTGGTTCTGTTCAGAGAAGTACGAATTTGGCCCCTGCGTCTCTTCTTGCTTTCCCATTTTCCATTTTTATTTGACCCCATGATTCGTCTGGCCATCCAGAAGTCAGGCCGCCTCAGCGAAGATTCCCTGAATCTGATCCGTGAGTGCGGTATTTCCTTCGTCAGCAGCACCTACAAGCTCAAGACCGAAGCCACCAATTTTCCCCTCGAAATCCTGTTTTTGCGCGACGACGATATTCCCGGCTATGTCCAGGACGGTGTGGCTGATCTGGGCATCGTGGGCCAGAATGTGTTGGTGGAAGCTGGCCACCCCGAGCTGGAGGTGGAAGCCCTGGGCTTCAGCAAGTGCCGCCTGTCGTTGGCTATACCCCGGGGGGCAAATTATACATCGGTGGCCGACTTGCAGGGCCTGAACATTGCCACCTCGTACCCCGAGATTCTGGGTCGCTATCTGGCCGGCGAAGGCGTACAAGCCCAGCTGCACACCATCAGCGGCTCGGTGGAAATAGCGCCCAGCATTGGCCTGGCCGACGCTATTTGCGACATCGTATCCTCGGGCTCCACGCTGCTAGGTAATGGTTTGCGCGAAGTGGAAACGGTATTTCGCTCGGAAGCAGTCCTTATTGCCACCCAAAATCTGTCGGCCGAAAAGCAGGAGATTCTGGATCAGCTGCGCTTTCGGATGCAGGCCGTGCGCCGCGCCCGCCGCAACAAATACATCATCCTAAATGCCCCCCAGAGTGCCTTGGAAGCGGTATTTGCCTTGCTGCCCGGCATCAAGTCGCCCACCGTCACGCCCCTGGCCGAGGAAGGTTGGGTATCGGTGCAGTCGGTAGTAAACGAGGATGACTTCTGGCACATCACCGGCCAACTCAAGGCCGTTGGCGCCGAAGGCATTCTGGTGCTGCCCATTGAAAAAATGATTAGTTAAATGGCTAATGGTTGAATGGCTAAATGGTTAGAAGTTAAATGGTTGATCGTTAAGCGATTGATCACTTAGCAATTCAGCCATTTACTTATTCAACCATCAACCATTTAACCCATAGCCATTTAACCATTTAGTAAATGCAACTCATCCGCTATCCTGAGTTGGCCGAGTGGCCGGCTTTGCAGCAGCGCGCCGCCGCTGGCGAGGCCCGCGAACTGGAAGAACGCGTGCGCCTGATTTTTGAGGATGTGCGCCAGCGCGGCGACGAAGCCCTGTGCGAGTACGGCGCACGGTTCGATGGCGCCATGCTCACCGATTTGCGCGTCCGCCCTGAAGAATTGGCCGCGGCCGCTGCCCAGGTGCCGGTCGCGCTGCAAGCTGCTATTCGGCAGGCGCATGCCAATCTGGTCATGTTTCATACTCTCCAGCGTCCGGTGGAAGAGCGCATCGAGACTATGCCGGGCGTGGAGTGCTGGCGCCGCGCGGTGCCCGTGCAGCGGGTAGGCTTATACATTCCCGGTGGTTCGGCACCATTGTTCAGCACCTTATTGATGCTGGGCGTGCCCGCCCGCCTGGCCGAGTGCTCTGAGATTGTGCTCAGTACGCCGCCCGCTCAGGATGGCTCCGTGAACCCCATTATTCTGTTTACGGCGCAGCTATTGGGTATCACCACCATTGTTAAAGCGGGTGGCGCACAGGCTATTGCGGCCTTATCGGGCGGGACGGAAAGCGTGCCGGGCGTGGATAAAATCTTCGGCCCCGGCAACCGCTACGTCACGGCGGCCAAGCAGCTGGCTACCCGCTACGGCGTGGCTATCGACATGCCCGCCGGCCCCTCTGAAGTGCTGGTTATTGCTGATTCAACTGCCAATCCGGCTTTCGTCGCTGCCGATTTGCTCAGCCAGGCCGAGCACGGCCCCGATTCCCAGGTGTTGCTGCTCACTACTTCCGATTCGGTACTAGCGGCCGTTACGGCGGAAGTGGAGCGCCAGCTGGCCACGCTGCCGCGGCGCGAAGTGGCGGCCCTGGCCTTGCAGGAAAGCCGCGCCATTTTGCTGCGTACGCCCGAGGAAATGCTGTATTTCTCCAATCAGTACGCGCCGGAGCACCTGATTTTGGCCGTGGAGGGCGCCGAGCAATACAGCGCGGGCGTCACCAGCGCGGGCTCGGTTTTTCTGGGCCACCTGACGCCCGAAGCGGTCGGCGACTACGCCTCCGGCACAAACCATACGCTGCCCACCAACGGCTACGCCCGCAACTACAGCGGCGTCTCGCTCGATTCCTTTCTGAAGAAAATTACCTTCCAGCGCCTGACCACTGAAGGCCTGCGCAATGTGGGCCCCATCGTCGAGACCATGGCCGAAGCGGAAGGCCTGCACGCCCACGCCCGCGCGGTCACGTTGCGACTGGAGAGTTTGGACACTTCACATTAAATAAAATAGAACGTCATGCAGAGCGGCAGCGAAGCATCTCGCTCGCGCCGTTAGATTACTAATCTCTCGTCAGCACGCAAGATGCTTCGCTGCCGCTCTGCATGACGTTCTTGTTAAGAAATAGCGTAACTGATTAATCAATGTTTGATTTAGAATCTCTGGTCCGCCCCAATATCCGGGCAATGAAACCGTACTCCTCGGCGCGTGACGAGTTTCAGGGCGACGCGCAGGTGATGCTCGACGCCAACGAAAACAGTCTCGGCAGCGCTGGCCCCGCCACCTTTAACCGTTACCCCGACCCGCAGCAGCGGGCCGTGAAAGCGGAGCTGGCCAAGATCAAAGGCGTAACTGGGGGGCAAATTTTCCTCGGCAACGGCTCCGACGAAGCCATCGACCTGCTCGTGCGTCTCACCTGCGTGCCCGGCCAGGACAGCATCCTGATTTTGCCCCCCACATATGGCATGTACGAGGTGGCCGCCAACCTCAATGATGTAGCCATTCAGCGTCTGCCGCTGACCGCCGATTTTCAACTTTCCCCCGAAGTCGTGGCCGGCATCATCGCCTCGGATGCCAAGTTGGTTTTCGTCTGCTCGCCCAATAACCCGACCGGCAACCTGCTCCACGCCGACGCCATTGAGGAAATCCTGCGCGGCTTCCGCGGCCTAGTTGTGGTGGATGAAGCCTACTCCGACTTCGCCTCCGCGCCCAGCTGGACCACCCGCCTGGCCGAGTTCCCGAACCTGGTGGTTCTGCAAACCTTCTCCAAAGCCTGGGGCCTGGCCGGCCTGCGCCTCGGTATGGCTTTCGCCTCGCCGGAAATCATTGTCTATCTCAACAAAATCAAGCCTCCTTATAATATATCGGAAGCTACGCAGCAGCACGCGCTGGCCGCGCTGGCCGCTGGGGGGCATTTTGACAACCTGCGCAATGATCTGCTGGTGGGCCGGCAGTGGCTGGCCGAGCGCTTGCCCGCAGTAGAAATTGTCGAGGAGGTTTTCCCTTCCGATGCCAACTTCCTGCTAGTGCGCTTCAAGCCCGATGCCACTGCCGTGTACGACTACTTATTGGCGCGCGGTATTGTCGTGCGCAACCGCACTACTCAGCCTGGTTGCGCCGGCACGCTTCGCCTCACCGTGGGCACGCCCGCCGAAAACGAGCAGCTGCTGGCGGCGCTGCGGGAGTTCGCGTATTAAAGTAAATATCCATTGGGGGGCTTTTTGCTCCCTGTATCGAGGCATCATCTCACGGGGAACACCGCCAAAGCTTGGTGCTATTTTACAACTCATGAAAAAAGTTCTTTTTATCGACCGCGACGGCACCATCCTCATCGAGCCGCAGCCGAGTCAGCAGATTGATGCGCTGACGCCAGATAAGTTTCAGTTTCTGCCCGGCTCTATCAGCAACCTGGCCCGCATTGCCCGCGAGCTGGATTACGAGCTGGTGCTGGTCAGCAACCAGGATGGCCTCGGCACCACCAGTTTTCCTGAAGAAACATTCTGGCCGGCCCACAACCTGATGCTCGATATTCTGCGGGGAGAAGGAGTGGAGTTTGCCCGCGAGCACGTCGACCGCAGCTTCCCCCACGAAAATCTGCCTACCCGCAAACCCGGCGTTGGCATGCTTTCCCAATATCTGGGAAACGAAAGTGGTTACGACCTGCAAAACTCTTTCGTCATTGGCGACCGCCTCACTGATGTAGAGCTGGCCCAGAACCTCGGCTGCCAATCCATACTGCTCCGTGCGGAGGCCGATGAGCGCGCCGCCCTCACCACCCAAAGCTGGGACGAGATCTACCGCTTCCTCCGCCTGCCGGCCCGCACGGCCCTCGTGCAGCGCGACACGAACGAAACCAAAATTCGCGTCGAGCTAAACCTCGACGGGCAGGGCCGTCCCAGCATGCACACCGGCCTGGGTTTCTTCGACCACATGCTCGACCAGCTCAGCAAACACTCGGGCGTCGATATGAAAATCGAGGTACAAGGCGACCTGCACATCGATGAGCACCACACCATCGAGGACACTGCCTTGGCGCTCGGCGAAGCATTCGCCCAAGCTCTCGGCGACAAGCGCGGCCTGGCCCGCTACGGTTTTTTACTACCCATGGACGACGCGTTAGCACAAGCTGCTATAGACTTTTCGGGTCGTCCGTGGCTGGTGTGGGAGGCGGAGTTTAAGCGGGAGCGGGTAGGCGATATGCCAACCGAGATGTTCTATCACTTCTTCAAAAGCTTCTCCGATGGTGCCCGCTGCAACCTCAATATTCAGTGCGCCGGCGACAACGAACACCATAAAATCGAATCCATTTTTAAGGCTGTAGCCAAAGCTATGAAGATGGCCTTAGTGCGTGATGCATCTAAGATGGAGATACCCAGTACCAAAGGGGTTTTGTAAGATTACCCATTTGTTTTAACATTTGGATAATATTCCTAAGTTCATCAGATCATCGTAGAGACGCGTACTCGCGTCTAACCGTCGCGGTCGTTATTTAGGTTAATTATGCAAATGGCGCGCTGCCAGTCGTTCAATGATGAGACGCGAATACGCGTTTTTACACCGTTCTGATGGCCTTGGGCAGACGTGGCCCGCATGATATGGGTTATTGATAATTACTCAAATGTTTAAACAAATGAGTAAATAATAAGTATCAAATGGAAATAGCAGTCATAGATTATAAAGGCGGCAATGTGCAGTCAGTGCTGTTTGCGCTGGAACGCTTGGGATGCCAACCAACTCTCACTGCCGACCCGGAAGTAATACGGCGGGCCGACAAGGTGATCTTCCCCGGCGAGGGTGAAGCGGCCTCGGCTATGCGCGAGCTACGGGCGCAGGGATTGGATAAAGTACTGCCCACGATTACCCAACCTTTTCTGGGGGTATGTTTGGGTATGCAGCTGCTGGGCACACACAGCGAAGAGAACGACGCGACCATGCTGGGTATATTACCTTTTGAGGTAAAACGCTTCCCAAAGCTGCCGGAGTACAAAGTGCCGCACATGGGTTGGAACACGTTGCAGCGGTTGCGCTCTCCACTGTTTGAAGGCCTTGGCGCGGAAGACTACGTATACTTCGTGCATAGCTATTACGCGCCGGTCGGTGACTATACGATTGCCGAAGCGGAATATCCTGCACCCTTCAGCGCGGCCGTACAGCACAAGAACTTCTACGCCGTACAATTTCACACCGAAAAAAGCGGCCCGGTAGGCACGCGGATTCTGGAGAACTTTCTCAAGCTCTAACGTTGAGCTTGTGCTTAGCGCGATAGTAGCGCGAACTTGTAGTTCGCGTTTCGTTGCAATGAATAAGCAAATGTTTCTAAAAATGCCCCCCAGTGTAGGTGTGCAACGAAAGGCGAACTACAAGTTCGCGCTACGACAATCCGACGAAACCCTAAGTGTAAACTTAGCATTCCCATTTGCCAAATGAACATCATCCCCGCCATCGACCTCATCAACGGGCAGTGCGTCCGCCTTACGGAAGGCGACTTCGCCCAGCAAACCACCTACGACGCCGATCCGGTGGCTGTAGCCCAGCGCTTTGAGCAGCAGGGCGTGCGGCGGCTGCATCTGGTAGACTTGGACGGGGCGCGGGCGCGGCATCCGGTCAATCTGCCGGTGCTGGAGAAAATCGCCCGCCACACCCAGCTACACATCGATTTTGGGGGCGGGCTGCAAAGCGAGCAGTCGGTCAGGCAGGCCTTTGATGCGGGCGCGGCGCAGATTACGGCCGGCAGCATTGCCGTCCGCGAGCCGGGCGTGGTGCAGCACTGGCTGACCACGTTTGGGGCCGATAAGATTATCGTGGGGGCCGATTTTCGCCACAACCATATTGCCATCAATGCCTGGGCCGACCAGTCGGAATGGACGCTGAGCGCGTTTATTGGGGAGTACCTGGAGGCCGGCGCTACTACTTTCATCTGCACTGATGTGAGTAAGGACGGCAAGCTGCAAGGCCCCTCGCTGCCCATGTATCAGGAGCTGCGGGAGCAATATCCGCAGGCCCAGCTTGTGGCCAGCGGCGGCGTAACGACCATGCAGGACGTGGAGGCGCTGGCCGCCATTGGCATGCACGGCGCTATTATCGGCAAGGCGTTGTACGAAGGCACCATCACGCTGGAGCAGCTGCAAGCTTTGCTATAAGCTAACTCATACATAAAAAAGCCCCCCAATGCTTACCAAACGTATTATTCCCTGCCTCGATGTAAAAGACGGCCGCACCGTAAAGGGCGTGCGCTTCGAGGGCCTGCGCGACGCCGGCGACCCGGTGGCCCTGGCCTCCCGCTACGCCCGCGAAGGCGCCGACGAGCTGGTGTTTCTCGACATCACGGCCACCAACCAGAAGCGCGCTACCCTGGTAGCCCTGGTGCGCGACGTGGCCCGCGAGCTGGACATTCCCTTCACCGTGGGCGGCGGCATCGGTACCGTGGCCGACGTGGAAGCTTTACTCATGAACGGGGCCGATAAAGTCAGCATCAACTCCGCCGCCCTGCATCGCCCCGAGCTGATCGACGAGCTGGCCCGCCGCTTCGGTTCCCAGTGCATCGTAGTGGCCGCCGACGCCCGCTTTCACGAGCCCGAAGGCTGGCAGATTTATACTCGCGCGGGCACGCACAACACCGGCCGCGACGCCGTGCAGTGGTGTCGGGAAGCCGCTGAGCGTGGCGCGGGCGAAATCCTGCTCACTAGCATGAGCAACGACGGCACCAAGGACGGATTTGCGCTGGATATCACCGGGGCCGTAAGCCGGGCCGTATCCGTGCCCGTGGTGGCTTCGGGCGGCGCGGGCAGCAAGCAGCATTTCACGGAGGTATTCCAGAATGCCCAGGCTGATGCGGGCCTCGCCGCCAGCATCTTTCACTTCGGCGAAATCGGTATTCGGGAGCTAAAAGAACACTTGCGCCAGGATGGGATTCCGGTGCGACTGTAGTGCATTGGTATAGCTAAAGTCGAGAAGGAATGAAATGGTTAAGGACTGTCTGCTTGCTGATTCTAGGCGCATGTAATACACCAGATGGTCGTTCCTCGGGGGCAATAAACTCTAGGCAACCTGAATCTAATTCTAATGTGAATGGAAAGGAATTGACACGAGTGGAGGGCTCTTCGGTCTCTTTTGATATTCGTTCATTTATTGCCATACCCTGCGCAGGATATGAGAAGCAGTTCCCTTCGGCCAGACCATTTTCAATAATTGACAAAGAGAAGCTTACGGCCATTGACAAATACTTACGAAGTCTTCAGCCACACACGCAAAACAACGAAGTAGATATTCGTGCAAAAGCCATTTTGTTCTATAACAACCAAACTAGTGACACGCTTTGTATTGGCAAATTCAATAGCTACTATAAAGGAGAAGCAGTGCAAGTTGACAAAGAGCTTATTTCCCTACTCGGTATTAATCCATGACATTCGATTTCGATAAAATGCCCGATGGGTTAATTCCCGCCGTGGTGCAGGACGACCAGACGGGCCAGGTGCTAATGCTGGGCTACGTGAATCAGGAAGCACTAGCCAAAACTCAGCAGGAAGGCCGCGTGACGTTCTTCTCCCGCTCCAAAAACCGCCTCTGGACCAAGGGCGAAATCTCCGGCAACTTCCTGACAGTAGTAAGTCTGCACCCCGACTGCGACGGCGACGCGGTGCTCATCCGCGCCCGGCCCGACGGCCCCACCTGCCACCGCGGCACCGTCAGCTGCTTCGAGCAACCCGATCAAACGGCTATTCCCGCCGCCCCGGTCGGGTTTCTGGCCGAGCTGGAGCGCCTCGTGCAGCGCCGCCGCGACATCCCCGATGAAGATCCGAAGTCGTACACGGCCTCACTTTTTCGCAAAGGCATGCCCAAAATCGCCCAGAAAGTAGGTGAGGAAGCCGTAGAAACAGTAATCGACGCCGTGGGGGGCAATTTTGAAGGCTTAAAAGGCGAAGCCGCCGACTTACTCTATCATCTGCTGGTGCTATTGGCCGCTTCCAACCTGACGCTGGACGATGTAGTAGCCGTGCTGCGCGAGCGGCACAGCACGATTTCGGCGGGTGTGCGCCGGGAGTAGGGCTTTACATTTAATGAGAAGTAGGCTTCCAAAATAAGGCGGTCATGCAGCGCAGCGCGAAGCATCTCGCTTGCTTCGTTGTTTAGTTAGGCAACGACCGCGAGCGAGATGCTTCGCGCTGCGCTGCATGACCGCCTTTTTAAAGTAAGAGTATTCTGGGGGGCATTTTCGCGTTCAGTACCTGCTAATAAGCTGCTGGCGCTAAATCCTTTTTACCTTGCGGCCGCATTACCGCATTTCTATGTCTGCTGCCCCTTCTGCTTACCTTGCCACCCAGTCGCTTACGGTGCTTGTTCCTGTTTATAATGAGGAAGAAAGCCTGCCGCAGTTTGTGGTGGAGATGGATAAATTTCTGGCCCAAACGCCCGTTACGACCACCGTTTTGTTTGTCAACGACGGCTCCACGGATAACTCCCTGTCGCTGCTGCGCGATATTTGCCGCGCGGGTAGCCAGTATGAGTTTATTAGTCTGGCCCAAAACCGCGGTTTGAGCACGGCCATCAAAGCCGGAATCGACCACTGCCGCACGACGCTTATTGGCTACATCGACAGCGACATTCAAACCATGCCGCTCGACTTTCTGACCTTTTTCGAGTTTTTGCCCGAGCACGATATGGTGAACGGCATCCGGGCCAAGCGCCAGGATACGCTGGTCAAGAAGCTCTCCTCGAAGGTGGCCAACACGGTACGGCGTACGCTCATTAACGACGGCATTCAGGACACGGGCTGCCCGCTGAAAATCATCAAAATCGAGTATGCCCGACGCATTCCGTTGTTTCATGGCATGCATCGCTTTCTGGGCGCGCTGGTGCAATTGCAGGGCGGCAAAGTAAAGCAGCTGCCCGTGCGCCACTTCCCGCGCTTCGCCGGCACGGCCAAGTACAACCTCTGGAACCGCGCCTGGAAGCCCCTGGTTGATACCTTTGGCTTTCGCTGGATTCGGAGCCGCTGGCTGAATTATGCCATCGGGGAGGAGCAGCGCCAAGAGCAGGCTCAGGCCAGCCGCACGCTCGAAGGCTAGCCCCAGAGCATGAAAACCGAAGTCGTCGCGTACGGGGTGGGGCTCATTGCCCAGCTGTTGTTTTCGAGCCGGATTATTCTGCAATGGATTCAGAGCGAGCGGGCCAAGCGGGTGCTGGTGCCGGTGCTATTCTGGCAAATCAGCCTGGTGTCGTCGTTTCTGATGATTCTCTACGGCATGCTTCGCCACGACCCGATTATTCTGGCGGCTCAGCTTATCAGCTACGCCATCTACATTCGCAACCTGCAATTGCTGGGTGAGTGGAGCAAACTGCACGGCGCTTTTCGGGCAGGGGCTTACACGTTTCCCCTAGCGGCTATCGGCTGGTTTGTGGCGGGCACCTCGTTTTTTAGCCTCAAAACCATGCTCGAAAACCGGATTCCGGGGGGCGTTTTGGCGCTCGGAGCCGTGGGGCAAACCATCTTTCTGCTGCGCTTTGTGTACCAGTGGCTGTACTCGGAGCGCAAGGGCGAGTCGGTGCTGCCGCTGGGTTTCTGGCTCGTCAGCCTCATCGGTTCGGCCCTGATTCTGGCTTACGCCGTGCTGCGCCGCCCCGTGGATTATGTGCTGATTCTGGGCAACGTGCCGGGCATTGTGGTGTACGCGCGCAACGTGGTGCTGCTGCGCCGCGAAATCAAGGGGCTGCGCGTAGAGGAGATTGAGAAGTAATACGTGATGCAGCTATGTGCTAGTGAATAATTTACTGTCCGTAAATCAGGCACAAAAAAGCCCCCCACTACTCAAGTGGGGGGCTTTTTTGTGCCTGATTTACCGAAAGGTTAGCGGGGCTGCCAGGTAAAGCACAGCCCCGTAGCTCCTCCATACAAGGTAGGCGTCAGGGTCATGCCTTCCGGCAGGCGGGGCTTCCGTCCCCAGCGGTTGCGGTGGGTCAGGTAGGCCAGGTGGGCGGAGAGAATGCCAAAGCCCGCGCCGGCCACCACGTCGCTTTGCCAGTGCTTGGTGTTGATCATGCGCAGCGCGCCCACGCCCGTGGCAATAGTATACGCCCCAATGCCGTACCATTGGCTTTTATCGCGAAACTCGGTGTGCACGATGCTGGCGGCCAGAAAGGCCTGGGCCGTGTGGCCGGAGGGAAAGGCCTCATTGTCGGAGCCATCGGGGCGGGGCCGACGGGTAATATGCTTCAGGGCAAATACCGACGTGAGCATAATCGCCTCTGCTTTGACCATGACAAGCAGCGTGTTTATCCGGTCGCTGCGCGACTCCACGCCGGCCAGCGCCACGAGGCCCAGCTCAGCGTAGGGAGCCAGCAGAAGGTAGTCGTCGAGGCGAGTGCGGTAGGTGGGAAAGAGCTTGTGAATGTCGCGGTTGGCCTGCTCGTTGGTATAAAACCCTCCGCCCTTGTGGGTATAAAAGCCGTAGCCAATCATCACCGCCGGCACAATGGTGGCGCGCACCAGCTTGCCCCGATACCAGGGTTTGGCACTGGTGACCCCAGCCGGAGATTCATACTTGCGAAGGGTGTCGGCGGGCGTCTGGGGGGCAATTTGGGCGCATACCGGCGTGCCTGTGCCCAGCAGCAATACGAGCCCAGCCACACGGACTCTAAGCGCGTGCAACGGGAAACGGCGAGTGAAAGTCAGCATCAAAGAAAACAGTGAATTTGCGGCGGCGGGTAAGGATGAAACTGCTTCAGGTACCAGCGAAGCATAGGTAAATGGCAATGCTATATTATTTAAAGAAAATTTAGTGATATTAGACGGGCTTAGCTCACTTAATCGAAGCTTACGAGTCCACTCAAATGTAAGTCGCTTAAACCAGCACTCCGTCGCCGAGATTCACCTCACACCTACGCTCCGTTCTATGCCTACACATTCTAATCACTATTGGCTGGGCTGTTTACTGTTCGTCGCCAGCGGAACGCTTTCCGGATGCAACCAGACTTCCCGTAGCCAGCCGCCGCCTGCCAGTGCCGATGCTTCGCTGTACCAGCTGGCTGTTCTTCGCTCTGAGGCAGAATCGGAAGAGCAAAAACCGACCAAAAAGCCCAAGCCCGGCCGTAAGCCCAAGACGAAGGCAGACTACGAGAGTGCCATTGCATCGGTCAAAAAATACCGGCAAACGCATTCGGCCGGGGGCCTGCATAATGGCTACCTCAGCAAGCAGGTAGTCAAGGACCTAATATCCAGCGGCAAATGCGAAGGCATACGCGTGTACTTGGCCGATAGTGCCGGGCAGGAGAGAATGGTGGTGATAGGCGTGGATAAGGATGGCGCTGACTTAGTTACTCCCACAAATCTGGAAGACCAAACCGGCCTCAAAAGCCAGGGCAAATATCTGTTTGGCATAACGGAAGACAAATGCCCGGAGAATTGTATTGGCGCTACTTTATATGAGTAAGTAGCGCGCAGATAAGAAAATAACCCATCATTTTACTTTCCACTGCATCTTGACTTCTATGAAAACAGGTACGAATCTGCGTTGGGTTGGCTGCTTATTGATAGTATGTGCTGGGGGGCTTTTTGGGTGTGAGAATAAGTCCCAACAAGCAAACCAAGCCTCTCAGAATTCTATAACTCAAGATTCGTCAAGTACGACTATGGAAACTGGGGTGGTACCAGCAGAGCTTGACTCAACATTGAACCTAGAGCCTGATCCATTTGATCCTGATGCTGGTACGTTAATAGCCAGTAAGAGAGACCGTGATACTGCTATTGCGGATGTGAGGCGATACAAAAAAAAATATGATGGAAATATTACCAGTAATTATTTTAGTAGAGATCTTATAGTGAAGCTTTTAGCAGACGAAAGGGTGAGAGGTCTTCGTGTTTATCGGAGCCAGGAGAAGGATAGCCAGGGCAGGCCAAAAGGCAAATTGAAAGTTATCATAACTGGCGTGGACAAAACAGGTAAAGAGATACCTATTAACAAGGAGATTTCACCCGGTGTGTTTGAGTCAGACTACAAAATGGGAGTAAGCTATGAGAGGTGTCCTGAAAACTGCGGATTTTTTGATCAGAATTAAGTAACGCGAATGGATGCTTGGGTCGTCGTTCATTTGATTAACCGGGTACTGGAGGCTGCACCTATACTGCCGTTTGCGTGCGCATGCCTGCGCCGGCAGCACATTCCGTATCGCTTCCGGCTGGTATTCTATTATGTGGCCGCCAAAGTGGTGCTGTTTCCCATGGACACGCTCAGCCGCATCACCATTCGCAACAACGTGTACCTTTTCCACCTGAGCACGGTGCTCATGGTGGTTTTGCTGGCGGGCACCTATCAGCGCCTGTTGCCCGCCGGGCGGGTGCATCAGCTTATCCGGCTCAGTATAGGCATGTTTCTGGTTGTGGCCTTACTGGATGCCACCGTGCTTAATGGTTTTATTACGGACGTGAACAGCTACGCGCAGGCCCTGGGCTGCACCATTCTGGTTACGCTGGCTCTCCTCCACGTGGTGTACCTGACCCGAAGCTCGCCCTTCGAGCTGGAAAAGCAGCCGGAGTTCTTTTTCAGCGTCGCCATTTTGGTGTACTGTTCCTGCTCCGTAGTAACGTATGCGGCTATCAATATCATCTATAGCGCCGAATACTACGATGTGGCCACTATCATCCGCCTCGACACGCTCCTGAGCAGCCCCGATACGTTTCTGGCCGCCGTGCACATGGCGTTGTTTGCCTGGATGTTCCGCTTCTTTCCGATAAGCGTGTCGGCGCGCGCGGCCTTGCCGCGCTGGCTGCACTACAGCAGCTGGCGCCGGCGGCCCTATTGGCTGCTGGGCCAGCAGCTTACGGCCCTACTGCCGGCCAGTGCTGGTCTGCGCGCACCTTCCGACCTTGCCAAATCGGTACACCTTCTTCAAGATAAATGAGCAACCGGAGAGCCGCTGAATTTGCCCCCCAGATGCTTAACTTAGAACCATAGCTTCGTTTTTTTTACGTTGTGCTTAGCTGGCTAGTGCCATGCCCGATGCCCTGATTCCTTTTCTGCTCGTTGGTCCCATCCTGCTGCTGCTGGCCCTGGGCATCGTGACCATTCTGATCCGAGAGCAGCGGCGGCGCCTGGTGCAGGAGCAGGAAAAGCAGCAGATTCTGGCCCAGCAGAATGAGCAGCTGGAGCAGCAGGTAGCGGCTCGCACCTCGGAGATAATTGCCCAGCGCAACGACCTGGAGCAGGCACTCGCGGACCTGAAAACAACCCAAACCCAGCTGGTGCAACGCGAAAAAATGGCCTCCCTGGGCGAGCTCACGGCCGGCATTGCCCATGAGATTCAGAACCCGCTGAACTTTGTGAATAACTTCTCCGACCTGAGCGTGGATTTGGTGGCCGAGCTGGAGGAGGAACTGGCCAAGGAGCACCTGTCGGAGGATGGGAGGCAAAATATCCAGGTGCTGCTGCAGGAGCTTATTCAAAACCAAAGCCGCATACATCAGCATGGCAATCGGGCCGACCGCATTGTGAAAAGCATGCTGGAGCACTCCAGGGCCGGCAGCACCCAGCGCCAGCTCACAAATATTAATACCTTGGTGGAAGAAAGCCTGCGCCTGGCTTACCACGGCTGGCGGGCCAAGAATAAGGACTCGAACGCCACGCTCCTCACGGAGCTTGACCCCAACCTGCAACCCGTACTGGTGTTGCCTCAGGACCTGAGCCGGGTCTTTCTGAATCTGCTCACCAATGCCTTTTATGCCGTGACGGAAAAGAGCCGGCAGGCGCCGCCCGGCTATTGCCCGGAAGTGTGCGTGCAAACCCGCCCGGTGGGCAACACGGTGCAGGTGCGGGTGCGCGATAACGGGAACGGGATTCCGGCGGCGGTACGTGAGAAGATATACCAGCCCTTTTTCACCACTAAGCCCACCGGCGAGGGTACCGGCCTGGGCCTTTCTCTGAGCTACGATATCATTACCAAAGGCCACGGCGGCACGCTCAGCCTGGACAGCAAGGAAGGGGAATACACAGAGTTTACCATTTCCCTGCCTATTGACCCTAAAAAGCGCCTGGCCTAGCTCAAGTATTATTTTGCGATTTAATTAAATTAATCCGATATTTTCAAGTAGTGCCCCTTCGTCTTCCGCGGAGAAAAAGGGCACGAAATCAGATTTGGTTCTTCGGTGCCGGTGCAAGCGTGGAGCTCGTTACTGGCGTTTTCTGCTTTCGTCAGGCCGCAGCCCCGGCTGGTTGGCCTGCGGCGAATATATCGGTAGTGAACACCTGGCTTTTGCTGGCGGCAATGTTGCTCGATCATCTCATTCCTTCTCGCTTTCGCACCAAGCGCTACGCTCAGCAAGTGGTAGCGGCCCCCGTGGAAGACGCGGCAGCGGAGCCGACCAATTATAGGCTGTTTTATACGCTGTCGCAACGCTGGGTACGCCGCACGATAGTGCAGACGCTGCTGCTGCTGGCGGGGGTTTTTTCGGCCGCGCTGGGTTTGAAGGGCTTTCTGCTGCCCAACGAGTTTATCGACGGGGGCGTTACGGGTATCTCCCTGCTGGTAAGGCATCTGACCGGGATGTCCCTGTCGGTGCTGATTCTGGTTATCAATATTCCCTTTATTATTCTGGGCTATTATCAGCTAGGACGAAAGTTTGCGCTTAAAACCCTGCTTACCATTATGGCCTTGTCTGGGGCGCTGCTGATCGTCTCCTTTCCCAGCGTGACGGAGGATAAGCTGCTGATTGCCGTGTTTGGCGGTTTCTTTCTGGGGGCGGGCATTGGCCTGGCCATGCGGGGCGGCGGCGTACTCGATGGCACCGAAATTCTGGCTCTCTGGCTTAGTCGCAAGCTGCCGCTCTCGATTGGCGATATTGTACTGATTATCAATATCATCATCTTTAGCGTGGCGGCGTGGCTGCTATCCATCGAAACCGCTTTGTACTCCATTCTGGCCTACTTATCCGCCGCCAAAACCGTGGATTTTGTGCTGGTGGGCATTGAGGAATACACCGGCCTGACGATTATCTCCTTCCACAGCACCGAAATCCGGCAGATGATAACCGATAAGCTGCGCCGCGGCGCTACCGTGTACGAGGTTACCCAGGGCTACGGCTCGCACGGTCATCAGCACCTGAAAACAGAAGCCATTTTCACGGTCGTTACCCGCCTGGAGGTTGTGGGCCTGACCGATGAGATTCATAAAATCGATCCGAACGCTTTTGTGGTCATGCAAAGCATCAACGACACCAAGGGCGGACTGGTCAAGAAGCGCGCCTTGCACTAAGCCGCCTCGTCGGGACTGGCCCAGCCTGCCAAGGGCCTGCCAGCAGCTGTTGGGGGGCTTTTTTAACTGATCAATTCTCATGGAGAAGCTAACCCGGTTTCTGGGAATACGACCCGGCGAGACCAAGACGGTTTGGTTGTTTTTTGCGCACAACTTTTTGCTGGGCATGGGCACCATTCTGGTGTACGTGACGGCCAACGTGCTGCTGCTGGAAGTGAACCCGGAGCGCAATCTGCCCCTCGCGTACTGCGTGGGCGCACTGGCTATGATGGCCGTGGGCAAATTGTACGCGCACTTTGAACACCATTGGCTATTGCAGAAGCTGGCCGTGCGGGCGCTGCTGGTGGCGGTGGTGCTCACGCTCGTGCTGACACTGCTGCTCTTGCTGGGCCCATCCGTAACTACGGCCGTGGCCATTATGACAGGCTACCGCCTGATTTATCTGCTTACCAACCTTGAGTTTTGGGGTATGTCGGCGGTGGTTTTCAACGTGCGGCAAGGGCGGCGGCTGTTCAGCATCATCAGTGCCGGCGATATGCCCGCCAAAGCCATTGGTGCCGTGCTTGCCGTGGTGGTGCACGCTTATAATGAGCTGTATGTGCTTTTGCTGACCGCCTGCGGGGCCTATGTGCTGGCCTCCGTAATTCAGCGGGCCACGTTTAAATCGCGGCAGGTGGTGGCCCGGCCGGGGGCGCCCCGGGTGGCGCGTCCGGAACAGTCGGCGCTGGTACGCCAGGTATTTGGGGCCAGCCCCCTGATTCATGCCATGGGCCTGAGCCTGACGGCTATTGCCGCCGTAGCGGTGGGCGTGGAGTATATCTTCTTTGTGAACGTGAAGTACAAGCTGCAGGATCAAACCACGATTCTGCAGTACGTGGGGGGCGTTTTGGCCCTTACTTATCTGCTGGCCATGCTGTTCAAGCTGCTCTTTACGCGCCGCGGCATCGACTGGCTTGGGGTGCGCTGGACCCTGGCTTTGCTGCCGCTCACGGCCCTGGCGGGTATTCTGCTGTTCGGGGCCTTGGAGGTGGCGGCCGTCGGTCCGGCCGTGCTGCTGGTGTACTTTGGGGGGCTTTATCTGACGCTGGAAGTACTGCGCCAGGCCTTGTTTGAGCCCGTGTTTCTGGTGCTGTTTCAACCCCTCACGCCCCTGGAGCGCCTAGAAGGACATACCCTGGCTAAAGGCTTCTACGAGCCGCTGGGCTTGGGTCTGGGGGGCTTACTGCTGCTGGGCTTGCATGGCTCACCGGCCCTTAACCAGTGGGTGCCGTTTGTGTGGATGGGGCTGCTGCTGCTGGCGGCTGTTTTCCTGTTGCAGCGCACGTACTGGAAATATCTGGATGAGCTGAAAGACGCGCTGGGCCTGCGCTTTGGAGCCAGCACCGAGGCAAATTTGCCCCCCAGCGGCTCCCTGGCGCCCGAAGAGGAAGAACCTGACAGTGGGGTGGAGGAAGCGTTGCAGGCCATTGATGAGCTGCTGAAAGCCGGCGGGCTGGTCAAGAACGCGGAGGCCCTGCTTTCGCACACCGATAGCCGGGTGCGCACGCGCGTGCTGAGCCTGGTGGGCCACCAGGCCGACGCGGGCCTGCTGCGGCGTCTGGCCCTCGACGACCCCGACCCGAAGCTGCGCGAAGCCGCCAGCACCCTGGCCGGAGCCCACCACGAGGCGAATGATTTACTGCTTCATCCGGATATGGTGGTGCGTCGGGGAGCCATGCGGGGCCGGCTGGCGCAAGCGCCCGATGACGTTCAGGCCCGGGAAAGCCTACGAGCTATCCTGACTGCCTCCGACACCAACTCCCGCCTTCTGGCGCTGGGGCTGATCCAGTTTTTAGCCCCCGAGCAGCAAAGCGAGCTCCTGACGACTTGCCTGCACAGCCCGTTTCCGGAGGTAGTGCAGGCCGCCGTAACCGCCGCCGCTGACACGACCAATCCGGCCCTGACGGATGATCTGCTGCACTTGCTGCGCAACAAAACGGTAAGGCATTCGGTGGCCGACAGCCTGGTGGAAATCGGGGCGCCGGCATTGCCCCAGATCAAAGACTCTTTAACGAAGGAATCGGATGGGCGCTACCTGCAGCTGCTGGCGCAGGTATGTGCCCGGCTGGCTACCCCGGCAGCCCGGCAGGTGTTGGTGGAGGTGGCTCAAAGCTCCAATCTGCACGCCCGAGCGGCGGTGCTGCGGGCGCTGAGCAGCTACGCCACCGTGCCCGCCGAGGCGCCCCTGTTTCAGCGCCTGGTAGAGAAGGAAATGCGGCTGGCCCAGCAAGTGCTGCATGGCATGAGCAGCGCCAACGCCGAGCTGCGCGCGGCCTTGCGCTACGAGCTAAAAAAAGGGCAGCAGCGCCTGTTCTGGCTGCTCATGCAGATTTACGAGCGCCAGCATATTCTGGATGCCCAGCGCGGCGTGGCCCACTCGGCAGGCGAACGGCAGGCCAATGCCCTGGAGATTCTGGACAACCTGATTCCCCGTCCGCTTTACCAAGGCCTGCAAGCCTTGCTCGATACCGGCCGCTTGCGTGATAAGGTGCAAACCTTCGATAGCTTACTGGGTCCTCGGAGTTCCGCCGAGCCTATTCAAACCTCCATTGTGCGGCGCGGGTCTGCCTCCTTTTCGGCCTGGACGATTAGCGTGGCGCTGCTGCAGTGGCACCCGAACCCCGAAACCGTCCTGTATTTACATCCACACCTGCTGTCCGCCAACATTCTTATTCAGGAGAGTGCTATGGTGGTGCTGCGCCAGCTGCCCCTGCAGCGCCCCGCGGCTTTCGACCAACTGATTTCTGTGTACCCGGATTCCCATCAGCTGCTTATGAATACTCCCCACGCTTCCGCTTCCTGCGTATCGGCGCGGGAGCGCGTACTGCTGTTGAAAGGCACCGCCCTGTTTGCCGAAACCCCCGAGAACGTTCTGGGTACCATTGTGCCTATCATGAAGGAGGTGGCATTTCAGCCCGATCAGGGGATTTTCGTTAAAGGAAACCTGGGCAACTCCCTGTTTATTGTAAGTCAGGGGGAAGTCGGAATCTTCGACGGGCCTCTTCATCTCACGACTTTCCGTAAAGGCGACTTCTTCGGGGAGCTGGCCTTGCTGGATGCCGAAGCCCGCTCCGCCACGGCCGTGGCGCAGAGCCCGGTGGTAGCCTTCCGCATTGATCAGGAGGACTTCTACGATGTGATGGAAGAGTGCTCAGAGGTTGCCCGCAACATTATGCGCGTGCTCTGCCAGCGCCTGCGCCTTCAGAATGAAAAGATGCTGCCCGGCGTGGCGGCGTAAGCTTTAGGCTTGCAGCGGTGAGCCGTTAGTATTCTGTTGCCAGCTTACAAACTGCCTGAGGCCTTCCGCCAGGGAAGTCTGGGGCGCATAGCCCAGCAACGCCTGCGCCTTGCTACTATCGGCGTACGTCACGTCCACGTCGCCGGCCTGCATGGGCTGAAAGACCAGCTGGGGGGCAATTCCGACCGCTTCCCCGACGGCGTGAATCAACTCCAGCAGCGCTACCGGGTGGCTGTTGCCCAGATTGATTGTCTCAAAGCCAGGGGGCTGGGAAAGTAAGTACGCCACGCCCCGGGCGATGCCCTCCACGGTATCGCCCACATAGGTATAGTCGCGGGCAGTGGTGCCGTCGCCAAACACGGGAATGGGCTCACCGGCTTGTAGGAGGCGCACAAACTTATGAATGGCCAGATCGGGCCGTTGACGTGGCCCAAAGACCGTAAAAAAGCGGGCATTAAGCACGCTTAAGCCGTAGAGGTGATGGTAGGTATACGTTAATTGTTCGCCGGCCAGCTTGGAGGCCGCGTACGGCGAGATGCAGGCCTGGAGAAGGGATTGGTCCTCGCGAAAGGGCCGCTGGGGGGAGTTGCCGTACACGGATGACGAGGAGGCAAAAAAAAGCTTGCCTATGCCTTGCTGCCGCATCCATTCCAGCAGATGGGTGGTGCCCAGCACATTGTTGTCCAGGTAGGCGGCCGGTTCGCGCACTGAGGGCCCGACGCCGGCTTTGGCCGCCAGGTGCACCACCAGCCCGATCGGCGTAGCACCCAGGGCCTGGGTCAGGGCCTCGGAGCCGGCGCGCAGATCCAGCTCCAGAAAGCGAAAGGAAGGATGCTGCAAAAAGCCCCCCATATTGTCCTGCTTGAGGCTGCGGGCATAAAAGGGGTCAAAGTTGTCGAGGCCCACCACCTGATAGCCGTCGGCCAGCAGGCGTTCACAGAGGTGAGAACCAATAAAGCCGGCGCAACCCGTAACCAGAACCGAAGGCATAAGCAAAGCGGGGAAAAGCAGGAAAGTGGGGCTAAAGGTAGAATGAATTATGCAGTTGAGGGTAAGCAGGAAGCCAGCTTAAACTGCGAACTTGCGCGCTATGCGTCGAACAAAACGAGCCCGCCGGATAGGAGGGGGCATACTGCTTTTGGCTGGCCTGCTGGGTGCCGGCCACTTGATTTGGGAGTCTAACGCGTCCGTTCCCGGCCCGCTCACCAACCGTCATGCGGGCCATATTCAGGTGATTGGGCACGCTGGCTCCGGCTTTTTTACTCCCCTGAATCCTTTCAACCCCTTGCCGCCCAGCAGCCTGGCAGGTGTGGAGAAGGCCCTGTCGCAGGGGGCCGACGGCGTGGAGATTGATGTGCAATTAAGTCAGGATAGCATCCCTATGCTCTACCATGATCCAACGCTCAACTCCATGACTACCGACAGCGGCTGCGTAAGTCAGCAGCCAGCGGCGGCACTGGTGAAGCTACCGTATCGGGGTGGGTGGGGCTACGATTTGTTTCACAACGAACGGCTTATAACCCTGGAAACGCTGTTGGCGCGCGTAGCGCGGTATCCTCAGTATCCTTACCTGCATCTCGATTTGCACGAGCGTGATGGGTGCGGCGGGGAGTATTCCCGTTCACCCGCGTTGGCTCGGGCCCTGGCGGCTTTGATACGTCGCTATCAAGTGCCCCCCGACCGTCTACTTATTCTAACAACCTATCAACCCACGCTGCGCCAACTCAGGCAGGCGCTTCCGCAGGTTCCACTGGGCCTGGAGATTACCCAAGGCGAAGACCTTGTGGCTGGGTTGGCCGCCGCTAAAGGTATCGGGGTGCAAGCCATCGTGATACCAAAAGCGTTGGCGACGCCGGCGCAAGTTGCACAGGTACAGGCTGCGGGCTTCGATGCTGTGCTGTTTGGGGGGCGTTCGGCCGGCTCGATCCGGCGCTTGGTAGCTGCCCACCCCGACGCCATCGAGGTAGACAACGTGCCTCAACTACTGCGCACGCTTCAGCGATAGAGATGGCGGGCGCAGCAGTTGAGAATGTCACAGAAGCTTAAGGATTGGTCGTTGCCGCTGAGTCGGATGCTGGCGGGAGGGTAGTGGGGGGCATTTCTGAGCGAGGCGTCATGCGTTCGCTTTCCAACAGCTTCTGAAGGCTATCATTTTGCCTCTTAAGTCGGTCATTCTCCTGCTGCATAGCCTGGGTGCTATCCGCCGGGTTGGAAGTTGTGGTTTGTTGTGGCTCGCAAGCAGCCAGTAAAGCCAGGCTCAGGATGGAAAGTAGTATGCGGAACTTCAAAAAGGACATTTTAAAAGAAGCTAAAGAGGGAGAAATATGGTTAACATAATTTATCTATAAGCGTGGAATCGCCTGCATAGATCCTTACTGACAATAGGGCAGGAGAAGTCAGCTTTAGCCAGCCAATTGCCTCCTAATCTTCTCCAACAGTATCCGTACGATCTCCACATCATCCAGATCCTGAATATTGAACTGCGTATCCATGCCCGGTCCGGTGATACGGATAGAGTATGAAGGTGCTGACCCGGAATTAGAAACTACTCTCTGAGTCTGTGTAGGTACTGCGCTGTTGCTAACCTTTGGAACAGCGCCGTTCATATTCGCTGACGGCGGAGTATTCATGGGTGCGGCACCCGATACTGTAGGCTCAGTCATAAAGGCCGACGGCGCCAGTTCAGGCGATCTGGGGGGCATTTGTTCCGTCTCTTCCTCTAAGTCGTCAGTATCCAGTCCAAACAGCGCAGATACAGCATCCTTGGAAGACACCTTTGGTACAAGATTCCCTATGGAGCTAATACTATCTGTAGTTTGGGGTCTAGGTGTTTCGGAGGCTCGCTTTGTAGCACTAGTATCTGAAGTGACAGAAGCGCCTGCAGTCGCCGTAGCGGGCGCCCGGAACAAGTTCATCGGCATGTCCGTGCTGGCCAGTTCGCGTCGTGGAGGTTGTTGGGCAGCTAATTGATCGATATCCGCTACCACATTACGCTCGTCCATAACCCCAACCATCCGAGCGCCTTCCACAAAGGCCTTCGCTACATTTTGAGCGTTGATCTCCTCAACGCCGAATTCCCTGATCAACATTACATCCAGCATATGCACTGGCAGCTCGCGGCTCCGGAACTTACGGCAGATCTGAGTGAATAGCGGCGGATGTAGAAAAGCCTCCCGGTGGAAAACCTTCTCTTCCTGCTTGTCATAGGCATGCTTGATCCGACGAAACAGGTTTGTAGTAGTGAGTAGCTCTCGTTTACTAGTTATAAGGCCAAACTTAACAGCGGAACCAATAATAGCTTTGAAAGAGCCACTAACCTTTCTATTAAGCTTGCGTGCGCATGTTTCAATAGCACACTTGCCGCCAGTATCATCAACTACTTCAGCAACTTCCCAGGCACTCAGATAACTAGTGCGGGGATAGTCAATGGTCTTAGGCATATAAGATGATGAGGTATAAACAATGAAAGTACAAGTATAAACAATATAAGTATATAATAGCAGTACAAAGTATAAAAAAGTAATACTTATTTATATCATTTTATGCTTTTTTATACTAATATTGATTTATTTTATACACACTTTACTTTAACTCTATCCTCTCATAGCATATATATTTAAATACTAACCTAATGTAGGCGGCCCAGGACGGGGAGGAGGTGAGGTAAACAGGGGCTATAGGCATAGTAGGGGCCCTGTAATCGATTAAATTAGTGTGGGATACATTATTCAGCGTTAAATCATAGGTAAGCGTGAAAGGCAGTATAAGTGCTCATATGAATAAGAACCGGTTTATGTTTGGAGAATAACTGATTGATGTTAGAGTAGCAACGGTGTTCCACGTCATAGGCTTTGTTGTTTAATTCATCAGCTAATCGCTTTTGTGGCTGGAATGTCTTACTGCTAGAGTTGCGTTCTGCTAACCAAGATTCTTTAGAGCCAAATGATGCAGCCGCACCGCTGTGAATCAAATGGTTTCCGCTGACGATAACCAAGTGATAACAACCAGAATATCTCTGTATAAGTTACTTAAACCGATCATTGTTGATCATATTCGGGCGAGCTGACTATCCCAGATACACCCCATTTGATTTGTCTTATAATTTATATTATGTTAAGTAGTGTTTCTGAAAAGCAGCCCGGGCACCAATCTGATACCCGGGCTGCTTTATTTTCACTCCCCCATTGCTGGAGTAGTTATCCTTTACTTCTTCAGTGTCTCAAGCTTCGCGTTCATCTTCTCCGCATCAGCGTTGCGGCCTAAGCGAACATATACTTTCTGCAAGGACGAAATGGTAGCCCGATCGTCTGGCTGCAATTGCAAAGCCTTCTCAAAATGCGGTAACGCTTGCTCAAAGTATTTTTTGCCTTCTGCTTCAAGCTTCTTGCCAGACTTCTGGTAAGAAGCCATGTCCATCTTGCTAGCCTTTGTATAGTTCTCGGCGGCTTTGTTGTAGTTATATACGCCCATATTGAACTGAGCGTCAAAGTTATCAGGGTTAACCTCAACGGCTTTGCGGTAAGCGGCTAGCGCTTGCTCGGGCTGCTTATTCGAATCCAAAATGGAGCCCTTTACAGCATAAAGATTAGAGTTGGTTGGATCAGCAGCAATGGCGCGGTCAATTTTGTCCAACGCTTCCTTACCACGACCAGCAGCCAGATACATATTCAACTCTTCCAGCATGAATGCCTTGTTGTTAGGATATGCCTTCAAAGCCTGCTCAACCACTTTCATGGCTTCGGCATCGTTTTTCTCTTCACGGGCAATCTGCAACAAGCGGCCATACATCTGGGGCGACTTGTAGTTCATTGCCTGCAACTTGCTATACGTAGCCTTGGCCGACGCAAAATCCTGCTTGGCTTCCGCTGCATAAGCTGCGTATAGGTAGGCAGTTGTATCCTGAGGCCGGATCTGCTGGGCCATCTGGTACGACTTGATAGCCTCATCAAAATTCTTACCGTTGTAGCTTTCTACCCCGGCGTTAAGGGCCAGGCCGTACAGGTTGTCCATTTTGGCCACAGCCTGCTTACCGAATTCGCCGTCCTTGCCATCTAGCTCAATAGCCTTTTGGTAGGATTCGAACGCAATTTTAGCCCCTTCCCCGGCGCCCAAAGCTTTACCGTAGATGGGGCTGGCAGCCATACCGTCATAGATTTCGCCGCGCGTATACCAGGTTTTAGCCTTGGTTGAGGTCTTCGGATTTTGAACAGCCTTGTCGATTTCCGTGCGAGCCTTATCAAGCGTGCCCTGACGTTGAAATAGAATCGCGTTGGTAACGGCCGAGTTCTGTGCTGATGCAGTATGAAGAGTAGCTGCAGCAACCAGGGTCAAAAGAATCTTCTTCATAGAGATGATACTCAAGAATTAGGGTGAAAGAAAGGAATTGCTGGCCAAACGCGGAAAATATGTGCTTGGTTCAGCCGTGGGTTGTAAGTAAGGTGGTTGAAAAACAAAAATGGCTGAAAAAAGACAGTAACGACAGAAAAACCATCATTACTATCCGTTTTCAGCCATAAAAGTACGCTTAGTTATCGCTAAGCTGCTCAGGATCAGTTAAGGTAGCTAAATCAGCTGGCGTGTCTACATTAATGGGTTGATCTTCGCCAGTGCCATTCAGAATTTCTTCCTCCTTTTCCTCAGCGGCTACTTTAGCAACCGATGATATTTCATCACCCGCGCTGATTTTGAGTAGACGTACGCCTTGCGTGGCACGACCAATTATGCGCAGATCAGCCACCCGCAGACGTATAATGATACCCGACTTGTTGATGATCATCAAGTCGTCCGTGTCATTTACATCCTTAATGGCTACCAGTGCACCAGTCTTTTCCGTCACCTTCATCGCCTGCACACCTTTACCGCCACGGTTAGTAATACGGTATTCCTCCAGCTCGGAGCGTTTGCCGTAGCCATTCTCGGATACAACCAATAGCTCCTGACTTGGATCTGATACGCACACCATACCAACGACGCGGTCATTAGCATTCGCCAATGTGATACCGCGCACACCGGCAGCGTTGCGGCCCATCGAACGCACTTTGCCTTCGGGGAAACGCACTGCCCGACCCGAACGCAAGGCCACCACTATTTCGCTGCTGCCCGTAGTGAGCTGCACGTCCAGCAAACGGTCACCTTCATTGATGGTAATGGCATTGATACCCGCCGTGCGTGGACGTGAATAAGCTTCTAATGGAGTCTTTTTCACGGTTCCTTGCTCGGTGCAGAACATGAGGAAGGTATTTTCCAGATAATCCGGGTCGCGCAGGCCGCGTACGTTCAATACGGAACGCACTGAATCTTCGCGGGGAATCTCAATCAGGTTCTGAATGGGGCGGCCTTTGGCGTTCTTCCCTCCTTCTGGCACTTCGTATACTTTCAGCCAGAACACACGACCCAGTTCTGTGAAGAACAAAAGGTATTCATGGGTAGTAGCTACGAACAGATTGGAAGTAAAGTCGTCTTGCTTGGATGAGGCGCCGCGGGAGCCAACTCCTCCCCGACCCTGAGCCCGGTATTCGTCGAGGGCGGTGCGCTTGATGTAGCCTTCGTTGGAGATGGTAATCACCATACTCTCGTCGGCAATCATATCCTCCATGCTGAAGTCGCCACCGGCATACTCAATCATGGTCCGGCGCTTATCACCGTAACGCTCCCGAATGTCGAGCAACTCGTCTTTAATGATTTGCCGCTGCAACTCATCCGAAGCCAATACCGCTTTAAGATGGTCGATGAGTTTCATTAGCTCATCGTACTCCTGCACGATTTTGTCGCGTTCCAGGCCCGTGAGACGCTGCAGACGCATATCCAGAATAGCACGGGCTTGTACTTCGCTGAGCTTGAAACGCTCGATAAGCTGGGCACGAGCAACTTCGCCATCGCGCGAGCCGCGAATCAGCGCAATTACTTCGTCCAGATGGTCCAGAGCGATGAGCAGACCTTCCAGGATATGAGCACGCTTCTGGGCCTCCGCCAACTCATAGCGAGTACGGCGCACGACTACATCAGCACGATGCTCTACAAAGTAGTGAATCAGTTCCTTCAGATTCAGCGTCATCGGGCGGCCTTTTACCAGGCACACGTTGTTGACGCCGAAGCTGCTTTGTAACTGTGTGTAGCGGTACAGATTGTTGAGTACCACGTTGGGCATGGCATCGCGTTTCAGATCGTACACGATGCGCAAACCGTCGCGGTCTGACTCATCGCGCAGGTCCGAAATACCTTCAATGCGCTTCTCATTGATCAGGGCAGCGGTTTTCTCAATCATCGACGCCTTATTCACCATATAAGGAATCTCGGTGACGATGATTTGCTCCTTCCCGCTGGGCAGGGTTTCAAAGTGGGCTTTGGCTCGCATTACTACCCGGCCACGGCCAGTTTCGAATGCTTGCTTTACGCCCTCGTAGCCGTAAATAGTGCCCCCCGTCGGGAAGTCAGGAGCCGTAACGTGCTCCATCAGCTCGGCGATGGTAATTTCGGAGTTGTCGAGATAGGCAATGATACCGCTGACCACTTCCGTCAGGTTGTGAGGCGCCATGTTGGTGGCCATACCCACCGCAATACCCGTCGTGCCGTTTACCAGCAGGTTGGGAAACTTGGCAGGCATTACAGATGGCTCTTCCAGGGAGTCGTCAAAGTTGGGTTGGAAGTCAACCGTCTCTTTGTCCAGATCACCTAAAAGCTCATCCGCCAAACGCTTGAGACGAGCCTCGGTATAACGCATGGCCGCCGGCGAGTCGCCGTCGATGCTACCAAAGTTACCCTGCCCGTCAACCAGTGGATAACGCAGGCTCCATTCTTGAGCCATACGCACCATGGTATCATATACTGAGGAGTCGCCGTGCGGGTGGTATTTACCCAGCACTTCGCCCACAATACGAGCACTTTTCTTGTAGGATTTATTATAGGATACGCCCAGTTCGCTCATGCCATAAAGCACGCGCCGATGCACGGGTTTCAAACCGTCGCGCACATCTGGCAGAGCACGGGATACAATAACCGACATCGAATAGTCGATGTAGGCTCCGCGCATCTCATCTTCAATGTTAATCGGAATGATCTTTTCGCCTTCCGCCATAGAGAAATCTAAGTAAGCCGAAAAAAAGCCCCCTGGGGGGCAATTTCGGCACCAGTGAATGAGTACTTTGTGAAGCCCGCAAGGTACGAAAAAACGGCCGTTTTGCCTAATTGCAGCCTATTTCAGCGGCTTGCTTTTGTCGGCCTTGCGGCGCTTGCTGTTGCCCTCGTTGTGGACCTTGATTTTCTCGCCAATAGCGGGGTTTTGCTTCTTAAAGAAAGGCTGGCCCCGAAACTTGGTGCCATCGTGAAAATGCTGCTTGCGCGTGTGGCATGACACAATTGGGCAGGTACGACACGAGGCTGCGGCGACCAGTAGAAACATGGCCACCACCAACCGAACATAGAGAAAACGTAGATTCATGCCCTAAAAGTAGCCATCCGCTGCGAGTTATAGCGCGCTCAGTTAAAGGTTCAGCTTGCACTAGGTAAAACTATCACTCTACCGGAGCGTTTGCCCTAACGTCTTCCCCTTCCCATTCACGCAGAAACTGAGCGAGAAACTCCTCCATAAATTGATGCCGCTGCCTGGCAACCGCCCGAGCGGCTGGCGTGTGCAGGCGCTCCTGCAGATGCAGCAGCTTCTCGTAGAAGTGATTGATGGTTGGCGCGGTGTTCTGCTTGTAGCTCTCGAACGAGTCGTGGGCAATGGGCGCCACCGCTGGGTCGTGGAGCGGACGCCCTTTATGACCTCCGTAGGCGAAAGCCCGCGCCACCCCAATGGCGCCGATAGCATCGAGGCGGTCGGCATCCTGCACAATCTCCCCTTCAGGCGTGCTCATGGGTGTAGGCACACCCACTCCTTTAAAGGAGATTTCGCGGATTATCATCTCCACGCGCTGAATAACGGCCTCCTCTACGCCCAGATTGTTTAACCATTCACGGGCGGCCCGGGGACCGGCCTCTTCATCGCCGGCGTGAAACTTCCAATCGGCCACGTCGTGGAGCAGTGCGCCTAGCTCCGTGACAAAAGGATCAACGCCGGGCGTCTGGGTGGCAAGCGCCTGGCTTGTATACCACACGCGCTGAATGTGGGCCCAATCGTGACCGGAGCCCTCGTTTAAAAACTTAGCTTCGATGAAGCCAGCAGTCCGGGCAACAACTTCTCTATTATCCAAATGTATTCTTATTCAAATGTACAAAATCAAACTACGCCATCTTTTAAGCGAACAAAGTTAATGGCCGGGCTCAATAACCCCGAGCGCTTCCAGCTGGGGGGCATATTTAGCGTAAATCGCCTGCAAATCTTCTCCATGCTTCTCCCCGTCTACCCCGATGCTGACGTTGCTGGTATGAAACCGGTGCAAATGATTGATATGGGGCGAGACTACCGGCAAATGGCCGGCTAGCAGGAAGCGTACATATAAGTCCAGGTCTTCGGCCATGGGCAGTTGCCCATCGTAGCCCCCCACCTGATCAAACAGGCTGCGGCTGTAGCACACGTTGCCCTGAATGAAATGCTCGGCCCGAAAAATGGCCCCCAGCATGTCAGCCGGCGAATCGAAGCGCCAGGCATAATAGTCTTCGTTCGGCAGATAGCGTCCATCCTGGTCAATGCGCAGGAAATCGGCCACAAACCAGGGCGCGTCGGGGTGGCGCTGCACCAAGTCGGCATAGTGGTAGAGCGTGCGTTGCAGCAGAATATCGTCATCATCGAGGGGCACCAGCCAGGCATCGGGGGGCGTTTCGCGGATAATACGGTTGCGGGCCTCCCCTGCCTTTAGCGGCTCAGGATAACTCCAGGTACGCAGGTTTGGCGTTTCAGCCGCAGCCTGACGGAGCCATGCACCAGTGCCATCGGTTGAGCCGTTGTCGTAGATAAGATGATCGAATGAAAAGTCGAGCGGGGCGCTGATGCTGGCCCGTACGCTGGCCACCGCTTCGGGCAGGTACTGGCGGCGATTGTGGCTGGGAGTAATAACGGAAAAGTGCATGGCTCTCTATTCTGCCTTTTGCCTCAAAAAGTTACTGGCAACAGCGTAAAAGATCAACTTTCCACCAGCTGCTGGCGTTCTGCAGCCATAACCCCGTTGCTTCTTTTCCGCACTCCTGCCTTTATGCCCAGATTCGTAGTTAGCTTGCGGCTACCCGCGTTGTTCACCCAAGAGTTCATAGCGCTCATTCCATCGCATTGGGCGCTTATTCAGCAGCTCATTGAGGACCACGTGATTGAAACCTACGCCATCAGCGCCGACCGTACGCGTGGCTGGATTACCATAAACGCGGACGATGCAGCAGCAGTACAGGCCGTAGTTGAACAGTTTCCGCTCTACTCGTTTATAACGGAGGTAGAAATCGACGAACTTTTTATTTTTGATTCTGCTAAATCGCGCTTCCCCCGGCTCAGTCTTAATTAACTGATTCAAGCGCAGTTTTTATAGCAGCTTTACACGTTACCCATTTGTTTTACTCATTTGTAAAACATCTTCTTTCTTCCTTATGCCTTTATATCACCGGCTATTAGTGCCTGCTGCCAGCCTGTTAGCTGCTACTATAATTTTCCTGCCAGGTGCTGCGCCGGCGGCGCCACCTACGGAAGGCATGACCACTGAACGGCTAGTCTCGCAGCTTCGATTGGCCATTGATAATTTAAAGACCCTGCGGTGCACCGTGCATGCCCAGGAACGCCTGGGGGACAAATACACACAGGCTAACTCCACCATGAAACTGGGGTACGCTCCCCTGCGGATATTTCTGCGGAATAAAAAAGGCGTGGAAGTGCTTTGGGTGACGGGCCAGAATGATGGCGATGCCTGGGTGTATCCGAATAGCTTTCCGTACGTCACGCTGAGCCTCGACCCGAATGGCATGCTGATGCGCCGTGGTCAGCACCATAGCGTGCTGGATGCCGGCTATGGCATGATAGCGGATATTCTGCGCGGCTCGGCGCAGCGCCCAGATAAGTCTTATGAACGGTCGTTTCGCTACACCGGCGATACGACTATTGCCGGCCGCCCCTGCTATCAGCTCAGCTCCGACTTCCCAAAGTTTCGCTACGTGACCTACACTGCGGGCAAGGGCGAAACCGTAACCCAGGTAGCCGACAAGTTTGGCTGCGGGGAATACCGTATTATGGAGCAAAACGGGCTAGCCGCCGACGCACCCATCCCGACCGGCAAAGTGCTGCAAGTACCGAATAGCTACGGCTCGCGCACCTTAATTTGCGTGGATAAAAAGCTGTATCTGCCCTTATTGATTCGGGCCGAGGATGATAAAGGGCTGTTCGAGCAGTTCACGTTTTTGGATGTAGTGGCCAACCAGCCCATTCCAGCCCAAGAGTTCACGAAGGAGTTCAAGAACTATAACTTGTAATCGCCGCTTGCGCCGATGCAGGCGACAATCTGTTTTTAGGTCAAAAAAGCCCCCCAGATACAATCTGGGGGGCTTTTTTGTGTTTCGCAATTACCTTTATGCCTCTAACGTAGGATTACCGCCTGCATCAGCGGAACCGATGCTATCGGCGCAAGCTGCGATCTAGCGGCGCATGGCTTTCTCGATTTCATCCCACATGGGGGCCGGAATCAGCTCCAGCTTATTGAACTCGCCCGCCCCATTCAGCCACTCGCCGCCATCGATAGTCACGACTTCGCCATTCATATAAGCGGCGAAATCGGATACGAGGTAGGCGGCCAGGTTGGCCAATTCCTGGTGGTCGCCTACGCGCTTAAGCGGCACAGACGCGGCCGGATCAAGCTTTTTGGCCAGCGGCTCGGGAAATAAGCGGCTCCAGGCGCCTTCCGTAGGGAACGGGCCGGGCGCAATGGCATTGGAGCGAATGCCATATTTGGCCCACTCCACGGCCAGGGAGCGCGTCATGGCCAGCACGCCGGCTTTGGCCGCCGCCGAGGGCACCACGTAGGCCGAGCCCACCGAGGCATAGGTAGTGACGATATTGAGGATGGTGCCAGGCTTTTTGTCGGCAATCCAGCGTTTGCCGAAGGCCAGGGTGCAGTTGTAGGAGCCGCGTAGCACGATGTCTACAATTACGTCGAAGGCTTTGTGGCTGAGGCGCTCCGTCGGCGAAATGAAGTTGCCGGCCGCGTTATTCAGCAATACATCGACGCCCCCAAACTCATCGATGGTGCGTTGGAGCATGTTTTCCACCTCCTCGTATTTGCGCACGTCGCACTGCACGGCCAGCACCTTGCCGCCGGTTTGCTGGCGCAGCTCGGCGGCGGTTTTTTCCAGCACGTCCAGCTTGCGGCTGCTGATGGTGACATTGGCTCCCAACTGGAGAAAATACGTGGTCATGGCGCGGCCCAAGCCGGTGCCGCCGCCAGTCACGACGATGGTTTTGCCTTGCAGGGCGTTATCACGAAGCATGGGTTGGGTGTAGGGAGCGGACATAAAGCGTAGAGTTAGGCGAGGTTTGAAAAATTAAAAGACGAAGATCAGGAAAGGCACAAGAACGCGAATTGTCGGTTGAGGTGGGCCGCTTGGTCGGTAATGATTTTTTGCCACCTTTGATCCGCACATGAATGATTCGTTTCAAAGTCTTCGTCCGACGGTAGCCGTTCTTGGTTGCGGCTGGCTGGGGTTGCCCCTCGCCAAGGCTCTCGTGGCCGACGGCTACTCCGTGGGCGGCACCACCACCACGCCCTCGCGTGTGCTCACAATGCGCCATGCCGGCATCCGGCCGTATCTGCTGAGTCTGGGGGGCAAATTCACGGCTACCGACCGCGACACCCTGCACACCTTGCTTAGCGGCACCGATGTATTGGTACTCAATGTGCCCCCACGCCGTGGCGCCTCAACCAGCAGCTATTCCAACCTGCTGCACCCCGTAGCCGAAGCCGTCAAGGCTTGTCGCGTAAGTCACGTGCTATTTGTCAGCTCGACCAGCGTGTACCCCGACGAGCCCCGCGCCATGCACGAAGCGGATGCCCAGGCCGCATCCGACGCTGCTTCCGATATGCTGCGGGCCGAAGACCTTTTTGCCCCCCACGATGCCAGCCAGGGCCAGCCGGGCAATACCGTGGTGCGACTTGCGGGCTTGTTTGGTCCCCAGCGTCCGCCGGGCCGTTTTCTGGCCGGGCGGCTGGATGTGGCTCAGGCAAACGCCCCTGTCAACCTGATTCACCTCACCGACTGTGTGGGTTTGCTTTCGGCTATCATTCGCCAGCAAGCCTGGGGATACACGTTTAACGCGTGCGCCATCTCCCACCCCGTGCGCGGCGACTTCTATCCGAAAGCTGCCCGGCAGTTGGGTTTGCAGCCGCCTGATTTTCGCCTGGACGATGCCCTGGGGGGCAAAACCATTGACAGCACCTTGATTCGGCAGACCCTGGATTACCGCTTTCAACACGACGATCTGGAGGTGGCACTGGCGGCTTGCTAGCCTTACTCCCATTGCTTTGGGGAGAGATTTTAGGCAGCGGGCTTCGTATCTTTGAGTTGTGCAAACTCTTTCTGATTCCAACACCGTAGCCGTGCTGGGCGGGGGCGCGGCGGGCTTTTTCGGGGCCATTGCCTGCGCCGAAGCCAACCCACGCCTAATGGTGTATCTTATTGAAAAAACCGGCAAGCTGCTGAGCAAAGTGCGCATTTCGGGCGGCGGACGCTGCAACGTGACCCACGCCTGCGAGTCGCCCACGCAGCTGGCCCAGCACTACCCGCGCGGGGGCAAGCAGCTAAAGGAAGCTTTCCGGGAATTTGATGCCCGCGCCACTATTGCCTGGTTTGAGCAGCGCAGTGTGGCACTCAAGACAGAATCCGACGGCCGTATGTTTCCCACCACCGACTCCTCCGAAACCATTGCCCAGTGTCTCCTCGACGCGGCGCAACGAGCCGGCGTACGCATCCTGCAACAAACCAACGCCGAAGAAATTGCCCCCCAGTCCGGCGGCGGCTTCCATTTGCGGCTTACCGGCGCCCAAGCCCAGGAAATGCAGGTGGCCCGCTTGCTCATAGCCACGGGCGGCGCGCCTAAGTCGGAGAGCTACCAATGGTTGCGGCAGCTGGGGCACACGGTGGCCGAGCCGGTGCCGTCGCTGTTTACGTTCAACGTGCCGGAGTCGCCGCTGCGGGAGTTGCCAGGCGTGAGCGTGCCCAACGTGCGCGTGCGGGTGGCGGGCGAAAAACTAGAGTATGAGGGCCCGATTCTGGTAACGCACTGGGGGGTGAGCGGCCCGGCCGTACTCAAGCTGTCGGCCTGGGGCGCCCGCCGCCTCCACGAGCTAAACTATGAAAGCACGGCGCTGGTGAGTTGGGTGCCGGCGCATACCGAGGAAACGCTTCGCCAGTGGCTGCATACCTTCCGCGACCAGAACGGGCGCAAGACCGTGGAGAGCAACCCCTTATTTGGTTTGCCCCAGCGGCTGTGGCGCACGCTCACTGATCAGGCGGGCATCAGCGCGGAAATGCGCTGGAGTGAATTACCGGCCAAGCTGCAAAACCGATTGATTGAAAGTCTGCTGCGCACACCGCTGCCCGTGCGGGGCAAAACCACTTACAAGGAGGAGTTTGTAACCTGTGGCGGCATCGTACTTGGCGAAGTAAATATGCATACCATGGAAAGCCGCCGGGTACCGGGCCTCTACTTTGCGGGCGAGGTCCTTGATATTGATGGCATTACGGGCGGGTTTAACTTTCAGGCTGCCTGGACTACCGGGTATCTGGCGGGCCGGGCAATGGCAGCAAGCAATTCTTAGTTAGCCAGCACGGAGCTGAACCCTAACACCTTAATTTTTTATTCAAACCATAAGTAGGCACTGTTGACTTGTAAGTGCCTATTATCTCCAATACTGCTGTGCAACGAAAGTAAAAATGGTGCGCCTTTATCCTTTGATAGCAAATCATTACATATTTTAGAAGGAAAGTACCCACTGGCACCGGGTCATCTAGTTTGCCTTGGACTATGGATGCACGCACACGGAACAACGTCAAGGTTATTGGCCAGGGTAAGCAGACAATGATGTTGGTTCATGGCTTTGGCTGTGATCAAAACATCTGGCGCTATATCACGGCGGGCTTATCAGCCAACTATCAACTGGTGCTTATTGACCAGGTCGGGGTTGGCAATTCTGATCTATCTGCCTATGAACCGGATAAATACGCAACACTAAATGGCTACGCGGCCGATATAGTGGAGGTGTGTCACACGCTCGGTCTACAGGATGTTATTCTGGTGGGTCACTCCGTGGGAGCCATGATTAGCGTCTTGAGCGCGATTCAGGAGCCGGATCTTTTTTCAAAGCTGATTCTCATCGGCCCTTCGCCTTGCTACATTAACGACCACGACTATTTTGGAGGGTTTGAGCGGGCTGATATCGAGGCGATGCTAGACATGCTGAATAAGGATTTTCGGGACTGGGCCAACACATTTGCGCCCTTAATCATGGGTAATCCCGAATGTCCTTCTCTTGCTCAGGAATTAATGGAGAGCTTCTGCCGCGCCGATAATGCGATTGCCAAGGAGTTTGCTCGGGTCACCTTTCTCTCGGACAATCGTCAGGATCTGCCCAAGGTACTGACCAAGACGTTGATTCTGCAGTGCTCCTCGGATATGATTGCGCCCGCCGAAGTAGGCGCTTTCGTGCACCAGTCCATTCCCGATTCTAGGTTAATCACCTTGCGGGCCACCGGACACTGCCCGCACTTAAGCGCTCCCATCGAAACCCTGGCGGCCATAGGCAACTTCCTGCATAATGGCAGCTCAGTGAACAGCTCCAGTGCTGTACTAGGCATCGCATAGCCGGATTGCAACCTTGCGGGTATGGACACAGTAAAGCATACCAGTTAATGTTCTACCTATCCCAACCTTACGCCCCATGGATTCCAAAGCAACCCAAGCCCTACTCAACGAACTCGTTCAAACCCTGAAAGACGGCGAAGTAGGCTACGCCACCGCCCTCACTGATGTTGAAGATCAGGACCTGAAAGAGGTATTCAAGAAATACGCCGCCCAGCGCGATGGCTACCTCACGGAGATCGAAGACCAGATGCATCAGCTCAACCTCAAGGCTGAGGAAGACACGTCCATCACCGGCACCGTGCACCGCGCGTTCATCAATATCAAAGCGGCCATTACGAGCAAAGACCGCGAAAGCATCCTCAACGAGTGCGAGCGTGGCGAGGATTACGCCGTAAAAGCCTACCAGACGGCTCTGAAAGCGGAAAACCTGCCCGGCCAGCTGAAGTCTATCATCGAGAAGCAATACCAAGGCGTACGCGAAGCCCATGACACCATCAGGTCTCTGCGCGACGCGAGCAAGAAGTAATACTGGTTTTATAACCACAAAAAGCCCCCCAGACGTTGGTCTGGGGGGCTTTTTTAGTAATACTCGCTGCTATAAGCTGCGAGCATTACTCAGTCTTAACGATCTATTCGTCGAAGTCATTAGTGCTGCGGGGCTTGTAGCCACCACCGGTGCTACCAGCATTGCCGGCACCACTGTCGCCATCGCGCTTGCCTTTATAGCCGCCGCCGTAGCTAGAGCCACCACCGTCGCGGTTACCTTTGTAACCACCACCGTAGCTGGAGCCACCGCGGTTGCCACCAAAGCTGGAACCACCACGGCTACCGCCGCCATAGCTAGAGCCACCTTCCCGACGGTCGCCGTAGCTACCGCCGCGGTTGCCACCGTAGCTGGAGCCTCCTTCGCGACGCTCACCGCCACCGAAGCCACCTGGACCACGACGCGCGGGGCGGTTGTCGTTGGCGCCACCGAAGCCGCCACGACCACCTTCCTGCTTGGCATCACCTTCCTGCACGGGCGTAGCCACGTTGAAGGCAACCGGACGACCATTAATGCTGGCGCGGCCGAGGTTGGCAACAATTTCTTCGGCAAACTCCGAAGGCACTTCCACAAAGCTGAACTTGTCGTAAAGGGCGATGTCGCCTACTTTACCAGCAGTCAGGCCCGTGCTCTCAGCAATCAGATCAACGATATCACGTGGGTGAATCCGATCCTTCTTGCCCATGGTCACGAACATGCGGGTGTAACCAGCACGCGGCGCACCTTGGGTACGACCAGCGTCGAGGCTTTGCTCCACTCGCTTCTCTTCCTTCATGCTCATTTTGAGCAAGGCAGCAGCAATGTCAAGCGAAGTAATTTCTTCGCTCTGATCCAACAAGCGCTGCACGCGGCCTACGTACTTCTCGAGGTTGCCTTTTTCGATGACATCCTTGATTTGGGTCAGGAACAGCGTAGTTTTCACCTCGGTCACATCCTCAAACGACGGAACGCGTTCCTGCTTGATGGTAGCCTTGGTGAAGCGCATGATGTCGCGCAGCTTGTAGATGTCGCGGCCACTCACGAAGGTGAAGGCGCGACCCGACTTACCGGCGCGGCCGGTGCGGCCGATACGGTGCACGTAGTATTCCTCGTCGGCGGGCAGGTCGTAGTTGATAACGGCCTCCACGTTCTCCACGTCGATGCCGCGGGCGGCTACGTCGGTGGCTACGAGGATTTCCAGGGTGCCTTTACGGAACTTATCGAGTGTATTCTGACGCTGCTGCTGGCCCATGTCGCCGTGCAGACCTTCAGCGAAATAGCCTTTGGCCTGCAGGTCGCCCACGATTTCGTCAACCATGCGCTTGGTGTTAGCAAACACGATGGCCGACTTCAGATTGAACATGTCAATCAGGCGAGCAAGAACGTCTTTCTTCTGGGGGCCACGCACCTCGTAGTACGACTGCTCGATGTTCGAAACAGTCATCTCCTGGTGGTTTACCTTCACGATCTGCGGATCTTTCTGATACCGCTTCGTCATTTCCATGATAGGCTTGCTCATGGTAGCCGAGAAGAAAACCGTCTGGCGCTCCTCAGGCATACGCTTGAGAACCGTCTCGATGTCTTCGCGGAAGCCCATGTCCAGCATTTCGTCGGCTTCGTCGAGGATGATCATTTTGCAATGATCCAGCTTCAATGTGCCGCGCTCCAAGTGGTCCATTACGCGACCAGGCGTACCAATTACGATCTGCACACCACGCTCCAGGGCGCGAAACTGACGATCGTAAGATGAGCCACCATAGATCGGCACTACGGCCAAACCTGACTTGTACTTACCTAGCTTCTGAATTTCACCCGATACCTGCACGGCCAGCTCACGCGTGGGGCAGAGAACGAGTACTTGGGTATTGCGTGAATTGGTATCGACGCCTTCGATGGCGGGGATACTGAAGGCCGCCGTTTTGCCGGTACCCGTCTGGGCCTGGCCAATCACGTCGCGACCTGCGAGCAGCGCGGGAATTGCCTCTGACTGAATCGGCGAAGCCTCTTCGTAGCCGATTTCGGTAATTGCGCGTTGCATTTCTGTCGATAACGACAGTTCTTCAAATTTTACTTTTTCCATGTTGTCTTTAGATGGAATGAGATGAACTAGCTCTGAAAACAGCAGATTCAGCGACGTTCTTCACCCACACTCTCAACAACGACAAGCGACGGAAGCAACGGACGGAAGACGGTGACGGCCAGAAATTTACAAAAAGCAGCCGTAGCTGCGCGGAACGGGGCCATTCTCAAATGCGGGTGCAAAGATACGATTTTATTTCGTAAAAAAGCCCCCCAGTGTCAAGTTTAGCTCTCTTAGCCAGCCTTGGGGGGCAAATTGAATGGTACGCCAATATTCTGCTTTACCTACTGTGAGGTGCTATAACACCATTTAAAAATTCGCGTTCCGCTATAGTCGAGCATATTTATGTACAGGCAATTTCTGCCGCATAAATCACGTAGTATTAGTGATTTAGGATTAAGATTAAATTGCGTTAGATCACACTCCTTCGACTCCGCCTAGTTCCAACCGGATTTCGTTTTCCCAAACGCCATCCGCTAGCTTCTTTTTCTATGACTTTTGAAGAAACCATTGCTCAGCTTCGCGCCCTAGGCTCGGAACAAATCCGCAAAACCTATCAGCGCCACGGCAGTGGGCCAAATGTTTATGGAGTGAGCTTTGCCAGCTATGGGGCGCTGAAAAAGGAGTTTGTGGGCCGTGGCAAAGACAAATCGCACGCCCACGCCGTAGCCCGGCAACTGTGGCCTACTCAGAATATCGACGCGCAGTCGTTGGCTACTATGATTGCCGATCCGCAGCAGCTTTCGGAAGCAGAGGCAGATAGTTGGGCTCAGGATATTCACTACCACGTCCTCGCCGATTTATTTGCCGCGCTGGTAGCCCAAACGTCCTTAGCACCAACCAAAGTAGCGCAATGGACCGCCGCGTCCGACGAAGGACATCAGCGCATTGGCTACGCTTTGCTCAGCCGCCTGGCATTGGATAACCAAGATGTGTCGAACGCCTACTTCGAGGGCTATCTGCCGCAAATGGAAGCTGCGATTCACCAAGCGCCCAACCGCGCCAAGGAAGCCATGAATACCGCGTTTATCAGCATCGGGAGCCGCTCGGAGGGCCTGCGGGAACTAGCAGAGCAGGCCGCCGACCGCATTGGCGAAGTAGTTATTGACCACGGCGACACCAACTGCCAAACCTTCGACATCCGCGATTACCTAGCCCGCGTGTGGAGCCGAAAGATGAATGTTGCGGGCAAAAAATAACTTGCTTACTACTTAGAGCGTGTTTAGAAATTTGGCGAAACACCGTTTAGGTCATGCTGAGCTTGCCGAAGCATTTCTACTGGTTGGTATAATTAACAAAGCGGGAGAGATGCTTCGGCAAGCTCAGCATTACAATACTCAAACACACGCTTATATAAGTGTGGCAGGCACGCTTACGGAGTGGCATCCGCTGTTGACAGCATTACGGCGCTAGTAAAGCAAGGAAGCGTTATTGTAGCACGGAAGCGGGAGGATGTGTATTCAACCGAACGCCAGAGCGTGCCAGCCGTTGTTAGCAACAACTATTCTGTTACGCTCATGTCCGAACCCACGCCTGCCTTCCGCTTTTCCCGCCTGATTACCGTCGTAGCCTCCGACATTGACGAGCTAAACCACGTCAACAATGTGCAGTACGTACAGTATGTGCAGGATACCGCGGCGGCGCACTGGCTGACCGCCATCCCTGAGGGCGAGCGGGAGCAGTATATCTGGGTGGTGCTGGAACACCGCATCCGCTACCACAAGCCCGCGTTTTTGGGTGAGGAACTGCGCTGCACTACTTGGGTTGGAGAAGTGCGCGGGGCCCAGTCCCAGCGCTTCGTACGCATCGAGCGGGCCGCCGATAACGTGCTGCTCTGCGAAGCCGAAACCCAATGGGTGCTCCTGGACCCGAAGTCGCAACGGCCCAAGCGCGTGGAAGAGGACGTGAAGAAGCGGTTGTGGGAGCCGGTGGGGTGATAGGTCTGCCTAAAGTGGTCAAATAATATGACTACTCTTTTGCAAATTATGTCTCGCACAGAGTAATCGAATGTTATCAGACCTTAAAGACGTCCCGCCTTTTGAGAAAGGCAGAATGTGATCAAAGTGTAAATTATCATCGCTACCGCACTGGGTACATTTTCCATTATCACGTTTCCATACCTCCAGTTTGACCGAGGTAGGTATCATTCTATTATGACTAATATCTTTTAGCTCCTCTACTCTCTTGTTCTTCTGATTTATGCTTTTATCGGTCACATTTAGCTTGAACTTAAAAACCTTTCTATTCTCTAAAGTTGACTCTTCAACCCAAGCGTCGATCAGTTCAAACACGCCATTATACACCCAGATACCATCTTTTATTTTCTCATATACCTTGACAAGCTCCGGTAAGCCACCCTTTTTAAAGGCCTCTGCCGCCTGAAAGAACTTACCGTTTTGCGTCAGTTTCCCGCTGGGCAATGTCATGGGCTGATCTACTGTCTTCGGACTTGGTGATTCATTTTTTGGAACATCATGTCCTTCGTAAATGAGTATTTCTCCATTATCCTCAGTTCTATCAGCATAAGGAGCACCTTTCCGTACCGACATTAATATCACAGTTGTCCCACCACCTACTTGAAAATTCATTCCTCTTTGTAAAGAGTATCCTACTTCAAGGCACATCTCATTGTAAGAGATTATATCTCCGGGTTGTGTTATGGTGTTTATGGTCATTGAGCCTGTGATAATTCCCCTTAATAGCTGCTTGTAACATCTGCGGCAAATCTTAGCCGATTGCGCATTACGGAGCAATCTACCCAAACCGGCTGTAGTGCCACTACTTCCGCTTTACTTTTGCAAAAAAGCCCCCCGATCCTCCCCAAAATGCCCGCCACCTTCCGCATCTATTCTTCTTCCGCCGGCTCCGGCAAAACCTATCAGCTTACCAAGGAATACCTGAAGCTGGCGCTGGGGGCCGATGATCCGGCTTACTTTAAAAGCATTCTGGCCATTACGTTTACCAACGATGCGGCCGGGGAGATGAAGGAGCGCATTATTGGGGCGCTAAGGCGGTTTGCGTACCCCACAGCCGAAAACCAGGACGATGCGCTGCTGCGCGATATTGCGGCGGAGTTGGCCGCCGAGGGTCAGTTTTCGCGCCTCGCCGAGACGCCCCAGGAGCAACAGCAGGAGTTGCGGCGGCGGGCGGCGGCCACGTTTCGGCTGGTGCTCTACCACTACGCCGATTTTGCCGTCAGCACCATCGACTCCTTTGTGCAGCGCATTGTGCAGGCCTTCACGCGGGAGTTGGGTCTGCCCGCCACCTTTGAGGTGGAGCTGGACGGCGACGCGGTGCTGCAAAGCGCCGTGGCGTTGCTGCTCGACAAAGTAAACCGCGACCCCAACTCGGCCCTGCTTTCCCGCTCCTTGGCCGACTACGCCCTGAGCAAAGCCGAGGAAGGCCGCAGCTGGAACACCCTCCCCGACGAGCTGGTGCAGTTTGGTCGCTTCCTGCTCTCTGAGCCCGTGCACGAGGCCGTGGAGCAGTTGCAGAAGATGTCGCTCCAGGATTACCGTCGCCTCCACGAGACGCTGCGCCAGCGCAAGGAAGCCATTGAGCAGCAAGTGCAAGCTGTGGCCACCCGCGCCCTGGCCACCCTCGACGCGGCCGGCGTAACCGACGCCGACTTATACCAGGGTAAGAATGGCATCATCGGCTATTTCACGAAGTGGGACGAGCGCCTGCAGCCCGACAAGGAGGCCAACAGCTACGTGCGCGCCACCATGGAGCAGGACAAATGGTACAGCGGCAAAGTAAAAACCGCCGCCGACAAGCAGCGCGTCGACGCCGTGAAGTCGGATTTGACGGATGCTTTCGTGGAGTTGGAAACCCTGCGCGCTACTCTCCTACCCGATTATGTGCTGGTGAGCGGCATGATGCCCTACCTTTTTCATGTGTCGCTGCTGAGCGAGCTGAGCAAGGCCGTGGACCAGCTCAGCCGCGAGCGGGGCGTGGTGCTCATCGCCGAATTCAACCGCCGCATTGCCAGCATTGTGCTGCGCGAGCCGGTGCCGTTTCTCTACGAGCGTCTGGGCGAGCGGTACCTGCACCTGCTGATTGATGAGTTTCAGGATACGTCGGTGCTGCAATGGAACAACCTGCTGCCGCTGGTAGAAAATGCCGTGTCGGGGGGTAATTTGAGCCTGGCCGTGGGCGACGCTAAACAGGCCATTTACCGCTGGCGGGGCGGCGAGATGGAGCAGATTCTGCGTCTGCACAAGAATGAAACGGAGTATCTGTACGGCCGCGTCGCGGACGATGAACTGCGCAGGCTGTTAGAGGATCGGTATTTCACGCTGGATCAGGCTTTGGAGCCTAAGAATCTGAATGTGAATTATCGTTCGGCGGCGGGGATTATTGCGTTTAATAACTCGTTTTTTGAGTTCGTGAGCAAGGGGCACGAGGGGTTGCCGCTGGTGGGGGGCATTTATGACGAGGAGTTTGGGCAGGTAGGACCTGGTGCTTCACAGCCTAGTCCATCAGCTACCGGGGTTGGTCACGTGGAATTACTCTTCACCGAAGATGCCGCGCCCGCCCGCCGCTACTCTCCTGCCACCGGCACCTATTCCGACGAGCCCCTCCCCGGCCTGCCACCTACGCACCTGCTCGATTACGAGGAAAGCACGCTTTACCTCACCCTACAACTCGTAGAGCAAGCTCTGGCCGATGGGTTTCGGCTCCAGGATATTGCCGTGCTCTGCCGCCGTCGCGACAGTAGCCGGCGAGTCGCGAAGTTTTTGAAGGAGCGTGGCTACCCCATTATTTCGGCCGATTCGTTGTCTCTGGAATTTGCGGAGGTCGTGAATCTGCTGGTGGCTGTGTTTCGGGTGCTTAATCAGCCGGCTGATACGCTAGCGCGGGCCGAAGCTTTGTTGCTGGTGGATAAAGTTGTGCGACATTTGCCCCCCACGCCGGCCCGCGCCCGCCATATTGCGGAGCTGGCCAACCACGAGAAAGCTCTGCCCTTCTTCGACGAGCTGCGTGCCTTGGGCTACGACGTGCAGGAGCGCGAAACCGGCAACCTTGGCCTCTACGAGCTCACCGAGCGCCTCATCGGCATGTTTGGGCTGCTGGGGCGCAATGCAGAAAGCGAATACCTCTTCCGCTTCCTCGATCTGACCCTGGAGTTCAGTCTGCGCTTCGGCA
Organism: Hymenobacter qilianensis; assembly: GCF_014638675.1. Taxonomy (NCBI): domain Bacteria; kingdom Pseudomonadati; phylum Bacteroidota; class Cytophagia; order Cytophagales; family Hymenobacteraceae; genus Hymenobacter; species Hymenobacter qilianensis. The sequence goes on from NZ_BMFN01000003.1 coordinate 88,751, forward strand.
ACAACCTCAATAACTTCCTGGCTTACTGGCAGCAGAAGAAAAGCTCTCTGAGCATCAACGCCCCCGCCGGCCGCGACGCCATCACCATCACCACCGTCCACAAAGCCAAGGGCTTAGCCTACGGCGTGGTCATTGTGCCCTTCGCCGACTGGAGCCTGACACCCCACCGCAACACCTTGCTTTGGGGCCGCCTGACTGAAGAGGAAAAGCCAGTACCAGAAATGCCCCCCATAGCCGTCGTCAGCCAGACGCAAGCTTTGACTCGAACCCCCTTGGCCCAGCAATACACGGAGGAATTGGAAAAGACCTTCCTCGAAGGCTTAAACATGCTTTACGTGGCCTTTACCCGCCCGCGCCACCGCCTGTACGCCATCAGCCGGCGGCCTAAGCCAACGAAAAGCAGCACCTCGCGCTCCGCTGAGACAGAAATGCCCCCCAGTGAGCAAGCCAAGACTATAGCTGAGTTGTTGCATCGCTACTTGCTCAGCACCGATCAATGGGACGACGAGCGTACCGCCTACGTGCTATCCGACGCTCAGCATCGGGTGCCGGCCGTAAAAAGCAACGCGGCCACGACCAGCAATTGGCCCCTGCTCAACCTTACCAGCACACCTTGGGAAGAACGGCTGCGCCTGCGCCGACATGCCAATACGGTCTTCGATTTCGACGACCAGCAGGTGCAGCGCGAGTGGAACCGCAAGCTCCACTACGCTTTGCGCCGCACCATCCTGGCCGCCGACGTGGAGCGCGTGGCCGCTCACCTCGTGGCGGAGGGACTGGTGAGCACCAAAGAGCGTCCTGTGCTACTGAAGCTGCTGAGTCGCACGGTAGAAAACCCGCAATTGACGCACTACTTCAGCCGCGCAGTATCAGCCGAGACAGAGCGCGAAATTCTGATTGGGGGCGTCCCCCGCCAGGATTACAAGCCCGACCGCATCGTGTTTGAGCCCAATGTGGGCCCCGCGCCCGGCCGCGTAACGTTGATCGATTTCCGTATTCCGCCACCCGAGCCCCAGCACCGCCGCCTGCTTCAGCAGTATGGGGGGCTTTTCAAGCAGCTAGGCTACACCGATGTCCAGCACGTTCTCTATTACTTTGATTCAGAGGAGGTAATTATCTTTTAGGCCCTCAAAACACTTGCCACAATATTTAGTATTATTACTATTTATTTTAGCAATTAATGACGTTATTTGGGCGTCAGGTTTTCTTATTGCTCACCCATAAAAAAGCCCCCCAATGGCCGAAAACCGTAAAGCCGCGCTTGGCTTCATTTTCATCACGCTGCTGCTGGACGTAATTGGGTTCGGCATTATCATTCCGGTGCTGCCTACACTTATTCGGGAACTGACGGGCGGTACGCTGAGCGAGGCGGCGCAGTACGGCGGCTGGATGCTGTTTGCGTTTGCGGGCATGCAGTTTCTGTTTTCGCCGGTACTCGGCAACCTCTCCGACCAGTACGGCCGGCGCCCGGTGCTGCTGTTTGCCTTATTTGGGTTTGGGCTCGATTACCTGTTTCTGGCCTTCGCTCCTACCGTGGGCTGGCTGTTTGTGGGGCGCATTATTGCGGGTATCACGGGCGCCAGCTTCACCACTGCCTCCGCCTACATCGCCGATATAAGCCCCCCTGAAAAGCGGGCCCAGAACTTTGGGATGATTGGAGTGGCTGCTGGCTTGGGCTTTATCATTGGGCCAGTAATAGGCGGCTTATTGGGTCAATTTGGTCCACGAGTACCTTTTTTTGCGGCTGCGAGCCTGACAATGCTTAATTGGCTCTACGGCTACTTCGTTCTGCCTGAGTCACTGCCCGTAGAAAACCGACGACCATTTGACTGGAAGCGGGCCAACGCCGTGGGCACCTTGAAGCAGCTGCGGCGCTACCCGGTTATTCTAGGACTGGTGGGCTCTATGCTACTGCTTTACATTGCGGCCCATGCTACCCAAAGTACATGGTCCTATTATACCATGTATAAGTTTGGCTGGAACGAGGCCTGGGTTGGCTATTCACTTGGTGCTGTGGGCACAATGACGGTGCTGGTACAAGGACTACTTATTCGGATTGTCAACCCACGCTTGGGGCCTAAGCGCTCGGTACTGGTCGGTATGACGCTGTATGCTATTGGCTTCACGCTGTTTGCATTTGCCTCGAAAGGGTGGATGATGTTTGTCTTTCTGGTACCATACGGCTTAGGTGGCATTGCAGTGCCCGCTTTACAAGGCATTATGTCGGGGCTGGTGCCAGCCAATGAGCAGGGCGAACTGCAAGGCGCGCTAACTAGCGTAATTAGCGTCACGTCCATTGTAGGGCCGCCGCTAATGACCAACCTGTTCTCCTACTTCAGCGGGCCGCAGGCGCCGGTGCACCTTCCGGGTGCCGCGTTTCTAACGGGGGCCGTGCTTACGGTCGTGAGTACGCTCTTTGTTATGCGCTCGCTGGCGGGCTACGTGCCGCCCGCGGATGCAGTACCCACCGAAGACGCAGTTATTCCAGATCAGGACCTTGCGTTGAAGGGCGGTGAAGCCTAGAATCTTCGAGGTTTTATTCCTCCCTGGTGGTACCTAAACAGAGCGCCCCGGCATGCCGGGGCGCTCTGTTTAGGTTGTGTAGTGCAGTATGTATTTAACAGCAGGCTAAGCCTGATTGCTGCTGTTACTGATATTCTTCACCGCTTTTATCACCTCTGGCACGGCCAGCGCCACCGAGGCGACGGAGGCCACCGTAGCTACCTGACAGTAAAAGCACAAAGCCTTGTTTTCGGCCCACTCTTCCTGCCCCAGCTTCACGGCCGTCAGCGTATCGCCCAGCGTTTTGAGGCCCATGGCAATGGGCAAGGCGGGAACCTGCGCTGCCCGGTTTTTGCCCCCCGCCCCGGCCAGCCAGGCCGTAATGCCGTAGCTCACGATCATCATCAGGGCATCGGGTGTGTCGAAGCGCTTGTAGGCGTAGTCGGAGGCGTCGACTTTGGACGAGTTGAAAAGCCCCCCAGACGGCGGATCGGGCAGGGTTTTGATGATGCCGGTTTGGTAGAGGCCCACAATCTGGCCGGCGGCGGCGCCGAGCATGGAAAGGCCCACAATCCAGCGCCGACGGTTCAGGTCGGGCGTGTCGGCGTTGCGGAGCTCGTCGCTTAATTGGGTCGGATTCATAGCATTGAGGTTAAAGGCAGATAGATACACTTTGGCGTACGCGCATCAGTGAGGGTAAGTTGGGCGGAAGATTCAGGGCAGAAGCTAGCCCCGGCGCCGGGGCTAGCTTCTGCCCTGAATCCCTGGCTGGGGGGCTTTTTTGGCGAACCAATGTCGGTTCAGGAAGGTAACAGGAAGGAAACCGGGCAATGGCTGAGCTTCGCAGCATATCCTTTTGCGGCTGGTCGGAGTATTTTCTGGAAACGCCTGAGTATGGAAACCGAATTCACCCTACAAGTAAACGGCCAGCCGCGCACGGTGCGCGCCGATCCGGCCACGCCCCTGCTCTATGTTCTGCGCGACGATCTGGGGCTGAACGGGCCGAAGTTTGGCTGCGGCTTGCAGCAGTGCGGCTCCTGCATGGTATTGCTGGACACCATTGCCTGGCCCAGTTGTCAGCTGCCGGTGGCCAATGTGCAAAATGCCGCCATCACCACCCTGGAAGGCCTCACTCGCCCCGATGGCAGCCTCCACCCCGTGCAGCAGGCTTTTGTAAATGAGCAAGCAGCCCAGTGCGGCTACTGCCTGAACGGTATGGTGATATCGGCGGTAGCCCTGCTGACGGTGCACCCCAAGCCCGATGAGCAAACCATCCGCAATGCGCTGTTTCGGGTGCTGTGCCGTTGCGGCGTGCATTCGCGGGCGCTAGCAGCCATCAAAAAAGCGGCAGATTCAATGGAATCGTAGCTATACAAACTTTACTCATTTGTGTAAATGACACCCGAAATTGCCCCCCAGCCCGCTTCTTCCCGCCGCGATTTCCTGAAAAGCGCCGGCTGCCTGACCATTGCCTTTGTGCTGGGCAGCGGCCCCAATTTGCTGGCGGGCGCAAGCCGGGCGGCGGACGAGCTGCCGGAAATTCTGGCCAAAAATCCGCGCATCAATGCCTGGCTGGAAGTGCTGGCCGACGGGCGCGTGCGGGTACTTACCGGCAAAACCGAAATCGGTCAGGGCATCCGCACAGCTGTAGCCCAGCTTGCGGCCGAGGAGCTAAACCTACCCATGGAGCGCGTCGAAGTAGTGTTGGCCGAAACTGGTCGCACCCCCGATGAGCGCTACACTTCCGGCAGCGCCTCCATTGAAAGCAGCGGAATGAGCATTCGCTACGCCGCGGCTGCGGCACGGCAGCAGCTACTTGGTTTGGCCGCACAACAGCTCCGTGTAAAAGCCAGCTTGCTCCGCCTGACCGATGGCGTGATACACACCACCGATGGCAAGCACCGGCTTACTTTTACCCAATTGTTAAAAGGCAAACATTTACAGGGTGAAGTAAAACTGCCGGTTCAGCTTAAAGCCAGAAGTGAGTACCGACACGTAGGCAAGCCCGTGCTCCGCGATGATATCGAGCGTATGGTGCGGGCCGAAACGGTGTACGTGCAGGACTTGCGGTTTCAGGGCATGGTGCACGCCCGCGTACTGCGTCCGGCGTCTTATGGGGGGCAATTAGCAAAGCTGGACACCGCCGCAATGCAGCACCAGATACCAGGTTTGCTCAAAACCGTGATTGACGGCAGTTTTGTGGGGTTTATTGCTAAAAAAGAGTACCAAGCCAAGCAGGCTCAGGACTACGGTATACAGCACGCCCAGTGGACGAATGGCCCCAATTTGCCCGCCAAACAGCCCTTGCCGGAGCTGCTGACTACATTGCCGGCTATTACCAGGCGCGCCGTAAATAAGGGCGACATGAGCAGCTTTGATACTGCTAAAACCGCCTTATCTCCTGCCGCCGCATCGCTTAGTGCCCGCTACTTCAAGCCCTATCTCATGCACGGTTCGGTGGGACCAAGCTGCGCGGTGGCGCTAGTTGACTCGGAAGAAAGTTTACACATTTGGACACATAGCCAGGGTGTATATCCATTGCGTGCAACCCTGGCTGCGCTGCTAAAAATCCCCCCCGAGCGTATTCACGTGAAGGCGGTGCCGGGCTCGGGCTGCTACGGCCACAACGGCGCCGATGATGTGGCCGCCGACGCCGCGCTGCTGGCCCGCGCCTACCCTGGCCGCCACGTGCGCCTGCAATGGTCGCGGGACGATGAGCATGCCTGGGAGCCTTACGGCAGCGCCATGCTCATGCAACTCGATGCGCGCCTTGATGCTGAAGGTCGCATTACGCACTGGCAAAACAATATCTGGTCGGATACGCACAGCACGCGGCCGGGGGGCAAACCGGAGTCCTTGCTGGCCGCCCGACTGCTGGCGCAGCCGGCCCTGCCCGCGCCGGCGACGGAAGTGAGCAGCGCGATTTACCGCAATGGTGAGCCGCTGTACGCCATTCCCAACCAACGCCTTGATGCGCATTACGTGCAGGGGCCGCTGCGCGTGTCGGCACTGCGGGGGCTGGGGGCTTTTGGGAATGTGTTTGCGCTGGAGTCGTTTATGGATGAATTGGCCTTGCAGGCCAAGCAGGATCCGTGGGAATTTCGGTTGCGCCACCTCACCGATGAGCGCGCCAAAGCCGTTATTCGGCGGACGCGGGAGATGATCAAAAACGAAAAATTGGCCCCCGGCGAAGGTTTCGGCCTTGGCTTCGCCCAATACAAAAACCAGGCGGCATACTGCGCGGTGGTGGCCAAAGTGCACGTGGCCGAAGAAATGGGCACCATCCGCGCCCTGCACCTGTGGGCCGCCATCGACGCGGGCGAAACGATCAACCCCGATGGTCTGAAAAACCAAACCGAAGGCGGCATGATACAGGCTTCCAGCTGGACGTTAAAAGAAGAAGTGCTCTTCAATGAGCAGCACGTCACGAGTCGGCAGTGGGAAACCTATCCTATCTTCCGCTTCGACGAAGTACCCGCCGTAACCGTCGCCATCATCGACCGGCCCAATGAAAAGGCGCTCGGCGCCGGCGAAGCCGCCCAAGGTCCTACGTCCGCAGCGCTGGCGAATGCGGTGTTTCAGGCCTGCGGGAAACGAATCCGGTCGCTACCCATCCGGCCGGAAAAGCTGGTCCAGATAAAGGAATCCTAAGTGCGTATGACGTCCCAGCTTTTACTAATCGTAGCAGAGAGCTACCGCCTAACGGGTTTAGGCGTGCTGGCTATTGGTAGGCCGTCGGAGCCCGTGTTGCAGCAATTTGCCTTACACACCAAGCTCGAAGTCCGACTCCACTATCCCGACGGGCGCCAGCAAGTGGTGGTGGCTAGCGTGGAAAAATGTCGCGGACAGCCAACGCAGCTTCGCCCAACACGCCAGCAGCAACGCAAACGGATGCAGTACTGCTCATAGAATCAGATGTCGTCGCAGATTTGCCCCCCAGCACCGAAATCTGGTGGTCCGGCGAGGCAGATTTGCTTTAATCCGCATTCAATTGGCTCCAGATGGTTGTTAAGCATTAGCCTTTTCCATTGGATTAAGCTGACTGAAATGACTAACTGCTTGAAAGCATAAACTAGTGCACTTACGGGTCTGGGCTAGCAGCCGTAGAAGTCGCGATCCGAGCAAATTAAGACCTGTCATAGCTGCATTTCAAATAGCAGAATACGGGTGTACCTGACCTTAAAATTTAATTTTTACCTCATTGCTTTATAATGATTTATATATTAATTTAGGTTAATCTAATAAAAGCCGTGTACATCACTTAAAAAGTATCTGGCAATAATAGTACGGTTGAGCTTTGCCATTTCAATAGTTGAATGTGATGTTACTGGCAAAAATGTTTGCCCCATTATCGTTTTATATTTCTCCTCTGATGCTCCTGAGCAAGCATAGTGATTAAAGCATGCCTACGGGGTTTTGTGCTTTGGAGGAGGCTTCTGCTGGAATAGCGCAAGCAGCTGTTCTGGCATTGCTCTTAGGCTACTTCGCCGAAGTGCAGGAGGCTGGTGCTTTGCTGTAGGATGAATCATTCTTAGGCACCTGATTGATACACTAGCGCCTTTCGCCTAGACTTTTTTTACTCACGCACGGACGTGAGAATGCTACTGCTTTGCGCTTTTTATTCTTCCTGGCGCCTTCTCCTCGCCCATTTCCCGATTATACGGCTGTGCTTGTGCATAGTAAAAAGCAAGCAATAAGAGTCTTCAGACCCACTCACGCTTTTCGCTCTTCTGGTCCAGGGCTAAGAATCTATTACTGGTGCCTTGGTATGCTGCTTTCTCGATTCCTACCCCATTCCCTCTATTTCACACACCACAAATCATGAAAAAGCTCTTCTTTCCTTGTCTAATGCTTTTCACTACTGCAGAGAATGGCAGTACTAAAGTGTCATCAGAAAACAAATCTTTTACTGGTCTCCTGCCAAAAGCAACGTGGCGGGTTGCCTTGACATTTGTGGCCTTTTTGCTAATGGCTGGTACTTCTTCTGCCCAATCAGTAGTTTTACCCTCTGAAGACAGGTGTACCTCCAAAGATTTGGAACTAGTTAGTGCTAGGCTGGACGTTGAGGCGTGTCAATCCTGTCAACCAGGTGAAGCGATAACTGCGCCGTTGTTGCTAGCCATTGCCAACAAGACAGGTTCCACTCGGACCAGCTTTGCTTTTTGGGGGGATATAGTAATCACAAGCAAATATGGAAATGTGGTTTATCAAGCTGAAGTATCAGGCTGTGACGGCAAGATATTGAAAAACACCACTACGGAATTGCCCTTTGGTGTTAATGTAATTGATGTAGAGATTGACTCAACTAATTCTGACGCCGGTATAACCGGAAACCAAATTACGTATGAGTGCGGCGAGACAATAGACCTTACCAATTTATTCCTAGCCTGGACAGATGCATCGCCAAAAAGCACTTGCCCACTTGAATCTTCCTTAATCGCGCCCAAATGTGGGACTCTGCCAGCCATTGCAGTCTCTACTGGCTTAAGTGCTGGTGGTCTGGTAACTCAAATAGCTTGTAATGGAGGCAAGGGTGCTATTGACATCAGTGTTTTTGGCGGCGTAGCTCCCTTTACTTATGACTGGGCTGACCTTCCAGGCACAAATGATCCACAAGATCGCACTAACCTCGGTGCTGGGACATATGACTTAACGGTAACTGATGCTGCCAATTGTACTGCAACCTATTCGGCAACTATCATTGAGCCGGCAGTAGTAGCCAGACCAGTTATAAGTATAACAGAGGCTACCCTTTGCGGACCAGTAGCAAAACCCTATATAACAGTACTCTGTCCCATAACAGGAGCAACCTATTCACTTATACAACCAGGTGGTACTGCTAAAAGTCCTACGGTGAACGCAACCACGGGCGCGCTGGAGTTCAAAGATTTAGTAGCGGGTATAGGCTTTAGTGTTACCGCAACCGTTGATGGTTGTACTTCAGAAGCTACCACTTGTGATAATAAAACAAACACTTGTCCCGTAGCTACCACCTCTATTGTCGCCCCAACGTCGGCAAAAGCATCTTCACAAGCCGTCACCAGCGCTAATTCGGTTAAAGCAATTTCACAGGATGCGATTCGAACCGAAGCTTACCCCAACCCCACAGGTCGCAATGCCACCATCACTTTCGCGGTTGCAAAGAGTGGCCACGCCTTAGTGAAAGTATATAACTCAAAGGGTGCTAGCGTAGCCACATTGTTTGATGGGCAGGCCAAAGCCGGAGTAACTAATTCGGTTATTCTGAATGGATCTGACTTACCCAGCGGCATATATTACTACAAAGTAACAGCGAACGGCAAAACCCAATCCAAGCGTATTGCCGTGAGTAAATAAGGTATTCCGTACCTCCTTCTGCAAAACTACCCGTCCAGCTTGGACGGGTATTTTTGTACAATGACATTGTACCGACAGAAACCGAGCTTGTCACAAATGCCGCAACATGTTAGACATTGGGACCCTCCCGTGTCACCAATTAAGCGGTGATTTAATAAAGCGTAGCTACTTTTTCAACCATCCATTCGACCCCAGCCAGTTTTGCAGACTGGCGCTCCAATCTTCCTGGGTGGTATTGTTTTTCAGGCCGAAGCCGTGGCCGCCGCGCGGGTACAGGTGCATTTCGGTGGGCACCTTGTGGCGCAGCAAGGCTTCATAGAAAACAATGCTGTTCATCACGGGCACCGTGGCGTCGTCCTGGGCGTGCACCAGAAACGTGGGGGGCGTTTGGGCCGTCACCTGGGTTTCGTTGGAGTAAAGCCGGATTTGGGCGGCGGTGGGCTGCTCGCCGATCAGGTTGGTGCGCGAGCCGGCGTGCTTCAGGCTATCGGTGAAGCTGATAACCGGGTACATGAGCACCAGAAAATCGGGGCGCACGGACGTGGTTTTGTCGGTGGGCTGGCCTGCGGGCTGGGCAAACTGAGTGCCGGCCGTAGAAGCTAAATGCCCCCCAGCCGAAAATCCCATCAGCCCGACGCGGCTGGGGCTGATGTTAAACTTGTTGGCCTGCTGGCGCACCAGTCGCAGGGCCTGCTGGGCATCGAGTAAGGGTGCAATAGACTTGTCGGGCTGGCTCTGGTCATTGGGCAAACGATATTTCAATACGAAGGCCGCGACGCCCATCTCATTCAGCCGCTTGGCCACATCGTAGCCCTCGTGGTCGATGGAAAGACGCGCGTAGCCGCCGCCTGGGCAAATTACCACAGCGGTGCCGTTGGCTTTGTCGCTGGGGGGCAAAAATACCGTGAGCGTGGGCTGCACCACGTTGGAAATGCGCACGCCGCCATTGGGCAGCGTCACGCTGGATTCCTGCACGCTGCTGGGCTTGGAGTTCGGAATGGTGCCCGTATACAGCGGCAGGGTTTGAATCTGAGCAACAACGGATTGGGCAACGAAGCACAGCAGGGCTACAGAAACCAGCTTTTTCATAAACAGCAACATAAAGACCGAGGCAGAAGCATTCTGGAAGACTCTACCAAAGTACGGGAAGAGCAAAACAACGGCAGCGTTTTGTGTTGCAGAAACCGGTTTTTGTGTAAGTCCGGCCGCAGGGCGCCGCCTCACCTTTGTAGCGTAAGAAAGCAATTCATTTTTACGCTAACCAAACCACAAGATGAGCACACTGAAAAAAGTAGCATTAGGAAGCCAAGGGCTGGAAGTGGCCGTGGAAGGGCTCGGCTGCATGGGCATGACCGGCGGCGTGAATGGCATGAGTATCTACGGCGAAGCCGATGAAGCGGAAAGCCTGGCTACCCTGCATCGGGCGCTGGAGCTGGGCGTAACCATGCTGGACACCGCCGATTTGTACGGCCCCATGCACAACGAGCGCCTCGTGGGCAAAGCCATTGCCGGCAAGCGCGACCAGTATATCGTGGCCACCAAGTTTGGCTTCGAAGTAGACGACAACGAAACCTGGACTGGCAGCTACAACGGCCGCCCCGACTACGTGCGCAAGTCCATTGAACGCTCTTTACGCAACCTGGGCACTGATTACGTGGACCTTTATTACCTGCACCGCCAAGACCCCAATACGCCCATTGAGGAAACCGTGGGCGCCATGAGCCGTCTGGTGGAGGAAGGCAAAGTGCGTTACCTGGGCCTATCTGAAGTGCCCGCCCATGTGTTGCGCGCCGCGCACCAGGTGCACCCCATTACGGCCCTGCAAAGCGAGTATTCCCTGTTTGACCGCCGCGTAGAAGAAGGAATAATTGCAGCGGCCAAAGAAATGGGCGTTGGCTTTGTGGCCTATTCACCCTTGGGACGCGGTTTTTTGTCGGGTGAGATTAAAACCCCCGACGACTTCGAGGCCAACGACTCGCGCCGCATTTTTCCGCGCTACCAAGGCGAGAACTTCTACAAAAACATTCGGCTGGTTGAGAAGCTTACTGACCTGGCGAAAACGAAAGGCGTAACGGCGGCACAGCTGGCGCTGGCCTGGGTCCTGGCTCAGGATGTGGTCGTCATTCCGGGCACTAAGCGCCGCAAGTACCTCGAAGCCAACGTGGCCGCCGCCAGTATTAGCTTAAGCGCCGCTGAGCTGGCCGCGCTGGACGCCATTATGCCCGTGGGCAGCGCGGCCGGAGCGGCTTATCCGGCTGGTTTTTAGTATCGATTACTCTACTGTCCTTTTCCGCCGTTTGTTGCTCAGCCACACGTATGCAAAGCCGAACGGCGGAAAAGCAGTCACTTTTTAAGATCATGAAACAGCCCACGAAAGAGTTTCGGGTACTGTCTACCGTCACCGACTATACCCGGTTTTACGGTCTGCCTGCTCCCGCGCATCCCTTGCTCACGCTCATCGACCTGGCGGCTTGCCGCAACCTGCCGCGGGTGATGACGCCCGTAGTGCAGCAGCTCTATACTGTTTCGTTGAAGCGCAACCTTAAGGGCCAGCTATTTTACGGACACCAATCCTACGATTTCAGCGAGGGCGTCATGGTCTTCCTGGGGCCGGGCCAGGTGTTTGCGGTCAGCGAAACCCTCGACACCTCCGAAATAAGCGGCTGGATGCTGGTCTTCCACCCGGACTTATTATTGAAATACCCTCTGGGTAAGAAAATAGCCAGCTACGGCTTCTTTTCTTATGAACTGCACGAAGCCCTGCACTTATCGGCCCGCGAGGAAAGCCTGCTGGATGACATCCTGCACGGAATTCAAAGCGAATACGAGCAACCCATCGATACCTTCAGCCAGGATGTGCTGGTAAGCCAGCTGGAGGTGTTGCTCAACTACGCCAACCGCTTCTATCACCGGCAGTTTCTTACGCGTCGCACGGCCGAGCACGACCTGCTTACCCGCTTTGAGGCCCTGCTTACTACGTATTTCGCCGAGGAAGGCGAGCAGCCCTTGCCCACCGTGCAGCACTTTGCCGACGAGCTGCGGGTGTCGCCGGCCTACCTCAGCGACATGCTGCGCAGCCTGACGGGGCAAACCACCCAGCAGCATTTGCACCACGGTCTGATTGAAAAAGCGAAACGCCTGCTGCTCACCACCTCGCTTTCCATCAACGAAACGGCCTTTCAACTTGGCTTCGAGTATCCGCAGTACTTCACTCGCCTGTTCAAAAACAAGACGGGCGTTACGCCGGCCGCGTTTCGGTTTTCGGCGCAATAGCAGGTACCGCGGCTAAGTCTTCATCAATCAATTCGCGGTTTATCCAGCTGCCTGCTTTCACGCCGCTGGCGCTGGCCATGGTTAGTTGGCGCATGGGGCTGCTATTATCCCCGGCCGCATACACGCCCGGCACGCTGGTTTGGCCAAACTCCGCCACGGCAATGAGCCCGGTAGCAGTCAGTTCGCAGCCTAGTTGCTCCGCCAGATCGGAATGTTGTCGAAACGGAACGCGGGCAAATACGGCGGTTAGCGGCACGCGAGAACCATCTTGCAAATGAATGGCTTGCATGAGCCCGTTTTGGTGCTCGATCCGTGCAATGGGCGCTTCCATAATGGGAATGCCCAACTGCTGTACCTGCTGCCGTTGCTCTTCATTCAACGTGGATGGGCCATTCGTGAACAACGTTAGGTCCTTGCTCCAGTTCTGAATCAGCCGCACGAGCTCATAGCCCGCGTCGCCATTTCCGAGTAGTCCTAATGGCTGGCTGTGAACCTCATAGCCGTGGCAATACGGGCAATGCAGCACCGATTTGCCCCAACACTCCCCAAACCCCTCAATCGGCGGCATCAGGTCCTTAACACCCGTTGCCAACAATACGCGGCGCGCCAAAAAAGCTACCTGCTCGGCGGTCTGCACTATAAATCCGCTTTCATTCTGCGCGAGACTAGTGACGAAGCTTTCCAAAAATGTTACCGTTGGATATGCTAATACTTGGGCTTTGGCCAGCGCCAAAAGTTGCGCGGGCGTCTCCCCATCCTGAGTCATGAACCCGTGTGAATGGGGCGTGTACCGGTTACAGGGCTGGCCACTGTCGATAACCAGCACCTTGCGAAGCGAGCGGCCCAGCATCAGCGCCGCGCTCAGCCCAGCCGCACTGCCGCCGATAATTAGTACATCGTAGGTTGCTTGTGGTGCCGGTTTCGAAAAGGAGGAAGCCATAGTTACAGACATGAGAGTGACAGGGTAACTGCTTGCGCCATGCAGCCAATAGAATACCCTTCAACCCAAAAGTAGAGAAGCCCGATCATAAATGCAACAAAGTTGCATTTATGATCGGGCTTCTCTACTTCTCCTTTTCAGCAGCTATTGACGCACTGACATTGTGTAAAACACGGCAGTTGCTGGCGCTTCTCGCCATTAGGGTCGGGAAAATGGTGCACAATGTTAGCTTCTAACTCAAATACGTCCTAATCAATTTAACTCCCCTTTGCAACCAAGCGGCGTCCGATAGACTCTCCCCTATAACTGACCATTCCTGGTTCGACTTTTATATTTTCCCGATGAAGTTGCTCTATTATTCGTTCGTTGTAGGCCTCGCAGGCTTAGCTAGTTGCCAAAAAGAAGATGCTACCCCGCTACTCACGGCCGCCTTTAATCAGCCCGTGACGTTGCGCTTTCAGCAAAGCGCGGCCCTGCCCAACCAAAACACCCCGGAACTGACCATCACCGTCAAGGATGTAAACGACAGTCGTTGCCCGTCCGATGTCATTTGCTTTTGGGCAGGTGTAGTATATACTAACCTAGGCATCCAGGACCAGAGCGGAGCCAGCCAGACGCTCACACTAAGCTTAGGCGGCATCAATGATACAGTGGCACCCGTGCAAGCTAATGGCCAGCAGTACAACATTATTTTAAAGGAAGTTATGCCTTACCCTAAGGGAAATGATGTACCTAAAGAGGATAAGCGCGTCGTGCTGGCTATAAGGCGACAATAGGCCCGCGATTTACTGATTATAAAAGGCGAAGCTTCTCCTGACATGTCAGAAGAAGCTTCGCCTTTTTGTTTGCTGATACTGCGCAGCGCAAATCCCTTATGTTCCGATTTCGGGGGGCGTTTGCTTACGGCGCTTGCGCTCCTCAATGTCGTGGCCGTTGCTGCTGGGGCCGGCCGGACCTGTGGGGGGCGTATTTGGCTCTTTGGAACCGTGCTGCTCATGGCCGTGGGCGGCGGGGTCGTAGCTGGCTTCCAGCTCGGCCAGCCGGTTTTTGCCGTAGGCGAACTTGGTGATGAGCACGTAGAGCACCGGCACGATGAAGATGGCCAGGAACGTGGCCGCCAGCATCCCGCCCGTCACCGTCCAGCCGATGGTCTGGCGCGATACGGCGCCGGCGCCCGAAGCAAACGCCAACGGCAGCACGCCCAGAATAAAGGCCAGCGAGGTCATGATAATGGGCCGCAGGCGCAGCTTCACCGCGTCGATGGTAGCTTCAATCAGGTTCATGCCGATATCGACGCGCTCCTTAGCAAATTCCACGATCAGGATGGCGTTTTTGGCCGCCAGACCAATGAGGGTAATCAGACCAATCTGGGCGTACACGTTGTTGGTGAGCTTGGGCAGAAAAATCAGCGCCACCATGGCCCCAAACGCACCCAGCGGCACCGACAGCAGCACCGAAAACGGCACCGACCAGCTTTCGTACAATGCCGCCAGCAGCAGGAACACGAACATAATCGAGAGGCCGAAAATGATGATTGTGCTGTTGCCGGAGCTGATTTCCTCGCGGCTCAAACCGGAGAAGTCGTAGCCGTAGCCGGCAGGCAGCACGTCGGCGGCCACTTCTTCCAGGGCTTTAATGGCCTGGCCGGAGCTGTAGCCGGGGGCCGCGTCGCCGTTTATCTCCGCCGAGCGGAACAGATTGTAGTGCGAAATCAGGGGGGCATTTTCCACCACTTTGGTCGTGATGATGGAGCGCAGCGGGATGTTCTGGCCCTGCTGATTCATCACATAATAGCCCCCCAGATTCTCAATATCCTTTCGGTAAAAGGTATCGGCCTGGGCCACGACGCGGAAGTTGCGGCCGTATTTGGTGAAGTCGTTGATGTAGGCCGAACCCATGTATGTTGACATCGTGGTAAACACGTTCGACAGGGATACGCCCAGCTTTTTGGCTTTCTCCCGATCTACGGTTACTTGATAACCAGGCGTTTTGGCGGTAAAGAAGGTAAACGCCCGTCCGATTTCGGGCCGCTGATTGGCCGCCGCCACAAACTTGTTAACGGTAGCTTCGAACGCCTTAATATCAGTAGAGCCTTCGCGCTGCTCCAACTGAAAGCTGAAGCCGCCCGTGTTGCCCAAACCCGGAATAGCCGGCGGCGGCACAACTACAATATTGGCTCCCTTAATTACCGAAAACTCCTTTTGCAGACCGGCAATAACGGCCGCTAGCTGCAACGACTCGTCCTTGCGCTCATCCCAGGGCTTCAGCTGGATAAAGAAGGTGCCGCTGCTAGGTTTGAAGGAGAAGTTCAGGGCATTTAAGCCCCCCACAGCCGTGTAGGTGCGCAGGGCGGGCGCTTTGGTGCGCATAATCTCCGACATCTGATCGAGCACCTGCTTGGTGCGGGCACTGGACGCACCCTGCGGCAATTCTACGGACACAAACAGGCGGCCTTCATCCTCCGTCGGAATAAAGCCGGTTGGCTTGGCGGTGAAAAGGCCCACGGTACCCGCGTAGATGCAGGCCAGCAGAATCATCACCATCGGGGCAAATTTCAGTGCTTTGCGCACGCCCATCGAGTACGATTCGGTGGTGCGGCCAAACCACATATTGAACCGGTAGAACAGCTTATTCAGGCCTTTTGAGTCGGCGTTTTGCTCCGTGGGGCGCATAAGCAGGGCGCATAGCGCTGGTGTCAGCGTGAGGGCGATAAACGCCGACAGGACCACCGAAATGGCAATGGTGATGGCAAACTGCTGGTAGAGCTTGCCCACGATGCCCGGAATAAAGCCCACCGGCACGAACACCGCCGCCAGAATCAGGGCAATGGCAATAACCGGGGCCGTAATGTCCTTCATGGCCTTCATGGTAGCTTCGCGGGCCGAAATCTTCTCGTTGTCGATGTAGTGCTGCACGGCTTCCACCACCACAATCGCGTCATCGACCACAATACCAATGGCCAGCACAAAGCCGAAGAGCGTCAGTGTGTTAATGGTGAAGCCCAGCGGAATAAAGAAGATAAACGTGCCGACAATAGCCACCGGAATAGCCAGAATCGGGATAAGCGTGGCGCGCCAGCTTTGCAGGAATAGAAACACAACGAGCGTCACCAGCAACAACGCTTCGCCCAGCGTTTGCAACACTTCCCGAATGGATACGCGCACCACCGTCACCGACTCAAACGCTGCGCTATACACTACGTCAGGCGGAAATTTTTCCTGCAAGGCGTCCATGGTAGCATAGATTCCGTCGGCCGTTTGCAGGGCGTTGCCGCCGGGCGTCTGGTTGACGAGCAGCAGCGTGGTCGGGATGCCGTTGGTGGTATTGTAGCGCGAGTAATCGAACTGCCCGAGTTGGACCCGAGCCACATCTTTGAGTTGCACCACCGAGCCATCTTCAGGGTTGGTACGCACCACAATTTCCTCGAACTCCTCCACCTGATTCAGGCGGCCATTCACAAAAATCGTGTACTGAAAGGCCTGGGAGCTGAACTGCGGGGCCGTGCCGACGGAGCCAGCCGCCACCTGCACGTTCTGCTCGCGCAGGGCGTTGGTCACCTCGGTTACGCTCAGGCCAAGCTGGGCCATTTTGTCGGGCTGGAGCCAGACGCGCATACTAAAGTCCTGACCCAGAGCGGTTACGTCGCCCACGCCGGGCACGCGCAATAGGGCGTCGCGGACGTACACGTTGGTGTAGTTATCGAGGAAGGCCGTGCTGTGGGTGCGCTTCGGCGAGTAAATAGCCAGCACCATCAGCACGGTCGGGTTACGCTTTTTAACCGTCAGACCCAGGCGCTTTACCTCATCGGGCAAGGTGGGTTGGGCCACGCTCACGCGGTTTTGCACATCAAGGGTGGCAATGTCGATGTTCGTACCAATATCAAAGGTGACGTTGGTACTCATGCGGCCGTCGTTGGTGGCATTACTTTGCATGTAGGCCATGCCCGGCGTCCCGTTGATCTGGGTTTCGATGGGCGTGACTACGGTTTGCTCCACCGTTTGGGCATCAGCCCCCGTGAAGCTGCCCGCCACCTGCACTACCGGCGGCGAAATGTTCGGGTACTGGCTGACGGGCAGGTTCAGGATAGAAAGCACCCCCAGCAGCACAATCACTATCGAAATGACGATGGCCGTGACCGGTCGCCGAATAAAAACGTCAGATATCATACTCTAAAAATTATAACACCAAGCGTCAGCTTAGCTGGACTTCAGTTGGTGAATCATTGCGGTCGTTGTGCCTTTTAGTGCAAAGCCGGTCATGCAGAGCACCGCGAAGCATCTCGCGTGTTTAGCTGGAGTAGTAACCCAACATCAGCACGCGAGATGCTTCGCTTTGGCTCTGCATGACGTTCTAATGTTGTACTCACTACTTATTACTTTGCTGCCGTTCCCTGGGCTACCGGGGCGGCGGGCTCGTCAATCTTCACTGTGGCGCCTTCACGCAGATTCTGCATTCCTTCGCTGACAATTACCTCGTTGGCTTTGAGGCCCTCGCGCACTACTATTTTATCCTTTACGCGCGTACCGGTCAGCACTTTGCGCTGATTTACCTTACTACTGTCGCCGACAACGTACACAAAGAATTCGCCCATCTGCTCCGTTACCGCTTTGCTCGGAATAACAAGCTGGCGGCCAGTGTCTTCGTTCAATACCCGCACCGTAGCGTTCATGCCGGCCCGCAGCGTGCGCTCGGTGTTCGGGAATTGCAGCCGCACGGTGATGGTACCGGTTTGCGGGTCCACGGCCCTATCAATGGTGTTGATTTTGCCGGGTGCCGGGTAGCGCTCCTCGCCGGCCAGCACCAGGGTAAACAGCGAGTCAGAATTGCCCCCCGCGGCTTGCTGAAACTTAGCGAAGCGCGGAATCAGTTGCTCGTTCACCGGAAAATCGACGGCAATGGGGTTGTCCGATGAGATGGTGTTAATCAGGGTTGTGCCAGGCGTTACTAATGAGCCCAGCTTCACCTGCGCCAACCCGATAGTGCCGTTGAAGGGCGCGATAATTACGGAGCGGCGCAGATCGGTGGCAGCGTTGGCGAGGTTGGCCTGGGCGGCGCTGATCTGGGCGCGGGCATTGGCCACGTCGGTGGTGGCGTAGTCGACGCGCTGGCGTGCAATGGCGTCCTGCTCGGCCAAGCGGTTGTAGCGCTCAGCATCCTTGGCAGCCTTCTCATAGTTGGCCTGCGTGATACGCAACTGCGCCTGCGCCGATTGGTAGGCCGCCGCGTAGCGACTCTGGTCTATCTCGTAGAGCTTCTGGCCCTTGGTCACGCGCTGTCCGTCCTGCACGTAGCTTTTGGTCAGGTAGCCACTCACTTCGGCCCGCAGCTCCACCTCATTGAGCGGCACCACCGTGCCGGGGTAGGTATCGATACCCACCACGCTTTCCTCGGTCACGTTGTACACCGTTACGGGCACGGCCGCCGGAGCGGCGTTTTGCGCAGCTTCCTCTTTCTTCGAGCCGCAGGCCGTAGCCGCTACCGAGCCAATAACAAAGGGCAGCAGCCGGACTAGATTCCACTTCATGGGGTTGATGTTTGTAGGGTATTGGGGTAATTTCAAGGGGCTGGGGGGCTTTTTTGATTGATCAAATTCTTATTGATACATAATCCGAAGGCGTGAGAGACGCAACATGTTGCATCTCTACACCGACCATAGTTTCCATTATCATTAGTTCAGCGCAATAGTGCCCAGCGCCCTCTCCACGTCCAGCTTGCTGGCCAGCACGGCAAACAGTGAGTTGTAATAGTTAAGCTGTGAAGTGCGCAGATCGGTTTCGGCCACAATCACTTCCAGGTAGGTTTTGATGCCTTCGTCATATTGCAGCTTCACGATGCCGTAGATTTCCTGGGCGTCGCGGGCGTTTTCCTGCTGCGTACTCAGGTCGTTGAGAGCGCTTTTATACGTGGCCAGCGCCTGCTCGTACTCGGAGTTGATCTGGTTTTTGGTGTCGAACAAATCCAGATCCAGGCGCTCATCCTGCAGCTCCGCGATTTTCAGGTTCTGGGTGCGGCGGGTGCCCGTAAAAATGGGCAGCGCCAGCTGCAAACCGGCCTGAGAGTTCGGAAACGCGCGGTCGTAGAGAACCGAAAAGTCGTTGTTCTGATACACGCGGTTGTAGTTCACGAAGCCCGAAAGCGAGGGCAGAAACCCCAGCCGGTAATAGTCGATGTTAATGCGCTGCAGCTTCTTCTGGGTCAACAGCCGCTGCACCTCAATGCGGTTTTCGAAGCTGAGCTGCTGGGTCGTATCCAGGCGGGTTTGCTGAATCATGCGGGCCGTGTCGTAGGCCAGCGCCAGGTTGTTTTCGGGCGCATAGCCCATCAGCTGCTTGAGGGTGGCGTATTTGCCCTTCAACGATTCGGCCGTGGTTTTGCGCTGGGCACGGGCATTCTTCACCGAAATGGAGGCGCGCTTGTAGTCGATCTTGTCGGCAATGCCCACCTCGTACTGCGCAAAAGCATCTTTGAGCTGCTTTTCCTGGCGCACAATGGCCTCATCCAGAATCCGCAGCTGCTCCTGGGTGAGCAGAATATCGTAGAACGCCTTGCTCACGTTGGTTACCACGTCAATCTTGAAAGCGGTGGTATTCTGGCTGTTATTCAGCCTCACAAAGCGCATGGAGCGGGCCGCCAGCAGCACGTCGTTGCTGTACAATAGCTGAGTGCCCTGCAAACCTATGGTCGACGTATTGTTGAGGCCAATGCGCACCAGCTGCTGCCCGGCCGTGGGGTCCTGAAAGTTGGGCAGCACGGTGGTGGGCAGAATCAGGTTGCGGGTATACGAGCCCACGCCCTGCACCTGCGGCAGCCAATCAGACAGGCCGATGCGGATTTGCCGCTCGCCAATAGCTTCATCAATCGTCGCTTGCCGCACCAGCGGCTGATTGCGCAGGGCAAACTGCACGCACTCTTCCAGCGTGGCGTTGGCGGGCAACGCCGCCGGCGCGCCCGGTCTTCCCGATTGAGCCCAACCAAAGAGCGAACTACACACTAGTGCTACGCTAAGTATTAACGCACGGCCTGCAAACCGCTGGGGGGCAAATAAATGCTTCATCTTGTAATCAGTATTCAACCTAAAAAGCAGCCGCCGTAGCGCTGGCTAAGCCAACTCCTGCGGCCTGGGGGGCTTTTTTAATAAATGAAGAGGTAGTTCATCAGCATATCAATAACGATGTCTTTATGACGACGCGTGAACTCGGTGTGAGCTGCCTCATCCAGGGACGAAATTTCCATGGTGATGGGCCGCGACAGGTACATAAACTGAATATTGGCCATTACCAGCTGCAGCACATGCATAGGCGCCACCGGCCGAATCTGGCCTTCGTCGGCAGCCTGCTGTAGCTGGCGCAGGAAAACGAACACTGGCCTTTCCTTATTCGCATAATTAGCCGGAGTCAGCAAATTGGGATGCCGACGCATCTCGGAGAGCAGAAACAGGGGCAAATCCGGGTTCTGATCAAACAAGCTGAAGTGCGCCTCTACCAGCTGCGGAATCTTGACTCGCAACTCTACGGGCTGGACCATGATGCAGAAGATTTCCTGAAAGTACTCCCGGTATATGTCCTCAAAAATCAACCTGAATAGCTTTTCCTTACTGCGGAAATAATAGTTCGTCAGGGCCTGATTGATACCGGCTACCTCGGCTATGTCGCGGGTAGTAGTGCCGTCGAACCCCTTCACTATAAACACCTTGCGCGCCGCTTCCTTTATTTTTTGCTCGGTGCACTGCGGGTTTTCGTCGGACATAAAGTAATCGGTGAGGTTAAATTTCGCCAGGTCTGGCAGCCAATGTTCTGAAACGCCCAGCCAGTGGCTTCGCTTTTCCTGGAGCAGGATTGGAGACTTAAACCCACGTTTTATGAGAATGTTTTAAATGTTTGATTAATTTTTTTTGGTACACGGCCTAAAAAAGGCTCGTCGGGCCAGGCGCGCATTGTATGCGAAGCCTGACCCGACGAGCCTTTTTACAGCCTTTTATGCTGCTAAAGTATTGTACGTAAATTATTTACAAACCAGCGTGAGGGTTACCGCAACCTACTGCTTCACCCACACGCCGAGCTTTTTTTTCTGGGCGTAAAGTTCTGCCAGCCGGATCTGGCGCATAAACTCTTCGTAATCCTTTTTGCTGATGTAGGTTTTCGCATCGGTCTTAGGCTTCTGCATGGTGCCCCCCGGAAAATAGCCGTTTCGGATCAGGTACACGTTCAGATTTTCCTCCTTATCAACTATCCAGCAGTAGGTCATGCTGGAGTTGGCGGCTCCAAGCATCGTTGATTGAATAGTTGATACGGGTATTACCCGCGCCGCTGGGTGCTGCTTTATCCATCTGGCAATCAGCGTGTCGGCACCTTGCGCCTGCCTGCTTTTGAAAAAGCCGGTTCCCAGCAGGCAGTACGCCAGGGTACTATCTTTCTTGGGCGCACCAAAAATGGATTTAAATTTAAACTCCTCAACGGACCTGGTTGCCCCCAGCCGGCCCATTTGCGCATAGCTGTTAAAAGCAGCCAGAATTAAGATAATGAGCAGTAAGCAACGAACCGGACGCATAATCGGAGTGTTCAATAATTGTACTTTATCGGACTAACAGCATATTTCGTGCCTCCGCACGCAAGCTCCTCATTAGGATAATCAGCGCACGGGCATTTATCATCTTCTACCTCCATGTCTTATACCACCTCTCCTGCCCTTGCCGCTTCCCTTTCGCCTGCCGCTGCCGAGGCCGCTCCCGTAGCCTTCCTGACCCAGGCGGCCCGCGACCTGGTGGCGCGCTATCCGGGCTCGGAGCTGTCGGATGTGGTAGTAGTGGTGCCTACGCGGCGGGCCGTGGTGTACTTGAAAAACGAGCTGGCCCTGGCCACGGAAGTAGGCACGGCGCTGTGGAGCCCGCGCATCGCGGCCATGGAAGACTACATGGTGGAGCTGGCCGGTGTGCAGGTAGAAGAGCCTATTGCCTTGCAGCTCATGCTATTCGATATCCTGCGCGACATCGACAAGAAGCTGGATTTCGATCAGTTTGTGGGCTGGTCGGGGCTGCTGTTGCAGGACTTTTCCAATCTCGACCAAAACCTGGCTTATCCTGCCAAAGTCTTCGATTATCTCACCGAAGCTAAAGCACTGGAGCGCTGGGCCTTGGAGCAAATGCCCGCGCCGGCCAGCACTACCGTCGCTTACTTTCGCTTCTGGGACGACCTGGAAAAAGTGTACTGGCGCCTGCGTAAGCGCATGGAGCAACAGGGCGTAGCCTACCCCGGCCTAGCTTACCGACTGGCCGTGGAGCATGTGCAAAACATGCTAAACAATGGCCAAAAAGCCCCCCAGCACATATTTCTGGGCTTAGGTTCTTTATCCAAAGCCGAAGAAAAACTAATTCGCCTGCTCCTCAAGCAAGGCCGCGCCGAAGTCCGCTTCGACGGCGACGCGTTTTACCTGGAGCAGGACTCGCCCAACAGGGCCGGCCAGCACCTGCGCCGCTACCGCACCAAGTGGGATTTGCCCCCCGAGAGCTTCGCCAGCACCACCGGCGCCCTACCCGATCTGCTGCGCACGCTGCCACGCGAAATCCAGTTTGTGGGCGTCGCCAATGCCAGCATGCAGGGCAAAGTGGCGGGCCAGCTGCTGGCGGCCTCGCGCCTGCAAAACCCGCGGGCCAAAGTCGCCATCGTGCTGCCCGACGAGACCTTGCTGCTGCCCGTGCTGCACGGTTTGCCCCCCGAGGCCGTACCCGAGTACAACGTGACCATGGGTTTGAGCTTCCAGAGCACGCCCCTGTTCAACTTGGTGGATCTGCTGTTTGAGGTGCATTTGACCGGCATCCGTGAAGGCTCGCCCGAGACGGGCTACGGGGTGCCGCGCTACCACCACCTAGCCGTCACGAAGCTGCTCCAGCACCCGTTTTTGCGCCGCTATCAGCAGTGGCTCGACAAGCAGGAAAATGCCCCCCAGTATCACGGTTTGCTCGAACAGGTGTGCAACCAGATTATCAAGCGCAACGCCGTGCTGCTGCCGGCCAGCGAGCTGCTGCAGCTGGGCAAGCAGCACCCGCTCGTGGACGCTTTATTCGCTACCTGGGATACCTGCGACGATATTATTGCCGCCTGCTACACGCTCATTGATCTGCTTAAAAAAGCTTACCAGGACCAGCATTCGGCTATGGAGGCGGAATATCTATACCTGTTTTTTACCCTAGTTAAGCGGCTCGATTCGGTGTTCGACTGCCGGGAGCAGCGCCTGTCGGTGCGCTCGTTTCGGCGGTTTCTGTACGAGCAAATGGCCCGCACACGCTTGCCTTTCAGCGGTGAGCCCATTGCCGATGTGCAGGTGATGGGTTTGCTCGAAACCCGCGCTCTGGATTTTGACCACGTCATTATTCTGAGCTGCAACGAGAACGTGTTGCCCGCGCCCAAGCGCAGCAACTCGCTCTTTCCCTACGACGTGCTGCGCGAGTTCAACCTGCCCACCTACGCCGACCACGAAGCTGCCACCGCCCACCAGTTCTGGCGCCTGCTTCAGCGCGCCCGCAAGGTGGATCTGCTGCACGTACTGCCGGGCGCCGAAGGCACCCGCACGGGCGAGAGAAGCCGCTTTTTGCTTCAGATTGAGAACGATTTAGCCCCCCAGAATCCAGGATTGGTGCTGCGCGATGTAGTCGCCACGGTTATGGCCGACAGCGCTGATAATGAGGCAGTAGAAGGTGACACAATTACCCAAACGCCCGTCGGTGACCTTGTGCTGGAAAAGGATTTCGACATGCTCACCGCCTTGCGCGGGGTGCTTATTCGTGGTCTTTCACCTTCGGCGCTGAATCAGTTTTTGAACTGCTCTCTCCAATTCTATTTTGCCCGCCTGGCTAAGTTTCAGGAAGCCGAAGAAGTAGAAGAAAAGCTTGGCGCTGATGGCTTCGGCACGGTGGTGCACGAAGTGCTGGAAAACCTGCTGCGGCCTTTCGCCCAGGAAAAACGCCCCCTGACGGCCCCCGATCTGCCTGCCCTGCTTCAGCAAGTGCCCACCGAAGTTGCCCAGGCCATGCGCCAGGAAGAAGACGAGCGACACGCCCGCCCCGATGAAGGGCTGAACCACGTACTGGGCCAGGTGGCCGCTCAGCTCGTGCGTCGCTACCTCGAAGGCTTACCGGAGCAAGTCGGTGCCTTACCGCTGCAAATCAGCGGCTTAGAAGAAATATTGCAGGCCGAAATTCCTGTCACCTTACCCGGCGGCGACACCTTACAACTGCGCCTCTACGGCATCGCCGACCGCCTCGACGAGCTGCCCGACGGCCGTCTGCGCGTGGTTGACTACAAAACCGGCCTGGTACACGCCCACGAGCTGCGTCTGCAAAAGCGGGGCGAAGACGCCACGGCCGCCACCCAACGCCTGCTCACCGACGCCACGCCCTCCGCCGACAAGGTGCGGCAGCTTTGGCTTTACCGCTTCATGCTGGAGCGCTCCGGCCGCCCCGCCGCCGATGCCGCCATCATTTCACTACGTAACCTCAGCGCCGGTCCCATGACGGCCGACATGGGTTTTCTGACCGAAGACGGCACTTCTTTTCTCGACAAAGGCCAAGAGTTGCTGACCAACTTCGTGCACCGCATTCTGGACCCCGCCGAGCCGATTCGCAAAACGGATGATCTGTTAAGGTGTCAGTATTGCCCCTATAAAGGCATTTGTGCACGGTAGAAACCTGACCGTCGCGTTCGGTATCCAAATCGAATAACCGTTCTTTGTCGGCATAATCTCACTCAACAATTGAACGCGCCATAGCGTGTTCCTACGACTTTTACTTATGGACGAATTCATGCAAGCCGCCATCGACGAGGCGCGCCAGGGCCGCCGGGAGGGTGGTATTCCCATTGGCTCGGTGCTGGTGCGTGGGGGGCAAATTGTGGCCCGCGGGCGCAATAAACGAGTGCAGGAAAATAATCCCATCAAGCACGGCGAGATGGATTGCCTCTACAATGCCGGCCGCCAGCGCACCTACCGCGACACGGTGCTGTACACCACCCTCATGCCCTGCTTTATGTGCGCGGGCACCATCGTACAGTTCAAAATCCCGAAAGTAGTGGTGGGCGAGTCGCGCACGTTTGGCGAGTCGCAGGAGTTTCTGGAGTCGCACGGCGTGGAGGTCGAAATCGTGGATCTGGACGAGTGCGTGCAGATGATGCAGGAATTCATTGAAGCCGAGCCCACGCTGTGGAACGAGGATATTATGGAGCTGTAATACCTCCTGATTTTGCCGGAAAACTGGTCCGATAACGTAAAAAAGACCCAAGCTCCACTATACAGCGGCTTGGGTCTTTTTTACGTTATTTAACCTTGCCGCCCTAGTTGTGCGTACTCTACAGATGGCTGATACTCCTTTACTTGCTTCCAAAAAGTGTCCGCACTGCCAGCAGTGGTCCGCGTGGCAGCACAACCCAACTGACCGCTGTGAGCACTGCGGCGAGCTACTCGATCCGCGGGCCCATCAAAGTGCGATCCAACGCAACGAGCTGGAAAACCAGAAGACGTCGTCCCTTATTCTAATGGAAATAAAGCCAGAGGACAAGGGCCTAGCGCGCTTTTTCAAAACCATCGTTCGGGGCGGGCAGCTGGCATTCGCGGCCATTCTGTCTTTCATTATCTGGGTGGTGACAGTGGTCGCAGGTTGATATGAAGCGCTGGCCCGAATTCAGACATCCACTGTTTATCGTCGCCGTGCTTCTGTATGCAGGCTACCTGCTCAACCGCTATCTGCTCCACTGGCCTCTGCCCGCGCTGCTCACCTCCTATTTAGGCGACCTTGCGGCCATGCCCGTCATGCTTAGCCTGGCGCTGGCCGCGCAGCGGCGCTTTGTGGCCCACTCCCGCACTTTCGTGTTTCCCAACACCTGGCTGATTGCCGCCTGGGTCTACGTATCGCTGTGGTTTGAAGGAATCTTGCCTTACTTCTCCACCACTGCCGTTGCCGATCCATTTGATGCGGTGGCCTACGCTGTGGGCACTGTGGCTTTTCGGCTTTGGCTGAATAAGCCCGCTTTAGTTAAAGAATAATATTGCGTTCCGAGCCGGTAGTTGTCGCTGTTAAGGCGCTATATACTTCTCGTTACAGATATTTTAAATCAGGTAGCTTGTTTTACAAGGTACTATATGCTTTATTTGTCACGAACCTTATCCACCCTTCTATTCTATGATACTGTATCAACTGCAAAGCCGTATTACGAAGAAGTTTATTGGTTTGCTCAGCCTCATCATGTTGTTGCTGTGTACCGGAGCCATTGCTCAGAACGGTAAGCAAGATCGCACGGAAATTATGGTAGTGGGCTTTGCGCACCTAGCGGGGATTTATAATAAGGAGCCCCAGTCAGACGTGTTCAATCCTAAGAAGCAGGCGGAAATAGCCAAGCTGCGGGAGCATCTGCTCAAGTTCCGGCCCGATGCCATTATGATAGAAGCCGAGCCGTCGGAACAGGGCCGGATAGACAGCTTGTATGCGCTGTACCGCGACGGAAAGCTTGATTTGACCACGCTGCCTTCGGGCACCGGGCGCAGCGAGCGCTACCAGGTAGCGTTTGCGATGGCCAAACAGCTCCAGCTGCCCAGCCCCTCCTGCATCGATTACTACGCTTCTACCTCTCAGTCGCTGCTGAGCACCGGCGATGGTATCGACTATTTCAACAAAGGCCTGAAGGAAATGCAGATTACCTCCCGCCCCCTGCAACGGATGGCCCAACACGATAGCCTATCGATTTACGACTACATCGCCTTGGCCAACCACCCCGACCTGGTGGCGATGAGCCACCGCGTGGTGTTTAATAACCCCGCGATGGTGACCAACGGCACTTTCTCAGCCACCGGCCCGAACACCAACGATCTGGGGAAGGTGGATACAGCCTACATTGGTGCCCACTACATCACGTTGTTCTACAACCGCAACCTGAAAATCTACTCCAATATTCTGCGGGCCCAGCACAAAACGAAGGCCAAGCGTGTGATGGTTATTCTGGGCCAAACCCACGTGGGCGTGCAGCAGGAGCTGTTTGCGGTCAACCCAAACTACCACGTGGTACCCGCTGCTACCTACCTGAAAACGAAGGCCACCAAATACCTCAAGCCTAGAAAAGCAGCCGCCACTCCCGCCTCCTAAGTTACCAGGAAAGCAAAGCTCCAAGCGGGCTTTGCCCCGACTGCGCTCAGCTGCTGGGGGGCAAATCCCAACCTTCGGGTTAGTTACCGCCGTACTGTTAGTGTTTGGTTATAAAAATGCCACCCAGCGCCAGTTGGGGGGCAAATTTTGTTTTCTACTGCTCTATGATCGACGAATTGAATGAGGTGCTGATCGACTACTGGCACCAGTTTGTGCACCTACTGCCTAAGTTATTTATCGCTCTGATAGTGCTGGCCATCGGGTTGGCCATCGCCAACCACGTAAGCCAGCTGCTGGGAAGCAGACTCAGAAAGCGCTCCCACGACGCGCTGCTGGCCAATTTCCTGACCAACTTTACCCGCTGGGCGCTGCTGCTGATGGGGGTATTGCTGGCCATGCACGTCCTCGGCCTGTCGGGGGTAGCTAGTGGAATGCTGGCGGGTGCCGGGCTTTCGGCTTTCATCGTGGGCTTTGCCCTGAAAGACATTGCCGAGAACTTTCTGGCCGGCGTAGTGCTGGCCTTCAACCGCCCGTTTCGCATCCACGACACCGTGCAGGTAAAGGATCTGATGGGCGAGGTAGAAGCCCTGAATTTGCGCACAACGCTCATCAAGACCTTTGATGGCAAGCACATCTTCCTGCCCAACGCCCTTGTGCTGCGCGAGCCGCTGACCAACTATACCCGCGACGGCTTCATCCGGCAGGACTTCCTGATTAGCGTTGATATGGGGACTGAAACCACTTCCGACCGCATCGAAGAGATGTTGCTCAAGTACGTGAGCAGCCACAAAGGCGTTGAAACCCGCGACCCTCATACGCCCTACATTATCGTCGAAAAGATGGGGACTACCTCCGCCGACTTGCGTATTTATCTCTGGGCCTATTCCGAAGAATACCGGCGTGGCACCCTGGAGTTGAAAAGTGACTTGCTGAAGGGCAGCAAAGCGATGCTAGTGGCTGAAGGCTACGTTGTTTCGGGGGCGAATTAATACTTAGTCAGCACGAGGCTGCTTATTCGTTTTATTGCTTGTACATTGTATTAGTGGCCGGTTTCTTGCGGATCGAGCGCTGCTTGTAGTTGTCGTTTGCCATGCCGAAGAGTTCCTTTCACCGTTTAATAGGTCCTTTGTTGCTGTGGCGACTACGCCACGTCAACGACCGGGTCTACCTGATTCTGGTGAGCGTGCTGGTCGGAATTGGGGCAGGTTTGGCGGCGGTGGCACTCAAAAGCTCCGTTCATTCGGCCCAGAACCTGCTGTACTCCTGGGTACCCGAAGAAAATCGGGTCTTTGCCCTGTTCCTATATCCCATGCTTGGCATCGGGCTCACGGTGCTATTTACGCGCTATGCGCTGGGCGGCACGTTGAGCCGGGGAATCGGGCCCATTCTTTATAATATTGCCCGTCAGGGCAGCGTGGTGCCACGCAGTAAGCTGTATTCGCAGGCCATTTCCTCCTTTCTCACTGTCACGTTTGGCGGCTCGGCGGGTCTGGAGGCACCTATTTCCGTAACGGGTTCGGCCCTGGGGTCTAACATCGGGCGCATTCTGCGCGTGGGTCGCCGCGAGCGGCGCCTGCTAGTGGGTTGCGGCGCAGCGGCTGGCGTAGCGGCTATCTTCAACAGCCCTATTGCGGGAGTTTTGTTTGCAGTAGAAGTAATTCTGTCGGAGCTGTCGGCGCCGTTTTTTATTCCGCTGCTTATTTCCTCGGCTACAGCCACGGTGGTTTCCAAGGCCCTGTACGCGGGCCAGCCCTTCGTGCTGATTACCACTACCTGGCCAGTAGAAGCCGTGCCCTCCTACCTGATGCTGGGCTTGTTCACCGCGCTCCTGTCGGTGTACATGATTCGCATTTATTTTGCTTCCGACAAGTACTTTGAGCGGTTTCCCGGCACTTTTCGCAAGGTGGTGTTTGGCGGCTTCACGCTGGGCATCATGGTGTTTTTGTTTCCGCCGCTCTACGGCGAAGGCTACAACATTGTAGAGATGCTGCTCCAAGGGCGGCCGGAAGGACTGGTAGAAGGATCCATTTTCGCCGTTTACCGCGACGAGAACGTGTGGCTGCTGCTGCTGGTGGTAGCCAGCAGCATGTTGCTTAAGGTGTTTGCTACCTGCGTCACCATCGGCTCGGGGGGCAATGGTGGTATGTTCGGCTCATCTCTGTTTACGGGGGCGCTGGGGGGCTTTTTGCTGGCCCGCCTGATTAATATGAGCGGCTGGTATCCCGTATCGGAGGTACATTTTGTGGTGCTGGGCATGGCGGGCACGCTAGCCGGCGTAGTACACGCTCCCCTTACAGCCATCTTCTTGATTGCTGAGATTACCGGCGGCTACGCTTTGTTTGTGCCCCTGATGGTGGTTACTTCCAGCTCCTACTTGATTACCAAATACTTCGAGCCTTATTCCGTGTACACCCGCAAGCTGGTACAGCGCGGTGTGCATATGCACGCCGACCGCGACCGAGGCCTGCTCGCGCAGCTGGAGCCGCTTTCCCTGGTACAAAACGATTTCGTACCAGTCCATCCCGAAACCACCCTAGGCGAGCTAGTCGATATTTTCCGTCATGCCACCCGCAACCTGTTTCCGGTAGTCGATGCCGATAATAAGCTCGTGGGCATCGTCTCGCTCGACACAGTGCGCGACGCCCTCTTCGACGACGAGCACTACACTACCACCTACGTCAGCGACCTGATGACGCCGCCGGTGGCAGTTGTCCAACCGGAAGATAGCCTGCTCGATACGCTCAGCGAGATGGAACACCACGATGCCTGGGCCTTGCCCGTGGTTCGCAATGGCCTGTATCTGGGCTTCCTGCTCAAATCCACTATTCTGGCCAACTATCGGCGGCAGCTGCTAAAGGAAATCGAGTAGCAGCCTTCAACTTAGCAGCAAGCAACAACCTTAGCGCATACTCGGCAGTACCTACTAGGGTATGAACCGACTTCGCGCGCTTTGGCTGAATCTGGATGCCAGCTTATGGTTTATCCCAACTCTGATGGTTGCGGGGGCCATTTTGCTGGCTTTTGCTTTGGTGTTCATCGATTTACGCATTGAGCACGACTGGCTGGAGGAATACCCCTTACTGTTTGGGGCCGGCTCCGACGGTGCGCGCGGCGTGCTCACGGCCATTGCCGGCTCCATGATTACGGTGGCCGGCCTGATTTTCTCGCTTACGCTGAGCACACTGGCGCAGGTATCCAGCCAATACACCCCGCGGGTACTACGCAACTTCATGAGCGACCGGGCCAATCAGATGGTGCTGGGCTTCTTTGTCAGCATTTTCGTGTACTGCCTCATCGTGCTGCGCACCATCCGCGGTGGCGACGAAGGCAGCTTTATTCCCTCCCTGGCGGTATTGATGGGTTTGGTGCTGGCCCTGGTCAGTATTGGGGTGCTTATTTTCTTTATCCACCACATCGCCAATTCCATTCAGGCATCCAATATTGTGCGCAACGCAACCGAAGAAACGGAAGCCGCCATCAAACGCCTGTTTCCCGAACAGCTTGGACAAGAAGCAGATGCAGACGAAGCTCAGAAGCTACTGCGCCAGGCCGGCCAGCTCAGCTGGCTGACCGTTCCTTCCCGAACGAATGGGTACGTGCAGAGCGTGGATGAAGAGGGCCTGCTGGACTTAGCGCGCAACCTGCACGGCGTGATACGCATGGAGCACGGCATCGGCGGTTTTGTAGCGCGCGGTGCGGCGCTGGCATCGGTGGCCGTTTATCAGGGGGAAGCGCCCGCGCTGGATGACAAGCTAACCGACCAGATCAATTCTAGGTTTGGCTTGGGCAGTCAGCGTACCATCGAACAGGATGCTGGCTTTGGCCTGCGGCAAATCGTGGATATTGCCCTGAAGGCCCTCTCGCCGGGCGTCAACGACACCACTACGGCCATCATCTGCATTGACCATCTCGGCTCTTTGGTCGCGCAGCTGGCCGACCGCCAGCTTGCCAGCCCCCTGCGCACTAACAACAATCGTGTGCGCGTGGTGGCAGTGCGCCCCTCGTTCGAGCAGTTCGTAACCACCGCTTTCGACCAGATCTGTGTCTGTGCCGACGGCAACGTGGCCATTTACCTGCGCCTGCTTACGGCACTTTCAGTTATCGGGCAGCGCACCAACGACCCCAGGCGCATACTGGTACTGCACCAGCAGCGGGGCCTGATCGGTGAGGCGGCTGAGCGTACGCTCCACACAGAGTACGAGCGCACCCAGGTACGCGAGCGGCTAGCATTGCTTGAATCCTGAAAATGCAGCCAAGCCAGCAGCAACTTCTGACTCCGAAGATGCCCTGAACTGCGCTGCCTGCTTACTTGAGCTAGTTCACCTATCGTACACCGCATAAGCGTTGTAGCTTATATAAACCGACCTAACCCACCTATGCTATGGAACAATTCTTCTTCTCAAACTGGACAAGCATCGCCCGTACGCTGGTCATTGGAATGGCGGCATACGCTGGGCTAATTGTGCTGCTTCGCCTGTCAGGCAAACGAACGCTGACCAAGATGAACGCCTTTGATTTAATAGTTACCGTGGCGCTCGGCTCTACCCTGGCCACTGTACTGCTCAACAAAAGCGTCCCGCTGGCCGATGGGCTTACCGCGTTTGCCCTGCTGATTTTTCTGCAATATGCCTTAACCTGGCTGTCTGTGCGCTCTAAAACGGTGAGCAAGCTCATTAAGTCCGAGCCGACGCTTTTGGTGTATCAGGGGGCTTTTTTGTCGGCAGCGCTTAAGGCTGAACGGGTTACCGAAGCAGAGATTCTGGCGGGCTTACGCGAACAAGGCGTGGCCAGCTTGGCGGATGCCGCCGCAGTGGTACTAGAAACCGGCGGCGACCTGAGCATTCTCAAAAACACGAGCGACGGCCCACAGTCCGTGTTGCAGGATGTGCCCCTGAAGCAAAAGTAGCAGTAAGCCTTGGGGGGCATTTTATCTGGATATGGGCCCGGAGCGAAGCTATGCTTCCTCCTTCAGCTTAGGCTCGGGTACCGCGGCACGGGCAAGCGGCACATCGCCCTTGCCGGCGGGCCAGCCTTCGCGCTGGGTACGGCGGTCACCATCCGTCACTTCGGTCTGGTCGTGTAGCAGGATCTGCTGAGTCGGGAATGGCATATCGATGCCATTAGCAGTAAGCTTATTTTTGATGCTTTCCAGCACTTTATCCTGCGCATCGAGCACGTCGGCCTGGCGCGGCGGATTAACCCACCACCGCACCCGAATGTTCACGCTGCTCTCCGCCAGCTCCATTACCAGCGTTTCGGGTGCCGGCTCGCGCAGTATCCCTTCTACTTCTTCCACTGCTTCCAGCATTAGCTTGCGCGCCTGGGCTATGTCGTCGCCGTAGCCAATGCCTACGTCATACTGCAAGCGGCGCATGTCGTAGGCCGTATTGACAGTCACGGCGTTGGTAAACAGCTCCGCGTTGGGAATAACCACTCGGCGGCCATCATAGGTTTTGATGGTGGTGGCACGCATCTGAATGGATTCTACGGTACCCTCAAAGTCCTTGTACTTAATTTGATCGGTAATCTTGAAGGGCTCGGTAAGCAGTAGCAGGATACCAGCCAGAAAGTTCTGAAAGATATCCTTGAAAGCGAAGCCAATAGCTATACCGCCCACGCCTAAAGC
Organism: Hymenobacter qilianensis; assembly: GCF_014638675.1. Taxonomy (NCBI): domain Bacteria; kingdom Pseudomonadati; phylum Bacteroidota; class Cytophagia; order Cytophagales; family Hymenobacteraceae; genus Hymenobacter; species Hymenobacter qilianensis. Next base: position 121,550 of record NZ_BMFN01000003.1, read on the forward strand.
GCTCACCAGACTAGCGGGTGTGAAGCCGGGCAGAATGATAGTCACCGTTACGAGGATGCCTAGAATAATCATGGCCACGTAGGCCAGACGGCTCAGTAACAGCGGCAGACTCTGATTCTGCCGCATCCCGCGCGTAACGCGTCGCACCCCGGCGCGCACGCCGCGGGCCAGCAACATGAACAGCAAGAATACAATTATCCCAATAGCAATGTTGGGCAACGCGGCCATGAGGTCGCGGCCAATTTGGTTTAGCTTCTGCCAAGCAATTGAAAAATCCATAGGCGCAAAATTTTCTGTGAGGTAGCCGTGTTTTCAAGCCCAGCTGAACATAGAAATTTACTCTATTGCAGGGCAGCAGGCTTAATACTCGCCCAGCTCCGGCTCCTTACGGGCCAGCATCAGGCCAACCATCATGAGCAGGCCCGTCAGAAGAATTACGACAAAGAGGATGTTTTCGCTGACTTGCCCAATAAGATGATTATCGGGGATGCTATAAAATAACAGAATGGAAATTAGGCCTTTGGGGGCTATAAACAGCTCAGGTATCAGGTCCGATTTGGCGATATAGCGCAGGTAGAAAAAGCGGATAACAGTGAGCACCGCTACAATCAAGAGTCCTTGCCATAGGAGCGTGACACTGATGAGATTGGTGAGGGTGATGGAGTAGCCAAACAGCAAAAAGAAGAACGTGCGGATAAGGAACGCCGACTCGGCCGTGATACTCTTAAACTGGTGCAGTTCCTCGGCCAGACGCTCAGGGTGCAGCAAACGGCGCAGTGGTCCCCGAAGGAATAATTCTGCGTTGTTCACGGCTAGTCCGAAGGCCAGAACCAATAGCAGGGATGACAAATGCAGCTTTTTGGCCAAGCTATAAATCAGGACCAGGAAGGCAAAAATCAGGAAGAACTTGATGTGTAGTCGGATGCGGTCCAGCATAAAAGCCAGTACAGCGGTACTTATGACGGCTAAAATGGACACAAATACCACATCGCGAAGGAACGTGAGAATGGATATTCCCTGAGCAAAGTTGTCCTGCAAGGCAAAGTTGAAAAGCATGATGCCGAGGATGTCCGAAAAAGTGCTTTCGTACACAATAAACTCCTGCTTCTCCCCGCCCAGATTGGATACGCTCGGAATGGCTATAGCCGAGCTGATGACAGCCAGCGGTACGGCATTAATCAAACACGTCTGAAATGGGACATCCAGATAAAGCTGAAGCAGCTCGGCAATAATAAGGGCCTGCACTACCAGAATTAGTGCGGCCGCCGCGAAGGAACGCTGGATCAAAGGGGCTTTATCGCGACTAATCTTTAAATCCAGAGCCCCTTCCAACACAATGAGTATTAGACCAATGATACCAAATATCTCCAGTACTACTTTGGGTATCAATACGCCCACGTCGCCGTAGTCGGCAGCCTGCTTTAGCGCGATACCCGTGAAGAGTAGCATCAGCACCGACGGCACTTTTGTGGCCCTTGCCGCGAGATCAAACAAGTAAGATAAGACAACGGCCAGGCTCAGGCCAATCAGGATGGTATAAGGACCCATGTTGGGAAAATTCGTGGACAGAACTGCCTTCTATACGGTGGCGCTGGAAAGTTAACATATCTAAACCCTGAACGCCGACAAATTAAAACGTTTTGCATTTTGGATGTAACCCAAGAGGCATAGTCACCGGGTATAAATTGCGGCAGGATTAATATGCACGGAGCCCGCCCAGACGGCGGCGCGGTAGTGTCGTATCTTGCCGGCCGCTACTTTCCACTTTGCATTTATGTCTGACCATCCCAGCATCGCCATTATTGGGGGCGGCCCGGCGGGCTTGCTGGCCGCTCAGCACTTGGCGGAAGCGGGCCACCGCGTGACGGTGTATGAGGCACAAGCTACCGTGGGGCGCAAGTTTCTGGTGGCCGGACACGGCGGCTTCAACCTAACGCACAGCGAGCCGCTGCCCACCTTTGGCAAGCGCTATGGTGCTCACCAAGAGCCATTTGCTTCGTTTCTCACGCATTTTGGCCCCGAGCAGCTACGCGCTTGGGCCGCCGATCTGGGCGTAGAAACCTTTGTCGGCAGCAGCGGCCGCATATTTCCCACGGCTGACTACAAGCCTGCCCAACTATTACGTGCCTGGCTGACACGCCTGGCCGCACTGGGCGTGGTTATCAAAACGCGGCACCGCTGGCTGGGCTTCGTGCCCGACTCACCCAACGGCTTGCTCGTGTGCAATGAGCAGACCGGCGAGGAGCTGGAAATTTGCTCCCCAGCGGTGGTGTTGGCCTTAGGCGGGGCCAGCTGGGCCAAAACCGGCTCCGATGGCGGCTGGACTTCAGCCTTCTCCGAAATAGGAGTGCGCTGCACGCCCTTCGCTCCGGCTAACTGTGGCGCCGAGATAGCCTGGGGGGCTTTTTTCAAAGAAAAAGTAGTCCGCGCTCCGCTCAAAAACATTGCCCTGACCTGCGAAGGCCAAACCATGCGCGGCGAGCTTATGCTAACCGACTACGGGGTGGAAGGCACGCCGGTGTACGCCCTCACGCCGGCCTTACGCACGGCGCTCAGTCGGGAAACACCGGCAACGCTGTGGCTGAACCTCAAGCCCGACCTGACACATAATCAGCTGGTGCAAAAACTAAGCAAACCGCGGGGCAGCAAGTCGTGGGGGGCTTTTTTGCAGCAAACCTTACACTTAGGCCCACCCGTACCAACCCTATTGCGTGAAGTAGCACCACCTGACACCATTACCAGTTCACCCGAAAGTCTGGCCCGACTGCTTCAGCAGCTGCCCTTGCCCGTGCGTGGGCTGCGGCCGCTGGATGAGGCCATCAGCACGGCGGGCGGCGTAGCGTGGGAAGAGCTGGATGAAAACCTGATGCTGCGCCGGCGACCCGGCACCTTTGTGGCCGGCGAAATGCTGGATTGGGAAGCGCCCACGGGCGGCTATCTGCTGCAAGGCTGCTTTAGCACGGGCGCCTGGGTAGCCGATGCCGTTACAAAACGGCTGGCGTAGAAACGCGGTTTCCTACTTATTAATAGCCTTCTGCTCGGCGTCGGCCAGAATGGCTTTTGCTTCGTCCAGAAGGCACTCGCCGGGGTTCAGCTGCTTGCGGCAGATAAGGGCAAAAAGCAGAAAGAACGAGACAATGGGCAACACCCAGCCCAACGCAAACCACAGCCAGAACGACCGTCCATAGCTATGGGCACAATACCCGGTGGTGAGGGGCAGAAACGACATAGCGCACAAAAAGCCCAGCAGTAAATCAACAAACATGGCGGTGGCAGCTATGGGATGAGCGGTATTGTGAAGATACGCGATTGGCGAGAGTTTCCCAACGCGCAACAATCCTCGGTATACTGGCTATAACTATGCGGGCGGCTGGATGTTGCCTTAATCTGGCCGGAATGTTGCCGCCCTGATATACCACCCTGGGGGGCATTTTCGCGTACGCCGTAATGTTTTCTGGCTCTTTCCTTCTCCTGACCGCCCAAATCGCCCTATGTGGGAGCACCAAAGTCTGTTTCGCGTCTCGGCCCAGCTGTTTGCCGAAGGCGTTTTTAATCTGCTGGATAGAAATTTAAAGCCCGAAGTTTTTTTACTTGGCCTGGCCTCCGCAAAAGAACCCGACGAGCCACAGGCTGTCGTACTTGAGCCCGCCAACCACCGCTACCCCAGCGCCGAGTTTACGGAAGTGAAGGTGCGCGCCGCTGCGCTGGAATCGGCTGAAGGGCCCCGCGAGGTCGTGTATCACCTGCACCCCACCGACCAGGACCGCTTTGAGAAGCAGCGCTGGTACGAGTTGCTCCGTCAGGCTACGGAATTGACGTTGAATGAAATGCCCCCCGAGCCGATGAAGCGCGTCTCTTTCTGCTCGCTACCTGTCAGCTTTAATGGGTATATGGTGCTGGTGGTATTGCAGCTATCGTCCGAAGCATATCACGGCTATTATGCCCTGCCCGACAAGATTGTGGCCCGCGCCAACTCCTTGCTGGCCGCGGCCGTGCAGGAGTTTTTGCAGGATTGCGCCCGCGCCCTGCGCGAATCCGATTCCGACGACGCCCACCCCGTCCTCGACCGCGACTACAACGAGATGCTGCGCGCCGCTGGTCGGCGCTTTATGCTGCGAGCGGCAGCCGGCACCCACGGCCTCTACGATGCCTGTAACGGCGTGGCCGCGCTTCGGCACGAAGGCGACGATGGTATCGGGCTGATGATTGTGGCGCGCCGCCACCATCCCGCCATTGTGCCCGTATTGACCCTTGAAACGCCCATTACCCTCCGCGACCACCGTTCCATTCGGAAGCTTCTGGAGCTGAGCGAAGACAATACGGCGCTGATAACAGACGCCACCCATGTCTTCGGTTTGGGGTATCTGGTGGAGGAAACGCACCCCAGCTATGAGCCTTTATTTATGGTGCACTTCACCAAGCACTACAGCTGGGAGCTGACCCACGCCGATCATATTATGATGAAGGTGGTGTCGAATTCTCCCCGCCTGCCCCAGGGCCGCGTCGATGCCGATAATTTCGCGCATGCCGTGCGCAAGCAGTGGCCCGAGCTACTAGATGCCGGTATTTCGTATCTCTGGCGGCTCACCCAGGAAGCCAGCACCCAATCTACCGGCACTATTCTGGTGATTTCGGCAGGTGCGGCGCAGGAAGCCCAGCGCCTCACCCGTCAGTGCTTCCGGGTAGTGCCCCGCCTGATGACGCCCGCCATTCTACGCCTGGTTACGAATATTGACGGAGCCGTGCTCGTAGACCAACACGGCATCTGCCATGCCATTGGCGCCATTCTCGACGGCCTGGCCACTGCCAAAGGCGACTCCTCCCGCGGCTCCCGCTACAACTCGGCCTTGCGCTACGTGGAAAGTAGCCAGTACGCCGTGCTAGCCGTGGTGGTCAGCGAAGATGGCCTGATTGATTTGCTGCCGCCGGTGAGTTAAGTAGCTCAGACCCAATTTTTCAGATAACTTTATATCTCTATTTATCCTACTCATCTAACACACATAAGCTATGCCTTCACTTTTCTTAGAATTCGGATATTACATAATGTTTCTAGCTCAGCTTTTAACTCTTCTGCTGCAAATTTTCGGGGTGTATGTGCTATACCTTGTGGCAAGGGCGCTGCATAAATATTTGAGGGAAGGCAAGCGCAATCCATCTTCAACCAAAACTTTTATTGACAATCCGTAGCATACCGCTTATCAACCATTTATACTTCCCATCATAGCTTCCGGATAGCGCAACCCAGCAATAGCGCTCTGGGGGGCAATTTCATCTATCTGCGCCAGTTCGGCAGCCGATAGCTGTACTTCCAACGCACCCAGATTTTCTTCCAAATATTCGATACGCTTGGTGCCCGGAATCGGTACGATGTCGTTGCCCTGAGCCAGTACCCACGCGAGTGCCAGCTGACCCGGAGTGCAATTTTTCTGCGTTGCCATTTCCTTAATGCGTGCAACTACATCGAGGTTGCGCTGAAAGTTTTCGCCCTGGAAACGGGGTGTGTTGCGGCGGTAGTCATCCGCGTCCAGATCCTCGAAGCGCTGAATCTGGCCTGTCAGAAAACCCCGGCCTAACGGGCTATAGGCCACTAGGCTGACGCCTAATTCGCGGCAAGCGGCCAGCACGCCATCTTCGGGGTCACGACTCCAGAGTGAGTATTCGCTCTGCAGGGCCGCAATGGGGTGAACGGCATTGGCGCGCCGCACCGTTTCGGCAGCGGCCTCCGAAAGGCCCAGATGGCGCACTTTGCCTTCTTCTACCAACCGGCTCATAGCACCCACCGTGTCCTCAATGGGCGTACTCGGATCGACGCGGTGTTGATAGTACAGGTCGATATAGTCGGTGCCGAGGCGGCGCAGGCTGCCTTCGCAGGCTTGGCGCACGTACTCGGGGCGACCATTTATACCGCGTTTAGTCGGGTCGTTCGGGTCGCGCTGAATACCAAATTTGGTGGCAATAACGGCCTGGTTGCGTCGGTCACGTAGGGCCCGGCCCACCAACTCTTCATTGGTGTACGGCCCATACATATCGGCCGTATCAAAGAAGGTAACGCCCAGTTCCAGAGCACGATGAATAGTGCGCGTACTCTGCTCATCATCGCGCTTTCCATAAAAATCGGACATACCCATACAGCCTAAGCCAATGGCTGAAACAGTTAAACCTGAGCGGCCTAGAGTGCGCGTTTGCATATCGTTGTTATTAGGTACAAATTGATAAGACTAGCTGCATTCTTAACGCAGAGAAAGGCAACGGAGGCTGAGTTTGGCAAACACAAAATTTGGTTTTCTCACCCTCAGCAAACCTGGCCAACGACCTAAACTTGCCGAACGCACCCGCCCGCGCCGTTCTTTCGTTTAACGAGCAAAGCCCTCTCCCTATGCAACCCAAAATGCCCCCCAGACCGGTTGACCCAACCTTCGAAAATGACGAACGCCTGCGCTGGGTGCAGAGCATCGCTCACCTCATGGACAGCCAGTTTACCCTGCCCGGTACCCGTTTTCGCTTCGGCCTCGATCCTATTTTGAGTCTGCTGCCCGTGGTGGGCAACCTGACGAGTATGGCCGTATCAGGGGCACTAGTGCTGACAATGATGCGCCACGGAGCCAGCGGCAGCCTGGTTATTCGCATGGTGCTCAACATCTTGCTCGATACTATTATCGGAGCCATTCCGGTGCTGGGCAACATATTTGACTTCGCCTATAAAGCCAACGACCGCAACGTGCGCCTGCTGCGCCGCCATTATGCCGAGGGCAAATACCAAGGCAGCGGTAAGGGGCTGCTGGCGGTGGTGCTGGTAGGTATGATCATCATTTTTGGACTGCTGGCCTGGGGACTATGGGAAGCGGTAGAGTGGCTGTGGACGTATGGGGGGCAAAACTGGTGGTAGTCGGGAGAGTTTTTGAAGGTTGACTTGTTAGTAAGGTAAATAGGCGCAGCGCAAGCGTTCGCGCCGTACTTTTGCCCCGTGAAATTCTTCCGATCAACCTCGTTTTTCTGTCTGCTGGGCGCTTTACTGCTGTCCTCCTGCCTGTCGCTGCAAAGCGAGGAGCAGCAGGCCGAAGCCGCTGAAAAAGCTGTGATGGCCAAGCACGATGAGTTTATGGCCCAGATGGATCAGCTGTATACGCTGCGCCAGCAGCTTCAGCGCGCCACCCTGCCCGATACTACCGAAGCTGGCCGGCGCCGCCGCTCCCTGCTGCGGGCCGACGCGGCCATGATGGGCTGGATGCACCAGTACCGTCGCCCCGCCGACACGGTAGCGCACGAGCAGGTAATGGCTTATTTTGCCGCTCAGGAGCACAAAATCGATTCTGTGGGTCGCCTGATGCGCAACAGTATCGATTCGGCCCGCCTGGTACTTGGTACGAAGGCAGGTAATTCCTCTAATTCGTCTACCAAATGATAAATTTGCTTTTCACCCGCGCCCGCCGGGCCGGCATTCTAGTGGGCAGTGGTGCCCTGCTCCTGCTCGCCGCCTGTCAGAGCCAACCCGATACTGCTGCTGACCGCCTACCGTATCTGGGTGAACGTGAGGTAGTACCACGTGCTGATGGCGGCCCGGCCGACACGCTCTACGCCACCATTCCCCGCTTTACGCTCACCAACCAGGACAGCATCACCATCACCAACGACACCTTCAAAAACAAGGTGTACGTGGCCGATTTCTTCTTCGCCACCTGCCCCAGCATCTGCCCCAAAATGCAGAGTGAAATGCTGCGCGTGTACGAGAAGTTCAAGGATGATCCGCGGGTGCTTTTCCTTTCCCACACCATCGACCCGGCGCACGATTCGGTAGCCGTGCTGCGCGACTATGCCCAGCGCTTGGGTATTCAGAACGCCAGCCGCTGGCACTTCGCCACCGCTCCGCATGATACTATTTTCAGCCTGGCTCGTGCCTATTACGTGCCGGCCGAAAAAGACGATAAGGTAGCCGGAGGCTTTGCGCACAGCGGCGCTTTCACCCTCGTTGACTCCAAGCGCCGCGTGCGGGGCCTCTACGATGGCATGAACCCAGATGAAGTCGCCCGCCTGATGGAGGATTTGCCGGTATTACTGAAAGAAGAAGCCGAAAACGCTTCCCAGGCTAAGCTATGAGGTGGCGCGCAGCAGATTTGTTGCGGCTGGGGGGCTTTTTGGCGGCCGGAACCCTGGCTGCCGGCTGCTTCACTGATCGTCAGAATGCCGGCGCGCGCCTTTATGCCCAGCACTGCGCGCACTGCCACGGCGACGAGGGCCAAGGATTGAAACGCCTCATCCCGCCCCTGGCCGGCGCCGACTACGTGGCCGAAAACCGCAATTTTCTGGCCTGCCTGGTGCGCCGCGGGGTGAACGGGCCCATGGTCGTTAATGGTATCACCTTCAACCAGGTAATGCCCGGCCACGAAGACCTAACCGATTCGGAAATTACTAATCTGCTGAACTTTGTGCAGTCGTCATGGGGTAATAAAGGCAAACCGTTCACGATTCGGGAGGTGTCGGAGAAGCTCCAGGCCTGTGCCGGCAGCGACGGACAGTAGCTGGTATTAGGGCAGATGATGCAAGGCGCAGTGTAAGCCTGCATCACTTCAACTTGCTGATTTATAAGTTTGATACCCGCCACTGTATTCTTCAAACCTGTAATTGCCCCTATTTTTCACGGTTATCCTCAGCTTTCCTCCTTAGCTTGCCATCTCAAATTACTGTAGTGTTATGGGTCTGTTCGACTTTCTGAAATCCAAAAAACAACCTGTTCAAACCCCGGCACCCGCCGATCCTGCTCCTGCCAGCGCTGCGCCAGCTACGGGTCCGCGCTATAAGGGGGCCAATTTTACCTCGCCCGTAGCGCCTCCACCGCCCGCTCCGGTATTGCCACCCCCACCTCCTCCCATGCCTTCTTTCGAGCCCGTGAACCGCCTCGAAGAAATGCTGCTGCACGCCGCCGCCGACCCCGATGCGCGCCCCGGTTTCTATCAGGCTCTGTTGCAGGAAGATGTATTGGTGCTTACCCAACCCAAGGAAGGCCAGCCAGGGGGCGAAATACCCGTGACGGAGAACATGGAAGTGCAGCTACAGGTATTGCACGATGGCAAAATTCCGGTCTTCACGTCGCCAGGGCGGATTTTTGATAGCAGCGTCGTTAAGGAGGAAGTGCCTTACCTGCGGTTGTCGGGCTTCGATTTGTTTCAGATGGTGAAAGGCGCTGACTGTGCGCTGAACCCGTTTTCCAGCCTGGGCAAGCTACTGATGGCCAACGAGCTAGAGGATTTATTAGCCGGTCATCTATTTCAAGCCCCTGCCCACCAGATTCCGCCTGACACGCAGGTACTCCTGGGTCAGCCCGCGGAGGTGCCCACGGCTCTGATAGAATCGCTGAGCACGTATGCCGCCGATCAGCCGCTGATTCGGGCTATTTATCTGGCTGAACTGCAACTCCCCGACAGCCCGGAGCCGGCTCGTTTGCTGCTTGGCTTTGAGGTAGAAGGCGATGACACCTCGTTCCTACAGGAAATTGGTGCCGTCATTCAGCATCACCTCGATGCCAGCCATCAGTTCGTTGATATTGTGCTTATTAGCCCCGAGTCGGAGGAGCCGCTAAGCCACTATTTCTACCAGAACGAGCCCATTTATAAGCGCAGCGAGTAGCCCGAAAGGGTTACTTCGCCTTCTGGCGCGCTACGCGGTCGAACACGGGCCGCAACCCGTAGAACAAGCCGGGTACCAATACTACGGACGCCAGCAGCCACAGCAAAAAGCCCCCCAGACTAGCGCGCCAAAGCAAACGGGCCGCTTCCACCCAGTCGGTGCTGAGCAGGTGCTGCAGCTGCGTCAGGGTTAGCTCAGTATCCGTCCCGTCGCCCACCACGCGGGCTCCGAGTTGGAGCAGCGGAATGAGCAACAGCAGCTGCAATGGGCTCATTAGATGACTGATGAGTAATAATGCCGCTACGTTCAGGCGCAGCCTTACGGCCGCAAATGTGCTGAGCAGCGTCGTGACTCCCAGAACCGGAATCAGCCCGAACACCACTCCCAAAGCTACCGTGAGGGCCAGCTGCGTAGGAGAAAGCCCTTGCTGTAGCAAGCCCAGCAGCGGCATGAGTATCCGGCGTCGCAGCCAACCGGCGCGGGGCGGCGTGGTGGACGTGTCGGGAGGTGATGTCTGCGGAATTATTTGCTCACTCATACATCACGACAACAGATCATGAAAGACCTCAGTAGCTACGCTCATTTACTGGAACAGAAGCCCGCCAAGGTTATTTTGTGCATTCTTTCCGCTTATTTCATCTTCAAAGCCGGAGCCAGCGCAGGCGAGTTTTTTTACTATCTGAATCGCTAGCATTCTCAATGGGCGCCGCAAAGCGCGTAAATAGTGTAGCCGCACAGTGACCAGATGAGGCACATGACAAAAGTACGCGAGCCGGGTCAGCCCCGGCGCAAAGTCTGGACTGATTTTTTTGTTCTGCTCCGGCGTGCCGCCCGCGAACTGGGCGCCAACGACCCGTTGCGTTTGGGCGCGGCTACTGCTTTCTTTGCCACGTTTGCCCTCCCGCCCATCCTCATTATCCTCATTCAGGTGCTGGGAGGCATTTATTCGGCCTCCACGGTGCGCGGGCTGCTCTTGCAAAAAATCTCTAATCTGCTGGGCTATCCGGCGGCGGGCTTGGTAGAGCAAATTCTGCAAAACGTAAGCAATATCGAGCGCAGCCGCCTGATGACGTGGTTGGGGTCAGCCTTTCTGGTTTTTATTGCCACTACGCTCTTCGTCGTTATTCAGCATTCGCTAAACCAGCTTTGGAAGGTTCGACCCCAGCGCACGGAGGGTCAGTTTCACAAAGTGCTGCACGAGCGGGCGCGCTCGCTGGGCGTACTGCTGGCCACGGCCCTGCTTACGCTGCTGGCCTTCCTGACCGATGCCGTGCTGGCCTTCTTAGCCGACTACACCCGCGACTTCGACGCCACCTTTGGCTACTACCTGTTTCAGGGCCTGAGCCTGGCGACGTCGCTGCTGATCTTGTCCACTTGGTTTGCCGTCACGTTTCGCAACCTGAGCAGCGCGTATGTACCCTGGCGGGCCGTGCTTCGGGGGGCAATTCTGACGGCCGTCTGCATCGACATCGGTGAGCTTATCCTCGGCTATCTACTGGTACCGCGCAACTTAGGCCCAATTTATGGTCCCGCCTCCAGCATTGTGCTCGTGCTGCTGTTCGTGTTTTACTCGGCCATGATCTTCTACTTCGGCGCCTGCTTCACGAAGGTGTATGCTCATTATGCCGGCATAGATATTCGGCCCAAGAAGTCGGCGGTTCGCTACCGGTTAGTCGACATCACCGAGGACGGCGTACGGCGGATTAAAGGCTAAAAAAGCCCCCTAGCCATTGGCGCGGCCATAAAATCGGTTAATCAGAAATGCCGCTACTACGAAAAGCAGGCCCGTGGCACACACGCCCGGCCACTGCCAATGCGCCCACGCAAACCCACCGGCCAGCGACCCCAATGACCCGCCAATAAAAGAACTGGTCATGTACACCGTATTCAGTCGGCTCCGGGCTTCGGGTATCAAAGAGAAAATCCGCGACTGATTAGAGATGTGTGTCACCTGCTGGCCCACATCCAGAATGATAACTCCGAGAATCAGACCTACCAAGTAAACCCCGCTTACCCCCAGCAACAGGTAAGCCCCCAGCGCCAGCAGAATACCCATACTCAAAGCGTAGTCTGAGCCGCGCTTATCAGCTAATTTGCCCGCTAAAGGTGCGGCCAGAGCTCCACAAGCGCCAATTACGCCGAAAAAGCCGACCACGTCGCTTTTATAAAAATAAGGGGCGCCCTCCAGGAAAAACACTAGTGTAGTCCAGAAAACGGTAAGCCCGCCAAACATGCATGCACCGACTAGCGAAGAGCGGCGCAGCGTCGGCAAATCGCGGGTCAGCGTCAGCAAAGATTTCATGAGGCTGGCGTAGGTGCCTTTGAACGATGGTTGGTTGCGGGGCAGGCTCAGCGCCAGAACAGCCACAAGCACCAGCATCATTAGAGCGCCGCCGCCAAACATAGTGCGCCAACCAAAATGCGCTCCCACGTAGCCGCTCAGGGTGCGCGAGAGCAGAATTCCGATTAGTAAACCGCTCATCACTTTACCGACCACCTTGCCCCGTTCAGCGTCGGTGGCCAGAGAGGCGGCCATGGGCACCAATAGCTGAGGCACGGCGGAAAAGATGCCAATTAAAAGGCTGGCAGCCACCAGCACCACGAAGGATGGCGCCAACGCAGCCCCGGCCAAACAAGCTGCCGCGCACAGCAGCAGTAACAGAATCAGTCCTTTACGCTCTACTTTATCGCCCAATGGCACGGCAAATAGCAGTCCCAGTGTGTAGCCCACCTGCGTGATGGTAGCAACCCAGCTCACCCGGCTATCAGATACCTGAAACGTGCGGCCAATCTCGACCAGCAGCGGTTGGTTGTAGTAAATATTGGCCACCACCAAGCCGCAGGTAATGGCCATCAGCCACACGAGTCCGCTTGTGAACGGGGCCTGAGCTGGGAGTAATACGGCGGTTGGGTGCTGGGTTCTGTTTTGAGTAATCACAACTTCATTCTTCACGCTGCGCGGGTAAATCCAGGCTCGCTGCATCTGTTCAGCAGACCGTAAAAGCGCCTGGGGGGCTTTTTTGTTAGCAGAATATGTATCTGCCGGTGCAAAGGTACGGAGCGCAGGTACGGGGTACCGCACAAAGGGTTGCGGCTGCTGCCGCCGGGCTGCCTACCTTTGTGGTATCCTTTTGTGCTTTCTATGACTTCTTTTTCCGACCTCGGCCTTGCGCCCTCGCTGCTCCAAGCCCTGGAAGAGCTGAATTTTACCGCTCCTACGCCCGTACAGACGGAAGTAATTCCGATGGCCCTGGCCGGTCAGGATGTAGCGGGCCAGGCGCCCACCGGCTCGGGCAAAACGGCCGCCTACGGACTCTCCGTACTCCAGCACATTGATGTCACCCAGGACACCATGCAGATTCTGGTGCTGGTGCCCGCTCGCGAGCTGGCTCTGCAGGTGCGCGACGCGCTTAAAAAACTAGGCAAATATATTCCCAACCTGCGCGTAACAGCCTTTTACGGTGGTCACGCCATGCGCGAGGAAACTGCATCGTTGAAGCAGACGCCCCACGTGGTAGTGGCCACGCCGGGCCGTCTGCTCGACCACCTGGAGCGGCGCACCATTATTCCCAATCAGCTCAAAACCCTGATTCTGGATGAAGCTGATAAGCTGCTAGAGCTAGGTTTTCAGGATGAGCTGGTCGAAATAATCAAGCGCCTGCCCCGTCGTCGCCAGACCATGCTGTTTTCGGCTACGATGTCGGATAAGGTGTTGAATCTGATTCGGGCCAACCTGACCCGGCCGCGCGTGGTAAACGCCGGCGAGGATACGGATGAGCTGCCCGAAAACCTGACGTTGCTGGGCCAGGTAGGCCCTATTGAGAAAAAGCCCGCCGCCCTGCTCCACCTGCTGCATCAGCCAGAAACCGGCCGCGCCCTCATTTTTTGCAACACCCGCGACCGGTGCGTCGAGCTTTCCCGCTTCCTTGTAGGCCGTGGCGTGGCCGCCGAAGTATTGCACGGCAAAATGCCCCAGCCCGAGCGCGACAAAGCCCTTATGAAGCTGCGCAATGGCTCGGCTCAGGCCCTGGTTGCCACCGATGTAGCCGCGCGCGGCCTCGACGTAACGGCCCTCGACACCGTTATCCAATACGACGCCCCCGACAAGGCCGACTCGTTCCAGCACCGCGCCGGTCGTACGGCGCGCGCTGGCGCCGTCGGTACGGCTCACATTCTGGCCACGCCCCACGAGCAAAACCACGTGCAAAAGTGGCCCGTGTCCGAAAGTATCAAGTGGAAAACCATGCACGCGCCGGCTTTGCCGCCCGCCGCGCCCAAAGCGCCCCGCCCCGAAAACGTGACTCTGCACGTATCTGCCGGCCGTAAGGACAAGGTCAGTGCCCACGACTTGGTAGGCACCTTTGTGGCCCACGGCGGCTTGGAGCGCGAAGCGGTAGGCCACATTGAGGTATTCGACCACTACAGCTACGTGGCCGTCCCGCGCCAGTTTGCGCAGGATGTTGCGCAGCGCGTAACGGGCGCTAAGGTGAAAGGCCGCAAGATTCGGGTTTCGGTGGTGGTGTAGCGCTCAGCTATAATTTGAAATTCTTAGCTAGATAAAACCCAATCGAATGACTGCTACCGACTTGCTGGCTGTTGCCCAACGGTTGCAGGCGCTAGCGCAGGCGGGCCTTACCTATGCGCTCAGTGCCTATGATACTGAGCGCTATGAGGAAGTGCAGGCGCTCAGCCTCCAAATGATGGCCAGCCTGACCAACGAGCCCATTGCAAAGCTTAACGCCTTGTTTGCTAACGAGGCGGGCTACCCTACTCCTAAAGTAGATGTGCGGGCGGTGCTGTTTCGCGGCACCGAGGAAATCCTGATGGTGCAGGAAAAAATAGACGGAAACCGCTGGACGCTGCCCGGCGGCTGGGCCGATGTAGGCTACACACCCTTCGAGGTAGCGGTGAAGGAAGCACGGGAAGAAACGGGCCTTGAAACCCAAGCAGTGCGCCTGCTGGCCCTCTTCGATAAGAAGCAGCACCCGCACCCGCCGCAGCCCTGGTACGTATACAAAGCGTTCGTTCTCTGCGATATAGTAGGTGGCAGTTTGCAAGCTGACACGCCCGAAACGGTGGGCGTACGCTGGGTGCATCGCACGGAGCTGCACCACCTGACCTTATCCACCGACCGGGTGACCCTATGCCAACTGGAGCAGATGCTTGACTTCGCTCAAAACCCCAACTTACCAACCCTTTGCGATTAAGCATAAGGCGCAGGTCGAGCAGTCAGAATACAGTGTCCTCGTCTTTTTATGGAAGCTTAACCTTAAAGATGAAGAAAAAAGCCCCCCAGCTCAGCTACTAACGCTATAAGTGCGTACACGAGGCCTGTTTATTTAGTTGAACCCTCATGAGCTACGCTATTTTTTTGGCCATTATCGGCGGCCTTATCTTTCTCTTCTACCGCTACATCACCCGCGATGCGCGCGTGCGGACGGAAGCTTTGGCCGAAGAATTTCCCGTCGAGTGGCGGCGAATTCTGATGGAGCGCGTGGCTTTCTATCTCTCGCTCACCAAAAATGAAAAGCAGCGGTTTGAAAAATCGGTGCAGGTTTTTCTGGCCCAAACGCTCATCACTGGCGTGCAGACCGAAGTAGATGATACCACGAGGGTGCTGGTGGCGGCATCGGCCATCATTCCGGTTTTTGGCTTTCCCGATTGGGAGTATGGCAACCTGAGTGAAGTGCTTATTGTGCCCGATGCCTGGCGCGAGGCCCACGACCCAAACAAGGAAATGACGCCCCTGCAAGGCCAGTTGCTGGGTAGCGTCCGTAATTTTCAAACGTCTCATTATATGCATCTTTCCAAGGCTTCGTTAGAGCAAGGCTTTAAGGATTCATTGGACAAGCAAAACGTAGGTATTCATGAGTTCGCTCACCTGCTCGACCAGGCCGATGGCGTAATTGACGGCGTACCTTCCATGGCTTTGCCCCCCGAACTGCTCCAGCCTTGGGCCGAGGTGATGCAGCGTGAAATCGAAGCCATCCGCGACGGCAAGTCCGACATCAACTCCTACGCCGGCACCAACGAAGCCGAGTTTTTCGCGGTCGTGACGGAGTACTTTTTTGAGAAGCCCGAGAAGCTTCAGGAAAACCACCCGGAGCTGTATCAGCTGTTGAGCCGTGCGCTGCGCCAAAACCCCAAGAAGCGTTTTCTGCGCTTTGCCGTCGATCCGCGCGAATGGCTGAAAACGCTGCGGAGTCGGCGCAAGTTTGGTCGCAACGACCCGTGCCCGTGCGGCAGCGGCAAGAAGTACAAAGACTGCCATTTGCTACAGCAGCAGGCGGCAGCGTAAGCCTCACTCGCGACCGTTACGCTATCTTTCTATCTGCTGGCATCAAGGTGCTGTCGGCACTTGTCGGCTAGTCATTACTTTAGGGGCATCACTCCACCCACCTCTGTTCCTATTCCAGCATTTATGAAAAAAACGCTCTTAACCGGAATGGCCGGCGTTGCTCTTGGCAGTGCGCTATGGTCGTGTGCGCCTACCGCCAAAACGCCCCCCACGGCCAGTACGGCCACCGAAACACCCGCGGCAACGCAGCCTGCCGCGCCCGACTGGCGCACCCAGGCCGATGCTTTCCTCCAGCAGTACTCCACCCAATACCAGCGCCTCTACACGCAATCGGCGGAGGCGGAGTGGCGCTCGAATACCCGTATCGTGCCCGGCGACACGACCAATGCGGCGGCTACGGCCCGCGCCAATCAGGCAATGGCCGCTTTCACTGGCAGCACCGAGAATATTACCCGTTTGCGGGAGCTGTTGGAGCACCAGGCCGACCTTAGTGAGTTGCAGGTCAAGCAGTTGAAAGCCGCTCTTTACAACGCTGCCAACTCACCCCAGACTATTGCAGACGTAGTAACGCGCCGCATCAAGGCCGAAACGGCGCAGGTGGAAAAGCTCTACGGCTTCGACTATAAATACCAGGGTAAGTCGGTGACGACCAACGATATTGACGAAGTGCTGCGCAAGGAGAAAAACCCGGCCAAGCGCCAGGCGGCCTGGGAGGCCAGCAAAGCCATCGGCCCGACGCTCAAGGAAGGCTTGCTCAACTTGCGCGGCCTGCGCAACGAGACGGTGAAGGCCCTCGGCTACCCCGACTACTTCACGTACCAGGCTTCCGACTACGGCCTCACGCGGGAGGAAATGATGCAGCTGGTACGGCAGATCAACGACGAGCTGCGCCCGCTTTACCGCGAATTGCACACGTACGCCCGCTACGAATTGGCCAAAAAATACGGTCAGAAGCAGGTACCCGACTACTTGCCCGCCCACTGGCTGCCCAACCGCTGGGGCCAGGACTGGAGCGCGATGGTGGACGTGAAAGGCCTGAACCTGGACGCGGTATTAGCCAAAAAGGGTGCGGAGTGGCAGGTAAAGCAAGCCGAGCGCTTCTACCAAAGCTTAGGCTTTGCGGCTTTGCCCCCAAGCTTCTACGAAAAGAGCAGTCTGTACCCATTGCCTGCTGGCGCCAACTACAAGAAGAACAACCACGCCTCGGCCTGGCACATGGACCTGGAGAACGACGTGCGCAGCCTAATGAGCGTGGAGCCCAACACGGAGTGGTACGAGACGACCCACCACGAGCTGGGCCACATCTACTATTACATGAGCTACACCAACCCCGAAGTGCCAGTATTGCTGCGCAGCGGGGCCAATCGCGCCTACCACGAGGCCATGGGCAGCCTGATGGGCCTGGCGGCTACCCAGAAGCCTTTCCTTGTTGGTTTAGACCTAGTGCCGGCCTCGGCCAAAACGGATCAGACGCAGACGCTGCTCAAGGAAGCGCTTAACTACGTGACTTTCCTGCCGTTTGCCTCCGGGGTGATGAGCGAGTGGGAAAATAGCTTCTACGCCGAGAATTTGCCCCCCGATCAGCTCAACGCCAAATGGTGGGAGCTGGTGAAGAAGTATCAGGGCATTACGCCGCCCACCGCGCGCGGTGAAAACTTCCTCGACCCCGCTACCAAAACCCACATCAACGACGACCCAGCGCAGTATTATGACTACGCCCTCTCCTACGTCATCCTATTTCAGCTCCACGATCACATCGCGAAGAAGATCCTGAAACAGGACCCGCACGTCACCAATTATTATGGCAGCAAAGAAGTAGGCGCTTTTCTGGCCGACATCATGCGTCCCGGTGCCAGCAAAGATTGGCGCACCGTGCTGAAAGAAAAGACTGGCGAAGACTTATCCGCCCGCGCCATGGTCGATTATTTTCAGCCGTTAATGGCGTATCTGAAGGAACAGAACAAAGGGCGTAAGTACACGATGTAGCAACGCGACACCGCCTCTGAACACCTGCCGGAAAGGTCGTTGCAAAAAAGCCCCCCAGAACTACTACTCTGGGGGGCTTTTTTGTTTAAGCATATCTCCGTTTCATTAGGCAGGCCCATCTGGTATTCGCTGCTATTTGCCTTGTTGCATCCTTGGGAGGCAAGCTCCTCCATGGCATTTTTATCTTATAAGAAATCAGATAGTTAGGCGCAAATATTTACTTAACCACGATCTAAACAATTGTTAAATATATATGTATATTGTTTAACTTTTTAACTCAAAAACCTAAACAAAATGTACACGACTTCACTGTTCGGGCTGGTAGACATTCGGGTTGATGACCCGATTGCATTTACTTTCTTTACAGGCTACATGGCGATGCTGGCCGCCTCCGTTTTTTTCTTCGCGGAGCGTGGGAGCGTAGAAGGCAAATGGAAGCTTTCGCTGCTGGTTTCCGGACTCATTACGGGCATTGCTGCCATTCACTATTACTACATGCGGGACTATTACCTGGCAACGGGTAAAACGCCCACAGCTCTGCGCTACATTGACTGGACGCTTACGGTGCCCTTGATGTGCGTAGAGTTCTACCTGCTGACGAAAGCGGCGGGAGCTCGCATTAGCTTACTGTGGAAGCTTGTCGCAGCCTCCGTTTTTATGCTGGTAACGGGGTATATCGGCGAGGCCTTCACGGATGGCACTACGGGGCACTCGGTGTTGTGGGGGTCTCTGTCAACGTTGGGATACGTATACATCCTGTATACTGCCTGGTTCGGGGAAGTAGCACAGCTGGCCAGCAAAACCGGCGACGCGATTGTTATCAAAGGCATCCGAGCGCTGGCCTGGTTTGTATTGGTGGGGTGGGCCATCTATCCTATTGGCTACATGTGCATGCCGGGAGGCTGGCTGAACACGGGCTTAGGATGGCAGGCGGCTAACGTTGACTTGTTTTATAACATCGCCGATGCCATCAACAAAATCGGGTTTGGCCTGGTGGTGTATGGCATCGCCGCGTCTGGTAAAAGCGCGGCGGCCGTGCGTGAGCTAGCTCCCACCGCTTAGCCGCTGGCCTTAATACTGGAAACAGCCAGGCTGGGCAAAAACGCCATGCCATGCTAAACGTCCAGATTTGTAGTGTGTTACCTGCAACTGTTAAAAACTTATTTCCACCTTCTACAAATGCTTTGCAGAAGGTGGAAATAAGTTTTTAACAAGTTGGAGTTGCTTACTTTCTGGCACCCACGATGTGGATGTGAATACGCATACAGAGATCTTGGTATGAAAGAGTATGTCACTGCCTGATTCGGTCACTTTGCCTCTGGGAAGCAGCGCGGTACCGCGCCGCGCTTCCTACCTGATTGTGCTAGCGGCGGTAGCCACATGGCTGCTGATACCCGGCCTAGCCCTCTGGCTGCTGACGCCCCTGCTGCTGGTTGGAGCGCTGTTGCTAGGCGTGGCCCACGGCGCCTGCGACCAATTTGTAGTGCCAGCTACCCATCCTGCACTGTCGCAAAGCCAACTGCGCTATTGGGTGTACTTTTTGGTTGGCTATCTGGGACTGGCCGCGCTGGTTGGCCTTTTATGGTGGTGGCAGCCGGCAGTAACGGTGGCACTTTTCTTTGGTCTGACCGCTTGGCACTGGGGCTCAGCTGACGCTCCAACCCTGGCCACTCATCCCCGCTACTGGATAGCGCACAGCCTGCTGCGGGGCGGTTTGCTGTTCACGGTGCCGCTGCGATACTGGGCAGACGAAACGCGCGAAATTATAAATGGCTTACTCAGCCTTGGGGGCGCCGACCCCGTCAGCGCGGTCGCCATTTCCCAAATTGCCCTAGTGCTGGGCATCCTCGTAGCGGGCGGGCACCTATTGCTCTGGGGCAGCTACTTCCGCCACGGCCACCACTCAACGGCCCGCACGGATATGCTGGAAGCAGGGCTGCTCATCACCTTGCTTGTGGTGCTTCCTCCCCTTCTGTCAGCGGGGGTGTACTTCGTGTTTTGGCACAGCTTGCACCACGTACTGCGGATGAACCAGCTCATGGGCCGCCCTATGCTCAGTCGTCGGTTACTTTTGGGGCCTGAGCTAGGCTTTTTCCTTCGGCGATCAGCACCCTTGTTAGCCCTCAGTTTGGCTGGGCTGGCGGTGCTTTACGGAGTAGCCTGGTGGCAGGCGGCT
The DNA here is from genome assembly GCF_014638675.1 of Hymenobacter qilianensis. Lineage (NCBI taxonomy): Bacteria > Pseudomonadati > Bacteroidota > Cytophagia > Cytophagales > Hymenobacteraceae > Hymenobacter > Hymenobacter qilianensis. The sequence goes on from NZ_BMFN01000003.1 coordinate 141,631, forward strand.
ACCGAATCTGTCTTTGTGAGCCTGGCGCTACTCGTGGCTTCAATCGTGACCCTACCGCACGCGCTGCTCGTAACCCTGGGTATAGACGCTGTACATTGGCGCTACACTATAATTCAGCGCAAACGGCAGACAAGCTTGAGGTATTAACTTATCAAGCGGCTTATATATACAGAGCTGATCCGGTTCCTCAATAATGAGACGCTAATACACATCTTCACGCGGCCTGTTCGCGAAGGCGTACTACGGCTAAGTAACCTGCCACGCCAAGGGCCACAACGGCCGTGACTCCAAACGTAAGGCTTGGTCCGCGCCATTGCCACAGCAGACCAGCACCGACGCTGGCGCCCAGCGTGGCCAGGCTGCTGAGCCCGGAGAATGTACCCAGGGCGGCCCCAGCATCGGCTTTGCGGCAGAGGTTGCTTACCCAGGCTTTGCCCACGCCTTCCGTGGCGGCGGCATACACACCGTATAGGCCAAACATAGCGGCGAAGGCCCAGGTGGTATGCGCCACCGCTACGCCGCCGTACACCAGGGCAAAGACCAGAAGCCCAGCTACCAGCAGCCGGCGCGACCCCAGCTTATCGGCGAGGTGACCGAGGGGCCAAGCGCTGAGCACGTACACCGCGTTGTACCAGATATAAAGGCCCACCACCGTGGCATCGGAGAGGCCGCGTTGTCGGGCGAGCAACAGCAGAAAGGCGTCGGAGCTGTTGAACAAGGCGAAGAGCACCAACGCTCCCACCACTTGCCGATACGCTGGCGAGGCTACCCGCCAGTAGCTAAACGAGGCCCAAAACGGCTGAACCGGACGGTTTGAGGGCACGGTTTGGCGCTCTTTCAGTAAAAAAGCAATACCGATGGCCAGCAAACCAGGCAAAAAAGCAATCAGGAATAAGGGGCGGAACTCGCCGGGCTGTGAGGTCAGCCACAGAAGGGCCACAGTAGGACCAAAAACGGCTCCCAGCGTATCCATTGACCGATGAAATCCGAAAACCTTGCCTTTGTTGTCCGGGGTGGTTTCGTCGGACAAGAGGGCGTCGCGGGCTCCGGTGCGCAGGCCTTTGCCCAATCGGTCGAGGGTGCGGGCGAGCAGTACCCAAACTGGCGTGGCCAGTATTGCCAGCATGGGCTTGGAGAGGGCACTCAGTCCGTAGCCCCACTGCACAAACGGCACCCGGCGTCCGAGTCGATCAGACCATTGCCCGAAATAGCCTTTACTGAGGCCCGCCGTGGCTTCGGCCACCCCTTCGAGCAACCCAATAAAAAACACGGAAAACCCGATTGATTGCAGGTAGAGCGGCATAATCGGGTACAGCATCTCGCTGGCCAGATCGGTGAAGAGGCTGATAAGCGAGAGCAGCCAGACGGCGCGGGTGATATAGGAGAAGCGGCTCATCACGTACATTTTTGGCACCAAATGAGCCGCAAAATGCCCCCAAGATGGCACACCGCAAGCAACCAGGGGCTGAAGTTTTAAATATTTCAGGATTCAACTTCGGCTGACAACAGATCGGCAAAATGTGCCAGCAGCAAAAGATCATCTGTTAGTCTGTGCTTTACAGTGTGGTGCCACTTGCCTTATGTTCCGAATGGATACAAATCCGGGGGTTCGTTACCTTTCACGGGAGTATCTAATGGATGGAGCGCCTCGGTTTGATCAAAGAACATGAAGGCGTCGTAGCGCTGTGGTATGATGGATGGCACGTAGTTGCCAAAACGCTCCAGGCTTGGATTATAAACCACCCCAATAGCACGATGACCAATGGAGCGCTTAAGGCGTTTATTATCGCGTATATCTTTGGAAAACAAAAGCTTATCGGTGCCGCCGTCGGCGTGCAGCAGCTGCTCCCAGCTACCCTCTTGCGCGGCGGGAACCGGCATCTTTTTGATGGGCGCACCCCACCGCGAGGCGGCTATAACGGAGCCTTGATAAGATCCGAAGCCCACGATGTACACATTTTCCTCTCCGTATGCCTTGCGCGCCAGCTGGCCCACGTTTACCTCGCCTCGTTGGGCCATATCTGTGTAGCGAGCATCGCCGACGTGGGTGTTATGCTCCCAAATGATGGCCTTGCTGCCGGAGCCGTGCAGTTGCAGCAGGCGGTCGAGGGTTTCGGCCATGTGCCGGTCGCGGATGTTCCAGGAATCGGAGTTGTCGCTCACCATGGCGCGGTAGTACCGCTCACCATTCAAGGCAACCAGGGCGTGCTGCTGAGCCACAAACAGCTCTTCGCTTTGGGGCACACCGTTGTTGGTCAGCTCCTGCATATGGCGCCACAAGCGGTTGGTTTCGGTGCGGCAGTTATCCGAGGCGCGGGCCACAGCCATAGCATACGCCTGGGCATCGTCGGTGTAGGGCTGAAAGCAGCGGTGGGCCTGCTGCGCGGCTTGCAGCACCTCTTTGTTAGTGCCTTCCAGATACGGCATTATATCCTCCAGAGCTTCCCAGAGGCAATAAACATCAAGGCCAAAGAAACCCGCTTTTTGCCCCCCAGCGGGCTGTTGGTTGTAATTATTTAACCACGTTACTAAGTCAGCAACTTCATAATTGCCCCACATCCAGGTGGGCCAGCGGTTGTAGTGGCGCAGGAGCTGCACGGCCGCCGCGTTGTCCTGCTGGGAGCCTTTTATAAAGTTATTGACCCGGTACGAATCGGCCCATTCGCCTTCTACGGCAATGAAATCAAATCCTTTTTCCTGAATGAGGCGCTTGGTGATGGTCGCCCGCCACGTATAATACTCGGCGGTGCCATGCGAAGCCTCGCCGAGCAAAACCACGCGCGCATCGCCTATTTCGCGCAGCAATATGTCCAGGTCGGCCTCGGAGCGAAGTGGGTGGTGTGGTAGCTCCATTCGGATTGTTTTTTGAGGTATGATAAGATTAGCCAGCACCGCCAGCGGCTTCGCGCCTTCGGACGTGAAGCCTGATGAAGCAGTTCGCCTGGAGGTAGTCAGGTAGTTTTCGAAGCCCATCACCAGCAAGAACAAAAGCACCGTAGCTGCGACTACCCATATCTTGGGGCGGGGTACTTTCATGACGCTCTTTAGAAAAAACTCCTCTGTCAAACCATGCGGTTCTACCTTTCTCGGGGTAGTAATGTTGCTGTGGCGCTTGCAGAACGCAGGCATTCTCATCATCCAGAGCTCAGCGAAAAACGATCTGAAAGCAGATTCAAGCGCACAAAAAAGCCGGGCTAGAGGGTAGCCCGGCTGCTGATCTGTAGTCTGTTAATTTTAGAAATTTGCCTCGCTTGCAGGCAAATCAATCAGAATGAACTGCGCGTCCTTTTCGGCCCGAATTTCTACTACGTGCTCATCACTCAGGCGGGCCTGGTCGCTGGGGCCGATTTCGGAGCCATTGACGTAGATAGTGCCCTGCCGCACATAAATGAAGGTATTGCGAATGGGAAAGGTCTTGAATGTAATCGTCTTTTCGGCGTTCAGATTGGCCCAATACACAGTCGAGTTGGAGTTCATGAACACCACATCTTCCAGCACTTTCTGCCCCGACACCAACGGAATCAGCTCATTCTTGCTATCCAGAAAGTCAACATCCTTCTGCTCATAGCTGGGGCTCAAGCCTTTCTGATTCGGGATAAACCAAAGCTGATAAATCCGCAGCTCTTCGTCCGTTTCGTTGCGCTCCCCGTGGGCCAGGCCAGTGCCGGCCGTCATGCGCTGCACTTCCCCCTTCTTAATGACGGCGCGGTTGCCCATCGTATCCTCGTGGGTTACTTCGCCGCTGAGCACCAAGGTGATAATCTCCATATCGGAGTGCGGGTGCTGCGGAAAGCCGGAGTTGGGCGCTATAGTATCGTCGTTGAACACGCGCAAAGGGCCAAACTGCATGTTATCCTTGTCGTGATAATCGGCGAAGGAGAACAGGAAGTAGCTGCTGAGCCATTGTACAGGTGCGGCGTGGTGGCGCGCGGTGGCGGGGATATATGTAAGCATAGGGCTATGTTGGATTGATGGCCAATGCTTAGCAATACGCGAGCAAGTGGTTGTAAGTTAGCGCCACATCTTCCGGTAGGTGCTGGGGGGCTTTTATAAGTAAAAAGCCCGCAGCAGCTTGCCTAAGGCATTAATTAAAAATAAGCAACTTATCCTTTTCTTAGAGACATGAAAACCATAGCCGATATTGTGTTGCTGGGCGACCCGCGCCTTTATGAGCAGTGCGCGCCCGTGCTGGAGGCCGAACTGCCGCTGGTGGCCGGCTGGGTTGCCGATCTGCACGCGGTAATGGCCGATATCAGAGCCACTTACCATTTTGGCCGAGGCATTGCCGCCCCCCAGATTGGGGTGATGAAGCGCCTCGTGTACCTGCACCTCGACGGGCAGCCCCTTGTGCTGCTCAATCCAGAGCTGGTAGACCTAAGCCCGGCCACGTTTGAGCTGTGGGACGATTGCATGAGCTTTCCAAACCTGCTGGTGCGCGTACAACGCCATCAGCAGGTAACAGTGCGCTACCGCGATGAACACTGGCAACTCCAAAGCTGGACCGTGCAGGATGGCATCTCCGAGCTGCTTCAGCACGAGTGCGACCACCTCGACGGCATCTTGTGCACCATGCGCGCTATTGATCCGCACTCATTCCGCTGGCGCCCCACTCCTGCTTAACATTTTGCCCCCACAGCTAAATGGTTGCTAATATATTGAGCGTCAGCAACAAGAAAAGGCCCGGACCAACTTGGTCCGGGCCTTTTCTTGTTGCTGAGTGTGCAGATAAGCTTATGCTTTCTTCAACGTCGTCATCTGCTGCTGCAAGTCCAGCACGATGCTGGCCAGGCGGTTCAGCGAGAGGTCGGCAATGGGGAACGTGCTGCTGATGTAGGCTTTGGCCTCCCAGATTTCGAGCACATCTTCTACGTCAATCTCGTAGGGCGAGTACACGGGGTTATCGGAGTGCAGCGTCAGCATAGCGCCCTGCTTGAGCCGGTTGAATACGCGCTTAAACACGATTCCTTCCTTATTGCTCACTACCACGCAAGGCGTGCCATCCTTCAGCGTTAACCAGTCGTCTACGTAGCGGCCCACAATAACGGTACCCGAGGCAATAGGCAGCATCGAGTCGCCCTCAATCTCGAAGGCGCGGTAGGTACCGCCCGAGCCCAGCATAGGCAGGCGGAACTTGGGCAGTTCCTCAATAAACTCGGCATCGGCGTAGCCATTGAGGTAACCGGCGCTAGCCTTCAACGGTACCAGCTCAATATTCTCGTTCTGCTCCTTATCGACCGTGAGGGCCAGTACGCGCAGGCGGTCGGCGGGACGGGGCGGCTCGGGCGTTTGCAGCGAAGGCTCCAGGTGGCGCAGGGCCGCTTTGGCCACGCTCTTTTTACTAAAGTCAGTGGTGACCAGCGCGTCCAGCGTAATGCCGAACAGGCGGGCCATGTTCACGAGGGTCGTGAGCTTTGGCTCGGCTCGGCCTTCTTCGTAGGCACCTACCAATGAGCGTTTTATGCTTAGCTTCTCGGCCATTTGCGCCTGGGTGAGGCCCAGCTCACGGCGCCAGAATTTTAAGTTCGTATTGATCATCGCTAAAAAAGAGGCGGGAAAGGCTTCGACATCAAAACATTACCGGCTCGTGAAATTAGCAACAAGCAAGCAGCTTTACTAATTCAATTAGCTATTATTTTTTTGAAATTGCTAGATTCTTAATAGAAAAGTTACGCTTAGTTCGGCGCCCATTATTAGTGCACTTCGCCTGGGTAATTTTTTATAAAAAAGTCCCCCAGAGTAGCTCTGGGGGGCTTTTTTAGCCGTTATGCTTCTCCGCGCAGCCGTTTCTGATAATGCACGGCCAGGCGCAGCTTAAAATAGTCGTGCTTTTCGCGCAGGTGGTCAAACAGGTCGCGTAGCAGCGGCTCGCCGCCGAGCTGGTCGCGGGCGGTCTGGATTTCAGCAAATTCGTCCATCGTCAGAAACTCCTCCAGCCGAATCTGGTAGCCCTTGGCGTAGAGCGTTTCGATGTGGGCGCGCACGGTGCCGGTGCTCAGGTTGCGCCGCTCGGCAATGGCTTCCACGCTCAGCCCTACCCGGTGCAGCTGAAACGTTGTTTCGTGAGTGTCGCCTACCTCGCGCTTGCGCGGGGCGGGCGTGGGGGGCATTTCTTCCAGTCCCTCCGAAATATCCGCGTACACAGCGTTGCTCGCGTCGGGTGCGCCCCCACCCCGATGCTCGAGAATCTCCTTGATAAAGGCCTCGCCGTAGGTTTCAAACTTCTTCATGCCCACGCCCGAAATAGCCAGCATGGCCACCCGCGAAACGGGTTTCTCGGCAGCCATTTCTTCCAGCGTCGCATCCGTAAACACCACGTAGGGCGGCACGTTCTGCTCATCGGCAATGCGCTTGCGCAGCTGCCGCAGGCGCTCGAATAGCTTGGCCGTAGCGTCCGTCGGCTTGGTAGCGGCCTGGGCGGCTTTGCGGCTGACTCGGGTGGTTTTTTCGGCTTTCTCAGCGGGCTTGAATTGCTTGAGCGGCAGCTGGCGCTGGCCTTGCAGTACTTCCTTGCCCAGCTCCGTGATTTTCAGCGCGTAGCCTTCCTCGTAGGCAATATAAAGCAGGCCGTCATTGAGCATCTGGTGCACGTAGCTGTACCAATCCAGGTAAGGCAGATCGGCGCCGGCGCCGTAGGTTTTTATCTGGTCGTACCCGCCGCTGAGCACGGCCTGGTTGCGCATGCCGCGCAGCACGTCGATGAGCAGACCAATGCTGGCCCGCTCCCGCATCCTGACCACCGCCGACAGCGCTTTTTGGGCGATGAGCGTGCCATCGAAGGTGGTGGGCGGGTTGCGGCAGATGTCGCAGTTGCCGCAGTCAGTGGCCAGGGTTTCGCCGAAGTAGTTGAGCAGAATTTTGCGCCGACAGCTGGCGGCTTCCGCAAACTGCTGCATGCGCTCAAGCTTGGTTAGGTTGAGCTGGGTAAGGTTCGGGTTGTCCTTGGTCAGCATCTCCCGCAGGCTCATCACGTCGCTGAAGCTGTAAAAAAGTACGGCCGTGGCATCGGTACCATCACGGCCGGCGCGCCCGATTTCCTGGTAATAGCCCTCGATATTTTTGGGCAGATTATAGTGAATCACCCAGCGCACGTTGCTCTTATCGATGCCCATACCGAAGGCGATGGTGGCGATAATCACCTGCAAGTCGTCCTTCAAAAAGCCTTCCTGCACCGCCGAGCGCTGATTGGGCGTCATGCCGGCGTGGTAGTGGCCAGCGCGGTACCCTTTCGCTATCAGCTTCTGTGAGAGGGTTTCGCACTGCTTGCGCGAGAGGCAGTAGATGATGCCGGGCTGGTCAGGATGACGGTCCAGGAACTCCAAAATGCCCCCCACGCGGTCCTGGCCCGGCCGCACGATGAGGTTGAGGTTGGGCCGGTCGAAGCTGGCGGTGAAAACCTGAGGTTCGCTCAGGCGCAACTGCTGCTGGATATCGCGCTGGGTGAGGCGGTCGGCGGTGGCGGTAAGGGCAATGATGGGCACCTGCGGAAACTGCTCGCGCAAGAGCCGCAGCTGGGTGTACTCGGGCCGGAAATCGTGGCCCCAGGACGAGATGCAGTGCGCCTCGTCGATGGCAAACATGCTGATTTTGAGGCGCTGTAGAAATTGTAGAAAGCCCGGCGAAAGCAGCTTCTCGGGGCTCACGTACAGCAGCTTGAGATAGCCGCTCATGCACGCCGCCCCGATGTTGTTCTGCTCGCTCTGCCCGATGCTGCTGTTGATGCCCGCCGCCGCAATTCCGTTGGCCTTCAGCGCCTCCACCTGATCTTTCATCAAGGCAATCAGCGGTGATACAACCACGCATACGCCCTCGCTCACTACGGCCGGCACCTGAAAGCACACCGACTTACCGCCCCCCGTCGGCATCAGCACTACCGTATCGCGCCCGCCTAGAATAGAAGAGATAATATCCTCTTGCATAGGGCGAAACGAGTCGTAACCGTAGTATTGCTTTAAGGCTTTTCGAGCAGATTCCAGAGTCGGCGAATAGGTTTGGGGGGCAAATAACATTCTGTAAAAATACGCTAGCTAAGCGGTAGTTGAAAGGCAACACGCCGGATAAAACGCCTTGGGTTTCATGAATCGGCACTGCGTTTCGGGAAAGACTGGCAGTTGGTAACAGCTACACCTTGGCGCAAAGTGCCGCCTTGTCTTATTAGGGCAGTGGGTGCTGCCTGGGGGGCTTTTCGTGCGCTAAAGCAGGATTGTATACATCTTAATCCCAATCCTACACGTCCTCTTGCAGCAGCTGTCCCGTAAGTATAGGGAGTACCTATTGTTTCACTCTTTAATTCTATTCATCATGAATCAGTCCCGCACCTACGCCACCCAAAACCAAAATGCTCAAGCCGCGCTTGACGCCCTCAGCCGCTGCATCGCCGCCTGCGAAATGTGCTCTGACGCTTGCCTGAGCGAAGAAAATATCCAGATGATGGTGCCCTGTATTCGCCTCGACCGCGACTGCGCCGATATCTGCCGCCTCACTGCCGCCTTCATTGCCCGCGGCTCCGCTCACGCCCAGCACGTCATGCGCGAGTGCATTGAAATTTGCCAGAAGTGCGCCGACGAGTGCGGCAAACATGATCATGACCACTGCCAGCAGTGTGCCGCCGCCTGCCGCGCCTGCGTGGAAGCCTGCAAGAGCTATGCAGGATAGCATTAGCTAAAAGGCTATGTAAATCGGCTGTCATCCTGACGAAGGAAGGACCTTATCACAGTAGAACAACGACTCGTTGAACTGCGATAAGGTCCTTCCTTTGTCAGGATGACAACATGCTTTTTGGTTACCTCACAAGCTCCAGTACCACGGCCGTTTTGGCGGGCAGACTCAACGTTTTCAGATCGCTCACCGCTTCATTCGTGAGCACGTTGCGGGCCTTGGTGAAGCCGGTCATGCGCTCCGAGAAGCGCGCCGTGGGCATCGATACGGGCTTATCGGTGGCGTTGGTGGCCACCATCACTGTACCCTTGTCGTCGTAGCGGAAGTACACATAGAGGCCATCCTGGGGCAGATACTGCATGAGCTTGCCGGAGTGCAGCACGGGGTGGTCGCGGCGGTAGGTGGCTAGGGTACGCACGAATTGGAAGGCTTCGTTTTCCTTGGCTGTGCGGCCGGCAGCCGTGAATTTATCCTGCTTGTCGCCGGGCCAGCCGCCGGGGAAGTCCTTGCGTACTTCCGCATCCGTGGGGTTTTTTAGGTTCTTCATCAGAATCTCGGTGCCGTAGTACATAGATGGGATGCCGCGAGTAGTAAGCAGCCAGGTCAGACCCATTTTGTACTTGTCGTAATCGTCGCCCATCACCGACAGGAACCGGTCGTGGTCGTGGTTATCGAGGAAGGTCACAAACTTGCCTGGATCCTGATACACTGCGTCTTGCGCCAGCGCTTCGTACATGCGCTGGGGGCTGCCGTCGTGCTTCAGGCCTTCAACCATAGCGCCTTCCAGCACGAAGTCGAGGGCGCCCGGCTGGTTCGACTTGAACTTGAAGTCGATGTTGTTGCGCACGTAGTACGCCTGATCCACCACGTTGTTCACCGACGACTCCCCGAAGATGTGAATGCGCGGATACTCCGCGAGCAGAGCCGCGTTGCAGCGGTTCATAAATGGCTGGTCGTTATACATATAGGTATCAATGCGCCAGGCATCCACCCCGAAGTTCTCCACCGACCAGATGGCGTGCTGAATCAGGAAGTTTGCCACATAAGGGTTTTCCTGGTTCAGGTCAGGCAGAAAGGGCACAAACCAGCCATCGAGCGTCACTTTCCGGTCAATCTGGGAAGAATACGGGTCGGTGATGGGCTGCTGCCGGTAAGACGTGTTGGTGTAGCTCGGCCATTGGTGCAGCCAGCTTTTCATGGGCAGATCCTGAATAAACCAGTGGGTATTACCAATGTGGTTATACACAGCATCTTGCACCACTTTCATACCGGCCGCATGAGCCTTATCGACAAAGGATTTGTAGGCCGAATTGCCCCCCAGGCGGCGGTCCACGTTGTAATGATCCGTGAAGCCGTAGCCGTGGTAAGAGGCGCGCATAGTGCCGCCTTCATTGGTTAGCGGCTGGTTGTTTTCGATGACGGGCGTAAACCACACGGCCGTGACACCCAGGTCTTTGAGATACGGCAGGCGCTGCGCAGCCCCCGCCAGGTCGCCGCCGTGCCGCAGGAAGCCGTTGCTCCGGTCGTGGTTGGGGTCGCGCATGTCGGCAAACTTGTCGTTGCTCGGGTCGCCGTTGGCAAAGCGGTCGGGCATGGCCAAATAGATAAAGTCTGCCTGCGTGACGCCCTGGCCTTTTGGCGAGTTATCGCGGGCTTTCAATTCCCAGGTCTGTGTTACGGTCTGGGGGCCTTTTTTGCCGACGATCTGAACGGTGCCAGGCTTAGCGGAACCGACAATAGTCAGGTCCAGAAACGCGTAATTCGGGTTTTCGACGGTGTTGGTTTTCACCAGCTTAACGCCTGGGTAGTTAACGCTATAGGTCAGGGTGCCGGCATTGGGGCCGTACACCAGAAGCTGTAGCTTCGGCTCCTTCATACCTACCCACCAGTTGGTGGGGTTTACACGTTGGATAGCCGGCGTTTGCGCCACGGCCCACAGGGGCAGGAGCAGCACCAGCAAGAGCAGCTTTGAATAGAGTTTTTTCATGTTGGAAGGTGGGATTGTGGGTTGAAAGGACCGGGGTGTGCTGTGATTACAAACAATTATAAGCAAAACAGTAGACCGCCATGCAGAGCGCAGCGAAGCATCTCGCGTGCGGTCTTTGGATTACTAATCTTGATAAACACGCGAGATGCTTCGCTGCGCTCTGCATGACGGTCTACTGTTTTGCTTATAATTGAATCATTTACTCGGGCCGGGCTACTCTACGTGAACCTTGGTAGAGTTCATACTTAAGTAAGCGGCAGTCAATGGGGCCGTTGAAGAGCGGGATGCGGCGAGAGGCTTTCAGGCCCACGCGTTTGGCTGCATCCAGATTGCCGGTGAATATATAGGCGTCGTAGCCTTGGAAATTCGATTTGAGCGTGTCACCGATCATTTTGTAGAGCTCGGCCATTTGCTCCTCTTCTCCTATTCGCTCCCCGTAGGGCGGATTCATAATTACGAGGCCGGGGTCGCCTTTGGGCGCTTTGGCTTCGCGCATGTCGCGCACGGCCAGCCGGATATAATCTTCAAGGCCAGCAGCTTCCACGTTCTGGCGGGCTAGCTCCAGAAACTCGGGTGAAATATCGGAGCCGCCGATGTAGGCTTGCGGCTCCTCAATCTGGGCGTTGCGGGCGTCGAGCTGCACCGATTCCCAGAGGGCAAGGTCGAAGTCGGGCCAATTCTCGAAGCCGAATTTGCCTTGGTGATACAGGCCGGGCGCGATGCGCTGGGCAATGAGCGCTGCTTCGGTCAGGATGGTGCCCGACCCGCACATAGGGTCAATAAGCGTCTTCTTACCATCCCAGCCGGTGAGCAGCAACAGGCCAGCCGCCAGCACTTCGTTGAGCGGGGCCGCATTCGTCTGCTGCCGGTACCCGCGCCGGTGCAGCGACTCGCCCGAGGCGTCGAGCGACAAGGTCACTTCGTTGTCCAGCATGTGCAGATGCAGGCGGATATCGGGCTTGTTCACGTCCACGCTGGGCCGTGAGCCGGTACGGTCGCGAAACTGGTCCACGATGGCATCCTTGGTGAGCTGGGCCACAAACAGCGAGTGCTCAAACGTGGATTTATTGACCACCGCCGTAATGGCAAAGGTTTGATCGGGCCGGATGTAGCGGCTCCAATCGACGCGGCCTACTTCGCGGTACAGGGCTTTTTCGTCGGGAGCATAGAAGGCGGCGAAGGGCTTGAGAATGCGCATGGCCGTGCGGCACCACAGGTTTGCTTCGTAGAGCAATTGCTTGTTGCCCATAAACTCAATTGCGCGGCTGTGTACCTGCTCAATTTTGGCCCCCAGCTGCTCCAGCTCCTGGGTCAGCACGTCTTCGAGGCCAAACTGCGTGGTAGCCGTCATGAAAAAGGGTTCGTCGCGGCGGTTTTCGGCCATGGGTGGCTTTTTTAGGTGGTGAAAGGCAAAGGTCGGCAAAAGCCAGACAGAACAACAACTCTCCTCCCTACCAAGGAGGGGACGCCACCGCGCAGCGGGGGCTGGGGTGGTTGCGGGCGTGGTTTAGCTGTTTGAAGGAAGGATAATAAAGGCCGTCATGCAGAGCGGAGCGAAGCATCTCGCTCGCGGTAGTGAGATTAGTAATCTCTCATCAGCACGCGAGATGCTTCGCTGCGCTCTGCATGACGGCCTTTTAAACAGCGAATACCCTAGCAGGGCCGCCTTTCTAAACACACAAACAACATCAGCAACGAGCCCCTCCGGTGGCACCACCCCAGCCGCGCCGGCGGCACGGCATCTCCTCCTTAGCTGAGGAGGGGAGCTGGTCGTTCTAGCATCTTCCTTCGTGCTTCGCACACTATTTCTATCTTTAAGGCCCACAACTTTTCCCTTTCTGCCCGCAATGGCTGCTCCTACTACTTCCTCCTCTCCCACCGCCACCGGCGCGGCCGATACTACCCGCAGCTTCGTCGTGCCCATGATGGCCATGACGGCCCTGTTTTTCCTGTTTGGGGCCGTCACCAATTTCAACGACGTGCTCATGCCCTACCTCAAGGACGTGTGCCAGCTCACGGACTTGCAGTCGTCGTTAGTGCAATCGGCTTTTTTTGGGGCGTATTTTCTAATGTCGCTGCCGGCGGGCTTTGTGCTGAAGCGGCTGGGGTATAAGAATGGAATTGTGCTGGGTTTGCTGGTGATGGCATGCGGAGCCCTGCTGTTCGTGCCGGCAGCCAATTCGCGCACGTTTGCGCTGTTCCTCACCGCTTTAGGATTACTAGGTGCTGGCATCACGTTGCTGCAAGTGGCGGCCAACCCGTACGTTTCGGTATTAGGGCCGGCGCGCAATGCCGCGGCACGGGTGAGCATTGTAGGAGTAGCCAACAACTTCGGGGGCGCCTTGTCGCCGCTGGTTGGCGGGTTGATTTTATTCGGCGGCTCAGTGGCCCTGAAGGCCCAGTTGGCGGCCCTACCCGTAGCGCAGCGTTTAGATCAGGAAGCCCAACTGGTGAAGGGCCCGTACCTGGGCTTGGCAGCTTTCCTGATGGTTCTGGCCGGGGTGTTCTTCTTGTTAAAACTACCCGAAATCGAAAGCTTGCCGGCCGAAGAAGCGGTTAAAGGTGCGAAGTGGAGTGAGGATGGACAGTTAAAAGTAACCCCTAGGAAAAATGCCTTAGGGTTTCCGCATCTAGCCTTAGGCGTCGTGGCTATCTTCGTGTACGTGGGCGTGGAGGTTGGCTTGGGCTCATTCCTTATTCGCTATGGCGAGTCGCAGGGAATCCAGCAGCTTAGCGACTTCACCCAAAGTCTGGTGCAAGGGCTGAATGTCGCTACTAATTATGCCTTGGTATTTTTTGGCCAAGAGCCTGCTCCTATCGACACTTCGGGGGGCTTTACAAAAGCGGTGGGCGCGGTACTGGTTTCGTCTTACTGGTTTGGCTCGCTGGTAGGTCGATTGGTGGGAATTCCACTTTTGCTGCGCTTCAACAACCGTGGCATGCTGATAGCCGTGTGCGCGGCTGGCGTGGCGCTGGTCGTGGCTTCTATTTTAACAACTGGCGAAGCCGCTTTGTGGCTGATTGTGCTCTGCGGACTTTGCAACTCTATCATGTGGCCTGTTATTTTCCCTCTAGCAATCAAGGGGTTAGGCCAATTCACCAAGCAAGGCTCATCCTACCTGATCATGGCCATCGTGGGCGGAGCTATTATTCCACCCCTCATGGGCTGGCTGGCTACCGACGGCGGCGGACTGCGCGTGGCTTTCGTGGTGCCCGCGCTCTGCTACGCGTATCTGCTGTACTATGCGGCAAGCGGCTACCGGGTGCGGTAGTTATTTGGGGCCGTGAATCGCTGCTGGGGGGCTTTTTTCGCGGCCGCGGCGCTACTTTTACTGCAGCATTACCTTTTTGCTTTCCCTATGTCTTCGGCCTCCCTTCTCGAACACGACGTTTCACTCCGCCCCTACAATACCTTCGGCATCGACGTCAAGGCGCGCTTGTTTGCCCGCTTCCGCAGCGTAGACGAATTGCGCGCTTTGCTGGCATTGCCCGAAGTGCAGCAGGCCGAAAAACTTATTCTGGGCGGCGGCAGCAACCTGCTTTTCACTCAGGATTTCAACGGCGTAGTGCTCAAAAATGAGATAGCAGGCCTCGAAGTTATTGCCCAGGATGAAGACGCCGGCACCGCTCTGGTGCGCGCCGGCGCCGGCGAATCGTGGCACGGCATGGTGCAGTACAGCTTGCAGCAAAACCTGAGCGGCATCGAAAACTTGTCGCTGATTCCGGGGACGGTGGGCGCGGCGCCCTTGCAGAATATCGGCGCCTACGGGGCCGAGTTGCAAGACACCTTCGACCACCTGGAAGCCCTGGAAATCAGCACCGGCCGCCTGCGCACGTTTACCCGCGAGGAGTGCGGCTTCGGCTACCGCGAAAGCGTATTCAAGGGTCCACTTAAAAATCAGTTTATCGTAACGAGCGTGGTGCTGCGGCTCCAGCGTCAGCACCGGCTCAACATCAGCTACGGCGCCCTGCGCACCACCCTCGCCGATATGGGCATCGAGTCTGACCCCACGCCCCAAGACGTGAGCGAGGCCGTCATCCGCATCCGCCGCAGCAAGCTCCCCGACCCAGCTCAAATCGGCAATGCCGGCAGCTTTTTCAAGAACCCCGAACTCTCCCAGCACCGATTCGACGAGCTGAAAGCTCAGTACCCCGACCTGCCCGGCTACCCCGTGCCCGGCGGCGTGAAAGTGCCCGCTGCCTGGTTGATCGAGCAGTGCGGCTGGAAAGGCCGCCGCTTCGGCCCCCACGGCGTGCATGAGAATCAAGCCTTAGTATTAGTAAATCACGGCGGCGCGCAGGGGGCAAATATTCGGGATCTGGCTCATGAGATTATTGCTTCGGTGCGGGAGAAATTCGGCGTGGAGCTGCACCCGGAGGTGAATATTATGTAAGAACGACCAGCTCCCCTCCTCCGCGGAGGAGGGGAGCTGGTCGTTCTTACATAAGCAGATGGCTACTTCAGCACTGCCACCGTGGCCCCATCACCGCCGCGTTCGGCGTGCTCGTCGGCTACGCTGGCCACGGAGCGCACGGAGCGCAGGTAGTCGCGGGTTATTTGGCGGAGAATACCGTTGCCGCGGCCGTGCACAAACTTGATTTCAGGAATGCCGAGCATCACCGCGTCGTCCACGAAGGCCATGACTTTTTGCAGGGCGTCTTCGGCCCGCTCCCCGCGCAGGTCGAGGTTGGGGCTGAAGTTGGCCATGCGGCCGGTCATGTCCATGCCGGAGCTTTGGGGGGCATTTCGCTCCGCTTTCTTCTCGCGCTCCTTGATTTCGGCGCGGCCCAGCTTCTCGAGCTGAGAAACCTTGACGATGGTTTTCATTCCACCAAACGATACCTCCGCCGTTTTGCCTTTCACGCTCATGATTTCCCCGTAGCCATCCTGCCCGATTAACGCCACTTTGTCGCCGGCCTTGAGGGTGGCGGCATCGGCAGTTTCGCGGGTCGGGCGAGCTTTGGGGGGCTCGATTTGCAGCTCCAGTTTTACGTAGTCGTCCAGCTTCTGGCGGGCCTGCTTGGTTTGCTCCTTATCGGCCTGAGCCGTGCGAATTTCCTGAATGGTAGCCTCAATTTGCTGATTCGTATCCTTGAGCAGCAGCTTGGCTTTGGCTTTCGCATCGCGCAATACGTCGAGGCGGGTGTCTTCGAGGTGGCGCTTGAGGTCCTGATATTCCTGGGCGGCTTTTTTGAGGCGACGCTCCTGCTTTTCGGCTTCGGCGGTGCGCAGCTCCAGGTCAGCTTTTTCCTTTTCCAGACCTTCCAGCAAACGGTCGTAGCGGATTTTGTCTTTGCCTACAAGCTGGGTAGCGCGCTCCACGAGTTGAGCCGGCAAGCCAATTTTACGGGCAATTTCGATGGCAAAGGAAGAGCCCGGTTTGCCAATTTCCAATCGATACAGCGGCTGCAAACGCTCCGGGTCGTAGCGCATAGCCCCGTTCACGATGCCGGGCGAGCGCTCGGCGTAGTTTTTCAGGTTGGTGTAGTGGGTCGTAATCACGCCGTAGCTGCGGGCGCGATTGAGCTGATCGAGCACGGCTTCAGCAATGGCGCCGCCCAAGGCAGGCTCGGTGCCGGTACCAAATTCGTCGATGAGCACAAGGCTTTTCTTGCCGGCAAAAAGCAGGAACTGCTTCATATTCAGCAAATGCGACGAATACGTACTCAAGTCATTCTCCAGGCTTTGCTCGTCGCCAATATCCAGGAAAATATCTTCGAATACGCCCGCTTCGGAGCCGTCGCCGGCCGGAATGAGCAGGCCACATTGTAGCATGTACTGCACCAAACCCACAGTTTTCATGGCCACCGATTTGCCCCCCGCGTTCGGCCCCGAGATCAACAGAATGCGCTGGTCAGGATTCAGGTCGATGCTTAAGGGCACCACCTCCCGGCGCGTCTCCTTGGGCTGCTCCCGAAACGTGAGGTAGAGCAATGGGTGGCGCACCTTCTGCCACTTGATCAGCGGACGCGGATGCAAGGTCGGCAACGACGCTTCCAGACGGTTGGCCAACAAGGCTTTAGCCCGAATAAAATCCAGCAAGCCCAGGTACTGATAGGCTTTGCGCAAGTCCGGGATGTGAGGTCGCAGCTGGTCAGTGAGCTGGGTGAGAATGCGGATCAGTTCGCGCTGGTAAGCATTTTCGAGGTCTTTGATGTCGTTGTTTAACTCAAAAACCGCTTCCGGCTCAATGTACACCGTCTGGCCCGAGGCCGACTCGTCGTGAATTAAGCCTTTCACCCGGCGCTTATGCTCGGCAATGACGGGCAGCACGAGGCGTCCGCCCCGAATGGTGGGCTCGGCGTCGCCGGGTATCCAGCCTTCGGTTTTGGCGTGGCGCAGGATGCCAGCAATCTGCTTGCGTAGCTGGCCCTGGCGGGCAATCAGCTCCTGCTTGAGCTGCATGAGCAGCGGTGAAGCGTTATCGCGCACCTGGCCTTCGTCGTCCACTACTTTGTCCAGGGCCAGCAGCAAGTTACGGTCTACCTGCACCCCAATGCCCAGTAGGCGCAGGGTTGGATACAGCGTTTCTTCAGCGTGGGTGAAGAAAGTAAGGGCCTGCCGAATGGTGCGCAGACTCATTTTAACGGCAAAAAAAGCCGTCACCTCCAGGTAGGCGCCGGGAATGCTGGCGCGCACTAGGTGCGGGTGCACATCGTGGTAGTGCTGGCTGGGGAAGTCGGCGCCCGACTGGAGCAGGACGCGGAACTCATCGGCCTGAAGCAGCAGCTTCTGGAGCTGTTCGTGCTTGGTCTGGAACTGCATCTTGGCCACAAAATGCCGACCTAAAGCGCTCAGACACAAGGAATCCAGCATTTCGCGCAGCTGCGCAAAGCCTATTTTATGTTCGAAATTGGAAGGTAATAGCAAAGAAAAAGCAGCAGTTGCCGTCTAGTAGGTTAAGAATAGGATGCGAAGATAAACATCTGCGGACGGCAGAAAGATTCGCAAAATGCAGTATAGCCAGTAAAAGAAATATGCTGCTACGTGCCTGTTCTATTCTCCGGGGGTTTACACCTCATTATGCGGCATAAAAAAGCCGGAATAAATATTCCGGCTTGTTAGCAGTGTTATGGGTGCGCTTACAGGCTGGGCGCGCGATGGTTGTACTCGTTAAAAATCTGACCTACAGCCACGTATACCTTGTCTTTATTCTTATTAAAGAGGTTGCCATCGGTAAGGCCAGACGCGTAGCCTTGCCATACTTGCACGCCCTTTTCCCGGTCCACCATCTGTACCAGAATACTGCCCTTATCGAGGGTTACTTTGTTCTGTGCATTGTAGGCGTAGGGCTCAGTAGTGGCCCAGTAAGTATTACCCAGATTAGAGTTGCTCGTAATTTCCACGGGTTCATCGAAGGTGCGGAAATTAACCACTAGGTCGCCGCCCGTAGGTTGGTAAGTGTAGCCTCGGCTAACCATTTCGTGCTCGACAGCATCGCGTACCATAACCTTGAAAAGCAGATCATTGAGAAAATAAACGCTGTTTTGCGGATCGGTTATTTGGCTGGCCCAAGAGTAGGTCTTATACTCATCAAAATCGGGAGCGTCGGCGGAGGCGGAGGTATTGACGACAGCTCTAGCAGTGGCGTTAGTATCGCCGCGTTGGTCACTGCCAACGGTTACAGCGGATTGTTGGGCACAGCCCGTAGCAAATAAGGCAAAAGCTAGAATGGGCAAAATTGATCGAACAGTTTTCATAGCGGTTTATATTGAAGCCGGGTTTATATAATGCATTTATGGTTTATGTAATGCATTTATTAGTAACTACTTAATTCTACGACAACATACACTTGAGGTTACTTTTTACTCCGGTTTACGCCGCCAAAAAGCTTCTTAAGAGCACTAACAAATTATACCTATTCTTAGGTGACTCGCTTGTATAATGGCATTAGCCAGCTTCCCATTACATTATTTTAACCTTATTTTTCAACCTGTTTTTCGACTTTATTTTTCATAAATCGCTCTCACAACATATACAAAAGCCCCCCAGAAAAATCTGGGGGGCTTTTGTATGGTGGATCGACAGGATAGGGCGTTACTTCCTCTGCTCATTCACCGACCAGTCATAGGTCAAATAACTCAGTGTAGCGTCTGGGTTAATCTTCTGCGTTGCGTAGCGGTTTATGGTCTTTTGAATGGTGTTGTCACCCTGAGCAAAGTCTCTGGGATAGAAGTTGAAGATGCTCGAAACTTCGGGCTTGTCGGCGGGCGTGAGTTTGTTCTTGGTGGGGTCGTTGATAAAGTTAGTGGCCTGATCATCAAGCTGCTCGTTGAGACGGGAGGCTATGTAGGCTTCGTTGCGCAGCCTGGGGCACGACATGGCGGCGCACACCAGGGCAAAGTGAATGCGCGGCTCCTCAAACTTCTTGCGGATAATGCGTTGCTCGATGTCGTTGAGCGTATGCTTTTCGTTGCCAAGGCGGATGAAAGGCTGATCCCAAACGGTGTTTACCAGCGTCAGGCTCCCGCCCAAATCCCGAATGCTTTTAAGTGGATACGCCCTGATGACGCGCTGAATGGTGAACGCGTTATAGGCATTCAGCCAGTAAGCCAGGCGCTCCTGTTCGCTCCAGGTATTGTTCGGCACATTGTCGCTGAGCGTTACCAGATACGTATTAAGCGCCGTGCTATCAGCCTGAAAAGCAGTATAATTAACCATGCCCTGCGCATCGACGTGCTTTTTCAGCAGCGCATCCCACGGCGCGTGATTCACGGGCCGGCTGTTTTTGGAGGTAAGAGTAAGCGGCGTGAAATAGCGTACGTAGGCGCAGCCGGTTTGGCAGGCAGCAGCAGACAGCAGCAAACCGAATACGGCCTGTCGGATCAGAACTCGCATGAGTGACGAAAGTGAGAGAACTTTAGGAGAATGCATGAACCTACGAAAAAAGCCCCCCAACAGATATGGGGGGCTTTTTTACTGTATAATCTTAACTAAGCTTTGCACAACATCACCGAATGATTGGGGCGCGCTTAAACTCTTTTTCGCGGTCGAACAAGTAGCGGAATGTTGCGTGGGTGCGCCAGATTCGGCCGCCGATTTGCTGGGCTACGGCCATCATGCGGGGGTTGAAGTCGCCGATCCAGTTCATCACAAAGTCCTCGTACTGCACTTTGCTGCGGTCCTGCACTACTTTAGCAACAGCCAGCACCATGGCAGCTTCTACGCCGCGGCGCTGGTGCGCGGGCGCAATACCAAAGGCGATGCCGGTGAGCGTGCGCACCGAGCCACGCCAGCGGTGGTAGGCAAATTTGAGCTTGCCCCACCAATTTAAGTTGCCGTTTACGTGCCGAAAAAGCTCATTCAATTCGGGCAAAGCAATAAAAAAACCCACTGGCTGGCCTTCGTAATACGCAAACCAACAGCCTTTTTCGTCAATTACGGGGCGCAACTTATTCATAATGCTGCGCGACTGCTCGGGGCGCATTTCTTTCACGCCATCGTGCTTCACCCACGCCTGGTTGTACACAATTCGAAAGTCCTCGGCGTACTTCTCTAGCTCTTTTAACCGAAGATGCTCAAAGCTATACTTTGAGTTATGCAGCAGCATCCGTTGTGCCTTTTCCTGATATTCTGGCGTGAGCGGATCGCCTACCTTCCGGAAGTAAGTAAACTGCTCGAAGTACACCTGAAAGCCATAGGTTTCGAGCAACCGCCGATAGTAAGGTGGATTGTAATTCTGCCCGTAAAGCGGGGCGCCAAAATTATCGATGAGCAGGCCCCACCACTGGTCACGGTCGCCGAAGTTGATGGGGCCGTCCATGGCTTCCATGCCACGCTCAGCGAGCCAAGTGCGGCAAGCATCGAATAGCGTGTTGGCCGCCGTCTGATCATCGATGCACTCAAAAAATCCCATGCCGCCGGTGGGCTGCTCGAAAGTCTTGGCCGTGCGCTTATTGATGAAGGCTGCTACGCGCCCAATCGTCTGGCTCTGAGCATTCTGCAACAACCAGCGCGTAAGCTCGCCGGCCCGGAAATACTTATTCTTCTTAGTATCGAATACTTGCTCAATATCCTTGTCGAGAGGGCGAATGTAGTTGGGGTCGGAGCGGTAGAGGCGCACCGGAAACTCCCGAAACTCGCGGGCGTGCTCGGGCGTCGAAACTTCAATGAGGTGTAGCGGAGCAGTCAAGGAGTTAGAAATTGAAGTGAGCGGCTACTTTTGGAATAGCACGAAGGTGTCAAATTTAGCTCCTCCAGGCAACATTGTTTCGAATGAGCCAAAATCAGAATGGCTTTTCCTGCCTGAGTTCAGGCAGGAAAAGCCATTCATCCGTAGAGAACTTCTTTATTATATCTCGATTGCATCCACCGCAGCTTATCCTGCGCCTTCGCTTCGCCATGAAATTTCAGCTTCTGCTCTTTGGCTTTTTGAGCCTGCTACCTATGAAGCTGGTGCTGGCTCAAACGTCAGTAGCCGCTCCTGATTCAGCCCATTCAGCACCTAATCCGCTCACGTTCTACGGCTTCTTGGATGCTTATCATGGCTACGATGTCCCCCAACCACCTACCCCCGACCGACCATCGTTTCTCTACTCACACGACCGTCAAAACGAGTTTGCGGTGAATAACGCCTTGCTGGGCGTGCGCTATCAAAACCTTCGGGTTCGGGGGGCTTTTGGCCTGCATGCGGGCACGTATGTAGCGGCCAACTACGCGGCCGAAGATCCTGTTCTCAAGCATATCTACGAGGCCTACGCTGGGTTTCGGCCTTTTGAACACGCCTGGATTGACGCTGGCATTTTCACGTCACACCTGGGCTTTGAATCGGCCGTGAGTAAGGACAACTGGACGCTGACCCGTTCGCTTATGGCCGAGAACTCGCCCTACTACGAAGCCGGCGTACGTTTCACCTACGAATTTGCCCCCCAACTTACGCTCACCGGCTTGGTACTCAACGGGTGGCAGAACATCCGCGAAAACAACCGCAGCAAAGCATTTGGCACACAAGTTCAGTGGCAAATCAACGACAAGCTACTGCTGAATTCCAGCACCTTTTTGGGCAATGAGCAGCCTACCGACTCCGTACGCCGCCCTCGTTTTTTTCATGATTTTTACTTACGCTACACCCCTATCTCACAGGTTAGCTTAGCGGTCGTTTTCGACGTAGGCAAGCAAGAAAAAGCCCCCCAGAGCACCGGTTACGATACCTGGCACACGGCGGCAATACTGGCGCGCTACCAATTCAACGATGCCTGGGCCATGGCCGCCCGAGCCGAATACTACGCAGCCGCTCATGGGGTCATTATTGCATCCATAGCGCCGGCTCCTACCGATTCTGATGTTTTGGTAGCTGGGGGCTCGCTCAATCTGGATTATGCGCCCAGCCCTCAGGTGTTGGTTCGGTTGGAAGGCCGCACGCTCCAGGCCGCCGATCCAACCTTTTTGCGCTCCTCCAAACGCCTGGTCAGCGGGTATGCGAATCTCACTTCCTCCATAGCTATTTCCTTTTAGCTGTTTGGTTGCAAGCATGTAAAGTGATTGGATGCGCAGGTGCATCAGTTATTTTGAAAGCCGAAACAGGCTCATTTCGAATGAATTGACAGAAAGTAGATAGGCGAAGTAAAATATTTCTGCTTTGGGTAAATCCGGTTGCCATAGTTGGGGCGTAAATGCCATCAACCTCAAAAACCCACCTTCAATTCATCCTAAAGCATGAAACGCAAAAAGCTTTCTATTGCCCTTTTTTGCCTAATTGGTACCGCAACAGTGCAATCGGCTCACGCCCAGGCCCAGATGGCTATGGCCAATATAATGGTAGGTGGCCAGGCTATGCTTCCTAGCAAAAACATTGTTGCCAATGCTCTTAATTCTGCCGACCACACCACGCTTGTAGCCGCTGTAAAAGCTGCCGGCTTGGTTGAAACGCTGCAGGGCAAGGGTCCTTTTACCGTATTTGCTCCAGTGAATGATGCCTTCGAAAACCTACCCGCTGGCACAGTCGAGTCGCTGCTGAAGCCAGAAAATAAGGCTCAGCTAAGCAAAGTTCTGACTTACCACGTGGTAGCCGGCAGCATGACCGCCGACAAAATCATGGCTGCCATCAAGGCCGGCAAAGGCACTGCGACACTCAAAACAGTAAGCGGCGGCACCTTGAAAGCTACCATGAATGGGCCCAAAAACGTAGTCCTGATGGACGAATCGGGCAATACTTCTACCATCTCTACCTACGACGTAATGCAAAGCAATGGCGTAATTCACGTCATCGACAAAGTGATGCTGCCTAAGTAGGCTTCCCTTGCATTCCGCTTATTTACAGCATACAAAAAGGGCCTTTCCTCATATGGAAAGGCCCTTTTTGTATGTCAAAATTCCGTAGCGCTGAGCTTCTGTAACGCAACCTACCGCTTGAAGTAAACGGTGAAGGTAGAGCCTACGCCGACTTCACTTTCTACTTCAATTTTGCCCCCCACATTCTCTACCATCTTCTTAACCATGTACAGACCGATGCCGCTGCCATCTACGTGGTCGTGGAGGCGCTGAAACATGCCAAAGAGCCGCTTTTCATTATTGGCTAGGTTGATACCTAAGCAATTATCCTGCACTGTGAGCACCGCGTAGCCATCCTCCTCGCGGCACTGTAGCCGCACGTGCGGCGCCCGCTCCGGCGAACGATATTTGATAGCATTGCTGAGCAGATTATAAATGACACTGCGCAGGTTTTTTTCGGCAAAGGATACCGCCGGGCAATTGGCCACATTTACTTCCAAAAGGCCCTCCGCCTCGCGCAGCAGCGGTTCCAGATCCAGCCGCACATCCTCAATAATAGGCTCCAGCTCCACTAGCTCCAAGGGCTGCACCTGTTCTTTTTGCAGCTTGGTTACCTCCGTCAGGTGTTCGATGGTGCGCTTAAATCGCTCCACTGAGTCCTGCATCATGGCCATAATGGGCTGCACCTGGTCAGCCTGCTGACTGTCAGAAGCGCCACTCGGTATTTCTACCAGCAAGGCCTGCAACAACCCTTCAATATTGCTGATGGGCGCTTTTAAGTCGTGGGAAGCAGTGTAGATGAAGTTGTCCAGATCCACGTTGGCACGCGTCAACTGATCGTTATTTTCGTGTAGCTGGCGCTGGGCCTGATCTATACGCTCCAGTGCCAGCTTGTGCTCGTGAATATCAGTGAAAGTGCCAATCCACTGCATAATTGCCCCCTGATCATTGTAGGAAGGTAGCGCTCGGCCCAGCATCCAGCGGTAATTATCGGCGCCGTCGCGAAAGCGGTATTCTATCTCAAATGCCTCCCCGGTGCGCAAGCAGTGCTGCCAGCGCGCCCTTGCCAGGCCCGCATCATCCGGGTGTAGGCGAGTTTCAAAGCCCTCATCTAATCCGGACTGAATGGGCTTACCAATAAAATCAAACCAGCGTCGGTTGAGGTAGGTGTTTTTACCCTCCACATTAGCCGTCCAGGCAATCTGCGGAATTCCTTCCAGCATTCGGTTGGCTTCGGCGGCAGCCTGCTCCATTATGAGGCGGGCGGCTTCCTGCCGCTTCAGCTCTTCATTTTTGCGGTCAATAACCTCGTTTTGCTCAGCTACCTGCGCTCGGATGGCCTTTATTTCCCGTTGGGCCGAGAGGTTGGTTACAATCACGGCCAGGGCAGGCGCTTCATTGAATTCCAACACGTTCATCGACAGAGAGAAGGGCACCAGTACGCCAGCCTGGGTTTGCAGGGGCAGCTCGCCCTTGCTTTTGCCTGCCCAACCCGCTACCAGCAAAGCGTCCCAATAGGCGCGAAAGTCAGCGGGGACAAAGTCGTTAAAAAAGCCCCCCATCAATTCCTCTAGTGCGCAGTCGAGCAGACGGGCCAGACTAGCGTTGCAATAGAGAATCATGGAATCCTGGCTGAGTAGCAGCGCCCCTTCACTCATCTGCTCAATCAGAGTTCGGTAAACCTGATCGGCGCCTTGCAGGGTATAAATACGAGGGCCATCGGTTCCCTGCACCGCCAGCGCATCTACCGACCCCGACCGAATAGCAGAAATGAGTTCCTCAGCTTCCTGTAGCTGATAACGCAATTCCTCGTTTTCACGGGCTAAGTCAGTAGATAAGGGCGGCAGGTGTTCAGCCATTCGTGCTGTTGCGGTCAGATGGCGATGTCAGCCCCAGCGCGGCCAGCACTCGCTCCCGATTTGAGAGGTCACCCACAAGCCGACGAATCAGCCCAGGGCGCTTTTTGACTAACGTGGGTACTCCAATAAGCTGCTCTTGTTGGGCTAGCTCAGGCTGTTGGTATATATCTACGATAATCAACTCATATCGGCCTTGCAGATACAACTCACAGATTTCCTTGATGTTTCGCACCGCCCGCGTCGAATTAGGAGTAGCTCCGGTTATGTATAGATGCAGTACGTACTCGGCCGCTTCCGGCTCTTGTTCCAAACTTCCTTCTGCCTCCATTCTATCGGGTTAGTTTGCTCTCTATAGGCCGGATGTCTAGCCCCACCAACACACGCTCTTCATTAGAAAGGTCACCAATAATTTTGCGAATAGGCACGGGCACTTTCCGCACCAGCGTAGGAATAGCCAATATTTGGTCGCCCTCAGCTAACTGAGGGTGTTGCAGTAGGTCAATTACTTCCAATTTATAACGCCCTAGCAAGTGCTGTTCGCAGTACTTTTTTAGGTTGGCTATGGCAGCCACCGATTTGGGAGTCTGACCGGCCACGTATAGCCGCAACTCCCAATACTCCTTATCCATGCCCTCAGTCGTCGTATCCGGGTTCGTTTCCATCACAGGATAAGAGGCTTATTGATTATTTGATTTGGTATTGTGGCCAGGGGCTCCCCGACCCGACATTTCACTTACGGCGGCTGTTCTGCCTTCGGTAAAAGTCTGGTGCCGGGTTAGCTCCTCACTATTGATTTGCCGCAACTCTTCTTCGACTGATTCAAACTCCGTGCGCAAATTAGCAATAGTGGCTTCCAACACGCGGCGCCGACGCTCCAGCTCCCTGTCTTTGCGCTCCAGCTCTTGCCGAAGTGCCAATTCTTGGGCCTGCTCCTGTAGCTGCTGAGTAAGGCGGCTGGCCCCAGTTACAATGCCTGTTGGCCCGATTACGACGTCCAGGAGTTGAATTCCGTGGTCAGTAACCACAAACTCGCGTACTTGATTGGAGTGCGACATGCCCCGCGATTTCAGAATGCTGAGGCCGCGGTTGCGCTCACCTACGCCTTCCAGATCCCGCACGCTAATCCACGTATCGACTAACGATGACACGCCCTCTTCAGTCGCGTCCAGCTGATTGGTGCGGCCGCTGATAAGAGCCGTAAACAGGGCCGTGATGTTGTTTACTTTCAGGAAATCAATGAGGCGCGTGAGCATGCTGCGCACCTCGTTAACATTACCGACGTTGATCAGATTGCTGATCGGGTCAATCACGACTGCATCAGGCTTGAGCTCCTTCACTAGCTTATGAATAACAACCAGGTGCCGCTCCAGGCCATTCAGCGTAGGCCGCGACGCTTCAATATGCAGCAACCCTTGCTCGATCCAGGGAGCTAAATCGACGCCGACTGAGCGCATGTTGCGCACCAACTGCTGCGGCGACTCTTCGAAGGCAAAATAAAGACAGCGCTTATTCTGGCTGGCAATTTGGTTGGCAAAAGCAGCAGCCAGCGTGGTTTTGGCCGTGCCAGCGGTGCCCGTCAGCAGGATACTGCTGCCTTGATAAAACCCTTTCCGACCAAACATCTCATCGAGAGCCGGAACACCAGAGGAAACGATCTGATCGGATACTTCATGCTCCAGCTTGAGGGAAGTTACAGGCAGCACGGAAATGCCTTCCTCACTGATCAGATATGGATACTCATTCGTACCGTGGGTGCTGCCGCGGTACTTTACCACGCGTAGGCGCCGGGTGGTAATCTGGTCAATAACGCGGTTGTCGAGCAGAATTACACAGTCTGACACGTACTCTTCCAGCCCTTGCCGGGTTAGTGTACCATCGCCCCGCTCAGCGGTGATGACGGTAGTAACGCCCCTATCCTTAAGCCAGCGGAACAACCGACGGATTTCTGACCGCAAAACAGCTTCATTCGGAAAACCGCCAAATAAAGACTCAATCGTATCCAACACGACACGCTTGGCACCGATTGAGTCGATAGCATAGCCCAGTCGGATAAACAGGCCTTCCAAGTCGTACTCACCGGTTTCCTCAATCTCCGAGCGGTCAACGTGTACGTGGTCAACACGCAGCAGCTTCTGCTCCTGAAGAGCCGGCAGATCGAAGCCCAGAGAAGTAACGTTGGCGGTGAGTTCTTCGGCCGTTTCCTCAAAAGCCATCAACACGCCCGGCTCGCCAAACTCCAGTGCTCCCCTCACCAAAAACTCAATCCCCATCAGGGTTTTGCCACAGCCAGCGCTGCCACAAATCAGCGTCGGGCGGCCTTTGGGCAAGCCACCTTCCGTAATTTCATCTAACCCCTCAATTCCCGTCGGCGCTTTGGGTAAGGTAGGCAACTCAGCAGGGGAAGAAGTCTTTTTGTCTTGCATGAAATCGAAAATTTACCAGAATCGAACGCCGCTTTCGAAGGCTGCTTTCTCAGTCTTTTAATCCGTAGAAGTGCGCCTAAAAGCTATACAGTTAGCAAATACGCAGTAAACTGGCGTAACCAGAATTTACTACCATACTTAGCATAATTTCTTATTACTGATTGAGCCGATAATAGTTGAGTTTGGCATTACAAATAGTGCGCCTCATGCTCAAAGATGAATCTTTAAATTTAATGCGCCATTGACGAGCTGCTAATAGTGCTACTTAGCATTTGAATTATGCGGCCATATACTCCACGAGTTTGAGTTAAATACTCTTTTAACTCAAGTCTTGAATAGCGGAAGGCGCCTACAGCCCAAGTGGTTATCTGGACACAGATGTACCTATCATGAAGCCACACAAAAAAGCCCCCCAGTCAGATGTTGGGGGGCTTTTTTGAGAAGTATCAACTACAAGCGTTTCTCCTGTGTTGGCTTTATTGATACCGGACCCGAAAAGAACCCTCGGTGAAGCGAATCATCTCTCCTTGCTGGGACCAGGGCGCATCGCGCCGCAGTGCAGTGTTAAACGTGCCTTCCACAACTTTCTGGATCGTATCAAGCCGGGTAATCAGCAATTGCGTTCCGGACAGAGAATCGGCTGTGTAGCCATCGACAAGCACATCGCCGCCGAGGAGCGCGGTCCACGTGGCCGGAATGGACGACAGCGTGGTGGGGGATTGAACAACCGTTACCAAGGGCTGCTCTGAAGGAACGGTGAACCCCAGCCGCAGGTAAGCTTGTATGGCGCTGCCGTCGCTTTGCGCCCCAAACACATAAAATTCGCGTTGCGCTTTGTCGTAGACACCAGAGCCGGGTACGAGCCAGGCGGTGCCGTCCTTGTTGGCCTTAACATAAAACTCAGGCTGAGGCTGCACCGATTCAGGCGTACATGCTCCGCCTCCGCATAACAGAACAAGACTGGCAATTACGCCATAAAGGACTCGTTTCATACTCCATTGAATTATGATTCAGGAGTAAGATTCGCAGCGAGCCTGAAAGGTTGCAAACCTCTAAAAACAAACAACCCCACCCGAGATGGGTGGGGTTGAAGCAGCATTTGAGCCTCCTGCCGGGATCGAACCAGCGACCTACTGATTACAAGTCAGTTGCTCTACCAGCTGAGCTAAGGAGGCGAAATGGTGGCGCAAAACTAGTGCCTTGCGACCATTTTGCAAACTATGAACGCACAATTTTTAATTGTTTTTTCAACGCGTCGATGCGCAGTTTGGCTTCGTCGATGCGGCCTTGGTATTCTTCGCGCAGCTGATTAGCGTTTTTGGAACGCGCAAAGAACTCAAGGTTAGTCTGTAACGTGGCGATGTCGTTTTCCAGCTCGTTGATGTCGCGACGCAAGCCCTGCTCCTTTTTGTAAAGAGCCTGCTGCGCATCAGGACCCGACTTGAGGCGCTCAACTTGCAGTTGAAACAGCAAATCACCCCGTTCGGCATAGGCAAGGCCCGGCACCGTGTCGAGGTATTTGCCCATGAGCGTCTGGAATTTCTCCTCCGCCCGTGGCCCGCCCGAGGCACCGGAGGCGCGCCACTCTGCTACGAGCTCCCGAAAGCCTTCGATGGTTCCGGGATTATCGGCAGTAAGGGCGGCTACGGTGTCGGCTACACGGTCGAGGTGGGCAGCCTGCTCCTGCGATACAATTTGGGCCTTGACTTCGCGCTGCTTGGCTTCCTGATTTTTACGGTCAAAAAAGGCATCGCAAGCGGTGCGGAAGCGGTTCCAGACTTTATCCGACTGCTTTTCGGGCACGCGGCCGATCAGCTTCCACTCTTTTTGCAGCCGAATAACAATTTCGCGGCCCTCTTCCCAATTAGGATTTTCAAGAGCCGCCTCCGCCTGATCGCATAGCTCCAGCTTACGCTTGAGGTTCTGGCCTTTCTCTTCGTCGAGGGCTTTAAAAAACTGATTTTTGCGCTGGAAAAAGCCTTTATAAGCACCCCAGAACTGCTTGTTGAGCTGATCGGCTTTTTCGCGCGGCACGAGGCCGGCAGCATCCCAATCTTCTTTCAGCTTTTGCAACTCGTCGGTTTTGCTGCGCCACTCGTTTACCCGCTCCGTCTGGAACTCCCCGAACGATCTGATCTGCTCCAGCAGTGCCGTTTTGCGGGTCAGATTCTCGTTTTCCTGGGTTGAGCGCGTATCGAGGAAGCTTTTCTTGCGGTCGTGTACCTGCTCAGAAGCTTGCAGAAAGCGCTGCCAGATAGCGTCGCGCTGCTCATTTGGCACAGGACCAATATGTTTCCACTCTTCATGAAGCTGCCGCAGCTCTTGCAAGGCCTTATTAATGCTGGGCTGCTCACTGAGGGCTTCGGCACGGCGCAGCAGCGCTTCCTTCGCCTCCAGGTTGCGGCGGCGGTCCAGCTCCTTCATTTCGAAGAAGAGGCCGCGATTGTTATAATAAATGTCGAGCAGGGCGTGATAGCTGTTCCACAGCTCCTGGGCATCCTTCTGAGGCACCGGGCCGGTGGTTTTCCAGTCGTTTTGTAGCGTTTTGATGCGCGCAGAGCTATCCTTGGTCTCCGCCGACTCTACCAATAGCCGCAATTGGGCCAGCAGCTCCTGCTTGTGCGCTAGGTTTTTGGCACGCTGCTCGTCTTCGGCACGCGCGTCGCGGGCGCGGTTCTCGCGAAACTCCTGCATGGCCTTTACCAACTCGGCGTGACCAGCCGGACCCTGATACGATGCATCCGCATCAGGTGCGGCGGCCTCTTCCACCCGCTGACGATCAGCAGCCAACGCGGTTTCGTACTGACGATAAAAATCCGTGATCTGCTTGCGGTTGCGCTGGGCATCAGCTCGATGCACCATATTCAGCAGGAATGACGCTTGCGCGGCCAAATCAAGCTGACTGAAATCGGGGCCGTGGATTTCGGCCACCAGTTCCTCCTCTTCTTCGCCTTCGTGGGCAGCTGCTGCTTCGTGCGCTACGGCCGCTGATGCTGTAGCGGAAGTAGGCAAGGAAGCAACCACGTCAGGAGCATTTTCCAGGTCTTCGGCCGTGCGAATCGCGATAACTGGCGCCGCTTCCGATTCCGGCTCCTCAGGGTCCGTGGTTTGCCCGGTTAAAGCTTCCGGCTCGGGCGTTATGGCTGCCTGGGGGGCTTTTTGATCCGATAAGTCATTAGCCGCACTTCCTACGCTGGCTGGCATAGCCTCCGGCTCAGGCGTAATAGGCGCAGCAGCGTGCGTAGCCGTTTCCACACCGGGGTTCTGCAGCCCATAATGTGCTTCGGCCCGGGCCAGCGGTTCAGAGATTGGCTCCTGAGTTGAGGGCGCATCGGGCGTTGCGTGGCCCGAAGCCTCGGGCGCTACCTCGGCGGCAGGTGCCTCGGCTGTGCCGGCTCCCTGGGGGGCATTTGCGATGGGTGGTGTACCTTGTGAGGGACGCTCCGTGATTTCGTCGGTGGTGGTAGAAGGTGCCGTAGCGGTAGTTTCGGCCGGAATGTTGGCCGCGAGAGCGGGCACCTCCGTGGGGGGCACGGGCTGCGCCGCAGGGTCTTCTTTAGCACGAATCTCGGCCAGCCGACGCTCCAGAATGCTCATCGGCGACTCCGATGCTTCGTCGGAGTGTAGGGGGTCGGTGGTGTGGTTGTCAGGTAGCATAGTTCAAAGGAAAAGGCCGGCCCCGAAAAAACAATGGGCTCGGCAGTGGGGGGCTAATTCAGGCGTGGATCTGTGGGATAGTTAGATAAAATCCGGTACCGACCGCCTTTTTCGCGCAGAATGGACTGCCAAAAGGCATCAGTAGTCAAAGTAAAGACTTTCTCGGCAGCATTGGGATGCACTATCCAAACATTTTCGCGCACCTCCTCCGCCAACTGGTCGGCCGTCCAGCCCGAATAGCCCGCGTACAGGCGCACGTCTTCTTCCCCAACCTCGCCACTGAGCAGCAAGCCCAGCAGCACTTCGAAGTCGCCGCCCCAATAGACATCGTGCCCCAGCGCTACGGCACCCGGCACATCGGCGCGGCGGTGCAGATAATGGAGCGTATCGGGCTGCACGGGCCCGCCCAGGCCCAGGGGCAGGCGGGCGGCGGGCAGCACATCGCCACCGGGCAGCTCCAGCACATCGCCCAGCAGCAGGTTGGTGTCCCGATTAAGCACTAAGCCAAATGAGCCTTCCTCATCGGTGTGGCGGCACAGCAGCACTACGCTGCGCTCAAAATTAGGATCGCCCAGGAAGGGCTGCGAAATCAATAGGCTTCCAGCTTTCATAGGTCAAGCTTCTTTTTAGAATACGTTAATTTAATCAGCCTAACCTTACAGACCGCTAACACTGACCTTCCGCTACGATTCTGTGGTCTGCCTCAATTACAGGTATATATTATTGGTACGTCGGGGGAATAGGCTAAGGTTCCCGGAAATAAACCGGCCGCGCAAAATAGCCTGGTGCCCGCCATGCTCATTACAACGGCGCGGTGGCATATAAATGGTGAAGGTGCCTGAACTAATTTCTGAATAATTTGCGCCCGTTATCAACTGCAACCATGCCCGATAAGCTGGCCATATTTGAACGTAGCGCCGGCTTTTTGGCGAGCAAAATCTGCATCTGCTGCATCGGTAAGGGACTTGGTCGGTTTATGCCTGGTACCCAAAGTGCCGTTAACGCATTCAAAATTCGCATTCTATGACTGACCAGCAACTGGCCGACCTGCGCAAATCGTACGCTCAACACACACTCACGGAGGCTGATGTGCTGCCCGATGCCGTGCACCAGTTTAGGACCTGGCTAAATGAGGCCCTCGCTGCCCACCTCGATGAGCCCACGGCCATGACCTTGGCCACTGTTGGCGACGACGGGCAGCCTACCACGCGCGTGGTGCTCCTCAAAGGCCTCCCCGACGACGCCGGGTTTTTGTTTTATACCAATTACAACAGTCGCAAAGGGCACGAATTAGCCTCCCATCCGCAGGCAGCGCTTAACTTTTTCTGGCCCGGCCTGGAGCGCCAGGTGCGGGTGGAAGGACGCGTGGAAAAAGCCCCCCAGGAGCTATCAGATCAGTATTTTCAGAGCCGGCCGCGGGCCAGCCAGGTAGGAGCCTGGGCCTCCCCGCAAAGTCAGGTAATCGGGAGCCGGGAGGAGTTGGAGCAGCGGGAGCGTGAAGTAGAGCAGCGCTTTGCAAATGAAAACCCGCTGCCGCTCCCGCCGCACTGGGGTGGCTTTATTTTGCGCCCCCACCGCGTGGAGTTCTGGCAGGGCCGCCCCAGCCGCCTCCACGACCGCATTTTGTACGAGCGGGTTGGCAACAAGTGGAAGCGCAGCCGTTTGGCTCCCTGAGCATCACACCAAGTAAAATTAGCCGGTCAGACCGCGCCTACTACCTTTACGCCTCCATATTTATCCTTTCCGAGTGGCTGAAATTCAACCCGTGCGCGGCTGGCGCTATAATTCAGAGTTAAGTCAGCATATCGATGATTACGTGTCGCCATTGTTCGATGTAGTATCGGCCAAGCAGCGGGAGGCGCTGTACCGCAACCCGTTAAACAGCATTCATTTATCGGTGCCACGCGGGGAGGATGCCGCTACTGAAGCGGAGCGTCGGTTGGCAGTGTGGAAGGCCAAGGGCGTGTTGTGCCAAGATGAGCTGCCGGGTATTTATGCCTATTATCAGTATTTCCGGTTGCCGGGCAACACCCAGGAGTATTGCCGCAAAGGATTCATGTGCCACATCCGGGCCTATGACTGGAGTGATGAGGTAGTACTACGCCACGAAAACACCTTGCCTGCCTCCGTAAATGACCGCGCTGAGCTGCTGGCACGCACCGAGTTCCAAACCAGCGCCACCCACGGGCTTTACCGCGACGAAGATTTTGAGCTGGAGCGCTACCTCGACGAGGCCATGCGCGACCCGCTGTATCAGACCGAGGAAGACTACCAGGGCGCTCGCGACGTGCTGGCGGTTATTCAGGATGCGGCTATTATTCGGCGATTTCAGGAGATTCTGGAACCCCGGCAGGTGATTCTGGCCGATGGCCACCACCGCTACGAAGGCAGTCTGGCTTACCGTCAGGCGCGCCTGGCCGCTGACCCGCAGGCCACGGGAAAAGAGCCCTGGAATTATCATTTGATGTATCTGACCAATTCGGCGGCCAACGACCTGCGCATTCTGCCTACCCACCGCTTGCTGCTCGAGATGCCCAATGCCCTCAGCGATGAGGAGTTCATCACCCGCCTCGAACCTTATTTCACCATTTTGCCCAAAGACGACGCCTACGATTTACCCGAAATAATTGCGGGCAAGCCTTGGGCCTTTGGACTGTATCTGGGGGGCAATTCTTACAAAATCCGGCTGCGGCCCGAAGTGCACGCGCAACTCGCCTGGGATACTACGCCTGAAGTAAAAGCCCTGGATCTGACCGTGTTGCACTACTTCGTACTGGAGCGCGTGCTGGGTATCGCAGGGCCCGATGCGCAGCGCTCGTGGCCGGGCATTGCGTACGTGCGCAGCTTCACCGAATGCCTTACCCGCGTCGACCGGGGAGAGGCGCGTGCCGCCTTCATAACCAATGAGGTAACCATGGCCGAGGTGGAGCGCGTGTGCCATAGCGGAGCCGTAATGCCCCCCAAGTCCACTTTCTTTTATCCCAAAACCATCGGTGGTTTCCTGTTCACTTCTATTCACGATGAGGAAGCTGACCACCCGTTTCAGGTATGAGTGTAGTCACCAAACTAGTGCTGGCGTCCAACTCGCCGCGCCGCCGCCAGCTGCTCACCGATCTGGGCATGACCTACGAAATCCGCCTGCAGGAGGTAGATGAAACCTACCCCGATCATCTGCGTCGCGCCGAGGTTGCTGAATACTTAGCGGCTCACAAAGCCGCCGCTTACGCCCCCGATTTAGCCCCCCACGAAGTAGTCCTCACGGCCGATACCATTGTGTGTCTGGAAGATGACGTGCTCAACAAGCCCGCCGACGAGGCCGAAGCCAAACACATGCTCTCTCGCCTGCAAGGCCGCGCCCACGACGTATTTACGGGCGTCTGTTTGCTCAGCGGCAACGGCCAGCGCACGGTTTTCTCCGACCAGACCCGCGTTCATTTTCGCGCCCTCTCCCCTGCCGAAATTGAGTTTTATGTGCGCAACTTCAGCCCCCTCGACAAAGCCGGCGCTTACGGTGCCCAGGATTGGGTGGGTATGGTAGGCGTGACGCGTCTGGAAGGCTCCTACTTCAATGTAATGGGCTTGCCCGTGCATCGGGTGTGGGAGGAGCTGGCGAAACTGGGGTTGGTGGCTGTCTGATTTTCCTAAGGTGCAGGCTTACTTTGGCTGCGGCCCCTCGCCTACGCGGGCATAGGCATACGCACCTATTTCCTGGGCTGTATGGTAAGTATCGAGGCCGGAGACGCAGGCTGTTCCAGCCTCACCTAGATTAAGCGTGCCGTCGGCGGCCAGCAAATCGACGGGCAGGTATATTTGTTCAATTTTGCCCACCAGCAAGGTGGTTCCAGTGGCCTTTATGGGTATTTCCTCCACCAGCCGCAGGCCCATTTTTATCTGGCTTTCGCGCACGTACGGCGCCGGAAAGCCGTCCAGAAATTCAGCCCCCAGTCCACACTTCTCAAACTCAGATTCATCCTCCGGGAAAGGTGCCGACGTGTAGTGGGCCGCCGCTGTAAAGTCGGCGTGTACGTGGTTGATGGTGTAGCAGCCGCTGGTCTTGATGTTGTCGTAGGTGTGGCGCGCCACGCTGGTAGGACGGGTAAAAATGCCGATGTAAGGCGGATTGGAGCCCAGATGCACCACGGAGCTGTACATTGCCAGATTGGTGCGGCCATCAGGCGCGGCCGTCCCGACGAGGTTTGCAGGCTTGTAGCCGGTGATGGAGTTAATCAGATTGAGACGGAAAATCTTCTCCATCGCCTCAATATCCTGGGCTTGAATGCGCTTCATGGGGGGCAAATTGAGCGGAGTTAATTCGCTTAGTTATGGTTGGGCTAGTGAGCAAACGCCAGAACAGACGCGTGGCACTATAACCGCGGAAGGCCGCAATTGACCGTCTCTTCTGTTCAAATTATTTAGAAGAGGTAGTCATGCAGAGGCGGAACCGAAGCATCTGGCGTGCTGACGATGGATTACTAATCTAACGGCGCGAGCGAGATGCTTCGCTGCCGCTCTGCATGAAGCTACTTAACTGAACCGTCGATAGTTCATATGGAAATTATCAATGCCCCCTGGCGAGCAATACAACGCCGGCTATTATCAACCCCACGCCCAGCACCTGGCCCAGCGTAATCTGCTCGCGCAGCACCAACCAGCCCAGCACGGCGGCTATAGCCACGGAGCCACCCACGATGATGGGCGTACCCACCGAGGTCGGCGCTCCTTTGGTGAACACGTAAAAGGTCAGAATTTCGGCGACACCCACGCTCAGGCCGGCCAGGCAGGAATACAGTACGCCCGTTTGGGAAATGCTCACTGTCTGCCGCGTCGTCTTGATATAAAGCAGCAAAAAGCCCCCCACCGCCGCCGCAACGAGTTGCAACAGCACAGCGCCGGCAACCTGGTGAATATTGCCCGAGGCCAGCTTGATAAAGAAATTGTAGAGCCCCAGGCAAAAGGCCGTGATGACCGCCAGTAAAAGCCAGTTCATGCAGCCGGCTTTAAGTCAGGCGGTGTAATAAATCCTGCTGGGTATGCTGCCAGTCTTCGGCTGCCTCATTCTTGGACCACATCTCCTGCAGCTGCGATTTTTTGGCCACGGCCTGCACGGCTTGCTGGGCCATCTCGCGCAGGTCTTCGCTTTCGGCGGCGTCGAGCTTCTTGATCACCGGAATCAGATCGGCGGGGAAATCGCGGGACGGCTTGCCCAGAATGGCGGCTACAATTTCGGCGGCAGCCAGAGCTTCGCTGGCCGCGTCTCCATCGATAAAGTCTTCTTCCTCAGCCACTGCAACCAGCGCTTCCAGCAGTTTCGCTTCGTTGTGATTATCGCGGAAGTCTTCGGCGAAGTCGGCCGCCGCGTCGTTGTCGAAGTTGTAGTAGCCCCAGGTTCCCATGCGGTGTATAGTTAAGGTTTATAGCTAGTACGGTAGCTTTACCGTATGGACTTCTTTTTTGTTATCTGGGGAGGTATTCTAGCCTTATTTATTTTTAAAATCATTAAGCATATCCGCGATGCAACAAGGCTGAGAAAGGACGGAATCAAAACTACTGGCGTAGTTATAGGCTCCAAAATACGTTGGAGCAGAACGACTACTGTGCACCCACGAATCCAATTTACAACCCAATTGGGTGATGTTATAGAGGTTGAAGGGTATACCGGAATATCTATTCCGGTCTATAGTAAAGGGGAGAAAGTAACCGTTTACTATGAAGCTAGTAACCCCAAAAACTTCACCTTAGATTCAGATTTTGAGCGGGCTACCCCCTATCTAATGCTCTTTTTAGTTGCGGTAATGATCGCCATCTTTATTGGTCAGCATTTCGCCGAATGATTTTAGGCACCTACTTAAGCTTCTCCTTCAGAATCTCCAGCTCCACGGCGGGCGAAATCTTCTCGTAGAGAATGTGATAGGCCGCGTTGGTAATCGGCATGCTCACTTTCAGTTTCTTATTCAGCTCATAAATACTCTTGACGGCGTAGTAGCCTTCGGCCACCATGTTCATCTCCATCTGCGCCGACTTCACGGAGTAGCCGCGGCCCACCATGTTGCCGAAGGTGCGGTTGCGGGAGAACTGAGAGTAAGCCGTAACTAGTAAGTCGCCGAGGTAGGCGCTGGCGCTGAGGTCGCGCTGGTTGGGGCTGAGGGCGTAGAGAAAGCGCCGGATTTCCTGCACCGCGTTGCTGACCAATACTGCCTGAAAATTGTCGCCGTAGCCCAGGCCGTGGGCGATGCCGCAGGTCAGGGCGATGATATTTTTCATCACGGCGCAGTACTCAATGCCGTCGAGGTCGGCGGCGGGGTGCGCCTTCACGTAGCGGTTGCGCAGGAGCTGGCAGAAGTCTTCGGCCAGTTCCAGATCGGGGCCGCCGATGGTGAGGTAGCTCTGCTTTTCCAGCGCTACTTCCTCCGCATGACAAGGGCCGGCCACCACGCCCAGCTGCTCCACGTCGAGGCGGAAACGCTCGGCCACGTAGTCAGTTACCAGCACGTTTTTGCCCGGAATCATGCCCTTGATGGCCGAAATGACGCGCTTGTCGCGGAGGGCGTCGCGGTCGAGCTTGTCGAGGGCGCCCTGCACAAAGGCGGCGGGCACGGCCAGCACCAGCCAGTCGGCATCCTCCACTACTTCCTTCAGGTCGGTGGAGGGGAAAACGCGATTCAAATCGAAGGCCACCGACGAGAGGTAGCGCGGGTTGTGACGGGTGCGCAGCAAGTGCTGCACATCATCTTTGGAGCGCAGCCACCAGCCCACTTGAGCCCCATTTTCAGATAGTATTTTTGTCAAAGCAGTGGCCCAGGAGCCCCCGCCGATCATGGCTATTTTTTCCACCAAACAAACGTATTGGAAGGCGCAGTAGCACCTTCTCTAGTTAAACGACTTAAACCGGCCTCGCATCCAAACGCAGGTGCAGCAGCGGCAAACCTTGTCGCAAGGACGAGTTTAGACAAAAAAAATGAGAGGCTGGGGTAAAAAAGCCCCCCAGCCTCTCATTTGCTTACTAATAAGCCCTGTTAAGGTTGCTTAATCAGCATCGGCGACTTCTTCTTTCAGGGCTGCTTTGTTGATGGATTTTGCATCCTTCACTACGACTACTGCCCCGTCTTTCAGCTTCTTATGCACCGTGGCGTAGGGGCCACTGGCTACTTCGTCGCCCGCTTTCAGGCCGCTGAGGATTTCAATATTGGTGATGTCGCTGATTCCGGTTTTTACGGGCACCATCACGGCCTTACCGTCGCGAATCACGAATACCACTTCCTGCACATCAGTCGGCGCAGCCTGGGCGGTTTCCTCCGCATTCCCCCCGCCGCCCCGGCCTACACGCACGCTTGGACCATCGGCTTTGTCGGGGCCGGCAATGGCCGAGCTGTCGGTTTTGGTAGTTACGGCATTCAGCGGCACGCTCAGCACGTTGCTTTTGCGGTCGGTGATAATGTCGACGGAAGCTGTCATACCGGGGCGGAACGGGACAATCGTACGGCCACCCACATTGCGCACTAGGTGCTGATAGGACTCGGGCACCAGCCGGATCCGCACTTCAAACTCGGTTACCGCCTCGGCCGTCAGTGCGTCTTTGGCCGTGTTGGCCACGCTGGTCACGATGCCCCGGAATTTCTCGTCCTTGTTGGCGTACGAGTCCACATCCACGTTCACTGAGTCGCCCAGGTTCACGTCGATGATCTGGTTCTCGTTTACGTTTACCCGCACCTCCATCGAGTTCAGGTCGGCGATGCGCATGATTTCGGTACCAGCCATTTGCGAGGTGCCAACCACGCGCTCTCCACGCTCCACGTTCAGCTTGCTGACGGTGCCGCTGACGGGCGCATAAATAGTGGTTTTCTCCAGGTTGCGGCGGGCCTCATCCAGTGAGGCCTGCGCACTGGCCACCCCCGACTGCGCTCCGCGAATGCTCTGGCGCGCACTGTTGATTTCTTCCTGGCTGGCGTCGTAGGCGGCTTTGCTGGCCTCGTAGTCAGCCTGAGAAATCACCTTCTGCTTATAAAGCGAAGCGTTGCGACGATAAGCCAGCTCGGTTTGCTTGGCATTAGCCAGCAGCTGCTGAAGCCGCGCCCGGGTCTGACCGACGTTGGCCCGCTGGGTGTTTACCGAAGCCGACTGCATGTTGACCATCGCTTGGTAGTTGTCGGGCCGGATGCGCAGCAGCAGCTGGCCTTTTTTCACCGAGTCGCCTTCGGCCACATACAGCTCCGTGATTTCCCCCGATACGTCGGGCGATATTTTCACTTCAGTTTCGGGCTGCACTTTGCCTGAGGCGCTTACTTTTTCTACGATAGTCGCTGGCCCGGCTTTCGCCGTAATAACTTCGGTACCAGCAGGCTGGCCTATCCATCCTTGCTTTTTGGCCACCATGTACCCGGCTATTAATAACACCAGTACTCCCAGCAGAATGTATAGTAAGCGGTTGTTTTTCATGTTCGAAAAGAAGTCCAGCGTAGGGAAAGAGAAGGCAAATAAATCAATTAATACTAAACTAAGAGTGTCCCTGTAGCTGGTTTTCTATGGCTGTCTTACGCTGGAGCTTCGCACGGCCTTTTTACCCATCTATTTCAGCCGCGCTGAGGGCCTTCTGATGGCTGGGGGGCTTTTTTGCCCCCCAGCTTTCTGCCCTAAGCCCGAACTCCGGCAGTCTTATAAAGTCAGCGGGTTGCCCTGGTAAAACTCTAACACCTTCCGACGGAAAATAAACTCATACTTTGCCTGAATCATGCTCGATTCAGCTCCGTTGAGGTTGTTTTTGGCAATGTTAAACTCCGTGCCGTTCAGCAGGCCGTTGTTGAAGCGAATTTCGGCATTCTTGTAGGCGGTGTTCAGCGCCTCCACCTGGCGGCTGGCCGAGGCAAACCGGCGCTGGGCTGCTACCGCATCGGCGTAGGCCTGCTGAATGGTTTGCTGAAGCTGCAAGCGCGTCTGAGCGGCCCGTAGCTCGGCCTGCTTTACCGCGATCTGGGAGCGCTGCACGTTCGTACGGGTCTGCAAGCCATTCAGAATCGGGATTTGTAGGGAGAATTGCAGGGCACGGCCAATATTATCCTTTACCTGGTCGCTGAACGAGGTAGGAAGCAACTCAAAATTGGGCTGACGAGGCGTGAGTACCGCAAAATTAGTGGGGCGCGGCCCAGCTATTGGGTCAATCTGAAATACAGGCAGCGCAGCGCCCGCTATGGAGTCGCCGGTAAGCACCCGCGCAAGCCGGGCCGAGGAGAAACCGGAGAAAACGCTAGCTCCAAAAAACAGGCGAGGATAATAAGCCCCCCGCGCCACCTCAACGCCCCGAATAGAGCTTTGCACGCGCAGGTCGGCTGCTTGTATCTGCGGCAAAAAACCCTGTGCTGTCTGGTAGGTGGCGTTAGGATCAAAGTTTAGCGTCGATTGCTCGTCGGGGTCCGGCAGGTTAGGTACTTCAATCTGGAAGGCAGCGGCACTGGCGGGGTCCAGATTAAGCAGCTGGGCTAGCTGCAGGCGCGAAATGTCGCGCTGGTTTTGCGCGGTTACTAAGTTCAGCTCGTCGGAAGCCAGCTGCGCCTGGGTATCCAGCAGATTGCTTTCGGCCACGCTGCCAGCCGCGAGCAGTTTTTTGGTCCGTTCCAACTGCTGCTGGGTGGTATTTACCCGCAACTCATTTGTGCGCACCAACTCCTGATTTAAGACAAGCTGCAGAAAGGCCGCGGCCACATTCAGCGACAAGTCATTGCGGGCCTGCTCGATGTCGGCCAGGCTTGCCTTGTAGTCTAATACATTGCGCTTCACGGTATTGCGCAGCTGAAACCCCGAGAAAACATTCAGCTGGGTATTAGCCGAGAAGTTGTTGGAACGAATTGTCTGACTCACGAAGTCGTTGGTCAGCGGGTCGAGGCCGGTACCATAGTTCCAAGCTTGGGTGCCATTCACGTTCGCCGTAGGTAGTAAAGCCGCCCGGCTTTGACGCAGATCAGCATCGCTGAGCTCAGCTGAAAGCGAGCTTTGACGCACGTTCAGGTTGTTCTGCACGGCGTAGTCCACGGCGCGCTGCAGCGTCCAGGGGCCGCTGGGCACGGACGCCGGGGCGGCAATCGTGCCAGCGGGCGGCTGAGCGGGCGTAGTCGTTTGAGCCAACCCTGGTACGGCCAGCAACAACCAAGTGCTTGCCCCCACGGCAGCCACTCGATAGAAAAGCGGAGTACGAGTTCGTTTCATGTGTGTTTGGTCTTGATGACGTAAGAGTTCTGGCAACTAGGACTTTAGGCTTCGCTTGAAACTGAGTATGAGCGGGATCAGGGCCTAAATATAATAAAAGGTACTATGCAACACAAAGTACCTATGTTATTATCTGATAAAATATAGACAGCCGATTTCTGGGGGGCTTTTTCCGCCCCGCACACAGCCTATTCGACGGTGGGAATGTAGGTTACCTGATGAACCCAGCTGAGCTGGCGCAGATATTCGAGGGTAATTGGCTTGATGCCCGAGTCCATCTCGATAAACTGACGGGCCAAATCGTTGCGGCCTTTGCGCGACACGAACATGGTGGCGATGTTGCAGTCGTCGTGAGCGATAACGGAGGCGATGAAGGCAATGGAGCCCTGCCGGTCGTCGGCGTCTACAATCAGCGTGTGCAGAGAAGCGGAAAAGTCGGCCGGAAAGCCATCTACCTCCACTATGCGAATGACGCCCCCGCCCCTGCTCTGGCCGATAACCTCCGTCGCGTGGCCGGTGCGCTCGTCGCGCAGCTGCACTTTTATCGTGTTCGGATGCATGGTAGAAGCGTTGCCCACACTCTGAAACGTGTATTGCAGGCCGGCTTCTTTGGCGTGGTCGAAGGCATCGCGGATGCGCTTGTCGTCGGTGGCGTAGCCCAGCAGGCCGGCCACGATGGCGCGGTCGGAGCCGTGGCCTTCGTAGGTGCGGGCGAAAGAGTTGTAAAAAGTGATGGTCGCGTGCGTGGGCAACGACCCCAGAATGCGAATCGCGGCGCCCGCGATGCGCACTACTCCGGCCGTGTGCGAGCTGCTGGGCCCAATCATCACCGGTCCAATCATGTCAAAAATGCTGCTTTTCTCGGCCATAATAGCGGTAAAAGTAGATGTTTCGGTCGGGAAAACAACGCGCGGTCTGACCCGCCACGGTGGAGCTGGGTGGGGGGCTTTTCAGGCCTTATGGATATAGATACCAGTAAGTGCAGAAGAGTTGCCTGCGCTGCCGGCTTTCGATAGGTTTTTCGTTCTTTGTTGCCAAACCTAGTACCAGAACGCGGTAGAGACACATATTTGTGTCACCTCGATGAACAACCCGGTCGTGAATCATACAACGCCTTTGTTCAGCGAGAAGACACAAATATGTGTCTCTACAAATGTTCTTTTTAGCTCTCCTATTCCTATGGAAATGCCCCCCAACCAGTCCGAATTCACGCCTCAGGTGATGGAACAGCTGCGTCGCCTGCAAGCAAAGTACGCCGCCGACGGCCAGGACCTGGCTGCTTACCTCGAAGGCCTCTTTTACGCCGACTACGTCAACTACTGGGACTACATTGAGCTGGACACCCTGCTGAGCTTACAGCGCCCGCTCACCCAGATTCCGGACGAGCGGATTTTCATCATGTATCACCAGATCACGGAGTTGTACTTTAAGCTTTGCCTCTGCGAGTACGAACAGATAGGCGAGTTGCAGCAGCCCACGGTGGGCGAGCTAGTACTGCGCATCAACCGTATCAACCGCTACTTCGAGAACCTGATCGACT
Organism: Hymenobacter qilianensis; assembly: GCF_014638675.1. Lineage (NCBI taxonomy): Bacteria > Pseudomonadati > Bacteroidota > Cytophagia > Cytophagales > Hymenobacteraceae > Hymenobacter > Hymenobacter qilianensis. The sequence goes on from NZ_BMFN01000003.1 coordinate 184,157, forward strand.
CGTTCGACGTGATGGTGGACGGCATGGACAAGCAGCAGTTTCTGCAATTCCGCATGGCCTTGATGCCGGCTTCAGGCTTCCAAAGCGTGCAGTACCGCATGATTGAGCTGGCTTCTACTTCCCTCGATAAACTAGTGGATAAGGAGAAGCGCCGCCTGCTGGGCGAAGCGGCCGCCCACGAGGAGCTGATGGGCTGCATCTACTGGAAAGCCGGCGCCACCATCGAGGAATCGGGCGCTAAAGCCCTGACGCTGATTCAGTTTGAGGAGAAATACACCCAAACTCTCCACGACCACGCCGCCCACTACCGCACCCGCAACGTGTGGACCGTGCTGGAGCGCCTGCCCGCCGAAGATCAGCGCCACCCGCGCATGGTGCGCGCCCTGCGCCAGCTCGACGCCAACGTGAACGTGAACTGGCCCCTGATGCACTACAAATCAGCGGTGCGCTACCTGGAGCGCGACCCTACCGCCATTGCCGCGACGGGCGGCACCAACTGGAAGAAATATTTGCCCCCCAAGTTCCAGCGCCGCATCTTCTACCCTCAGCTTTGGACCCAGCAGGAGTTGGAGGAATGGGGCAAAGCTTGGGTTGAGGAAGTGTTGGGGGAAGCGCAGGTTCCGAATAACTTAAATTAGAAAATGGTTGCTTGACGCCTCACGTTAGCTAAAACACATCGGCCGCCGCTCCTGCTTCCAAAGCAAGAACGGCGGCCGATGTGTTTACTGGAGACTTTATGAAATTAAAAGACCGTCATGCTGAGCTTGTCGAAGCATCTCTATCGCTTCGTTGAGATAGTACTGATTACTACTCGGTAGAGATGCTTCGACAAGCTCAGCATGACGTTCTGTTGTATTCTGGATTCTACGTTACTCTCTAAGCAGCTTCCGTAGCAAATACTACAGCTACAACTGCGCCTTCGCAGCGCCAGCTACTTTAAAAGCAACCTGCGAGTTTTCCCAGGCCATGGTTACGGTGCCGGCTTTATCGGCTTTGATGGTGAACTGCTCCACGGGTTGCGCGGTCTTGGTGGGCTTCACTTTTACGCGCAGGGCATCCTGCTTTTCGTCGTATTTGAAGGCGCCCCACTGGTTGGCGGTTTTATTGAAGATAATCGTCCATTCCTGATCATTGGGGATGGTGAACAGAGCGTATTTGCCAGCGGGCAGCGTCTGCCCGTTGATGGTAACGGCCTGTTTGGCTTCAAACGTGGTGGCCTCATTCGCCCCCGTACGCCACACTTTGCCATAGGGCTCCAGCTCGCCGAATATCTTGCGGCCGTTCATGGATGGCCGGCTGTACTCGATGGTAAAGTTGGGGCCGGTAACCGTGGCGGGCGGACTAGGCCGCTTGCTTTTATCTTCGGGGGCTTTTTTGGTGGTCGTTTGAGCAACGGCGCTGCCCACGAACAGTAGCATAACCCAGACGAAGAGAAGCAGGAATTTGGGAGTGGGGGTTTTCATACGGTTTTGGGTAGTTAGAGTGAAAGAAATGCCAGTACAACCAACTCAGCCCGCTTTGTTATAGACGAGCAATGAGTAAAGGATTGAACAGCAGGGTGAATGACGCAATATTCACCAACAGGTTGTTGTAGTTGACACCAAAATTGTGGCCTGCCGAAGGGCGCCTGTAGCTTAAAACCCGGTTCAACCGTATGGTTGGCTTACTGGGGGGCTTTTTTGGGCTTGGGGCTGTGGTTTGTGAAATTCCAAACCAGCGCCGAAGCACTCCGGAAGCCATCCATCTTGTCCGTTTTCACCTCGTCTGTATGACTTACCTCGCCAACCCGGAGCGCTATTCTTCCATTATGCAGTACCGTCGCTGCGGCCGCAGCGGCCTGAAGCTGCCGGCCGTGTCGCTGGGCTTGTGGCAGAACTTTGGCGACGTTGATGTGCTCGAAAACTTCCGCGCTACCCTGCGCCTGGCCTTCGACCACGGCGTGACGCATTTCGATCTAGCCAATAATTACGGTCCGCCCCCCGGCACGGCCGAAACCAACTTTGGCCGCATCCTGAAAGAAGACTTCCGGGCCTACCGCGACGAGCTGATTATCTCCACCAAAGCGGGCTACACCATGTGGGACGGCCCCTACGGCGACTGGGGCTCCAAGAAATACCTGGTTTCCAGCCTCGACCAAAGCCTGCGCCGCATGAAGCTCGACTATGTGGACATCTTCTACCACCACCGCCCCGATCCCGAAACGCCCCTGGAGGAAACCATGGCCGCCCTCGACCTGATTGTGCGTCAGGGCAAGGCCCTGTACGTGGGTATATCCAACTACCAGCCCGCCGAAGCGGCCCAAGCCATCAAGCTTCTGGGCGAGCTAGGCACGCACTGCCTGATTCATCAGCCCAAATACTCCATGTTTGAGCGCTGGGTAGAAGATGGCCTGCTGGACTTGCTGGAAGCCGAAGGCGTGGGCTGCATCCCGTTTTCGCCCCTGGCCCAGGGCCTATTAACAGACAAATACCTACACGGCATTCCGGCCGACTCGCGGGCTGGGCGCGGCGGACCATCGCTCAAAGAAGACCAGCTCACGCCCGAGCGCCTCACTCAGATCAGCCGCCTGCATCAGCTGGCCCAGGAGCGCAACCAAAGTCTGGCCCAAATGGCGCTGGCCTGGGTGCTGAAAGATCCGCGCGTGACATCGGTGCTCATCGGCGCCAGCCGCCCCGCCCAGCTCCAGGATTCGTTGCAGTGCCTGCAAAGCCCGGAGTTTAGCGCGGAGCAATTGAGCACGATTGAGGAAATTTTGGGGTAAAAAAGCCCCCCAGACCGTCATGCAGAGCGGTAGCGAAGCATCTCGCGTGCTGAGGTTGCCAAGCTAACCGTCATGCTGAGCGGAGTCGAAGCATCTCTCCCGCTTCGTTGTAATGCCATTGGTTAGTAACCAGTAGAGATGCTTCGACAGGCTCAGCATGACGTTCTCTTTTGTTGATTAGCACTCCTCACATCAGCACGCGAGATGCTTCGCTACCGCTCTGCATGACGTTCTGATGTAGTAGGATCAGATCTGGGGGGCTTTTTTACAAATTCATTTGACAATTTTATATGGCTGCTACCCTTTTTAGCCCGCTGCGTTTGCGGGGAGTTGAGTTGAAAAATCGCATTGTGGTTTCGCCCATGTGCCAGTACTCCTCGGAGGATGGGTTTGCCAATGACTGGCACATAGTGCATCTGGGTAGCCGAGCCGTGGGCGGCGCTGGCCTTATCATCTTTGAAGCCACTGCCGTATCGCCCGAAGGCCGCATCACGCCCGATGATCTGGGCCTTTGGAAAGACGAGCACATTGCTGGCTTGCAGCGTATTACCTCGTTTATCACCGCGCAGGGCGCCGTGCCGGGCGTGCAGTTGGCTCATGCCGGCCGCAAAGCCAGCATCAGCAGCCCCTGGAAAGGCAACCAGCCAGTACCAGTTGCCGAAGGCGGCTGGCAGACGGTAGCGCCCAGCCCCCTCCCCTTCCGCCCCACCGACCCCACGCCGCTGGCTCTGGATGAGGCTGGTTTGCAGAAAGTAAAAGATGACTTCCGGGCCGCCACCCAGCGGGCGCTGACTGCTGGTTTTAAGGTGATAGAAATTCACGGGGCTCACGGCTACCTGCTGCACGAGTTTTTTTCGCCCCTCAGCAACCAGCGCACCGATGCTTACGGCGGCTCCTTCGAGAACCGCATCCGGCTGCTGCTGGAAGTAACGGCTGCTGTCCGCGAAACCTGGCCCGCGGAGTACCCGCTATTCGTCCGCATTTCGGCCACCGATTGGGTCGATGGGGGCTGGACAATCGACGATTCCGTAGCCTTGGCCCGCGAACTGAAAAACCACGGCGTGGACCTGATTGACGCCTCAACCGGAGGCAACGTGCCCGATGCCAAGATACCGGCCGGACCGGGCTACCAGGTGGAGTTTGCTGAGCGCATTCGGCAGGAAACCGGCATGCCTACGGGCTCGGTTGGCATCATTACCACGGCAGAGCAAGCAGAGGAGATTCTGGCCAGCGGGCAGGCTGATCTGGTGCTGCTGGCCCGCGAGTTTCTGCGCGACCCATATTTTCCCCTGCACGCGGCCCAGAAACTCGATGTGGATTTGGCCTGGCCCGTGCAATATGAGCGCGCAAAGCGTAAGTAAAGACGGCCCCACTCATCAAGCAAAGTTTCTTAGAAGGTCCGCTGAAACGGGGTAGAGACGCAATAGTTGGAATCCCCTCGTCTGCGCCGTTAGCGCTTTTTTCAGCCGATTGTGCTACGAGGGAACTACCATGTGCACTAAGCGGCCCGTGGCGGTGTTCCATGCGTATATTTGCCCCCCAGCAACGTTTTCTCACGGTTTAAAGGTTAACTCCCTTTCGCCCCATGTTCGATAAGAAAGAAATTGAAGTGCTTCTTCCGCCCGAAGTAGCCTACGACGAATTTGCCCGCTACCGCGCCCTGCTCAACGCCGTGGGCGCCCAGCCCGGCGAGGCCGATTTTGTGCACCTGCGCAAGCGCTCCATCGATGCGCGCGGCCGGCAGCCCCTCGTTCGCCTGCGCGCCGATATATGGTTTCAGCCCCCGCCCGCCGATATTTTTGGTCCCTGGTTTCGGTATCCTGATGTAAGTCAGGCTCGGCGCTCGGTTATTATTGTGGGAGCTGGGCCGGCTGGCTTGTTTGCAGCTTTGCGGGCTATTGAGCTGGGTATCAGGCCCATCGTGCTGGAGCGCGGCAAGGACGTGCGTACCCGCCGCCGCGACTTAGCGGCCCTGAACAAAGACCACGTCGTGAATCCCGACTCCAACTACTGCTTCGGCGAAGGCGGCGCGGGCACTTACTCCGATGGCAAGCTCTATACCCGCGCCACCAAGCGCGGCGACGTGGGCCGTATTCTGAAGCTGTTGGTGCAGCACGGTGCCACTCCCGATATTCTCGTCGATGCCCACCCCCACATCGGCACCAATAAGCTGCCCCAGGTGGTAGCTGCCCTGCGCGACTCCGTGCGCCAGGCCGGCGGCGAAGTGCGGTTTGAAACGCGGGTTGAAGATTTGATTCTCGAAAAAAACCACCTGCGTGGGGTTGTCACGGCCACGGGCGAAGCGGTGGAGGCGGATGCGGTTATTCTGGCTACCGGCCACTCGGCCCGCGACATTTATGAGCTCTTGCACCGCCGCGGTGTGCGCGTAGAGGCTAAGCCTTTCGCTCTCGGTGTGCGCGTGGAGCATCCACAGGCTCTTATCGACCAGGCCCAGTACCGCCGCCAGGACCGCGGGCCGCTGCCGGCGGCTTCGTATTCTTTGGTGCACCAAACGCAGTGGCGCGGACAGCAGCGGGGCGTTTTCTCGTTTTGCATGTGTCCGGGGGGCTTTATTGTGCCCGCCGCCACGGCTCCCGGCGAGGTAGTCGTGAACGGTATGTCGCCGAGCCGCCGCGACTCGCGCTTTGCCAATTCGGGCATTGTGGTAGCCGTGGAGCTGGAAGAAATGGACCTGAAGCGACACGGAGCGCTGGCCGGTTTGCGCTTGCAGCAGGAAATTGAGCAGCGCGCCTGTGCGCTGGGGGGCAATTCGCAGGCTGCCCCGGCCCAGCGCCTGGGCGATTTTCTAAAAGACAAGCTTTCTCCTGAACTGTTGGAAACCTCTTACCAGCCGGGCCTGGTATCAGTGCCCATGAGTCAGGTGCTGGGCGTCGGGCTTACGGACCGTTTGCGTCAGGGCTTCAAGGCGTTCGGCCAAAAGATTCCCGGCTACACCACCAACGCAGCCCAGATTGTGGGGGTAGAAAGCCGCACCTCCGCCCCCGTGCGCATCCCCCGCGACCCAGCCACCTTGCAGCACCCGGAAATCACGGGCCTGTTTCCCTGTGGCGAAGGCGCGGGCTTCGCGGGCGGCATCGTGTCGGCAGCAATGGACGGAGAGCGGTGCGCGGAGGCAGTATTGGCGGTGCTAGCCTAGAAATCCTCCCTACCTTGCTCTTTACCGTATAAACACTCAACGGCAGCTCCGCTGTTTACTCTTTATACAACTAATGGGGTGCGTTTCTACGCACCTTCCTGCCATATGAAAAAGACTCTCGTTCTTGGCGCCAGCGACAACCCTGCGCGCTATGCCTATAAAGCTGTTCACTCCCTGAAGCGCCACGGCCACGACGTAGTGCCCGTGGGCCTGCGCAAAGGCCAGATTGCCGGCATCGACATCCACACCGACCGCCCCACCGACTCCGAAATAGACACCGTAACGCTCTATGTAGGTCCGCAAAATCAGCCCACCTGGTATGACTACATCCTGGATTTGAAGCCCAAGCGCATCATTTTTAATCCTGGCACTGAAAACCCGGAACTGGAGCGCATGGCCCAGGAGCGCGGTATTCAAACGGAAGAAGCCTGCACGCTGGTAATGCTGTCGATTGGCAATTACTAAGTGTAAGCTGATGTATAAAAAAGCCCCCCAGAAGTATTCCTGGGGGGCTTTTTGGTTCTGGCGTGGGCCTCACCCCCCGGCGCCTACTGCCAAAAAGCCGAAAGCAATCTTTTTTCACAAAAAAAGCCCCCCAGAGGCAACCCCTCCCGCAAAGGTTGCATCTACCCCATCAAACGCCCTGCTACTGTCTCTTTCTACTCCGCTTTTCTCGTGACTGACGCCGACCTCATTGCTGCTTGCCGCCAAGGTAACAGCCGCGCCCAGAAGCTGCTCTACGAGCGGTTCGCGGGCCTGATGCTGTCGGTGTGCTCACGCTACCTGCGCCACCGCGAAGACGCGGAAGAAGTGATGCTGATGGGTTTTGTGAAAGTATTTAAAGCCTTGGATCAATACCGCCACGAAGGCAGCTTTGAAGGGTGGATCCGGAAGATAATGGTGAACGAGGCCCTGGGCCAGCTCCGCCGCAAAGAACCGCTCCACCTGGCCATCGACGATTACCCCGTAGACGTAGCCATCACGGCGGCCGACGCGGAAAGTGATCTGAACGCGGCCGATTTGATGCACATGCTTACCCAATTGCCCGCCGGTTATCGTACCGTATTTAACCTTTACGCCGTAGAGGGCTACACTCACCCCGAAATTGCCGAGCTGCTGGGCATTACGGAGGGCACCAGTAAATCGCAGCTGAGTAAGGCTCGGGCCATGCTTCAGCGCCGCTTAGGCGGGGCCAGCAATGCCGCAGCCTCCACCTCCTCACCCAAAGAATATTATGCAACCGGAAGATATTGATAAGCTGTTTCGGGAAAAGCTGGAGCGCCACGCGCCCCCGCCGCCCGACTACCTCTGGGCTCAGCTCGAAGCCGAGTTGCAGCCCGCCCGCAAGCGCCCCGTTATGTGGCTCTACGCCTCGGCAGCCGTGATTACGCTGCTCATGCTGGCCGGCGGCGCGTGGCTGTGGCGGGGGGCAAATCTGGACCCCGCTGTGGGTACGGCAGCAAAAATTACTACGCAGCCCGCTGCTAAAACGACCGAAGCGGTTTCTTCGAAAAATTCATCTTCTCAGGCAACCCTTCCCACCGCCCAGCCATCTACCCCATCAGAAGCCGCCGTAGCAACGGCTCCTACGAAACAGCCCGCGTTGGATGCGCAACCAACGCAGCCGCTTCGTTCCAAGCCAGCCGCTACTCGCCAACTGGCCCGCGCTACAGCAGTTCCCCGCTCATCATCACCTAAAAAGCTAAGTACCAAACCCGCGCAGAACACCATGGTAGCTTCCCTCACCCCCACCAAAGCGCAACCGGAGCGCCCCGTGGCCGAGGAAACGCAGCTAAAAGCCCCCCAGCAGCTCCCAACCGTAGCCGCTGCCACTACTACCTCAGCCGCGCCTACGGGACCAATAGAAGTGGAAGTGCGCCAGTCGTCAGCAACGGCGGCCCTGGCAGCCAGCCAGGCGGCGCCGCGCCGGGGCCGCCTCGGTGGGCAGGTGATGCGTCAGGTAACCAATGCTCTGCGCGGCGAACCAGTATCCTTACCCCGCTTACCCGAGGACGTGACCGTGACGGTACGGCCTCCGGGCGCCAACCACGCCCTAGTCATTCAACTCTAATTTCTCCTCCATCATGAACCGCTTCTACACCCTGCTGGCAGTAGTGCTGCTAGCCCTGGCCGCGCCTTGCCGCACCCTGGCCGCCGCCCCTGCTCCCGATGACACCATTGTGGTAAAACTGCCCAACCAGGCTACAATGACGCTGTTTGTCAAGAACAAAGCCCAGCTGCGCGAGCTGCGCAACTACAAGCTCGACTCGCTGATGATCCTGCTGGATACCTACATCACCCAGGCCGAAGCCGCCGGCAAAACCTCCAAGACGGAGACGGTAACGATGGAGTTCTACCCCGCCAAAGACCAGCCCGGCAAGCAGGTACCCGAGCAGATTCGGGTGACGGTGCGCACCGACGAAGGCAAAAAGAGCGACACGGAGCGGGTAGATGTAGTGTTGGGCCGCGCCTTCGGGGTATCGGTAGTGGAGAATGGCGATGATGACCACGTTTCCATCAAAGTAGGCACCTCAGCCATCGACGACTCCACCCGCAACGCCCAGCGTGAGGCCAAACGGCAAGAGCGCGCCGCCCGCCCCGGCCACAGCGACTTCGGCATCGACGTGGGGCTGAACGCGCTGGTAAATCGCAATGCCACCACCGCCGAAGACTTCGACCTGCGCCCCTTCGGCTCGCGCTATATCAGCTTCAACTGGCACTACCTGTACCGCCTAGGCCCTCAGGGCAGCCCCGTGCGCCTGCTCACCGGCCCCGAGTTGTCCTTCAATAACTACATGTTCGATAACAACCGTCGCCTGTTCAACCCGCCCACCGGCACCGGCACGGTCATCGAAACAGAGCCAATCCTTGACCTTGATAAAAGCAAGCTCTCTACTACCACCATCAATCTGCCCCTCATGCTGGTGCTCAACACCAAAAATAAGAAAGGCAACGACGACGGTTTCCGCCTTGGCGCAGGAGGCTTTGCAGGCTACCGCCTGGGCAGCCACACCAAAATCAAATATGACAACGACGGCCGCAATCGCAAAGACAAAGACCGCGGCAGCTTTAACCTGGAAGATTTCAACTACGGCCTGCAAGGCTTAGTCGGAATTGGCGGCATGGATTTGTTCGTCAAGTACAATCTGAACGAGCTGTTCAAAGACGGCCGCGGCCCCCAGGCCCAGACGCTCAGCTTCGGTGTAACGTTCGGAGGAATATAAGCTTAGCTTCCAATTAAGCACCCAAAAAAGCCCCCCAGACGTGTCTGGGGGGCTTTTTTGGGTGCTTACGCTACAAGAACATGGTCATTAAGCACTTACTAATGTCAGGACTTAATGACCACACCGCTTAGCCTTATACTGGCTTATGAACCCGTCCGCTCAGTTTGTTATTATAAAATGTTGAAACACAGCTTATTAGTATCATATAAAGTTGTTATGCAGTGTGCAGCTATACGAGTGATTTAGAATGATATGCACATTTTAACTTGTACAATAATTAAAATTATTATAATTTTTAATAAAATATTAATATGATATTATATGAAAGCCTTCTATTATCTCGCTAGGTGTGGCGTGGCTGCTTTGCTCCTAGCCTCGCTCACGAGTTGCCAAGACATCTTGGAGCAGTACTTCCCTAAGCCTACCCCGCCTAGTATCCCTACCTTCCCTCCCTTAGGCCTGGACATTCCTTTTTATGCTTTGTCCGGCGGCACTCGTCTTGATGCCTATTCCACGACGGACCCCGCCACGCGCACGGCTTCCGTCGCTATTACCGGCCTAGTTAGTGGCGAACGAATCCTAGCCATGGACTTCCGACCGGCTACGGGCCAGCTTTATGGGGTCAGCAATGCTGATCGCCTCTACGTCATCAACCAGAGTACCGGCGTAGCGCGCGCAATCGGTACGGGAACCTTCTTTCCGGAGCTGAGGGGTAATCTGTTGGGCTTTGATTTTAATCCAACCACAGATTGGATTCGGGTGGTAACCAGCACCGGCCAGTTTCTGCGCCTCAATCCGGAGACGGGCACCGTCGCAGCCATTGATGGTGCGATAAATGGCGCAGCGGGCGCGGTTGTGACCGGGGCGGCTTACACCAACAACACGGCCGGCGCTACCACGACGACCCTCTATGCCATTAACACGCACAACCAGCAGCTTTATTTAGTTAACCCGCCTAACAATGGTACGCTCGTAGCCGTGGGTAACCTGAACTTGAACGTTAGCGGCGACGGGGGTTTTGACATAGACGCCAAAACGGGTACTGCTTTGGGTTTGTATTCAGTTAATGGCAGCCCCACCCTCTTCACGGTAGACTTAGCCACCGGCGCGGCGCGGCGCCTCGCCCAATATGCTTCCGGTTCGGGCTATACGGGGATTGCCATTCCTACCCAGCCGGTTGCCTATGTCAGTGCCGGGAGCAGCCTCGTGATTTTTAATCCCACCACGCCATCCTCGGCCACAAACCCTGCCCCGCTCGTTGTTAAGCCTATTACGGGACTAGGTGAGGATGGGGGCGTGTTCATGTTGGATTTTCGCCCCGCCACCGGTCAGTTATATGGCCTCGCGACCTCGTCTAATATCCCGAGGACCCGGCTTTACACCATCAATCCGGCTACGGGAGCCGCGACGCTCGTGTCTCCAATTAGTCTCCCCGGATCCAACCTAAGCGTAAGGGATATGGATTTTAATCCCGTTACCGACCGTATCCGCCTTTTTATGGGGAGAGGAGGCAATGACCCATCCCGTAACCTACTGATTAATCCCACTACTGGCGAGGTGGTAGAGGACACCCCTATCACGCCTTCAGAGGATATTCCTTTTACCTGTGCCCACACTAACAGCTTCGCCGGGGCGACGAGCACGACTTTGTACGGCCTTAAATATGAGCCATTTAATAAGAATGATTCCAGAATTTGGATCACTCAGTTAACAGGGCCCAGTGAGAATCAGTCGGTAGAACTGCGAGAATTGGGACTGGAACAAATTATCGGGGGCAGTATGGATATTGGCGGTACCAGCAATACGCCCTATGCCCTGTTAATTAAATTCGCGGGGAGTGGCCCCGATCTCTATACCATTAATCTGAATTCGCCATCTGCCCCTCCCACCACATTTGTGGCTCATTATCCTGCCAGTCTCGGCTTTGGTTTTGCGCTTGGCCTTGGCTTCTAGCCAGCCATTCCCTACCTCAACTATTACCTATTACCCCTATGTTGATGCAGAAGTCCAAGCGCTACGGATGATGTTGGAGGCTACAGCCACAGCATGAGCGGGTTAGTTAAATTTTCTTCAAATGCTATCTCTTTACTATACCGCTATGAAAACACGTGTTTCGCTTGCCAAGCTCGGGGCCGCGGCCTTGCTGCTGGGGTCACTCTCTAGCTGCGAGGACATCTTGGAGCATTACTTACCCAAGCCTACTCCCCCGCCACCTGCTACGCCCACCTTTCCTCCCCTAGGGCAGGACATTCCTTTTTATGCCTTATCCGGTGGCACGCGGCTGGATGCCTATTCCACGAAAGATCCCGCAACCCGTACGGGCTCCGTGGCAATTACCGGCTTACCAAGCGGCGAACGAATCCTAGCCATGGACTTCCGCCCCGCCACGGGTCAACTTTATGGGGTCAGCAACGCTGACCGCCTCTACGTCATCAACCAGAACACCGGGGTAGCCCGTGCGCTAGGAACGCAAGCCTTCAACCCCAGCCTTGCCGGCGACTTATTCGGGTTTGACTTCAATCCCACCCAAGACCTCATTCGTCTGGTGACAAACATGGGCCAGAGAGTGTTCGTAGACCCCGTTCCGGGCGCGATTAGATTTCCTGGAACAATCTTCGGACCGGACGGGGCAACCTTCACAGCGGTGGCCTATACGAACAATGTCGCGGGAGCCAAAACGACAGAGCTATATGTCATTGACTCGCAGAACCAACAGCTCTACCTGCTCACCCCGCCCAATCCTAGCTCCAGTTCTGCTCTGGACGAGAGCCGGTTGGTGCCAGTGGGCAAATTGAACCTGCCTATCAGCGGCGATGGAGGCTTCGACATTGATGCCAGGACCGGCACGGCCTTAGGTCTTTTTCCGGTCAATAAGAAGCCCACGCTCTTCACGCTGAACCTGTCCACCGGCGCCGCCCGCCCCTTAGCCCAGTACAATGCCAGCCTGGGCTATACCAGTATCGCTATTCCGACCCGGCCTGTGGCCTATACTTTTTGGGGGGTAGCACGCGGCGGGCTCCTGGTTATTGACTTGACCAACCCGTCTATAGACATCAGGATAGGCGCGGCCGTCGGCGGCGCGGCCGTTCTAAGGTGGATAGGGCTGGATTTTCGACCTTCGAATGGCCAGCTCTATGCCCTGGCTCGAATCGTGGGGGGTGGTAATGACCTATATACTATTAATCCCGCCACGGGGGATACCGATTATGTGAGCCATGTACCAGTAATAGTTGACTCCGACGACCCCGGGTTTGACTTTGATCCCATTACCGACCGCCTTCGGGTGGTAAGCAGTTCAGGCCAGAACCTGAGCATAAATCCCAGCGATGGTACGGCCACCGTCGAGCGCCCCCTCACGCCTCCCGACCTAGGAATTTATACAGCCGCCTACTCGAACAACTTCACGGGTACCCCAACGTCTACGCTCTATGTCATGGGCCGCGTGAGTGGGAGCCAGGGCAACTTTCCCACGGTTGGTACGCTGTATCAACAGATGCCCCCCCAGGAGGGCACACTGGTAAGAGTCGGTGATCTGGGCATCCCAGCCGTCCTGACGGGCAGTTTTGACATTGGCGGCACCACCAATACGGGCTATGCCATTCTCAACGCGGCCGGCAACTCGGCCTTATACAAGGTTGATTTAGCGACCGGCCAAGTAACGCTCGCCAGTTCCTCCTACAATAGCGTCACGCCCATTGGCCTAGCTGTGGGGCTGGGTTTCTGATCTTACTACGCTGTTTATTAAACACCACCTTATCGTCAACAAATCAGCGCAGGCTGGTGTGGTACAGAATTATGCTGAGCCTTGCAAACCCAATGCCTATGAGAGAAAGGATCAGGTTTTTAAGAATGCTAATCTGCTTTATCGCAATCTGTATTCAGGTATTTGAATAATTATAGTAGCCCAATCAGCTATGAATTGCCGAGCTACGTATGAAAAATTACATGAATCATATTCATTCTTCTTTCCATCCTATCTTCTCAGTTCTATGCTAAAATTCTCTTCCCTCGCCAAATGGGGCGTGGCTGTGCTATTATTGTCCTCGCTGAGTAGCTGCGAGGATATACTAGACCAGTATTTCCCCAAGCCCACGCCTACCCTACCTACTAGTCCTATCCAGACGGTAGCATACACAACCTACGCTGACGCTGTTACACCAGGGTCCGGCGATGGGGCATGGCAGAATGGATTGATTATTTTCAATCCTATTACGCTGGCGAAAATCCAGGAAATGCCGATTACGGGCTTGAGCGCTGTAACCGACCGCATCTTTGGGCTCGATATACGCCCCGCCACCGGCCAACTCTATGCTCTGGTTGCCACGACCAGTGCGACCGATGGCCGCCTGTATACTATTAACCCCGCCAATGGAGCTGCTACGCTGGTCGCACCCGTCAGCATTCCCCTCAGTGGGTCCCTTACCCTTGGGTTCGATTTTAACCCCGTCGTGGATAGGATTCGGATTGTGACCAACTCAGGTCAAAACCTTCGGGTGAATCCGGTTGACGGCGTAGCAATTGAAGATGGGCGTATTAATGGAGGCAACGCCAATAGAGTGGTGGGCTTAGCCTACGATAATAACGTGGCTGGCGCTACCTCCACTAACTTGTACGCGCTAGATTTCACAGAGGATAAGCTTTACTTAATGAACCCGCCCAATGCCGGGACGATCACAGAAATTGGTCCCTTAAGTATCAACTTCCTCTCCGATGGCAGTTTCGATATTGGCGCCACTAGTAAGAAGGCTTACGCGGTCATGAGCGGCCCGAATGTGGGGCGTTTGTATTCGATCAATTTGACAACCGGCGCGGCCACAGAATTAGGAGACTTCGGCTTTCCACCTATCAGGCCGTCGCCCACGCCAGGCTTCGTCTTCGCGCCCTTCATCACAGGCTTCACGCTCGGGTTAGGCCTGTAATTTTCCTTTCCTTAGGATAATAAGAAAAAGCCCCCTACTTAAGAGCAGGGGGCTTTTTCTTGTTCAAGGGCTCAAGCTTAGTGGAGGGGCAAATGCTTTCGAGATTTTCGCAATTCTAACCAGTGGCCTTTGCAGCATTTTATGCGTCCAACATGAAAGGTTGAGAGGGAAGAAAAGAAGGCAACAAATAGAATGAGAACTTGGATTTTATTTTGACAACCTCGCATCTTATGACCTTAGCACACCGTAGTGGTTAAAGCGAATCATTCAATTTATTCTTTCTTTCATTTTATAATCTTGTTTGTATGCTAAAACACTTATCCCTCGCCAAATGGGGCGTGGCCGTACTGTTATTGTCGTCGCTTACAGGCTGCGAAGACATCCTGGAGCAGTACTTTCCCAAACCTACCCCGCCACCTACTAATCCAACTCCTCCAAATTTAGGATTAGACATTCCCTTTTATGCCTTATCCGGTGGCACAAGGCTCGATGCTTATTCCACAAAAGATCCTGCAACCCGTACAGCCTCGGTTTCTATAACCGGCTTACAGAGCAGTGAACGAATCCTAGCTATTGACTTCCGGCCAGGTACTGGGCAGCTCTATGGGGTCAGCAGTGGCAGCCGTATTTATGTGATTAACCAGAACACGGGTAAGGCTCACGTTATTGGGGCGGGGGCCTTTTCGCCAGCGTTGGGGGGCAATGTGGTGAGTTTTGATTTCAACCCTGCGGTCGACCGCATTCGGCTGGTCACGAGTACGGGCCAAAATCTGCGAATACATCCAGAAACCGGGGCAGTGGCCGCTACTGATGGCAATATCAACGGGGCCGCAGGCGCGACTGTAACGGGTGTGGCTTACACCAACAACGTAGCCGGTGCTAGCACGACTGCCCTCTATGGCATCAACACGCAGAACCAGCAGCTTTACTTGGTTAACCCGCCTAACAACGGCACGCTCGTAGCCGTGGGCAATCTGAACTTGAACGTTAGTGGCGACGGTGGCTTTGATATTGACGCCAAAACGGGTACCGCGCTGGGCCTATATTCAGTTAATGGCAGCCCCACACTTTTTACCGTGGATCTGACCACAGGTGCAGCTCGCACGTTGGCTAGCTACAGCACAAGTTTGAACTACACTGGTTTAGCTATTCCTACACGACCTGTAGCTTATATTGTCACCAATGTAAGAAACGGGCTCGATGTAACATTTAATACGTTTACTATTATTGACCCCACGGACTCAAACAGTTACACGACAAAGAGCGTTACTGGTATTGGTGTGGGTGAAAGTACTATTGGTGTAGACTTTAGGCCCGCTACAGGTCAGCTGTACACCATCGTAATAGCGAGAGACAGGTCAAGTAGCCGGCTTTATACCATTGACTTGGCCACTGGCGCAGCTACCCGCGTGGCTGATTTAAACGCTAATGTGACAGTAGTAAGTGCGGGTAATTTTGACTTTGATCCTGTTACAGACATGATTCGCCTGGCGAGTTCATACGGCCAGAATTTCCGCGTAAATCCAACTACCGGCTTCACTACTGCTGATCCTTCTTTCGGTATTCCTGTAGGTAGTAATCTACCCGTTAATCCTCGAACAATTGCCCACGATAATAATTTTGTGGGTGCCACGGCAAGCAACCTTTATGGTATTGAATACTCCGTTAATCTCATCAGTAAGCTCTACCAAATTATTCCCCTCGTAACTGGGCCTGATAATCTGAGACAAATAGGTGATGTAACCGCCGACGTACGCGACCTGGATATTGGGGGCACCAGCAACACCGCCTATATGTTTGTTAACACTGTCAACGGCCCCAATATGTACCAGATTAATACGCTCAACCTGTCTACAGGGGCGCGTACGTTCGCTCGGTCGATTAATATTCCTGGAATCGATGGATCGAATTGGATACCTAGTGGCTTCGCATTAGGCTTGGGCTTCTAAGGTTTACTATTTCGCTTTATCTAGTTCAGTAAAAAGCCCCCGCTCCTGAGCGGGGGCTTTTTATATTTCTTACACTGAAAACTTTTGTGAGCTACTCACAAGCAAGCCTACGCGTTATCCTTCGGCTCCGGCCCGCGAAACACGTCCGTACCGTCTACGGGGGGCAATTTTACCGGCCGGCCTTCGCGGGCCGACTGGTAGATGGCTTCCATAATGCGCTGGTCCTGTAAGCCTTCCTCGCCGGGCGTATGGGGCTGCTTGTCTTCCAGCACGCAGGCGGAAAAGTGGTCCATTTCGGCCGCAAACTGATTTACCGGGCTGATGGTAATCTGGTTCTGCATCTTGGCGGGGCCCTCGGCGTGGGAGGTTTGCAGCTGCTGGCCCTGGTAGGCGTAGGCATTGTTCAGGTGCATCCAGCCTTTCTCCCCGTTGACGCGGTAGAAGCGCGAGTCGTGGGTGTTGTAGTGCGTGATGCAGTCGACCAAAATGCCCCCCGGAAAGCGCATCTGCCACGACATTACTTCCTCTACTTCCTTAAACAGCGGGTTGCCGGGCGTGCTGTAGGAGTAGCCAAATACTTCCGTCGGCTCAGTGCCCAGCAGGAAGCGCGAGGTGTTCAGGCAGTACAGGCCTATATCCGGCAGGGCGCCGCCGCCAGCCAGAGCTTTTTTATGGCGCCAATGGTCGGGGTTGGCGGAGCTTTGGCTGTTCTGAGCCTGAATGTACTTGGTTTTGCCCCACTTGTTTTCCCGCACCATGCTGCGCACCAAGCGGTTGTAGGGCTCATACTGAATGCGGTAGGCAATCATGAGCTTGCGGTTGGCTTTTTTGCAGGCCGCAATCATGGCCTCGCACTCGGCTGCGGAGTTGGCCATGGGCTTTTCGCAGAGAATGTGCTTGCCCGCCTGCGCCCCCCGAATGGTGTACTCGGCGTGCATGGAGTTGGGCAGCACGATATAAATCACTTGCACCTCCGCATTGTCCTTGAGCTTGTCATAATCCGCGTAGCTGTAGCAGCTTTCGGGCTTGATGCCGTATTGCTTCGCCACCTTTTGCAGCTTCTCCGGCGAGCCGCTGACTAAGGCTATTGGCCTGGATTTTTTGCACTCGCCGAAAGCCGGCAGCAGCTCTTCCAGCGTGAGGTGGCCCAACCCGACCAGCGCGTAGCCCACCCGCTGATCGGGGGGCAAAGGCGTGGGCGTGGGGCCCGATTGGGGGTCTACATCCGACTTCCAGGCTTCCAGCTCAATGGGCTTCTCTACCCCCGCCGGCACTTTCGCTGGTGGCGACACGGCTTCCGATGAGGGCACTTGCTGGCCACCGGGGCCCGTATAGACGGTGGCGGCAGTTGCCTCCGAGGCTGGGGTGCCGGTGGTCGGGGTAGTGGCTTTGGCCGCCTCCCCACCCGCCTTATCCTGGCAGCTGGCAAACGTGCTGGCGGCGACTCCTACGGCCAGGCCCCGCCCGGCCATGGTCAAGAATTCTTTACGCGATACTTCCTGGCCGGCCTGACGCAGGACTGTGTTTAGTAGACTGTTAGTAAGTGACATAGCACACTGGTTGTGTAAATGAGCTGGTAGAATAGTGCGTGAAATGAAGTATAGACAAGCTCTACGGGTGTTTGGGGTGAAACAGCTACCTACCTCACCCATAGTGTTCTTTTCGCCGGCTGATAAAGCGCAAATCAGGCTGAATTACCCCCCAATAGCCTCGACTGCCGTGTAACTGGAAATGTGCATCGGCGACCGGGTCTGCGCGGCGGAAAAGCGCATAACATAAATCATCCAGCTGCTTGACACCCATCATATTACCATCCTTAATTAATAAGGATATTCGAAGTAAAATCCAGCACCTACTATGTACACAATCATGCGGCGCAGTTGATGCAGGCCGCCACCAGATGAGGCCCGCGCCCACGGTTTTTCAGAAAATCTTCTGATCAGTGGATGGCCGGCTCAACTGCTTCTCTCAGGCCAGTTGGAGAAGCAAGCCGGGAGTAGCTGGCCGCCCGCTTGCTTGTTTTTACGCAAGCTTTTCCGGCTGCTGTCAAGACCACTCTGGTCTGGAGGCCAGCCCCCGCTGTCACTTCTCATTTTCACTTAACTGCTTATCAATCATGCGTCAGAATTTAAGTTCCTACGACCGGGTGATTCGCATTCTCCTGGCAACCTTTCTTACCGGCTTTCTGGTACGGCAAGGCTTCAGCACTCCCGTTCTACTGGCCTGGCTGCTTGTTCCGCTCACGCTGTTGCTGACGGGCATTGCCGGCTATTGCCCCTTTTATTCCCTGCTGGGCATTGCCACGCATCACCAATCGCGGAGCTGACTTCATTCGCTGATAAAGCCTGCCTTTGCCGACCTTGCGCTGTGGCTTCCGTGGCTACCCTGTAATGGCCGTAGCGGCAAACAGGGCACTCACCGACTTCCATTTCCCTACCTATTACTCTATTGTATATGCAGCCTACCTTCGTTGTCTTAACGGATATGTCAGCTTCCGCCGAGGTAGCCCTGACGTATACCACCCGCCTGGCCCAACTCCTGCATGGACGGATGGTGCTGCTCCACGTATACCTCGACCCGATGCTCGCGCCGGAGGCTGCCGCCATGGCCTCGCCCATTACGGTAACCAGCCGCAAGGAGACGATGGCGTACATGGTACAGCGAGCAGAGGAGCTGCCTGTTCCGGCTGAGGCCGAAATAGTGTTGGATATGCTAAGCCCGGCCTTGGCTGACGTGGTAAAACGCCACAAGCCCGTGCTGCTGGCGTTTGGGCGGGAGGAGCCCTTCAATCTGCTGGACAGGCTGATGGGCAATTGGGCGCTGCCCTTTTTGCAGCAGGCCCAGCATCCGCTGCTGGTGGTGCCCGAAGTGTGGAAGGATACCTCCCTGCCCCAGCGCGTGGTGGTGGCCACCGATGATAAAGCGTTTTGGCTGAGTGCGCCTTCGCTAGCCCTCACCGAGCTTATGGCCAGTCTGAAACCTACTACTACCGTCGTTCATGTGGCCGAGGCAGCCGGCCCTTCGCGTGCCGATGTGGGCCTGGCCTCCGCAATGCGCACGGGGCTGTTTGGCCATCTGACCGATAACAGCCTGTACGAGGTATGCGAAGAAGCGCCGGCCGACGGCATTCTGCACGCTGCATCGGAGCTGAAGGCCCAGCTTATCGTAATGCTGGCGCGGCCGCATACGTTTCTTGGGGGGCTTTTTCACCATAGCGTCACGGCCGATATCCTGCGCCGCAGCCCGGTGCCCGTGCTGGTGCTGCCCACCACGGCTTAAGGCAATATTCAGAGCAAAGAAGGGAGTCGAAGGTTCCGGCACTAGCGCCGGAACCTTCGACTCCCTTCTTTGCTTTCGGCGCTGAAAAAGCCCCCTAGGCCAGCTTAACCCGATACCTACGCTCCTACTTCCGGGGCGGCTTGGCGGGGGCTCAGAGCATGCTCGGCCTGCACCATATTGGTCATTCCCTTCAGCAGGGCATCGGGGGTAAACGAGATGCTGTCAATGCCTTGCTCCACCAGGAACTGAGCAAACGCGGGGTAGTCGCTGGGAGCTTGGCCGCACAGCCCGATGGGTCGGCCGCAGGCTTTGGCCGTCCGAATAACCTGGGCGAGCATGCGAGTTACGGCCTCGTTGTTTTCGTCGAACAGATGGCTCACAATAGCTGAGTCGCGGTCGATGCCCAGGGTAAGCTGGGTGAGGTCGTTGGAGCCGATGGAGAACCCATTGAAGACAGCGGCAAAATCTTCAGCCAGAATAACATTGCTGGGAATTTCAGCCATTACGTACACCTCCAGCCCCTGCTCGCCCCGCTTTAGCCCGAACTCCTCCATGAGGGCCACCACCTGCTTGCCCTCAGCCACGGTGCGGCAGAAAGGCACCATCACTTTCACGTTGGTCAGGCCCCAATCGAGGCGCACCCGCCGCAGCGCTTCGCACTCCAGCCGGAACCCTTCGCGGTACTGCGGACTGTAGTAGCGTGAGGCGCCCCGGAAGCCAAGCATGGGGTTTTCTTCTTCTGGCTCAAACTGCCGACCGCCAACCAGGTTAGCGTACTCGTTGGTTTTGAAGTCGCTGAGGCGTACAATCACTTGGCGCGGGTAAAATGCGGCCGCTACAAACCCGATGGCCTGTGCCAGCTTATCCACGAAGTACTCCGGCTTGCTGGAATAGTGGGTGGTAAGCTGCTCAATTTCCTGACGGGCCGGCGCATCCTGCAGCTTATCAAAATCGACCAGGGCCATGGGGTGAATGCGGATGGCGCTATTAATTACGAACTCCATCCGCATCAGCCCCACGCCCTGGCTGGGGTAACGGGCGAGTTGCAGGGCGCGGTCGGGGTCGGCCAGAATGAGCAGGGGCTTAGTGTGGGGCATTTCCACGCGCTCCAGGTCGATGTCGGTTTCCTGCCAGGCCAGCTTGCCCGCAAACACCTGACCTTCGTCGCCCTCGGCGCAGGAAACCGTGATGAGCTGCCCATCCTGCACTTTTTCGGTGGCATTGAGCGTGCCCACCACGGCCGAGAGGCCCAGTTCCCGCGCCACAATGGCCGCGTGGCTGGTGCGCCCGCCTTTGTTCGTCACAATGACGGCCGCCTTACGCAGCACCGCGTTCCAGTCGGGGCTGGTAATGTCGGTAATCAGGATTTCGCCCGGCTGCAATCGGTGCCCGTCGGCGGGCGAGGCGATAATGCGCGCCACGCCCGTGGCAATCTGATTGCCGACTGCCTTGCCCGTAGCCAGCACCGGGCCTTTCTGGGTCAGGTGGTACTCGTGCAGGCGCAGCGCCTGGCTGCCATGATGAATGGTTTCGGGCCGGGCCTGCACGATGTAGAGCGTATTGGTGAGGCCATCTTTGGCCCACTCAATATCCATGGGCATGCCGTAGTGATCTTCAATGAGCAGACACCAGCGCCCCAGTTCTTCCGCCTCCGCATCAGAGAGCACGAAAGCCGCGCGCTTCTCGGGTGGGGTGTCGGAGTTTTCAATGCCGGTTTGGGCGTAGCGCATAGTCTTGGCTTTGTCGCCCAGCTTGCGGGTTACCAGGGCCCGATGACCGCTCCGCAAAGAGGGTTTGAACAGGTAAAACTCGTCGGGATTCACAGCTCCCTGCACTACATTTTCGCCCAGGCCCCAGCTGCCGGTGAGGTAGATAAGGTTGGCGTGGCCGGTTTCGGGCTCGATAGTAAACGCCACGCCCGCCGAGCCCACATCAGAGCGCACCATCATCTGCACGCCCACCGACAAGGCAACGCGCAGATGATCAAAGCCATTCTGGAGCCGGTACTTGATAGCCCGGTCGTTGAACAGCGACACAAAGCACTTCTGACAAGCCTGCAACACAGCCTCCTCGCCCTGCACATTCAGGAACGAGTCGTGCTGCCCGGCAAAGCTGGCCGTGGGCAGATCTTCGGCCGTGGCACTACTGCGCACGGCCACCGCCAGGCCGCCGGCGTGGCCCGCCGAAAGCTCCCGGTACGCCTGCCCGATGGCCTCCGCCACGCTGGGGGGCATTTTGGCCTGCGTTATCAAGGCCCGCGCCTGGGTGCCCACGGCCGGCAGGTTGGTCAACTCCTTCTCGTCGAGGCTAGCCAGCAGCGCGGTAAGGGGCTGCCGCAGCTGATTTTCATCCAGAAACAGCCAATAGGCGGCGGCCGTGGTGGCAAACCCATTGGGCACATTTATTCCTTTCGGGGTAAGCTGGTTGAAAAGCTCGCCCAGGGAGGCGTTCTTCCCTCCTACCAGCGCCACGTTTTGATTGGTGAGCTCCCGAAAAAACCGCGTGTATGTTTCCTGTGCCATAGTGATAGAGTGCTGGATGGGTAAAAGGGCGTCAAGCTTCATGCAGGCAAAGCTGGCTTCTCCCCGAGTTAATCGTTCATCGTTTTCTGAGTCAGACAATTATCCGGAAAGCAGGCAGCGCGTCTGGGGGGCTTTTTGGCTGACCGATCGGGCGCTTTGATGCGGTGCTTTCAGCTCAAAAATGCTTGATCCGGCACTCGATAAAAATGAGAAATAACATAGCCATTCATGATCTTCATCACTCCTTGCCCGGCCCAGGCTTTCGGGTTGCGGGCAGGGAGCACTTTATCAGAGAGCAGGCAGCACCAGCACGGGCAACTCGCTGTGCATCAGCACCTGGGCCGTGACGCTGCGGTGAAACAGCTGCCCCAGAAAGTTGCGGCGCCGAGAGATGACTACGATCATGTCAAACTCCTTCGCATTGGCTTCCTCCAAAATGCCCTGTGCAGGGTTGCGGCTACTGATGGTGCGAATTTCGATCGGCGTCGCTTCCAGCTTCAGACCGGTGCGCACTACCGTTTCCAGGGTCGTGGGGGGCTTTTTGTCGTAGTCGGAGTGGGCGGCTACGTACAGCACCGTGAGCGAAGCCATGAGCTCGGCCAGCAGCCGGTGGACAACGCCGGCGTGTTCACCCAAATCAAAAGCCTGACCATCAACCGCTAACAGCAGGCGCGAGGGCGGCGCGCTGCTCACTACCGTGTGGGGCACCAGCAGCATGGGGTAAGGGGCGGCCCGCAGAATATCCAGGGACGTAGTTTCCACCATTTCGGCGGGGGTGGTAGAATAATCGGGCCGGCCCAGCACGATTAGTTCGGGATGGTGCCGACTGACGGCATCGGCCACGGCGGCAGCCACCCGCCCGTAGCCTACCTCAGCCACTACCGGCACGGCCAGCTGGCGCGCTACACTGCTCATAGCCAGCGAAATAGCTTCCCTACTAAGGTTGGACAACTCTCCCCTCATCATTTCAGGGTCCAGCACGGAGTTGCGGCGCACGTGCAGCAGCACCAGCCGGGCCCCAAGCGGATCGGCCAGATTGGTGGCGTAGTCGAGCGCCCGGTTGGCCGCCTGAAAGAAATCGGTCAGAATGAGCAGGGAAGGAACCATGAGCAGGAGCGGCTAGAAAGTAAAGCTACTGGCAAGAAACCATCAGGCCGGCAGCATCGCTATGCGCCGCATCCGCCTGTGCGCTTGATTTTTATCATGCGATGACTACCATGGTCGTCATGTACCTGAGAGAGTAATATATATAATTTTACGAACATATTCTTGGCTAATTATCAGCACCTACTTCTAAAAAAGGGCATTCCTACAAACCCAAATTGATTATGGCTATAAATGAAAACAAGCCGTGGCTGCTGGTATCGGGGGTGCTGGCGGCCGCTGCCGCTGGGTTTGGCGTTGGCCGTGCCCTGGTAGGGCGCCAATTACGCCAGGATGCGCGGCGCCTCCTGCGCAATTCCACCGACGTAACCACCAGCATCTACCACGAAACGCAGCTGGCTGATTTGCCGGCGCCGGTGCAGCGCTACTTCCGCCACGTGCTGCCCAACGGCCAGCCCTACCTGCGCTCCGTACGGCTGCGGCATACGGGCCAGTTTAAAACCTCACTGGATGGCGACTGGGGGGCAATTTCGGGGCAAGAATACCTCACTGCCGATCCGCCGGGCTTCATCTGGCAGGGCACCACCACCCTCTTTGCTGCCCGGGATGAATATGTAGCCGGGCGCGGCCAGCTGCTCGTGCGCCTGTTTGGGTTGGCACCGGTCATGTGCGGTCGCGGCCCGCGCTACGACCGGGCAGAGCTGATGCGCTGGCTGGGTGAGCTTGCCTGGCTCCCTACTGCCCTGCTGCCCAGCGAGCGGGTTAGCTGGATGGCTCAGGACGAGCACTCCGCTACGCTCACCTTCACGTATCAGGGGCAGGCAATTTCGTACCTGGTGCGCTTTAATGAGCGCAATGAGCTAGTGCAATGCGAAGCCGAACGCTACCAGAGCGACACCGCCGCCCTGCCCTGGGTGGGGCGTTTCGCCGAGTATCAAACCATACGCGGTGTGCGGGTGCCTACGCAGGCAGAGGCGAGCTGGATAGTAGATGGCCAGCCCCGGCCCTACGCCAGATTTCAGCTCCTGGAGCTGGAGTATAACCAAACGGACGCCTACTAGCTACTCGCCAAACCACCACCAGCGCCGGGGCTCGCGGCCGGGTAACAGCTTGAATTTCACGACGGCGTGATGCTCAATGTGGGCCAAGGCTTCCTCCACCGAGTCGGTGAAGGTGAGCAGCCGCACATCGGCGGGCGCTATCATGCCGTGCTCCTCCATTTGGGTAAGCAGCTCCAGCAGGGGCTGCCAGTAGTCGCGGCCCACCACTACCACCGGAAAATCAAGAATCTTCTTGTTTTGGATAAGCGTCAGGGCTTCAAACAGCTCATCGAGGGTGCCGAGGCCGCCGGGCATGATTACAAAGGCGTAGGAATACTTGACCAGCAGCACTTTGCGCACAAAAAAGTAGCGGCAGCTCAGCCACGTATCCAGGTAGGGGTTGTGATGCTGCTCCTCGGGCAGCTCAATATTGCACCCCACGGAGGGGCCGCCCATATCGCGGGCGCCCCGGTTGGCGGCCTCCATAATGCCCGGCCCACCACCCGTAAGCACCGTAAATCCTTGCTGGCTAAGGCCCGCGCCCAACTCCCGGGCCAGCTCATAAAACGGCGAGCCTGCGGTTACTCTGGCGGAGCCAAACACGGATACGCACGGCCCCACGAAGTGCAGCACCCGAAAGCCGCGCAAAAACTCCCGCACCACCGTCCACATAAAGCGCAGCTCGCTGCGGCGGCTCCGCGGGCCCGCCAAAAACCGTCGTTCGGCCCGCACAGCAGACCTGGCAGAAGTGGTGTCGGATGGCATAGACAAGAAGTTAATGTTGAGGATACCCACCAGGACCCTGCGCCTTGTCCGCCCGCCTTGTTGGGTAGGCGCACCGGGGAAAGGCAAACATGATATAAATCAGATACTAAGCTAATTTACATCATGGCTTTATGCTTTCGAAAAGTGGATGTTTATAGTATCATTTTTTCCACCCGGGGCCAGCGCGCTGTGCCCCACTTTCGCTACCCTCATGAACTCTTTCCTTCTCATCCTGCCCATTTTTCTCCTGACGGCCCTGGCCCTGATGAGCTCCTACCTGCGCGGCAGTCATAAAGCTTCGGCCTAACCGCCGGCGCTACGTAGCCCCGACGAAATGCCCCCCAGACCCCGGATACGCTGTCTTATTCTTTCCTAATATCTGCCGGCCATGAATCCTTCACTTGTTGTCCTGACCGATTTCTTTGACCTCACAAACCGGGCTCTCACGTATGCGGCGGGCCTGGCAGTGCCCCTGGAGGCACATTTGGTGCTCCTGCACCTGCGCCAGGATGGGCCGCTCTCGCCGGAGGAGTTCCGCAGCCGTCGGTCCCGGAGGGCGGAGCGCCAAACCACCCACCAGCTTGAGCAGCTGGCCGCCACCCAGCCAGTGCCTGCTGAAGTAGCCATCTCCGATGAATTTCTGCCTGATGCAGTGCAGGAAATGGTGCAGCGTCATCATCCGCTTCTGCTGGTGCTGGGCCGGCCGACGCCGGCCACCCTGCCGCCGGAAATTGTGACCAGCACCGCCATGGACTTGCTGCGCCACGAGCCTCATCCCCTGCTGATTGTGCCGGCGAATGGGGCCGATACGCTCCCGCCGCGCCGCATGCTCCTGGCCGTCGACGGGGAGCCGTTTCACCTGGTGGAGCATCAGGATGTGATGCGCCGGCTGCTGCACGCAACCCAAGGCACGCTGGATGTGGTGCACGTAACCGACGACGAGCACATGAGGCCGGATACCGCCACTATCCAGCGCACCATTCAGGATACCAACCTGCTGCCGGCCTTGCCGGAAACCAAGGTGCATGAGGTATATCAGCCTTCCCTGGTGGGGGGCATTTTGCAGGAAGCCGCCCGCCAAAAAACCGACCTGCTGGTAGTAGTAGCCCGCCGCCACAGTCTGCTGGGCGGCTTGTTTCACCAGAGCATCACGGCTCAGCTTATTGAGGAAAGCCCGATTCCACTGCTGATTTTGCCCGCCCAGGACTAAAGCCCCCCAGCCGCGGCTGTTTTCGGTTTCTTGCCACTTATTGTACTTGTATATGCCTGATATGAGCCCGTCTATCGTTGTGCTAGCTAATCTGTCGGCGGCCTCGGAACATGCCGCCCGGTATGCCGCCGTGCTGAGTGAGCCGCTTCAGGCGCGCCTCATCCTGCTGCATCAGTACCGCGAGGCAACTCCCGACCCCGAACTGGTGACCATGACCGCAACCGATACTTACCGCAGTCAGGCAGACATGGACGCCGCCTTGCAGCGCCTGACCCGGCAGTTGCCCGCGACCACCCAAATTGTGACGTCCACCCACGCGGAAGTAGAGATGGTGGCGGAGGCCGTGGAACGCTACCACCCGCTCCTGCTGGTGATGGGCACGCACACCGACACCAGCCTGCTGGACCTGCTGTGGCAAAACCAAGTACTGCGCGACACGCACTGGCCCTTGCTGATAGTGCCGGAAGCGGCCACCACCACGCAGGTTCCGCGCCGCATCGCGCTGGCAGTCGATGCCGATCCTTTTGTGCTGAACCCCGCCAGCCGGGCCATGGCGCCCTTGCTGGCGTCCTGGCAAGCTGCGTATACCGTGTTGCACGCCGAAGCGCCGAATGAGCGGCAGGCATTTCCGGGCCAGCGGGCCCTAGCAAATGTGCGCCTGAGCCAGCTGCTTCCGCCCGCCACGGCCCTGGAGCTGTACGAGGAAAAAAGTCTGCCGCCCGCCGAAGGCATTATGCAGGCCGTGTCAGATGTTCAGGCCGATTTGCTGGTGCTCATCGTCCGGCCGCATAGTTTTCTGGGGCAGCTGTTCCACTTTAGCGTCACGGCCCAAGTGCTGCGCCAAAGCCCGATACCGGTGCTACTGCTCCCCGCGCAAGGCCCCAGTACGCCGAGCTGGCTGGGGCGCCTCACCTGAAAGCGCTGGCCCGCGAACCTTGCGTCCGGCTGGGCTTGCTGGTCGCTTATCTGGCTTTCTCATCACGGCTCGCAACAAGCAAAAAAAGCCCCCCAGCCATAAGGCTGGGGGGCTTTTTTTGGGTAGTCTGGCCTGCAAAACGCTACCTCTTCAATGGCGGGCACTATGTGAGAATGATTACCCAAGGAGATGATTTAGATCATAGACTCTGGGTTCAGGCTTCAATATATTGTAAATGTGATGTTGTCCGGAACACCATATCTCTTCTGCTCTCCAATTCGCTGCCACCCTTATCCCAGATGCCATGCGCCAGGTACGTCCCATTCGTCCGCTTTCCCCTTTTAAACCCTGGTTGATGCCGTCTGCTTCGAGTGAAAAGGCGCAGGTAGCCCGCCCGGCCACGCACTCGGCTGAGTCGATAGTGGAGCCCTGGATTCCCTTTGAGGAGTCGCTGCTCGATGTAAGCCTGACTTTTCTGGGCGCCGCGCATTGCGTTACGGGCTCCAAGTACCTGCTGACCCTGGACAAAGGCCCCAAGCGGCGGCAGCTGATGATAGATTGCGGGCTGTTTCAGGGCCTGAAAGAGCTGCGCCTGCGCAACTGGGAGCCGCTGCCGCTGCCCGTTCCCGATCTGGAGGCCGTGGTGCTTACCCACGCCCACATCGATCATAGCGGCTACCTGCCCCGACTGGTGCGTGAGGGGTTCCGGGGGGCAATTTTCTGCACCGATGCCACCGCCGATCTGCTCGAGATAATGCTGCTCGACTCGGCCAAGCTACAGGAAGAAGAGGCCGTATACGCCAACGCCAAAGGCTACTCCAAGCACCACCCCGCCGAGCCGCTGTATACCACCGCCGACGCGCGGCAAGTGCTTACGCTCCTGCGCTCAGTGCCCTACGATCTGCCCGTGGAGGTCACCGATCAGGTGCAGGTGGTGTTCCGCGACGCGGGCCATATTCTGGGCTCCGCCATTGCCGAGATGACCGTAAAAGGGCTTCAGCAATCGAAAAAGCTGGTTTTTTCCGGCGACCTGGGCCGCTACGACAATCCCGTATTATTCGACCCGACGCCCATTGAAACGGCCGATGTGCTGCTGGTAGAGTCTACGTACGGCGACCGGGACACCCGCATTCAGGACCCCGAGCAGGAGCTGGCCCGGCTGGTAAATGAGGCGCTGGGGCGCGGGGGCGTACTGCTCATTGCGGCTTTTGCCGTGGGCCGCACCCAAACCCTGCTTTACTACCTCAAAAAACTCCGGCAGGAAGGCCGCGTGCCCACGGTGCCCATCTACGTCGACAGCCCCATGGGCATCCGCGTCACGTCTCTTTTTCAGCACCATGCCGGGGCACACCGGCTGGGCGAGAACAACCCGTTTTATTTTGAGAACCTGACGTTTGTGAGCGAGCAGCAGCAGTCGAAAGCTCTGAATCAGCTGATGGGTTCGGCTATCATCATCTCGTCGAGCGGTATGCTTACGGGCGGGCGCATTATCCATCACCTGTATCATCGGCTGCCCCGGCCCCAGGACACGCTTTTGCTGGTGGGCTACCAGGCCGAAGGCACCCGGGGCCGCGACCTGCAAGACGGCGCTCCGCAGATCAAGATGTTTGGGCAATGGGTGCCCGTGCACTGCCACGTGGCCGAGCTCGACGGCTTCTCGGCCCACGCCGACCGCTCGGAGCTGCTGCGCTGGCTGCGCAATTTCAAAAAGCCCCCCAAGCGCACTTTCGTGGTACATGGCGAGCCCGCAGCAGCTAACTCCCTGGCGGAGAGTATGCGTCACGACTTAAAATGGTCTTCGGTAATCGTGCCCGAATACCGGGAATCGGCCAAGCTGTTCACAGGAATCTAGGCGCAGTATGCTGGTCTAACCTCTGGCAAAATATGATTTATGCAATAAAATTTAGGATGATTAAAATCAAGACTTACGGTGACGAAGGCCATTCTTTAGTGGGCCTCCAATCCCGAATTTTACCCTGTAATCGCCCTTAACAGCGAAGTATTCACTGCCTCATTTCTGCGCTATGATCACACCCGCTTTTTGGTTCTGGCTCCTCTTCCTCACGCTGACCGGCATCGTCTGGCACCAGCGTCAGGCTTCGCACGATTCTTCCACGGCGAGCTAACAGCTTGCATTTCATCACTTTCCCCATGAATATGCATTCCCTCCCTGATCTGGATACGCCAGCCCGGCGCCAGCAGCTTGTCAGCCAGTTTATGGATCGGCTGGCTAATGATGAAGTGCTGAGCTCGGTTTTTGGCAACCCCATGAACGCCTACAGCCGCAGCGCGGCCCAGCAGGAGCATCTGGCGTGGTGGGAAGCTGCGCTGGCGGGTGAATGCTATCAGGGCCGGCCGTTGCGGGCCACCCATGTGCATCCCTACATCGGCCCGCTGTATGAGCGTTGGTGCCGGCTGCTGAAATACACCTTTGACCACAATTTTGAGGGGCCCGAAGCCACCGCCGCTCAGGGCCACGTGCTCAATCTGGCCACCATGCTCGCGCACTGGCAGCTGGCTCAACAGCATAGCTATCGGGATGGCTATATCACGCATGACAACACCACGACCAAGGCGCTGGCGGCCGCTTAGCGCCTGCGTACGTCGCGTATTTGTTCCCCACAAAAGCCCCCCAGCGTTATTTTAAGCCAGTTTTAAACCTGTCTGTCACGTCTATCAGCTCGCCACCATGACATCTCCTATCGTTGTTCTGACCGATTTCTTCGCCGTTTCCAACCGCGCTCTTTCCTACGCCGCTGGCTTGGCGTTGCCCTTGCAGTCGCAGCTGGTGCTGCTGCACGTGCGCCACGACGGGCTGCTTTCGCCCGAAGAGTACACCAACCGCGGAGCCCACCACAATGAGCGCGAAACCCTCGAAGCGCTGACGAAGCTGGCCAGCAGCCAACCCGTGCCTACTCAGGTGGAAATTTCGGAAGGCTACCTGCCCGATGCCGTGACGGAGGCCGTGCGCCAGCATCATCCGCAGCTGCTGGTGCTGGGGCGGCCGGGCACAGCGGTTATGCCGGCCGAAGGCATCGTTAATGCGGCCATGGATCTGCTGCGCCATGTGCCCCACCCGCTGCTCACGGTGCCCACCGTGGGCTGGGACACTTTTCCACCGCGCCGCTTACTGTTAGCCGTTGATGGCGAGGATTTTATGCTGTATGAAAACCAGGATATCCTCCAGCACCTCTTGCTCTCGTTGCAGGCCACGCTCACCATTATCCACGTAACGGACCAAAAAGACCCCGGCGCGGCCGCCGGCCAGGATGCCTTGCACAGTGTGCGGAAAAGCGGTCTGCTATCGGTGAAAGAAACTGACCCGGTTCGCATCGTGTACCACACCAGCGTGGCGGAGGGAATTTTGCAGGGCGCGGCCGAGCTGGAGGCCGATCTGCTGGTCGTGATTGCGCGGCGCCATAGTCTGCTCGGCGGCCTGTTTCATCGCAGCGTTACGGCCCAGATTATCGGCGAAAGCCCTATTCCGGTTCTGCTGATTCCGGCTATGGATTAGTTCACGCCGCACCCACGTCGCCTAACAACCGGTACTGCCATGGGCATTTCCCTGATTGTGCTCACCAACTTTTACCCGGCTGCCCTGCGGGCCCTGCACTATGCCGATGCATTGGCTTGCGCCCAGGGCGGCCGACTGGTGCTGCTGCACGTAAACCGCTCTTCCCTCTACGACCTCTATATGTTTGCCGGGGAAGGCTGGCGGCGCCAGGAGCTTGACCGGGATGCCGACACGGCGACTTTGCTGGAGCGACTGGCCACACAGCTGCACACCCCGGCTACCGTGGAGCTGGCCACCGATCTGCTGCCGGAAGTGGCGCACGATCTGGTGACCCGCTATCCGTCAGGCCTGTTCGTGGTAGGATTGCCGGCGGCCAATCACGCATCGCCCGAGCAGTTGAGTGCCACCACCCTCGATCTGCTGCGGGCAGCGCAGTTTCCGGTGCTGGTCGTGCCCGACGCTACCCCGGCCGCGGTCCAGCCGCGCCGCGTGATGATAGCCGTGGATCAGGAGAACTTTGTGCTCGCCAACGCCGGCGCCGTCATTGAGCTGCTCCAAAACATAAAAGCGGAGGTAACGGTCGTGCACGTAACTGCTCTGGAAGACGATGCCGGCTGCGCCCGCGCGCTGATGCACGTGCAGGCAAGCGGCCTAACCAAGGGCGTCCGGTCGGTGGACTTACGCGGCTTTCTCCACTCCGATCCGGCGGTGGGCGTGCTCGAAGCCATTACCCAGGTCAGCCCCGACTTAGTGGTGGTGCTGTCGCGGTCGCGCAACTACCTTGGGGGGCTTTTTCACCACAGCGTCACGGCCCACATCATTGCCCGCAGTCCGGTGCCAGTGCTGGTGTTGCCCGTAAACTAGTCGGTGGCTTCGCGCTAATTACTATTATAACGGTGTGCTTGACAGGGCGATTTAAGAGTCCCCCTCTACTCGTTAAAGCGCGAACCACAGTTCTCAAAAGCTGCTTTTTAGCTAGATTGGAGTACGCTTCGGACCAGGGGTTCCACTGTGCTCGTTGCTTACTCCTTACTCTATGCAGCAAGCCACCATCAACAGCGTACCACCCCTTACTGACTCAGCCACGTCGCCGACTACTGGCCTCACTGAGGCGGAAGCCCAGCGGCGGTTGAGTATTTATGGCCCCAACACCGTAGAAACGGCCGTACAGGAAAGCTGGGCGCGGGTATTGCTGCGCCAGTTCAAGAGCATGATTGTGGCCGTTTTGGGTGGCGCGGCTGTCTTTTCCTTTGCGTTTCAGGACTTTGCCGAAGGTTACGCCATCCTGGCCGTTATTCTCATTAACGCCCTGATTGGCTTCTGGCTGGAGTGGAATGCGCAGGCGTCTATGATAGCCCTGCGCCGCATGGGCGCAACCAGCGCCCGGGTGCTGCGCGATGGGCAGGTGCGCGCCATTCCGGCTGATGATATTACGATGGGCGATGTGCTGCTGGTGGAAGCCGGCGAGGTAGTAGCCGCCGACGCCCAGCTTTTCGACGCCCAGCAGTTGCAAGTCAACGAGTCGGCCCTCACTGGCGAATCGATGCCGGTCAGCAAGCAGTTGGAACCTACCGACCCGGCGGCGCACCTCGCCGAGCAGACCAACCACTTATTTAAGGGCACGGCCGTAGTCAATGGCACGGGCCGGGCCTTTGTAACCGGTGTGGGGGGCAAAACGCAGCTGGGCACCATCGCCCAGCTGGTGCAGGAGGCCAAGCACACCGCTACGCCGCTGGAAGCCAAGCTGAATAAGCTGGCGCGGCAGTTGGTTTTTATCACTTTCGGGCTGGCTACGCTGTTTGTAGTGGGGGGGCTGCTGGAAGGAAAATCGGTTTATGTGCTGTTCAAAACGGCTATTGTGCTGGCCGTGGCAGCTATTCCGGAGGGCATGTCCATTGTGGCTACGCTGGCGCTGGCCTATGGCATGCTGCGTCTGGCCGAGCGCAAAGTGCTGGTAAAGCGGTTAGCGGCCGTGGAAACGCTCGGCGGCACCGACGTCATCTTCACGGACAAAACGGGCACGCTCACCCAGAATCAGATGGCCGTGCACACCATCTGGCTTCCCGAGGGCCGCGTGGAAGTGAAGCCCGACGCCGCCGAAATTGAACCGGCACTGCTCAGCAGCGACACCTTTCAGAAGCTGCTGCGTGTGGCTGCGCTTTGCAATAATGCCACTTACTCGCACACCGATCCGGATACCGCCCTGGGCGACCCGCTGGAAGTAGCCCTGCTGACCTTTGCCCATACCAGCCGCTTCGATGTACCCGGCGCGCACGCCACCGCCAACCGCCTGGCGGAGCAGCCCTTCAACTCCGATACCCGCCTGATGGCCACGGTGCATGAGCACCCTGATGGGCAGGTGTGGGTGGCCGTAAAAGGGGCTGCCGAAGAAGTATTGCGCAGCTGCACCTATCTGGAAATGCCCCCCAGCGGCCCTCAGCCTCTTAGCGCGGAACAGCGGGCTCAATACCTGCTCCACGCCGAAGAGCTGGCCCGAAGCGGGCTGCGGACGCTGGGCTTCGCTTACCGGCTGTTGCCCGATGAGCACCAATCCGACTGGACCAATGAGCTGGTGTGGCTGGGGATAGTTGCTTTTCTGGATCCGCCCCGACCCGAAGTAATTCCGGCGCTGGCTTCCTGCCAACAAGCTGGTATCCGGGTGATTATGGTAACCGGCGACCACCCAGCTACTGCCCTCACCGTTGCCCATCAGGTGGGCCTGACTACCGACAAGGAAGCCATTGCCATCACTGGCGCGGAGCTACCCAGCTTGTTTTCGGACCCCGATGGTGAGGGAGGCCGACTGGCGCACACCGCCGTATTTGCCCGTGTAAGCCCCGCGCAAAAGCTGGATTTGATCAGCCTATATCAGCAGCACGGCCACATCGTAGCCATGACCGGCGACGGCGTAAATGACGCGCCGGCCCTTAAAAAAGCAGATATCGGGGTGGCCATGGGCCTGCGGGGCACGCAGGTAGCCAGTGAGGCGGCCGCCCTGGTGTTGCGCGATGATTCGTTCGCGTCCATCGTGGCGGCGGTGGAGCAGGGTCGCATCATCTTTACCAACATCCGGCGCTTTGTGCTGTATCTGGTTTCCTGCAATCTGAGCGAGATTCTGGTAGTGACGGCGGCTGGTTTGCTGGGGGCTGGCCTGGGGCTGCTGCCGCTGCAAATCCTGTTTTTGAACCTGCTTACCGACGTGTTCCCGGCGCTGGCGCTGGGCGTGGGCAAAGGTAGTTCGCGAGTGATGCAGCACCCGCCGCGCGATCCGCAGGGCCCCATCATGCGCCCCGGCGACTGGCGACTGGCCGTTGCCTACGCGGCCCTGATGACCGTGGTATTGCTGGGCAGCTATTACATTGCCCGTCAGTACTATGGGGTAGCAGAAGAAGTCGGCAACAATCTTCTGTTTTATGGCCTGGCCGGGGCGCAGCTGCTGCACGTGTTCAACATGGCCGGTATTGCTACGCCCTTGAGACACAACGACGTGTTGCGCAACCGCTACGTGTGGCTGGCCCTGGCCCTGTGCACGGGTCTGCTGCTGCTGACTTACTTCCTGCCGCTGCTGCGCAATCTGCTGGGCATTCAGCCCCTGAGCACCTCCCTGCTTGTACTGATTCTGGCCCCGGCTGTGCTGGTGCTGGTACTGGGCCAACTACTTGGATGGCTGCTGCATAGGGGGCAAAATGCAGAGAAATTGCGCAGGCAGCCGGCCGCCCAACCCTAGCGATTGTGATACAGCAGCAGGGTCAGCAAGCCATAGATGAGCACTATACTGAGGGCCCCCGGTGACAACCGAAGAACCTGACCAGGGTGCGGCAACAGGCTCATAATACTGAGAGCCGTCAGGATAATACCCCCCATCACTGTGAGCAGATGGCTGGTGCTTACGTGCGCGATAATTGGGCCGGACAGAAAGGCCATATCACTCAGGCTCAGAACAAATAGATTAAATAAGTTGCTGCCAAATAAGTTGCCCAGCGCCATATCGATGCTGCCCAGCCGCACTGCCGCCAGCGACACCACGATTTCGGGCAGGGAAGTGGTAATGGCCAGAAAAAATGAACCGAAGAAGCTTTCGCCCAAACCGCTGGCCTCGGCCAGATGCTCGCTAAAATAAGGGAGCGCCAGCGCGCTGAGCACCACCAGTCCGGCGTGCAGAAGCAGCTGAAGCACCACCGGTTGCAGCTTAGTATCGGCTTTAAATGCGGCGGGGCCTGCTTCCGATGCGGGTGCGGTGGTGTTTCCGTATTGAAAAATGCTATACATCGACAGGAAGTACAGCAGCGCCAGCACCACGCTGTAGCCGCCCATCCAGCCCAAGGTTCCGAAGGCTTCCGGGGCAAGAAAGCCTACTCCTACCACGCTCAGCATCAGCACACCCAGAGAGGCGGAAAGCGTGTGTTCCGCACTCACCGGCAGCCGCAACGCCCGCTGGGGGGCAAATAAATACACCCAGGCCAGAATCAGAATATTGAAGGCGCAGCTGCCCAGAATGTTGCCCATGGCCAGGTCAGGAGCGCCCACGATGGCTACCGCGCTGATGCTGGTAAGCAGCTCCGGCAACGACGTAACCGATGCCAGCAGCACCAGGCCCAGCCACGCCCGACTGATACCGGTTAGGATAGCAAGCTGATCGCCGTATTTCGACAGCTTCGTACCGCTTACGACAATGATGCCGGTGCAAAACAGAAAACCCAGAATGTCAGTGGCCAGATTCAGCATGCGGGCAGCTATTGAAGTAAGAATAACAGAGGCGAAACCGAGTTTTTCCGGTTGCTCGGGGCTTCAATTTCCCCAGAAAAGCCCCCCACGAGCATGTCGGCACCAGCCGGCCAGCCTGGTCCGTAAACATCGCTGTGACCACCGAAACCTGCCATGACTTACCTCACCTTACTGCCTGAGTGGGATCATGGCATTACCTCTCCATTTGTGTACAGCTTTGCTTATACTTAACATCCGACACTGTATGACTGGTGGCGGCCTGTTTACCCTTCACGCTCCGCACTGTAGGCCCACTCTTCCCAACGCTAAGCCTTCACCACGGATAACAGCTTCTCTCATGATGGATACTCCCCCAAAGCCTGCTACTTCCGCCGAGCCGACGGCCGCTGACAGCACGACTATCACCTTCATTGTGCTGACCAGTTTTTTCCCTGAAAGCAGGCGGGCGGTGCAGTTTGCGAACGAATTGGCCGCGCCGCTCGGGGCCCGGCTGGTGCTGCTGCACTCCAATCATCGGGGTCTGCTGCGGAAAACCAGCAAAGCCCCGGCAGATCAGCAATCCACCGTATACCTGGAGCAGGCGCTGCAGGAAATGGCCGCCGGCCTGGATTCGCCGACCACCATCGAGTTAGCCACCGATCTTTTTCCCGCTGTCATCAACGACCTGGCCCGGCGCTACCATCCGGCGCTGTTTGTGCTGGGTCGCCCCCATGCGGAGCGCGCCGACTTCGATCTGGGGGCCGCCACGCTGGATGTGCTCCGCAATGTGGAGCTGCCGCTGCTGTTGGTGCCCCAATCCTACACGGGTCCGGCCGCTCCGCAGCACGTGGCAATTGCCGCTGATGCCGAGGCCTTTGCGCTACCGCCTCATGCGCTGGCGCCCCACATTCTGCACAAGCTGCGGCCCCAGCGCACCACGGTTATCACGGCAGCCGCTATGCAAAATGATATGGCCTGCGCCTCGGCCCTGCATTATGTGGGCAACAGCGGCCTACTACCCACCGACGGGCCCCGACTTTCAGTGGAAGGCTATTATGCCATTCACCCCGATTTAGGCATTCTGGAAGCGCTGGCTTCCACCAAGGCCGACTGTCTGATTCTGCTGGCCCGGCGGCGCAGTGTGCTGGGGGGCTTTTTTCACCGTAGCATCACCAGTCAGCTGCTGATGCGCAGCCCGGTGCCCGTGCTGGTAGTGCCAGCCATCGATGGCTAAAGCCCCGACGCACGGCCACTTTGCTGAGGCAAGTGATGCATTGTGCAATCATTCGCGCAGCTGTAAAAAAGCCCCCGGTAGCCTCTGCAGAGGCTACCGGGGGCTTTTTTACAGCTTCTCCAGTTTTGACGCAATGACTGACAATTGGTTGTCGCTACTGGAAGTAATGGCCGAATAGCTTGCAGCTGAGTTCAACTACGAGCTTCATATCATTTCATTGATCTGACAACTACTCATTACAGTTCCCGGTGAAAGTTATCCAGCAGAATCGCCGCTGAAATAGCCACGTTCAGGCTTTCGGCGCCGCCAGCGCCCGGAATGTAGAGCCGCTGCGTGAGGCGCTCCAGCACCTCCGGCCGCGGGCCGTGCGACTCGCTGCCCATGATGAGCACGCCCGACGGTTGCAGGGTGAGGCGGTGCACGTTGTCGCCTTCGAGGTGGGCACCGTAGCGGGGCACGCTGGGGGGCAAATTGTCGAGCCACTCGGGCAAATCGCGCTGCCAGACGGGCACGCGGGCGAACGAGCCCATGGTGGAGGCTATGGTTTTGGGCGCCCATGGGTCGGCGCAGGTATCGGAGCACACCACGCCTTGTAGGCCGTACCAGTCGGCCAGCCGAATGAGCGTGCCCATGTTGCCGGGGTCGCGCACCTGGTCCAACGCCAGCAATAAGGTGTTTGTGGGGGACAAAAGCGGCGGCTCGGCCGGCAGATGGGCGATGGCCAGGGCTGTTGTATTGGTGGCCAGGGTCCCGAGGCGAGTTAGCTCTTCTTCCGATACCAGCTCGAAAGGCACAGCCGTCGGTAGTGGCGGAATTTTGGCGGCGTACTCAGCCGTCAGAAATACGCGTTCGGTTACTAAATCCGATGCCAGCAGCTCCAGCACGCTTTTGCCGCCCTCCACCAGAAACAGCCCCAAGCGTTTGCGGTATTTCTTTTGTTTGAGCTGCTCTACGCGGCTTTTTAACGCTTTACTGACCATAGGAGCTGTGCTGTTGCCTGTTACTTTGCCGGAGATTACGCCCCTTTTTTTTCACTGTCAGGCACGAAATTCTGCCCCAACAACGGCCCCTGCGAGCTGCCGCTCGGCCGCGCTACAAAGCTAACGAAGGCAATCTGACCTTTTAGCCCAACCTAGCCGCCGCTGTTCACGAGAGTAAGAAGAACGCTGACCACACGATTGCAGTAGTCTGCTGCTGCTTTTACACTTCGCAAAAAAAGCCCCCACTTCAACAAGCGGGGGGCTTTTTTTACAGAGAGCAGCTAGGTTTACTTCAGCGCGCCCTTCAGATCCGCTACTGCCACGCCCTGGGCCTGCTTGGCCTCGGGTACTACAGCCGCCATCCCGAAGAATTCGTGAGTGGTGCCATCGTAGAGCTTATAATTCACTTTCACGCCGGCGGCTGTGAGCTTATCAGCGAGGGTTTTGCCTTCGCTCGTCAGCGGGTCGTATTCGGCGGCGATGATGGTGGTCGGCGGCAAGCCTTTCAGATTCGCGGCCACCAGGTTGATGCGTGGGTCCTTTCCGTCAGCGGGAGTACGCAGGTAGTTCTTGAAGAACCACTCCATGCCTGCTTTATTAAGCGGCGCGGTCTCCGTGTTCTTTTGGTAAGAAGGCGTATTAGTGTCGGAGCCCGCAATGGGGTACACCAACAGCTGATGCTTGGGCAGCGCCACGCCTTTGTCGCGGGCCTGCATGCTCACGGCGCACGCCAGACCACCGCCGGCGCTTTCGCCCGCCACCGCTACTCGCTTCGGATCACCTTTAATGCTGGCGGCATTTTTCAGCGCCCACTGAT
Organism: Hymenobacter qilianensis; assembly: GCF_014638675.1. NCBI lineage: Bacteria > Pseudomonadati > Bacteroidota > Cytophagia > Cytophagales > Hymenobacteraceae > Hymenobacter > Hymenobacter qilianensis. The sequence continues at coordinate 222,252 of NZ_BMFN01000003.1, forward strand.
AAGCGGCGAATGCGTCGTCGTGGGCCGTCGGGAACTTATGCTCCGGCCCCTTGCGATACTCTACCGATACTACCACGGCCCCGGTTTGCTCGGTCAATGCCTGCGCGGAAGCATGATATGTGTCGATGGTGGCAATTACCCAGCCGCCGCCATGGTAATACACAATTACTGGAAAGGGAGCTGCGCCGGCCTTGGGCGTATAAATGCGCGCCTTCACGCCGGGCATTAGGGTTTGGCTGGCTGTGTCCACCTGCATGGGCGGGGGCGTGATATTGCTGGCCTGCATCTGCTTCATGGCCGCGTCGGCAGGGCTCGGCTGCTTGCGGGCCTGAACGGCAGTCAACTCAGGCAGCGGCTTATTGTTGAAGCTCATTAGCTGCTCAATGACTGCCTGCATCTCAGGCTTCAGATTTGGCCCCCACGCCGGTTTGGCGCCGGTGGGCTTCACTTCGCCGGTCGTTGCGGTGGCAGTGCTATCGGCCGCTGTGGCCTGGGTGTCGGTTTCGGTGGCTTTCGGCTTGGTATCACAGCTGCTTAACAGCAGGCAGCTCGCCAAGGCAGGAGCCATCAGTCCAGCCAGACCGGCCGGGCGAAGGAAAGAATAATTCATAAGAGGGGGTGTTAGGTGTAAGGATTGGTCATTGCCTTACGTACAGTAGAGCTAGGTAGTTGAGGCGCAGTAGGCAAAGCTTACAATTGCTCACTCTTACTAACGAATGCCTCCAGGCGAGCTTCCAACGGCGGCGCGTCTGCTTCTTCGGGCAGGTACTTAACCAGCTCAGCAAACTGTGCTTCTGCCAACCGATGGCCTGCCATGCCCCACTGCGGATAGGTGCGCCGGGGACGGGTCACGCGCGTAATCACCGTCACGTCGTAGTGCCGTGCATCGTGCTGAATGCAGTCGAACAGGCGCTCCACCTCTGCCTGCTCGCCTTCCAGCACCTGGGCAAAATTGCCCTCGCCATAAAACAGGATGCCGGTGATGCCGTGCGCCGCGTTATAGGCACGGGCCTGGGCCACCAGGGCGCGCAGTTCCGGGTAGCTCAGCGGTGTCACGGCCCGACTCACGTAGCACAGTTGGTATAGCATAATTGCCCCCAGCACACCTGAAATTTGCCACAACCACGGCAGGGTTACGCTGAGAAAGAGAAGATACGAAAGCGAAGCCACTTTGTCGAGAGCCGCGACCTGAAGATTTACTGGTCTGTTCGCAAAGACATTGGTAGCCCTCGCTCCTGTTGGCTTTTTTGGCGCAATAGATGGAAGTCGCGCTATTAATACGTGTTCAAAAAACAAGATTTAATATGACTATTTTAGCTTAGGCAAGAGTTTCTTTCTTTGCTAAGTCCGCTTGAATCAATACCTTATTATCAAGTTATTTTTGGACAAGTGATTATGTATGAAAACGCTCTTGTTGCTTTGCTTGCTGAGTTTCCTGTCTTTTGAAGCAAGGACGCAAGACTCAGTGGGCAGGCGCTGGCAAGCCGCGGTGGAGGCGCATCCGCAGCGTGATACAGGCCGAGTAAACCGCCTCAACACGCTGGCATTCGTACAGCGCGCAAATGCCCCCCAGCAAACCAAAACCGCTTATGAAGAAGCCCTAAACCTGTCGCGGGAGATAGGCTACACGTTTGGCGAAGCCCGCGCTTTGCTGGGTTTAGGCTTTTATTACCGCTTCCGCAATCAGTACGAGCTTTCCTTGGACTACACTCATAAGGCTCGAAAGCTGTTTGTCCGGCTCAATGACCACCTGCATGAGATTTCGTGTTTGTACAACCTCTCGTACACCGCTTCCGGGCAGGGCAACTATGCGCAGGCCATGGCTTATAGCTTTCAGGGCCTGAAGCTGGCAGATGCAATACCCAGCCAGAAGTGGCTGACACTTCTCAACAGCCAGCTTGGCAATACGAGCATCGCGCTGGGCGAATACCAAAAGGCCCGGCAGTACTTTGTGCGGGGCCTCAAGTTGGCGCGGGGCGTAGGCGACCAGGACGGCATTGCCCATTGCGTATCGGGGCTAGGCGAGCTGTGCCGCATTCAGGGCCAGTGGGCGCAGGCGCGGAGCTATTTTGAGCAGGGCGCCGTGCTGGCGAAAGAATTGAATAATCAAGGCGGCATTACCATGAGTCTATATAGCATTGCCGATATGGATGAGCGTCTGGGCAACTACCGGGCAGCTTTTTCTGCGGCTTTTCGGGCCCTGCAACGCATGAAGCAACTGGATGACGTAGGCAGAATGCCCCTGGTGCAGCTCATTCTGGCCCGCGCTTACCTCGATACGGAGCAGCCCGATAGTGCTTGGGTGTACGGGCGCGAGGCGCTGCTGGCGGGCCAGCGCACCGGCAACAAAAGCACGATTCGCGACGCCAGTGATGTGCTGGCCCAAGCTAGCTCAGCCCGTGGCCGCTTCGACGAAGCGTATCGCTACCTCGCCATGTTCATAGCCTACCGTGACAGCCTCGACAATCAGGAAGTGACCCGCCGCACGGCCGCGCTCCAGTACCAGTATGCGTTGGAAAAGAAGCAGTCGCAGATTCAACTCCTGACGCACAACCAACAGCTGATTCGCCAGCAAAATAGTCAGCAGCGTCTGCTCCTGCTGGGCTCGTTGGCGGCCCTGGTAATAGTAGCCGGACTGAGCGTTCTGCTCTGGCTCAACAATCAGCAAAAACAGCGGTCCAATGCCCAACTTCAGCGCCAACAGGAAGAACTGAAAGCCACCCAGGCGCAACTGGTGCAAGCGGAAAAGCTGGCGGCACTAGGCGAGCTGACCGCCGGCATCGCCCACGAAATTCAGAACCCACTAAACTTCGTCACCAATTTCGCCGACGTGTCGGCCGACATCAGCCAGGAGTTGCAGACCGAAGCCCGCGCGGGAAACTTTCAGGAGGTGGAAGAGCTGGCTGCCGAGCTGGAACAGAATCTGAGCAAAATCACCCAACACGGGCAGCGGGCCTCCGCTATTATCAAAGGCATGCTGGAACATGCGCGGCCGAGTACCAGTGAGCGCAAACCCACCGACCTGAACGCCCTGGCCACAGAGTACCTGAATCTGGCCTATGAAAGCTTGCGCGCCAAAGCTCCCGCATTTGAAGTAGAGCTAATTACCGACTTTGAGGCTGGCCTGGAGCCCGTGGCACTGGTTCCCCCCGACATCGGGCGGGTGCTCCTGAACCTGTATACCAACGCTTTTTATGCCGTGCAGCAGAAAGCCGCGGTTACTGATCCGGACTACCAGCCGCAGGTGCAGGTGAGCACCCGCCAAAGCAATGGGCAAGTAGAGCTGCGAGTGCGCGACAACGGTATGGGCATGCCCGCGGACGTGGCAAAGAAGGTATTCCAACCATTTTTCACGACAAAGCCCCCCGGCGAAGGCACAGGACTGGGCCTCTCCCTCAGCTACGATATCGTTACCAAAGGGCATGGCGGCACCCTCACCTTTGAATCGCGGGAAGGAGAAGGCACCGATATTCTGATCACCTTGCCTCTCAACCAGGCAAAGACGCGTGCCGTGGCAAAAAAAGGTGCCGGTATTGTATAGATTTTGTGTTGCTGAACTTCAGCTACCTTTTCTATCCATAGCCGAGCTTGCTGGCATTTGATTTGCCGCTGGGGGGCAAAATAGTGCAGCCCCAACGCGTAGTATAGCTAGGTTTGTCCGCCAGTAATTTTATTCCTTTTATCTCGTTTGCCCTTTATGAACAAGCTCTTCTCTTTTGCTGTATCCCTGGCCCTGACCGGGGCACTCGTTAGCTGCGGCGACGACAACAACAACGATCCTCAACCCACAAACCAGACGGCCACCGAGAAGCTCATGGCCAAGACCTGGATGGTAACTGCCGTCACGGAAAAGGAAGGCACCAAGGCGGCCGTAGACATCTTTACCAGCGAGGATGCCTGCTTTAAAGACAACTTGTATAAGTTTCAGGCCAGCAATGCATTTGTTGTGGATGAGGGCAAAACCAAGTGCTTCAGCGCCAGCCCTCAAACCCTGACGGGCCAATGGAGCCTGTCCAACAACGACCAGACGCTTTCGGGCGCCGTCAGCTTCACCGCCGCTCCGGGCTTTGTCTATGATGTTGAGCTGACCGGCACGATTGAGGAACTGAACCAAACCCGGCTTATCCTCGTGGACACGGAAACGGTAAGTGGCGTAACCACCGTCACCCGCACCACCTTCACGGCCCAGTAAGCCCCTATCCTACCCATACCAGAAAGCCGCTTCTTCCCCGAAGCGGCTTTTTTGTGGCCGATCACCAGCGTATCATAACCGGACAACGGGTGTATCGAAATCGAACAGATCAGGATTATAACAACGCTGCGTCTTTGCAATAGCGCTGATAATAAGAACGTTATATTGATGGCATCATCTTTCTGAACATATAGTATACAGGCGAATATTTGAGCGCTTCAGCTGCCTGTATGTTTCCTGAAACCAACAAAGCGGCCATGCACCTTACCCCATGTTTCACTCGCAGTACTACCCGTAGCAAGCCGTAGACAAATAAAATCGAGGTTTTCTGTAACGTTTGCCACTTTGGTCGGTATCCCCGGCAGACGCACATACTCCGCCCCTATCCGAATGCAAAGAGCAGCAGATAATTACACCTTCGGCTAACAAGCGGCTGGTCGGCTGGTGGGGGGCAAATCAAGAAGCTGAACAGATAGTACGAATTTATTCGTATCGTGGATGCAGCCTCTTTCCAGACTACTGGTCTTTCACTTACTAACTAACCACGACAGCACATATTTACTCCTCACGTGGAGGAATAAAGCAGGAACACGGTCTTGGCAGGCGGTACCGAAACAAAAGGTGTCCCTGACAAGCAGAATGACGCGCCGCCCCTGATGGGGCGGGTGCTGGCACGAAAAAGCCAGCGCCCTCCGCAGGCCGGCGCGATGCCGGGTTTCCTTTCGGAATGCCTGATTTTATCCTTAAAAACTAAGCGCTGAATTGTTAACTGCTTTATCCTATGAAAGCCAATGTAACCCAATCCCAGCCCTCGCCAGAAGGGGGCAGGCCCGGTGAGGAGTTGCCAGGGCCGCGCCCCCCATTAAAGCGTCTGCTGGTCAAGGAGCAGCATAAACTGTTTTTTATTAAGGTCGATGATATTCTCTACTTCGATGCCGACGGCAGCTACATCACCCTGCACACGCTGCAGCGCTCCTACGTGCTGTACGAGAGCCTGACCCAGCTGGCCCAGCGCCTCGATCCGACGGACTTTGCGCGCATCCACCGCTCCTATCTGATCAATCTGAATTATGTGGAAGAGCTCGAGGGGTATTTCAACGGAGAGTACCTGGTGAAGCTCACCGGCGGCCACACGCTGAAATGGACCCGTTTTTACCGCGATAACGTGAAGGCGTTCATCACCAGAAACAAGTAGTTACAGCCCTTGCAAGACACGGAAAATATTGACTAAAAAGCCCCCCAGTGCTTGGCAGCAGGCTTTGTTTAAGCCACCGCGCAGGTTGGGCCTATATTAATAATCAAACAAACACACCTCCAAGAATCGATAGCTGCCCCAGGGCAGTAGCAGAAAAGGACACAGCGAGGCAGGGAGCTGCAACTCCCCGGCAGGCGTAGAAAAATGGTGAGTGAATTTCCACACCTGCCCCAGCAAAAGCTGGACGCCTCGCTGTGTCCTTTTTTGCTTTTTTGACGCCTTTCAATAGCCGTCAAAATATCTACAAAAACGGCCTACCCGTTGCGTATAGGCCGTTTTTTTTGTGTGGCAGAAAGCTGCTCGCTAGTGCTACTTTGGCTCTTCTTTCTGGCGTCAAAACGGGCAGCTTACGGGCTGAATCGGGCACCTCAAAGAATAATCATTGAAGCAGGCGTCTGAAAGTGAGTGTATAGGGGCGGATTTCGGGCAAAAGGCACCACGGGGGTGTCGGCGGCACCGAGCCACCTGCCTCTATGGCTACTATCTCGCCTTGGCTGCGCTTGCTCGAAGCGCCGATAGCCACCCTCCAGCAATTCCTTTCCTTTTGCATTAGCCTGGGGGCTTGCCGTAGTATCTGTGGGTTACTTGGGGGGCTTTTTTTACTGGCTGCCTGGCCGGCGTTTGCCACTGCGGCGCCACCGGATGCAGAGGTTTTTATCGATTCGCCGTTTCGCTTCAAAAAGGCCAGCCAGCAGCAGGTTTCCATGGAGTATAAAGCCCACGGCAACCTGCTCATCATTCCGGTTTTTCTTAATGGCAAAGGGCCGTATAATTTTCTGCTCGATACCGGCATTGCCACCTCCCTCATTACCAACCCCAAGCTTGGCCGACAGCTGGGCGTACAGACAACCAAAGCCTACAACTTATCCGGAGTAGGAAAGAAAGCGCCGGTTCTGGCCCACAGAACGAACTCCGTGCGGGTTGAGTTTGCGGGCATTGAAGCGCCGTCCATCAACTTTATCATCGTCACCAAACAGGTCGTAGCGTTCGAAGCGCTGTTAGGCATACAAATTCATGGCATTTTGGGCTATGATCTGTTTCGCAGCTTCATTGTTTCCATTCACCCCACGTTGGGTCAAATCACCTTTACTGAGCCCACCGCTCCACGCCCCACAACGGACGACAGCTGGAGCAGCCTGCCCATCGAGCTGGATGACTCCCGACCCTACATTACCACCAATATTTCCCTAACGGGCTCACAGGCAATACCCTTACGCTTGATGCTGGATACGGGCGCCAACCACGCCCTCTCGCTGGAAACCGCTTCCGATCCGCGGCTGTCTTTGCCCCCCGAGCGCCAGCGTGCCGACCTGGGCTATGGCTTCAGCGGTCTGATTCAGGGCTATCTGGGCCCCATAGCGCTGTTGCAGCTGGGCGCCTATCAACTCCGCTCCCTGCTGACGGCCTTCCCCGACCCCCACAATCTGGTTGACCGCGTGACGGTGCCCCGCAGTGGAACGCTCGGCTTCGATGTGCTGCGCCGCTTCGATCTGATCATCGACTACCCGCACAATCGGCTGCTGCTGCGGCCTAACAGTGACCACCGGGAGCAGTTCGAGCAGGCGTCCTTGTAGCGCTTCCAGCCGCTTAAGCCGGGGGCCGTTGGATAGAATCAGCGGGGGGCTTTTTCACCCTTTTGTTTTCTCAAAAACTCCACGGTTTGCCTCACCAGCTCTTCGGGCGATGCCTCAATACTGAGGTGCAGCCCATAAGTCGGCGACTCATAGTCAGCCAGTTGCGAATTGAGCATCTGCTCCTTCATATAGTGGCCCGAGCGGGTCCGCATCCGGGACACCAGCAGCTCCTTACTCCCCTCCAGCACCACCCAGAAAACAGCGTGCGCGGCGGCTGCCTGCAATACGGCCCGGTATTTCTCTTTCAGCGCCGAGCAGGCCAGCACCGCGCCGCCCGCCTTTTCCCACTTCGTGATGCCCGCGGCCAGGGCCGCGAGCCAGCCGTGCCGGTCTTCATCGGTCAGCGGGGTGCCCTGGCGCATTTTCTCCACGTTGGCCGCCGAGTGAAAGTCGTCGGCGTCATAAAAGGGCAAGCTCAGAGCCTGGGCCAGCTCGCGGCCAACGGTGGTTTTGCCACTGCCCGACACGCCCATTACAATACAAATCATACTGGAAAGGAGTAAGGAAAATGCACTCGTGGAGGTTTCGGCCTCGCAGCGTTAGCGATGCTGCAAGGCCGAAGCCTCCACTATTATTTATGAGTGCGCCGACAGCCTGAGGTAAAAGGCTTTGCCACAAATTAAAGGATATGCGGCTATACCACCGCAGCCCTCAGGTGCATAAAGCAGCATTTTGCCATGCCTTCAAAGCGCGAAACTGATTAAATTAGTCCGGTCTGCTTTCCTGGCTTTCCACTGGAAAACAGGTTCCTATCTGGTTGAGCTAACCGATTCCAGCGTATTCCAGTAAAAAGGTGGAATTTAGCAGCGCCAACACTGTTTTGCTTTCCTCACACCGGAGAGCAGCGTGCCGGAGCCGACGCTTTTTCAGGTGCCATACGTGCATGTACTTCGCTACCGCTTTTGAAACCATATTCGCCGTTGCCAGGCCCGCTGGGGGGCTTTTTTAAGGAGAAAAGCCGCGTTGTCTGGCTGGCAGTTCTGCTCATCGGGCTGCTGGACAGCTGTACGCCCACGCGCCTGCTGCCGCCCGGCCGTAATCTGCTGCGCGCCAATAAGCTCACGGGCGTAGAGCAGGCCGACGCGCTTAGCCTGCAAGCCCTGTATCAGCAAGAGCCCAACTCCCGCTTTCCGTTGCCAAAGCTGGCCATCTACCAGCTGGGCAGCACGTTCTACGACCGCGCCAAGGTGCAGAAGCGCCTCGAAGATGAGCGCCTCGAATACCGCAAGCGCATTCAGGCCGCCCGCCCCGACTCGGTGAAGGTGGGCAAGCTGCTCGTAAAGCGCGACCAGCACCTGCGCCGCCACCAGCTGGCCCTCGACAAAGGCAACGCCATCATGCGTCTAGGCGAAGCACCCGTAGTTTACGACTCCGCCCTGACTCGGCAGACGGTGGAGCAGCTCAGCATTTATCTGAAGTCGCAGGGCTTTTTTCGCAGCCGCGTCACGGCCACCGATACCGTCCGCAAGCGCATGGTGACCGTGACGTATCACATCACCGAGAACGCGCCCTTCACGTATGCCAAGCTCGAATATGTTATCCCCGATTCGGGGGTGGCGCGCGTGGTGCGAGCCAACCAGAAAGCGTCGCTGCTACAGCTGGGCCAACGCTACAATGAAACCCTGATTGGGCAGGAACGCGCTCGTCTGGAAATCCTGCTCAAAAACGAGGGCTATTACGATTTTCGTCAACAATACATTACCCTTGAGGCCGACACGAGCTTTGCCCCCAACACAGTGCAGCTTCGCACACTCATCGCCAATCCGGCGCCGGGCCTTGAGCACCATGTGTACTCTGTTCGTCACGTAAATTTTCTGACCGACGCCGGAGCCATACGTTTTGGAGTGAAGCGCGACACTATCCTGCGCGACTCCGTGTACTATCTGGCTTTTCGCCACCGCTTCAGTACTCGTGTGCTCGACCGTAAACTGACAGTGCGCCCCGAGCAGCGCTATAGTCTGGCTAATACCCAGCTTACCCAGCGCCAACTGGCTGACCTCGATGTATTTCGCTTCAACAATATCAACTACGTCAAGGTAGAGCCCGCTCTTGGTACTGATACCACTTACCAGCTCGACGCAGTAGTAAATGCTTCGCCGCACAAACGCTTTCAGGAATTGACAGAGTTTGGTGCTACCTACGTGGCCGAGCAAGTGGGTCCTTTCGTCAACGCCCGCCTGAAAGTTCGGAATGTGTTCGGTGGGGCCGAGGTGCTGGAGTTTGGTGTGCGGGCTGGTTTTGAAGGGCAATACAATCGCGTAACAGGCAGCGATATCCCCGAAACCGTGCTTACCACGCAACTGGGGGGCAATATTAACCTAGTTATCCCGCAGTTTATTCTGCCCTGGCGCTCGGGACGCATTCTGTCGCGCTACAACCCTCGCACCCGCCTCAATCTTACCTACACCTATGTGCAGCGCCCCGAGTATACGCGTACCAACCTGGAGGGCACTTTCGACTACATCTGGCAGCGTTCTTTATATCATCAATGGGTGCTCACCCCCATCGACGTAAGCATTATTAATGCGTCCGCTGTTTCCGACTCATTTCAAGTGCGCCTCAACCGATTAGCCGAACAAGGTTCACCACTGTTTCGCAGCTTCACGCAACTGTACGTGCCTAGTATTAATGCCACGTCGCTCTTCAACTCCAACGATTTCAACCAGACGCGTGACGCTACTTTTCTGCGCCTGTTTGTGGAGGTTGGCGGCCTCACGCGGGCGCTCTACCAGAATCGTATCAACCTGAACGTGTACGACTTCGCCAAGTTCACGGCCGACTACCGCCGCTACCATAAGCTGGGCCCCAAAACTTTCTTCGTATACCGTTTCAACGGCGGCATTGCCCGCGCGCTCACCCGCACCGATGTAGAGGACGCCGACGGCAACGTTACGGGCAGCCAGCTGATTATTCCCTACGACAAGTATTTGTTTGCCGGGGGCAGTTCCAGCGTCCGGGCCTGGAAGCCGCGCCGCCTGGGCCCCGGTGCCTACACCACCACCCGCCTTGATGATGGCACAATAGTTCGCGACTACAACCTGGAGCAACCCGGCGAGCTGCTGCTGGAGGCCAACGTGGAGTACCGTTTCCCAGTGTATAGCTTCATCAACGGAGCCGTTTTCACGGATGCCGGCAACGTCTGGACCTTGCAAAGCGATCCGCGCTCTAACGCTCAATTTAAGACTGATCAGTTTTGGAAGCAGTTTGCCGTGGGCTCCGGCGTGGGCATCCGGCTCGACTTTTCCTTCCTGATTCTGCGCCTCGACGTAGCCACCAAGGTATACGACCCCACAGCGCCAGACGGGGAGAAATGGGCCATCCGCAATTTCAAATTCCTGGGCAAAAGTGAGGACCAAACCGCTTTCAACCTCGGCATTGGTTATCCCTTCTAGGATTTAACCAAGTTGAATTTATTAAAGCTTTTATTATTTAAGTCATAAAAGTGCGCAACAAATGCGTTGAAATCATTTAGGCTTTTACCAATATAAAGTGCGTAAAATGCTTATATAGGCGCTTTATGGCTATAATTTTGCTATTCAGAAGCTCACACAACTAGCTGTGAGAGGCAGATATATTTCTACTTTAGGAGCACTCTGATTTAGCTTCTCTTCTTCCTGTTAATTGTGTTTCTCCTGCCTGGGTCTGGGCGTGGGGCAGCGCAGGCTTCCTCATCCGGGCCGCGCTGGGTAGGCTCTGGTCTGCTTCTCCTATCGCCTAGTTCTATTGTATGAAAATACTTTTACGCGCTATAGTATCAGTTTTGGCACTGGCTCCTTACCTGCTATTGGCGGAAGGCTCCCGTCAGCTTACTCCAAACCGGGCCGTTAACCCTGCCACCAACCTGCCCTACTCGCTCACCGATCCGCGAAACGATCGGGCTGGCTTTTTAACCCACGATGTCAACGCCGCTACTGGGGGGCTAAATTTGTCTTTGGGCTTCCTGAAGCCGCTTGCCTGGGGCACCAGTGATGTTCCTTTCCTCGAAGATTACCGCCTGCACATTCGGCTGAAGGCGGGTGAAACGCTCAACTACGGAGTACATCGCGTAGCGCGGATTGGCGGCGGCACGCACGCCAACCTGTTGCTTACTCTCCGCTACGGAGCCGGCGCGGGCACTATCGTCAGCCAAAACAAGCTGCTGCGTGACCCGGCCACCCTAAGCCAGGCGGGCTTGCTGACCAATCAGGCGGGCGTAATTGCCAACACCGCTCAGCACGAGATAGGGCCATCAGCCGCGGCCGGCGACGGCGGCTACGAGCCCCTGACGTACACGAATACCACCGGTGCCACCCACGATTTCTACGTGGAGTTCACCCAGGAAGGTGAGTTTACCAACAAAGGCACTCAGCCGGGATTCAATGACTTAGGTGCCCGCAACCCCAACTTTATGAGCGCCGTGCGCTCGGAGTACGACTTCTGGGACTTTACCGTGCGTGACGCCGCCGGGCAGGAAAAGCCAGGGCGTTTGTTCAGCAAGCTATGGTCGTTTACTACCACTACGTCGGGCGGCACGGGCTATGAGAACCGGCTGTCGGCCAACTTCGCCCTTTTCCCTTTGATAGAGAGCCCCCAGCACCGGGGCCAGTACTACGTGAAGCAGATTGAGCTGGCCGGGATTCGGCCACTCGTGTTTTACTTTGTTTCGAACGCCAATGGCTCCCGATCCAGCGCGGCTACCGGCACTACATTCGCGGAGCGGCGCCGCAGCCAGGCAGGCAATACAGGCTATCCTGAGTACCCGAACTTCGTCAACAATCCTGATAAAGAGTTGTGGCCCAGCGCACCTGCGCCGCGCTTTGTCACCTCTCAGCGCGGTTTCTGCGAAGGCGGCCTTGGCAAGGTAGCCTTTACCACCGTTTCCGACGAAACGGGCACTGTGGCTATTCTGATTGACCTAAATAGCAACGGCGTACAGGATGGCGACGACGTGCTGTTGGAGCAAGCGGTGGTGCCCGGAGCCAACACACTGGTATGGAATGGACTTGACCGGGCGGGCAAGCTAGTAGCCGCCGGCTTGCCCATTAAGCTTTCCTTCACGAGCCAGGGAGCGCCCGTAAACTTCCCTGTGTATGATGTGGAGGGCAATTCGAGTGGGCTGCGGGTGCAGAATATCCGCCCATCGGTGGGGGGCAATACGTACTACGACCGCCTTTATTGGGACGACTCGCGGCTTACGGCGGCCAAACCGCAGTTTTTCCCCGAAACCCGCCCCGCTCCTGACATGGCCAGCGTGCGCACTGATGGTGTTATTTCCAGCACAGCCGCCTATCAGGGAGTGCACCGCTGGGGCGACGACAGCAACGAAGCCGGCAACGACTACACGATAAACACTTGGACCTACGGCTTTATTTCGGCCCCCAGCGAATCGATTTATACCTATGCCTACAGCTGCGATTTTGACCAGGATGGCGTAGATGATCTGGCCGATATTGACGACGACAACGACGGCCTCACGGACTTAGCGGAAAGCTTTGGCATCGACCCCGATGTGCTGGTGAATGGCACGCCGCGCTATCTGGCTGGCTCCTTCATGGTGCCCGGCGTGGGGGGCTTTCGCGATGTGAATGGTGATGGCATAAACGACCTCTTTGACCTGGACCTGGACGGCACCCCCAACCATCAGGATGCGGACTCGGATGGCGACGGCATCACAGATGCGTTGGAGGCTAATAACTACGCCCAGCCCGCTCAGTATCAGCCGGGCGCTGGCCGCATTGGCGGAGCCGTTGATGTGCATGGAATGCCAGTAGCTGCCCAGCTCAGCGCAGGTAGCCGCCAGACGATTTTTGCCAATGCCGACGCTGACAACGATGGCGTACGCAACATGCTCGATCTGGACTCCGACAACGATGGGATTCTGGATAACCGCGAAGCCCAAACCACAGCCGCTTACCGCGCGCCTTCGGGTCTGGACTTCGACCACGACGGCCTGGACAACGCCTATGATTCAGCCCCCGGCATTGATGCGGCTACAGGAAAAGCAGCCGTAGCTGGCACCGAAATAAGCGCCGCTACCCTTGCAGACAGCGACCTTGACAACGTAGCCGACCTGCTCGACTTGAACGCTGACAATGATGCGTTGGCTGATTGGGAGGAAGGCTTTGATGACAACCATAACAACAGCAGCCTTGACGATTTGCTAGCTCGGGGGGCAAAATTCGCCGCTGCTAACCCAAGCAAAGCAGCCTATTATGCGGCCGTTGGCAATGCTCCGGCATGGCTGGAAGATGCGGACGGCGATGAGATTCCCAACTTCCTCGATCCGGGCAACGCGCATTACCACGACGACAACGCCAATGGCCTAGTTGATATTTTTGACGCTGCCTATGGTGGAACGCCCTCTAAAGCTCCCCGCCGCGACCCAGCCCAGGCGGATGCCGATTTCCGCTTTGTGCCTCAGCCAGTGAAGATTGCAGCGCCCGAGAAAGGCCCAGCGCCGGCAGCACCAGCACCTCTGCCCGTGGTACTTATCGACTTTCAGGCCCATGCTGCCGGGCGCGATGCACTTCTTTCCTGGGCCACGGCTCAGGAGCAAACCAATGCACGCTTTGACGTTGAGCGCTCCCTCGACGGGCAGGAATTTACAGTGATCGGGCAGCGGCTGGGCAGCGGCACTACCACCCAGCGCCAGGCCTATGATTTCCGCGACAAAAACGTGGGAGCCACGCCCGGCACGGTATATTATCGTCTGCGCCAGGTAGATACGGATGATAAAGTAACGCTGAGCGAGGTGAAGCCCGTTACCTTCATCACCCAGCCCGCCGCGCTGCTTACCCTTTACCCCAATCCTGCCAATGAGTACACTACCATTGATCTGTCGGGATTGCCACAGGTAAGCTATACCATCGAGATTCATGGGGCCGACGGACGAATGCTCGCTCGCTTCGAGGCGGCCGGTGGCGCTCCTTTCCGCTTAACTACAGCAACTTATCCGGTGGGCACTTATATGATTCGGGTTGCGAACCGCAATTTCCATCAACTACTGAAGCTGGTTAAGAATTAGCCGTTGGCAAACAAAAAAAAGCCCCCCAGAACTCGTCTGGGGGGCTTTTTTAAGCTAACTCTTCATATAAAGGGCACCCTTAATACTCCAATAGCTCCTGCAAGGCCACGGCTACCTTAGCGGAACTAGGCAACATCTGCCGCTCCAGATCCACATTCAACGCAATAGCGGGCAAATTAGCAGCGCCTAGCGTAAAGACGGGCGCATCGAGCTGCTGAAAGCAGGTGCGCTGAATACGACCCGCCAACGACTCGGCAAAAGAGTTCATGAGCGGCTCTTCGGTGAGCACCAGCACTTTACTGTGGCGTACGACGGCGGCCTGTACGGCTTCAAAATCCAACGGGTTCAGGGTACGCAGGTCCAGCACTTCCACCTGTCCGGGGAACTGCCGGCTAGCCGTTTTGGCCCAATGCACGCCCATGCCGTAGGTAACCACCACGCAGGTATTGCCGCGGCGAAGCTGCTCAGCGTCGGCGGCTTGGGCAATGGCGGCTTTGCCTAAAGGCAGCACGTAGCCCGCGGCCGGCTCGATGGTTTTGGCGTCTTCGGTGCCGGGTACTTTGCTCCAATACAGACCTTTATGCTCCAGCAGCACCACCGGATTGGGGTCGAGAAAAGCGGCGCGCAGTAAGCCTTTCATATCGGCCGCGTTGCTCGGGTATACCACTTTAATGCCCCGAATAGTAAGCAACGTGCTCTCAATAGAGCCCGAATGGTAAGGTCCGCCCCCGCCGTAAGCGCCAATGGGCACCCGAATAAGCGCCTGCACCGGAAACTGCCCATTCGACAGGTAACACGACTTCGACAGCTCTTCCACCAGCTGATTGAGGGCCGGCCAGATATAGTCGGCAAACTGAATCTCGACAATAGCCTTCGCCCCCACGGCGCTCATGCCGGCCGTGCTGCCCACGATGTAAGCCTCCTGAATCGGGGTATTGAACACGCGCGCATCGCCGTATTTCTTGGCCAGCAGCGCGGCTTCGCGAAAAACGCCCCCCAGCTCGCCGCCTACGTCCTGCCCGTAGAAAAGCGCCTCGGGAAACTCACGCAGAATATCATCCACGGCGTGCAGGGCGGCATCTACCATCAGCACTTTGTCGGCGCCGGCGGGTGTGCGTTCGCCGGCTTCCTCGGTCACGGCCTGGGGGGCAAATTCGTGGTCGGCGAAGGTGGCGGGGTCGGGCGAGGGCGCGAGGAGAGCACGCTCATAATCGGCGCGCACAAGGGCGGCGGCTTCGGTGGCCGCCTGCTCCAGCTCTCGTTTGGTGAAGCTGCGCAGAAGCAGCTGCTGATGCAGGCGGGGCAATGGATCCTGGGGGGTGTGCTGGGCCAGGTTGTCGCCACGGTACCACTCGCGGCGCACGCCGCTGGTGTGGTGGCCCAGCAGCGGGCATTTGGCGTGTACCAACACCGGGCCTCGGGTGTGGCGAACGTAAGCAAACGCCTCACTCATAACCGAATACGATGCCGAAAAATCAGCGCCATCCACGCGCAGGCGGTGCAGTCCTTTAAAGCCGGCCGCAAACTCGTATGCATCCATAGCGCGCATCTCCCGCCCGGTAGCCGAAATGCCCCAGTCGTTGTCCTGCACCAGATAAATAATGGGCAACTGATGCAAAACGGCCATTTGCAGCGCCTCCGACACTTCCCCCTCCGTCATGGCGCCGTCACCAATGGAGCACAAAACCAGAGGTTTTGAATTAGTAGCTGAGGCTGGCACTGTTGAAGCCGAGTCGCCATCCTGCGAATTTTTACTTCTTAATTCTTCATTACGAATTACCAATTGACCCTCCAAATACTTGATTCCGTGCGCCATACCTGTAGCCGGGATGGCCTGCATGCCGGTGGCGGAGCTTTGGTGAGGAATGGTAGGGAAGCCAGCCCGGCGCAAAGACGGATGGCAATAATACGTGCGTCCGCCGCTGAACGGGTCGTCGCGCTTGGCCATCAGCTGAAGCATGAGCTCGTAGGGCGTGATGCCCATGCCGAGCATCATGGCATCGTCGCGGTAGTAAGGCGCGGCGTAGTCGGTAGGCAGCAGGTGGAAAGCGGCGGCCAGCTGAATGGCCTCGTGGCCCCGGGCCGTGGCGTGCACGTACTTGGCCGTTACGGCTTTGTTTTCTTCGTAAAGACGCGCCATTTCGTCGGCCGTGCGCATGAGGCGGTAGGCGCGCAGCAGCGTTTCGCGGGTAGGATTGGTGGCGGCTATAGCGGGTGCGTGGGGGGCAAATTCGGTATCGGGCGAGTGGGCGGTCGAGTTCAGCATGAACGGCGGGAAAGTGGGAAGGCGAAATTACGGCATCGGGGGCAGAGTTGGTGAGGCGGCAGGTTTTCTGCGTAATTTTGATCCTCCTAACCTTAGTCAGACTGTCATGCAGAGCGGAGCGAAGCATCTCGCGTGCTGATGCTGGAGTAGTAATCAGATGACCGCGGGCGAGATGCTTCGCTCTGCTCTGCATGACCACCTATTTGGCCAGCTTATCCGATATGAGTTCTATGCTAAACAGCCAAAATATGGAAGAAACTACGGCTGCCGCTGCGCCGGCCGGCACGCTACGCACTGCGGTTGAGGACTGGATGCGGGCGTTTCAAACGCGTCTGTGCGCCCAACTGGAAGCGGCCGACGGTGGCGCTACTTTTCGCACCGACTCCTGGGAGCGGCCCGGCGGGGGCGGCGGTGTTTCAAGGGTGCTGGAGAATGGGGCCATTCTAGAAAAGGGCGGCGTGGGCTTCTCAGCCGTGCACGGCGAGATGAGCGCCCAGGCGGCCAAGGTGCTGCTCATGCCCGATCCGCGTTTTTTCGCCACGGGCGTATCCGTTGTGATGCATCCGCGCAGTCCGCGCGTGCCCATTATCCACATGAACGTGCGCTATTTTGAGGCCGGCAATGGTGAGGCGTGGTTTGGCGGCGGCATCGACCTGACCCCGATTTATGTGGATGAGGCGCAAGCCCGCTGGTTTCACCAAACCCTGAGAACTGCCTGCGACCGGCACGACGCCACGTATTACCCGCGCTTTCGCGCGACGGCCGACGACTACTTTTATTTGCCTCACCGCCAGGAAACCCGCGGTGTGGGGGGCATTTTCTTCGACCGCCTGACCGTGGGGCCGCATGGTTCGGCTGACAAGCTTTTTGCCTTTGTGCAGGAAGTAGGCGACGTTTTTGGCCCTACCTACACAGAGCTGATGCGCCAGAATGCCCCCCTGCTGTATGGCCCGCGAGAGGAAAGCTGGCAGATGCTGCGCCGGTCGCGCTACGCCGAGTTCAACCTGGCTTTCGACCGTGGCACACGATTTGGGCTGGAAACGGGCGGGCGCACCGAAAGCATTCTGATGAGCCTGCCGCCCCGCTGCGAGTGGCATTACGACCAGCAACCCGAGCCCCATTCGCCGGAGGCAGCCACCCTGGCCTGGCTGCGCAAAGGCGTATTATGGGCCGAAATGCCCCCCAAGTCCTGACTCTGCCCGCTTATTCACGCTCTCATTGATCGAACGACTTCAAGCCCTGGACCGCTGGCTGCTGATAGCCGCAAACGACAGCCACTCATCTTTGATGGACAAGTGGATGGTCTTTTTCACCGACCGCTTCGTGTGGTTTCCGGCCTACTTTGTAATGGCTCTTGTGCTGGGCTATTTATTTAAGCGCCGCGCCTTATTGCTGCTGCCCATGTTGGGGCTCAGCATATTGCTTTCAGATGGAATTTCCAGCCGCATATTCAAACCCTTTTTTGCTCGCCTTCGCCCCTGCCACGACCCCGACTTATCGGAAACGCTGAACCTAGTGCACGGCTGTGGGGGGCAATTTGGGTTTCTGTCTTCGCACGCGGCCAACGCCTTTTCGCTGGCCGTCTTTCTGATTCTGGTGCTCCCGCAGCGATTTTGGCTGATCAAGATTGTAGTGTTGCTTTGGGCCGTAATTGTCTCGTACAGCCGCATTTATCTAGGCGCGCATTATCCTTCCGATGTAGCAGCCGGCACCCTGCTGGGCTGCTTAGCCGCCTGGGGCTGTGCCGAGCTGTATAAAATTGGGGAAAGGCGGTGGTGGCACAGTGAGCCAGCCGTTTAAACAAAAAAGCCCCCAAGCCAGGAAAATACCTGCCGGGGGGCTTTTTTGGCCGACGAGTTTACTTGCCTAGTAGCTTGGCCACGTACTTCCCTACAATATCAAACTCCAGATTTACCAGGTCGCCGGGGCGCAGGTCCTGGAAGGTGGTGTGCTCGTAGGTGTAGGGAATGATGGCCACGCTGAAACCGTCGTCGGTGCTGTCGAAACAGGTGAGGCTGGTGCCGTTGATGCTGATGGAGCCCTTTTCCACCGTCACGCGGCCAGGGCCGGGCTCGTGGCGAAAGCGGTACACCCAGGAGCCATTCTGGTCGGTTACGCTTTCGCAGGTAGCTGTTAGGTCGACGTGGCCCTGCACGATGTGGCCATCGAAGCGGCCGCTGGCCGATAGGCACCGCTCTAAGTTGACGCGGCGGCCGGGCTGCCACTTCCCCAGGTTGGTTTTTTGCAGCGTTTCGTCGATGGCGGTTACGGTGTGCGTGCCAGCGGCCGCATCCACGGCCACCACCGTCAGGCAGACGCCATCGTGGGCGACACTTTGATCAATCTGTAATTCGTGGGCAAAGGGCGTGGCCACCGTAAAATGGCGGTTAGTGCCTTCGGTTTGCACATCCGTGATAGTGCCGAGCGATTCTATGATTCCTGTAAACACGTGTTGCTGCGCTGGTTATTAGAGTACAAATGTACGCCTGCTGAAACTGTGACTATCGATAAGCGCATGAAACAACATAAGGCCAGAAAAAGATTTCTGCTGAATAAAAGGCAGCATACTGAGCAGCTTCTTTATGCCGACTATTGTGGTGCTGCTTAACCTGACGAGGGGCAAGTAGGTATAGTTACACTCCACAGCCGCGCCCGCCTTCTGTCCTTACTTCTACTACAGGTTGATTTCATGAAAAAAATCGTCACCAACCTCACTTTCTGGGTGCTGACCGCCATTATAGCCGGGGCGTTGCTGGGGCACTTTGCGCCTGATACGGCCGTGAAGATGGATGTGCTGGGGAAGGCTTTTATCAACGTCGTTAAGCTCTTCATCAACCCTATAATCTTCCTCACTATCACGCTGGGCATCAGCAGCATGGGTGATTTGAAGAAGGTAGGCCGGATTGGCGGCAAGGCGCTGATTTACTTCGAGGTCGTGACTACGCTGGCCCTGCTCATTGGCATTGGCGTAGCTTACCTCATTCAGCCGGGCGCGGGCGTAGTGCCTCAGAGCGCCGATGGCGCGAGCATTAACCAGTACACGCAGAAAGCGGGCGAATTTTCCTGGCTTCAGTTTCTGGCCGACAACCTGACGCTCCAGGTTCTGCTTCTTTCCATTGTGGGGGGCATTTTTCTGAGTCGCTACGCCCGGCGCCAGCCCATCATCGACCGGCTAACGAGGGCTTCGCGCTACGTGTTTCTGGGGCTGCACTGGGTGATGCGCTTTGCGCCCATTGGGGCGTTTGGCGGCATGGCGTTCACCATTGGCAAGTACGGCGTCGAGACGCTTATTCCGCTGGGCAAGCTCATGGCGACCGTGTACATCACCATGGCCCTGTTTGTTTTTCTGGTGCTGGGGGGCATTTTGCGCTATTGCCGCCTGAAGCTGCTGTCGTTTCTGGGCTACATCAAAGAGGAGCTGCTGATTGTGCTGGGCACTTCCTCCTCGGAGGCCGGCTTACCGGGCTTGATGGAGAAGCTGGAACGCATGGGCTGCGCCAAACCGGTAGTGGGGTTGGTAGTGCCGGCGGGCTACTCGTTCAACCTCGATGGCACCACCATTTACCTGTCGCTGGCCACGCTGTTTCTGGCGCAGGTATACAACATTACGCTGACCGGGGGGCAAATTCTGACGGTAATCGGCATCCTGATGGTGACGAGTAAAGGCGCGGCCGGCGTCACGGGTTCGGGGTTTGTGGTGCTGGCCAGCACGCTCACCGCTATCAAGGTGATTCCGGTAGAAGGCCTAGCTTTGCTGCTGGGCGTCGACCGTTTTATGTCGGAGGCGCGCTCCATTACCAACTTCATCGGCAACGGGGTGGCCACCATTTTCCTGGCGCACAACGAAGGTGCCCTCGACCACGCCCAGGCCGAGCGCATGCTGAGCGGTCATACTACCGTATCGACGGTAGAGGAAGCAATTGAGCAGTACAATCCATCCCTGCCCAACCTACCAGTAGAGCCGGTTGCGCCGCAAAATGAAGTTTTGTAGAGACGCATATTGGCTGTGCCGACCTTTAAACAAGGGTAATACAATCACTATTTACCCCGGCCCTGAATAATGATTTTGAGCGTGTAGAGAAGCACACGAAAGTCCATGGCCAAACTCATATTCTCGATATAAAGAATGTCGAATTTGAGGCGCTCGACCATCTGCGGAACGGTTTCGGCGTAGCCGTACTTCACCTGGCCCAGCGACGTGAGGCCGGGACGCACGCGGTGCAGGTGGCGGTAGTGGGGGGCAATTTTGGTGATCTGATTAATAAAAAACTGCCGCTCCGGGCGCGGGCCCACAATGCTCATATCGCCCTTGATCACGTTCCAGAACTGAGGCAGCTCGTCGAGGCGGACCTTACGCATAAAGCGGCCCCAGGGTGTGATGCGCGGGTCGCGGTCGGAGCTGAGGGCGGGGCCGCAGTCCTCGGCGTCGACGTACATAGAGCGAAACTTATAGATTCGGAAGGGCACGCCGTGCCGTCCGATGCGCTCCTGTGCGTAGAATATCGGCCCCGGCGAGGACATCTTAACCATGACGGCCGTAAAGGCATACACCGGCCAGCCCAGCAGCAAAAACGAGCCCGAGCCCAGTACATCGATCAGGCGCTTCAGAATCTTTTGCCACAGCGGCAGCAAATCCTGCTTTATCTCGATGAGCGGCGTGCCAAACAGGTGGTTAACCTTCACCGAGCCCAGCAGCATCTGGTAGAGGTCGGGCAGCACGCTTACGCGGGCAGTGGTGCCTTCCAGCAGCGCAAGCAGCTCCTGAATCATGCGGTGCTCGCTGGGCTCAATCGCGATTACTACTTGCTCGATGTCCAGCGTGCGAATGAGGGTCGGCAGGCGCTGGTAGCCGTCGCAGCGCGGCAGGGCTTCAGCCAGAGCGTCATCGATAGTGTCGCCCACGGGCGTAAACCCGACGAGTTTGAGGCCCAGATGCCGACTCGTGCGCACCAGTTCGTGGTAGGTATCGTGGGCCAGAGAATTGGAGCCAACCAACAGCGTATTAAACGAAATCACGCCACCGCGCACCAGCTTCTGTATGCTGCTCACGGCCCAGGTACGCAGCACCGCCGTGATAAAGAAATGCAGCAGGAAGTACGCCGAAATCGTTTTGTAGTAAAGCTGATAGCTGCTTACGCCTTCGTCATCGAGCAGAAAAGCGAAGAAAATCACAATCGCCCCAATTACTGACACGCGCGCCAGCCCAATGATTTCGGCCAGACGGGATTTGCGAAAAATATCGCGATACTCCCCAATCAGCGCATAGAGAACCAGCCAGAAGGAAGCGATGACAACAGCCGAACCCGTGAGCGAAAACATCACGCTTTCGGTGAAAACGTAGCCTTCATTGATCTCGCTGAGCAGGTATTTGCGCAGCAGAAAAAAACATATCCAGGCCAGGAGGGCCGCACCGAAGTCGGCGCCTATCAGCTTCAGCTTTTGGATGGTACGGATCAAGGGCGGACAAACAAGCCGGACCTTTCAGACCGGCAACAAGTAGGTGGTGGGGTGGCAATGCCAACGAAAGCGTAATTTCGCCGTCAGAGCTGCGCTGGAGGGCAATTTTGCTGTCTTTCGGAGTAGCCAAAGGTAGAGCATTAAAGCGGAATTTTCCGGCCTCCTGCCCCTACCACTCCGTATTCATCTCATGGACGCTAACAGCTACCGACACCGCGGCCTACGCCGCGCTCTTGTGGAAGAGCTTCGCCGCAAAGGTATTCGCGATGAGAAGGTACTGGCGGCCATAGGTACCGTGCCGCGCCACCTTTTCTTCGCCCCCGCTTTTCAGGCGCACGCCTATCAGGACAAGGCTTTTCCGATTGGCGAGGGCCAGACGATTTCGCAGCCCTACACCGTAGCATACCAAACAGAGCTGCTCCGGCTTACGCCCGACGATAAAGTGCTGGAAATTGGTACCGGCTCGGGGTATCAGTGCTGTGTGCTGCTCCAGATTACGCCCCACGTTTACAGCATCGAGTACAACCCTGTGCTGTTTGAAGGCACCCGCAAGCGCCTGGCGGCCCTGCACCAGCAGGCGCACCTCGTCTGCGGCGACGGCTCGCTGGGCTTGCCTGACCAAGCCCCCTTCGATAAGATTCTGGTGACGGCCGGCTCGCCCAATATTCCACGGCCGCTGCTGCGGCAGCTGCGCATCGGCGGCGCCCTGGTTATTCCGGTCGGTGATGCGCAGGTGCAGCGCATGATGCGCGTGGTGCGCGAGAGCGAAGACGAGTTTTCACGGGAGATTTTCGAGGAGTTTCGGTTCGTGCCCTTGCTGGGCCGGGCCGGCTGGGGTGGGTAAGCGGATAGGATATACCCGGCGCAGCCGCCTATCTTCGCGGCTTCATTAGCCTATTCTTTCTACCCCAATGCGCAAACAGAAGCCCGTCAAAGACTCGTTCGTGAACATGACCGAGCTGGTGCTGCCCAACGATACCAACACGCTCAACAACCTGATGGGCGGCCGCATGATGCATCTGATGGACATCGCCGCCGCCATTTCGGCCCAAAAACACTCCAACCGCATCGTTGTCACGGCTTCCGTGGACAATGTGTCGTTTAGTGCCGGCATTCGTCTCGGCAACGTGGTAACCTTACAGGCCCAGGTGACGCGCTCCTTTAGCTCGTCGATGGAAGTGCATATCGACGTGTGGGCCGAGGATATCCCGACGGGTACCAAAGTCAAATCCAACGAGGCCTTCTTCACATTTGTGGCCGTAGATCAGTCGGGCCGCCCGATTGATGTGCCGGAAGCCGTGGCCGAAACGGAAGAGGAAATCCGCTTGTATGATGGTGCTTTGCGGCGGCGTCAGCTGCGCCTGGTGCTCGGTGGCCGCATGAAGCCCGAAGAAGCATCGGAGCTTAAAGCCCTTTTTGATTTGGATTAAGGTGAATAGTTAAATTGCTGAAGGGTAAACGCCTGGTTCTCCATCAAGACCCGCGAACGACCAGCCATTTACCCTCCAACCATTTAACCATCAATTCTATATGCACGAGGCATCGCTGGCTTTTTTTCAGAATTTCTACACCAACGTATCGCTGTACGTGGTGGCGGAGGCAGATGAAAATGCCCCCCAGTTGCCCGCCGCCGCCCCAGCTGCTCCTGCGGCGCCCGTTGCGTCGGTGCCCCCTGCTACTCCTCAGCCACCAACACCTGCGGCACCGGCACCGCCTGTGCCAGTTCCACCCTTAGCGGTAAAACCCGTCGCGCCCGCGAAGCTGCCTTCCATGGCGGGCCTGAATTTGCCCCCCACGCCGGCCGTTTCAGCCCCGGTAAGTCCCGCTCCTGCTCCCCCTGCCCCACCCGTGTCAGACCAGCCGCAGCGAACGGCGCCGCCACTTACCGAAACGCCGTATTCTACGCTCGGCAGCAATGCTAATGGCCTTGTTATCATCGTGCGCATGGATCCGGTACGGTTTCAGCGGCTGCCCAAAAACGTGTTTCTCAACAACCTGCTCAAGGCTATTCGGCTGATTGTGGAGGATGTGGTTATTATCAACGTAGAGTCGCATTTGCCCGTGGCCCTGAGCACCTTACGGCAAAAACTGGCGGCCAAGCAAATCATTGGCTTCGGCAAAAACCTGCTTGATGTCGCCGTGTACAAAACGCAGCTGTATGAGCCGGTGCTTCTGGTAAACGATGTCGCCTACCTGCCCGCCGCCGAAATCGAGTTACTGGAGGAAGATACCAGCCGCAAAAAGCTGCTTTGGCAAGCTATGCAGCGTATGTTTTTGAGTTAGCCGAAAATATAGAAGCATAAGTACACTAGAACGTCATGCAGAGCAGCACGAAGCATCTCGCTCGCAGTCGTTGTCACTGTTATCGTCAAAAGTAATTGTCATCCTGAGGCACGAAGGAGCTTCTCGCACTGAAACAAGTCATGCAACTGCTACAAGGTCCTTCGTGCCTCAGGATGACAAACGGAAAAATAAAAAAGCATAAAAAAGCCCCCCAGAATCTTTCCGGGGGGCTTTTTCTGGTCTTAGGAAGTTGGAGCCTTAGTTGGCTGCCAGCACTGACTTTAGCTTTTCCTCCAGTTCTTCACCACGCAGGTTTTTTGCGATGATGCGACCTTGTGGGTCCAGAAGGATAGTCTGGGGGATAGACTTTACACCGTAGGTCTGGCCGGCTGCGCTTTCCCAACCTTTCAGATCGGAAACGTGGGTCCAGGTGAGACCATCTTTAGCAATAGCTTTCTCCCACTTGGTTTTATCCTGATCGAAGGAGACGCCGTAAATCTCGAAGCCTTTGCTTTTGTACTTGTTGTACATGCGCACCACATTCGGGTTTTCCTGACGGCAGGGGCCACACCACGAAGCCCAGAAATCAATGAGCACGTACTTGCCACGCAGGCTACTCAGCGCCACGGGGGCACCGGCTGGCGATGCCAGTTGAATCTCAGGAGCAACCACACCCACGGCCGTGGGGCGCAGCACATCCAGCCGCGTCACCAAGGACTGCGTATAGCGCGAGTCGGGCAAAGTTTTCTTGAACAGCGTGGCCATGGAATCAGCGAACGGGAACTGCTCATCCGGATTCAGCACGTTGCCCACCACAAAGGCCGACACGACTGAATTGGGGTTCTGACGCACCAGCTGCTTGATACCAGCGATGTTGCGGGCCTGCACCGTCGTGAAGCGCTCTCTGATGACGCGCATGGTGTCCTCACGGCCTGCCTGTGCCGCTTGGTTGTAGCGCTCGCCCAGGCTTTCTACTGTCTTTTTGGTTTTGTCCAGCTCGCGCATCAGGCGCTGTAATAGCTCCGAATCGGGGGAGCCTTTCACCGTGTAGCTGGTGCCTAGTTGCGCGGCATCGCCGCTTAGCTGCACCTGACTGCCGTTGTTGAGGGCCAGCAGCACCTGGTTGGCGTCGTCTGTTTTGAGTTGATACAGCCCGGCTTCCGGCAAAGCACCTTTTAGGGTAAAAGCGCCTTTTTCGTCAACGGTAGCCGTATCGCGGGAAATAAACTGAGTTTCGCCCAGTTCCGCCAGATACACCTTGGTTCCAGCCGGAGCGTTGGTCAGTTGACCCGTAACCTGATAGCCTTCGCCCGTAGTAGCATTAGCGGTGTCCGACGTGGGAGCCGTAGCTCGGTTACAGGCATTAGCCATGCCTAGCACGGCGGCAAATAGCAGAATGCTCTTCATTTTCTTCATCATCTCGGTTGATATGCCAAGTCGGGGCAGCTAAAATTCAGTTACAGACCCGATTTGGGGCCGCAAGTTGCCGATTATCGCGTAAATCGGCAGCCATATGGGAACGCTTATTTAAACCCGATTCGGTTCATGAGGTTCCACAACCTGCGTCTGACCTAACTTATAACCCCAGAGGCACGCTTGGCAAAGCACGCCCCTGGGATTGAATTACACGCTGGCGTCCAATTTTTGGCGCAGCAGCTGGTTGGCTACTTTGGGGTCGGCTTTACCGCCGGTAAGCTTCATCAGCTCGCCCATAAACATGCCGGTCAGGGCTTTTTTACCGGCGCGGTACTCAGCTACTTTGCCGGGGTTTGCGGCCAGCACCTGCTCGACCATTGCCAGCAAGCCTGCCTCGTCCGACTCTTGTAGCAAGTTTTGCTCTTGGGCGGCCTGGGGGGCTCTTTTCTCCGGGTTCTCGAGCAAATACGGGAACAGCTGCTTGGAAGCAACCGAATGGCTGATCTTGTTTTCGTCGATAAGCTGAATGATATCGGCAAGGTGCTGCGTGGTGAGCGGGAACTCACTCATCGGCAATGCGCGCTCATTCAGATACGACTTCACCGGCCCCATCACCCAGTTGGCGGCAGCTTTGGCGTTGGTGGTCAGGCGCGTAAGCTCATCGAAAAACAAGGCCACTTCCTTCTGGTCCGTGAGCACCGATGCATCGTAATCCGACAAACCCAGCTCGCCGGTAAAGCGCGCGTAAAGCTGTTGGGGCAGTGCCGGCAATTCGGCCTGCACGCGGTGCAACCAGGCGTCATCGATGACCACGGGGGGCAAATCTGGCTCCGGGAAGTAGCGGTAGTCGTTCATCGTCTCCTTGCTACGCTGTCCGCTGGTAGTACCCGACGCCGCATCGAAGCCACGCGTTTCGCTGTCGATGGTTTCGCCGGCTTCCAGAATGGCAATCTGCCGCTCAATCTCGTGCTCAATGGCGCGCTGCACGTTGCGGAAGGAGTTCATGTTCTTCACCTCCACCTTGGTCCCGAACTTATCGGCCCCGCGCAGCATCACCGAGATATTGGCGTCGCAGCGAAGCGAGCCTTCCTCCATGTTGCCGTCGCAAATACCCAAGTACACCACCAGCTTCTTGATTTCGGCCAAATAAGCGTAGGCTTCCTCTGCGTTGCGAATGTCCGGCTCCGACACAATCTCAATTAGCGGCACGCCAGCGCGGTTCAAATCCACCAGCGTTTCTACCTCGCCCGCCAAGTGCATGGATTTGCCCGCGTCTTCCTCCATGTGAATGCGCGTCACGCCAATTTCCCGCGTGGTACCGTCACTCAAGCGAATCGGGACGTGGCCTTGGGTGCAGATTGGGGTTTTATCCTGGGTGATCTGGTAGCCCTTGGGCAGGTCAGGATAGAAGTAGTTTTTGCGCGCAAATAGGTTGTCGCGGGTAATGTGACAGTTGGTGGCCAAGCCCATTTTCATGGCAAACTCCACGGCCGAGTAGTTCACCCGCGGCAGCGTACCGGGGTGGCCCAACGTAATTACCGAGAGGTTATGATTTGGCAGCGCACCGTACTCATTCTCATCCGACGAGTACATTTTGCTGTGCGTGAGCAGCTGTGCGTGCACTTCTAGCCCGATAACAGGCTGGTATTTTGATTTTATTGCTTCGTCCATGAATCGCAGATTTACGCTGATTTGGCGGCTGATTTCTACTTGCGAAGGTAAGGCACAGCAGCTACGTTTTATTTCTCGTTCCTGTTAATCGTAATATGCTTGACGAGTTCCAGTGGTTTACTTAACTAATAGTATTGTAGAGAAGAGAAGCGAAGCGGACACTTTTCAATTTATCTTAAATGTTAGTGGCAGGGTGTAGAATGTGTCCATAGGGTCGCAGTCTATCAGCCCGACTCGCCACTGCTTGATTCTGCGCACCGCCGCTATTGCCTCAACATCTAGTAAAGGTGAAGGGGACTCAACTACCCAAACATCAACTAGTTGACCAGTCCGATTTACTACAAATTTCACCTTAACTACGCCTTCAATGCCAAGTTTTAGGGCCTTAGCAGGATAACGCACATTGGTAGTCTGCTGAGTGAAAGGTACTTGGTTAGGGCAAGCGCGACGGTCCAAGGTATCGCAGTTCATGGCGCCACCAGATTCATCAAAACATTCCTGAAGCACTCGCTTTTGATTTTCATATCTGTCTCGGCGGCGAATTTTACCGTTCGAATAGTAAGCTAGTCCCTCGCCCTGACGTGCCCCGTCTTGATAGCTCTCACGGCGCTTGACGCTCCCATTATCGTAGTATACCACCGTCTCACCATCCCGAATACGGCGGCGGATGTTAGAAAAGGAGGCAACTTCCCTAACTTTTTTTGGAGCGAAATACCACGTCTCAACAGCCCTTAAACTATCAGTGAACTTTGTTTCGACAGCGTATGAAGCGCCTACGGAATTTATAAGTCTTCTATTTTGTGCGTCGAAGTACGCCATTACCTTGGTGCCAGCAGTTTGCCCTAGCAAGTGCATAGGCATTAACAGACAGCAAAGCAGGAGCATATTGCAACGCATAAGCATGTTTTTAGAGCCTTTACCCTAACCCCTTCCCTATCAATTCCTCCGCTTTGCCAATAGCCGCGCCGAGCCCAGCCACATTTTTGCCCCCCGCAGTAGCGAAGAATGGCTGACCGCCGCCGCCGCCCTGAATTTCCTTAGCCAGCTCGCGCACCAGCGTGGAAGCGTTCAATTTGCCCCCCGCAGCTAGTGCATCATCTAGCATCACAGCCAACTGTGGCTTCCCTTCAATCTCGGCTCCGAGCACCAGCACTAGGTTAGGCACAGCTTGGCGTAGGTTAAAGGCCAGCGTTTTGAGACCATCGGCAGAGTTAACCTGCACCTGAGCGGCAAGGAAATTCACGCCATTCAGTGGCTTCACCTGAGATGCTAATTGTTCTTTTTGCTGATTGAGACTTTGCTGAGCAAACTGCTCAATCTGCTTACGCAGGCCAGCAATTTCTTCGGTTTGCTTCTCGATGCTGGTCAGCAGATGTTGTGGGTTGCCCAGCGCCTCGCGCACCTGCTGTAGCAAGTCTAGCTGCTGGTTCACGTAAGCTTCGGCAGCCTCGGCCGTTACGGCTTCGATGCGGCGCACACCGGCGCCTACCGCCGATTCGGAGGTAATTTTGAAGAAGCCGATGTCGCCGGTGGTGCGCACGTGGGTGCCGCCGCAAAGCTCTACGGAAAAGTCTTTGTCGAAGGTAATGACGCGCACAAATTCGCCGTACTTCTCACCAAATAAGGCGGTGGCGCCTAGTTCTTTCGCCTCGGCAATCGGCACGTTGCGGCGCTCATCCAGCGGAATTTGCTGACGAATTCGTTCATTCACCAGCGTTTCTACCTGGCGCAGTTGGTCGTCGGTTACTTTGGTGAAGTGGCTGAAGTCGAAGCGCAGGAGCTTCTCATTTACTAAGGAGCCTTTTTGGGCAACGTGGGAGCCTACTATTTCGCGCAGAGCGGCTTGCAGCAAGTGGGTAGCCGTGTGGTTGCGGCGAATTTGGTCGCGGCGGGCGTGGTCGATGCGGCTGATGAAGCTGGCCTCCAGATCCTCGGGCAAATCCAGGACGGTGTGCACGATGAGGTCGTTTTCCTTTTTCGTGTCAATCACCCGCACCTTCGACAAGTCCGACTCCAGGTAGCCCGTGTCGCCAATTTGCCCCCCAGACTCTGCGTAGAACGGCGTTTGATCCAGTACAACCTGATACTCGGTTTTGCCTTTGCGGTCGGTGCGGCGGTAACGCAGAATGCGGGCTGGCGCTTCCTCCAGGTCGTAGCCTACAAACGCGGGCTGCTCCTCCGATTCAGTTACGATGGTCCAGTCGCTTTGCTCAGCCTCTTGGGCGTTGCGCGAGCGGCTTTTCTGCGCTTCTAATTCTTTCTTAAAGCCTTCCTCGTCCACAGTCAGACCCTTTTCGCGGGCGATGAGGGCGGTCAGGTCGAGCGGGAAACCGAACGTATCCGACAGCTCAAACGCCGTAGCGCCGTCGATGCGGTTACCATTGGCTTTGGCCGTTGCCTCCAAAGCGTCCAAGCGGCGCAGACCGTTTTCCAGCGTTTTCAGGAAGGCAATTTCTTCCTCCTCAATCACGCGCTGCACAAACTGCTGCTGCTGCTTGAGTTCGGGGAAAATGCTGCGCATCTGGTCGGCCAGCACGGGCACCAGTTTATAGAGGAAAGGCTGCTTCTGATTCAGCGAGGAAAAGGCATAGCGCACGGCCCGGCGCAGGATACGGCGAATCACGTAGCCGGCCTTCACGTTGCTGGGCAGTTGTCCGTCGGCAATTGTGAAGCTGATAGTGCGGATGTGGTCGGCGATTACACGGATGGCGATGTCCGTTTTCTCGTTCTCCGTGGTGGGCTGGTCATTCACGGTGGCCGGGGCCGTGCCGTGGTATTCCAGACCAACTTCCGAGGCAATAAACTGAATTAGGGGCTGGAAAACGTCGGTGTCGTAGTTCGACTTCACGCCCGACACAGCCATCATCAGACGCTCGAAGCCCATACCTGTATCCACGTGCTGGGCCGGCAGCTTTACCAACGACTTGTCGGCCAGACGCTGGAATTCCATGAACACGTTGTTCCAGATTTCGACTACCTGCGGGTGGTCATTATTTACCAGCTCCCGCCCCGATTTCTGGGCTACTTCGGCCTCGTCGCGCAGGTCGATATGGATTTCGGTGCAGGGGCCGCAGGGGCCCGTATCGCCCATTTCCCAAAAGTTATCCTTCTTGTTGCCGGGCATAATGCGCTCTTCGGCCACGTACTGCCGCCACAGTTCCTGCGTCTCCGTATCAGCGCCGAGGCCGTCGCCTTGGTCGCCTTCGAAGTAGGTGACGTAGAGGCGGTCTTTGGGCAGCTTGTATACTTCGGTGAGCAGCTCCCAGGCCCAGGCAATGGCGTCTTTCTTGAAATAATCGCCAAACGACCAGTTGCCGAGCATCTCGAACATGGTGTGGTGGTAGGTGTCGTAGCCTACCTCTTCCAGGTCGTTGTGCTTGCCCGACACGCGCAGACACTTCTGGGTATCCGCGATGCGCTTGAAGGGCGCGGGCTTGTTGCCGAGGAAATAGTCCTTAAACGGGGCCATACCCGAGTTGATGAACAGCAGCGTGGGGTCGTCTTTTACCACAATAGGCGCCGAGGGTACAATGTGGTGGCCTTTGGAGGCGAAGAAGTCGAGGAATTGCTGGCGGACGTGGTGGGCCGAGGGAAGTGACATGGCAGGTAGCCTAAGCGGAAGCTTAGGGAATCGTTGGAATCGTGGAACGAAGCCGGCCGCGCCGCCGGAAAGTTGGCGGCTGGCTGGATTTTGGCTACTTTTCGCCATTAAATTAATGGCGTTAGCGGCAAAGTTAGCCGACTTTGATAGTAGCGCGAACTTTCCGTTCGCGTTTCGTCAGGTTTGCTGCAAAAATGCCCCCAGCCATTCACTCAACGGTACGCGAACTAAAAGTTCGCGCTACATCGCGCTAGCCTTATGCCCTACAAAGAACGCGACATCGAAAAGCAGTACTTCACCATCGGCGAGGTAGCCGCGCAATTCAACGTAGCGCCCTCACTTATTCGCTTCTGGGAAACGGAATTTGAGGAATTGCGCCCCCGCAAAAGCAAAAAAGGCAACCGCCTCTACACGCCCCAGGACATCGATATTTTCCGCACCATCTACCATCTGGTGAAGGAGCGCGGCTACACCATCCCCGGCGCCCGCGACCTGATGAAGCAAAAAGGCCCCCAGCTCAAGGAAAAAATCGACGTGATTCAGAGCCTGGAGAAAGTGCGCAAATTCATGGTTACCATGAAGAAAGAGCTGGATGCTATTAGCAAGGCACAATAATATTTAATCAGAACGTCATGCAGAGCGGAGCGAAGCATCTCGCATGCTGATGTCTACTTACTAATCTCACTACCGCTGGCGAGATGCTTCGCTCCGCTCTGCATGACCGCCTTTTAGCATAATGTTGGGAGAAGGTGCGAGCGATTCAGTTTTAGTCGTGGCGTACTATTTGACTGGGGGAAAGCATAGCTTCCTATCTGCTTCTATCCCGCTTTTCATTTCATGCCCGCCGACGATACGTTACTCTACGAAGTTGCTCTAACATTATTTCCCGGCATCGGTCCCCAGCTTACGCGTCAGCTGATGAGCTACGGCGGCTCGGCCAAAAACGTGCTGCATTTGCCCCCCGGCAAGCTCCGCAAGATTCCCGGCGTCGGCAACACGACGGTGGCTACGCTCACTGGCGCGGAGCGCGGTAAAGCGCTTACTCTGGCCGAAACCACCTTGCGCCGGGCGGAAAAAGATGGGGTGCAATTGCTTTTTTATACCAGCAAGCGCTATCCGACTCGCCTCAAGCAAATTCCCGATGCGCCGGCGCTGCTTTATTATCAAGGCACCGCCGACCTCAACCATTCTAAAACTGTAGCCTTAGTCGGTACTCGCAAAGCTACCGATTATGGCCGCGAGCAAACGGAGCGTATTGTGCAGGGCTTGGTGACACATAATCCACTTGTAGTCAGCGGACTGGCTTACGGTATCGACATTGCTGCGCACCGCGCTGCTTTGCAGGAAGGCTTGGAAACAGTGGGCGTAATGGCCACGGGCCTCAATATTATCTACCCCGCCGCGCACCGCAAAACGGCGGAGAAAATGATTACCCAAGGCGGTTTGCTCACTGAGTTTCCCTTCGGCACCCAGCCCGACCGCTACAACTTTCCGGCGCGCAACCGTATTATCGCCGGCCTTTCCGATGGCACTGTGGTTGTGGAAGCGGCGCGCAAAGGCGGCGCCCTTATCACGGCCGAAATTGCGCTAAGCTATAACCGCGACGTGCTGGCCGTGCCCGGCAACCTCGGCACCGACACCTCCGAGGGCTGCAACCATTTGATCAAAAGCAACAAAGCCGCCATGTACGCCGAGCCGCGCGACCTGGAGGAAGTGCTCAACTGGGACGCGGCCCTGCACCAAACCGGCAAAAAACGCCCCCCAGCCACCTACGACGCCGACGATTTTTCCACGGAGGAATTTCAGCTTATTCAGGTGCTCGCCTTACAGGAAGAACTACTGGATAATCTTAGCTGGAAAGCGCAATTACCCGTTAATCAGGCGGCTAGCTTGCTGCTGGGTCTGGAGTTTAGGGGCGTAGTGAAAGCATTGCCCGGCAAGCGGTTTGCGCTGTTGTAAACAAAGCCGTTGGGTAGTGCCACGACTTTTGTGGGTCGTGGCACCACTATCGTTGACCCGAAGGACAGCGAAGCTAACAAGCTGGCTGGGGGCTTTTTATATTGCTAGCAGACATCAGCAACGATAGTGGTACCACTTGGTTCCTCAGCCTCTTCTTTCACCTTATTTGCGCCTGCTTTGTCCTACCTTATCTACAACGGCCAGCTGATGGATGAAGCCGCTTTCAAGCTGGCTTTGCCCAATCGGGGCCTGTTTTACAACGACGGTTTTTTTGAGACACTGATCTGGGCCGATGGTGGGGTGCGCCTCCTCTCCTATCATCTGCACCGGATGCAGGCCGCCGCCAGTGCTTTGCACCTGACTCTGCCTGCCGAGCTGGGCACGCCAGATAGTCTGGGGGGCATTTTTGACCAATTAGTAGCTGCCCAAAACCTTACAGCGGCCCGTCTGCGCCTCCAGCTATGGAGGGCAGGCGCAGGCTTATACACGCCGGTCACTCCAACAGCCGATTATTTGCTCACCGCAACGGCCTACGAGCCGGCCGCACCCACTGGCGCCCGCGCCGATTTTAGCCAGCACTTACGCACGCACTTCTCGCCTTTCAGCTTCTGCAAAGGTCCTAATGCGCTTACTTACGTCATGGCTGCCCAGGAGCGCGCCGGCCGCGGCCTCGACGAGGTTCTGCTGCTGGACAGCGCAGGGCACGTAGCCGAAGCGGGCGCAGCGGCAATTTTTTGGGTGAAGAATAAATGCCTACACACGCCTGCCATCAGTACGGGGTGCGTGGCGGGCGTCCGCCGGGCTCACTTGCTGAGCGTGGCTCAGGCACATGGATTTCCTGTCGAGGAAGGCCTTTATCCGGTAACAGAGCTGCTTACTGCGGAGGCCGTGTTTACGGCAAATGTGGCAACGGTGCGCCCTATCTGGCAAGTGGGTGAAACCAGCTTTTCCCCCGAACCGCATCCTTTGGTAACCCAGCTACTACGCTGGGAAGCAAGCTATTGATGCAGCTGCGGAAGATTTCGCCGCCGCAGCTTGCGCCAGCTGTCTTCAAACTCCAGCAGATCAGCTTCGGTTACCTCATTGGTGCGTAATACGTTCGCACGAGGGCCTTGCCCGGCGTGCAGCGCATACAATGCTACCCATGCCCGGTGCTGACGCGTCAGCACACTTTGCTCTGATTCGGTAACGTAGATGGAAAAGTAGTCGCGAGGTATCACGCGGGCAGCTACGAAAAACGTAAAGGTTCGGATTTAGACTTTGTATAATTTTATTTTTATACAAATAATTATACTAAATAATGTACAGCTAGTTAGTTAGGCCTTAGTTAGCGAGGTTTATAATATTAAATGCAATATAAGGAACGGCCGTCTAAACTTTATTGAATAGAGAAGTTTGCGCTTAAATCTTCTTCCGAGGTCTGGGGGCCGGGCTCAAAACGCAGCATCCGAAACACGCGCTGCGCTTCATCGGCGAGTGCTTGCAGGGCCGGAGCCGGTACGGGCCCATCGCGGTACGGGTTGGGCGCCGGCGTAAGAGTGACGACGGACGTCCGACTCACCCGACCATCCGGCGCTACCTGCAGCCTGATAACGACCTTGGCCTCAGCTCGAGCCTGCACCGCCGCCGATGGGTAGCGACT
Source organism: Hymenobacter qilianensis (assembly GCF_014638675.1). Lineage (NCBI taxonomy): Bacteria > Pseudomonadati > Bacteroidota > Cytophagia > Cytophagales > Hymenobacteraceae > Hymenobacter > Hymenobacter qilianensis. The sequence continues at coordinate 256,631 of NZ_BMFN01000003.1, forward strand.
ATTCTGGGAGAAGAACACCATTGAAATACTGTCTTCGGGCAACGACTGCCCCTGGCGCATGCGGCTGCCCAGGCCGCGCTTCAGCAGCTTAGACTGGGCCACGCGCGGCTGCTCCGTTGTATCGGGCACCACGGCTGGCTGCGGCTTCGGGGCCCGCTGCTTCTTTTGCAAGGGCTCAATAGCCGCGGGCGGCTGGGCCGTCCAGCGGTTGTAGCTGCCTTGCGCACGGGCAGCGGGTGCCGCCATCAGGGCCAGCAGCAAGCACCCGATGAGCAGCAATAATCCGTTGTGCTTCAGGCTGGCGGGAGTCGCGGCACTAGGCTTCATAGTACTTACTACTTGTGAGTTAACGAATGCTGGGAGGCAAATTTTTCCCGGCTTGTAATGCTACGTCTGTCCCGGCAAATAAATTCCCCCTTGCGAAACGTCACGCAGCCTCCTATTTGAGGTGAGTCGCCAGCCAAATGGTTGCAACACTTCCCGCAGGCTTACCCACGATTACAAACACAACATCCGTTCGCGGGCTGCTTCGCAGTATTCAGCCTAAGCGTCTTTTGCAATCAATGCTTCGCCAAACCAGCGAACCTCCGACTATACGGCCACAGGCGCTTTTATGGCTGGGTGCGGCTCGTAATTTTCGAGGGTAAAGTCCTCATACTGAAAGCCGAATATATCCGTCACCTCTGGCTTCAGGCGCAGCTGTGGTAAGGGGCGCGGGGCGCGCGTAAGCTGGAGGCGGGCTTGCTCCAGGTGGTTGGAGTACAGATGCGTGTCGCCGCCAGTCCAGATGAATTCGCCGGGCTCCAAGCCGGTTACCTGGGCCATCATCAGCGTGAGCATGGCGTAGGAGGCAATGTTGAAAGGCACACCCAAAAACACGTCGGCGGAGCGCTGGTAGAGTTGGCAGGAAAGCTTGCCGTCGGCTACGTAAAACTGAAACAGGGCGTGGCAGGGCGTCAGGCGCATCAGGGGCAGGTCGGCTACGTTCCAGGCCGATACTACCATGCGGCGCGAATCGGGCTGGGTACGAAGTAGGCGCACCATTTCGGCTATCTGGTCGATGCTTTGGCCGTCGGGGGCCGTCCAGCTGCGCCACTGCTTGCCGTAGATGGGCCCTAGGTCGCCGTTGGCATCGGCCCACTCCCGCCAGATGCTCACGCCCACGTCTTCCAGCGACTTATTGCTGGTGTCGCCGCGCAAAAACCACAGCAGCTCGTGAATGATGCTCTTGAGGTGGACTTTTTTGGTGGTAACCAGCGGGAAGCCCTGGGCCAGATCGAAGCGCATCTGGTAGCCAAACACCGAGAGCGTACCGGTGCCGGTGCGGTCGGTTTTGGTGGTGCCGTGGTCGAGGATATGACGAACGAGGTCGAGGTACTGCTGCATGAGAAGAATAGCGCCCGCCGAAGCTGGCTGGAAAGAGGTGCGGATAGGTCGAGTTGTCAAAAATAGAAAAAGCCGCCCGGTTTGGGGCGGCTTTTCTGTTTTCGTAGAAATGAAATTTGGACCATCTTGATGCTGGGCTTCTGCTGTACATCGCGAAGTATGAAAATCAATCATTACACACCGCCCTGTTCAGTTTTCGAAGTCATAGGTGGTCGTCTGCCCCGCGATACCAATCTTGACATTATCGACATAGCCGATAAAGTTATTGGCAAAGGTAGGTCCTCCTAGCCCGACCCGAATGCCCCCCCGCCCGTTACCCACGTTGCGAATCGTGGCGTGCGGATACTTCTGAATATAGGAAGCGAGCGTAATCAGGCGGCCGTTATTATCGGGATCACTGAGCACATCGGTCACGATAAAAAAGCCGCCGTGCAAGACGTCCCAGGTTTGCCATGTATTATTCCGGCTGACCCACTGCTCAGGTACTGATATTCCCGCAGGTACGATAAACTGGGCAGTCTGATACCAAGGCGTAAAATTAAGGATATCATCGGCCGTCCCATCGCCGTTGTTGTCGGCATGCAGTACAAAGAAAGGAGTATCGACTAGGGTATCGCGGCGTTCGACGAAGGTAGCATAGGATAGCTCGGTAATACTCGACAGCAAGGTGCCGGCATACTGCGTGTTGCGAACGCGAGAGAAGTTAAAACTGTGATTATGTGTGGCCGTCGTGGTGAACCGCACGCTGCCAGTGCCTAGTATGGGCGTGGCAGGTCCGGGAGAAAACTTCACCGTGGTCGTTGCCGGCACTCCCATGGTCTCATAGGTCCAGCCATGCGGCGTCGCCTCCGTCACCACCAGGGGAGGCGAGGGAAATCCTGGGATGCGTGTGTCTTCTTCACACGCCAGCAGCAACATACTGGCCGTGAGCAAGAGGCTGAGGCGGAAAGCTAGCGCTGTCTTTCGGGCGAGTACGCTGCCTAGGACAGAAATCGGATTAGGCAGCCATTCCGGGAAAGCCGGAGCAGATGGTGGGTTTGGTTCTTTGGCAGCCATTGGTTTCACCGGAATATAGGGTGAGATGTACAATACGTCGTCGCGAGGGGGGTGCTTATCGCAGCTGGGTCTGGAAGACGTAGGCCCCGATTTGCTCGCCCATGGTCTGGCCCTGGACGACGGAGGAACGGGTATGGTAGCCGGCATAGATGCGCGAGACGGAGTTCTCGGTGGCCGCGGGCGTGAAGCCGGCAAAGCCGCGGGTCTGCCTGGCGTTGTTGGTGATGGCGAAGGGCACGGCATCGGTGCCGAAAAAATTCTTCAGCACGGCCGCGGCCGCCCCGCCGGCGACGGCGTGGCCCGACACATAGTCCGGGTCGGGCGGGGTGGGAAAGGCGAAGGGCACCCAGCTCGCATCCGGGCTCGTGAGGGGGTTGTTATCCCGATCCGCCTGCTGAATAGCCGTGGTGGGACGCCAGCGCGGGAAGGCCAGCTTGGTGTCGGCCATGGCAATGTAGGCGTCGGCCTCGGCCACCTGCACCAGCGCCAGCAGCCGCGCCGTGCCGTGGGCACTCTGGGGGTTACTAGCGAGGGCGGCGCGGGCAATGCGATTCCACTGCAAGGGGGAGTTATCCAGCCAGTACAGGGCGATGGCCGTCTGCTCGGCCGTGCGCTGGGTGCTGACAGCCCCCCCCAGCGCCTGGATCTCGTTGATATCGGCCGCGTACTCCGCCGAGGTCAGGGCCGGGGGCGGCACGCGGCGAAACTGAGCCGCCGAGGTTAAGGCAAAAGGCCGTACGTCCCGCCAGCCGGCCAGGGCAAAGAAGCCGTTGAAGGGGGGAGCGTCAAAGGGGGGCGTAAACTGGTAGTCGCCGGGGTTGCTGCCCGGGGTGTAGGGAATCTGGGCTACATCGGACCGGTCGCCCACCCGGGTGGCCAGCACGGCCTGGGCCGCCGCGTGGCCTAACGCAATGCCCAGCGTCTTGGCCTGGCCGTCGCGAATGGAAGCCAGCGAGACCTGGTAGAGGGAATCGGCGTAGGCTTTTTGCTCGGGCAGCACGGCCACCAGGGCGTGGTGGGCGGCCGTACTCACGGCCGCTTCGGGCGAGGCCAGGGGCATCAGCGGACCTTGCAGGGCGTAGGGCGCGTAGCGGCGCTGGATGTTATTGAGCGCATCGTGCATGGATAAGTTCACGATGGCATAGATGCGCGCCTCGGGGTGGGGCAGGATAAAAAAGCCCGTGGTAGGATCGGCCATGCGGGCCACAGCCACGGTGCCCGCGGTATTCCAGGTCAGCACGGCCTGGCGGCCGCCGACGGGAAAGGGCACCAGGGTGCCATCTTCGTGACAGGCCGTGGCCAGAAGCAGGCAGCAGAGCAGCGGCAGTAACGGGCGTAGCAGGGAGGGAAAGCGAGTTAACGTTTTCATAGAAATAAACAGGTTAGGATAGGTTAGCTACCACAGGCGTGAGTGACCACGAGCTGATACGCCTAGGTGTAGCTGTTTCTAAAAATGCAGGCTTTAAGAAGGACCGACTTAGAGTGGCAGCGAGGAGGGGGCACCGGCAGGGCGCACGAGGAGCAGTAATCCTTTTATACTCACAAAGGAGAAGAGAAGCAGCCGTGTTAACTTGTCTAAGCTACAAAAAAATATCAGACTAGTACTATTAATTATTGTTAAATTTCTATCCGACTTCTTGTAAAGGCTCGTGCCATTTAAGATATATGTTATCACAGCCTATTGATAATTCCTTCCCTTTTGCCAGTTATAATGGCTACGGCACTCTAATCAACAAAGAAGCCCCGCTCACAGGCGTGCCTTCTCCTGTTCACTTTAGCTACTCTCTACAACGACTTTGCGATAGAAGGAGGTCTTATAACGACTTTTTATACTACCGCTTACTGATCTTATTCATTGAAATAGCGCGCTGCTGATTGCTCTTAAACCCATCCATATCATCAGCCCGAAGCGCCAGATGCTTGGTGCTGCGGCCGGTCATGCGCTTGCGCCACATCCGGAAAGAGGACGCCTTCATCATTTTCCGCATCAGCGCAATAACGTCCTTCTCTGCCAGGCCAAACTGCGCTTCGATGGCCTCGAAAGGCGTGCGGTCTTCCCAGCCCATTTCTATGATGCGGTCAACGTCGGCGGCGGAGAGGGGCTGGGGGGCTTTTTCAGGCACTTTCATATACTCCTTGATAAATAAGTAGGTAAGGAAATCATGGGAAATATGATGTATTCCAAAGCATCTGTTGCGCAGGCTACACTATCTCTTAAGGGCTTGTCTCCATGCCACTAATCCCATTGCTAATAGACAACAGCTAACGCCAGCAATCGGATAGACTTTCAACATAAAACACAAATTATAGCCAGTAATACTCGATATGCAGTCTTCCATACTGTTAGTTTCATATTTAAGACTGACCATAACATCTAAAGTTGCCAGACCACAATACATAGCGGCCATAAAAAGCAGTATAGCTAGACCTTTAATATATTTTAAGTGTTGATTAAATTTTATTTCTCTCATTTATTGATACGTGGATGATGCTTTCTTAACCACTCAGTTGTACCACTGTCAGGTTTACTTGTGTCTAGGCCTAATGAGTTAAGTAATCCAAGACTATGAGGATGAATATCAACTGTGACGAAAACTGTATCTGAAGACCCTTTAAGCAGATACCATTGATATTTTTCCGAATTTATTCTTTTTGGACCGACAAAGACATTAGGACTAACATTCAGCTCATATTTTACAGTATCATAGAAAGTAACTTTTGCCTCAGCTTCCTGACACGAAGGAATAAATAATAACGGCAACCAGAAAAGAATATAAATAGTAAGTGGTAACAAGAAGACTCCAATAAAAAATCGATAGAATATTCTCATTATATGCGCATTCTCTTAAAGTAGATAAAAGTAGTACGTAAAATAAAAAGGCATCCACTTTAGCCTTTTTACCGCTAAAGTGGATGCCTTTTTATTTCTTTAATGCTTTACAGCGACTTCGTAACTGGCGCGGCGGCCGGCGCTGGGGTGGCTTTCACGACGGCCGTTTTTGTGTCTTTCTTCATGCAGCAGGCAGCGGTGCCTTTCTCGGGCATGTTGCAGGTTTTGGCGGCGGTTTTCTTGGCCTTCTTCTCGTCTTTACCCTCGTGGGCGGTGGCGGTACCAACGAAAACAAACAGGGCGAGGGCCAGCAGGGCGTTTTTCATAAACGGGGAAGAAGTAAAAGTGAGGAAACAAAACCTGGCGGGGCGTGGTTGGCTTGGCTGCGCCTTTCTAGTGGTATCCATTGGTCTCCGCCGTTTCTAAAGTACAAACAGTGGTTCAAAGCGCCAAGCGCGCCGCTGTTTTGCCCGTTCTAGCTACCCCGAATGCCCCTTCGCAAACTTAGTTACCTCACGCTGCTCGTGTTGGCCCTCATTTCGGCCCTGGGCGTGTATTACGTGGCCCAGCTGCGCTTCAACTACAATTTCAACGACTTCTACCCTGCCGGCGACCCCGACCTGGATTACTACGAGCAGTACTCCAAGCGCTTCGGCAACGACAACGACTACGTGCTGATCGGGCTGGAAGCACCGGCCGATGGCAGCGTGTTCAATGCGCCGTTTCTGGCTCGCGTCGATTCGTTTACGCGCTTTGCCCAGCGCCAGCGCTACGTTGAGCAGGTCACGTCGCCCACCACGCTTACCAACCCCGTGGTGGAAGGCCTGGGCGTGTTCAACATTCCGTATCTGCACCTGGATGAGCCCGCGCGCCTACCCGCCGATTCGGCCATCATCTACCGCACGCCGGGCTTAGTGGGCAACCTTTTTGCCGCCGATGGCAAGGCCGTCACGGTGCTGCTCCAGACCGCGCCCGACCTGAAAAAGCCCCCCGGCGACTCGCTGATGACCAGCCTGACGACCAGGCTCACCCAGCTTGGCTTCGCGGAAGGTGACTACCATATGGCCGGCAAGCTAGTGGCCCAATCGGTGTTTGTTGACCGGTTGCAGCGCGAAATGATTCTGTTTATGAGCCTATCGGTGCTGCTGGTCACGGGGCTGCTGTGGTTTACGTTTCGGACGTGGTGGGGCGTGATATTGCCGCTGGTAGTGGTGCTGGGGGCTATTTTGTGGGGGCTGGGGCTGATGTCGGCCTGCGGGGTTAGCATCGATTTGATGACAGCTTTGCTGCCCGTTATCATGTTTACGGTGGGCATGTCCGATACCATTCACTTCATCACGCGCTACGTGACGGAGCTGGGCTACGGCGCGCCCAAAAGTGAGGCGTTGCGCACCACCATCCGCGAATCGGGCTTCGGCTCCGGCCTGTCGGCCCTGACGACCAGCATCGGCTTTTTTACCCTGATGACCAGCTCCATCCGGCCCATTCACAACTTCGGGCTGTTCACAGGCATCTCGGTGCTGCTGGCTTTTGTGCTCACCTTCACGCTGTTGCCGGCTCTACTCCTGCTGTTACGCAAGCCTCAGCTGCGCGTACCTCGCCAGCACGGCCACGACTGGGACGGCGTGCTGGGTCGCATGTTTCGCTGGGTGCTGGTGCGGCGGCGGCTGGTTTTTGGGCTTGGGGGGCTAATCATTGCCGGGTCCATTGCGTCGGCCATGCAAGTGCGCATTAATTCGGCCCTGCTCGATGACTTGTCGGAGGGCGACCCGGTACGGCAGGACTTCGGCTTTTTTGAGCAGCATTTCGCCGGCGTACGGCCTTTCGAGCTGGATTTGAAGCCGGCAAACGGCGGCACCATCTACGATTTGGCGGTGCTGCGCCAGATTGAGCGCGTCGAAATCTATCTTCGGCAGGATTACGGCCTGAACTTTTTGGCCTCGCCGGTTACCATCGTAAAGTCGGTGCGGAAGGCGCTGAACGGCGGCGATGTGGCAGAATATCGCCTGCCCGATTCGGAGGCTGAGCTGCGCCGCATTGTGGCTAAAGTCAAGCTGTTCCGGAAGCTGCCGGAGTTTCGCTCCCTGGTGCAGCCCGACGCCCGCGAAGGTCGCATCACGGGCCGCATGTCGGACGTTGGCAGTATTCGCGCCGACGCGGCCAATGCCAAGCTGCGCACGTTTCTGGCCCAGAATATCGACGCCAATATCCTCCAAACCCGTCTCACCGGCTCGGCCAACCTCATCGACAAAAACAACGAAAACCTCACCCGCGACATGATTGTGGGCATGAGCATCGACATTGTCATGGTCACGCTGATTGTGCTGGCCTTGTTTCGCAGCCTGCGCATGACGGCCGTGGTGCTGGTGCCCAACCTGGTGCCCATCATCGTAGTGGCGGGCGTGATGGGACTTGCGGGCGTGAATATGAAGGTTAGCACGAGCATCATTTTCACTATCGCCTTCGGCATTGCCGTGGACGATACCATTCACTTTATCAGCAAGTTAAAGCTGACATTACTCAAAGAACCCAATCTGTTTCGGGCCGTGCGCCGCACTTACCTGATGGCCGGCAAAGCGGTTATCGTCACGTCTACCATCCTTGTGGGGGGCTTTTCTACCCTGATTTTCTCCTCCTTCGACGGCACGTTTTACGTGGGCCTGCTCATCGGCCTGACGCTGCTCTTCGGCGTCGTGGCCGAGCTGACCCTGCTGCCCCTGCTGATTCTGTATTTTTACAAGCACCGGCCCAAGGAAATCAGGCAGCCCGTGGCGGTGCTGGGGGGCTAATTTGAGGATTTCAAGAGAAGCCCGAGCCCGTACAAACTACGAGGCGCACTTCGCCGTTAAAGTGCCATATGAGTTTCAAGAGGTATTTATTTTTCATCATCACGCTGCTGGTCGTGGGCGGCAACGCGCTGGCTCAGGCAGCCGAAAACGACCCGTTGCTGCGCCAAATTCGGGAGCGGGAGCAGCTGATGCGGGCCTACGAGCAAACCAGCGCCCAGCGCAATGGCCTGTTTGGAAAAAAAGCCTCCAAAAAAGACCTCAACCAAGTAAATGCGGCCCTGCGCCGCATCATTCGCAAAGACACGGAGATTCTGGAGGCCGTGAGGCAGCGCACTCTGCCCAAACTAGCGCAGGTGGAAGTGGCCCGCGAGAAGGCCGAAACAAAGGCCGTGGAGGCTACAAATGGGCAGTATAAGGCTCTGGAAAACCAGATCGAGGAGCTACAAATCAGGGAGATGGCGCGCGAAAAGCTGGAAGTAGAGCGTGAAACCCGCCTGCTGATAGCCCAGGCCGCCGCCGCCGAAGCCGAGCAGGTTCGCACCCGGCACGAGATGCTAGCCATCGGCCTGGCCCTGTTTAGCGCGGGTTTGCTGGGCTACATTCTGTGGCAGCGGCGCAGCAAGGGCAAAGACTATCGTCGGGCCGTTCCGTTTCAGCACCGCAGCCGGCCGCTAGCTGAGTAACAAGATGCTGTTGTTACTTTGCCGTATGAAACTACGCTTGCTTTCCGGATTTTTCCTCCTGATCACCTTCTTCGCTGAGGCTCAAACACCTGAAAATGTTTCGGTTGCGGAGCCCAGCCCCGTTACCCGCCTGATTCAGGAGCGGGAACTGTTAGTGCGCCAGTACGAAGAAGCCAACGCGCGCCGCAACAGTCTTTTTGGCAATCAGCCTTCCAAAAAAGACCTGCAAGAAGTGGTGGAAACACTGAAAGGCATCATCCGCAAAGACACCGAAATTGTGCAGGCCGTGAAGAACGATGCCCTGCGCCGCACCGCTAATATCGTGGCCGAAAAGCAGCAGGCTCAGCAGCAGATTACCGTAGCCAAAACCGACCAGAGCAGCACCCAGCAGCGCTTCTACGACCTGGAAAACCAGATCCAAAACCTGGAGATGCGCGACAAGCAGCGCGAAAAAAAGCTCCTCGATGCCCAAGCCGCCGCTAAAGAAGCCGAAGCCGACCGCACCAGCCGCGAGATGCTGGCCGTGGCTCTGGCCGTACTTAGCGCCGGCCTTCTATTCTATATTTTCCGCCTGCGCCAGCGCATCCCCGCCCGCCGCGCCCGCCGATAAATTTGCCCCCAAACGCTTGGAGAGACGCGACACTTCGCGTCTCTCCAAGCGTTTACTTAACCAAAAAAGCACCCCAGCGGCTCCAAGATGCTACTTCCGGCTGCGCAATACCTGACGTACGCCGAAGCCGTGGATCTGTACAATCAGCTGCGGGAAGCTGAAATTGCGGCCTTGGTCAAAACCTGCGGGCCGCCTTCTCTGCCCTTCGGGGAAGGATTGTATTATCAGCTCCTGATTGAGGAAGACGAGGCCCCGGCTGCCCACCAAATCGTCGTTGCCTTTGAGCAGCGGCGCGCCGCGCCAGCATTGCACCGCTGCCCACGCTGCGGCTCCCTCGATACGACGCCGGCACTACGGCAAGCGTGGTGGAAACGGCTGTTTTATGCGGGCACTACGCTTTACGCTTGTCAGCAGTGCGGAAAGGAATTTTCGGGATAAGATAAATGCTGGTTGGCTACGAAAAATACCCGAGTATTGTCGGAAGGCTATACCATTTTGCCTGCTCTATGAAGTCAACCCTGATTCTGCTCTCCCTGCTGCTTTCCATGACCTTGCACGCCCAAACCCGCCCCGCCAAAACCACTCTGTTTGATGCTGGCTGGCGCTTTCATCGGGGCGGCGCGCAGGGGGCCGAAAAACCCGCTTTCGACGATAAGCAGTGGCGCACCCTCGACCTGCCCCACGACTGGAGCATCGAGGACATGCCGGGCACCGCCTCTCCTTTCAACCCCGACGCCGTTAGCCAGGTAAACGGCGGCTTTACCACAGGCGGCACCGGCTGGTACCGCAAAACCTTTGTGGTGCCCGCTACCCAGAAAGGCCAACGCGTTCAGCTTCAGTTCGATGGCGTGTATATGAATGCCGAAGTCTGGCTGAATGGCCAGCTTTTGGGCACGAACCCCTACGGCTACACCAGCTTCTGGTACGACATCACCGACAAAGTGCAGTTTGGGGCCAACAACGTGGTGGCCGTACAGGTCAGGAACGAGGGATTGAACAGCCGCTGGTACTCTGGCTCAGGCATTTACCGGCACGTGTGGCTCACGGTGCAAAACCCGGTGCATGTGGAGCCCTGGGGGGCTTTTTTCACGACGCCGAAGATAACCCCGACCGAAGCCCGGGTAAAAGCCCAGACCAAAGTAGCCAATAAGAGCCCTCAGGCGGCGCAAATCAGGCTTGTTACCACTCTGCGCAGCCCCCAGGGGCGCGAGGTGGCCCGCACCGAATCGAAGCAAACGGTGGCGGCTGGCTCTACGGCTACGCTCGTGCAGGCCCTGGCGGTGAAGTCGCCGGAGCGGTGGTCGGTGGAGAAACCGGCGCTGTACATGGCCCTGACGGAAGTTTATCAGGGCCAGCAGCTCATCGATCAGGTAGAAACGCCGTTTGGTATTCGCTCCATTTCTATCGATGCCAAAAACGGATTTCAGCTAAATGGGCAGACCGTGAAGCTGAAAGGCGGCTGTATTCACCACGACAACGGCCCCCTAGGCGCCCGCGCCTACGACCGGGCCGAGGAGCGCAAGATTGAGTTGCTCAAAGCCAGCGGTTACAACGCCATTCGGTGCTCCCACAATCCGCCCTCACCCGCCCTACTCGACGCCTGCGACCGGCTGGGCATGCTCGTCATCGACGAGGCTTTTGATATGTGGCGACAAGGCAAAAACCCCTACGATTACCATCTGTACTTTGATCAGTGGTGGCAAAAAGACGTGGCCAGCATGGTGCTGCGCGACCGAAATCATCCGTCTATCATTCTCTGGAGTCTGGGCAATGAGATACCGGAGCGCGGCAAGCCTGAAGGCGTAAAAACCGCCCGCCAGCTCGCCGATTACATTCGCACCCTTGATTCCACGCGGGCCATTACCGCCGCCGTCAATGGCCTCGGCCCCGACAAAGACCCCTACTTCGCCGTGCTCGACGTGGCCGGCTACAACTACGCTGCCGGCGGCGACCATCACCAGAAGGATATCTACGCCAAGGACCACGCCCGCCTGCCCAAGCGCGTGATGTACGGCGCGGAGTCGTATCCGCTGGAAGCATTTGGCAGCTGGATGGGTGTGGTAGATTATCCCTACGTGATTGGCGACTTCGTTTGGACCGCCGTGGATTACATCGGCGAGGCCAGCATTGGCTGGCTGGGCTATTGGCAGTACCAAAGCTTTTACCCCTGGAACCTCGCCTTCTGCGGCGACATTGATATTTGCGGCTGGAAGCGGCCTCAGTCCTACTACCGCGATGCGCTCTGGAAAGAAAACCAGGTTTCGCTTTTCGTAAAGCCCCCCACGCCCTCTTTCCCTCTGAACCCCAACCAGAAGGAAGAATGGAGCAAGTGGGAATGGCACGACGTGCTCGCCGACTGGACCTGGCCGGGCCAGGAAAATAAGCCCCTGACCGTGGATGTGTATTCCTCCTGCGAGCAGGTTGAACTTTTCCTGAACGGCAAAAGCCTCGGCACAAAACCCACCACCCGCGCCACCAAATTCATGGCCACCTGGAGCGTGCCCTACCAACCTGGCGAGCTAAAAGCCATCGGCCGCACCGGCGCTAAAGAGGTAGCTACAGCCACGCTACAATCGGCGGATAAACTCACTCGCCTCGCCCTCACCCCTGACCGCCAAACCATCCGCGCCAACGGCCAGGACCTGAGCTATATCACCGTAGAGCTAGTCGACAGCAAAGGCATCCGCCACCCCAAAGCTGATAACGCCCTGAAGTTTGAGCTAAGCGGCCCCGGTACCATTGTCGGCGTGGGCAATGCCAACCCCACCAGCATCGAGAGCTACCAGCGCCCCCAGCGGAACGCCTGGCAAGGGCGGGCGCTGGTTATAGTGAAGTCGGGTGAGCAGGCAGGTAAGATTACGCTGCGGGCTAGTGCGGAAGGGTTGCCGGCTGTGGAAGTGACTATAGCGGCTGAGTAGACAGTTCTTTCATAGCTACTAACTCGTATTAGGATCATTGCTGATTCTCGCAAAAATCCTTTCTGCCTTCAGCCACTATTTCTCCGTTTTCGTTGTTACCAACGATCTATCCAATCCCGATTCCTTTGTCTGAACAACATATCCTCACCGACCCTTACGCGCTGGAAAAAGAGCTGCGCAAGGTGCAGGCCCTGCTGAAGCTGGAGCAGCAGGAAGACCTGGAGCAGTTTAAAATCAAGAGTGCCAAAACGACCATCGCCGAGCGCCAGCACCGCGGCCTGACTTGGTATCCGGTTAAGATTACGAAAGAAGAAATAGGCTTTGGCGGCAAGCTGGTGCTCGAATTGGAGCGCCCGGCCAGCCAAAACAGTCTGCACCTATTTCAAGTGGGCCGTAATGCCGCCCTCTTCGGTAATATTCCCAACCGCGCCGGCTCCGACCGGCCCACGCTCAACGGCGTGATTACGGCCGTGCGCCGCAATAAAATCCTGCTCGCCACTAATAAAGAAGACCTCCCCGATTGGGTCGACGAAGGCAAGCTGGGCGTTGATCTGACCTTTGATGAGGTTAGCTACCGTGAAATGGACTACGCCCTGGGCAAAGTCATGGGTGCGTATGAGTCGCGCCTGGCTGACCTGCGCGATGTGCTGCTGGGGGGCAAATTAGCCCGTTTTAAGCCCGATGCAGAAGCCATGCTGTACTATCCGAGCCCGCTGAATGAGTCGCAGCTTGCCGCGGTGCGCCACGTGTTGGCGGCGCAGGATGTGGCTATTATTCACGGCCCTCCCGGCACGGGCAAAACTACTACGCTGGTACAGGCCATCATCGAAACCATCCGGCGCGAGCGGCGGGTGCTGGTGTGTGCGCCCTCCAATACGGCTGTGGACTTGCTCACCGAAAAGCTAGCTGAGCGCGGCGTAAACGTCATTCGCATGGGTAACCCCTCGCGCGTGTCCGATTTGCTGCTGGAGCATACCTTGGACGCTCAGATTATGAATCATAAGAGCTACTCGGAGCTAAAATCGATGCGGCAGACGGCGGAGCAATACCGTGAGATGGCCGGCAAATTCAAGCGCCATTTCGGGTGGGAAGAGCGCGAGCAGCGGCGCATGCTCAAAGAGCAGGCTCACCAGATGCTGCAGGAATCGGATCAGCTGGAGCGCTACATCACGGAGGATTTGCTGGATAAGGTGCAGGTAATCACCTGCACGCTGGTGGGTGCCGGCAACCGCGCCATTCGCCACCTCACCTACGAAACCGTCTTTATCGACGAAGCCGCGCAGGCGTTGGAACCCGGCTGCTGGATTCCGATCACCCGCGCCAACCGCGTGGTGCTGGCCGGCGACCACTGCCAATTGCCCCCCACGGTGAAAAGTGAGCAAGCCGCCCGCGACGGTCTGCGCGAAACGCTGTTCGAAAAGTGCATTCAGCGCCAGCCCGACGTGGCCCGTATGCTGGAAGTGCAATACCGTATGCACGAGCAGATTATGGCCTTCAGCTCGGCCCAGTTCTACGACAACAAGCTCATAGCCCACTCCACCGTCCGCCACGCCGACCTCCCCGACTACGACCTCCGCTTCGCCCCCGACCTGGCCGTAGAGTTTCTGGACACCGCCGGCTTTGGCTTCCAGGAAATGGGCATCGCCGAAAGCCGCTCCGTGGCTAACCCCGAAGAAGCCGACTTACTCCTACGCCGCCTGGCCGAGCTGCTGGCCGCCTACGTGCCCGAAGACCACCTGGAAGATCTGCTAACGGTGGGCGTAATTGCCCCCTACCGCTCCCAGATCAACTACCTGAAGGACAAAGTAGAAGAAACGCCTGAGCTAGCCGAAATGACCACCCACCGCCTGCTCACCGTGGGCACCGTGGACGCCTTCCAAGGCCAGGAACGCGATATTATCTGCGTATCGATGACGCGCTCCAACTCAGCCGGCGACATCGGTTTCCTCTCCGATATCCGTCGCATGAACGTAGGCATGACCCGTGCCCGCCGCAAGCTCCTCATCGTAGGTGACTCCAGCACGCTGGGTCGGCACCCTTTCTACAAGGACTTTCTGGATTATGTGGAGAGTATCGGGGCGTATAGAACGGCCTGGGAGATGCAGTAGGGCCTCACGTGGGCCATTTCCCGTGGAAAAGGGGAGCCTAATGGCGCGGCTATGTCGGTTCCTGCCTCCGCTACTACTACCGATTTGGCAGCAGCGTTTATGATATTTTTAACATTTAAAAAGCCCCCCAGAATATTTCTGGGGGGCTTTTTACATGTTAAACCACGAGAAGATCAACGACAGATAGACTGTTAGCTTTAACTGTGCAGGTATCTCGCTGCTCTACTTTACCATTTACTGTAACAGAATACGCCCTACTACCTGTTGATTTTCCCCTATCGTAAGCTGCACAAAATAGAGCCCTGGGGATAAGTTACGCGGGTAAACAAATACTTGACCACCCACCGGGGCAGCAGAGATACCTTGCTCATGTACTACTTGTCCGAGACTATTGAGCAACGCAAGCGTCCCGGCCTGCATTAGCAACCCGGCGGGTAGCCCAACATTAAACTGTTGGTGTGCAGGGTTTGGATATAAGGTAACGAGTCCTCCTAGCGGGGTGCTGGTCCTTGTTGCTAAAGGCACTCCGCGACCGTTCAGTCGGATGGTGACCCCACCGCGGCCTCTATTATCATCGGTAACCAAGTCCAAGTCACCATCACCATCAACGTCGCCCAAAATCAAGTCCCATTGTACACCAAGACTGGAGAAACCCGCCATACTAGTGAGCGTAGCGCGCCCATCATTGAGAAATAAACGTACGCTCTGAGTAGCATTGGCAGTAAAATCAAAGCCATACGTCAAGACATCTAGGTCACCATCAGCATCTACATCGCCCAATTCTAGTACGTAGGCAACATCATTGCTGGCAGAAATGAACCGACGCTGTCCGGCACTGGCGAAGCGCGCTGTGCCATCGTTGAGCAATACTGTTATTCCCCACTGCCTAAAATCTGGTCGGTCAGTTAGTACAACATCCAGGTTGCCATCACCGTCCATATCACCAAGCTTTAGGGTGGTAGGTGCCCTATCTAATACTACGTCAGCGTTGGTAATAAATTTGCCGTTGCCATCATTGAGCCGCACTGTTAGCACGTGGTTAGTTCGACTTAAAGTACCCACTGGTGCTGCCAGCAGATCTAAGTCACCATCATTATCGACGTCACCGAGGCGAATGAATGAAAATGAACTACTCATCTGCTGCTGCGGCTCAGCGCTGAAGTTGCCAGTTCCGTCGTTATGTAGTGTTGAAATAGCAGTTTGGCTTGAGTTGCCCGTTATTATGTCAAGGTCTCCATCCCCATCTATGTCGCCTACCTCCACAGGGAACTCATGGATGCTGCCTCTTACTCCCCCTAGTGGCAACAGTCTCTGCTTGAGACTAAGTAGCCCAGTCCCGTCATTGGAGAAAACAACAACATTGCTCCCCTCGGAGGTTATTACATCCAGGTCTCCGTCTCCGTCAAAGTCCCCGAGATGTAAGCAGGCATAAGCGTGTTCTATCCGCGTATAGACCGGTGGGGCAAATTTACCGTTGCCCGTGTTGAGGGCCACCGCAACATAGTCGTCACCATTGGTGTCTACACTGAGTACCATATCCAGATCACCATCACCATCCATGTCACCCAGCCGGATAGCGGAGGAAGTGAGTTTGAGGGGCAAATCGGAATCAGCGACAAATGTGCCCTGCCCAGTGCCGCCTGTAGCCACCCTGAACTGGTACACCTGCTTGGACGAAGTCTTGCCTTGTACCCCCAAAAGCGCGTCGGGTGAGGTCACGCTCACCAACTCACCAGGAACAAAGTCCAAGGTAGGGTTAAAGGTGAGCGAGCCTGTGCCAGCTCCAGTCAGTACACCGGCTCGCAGGCCCTGACGCTGGCTGCTATATACACGCAGATGAGCAGCGGCGGACGCGCTCACAGGTTGCGAAAATTCCATGGTTAGATTCGCACCAGGGGCCACATTAAGGCCATTTCGGCTGGGCAACAAACCCGTTGCAGTCGAAGATGTAAATACCTCGCGGCTAGTAGCCGTACCGCTGGGCGTCGTAATGCTCAGAGGGCCGGTGCCAGCGCCAGCGGGCACCAACACTGTAAGCTGATTGCCGGACAGTAGCTTGAAGCCAGGGGCCGTCACACCGTTGAAGCGCACGGCAGTAACGCCGCCAAAATAAGTCCCCGTCACCGTAACCAGCCGGTGCACTGCGCCGCTACCGGGCGTAAAGCTCGTAATGGAAGGCGTTGGTACCGTGAACGGACTAGTACTCGTAGCCACGCCATGAGGTGAAGTAACGACAATTAGGCCAGTAGCCGTATTAGGATCAATAGTGAGTTTGAGTTGGCTCTCCGACTCTACCGTAAAGGCTACTGGCACTCCACCTATTGTTACGCGGGTCACGCTGCCTAGTCCTAGTCCTGAAAGCGTGATTTCGGCACTTGCGCTGCCACTCTGGGGGGTAAATCCTACAATAACGGGCGCAATAGAATGGTTTAAATAGGTAAACAGACCTGTCTTCGTATCAAGTCTACCAGGAACAGTCAAGCTGTCACCACCCAAAACGATATCTAGGCTGCCATCGAGGTCAAAATCAGCTACGGTTACATGGTCTGGGTTGGTATTCTCCCCCACTACGGCAGCCTGACTAAAGTTTCCTGCTCCGTCATTGGAGAGCAAGTGAACCCCTAAATAGCGCTCATTATTTGCCACTAGAAGATCGAAGTCACCATCAGCATCAAAGTCGCCTAAGCGCAGATAGCTCGACCTTCCCAATGAGCCTATCACCTGCATAGGGCCAAACTCACCCCGCCCGTCACCCCGATATAATATTGCGCTTCCCGAGGTACCTAAAACTAAGTCGAGGTTACCATCGGAGTCAACGTCACCGACCTCTATTGCGGCGCCCGTCTGCCCACCCAATGACAGCGGGGGCTGTGGCACAAAGCTTCCATTTCCCATTCCTAGGCTTTTGTAAAGAAAGGCAGTACCGGTACCCGAGGTCAGTAAGTCGAGCATTCCATCATTATTGATGTCAGCTAAGCTTATAGCCATGGCATAGGGCGCCGAAGCCACATTTGCCTGCCGTAGAAAGGTTCCATTGCCCAAATTCAGGGAAACCATAACGCTATCCACCTCCCGGATCAGGGCCATTATGTCGGGTAAGCCGTCCCCGTTTAAATCGCCAATGACTATGTTCGGTGCTGTGCCGCTTACCTGATGTACCAGCTGCGC
Source organism: Hymenobacter qilianensis (assembly GCF_014638675.1). Taxonomy (NCBI): domain Bacteria; kingdom Pseudomonadati; phylum Bacteroidota; class Cytophagia; order Cytophagales; family Hymenobacteraceae; genus Hymenobacter; species Hymenobacter qilianensis. Next base: position 274,179 of record NZ_BMFN01000003.1, read on the forward strand.
TGGGCCAAAGCTGCCCGTGCCCGTGCCAGCTCGCCAGACGAGGCGATTAATTTCCCGGTTGTTTGAATTGCGTGTGACGTATTCGCTCATAACCAGATCCAGGTGAGCATCCCCGTTGATGTCCGCTACTTTTAGAGCCCGTATCAATGGGTTAGCCAGTGTAGTAGTGCGCACCCCAAAATGGCCCTTGCCATCATTAAACAATAGGCGCAGGCGGTCCTCTCTTCCTTCACTGTTTATTAAGTCAGGAGCTCCATCTTCATCAAAATCTCCAGTGGGGCCGCTACCAAATGCCACGTAGCTTGCCCAGCGCAGGTTATTGCGGCCAGGTCCACCCGTGGCGGCAGTAAAGTCGTATACCTGGGACTGAGCTGTATTGGAGGATAGTTGGCTGGGTACGGGCAACGAAACCTGCACCCGTTCACCTGGTGTAAAATCCAGAGCTGGATCAAAACGCCGCTCCGCCGTGCCCACACCGCTAGCAGTGCCTGTACGACGCCCCTGCCGCTGTTCACTAGTTACGACCAGGGCAGCAGCGGCGTTAGCGTCCAAGCTTTGACTCAAGCGCAAAACCACATCCGCGTTATTAGGGGCACGCAGGGAGTTGCGAGCAGGACTAAGATTTATTGCGGCTACAGGTTCAACTACTGTAAAACTGCCCGCACTGCTGCCCGTTCCGCCCGGAGTCGTAACAAGCAGCGGGCCGGAAACTGCTCCAGCGGGTATAATAGCCACACATTGAGTGGGTGATAAAACCTGCACGGCCGCTACTGCCCCACCCCCAAAAGTTACCTGCCGGGCGCTGTTTAGGTTAGTGCCGCTCAGCACCACGCGCGCGCCAACGGAGCCTTGTGCTGGCGAGAAAGAAGTCACTGTTGGAGCCGGGCGCCCTTGGTTAAACCGGACAGTTAATGCATTATTTTCCCGATTATTATATACAACGTCTAAGTCCCCATCTCCATCGAAGTCTCCCAACTCAGAACTAAATACTAGGTTGCCTTGCGCAGCTAAAATTTGAGTATTCGGTTGGTGTACTCCCCCATGCCCGTCGCCTAGCTGTACATTTAACTCAGCGGGCGGCAGAATCGATCCGTCGCTGCCACCTGCGGCGAGGGTTAGTATGTCAAGGTGACCGTCCGCGTTGACATCAGCCAAGCTGACGGACCGCGGATACACACCGACTTCAATTGGGGTGGAGCGGGGACCAAACTGCCCAGTACCTTGCCCGGGCCATATGGCCAGCATGCCAGGCAAGGTAGCAGTGGTGCTGCCGTAGTTGTAAGCAACAACTACCGCATCGGGAATTCCGTCCTCCGTAAGGTCACCCACGGCTAAGTCTTGTACACTTCGCGGCAAAAAAATCCGTGCTGGAGTTTGAGCGGTAAGCCCACCCCGTCCGTCATTTAGGATAGTCACCAGCTGGTCGCCCTGCCAAGGCGAAGACAGGGCCAATACATCAAGGTCACCATCCCGATCCAGGTCGGCTAGGCGCAACTGATAGATATTAGGACAGTTAGCTATGCCGGCTAAGGTGAACGTTCCGCTTCCATTATTGAGAGCTACCCGCACTATATCGTTGTCCTCCCGGAAAACTATGTCCAGATCACCATCAGCATCTAAGTCGCCCACGCGTATCTTGGTTGCCTCCCGCACAACAGAGAACGGTGTACCAGGTGTGAAGCGTCCCTGTCCGTTGTTATGCCACACGCTAATGCGGGGTATTCTCAAGGCGTCCGAATAGCCCTCTGATACGAGCAAGTCGAAATCGCCATCCCCATCCACATCGACAGGCAGTATCTCGCCTGAGGCACCTACTAGGGCAGGCGGGGCGCTACTTGCCATCGGGCTAAAGCGGCCCTGTCCGTCATTGAAGCGCAATTCCAGAGTACCCGAACCGGTGACCTGAGGGCTGCTAATAAGGTCGAGGTCGCCATCGTTATCTAAGTCGGCTGCTCGTACTCCAACCGAAGGCGTTGGTAGCGGGATACTCGTGCTACCCGCTTCCGCGAAGATGCCCTCGCCTGAGCCGCCCGTTGCCACCCGAAACTCTACTACCCGGGGCTGCACCGAACCACCTGAAGTTCCTGTTAGGCCTGCTGGCAGGCTTAACGCTACGTGTTCGCCCGGAGCAAAAGCTGGGTTAGGAGTCAGACTCAAGGTGGTAGTGTTTCCACCACTAATGCCCCCCAGCTGCCGCCCCCGCCGTTGCGAACCAAATACGTGCATGGCAGGAGCCGACAAGTCGGTAATCGGACTAGCAAAGGTAGCCTGTAGATTTGCGGTAGCACTTACATTGAGGGCATTTGCTTGTGGTGTAGTAGACGTTACAAGCACTGGAGGCACAGGCCCCTCTGTCACAACGAAGGGTTGGACGGAAGTCACTGAGCCTCCTACGGTAGTGATGCGTAGCGGTCCCGTGCTGGCACCGGTCGGCACTACTGCCACCACCTGCGAATTAGAGTTAACCACAAAGCGCGCACTTACGCCATTGAAATAAACGCCGGTAGTGCTACTAAGATTGGTGCCCGCTAGGCGGATGCCGGTGGCTCCTACTGGCCCAGCCCCTGGCGAAAAGGCATTTAAGGTGGGAATTCCTACTGATGGAGCTAATCCATCTCGGCCCAATATTACGCGGCCCCGCTGCTCATCAGCCGTGATTAGGTCCAGGTCACCATCACCGTCTACGTCCCCTAGCGTTACGCCTAAGGAGGTGGGCAACCCAAACTTGGCCGTTAATTCTAACGCTCCAAATTGAGCAGCTAAACCACCTGTTCCATTATTAAGAAACGTAATAATTTGCCCCCCGCGGCCCTGTGCTACAACCAGATCTGGGGCGCCATCAGCATTCACGTCTCCAGTACGTAGCCCCGTGGGAGTGCTACCAGGCGGTAAGGCTAAGGTAGTAGTACCAGTAAAGCCGCCCAAGCCGCTATTAAGGCGCACGCTCACCGTCCCATCAGCTGCGTTGGCGGTAACCAAGTCCAGGTCGCCATCCAGGTCTAGGTCAGCTAGGTCCAGGTCAGAAGGCGCCCCGCCTACCGCCACGCTCGTAGTGCCGCTAAAGCCGCCAAGCCCATTATTGAACCGGATACTAACCGAATTACTGCCACTATTGCTGGTGAGAACATCTAAGTCGCCGTCATTGTCCAAGTCAGCCAGCTGCACCGTAGTAGGCTCTATACCTACGCTTACACTAGCGGTAGCGGTAAACTTAAAAAGTTGAGCGGCACCACCATTGAAGCCTACCGTCACGGAATTACCCCAGTGGTTAGCCGACACAAAGTCCAGGTCCCCATCGCCGTCTACGTCGCCGGTAGCCACGCTTACTGGTCGTGCGCCCACTGATACTAATTGTCCAGCTAAATTGAGGAAACCGAAACTTCCAGCATGGTCGCCAAATCCAATACCTACGGTGGCGTTATCAGCATCGCCCGCCAGCAAGTCTAGATAGCCATCCTGGTTTATATCGGCCAGAGTAGCTCCACTAGGTGTACTTCCTACAACGGAATTGAAAAGTGGCGTAAAGTGCCCCTGGCCGTTATTCATGTATGAATACATGCCGAACAATCCCGACGAGGTCACTAGGTCTAAGTCGCCATCATTATCAAGGTCTCCCAGTAATTGATCGCGGGAGTTAGTGGGAGCAACTTCAGTTGTGTCGAGGAAGAAACCTTGCCCTAATCCCGCAGTTGCAGCTGTAAAGGTGTATACATGGCGCCTGGCCCCTATACCTCCCGTACTCGTAAGCGTGGTAGGTATACTTACGCTTACGCGCTCGCCAGGAGCATAGGGCTGAACTGGCGAAAAGACCAGCGTAGATGTGTGGCCACCGTTAAGCCGACCGGAAAGCAGGCCGCGTCCCTGACTACCATAAACCCGCAGATTAGTAGCCGAGGAGGTCGTAATAGCTTGCGTAAAATTCAATGTCACGGGCTCCACGCGGGGTGCTGCCGCCGCATGACGCACAGGTTGCATGCTTACTACAGTTGGTGCTTGTGCCCACACCGTTGAGCCACTGCCTATCCCAAGGAAAACCCAAATAGATAGAAAAAATAAAATATTACATGTAAAGTATTGACGCATACGCCTATAGCTGATGAAGTAAAAGTTCAAATAGTACAAACCAAGTCTTACATAAATATAGTACAATTATAAAGCCTGAATTTCGGGTTTAAATGAATTATAAAGCCATTTAAGTAACTTCTTTATAAATTTTAAAATCTACTAGAAATCACGATTTAATCTTCTATAGCACAATCCATAAAATGGATGAAAGGCGGTTCTTTCATATGCTGTATGGACATGGCCAACACTACCTCTCCGGCCCGCGCCCTCAGTACAGAAACCGAATATATCTAGCAAAAAAAGCCCCCCAGAACTATTCTAGGGGGCTTTTTATGCTAGATATAGTACTCTATGCTACTGCTAGATTAGTGGCGGGTGCGTTAGCCAACGTAGCCGCGTAGCATGAGTAGTCTGGCGCCCCGCTCCGCGGGACTTCGCGCTTTAAGCGAAATTAGGCTGGGGGGTGAGGCTACTTCAAATCAATCACCGACATCGTATGCGGCGCGTCTGACTTTGTATTCACAAAGTTCTTCTCCGGCTTATCGAAGTTGGTCACATAGAGACGCTTGCCGTTGAGCAGCACTTCGGCGGGCTGGTCGAGGAGGCCATTGGCGCCGTTGGTGTCACCGTTTTTGGCCAGGGTGGTTACCGAGTTGTTTTTCAGGTTGATAACCTGAATGGCGTTGTCGCGGGAGTTGCAGACGTAGACTTTGTCGGTGGCGCGGTCGATGACGAGGCCATCGACGCAGGTTATTTTGTCGCCGGTGAGCTTGAGGGCTTCTTTTTTGGCCAACGTACCATTGGGCTTCATCGTCAATTTATAGAAAGTACCGTCACCGAAGGAGCCGGTGTAGAAGTCGCCGCGGCTGTCGTAGTCGAGGCCGTCGGCGCCGTTGTCTAGGCCGGTTTCGTTGACCTGAGTGGTGAAGGTGGCCAACACATGTGGGTCCTTGGTTTTGGGTTTTAGGTGCACCACGCCCTTGTTTAGCTCATCCAAAGTAAACACCAGCACGGCGCTTCCTTTGTCGTCGTTGGGCATATCCCACTGGCTGTCAGTTACATAAATCTTATTTTCTTTCCAAACCACGGCATTTGCCAGCGCAAAGTTGTCGACCACCGTTTCTACGGTGCCGGGCTTGCCGTTTTCCACCCGCACCCGCATCAGCCGCGATTTGAATTTTTTGTCGTTTTCGTACTGATTCTCGGCGTAGTACAGGTGGCCGTCGGGTCCGAAGGCGAGGTCCATGGGGGCTGCCTTGTTGGTAGTGGGCTCGGGGGGCAAAGTGGTCAGGTAGGGTATCAGGCTGGTATCGGTCATTTCCATGAGCACGGCCGGATAGGAATTATTGGCCAGATTGGGCACAGACAGGATGATGTTGCCGTTAGGCGCCAAAGCCATACCATCGGGCGTGTTGTGGGCCTCATCGAGGGTGTGCAGCAGCTTGGGGCTGCCGACTTGGGCTATAGTATCTGGGGTGGCTGCGGCCGTATCGGCGGGTGCAGCGGCAGCGGGCATATCGGTCGCTTCGGTTTTGGTGGAGTTTGACTGGCAGCTGGCCAGCAGCCCTCCGCAGGCAAGCAGAAGGGTTATGAGGTTGGTTTTCATAGGGTAGTTTGGGCAGGTAATTGGTTTTTAGTACTCTACGGTTTAGGTTAACGGCCTGCCACCAAACTCGTTTGGCGGGGGGCAAATTTTTACTTCTCCAAAACCCCACCGCCTGGGTTGCAGTATCACAGAGGGTAGCGCTGGCATTAGGCATCATTTCCGTAACTAGCCGCTCGAAACCCATTTCCAACCCACATTCCAGGACTTTTCAGTCCCCCTGCAGTATGGCTCAAATCAGCGAAAACAAAGTCGTTACCATCACCTACGACCTCAGCGTGACGGACGAGAACAACGAAAAAGTATTGGTAGAATCGGCTGAGGCCGACAGCCCCATGGTGTTTCTGTTCGGTCACAGCGGCTTGCCCGAGGAGTTTGAAAATCAGCTTGATGGCAAACAAGCCGGCGACTCCTTCAACTTCTCCCTCACCCCTGACCAGGCCTACGGCGACTACGACCAGCAAGCCGTAGTGGGCATCCCCAAGCAGGTATTTGAAGTGGATGGCCAGATAGATGAGGAGATGCTCCAGGAAGGCAACTTCCTGCCCATGTCCGACAACGAAGGCCACCAGATGCAAGGCAAAGTAGTGTCCATCGGCGACACGGAAGTGCAAATGGACTTCAACCACCCCCTGGCCGGCATGGTCATGCACTTCGACGGTAAAGTAGCCGCCGTCCGCGACGCTACACAGGAAGAGCTAGCTCACGGCCACGTGCACGGCGAAGGTGGACATCACCACTAAGGATTACTATTTGATTTGAATAAAAAACGGGGCTATAAAGTCCCGTTTTTTATTTGTTTACTATGAAGATATTAATGTTTCAAAGATTTTTTCTGTCTTTAACAATTACAGATTAATATCTTCATAGTAAACCAAATACCATCTACCTTCCTTGGGCTTAAAAATGTATTTAGAACTAAAAGAAACATGTTTTTGCGACACCTCATTAATAGCAATGGTATCTGATCGTATTTTTTTCACCTCAAAGTTTATAGTATCAATATCACTTGGAATTCCTTTAAACATTCTCCATTTACCTTTCTGCCAATAATAAATTGTATCACTTACATCCATTCCATCAGTATTTATTCCAGGCAAAGGAAATTTTATCCTTTGTATTTGAAATATGCTGTCATTCGTAAATCTTTTATAAAAAGCATCAAAGGGCTCTAATGAAAAGATAGTGTCTTTGCTACTAGCTACTTGGCTAGCTTCTTTAAAATCTTTCTTTTCAGCATAATTATCTTGACAGCCCCCTAGTATCATTGGTACTAGAGTAATTAAGATTATAGTCGCAATATTTACATTATTCATCTTTAAGGATTTTTTTATTATTAATATAATAGTAATTATTGCAAGTTTAGCATCTCCCTCTAAATAGCGCGAGTTTAGCAAAGCGTAACTCGTGATTAGCCATATTGTGGAGGTTGCACCTCCACTGCCGCAAAGCGGCAAGCAGGAACTGCAATAAATCACCTTTTACCAAAACGATTTTGTTCTAGCATGGGAGGCGCAGCCTCCCGGCATGGTAGTCACGAGCTGCAAGCTCGCGCCAGTTCTGACGTCAGCCTTATTATGCGCTGTTGACGGATTGACTTGCCGCCTCCCTCAGCTCCGGCCAGAACGCCCGAAAATCCGCTTCATACGCCGGCAGCTCCGCCAGAAATGCGGCGGCGCCGGTGGCTAGTATTTCGGCGCTGGGTACGCGGCGGCTAAGGCCCAGCAGGGCGCGTTCCAGGCCCTGGGGGCGGGCGTAGCCGGTGAGCCAATCATCGCGGCGCATGTAGTGGAGCAGGTGGCGGAGGCGCTCGGGTAGCTCGTGGCGGCGGGTGTGCAGCAGGGCATAGTGGCGCTGGGCAAAGGCGGGCAGCGGTTCCGCGGGGTCGTCGAGGTGATAGTGGGCGAAGTCGCGGGCCAGTAGGTGGTCGAAGCCAACGTCGGAGACTACGCCGGCCCACTTGCCCAGGCCGGCGCCGCGCAGGCGGGCGGTGGTTCGGCGCACCAGCGGGTGGGCATCGGTATACGAGTCGATGAAGCGGTGCAGGCGGATGCCGCGCTGCACCGCGGGCGGGTAGGCCAACACCCCGGCCCGGCCGCGCACGGCTTCGGCCGCGAAGTTGCCCACCACGATATCGGCGTAATCGGGGGCGGCGGGCGAGCCAGAGAGCAGCAGGTGGGCCAGAAAGTTCATGGGGGGCAAAAGTACATCCGGACCAGTTGGGAAAGGGCGAAAAGCTCGACAGCCCTGAACCTTCGGCCCCACCGGCCGTATTTCCAGGTACTGTTCCAAACACCACCAAAACCCTAGAAATCATGGCCGAGCACGTAGCCGTAAGTAACGACGTTACCAAGCTGATTGACCGTATCAAAGACATCAAAATCGCGATGATGACCACCATCGAGCCCGATGGTACCCTGCATAGCCGCCCGATGTACACCCACGAGCCCGAGAATACCGGCACGCTATGGTTTTTCACGGAGCGCGACTCCGCCAAAATCGATGAGGTGCAGCAGGATCGGCACATCAACCTGGGCTACTCCAAGCCTAATGACAACCTGTACGTGTCCATTTCGGGCATTGCCAGCATCGTAAATGACCGCGAGAAAATCAAAGAGCTGTGGAATGAAGGCTTGCGTACTTGGTTTCCTAAAGGCTCCGACGACCCGAATATCTCCCTGCTCAAAGTAGACATACAGCGCGGCGAGTACTGGGATCAGCCCAGCAACGTACTGGTGCACGCTTTCGGCTATGTGAAAGCCGTAGCCACCGGCGAGCGGTACCAGCCCACCGGCGACGAGCATACCAAAGTAAACCCCAAATAGTGCTTTTCTGAGCTATGCGAGAGGGCTGGAAGCAATTCTGGCCCTTTTTTGTTGCTTACTAGTTTTCATGATTACGTTTTTATCAGAACGTCATGCAGAGGCGGAGCCGAAGCATCTCGCTCGCGGTAGTGGGATTACTAACCTCTCGTCAGCACGCGAGATGCTTCGGCTCCGCCTCTGCATGACGTTCTTTTAGGTTTACATATTAATTTTCAGACCTGAATACCATTCGCTTGACCTCCTCCCCGCTCACTACTATTTCATTATTTGGCCTTGCGCCCGGCCAGAAGCGCTGGGGGCTGGCTCAGATGGGCACTTCGCAGGCTCCGCTGCGCAAGGTGGCGGGGCTGCGGTTTTTCAAGCTGCTAGGCAGCGGGGCCGACAACGGGTTTGGGCTGCGGCCCAACTTGCATTTGTACGGGATGATGGCGGTGTGGGAATCGGCGGAGGCGGCCGCAGCGTTTTTTGCATCGCATCCGCTGTGGGTTGAGTACCAGCGCCAGAGCCAGGAAATCTGGACGGCGCATCTGGCTCCTATCAAAGCGCATGGACTTTGGGACGGCACCAATCCATTTGACTACGCTGTAGAAATGCCCCCCAGCGACGGGCCGGTGGCCGTGCTGACCCGTGCTTCCATTCGGTGGTGGAAAACGCCGCGCTTCTGGCGGTACGTGGCCCCTACCAGCGCCGCCATAGCCAAAGCGCAGGGCGTGCTGGGAGCCGTGGGGCTGGGTGAGCTGCCGGTGGTGCGGCAGGCCACATTCAGCATCTGGGAGTCGGCGCAGGCCATGCAGCAGTATGCGTACCGCGATGCCACGCACAAGGAGGTTATCCGGCTGACGCGGCAGGAAAAATGGTACGGCGAAGAGCTGTTTGCCCGGTTTCGGGTGCTGAGCAGCGAAGGCACCTGGGGGGGCAAAAATCCGCTGGCGGGCGTGTTATTGTAAGCAAATCAGAAAACCTGAACGTCATGCAGAGGCGAAGCCGAAGCATCTCGCGTGTTTAGCGGGATCAGTGCTCACACATGATCCCGCGCGATGCTCCGCTCCCGCTCTGCACGACCGCCACATTTAAATTTCTGGTTATCGACCACGCCCGATTTCCGAACTTGCGGCCGTATGAAACGACGTTTATTGTTAGCCGCTGGCCTGAGTGGGGGGCTTTTATTGGGTCTTAATCAGGAAGCGCGGGCCCAGGTCGAAAATGATGAGCGGCCAATGCGCTTCAACGGCATGGAATTCCGCTCAGCTGATTCCCTGTTTTACATCAACTTTCGCTTCCGCATGCAAAACCGGGCGGGCTTTATCTCTAAGTCGGGCACCGACCTGAGCGTGCGGGAATATGATGCGCGCGTGCGCCGTCTGCGCCTGCGCGCTGATGGCTACGTACTTACGGAAAAACTCGGCTACAGTCTGCAACTCTCCTTTTCCCGCGGCGACCAGGATTTTGAATCCTTGGGCGTGGCCAACATCGTGCGTGATGCGGTCATTTTTTATAATGTTACGCCCAACCTCTATTTTGCTTTTGGGCTAAACAAGCAGCCCGGTAACCGTCAGCGGGTTGTTTCCTCGGGTCAATTGCAGTTTGCGGAGCGCTCTATTGTGAATGCCGCCCTCACCATTGACCGCGACTTTGGCATTAAGGCATATTATACCCATCCGCTGGGCCCGGTTGCCTTGTATTCGCTGAAAGGCGCCATTACCACGGGTGAGGGCCGGGGGCCAAACGGCTCCGGTCCGGGCCTGGCTTACACGGGCCGCGCCGAGCTGCTGCCCCTGGGCGCCTTTAAGGGCGGCGGCGACTATTCGGAGGGCGACATCGAGCGCGAGCCTACCCCCAAAGTTTCGCTGGCGGCGGGCTACAGCTACAACCGGCAAACCGTACGCAGTGGGGGCCAACTCGGCGTGGAGCTGTACAGCCCCGTCGACCTGGGCACCTTTATCACCGATGCGATGGTGAAATACCAGGGTTGGGCTTATCAGACGGAATACATGCGCCGCACCAGTCCCAATCCCTTCACCTACGATTCTACCAACGACCTGCGCTATGCTTTTGTAGGACAAGGACTTAATCAGCAGCTTTCCTACTATTTTCCCTCCGGTTGGGAGCCAGCCCTGCGCTACTCCTGGCTACAGCCCAATCGTGTGCTCAGAGAGCAAGTTGATCAGCAGGACGTACTGGAGTTTGGCCTGACCAAATACCTGCGCAAGCACCGCGTGAAAGCCCAGCTCAATGCCAGCTACCAACCCGCCCGCGGCAACTGGGACCTCGACGCGCCCGGCAACCGCTGGGGCGGCGTGTTTCAGTTTGAGTTGGGTATTTAGGCATATACTGACCTTGCTCGTTAGCGCTGACGAGAGGTTAGTAATCCCACTACCGTGAGCGAGATGCTTCCCTACCGCTCTGCATGACAGATAGTGTGGCAACCTCAGCATGCGCCTAAAAAAGCCCCCCAGAGCTGACGGAACCTGCCTTGTAGCTACCATAGGCTATTTATCAAGGAGCCGCGCGGCTTTTTGCGTAATTTCGCCTGTTCAGAACAGCCTAAACTCCTGCTAATGCCCGCGTATCGTCCCGAGGAAATTGAAAAAAAGTGGCAAGCCCACTGGAAAACACATAAAACTTTCGAGGTAAGCAACAGCTTCGACAAGCCCAAGTACTACGTGCTCGACATGTTCCCGTACCCCTCAGGCGCGGGCCTGCACGTAGGTCATCCGCTGGGCTATATTGCCTCCGATATTGTGTCGCGCTTCAAGCGTTTGCAGGGCTTTAACGTGCTGCATCCCATGGGCTTCGACTCATTTGGCCTGCCCGCCGAGCAGTACGCTATCCAGACCGGGCAGCACCCCGAGAAGACCACCCGCGAGAACATTCAGCGATACATTGAGCAGCTTTCGTCGCTGGGCTTTAGCTACGACTGGAGCCGCGAAATTCGCACCTCCGATTCTAGCTATTACAAGTGGACGCAGTGGATTTTTCTCAAGCTGTTCAACTCTTGGTATAACCTGGAAACTAACCGCGCCGAGAACATCCGCACCTTGCAGGATATTTTTGGCGAGAAAGGCAGCGCCGGCGTGCGTGCCGCCGGCGACGCCGACGAGCGCCACGACTTCACGGCCGGGCAGTGGCAGATGATGACCGAGAAGCAGCGCATCGACGCGGTTCACCCCTATCGTTTGGCTTATCAGTCGGATACGTACGTGAACTGGTGCGCGGCCCTGGGCACAGTGCTCAGCAATGATGAGGTGAAAGATGGCCTCTCGGAGCGCGGCGGCTACCCCGTCGAGCGCCGCCTGATGCCCCAGTGGAACCTGCGCATCACAGCCTACGCCGACCGCCTGCTTCAGGGCCTCGACACCATCGACTGGCCCGAGCCGGTGAAGGAAATGCAGCGGAACTGGATCGGCCGCTCGGTGGGCGCTGAGGTTACGTTTCCGCTCCAAAATGCCCCCCAGCAGGGCATTAAGGTGTACACCACCCGCGTCGACACAATTTATGGCGCCACCTTCATGGTATTGGCCCCCGAGCACGAGTTGGCCGCCCAGCTCACTACGCCCGAGCAAAAAGAAGCCGTAGAAGCCTACGTGCTGGCCAGTAAGCGCCGCTCGGAGCGCGACCGTATGGCCGACACCAAAACTGTGTCGGGTGTATTTACTGGCAGCTACGCTATCAATCCGGTGAGTGCCGAGCCTGTGCCCGTGTGGTTGGCCGACTACGTGCTAGCTGGCTACGGCACCGGCGCCGTGATGGCCGTGCCCAGTGGCGACCAGCGCGACTACCTCTTCGCCAAGCACTTCAACCTGCCTATCATCGCCGTCACCGACGCTCAGCAGAACCTCGATCAGCAAGCCGACCCCACCAAGGAAGGCCGCTACATCAACTCTGAGCTCATCAACGGCCTCACCTTCAAAGAAGCCAACGACAAGCTCATTACTTGGCTGGAAGAGCACAACTTGGGTAAAGGCAAGGTAAACTTCCGCCTGCGCGACGCCATTTTTGGCCGTCAGCGCTACTGGGGTGAGCCCCTCCCGATTTACTATAAGGAAGGTTTGGCCTATGGTGTTGCCGAAGCTGATTTACCCATCGTGCTGCCCGAAATCGACGAGTACAAGCCCACCGAAACCGGCGAGCCGCCTCTGGGCCGCGCGCAGGATTGGAAGTACCGCGGCAAGTTCGACTTCGAGCTAAGCACTATGCCCGGTTGGGCCGGCTCTAGCTGGTACTACCTCCGCTATATGGACCCGCACAACGACGAGCGGTTTGTGAGCGAGGAAGCCGAGCAGTACTGGCAAACCGTTGACCTCTACATGGGGGGAGCAGAGCACGCTACTGGCCACTTGCTGTATGCCCGTTTCTGGTATCTGTTTTTGAAGGATCTGGGCCTCGTCAGTGGCAACGAGCCTTTCCAGAAGCTGATTAATCAGGGGATGATTTTGGGCCGCTCGAACTTCGTGTATCGATTGAATCTGACTTGGAATGTGGATTCAAGACAAAGCTCGCAATCAGCTTTATCGAAGTATTTTCCGCCTGCAATTTTTATATCAAAAGGTAAGCTGGATAAGTATGAAGCTGGTGATGCATCTACAATTGATGAGATTAAGAACTTTATAAAAAACTATCCTGCTGAGTTTAATAAGCGCGATTTGGGCGTTGTTATTAATCATGTCGATGGCTTTCAGGGTTTCTCTGCTCTGCACGTGGATATAAGCATTGTGGAGAATGATTTCATGAACATGGAAGCATTCCGTCGGTGGCGTCCTGACTTTACTAATTCAGAATTCATCACTGAAGATGATGGGCGGTACATCTGCGGTTGGGAGGTTGAGAAGATGTCGAAAAACCGCTTCAACGTAGCCAATCCAGATGAGTTGATCAATCGTTACGGCGCGGACGCGTTGCGTCTTTACGAAATGTTCTTGGGGCCGCTGGAGCAGTTCAAGCCCTGGAATACCAGCGGTATGAGCGGCGTGAGCAGCTTCCTAAAGAAGCTCTGGCGCTTGTTCCACCCCGAAGATGGAAAGTTAGCCGTCACCGACGAGGCCGCGACGCCTGCCGAGTTGAAGGCTCTGCACAAAGCCATCAAAAAGGCGCAGGAAGACATTGAGCGGTTCTCGTTCAACACTTCCGTCAGCACCTTCATGATTGCCGTGAACGAGCTAACGGCCCTGAATTGCCACAAGCGCGCTATTCTGGAGCCACTCACGGTAATTATTTCTCCTTACGCACCTCACTTGGCCGAGGAACTGTGGGCTGAACTAGGTCACGAGCCCGGCAGCATTACTAACGCTCAATTCCCAGTATTCGAGGAGAAATACCTCGAAGAAGCCAGCATCGATTATCCCATTTCCTTCAACGGCAAGATGCGCGGCAAAATGACCTTCGCCGCCGCTGCCGTTGCCGCTGATATTGAGAAGGAAGTCTTGGCCTCCGAGATTTTCGAAAAGTTCAGCGAAGGCAAAGCAGCGAAAAAGGTAATCGTGGTGCCCGGCCGGATGGTGAATGTGGTAGTGTAGAGCCCCACGATTGGCCTCACCCCCCGGCCCCCTCTCCTAAGGGAAAGGGGGAGCCTGACGCTAGTCGTTTTACGCGGCTACGTCGGCTAGCGCCTCCGTAACCGCTACCGCTCGACTCGCTTTACCTCAGAAAAAGCCCCCCAGAGTATCTCTGGGGGGCTTTTTGCTTTTCCAAATAATCTAAGATTGGTAGCAGTATCTGAGGCGAGAGCCGAAGGTGCTGAGCAGGCCAAGCGTCAGGCTCCTCCTCTCCCTTAGGAGAGGGGGCCGGGGGGTGAGGCGACCCTACACCACAGGCACTTGCGCCGGATCTTTATCCAAGCCGCAGCGCTCCATGAAGGGGTTAGTGAATACCCGGCGTGTAGGAGCGTCCAACAGGCGGTGGCGGCAGCCGAGCCACTGGTTTACGGCGGTGTCGCCGTACATTTTGCGGAGGCGCGGCTTAGTCAGGTTGAAGTTGATTTTGCCCCAATGCAGCGTGTAGGCGATGTTCAGGATTTCCAGGCGGGCCCAGATCATCTCCAGAAACCGGCGCGTGACCCGGGCCTCTACCCCGTCGAACTCCAACACAGCCGTGACGGGGAAGCGCGTGAAGCCCAGGGTAGCTTTGGTGCCTTTTACAAACCGCAACCCCAGCACGCCGGGAAAGGGCGTCTGTTGGTTGAGCGAGTGGACTTCGGCCAGCACGCGGAGCACGTCGCGGTTGTCTATGCCGATGGCGGCGCTGGCTGCTTTGCCTCGGATGTTGGTGTTGTCGAAGGTCTCGCTCATGGTGCCGGCTGTGCCGTTGTTGCGCTCCAAGGCCAGCGGGTACAGCCGATTGACCAGCGTGGGCACCAACGCCACGCCGGCATTGCCTAAATGGTCGAGCACCGTCGAAATCAAACCCAGAGAACTATCACCATAAATAAAACCTGAAGCTGGCGCCGGCCGCCGTGGATACACCGACCGGTACGGCGCCTTAAACAGCAGCTGCACAAACACGCCCCGGTTCGGATCGGCGCCCGTGGGGTCGAACTGGTGAGGATTGATGATGATGGTGAGGTGGTAAGGCTGGCGCGTGGGGTCGTTGAGCGGAAGCTGTAGCCACGGCTTCAGGCCAGTCAGGTCGAGGTTGGTCATGAGCCGCTTTAGCCCCTCGCGGTAGGGCACGCGCGGCGAGCTGGATTCTTCCAGCAAAAAAAGCGGCTCCGTTTCCAGCAGCACCCCATGAATAAATCCGAAGCTGCCGAAGCTGACTAAGGCCGCATTGAATAGGTCGTCGTCGCGAAACACGTCGGTTACGCCCAGCCAGTCCGTGAATTTTGGCGCGGCCACCGGATATGAAGCCCGCTCCAGCCACACGTGCCGGTCGGGGCCCGTGACGATATGCAGGCCCACCACCGTTTCCTGAATGGAGCCGAAGCGAAAAGCCCCCCCATGTGTTCCCGTGGATAATGCGCCCACAATACTTTGCCCGTTGCTGGCCCCGGACGCCCGCACCGACTTTTTGCGGGGCTCCAGCTGCTGCTCCAGCCCAATGATGCTCATGCCGCACTCCGTAAAAAACAGATTATCGGCCGTGCGTCCGGCGCTCTGGTAAGCCGGCGCTACCATACTCGGCTGGAGGGCAAATGACTGCCGCAAAGCCATGGTATCTACCAAGCCGCCATCGGTTACGCACACTTCCGAAAACGACCAGCCCTTGCCGATGGCCCGCAGGCGCACGTTGTGCTCAATGCCGTACCGAATTAGCCACTGGAAGTTGGCCGTCGTCTGGCGGTACTGCGCCTGGCTGGTAGGCAGGTTGGGAATGCGCAGCTTAAAGCAGGCGCTGGGTTGCAGGCGCTGCGTGAAGTTCTCGTGCCGGTTGGTCCACTCCGCCATTGGGAGCGCCTCCATTCCGTTGGGCAGGCTCATGGGCGGACGGATAAACGGAGTTCGGGCCTTGCTACGGGTCCCAGCCCCAGTGTGTCAACGGCGGGCGTGTAGGGCGCGCAGCACCAGCTTACCCGCTGCTTCGTCACGACGCCTACCGTGACCAGGGAAAGCAGGAAGTAGCCGAAGTTGGTGTTTACCGTAACGCTGTTCAGGTGATTAAAGCGCGAATCGCAGGGTGGCTTGATATCGGCCGGCTGTTTCAGGCCCCAGAAATACGACGTAACGACTTTAGTACTATTTGGGTCATTCGCTACCGTGTCGCAGTCATAAATGGTGGCGATGCGGGTGGTCATACAGCCCGATAAGGCTCCACTTATGATGGCCAGCACCGCTATAGTAGGTAGATATCGACTCATAACAGGCTCGCATAATGTGTATAATTATAATGTATATATAAAATATTCTAAAAACAAGTTCTCAAATAAAAGAAGCCGTACCAGCCAAACCTTATGTGGTTTAGCCGGCACGGCCTCATAGCGAAAGCGTCTTACAGCGAAGTCTTAACTATCCTTCGCGAGTTCTTCGCGGATTGCGCGGGGCAGTGACGCTCGCACCAGATCGTACGAATGATCGGTCCACTCGCGGAGCTGAGAAGCAGATACACCGCTGCCAATGACAACGGTGTTCCAATGTTTCTTATTCATATGGTATCCCGGCAACACGTAGTCGAACTCCTCGCGGAGTTGCACGGCGCGCTCGGGGTCACACTTCAGATTAACGCTGCCGTACTGGCTGATACTGGTAAGGGCGAAGATTTTGCCCCCCACCTTGAATACCAGCGTGTCCTCGTCGAAGGGCGTTTCCTCGGTTACGCCGGGCTTGAGCAGACAGTAGTCGCGATAATCTTCGATGTTCATTTTTTAGACTAGAGCACGTAGCGGAACAGCATTACCAGCAAGCAAACCAGGAACATAGCCATGGAAAGCTTATTGATGAAATGCATGGTACGCAGGTTGAAATTGGTGTGCCGGTTCGGGTCATTCTTGCGGAAGAAATAACCGAGGGCAGGACCGAAATTAAACAGGTTACGACCTTTCATTGCAGTGGCTTTTGGTATGCATTAAGAACATCCGGCAGCCCGGAATGATTTGGTTGCAAGGTAAAATAATTACATAAACTTATGCCTTCCACCAAAGGGAGAAAAGTGGTTTACGACCTCAGAAAGCCAATTTTTAGGACGGCTAAACTCATTATAACGATTTTATTTAATTATAATTAATCAAATAATATTTTGACTTATATTAATATTTACTTAATTTATATGAACAGAAAGTAACTACTCCTTGAATCCGGATTCGTCCGAAAAAGTCCCCCACCGGACGTACAGAACCGCGCCAACGGCTTTGCGCTACTCTATGCGCATAGTAGGCAATAGAAGCCGTTCCCTCGCTTGTCACACTTGGAAATCAGAATGTCCACTCAATAGACAATCCGCGCCTGAGTTTCTTGCGATTACTCTATCGGCATTCTTTCACCAAACCAATTATTCGCTATGAAACTTACATCTATGAACAGCCACCGAAAAGCAGCTCGTCTGTTCGTGCTTTTCATGTCCGCAATGTTCTTCTACAGCTGCGACGAGCTGTACGAGGAAATATTTCACCAGCCATCAAAAACCGCCCAGGAGGAAAGTGCCAACGTCGTGTACGACTGGTATGATTTGATTGCAAAAATTGAACTGCGTAGAAACCCCTTACCCGTTACCATCGCCAACAACCGGGCTTTCGGGTACATCGGCGTCGGCCTGTACGAGACCGTGCGGCCGGGCATCAGAGGGGCCATCAGTTTATCTACTAAACTGTACCAAATGCCCCCCATGCCCGCCCCGGAGCCGGGCCGGGAGTATGTGTGGGGCGCCAGTGCCAATGCGGCCCTGGCCAGTATGTACAAGCAATTGTTAGTGGGCCTGACCGACGAGGATAAGGCTCGGATGGACTCGCTAGAAAACGCCTACAACAACCGCTACCGACTAAGTACCGCCGATGCCGTGTTAACCCGTTCGCAAGCTCACGGGCGAGCCGTTGCGAGTGCTATCTACAACTGGTCCACCACCGATAACTTTAATCTAGGCAGCCAAGGGTATGTGCTACCGGAATTTCCCGGTTCCTGGGTGCGTACACCCCCTGCCTTTGCCGCTCCACAAGGGCCTTTTTTACAGAACTCAAGGCCTTTTCTGGCCTACAGCTTAACGGCAACTGCTCCCCCACCACCAATTGCTTATTCAGAAGATCCATCCTCTGCCTTTTATAAAGAGGCAAAAGCAGTGTATGATATTGGTAAAGCCTTAACCCCAGAGCAAAAAGCAATACCAGACTGGTGGGCTGAAGGGGGGGTAGCGGGCGTAGGCATTCCGGCCCCCTACCATCTGCTTTCTATTACAACCGGACTGTTGAGAAGTCATAATGCCAGGCTGGGGCGGGCGGCAGAAGTGTATGCCAAAACCGGCATTGCGATGAAGGACGGCCCTATTAATACCTTTAGAGGCAAATTTCAGTATAATCTTATTCGCCCGGTTACGTATATCCAGCGACACATTGATCCAACCTGGCAATCGTATTTGGCCTCGCCTCCTTACCCTGAGTATCCTTCCGGGCTTGTCGGAATAAACGCTCCTCTTACGCAAGTGCTAATAAGAGAATTCGGCGATGTTCCGGTAACAGACAACGCGTTTGCTTGGAAAGGTTTACCTACCCGGCAGTATCCATCTATTTCGGCCATGAGAGAAGAAGCTGCTTATTCCAGGGTCTACGCTGGCATACACTATCCATTTACACAGATTGCTTCTATAGAGATGGGTAAAGAACTAGGTAATGTAATTGCTGACCTTGACCTAACACCAAATTAGCAATTAGAAAGGTATAGCAATCCGGTAAAAGGTGTTTGTCCTTCTCAGAAGTGGCAAACACCTTTTTTTGCGTGAATAAATACGCTGTGGGGGGCTTTTTTTCAGCACATAAATGCAACTGCGCAGCTTACCTTTAATCAGCCGCGTCCTTATTGTCGTAGTAAACTTCGCAACTTTCTCCCACCTCGCATTCATGAAAAAACTTCTCCTCGCTGCCTGCCTTCTGGGGGGCAATTTTGCTGCTTTTGCCCAGGCCAGCGCCACCGAAACTGCCGCCGTTAAGCAAACTATCACCACCTTTTTCGACGGGTTGCGCCGCGGCGACAGCACGATGGCACGGAGCACCTTGGCCCCCGGAGCGGTGTTTCAGGTGATTGCCAACCGCGAGGGCAAAACGCAGGTGCAGACGGAGAAAGTGGCGGGTTTTCTGAAAAGCGTTGGTACGCCGCACAAAGAAGTGTACGATGAGCGCATCACCTTCGAGCAGGTGCTTATCGACGCCAACCTGGCCAGCGTCTGGACGCCGTACCAGTTTTATGTGGGCACCACCTTCAGCCACTGCGGCTACAATTCGTTTCAGCTGGTGAAGCTGGCCGAGGGCTGGAAAATCGTGCACATCATCGACACGCGGCGCAAGGAGAAGTGCAAGTAAGCCAAGTCAGAAATTGGGTATGCGCTTCAACGGCGTAGAATCCGCTTTCCAACTGTCCAGCTCATACAAGTCGCCTTCGGTATCCAGATAGAGTGAGGCCAGCACGGGCACTTCGTCTACATCCTTATACCAAAGCTCAGCTACTATTTTTCCCAAACGCCGGTTTTGCTTGTTGCTGACAAAGCGCAAGCTGCCCATACCGCCATCGTCCATTTCTTCTACTTCAGCGGCGGGCAGCAGCGCAAGTATCCGCTCAACGTTTGGCTTGCCACGCAGCATGTAAATGAGCAAGCCTAGTTCGAGCAAGGTTAGCAGACGCTTTTCCATTGACAGGGAGCTTCTCCGAAGTTCTACGGCTGGCTGAGTTATTTAGAACAAGGTAGAGACGCCATAGTTGGAGTCTCCTCGTTTGAGCCGTTCGACCTTAGTTTACGCCAATCGTTCAACGAGGAGACTCCAACTATGGCGTCTCTACTTTGTTACTACAGAACCAACCGGCGTTGAAAGCCCCAGAATCAACTCCGCATTGAGGTGTCGCAGATCGGATACTACCTGATCGGCGTGGTGCAGGTTTTGGCCGCCGGAATGCGGGCTGCTGAAACCGATGCAGTACATACCGGCGGCTTTGGCGGCGCTCACGCCATTGGCCGAATCCTCAATTACCAGGCACTCGTACGGAGGTTTGCCAGCCAGCTTCGCGGCGTGCAGAAAAAGCGCCGGATTGGGCTTCGACTGCGGAAAATCCTCTCCGCTAACTAAATTATCGAAGTAGGGATACAGCTCGAAGCGCTTAAACACGCGGTGAATCGTTTCTTTGGAAGCCGACGAGGCCAGCTGCAACGGCATGCCTGCCTTGTGCAGGTCTAGGACCAGCTCGCGGGCGCCGGGCAGCAGCTCCAAGTCGGTCGATTCGTCGAAGGCTTTGCCGAAGAACTCACGCTTGCGGCTCATCAGCGTCTCTACGTCCTCGGTCAGGCCAAATTCTTCCTTGAACTGCTGATACATATTGCGGGTAGAGGAGCCCAGGAAAGTGGCGTATTTCTCAGCCGTAAGCGTTACGCCCAGCTCGGCAAAGTGCTGAAAAAAGGCGTCGCGATGCAGCGGCTCGGTATCAACGAGCACGCCATCCATGTCGAAAATGACGGTTTGAATCATGTAGAAGGCAGATTTCGGACAATTGTAGTACGCCTTCTACGCGGATTTGCCCCCCACAGCCGGTTTAAGCCGAACCTTTGGCGTTGGCCAGCGCCACGATATCCGGCACCTCCAGCACGCGCTTGGGGTAGCCGTGGCGCACGGCGTTAATCATGGAAAGGCCCATCTCTCGCAGCGTAGAAACATACTTGGGAAACAGCCGCCGCATCACCGGATAAAGCCAGGAAATATAAGTGTAAGCAGACAGCGTGTTTTTCAGGCCCTTAGTGGGGTGCATAAATCCGGGCCGAAACATGTAGGCTTTCTGGAATGGCAGCTGCAACAGCGCGTTTTCCGTCTGCCCTTTCACCCGCGCCCACATTAGCTTTCCTTTCCCGGTGCCATCCGTGCCGGTGCCCGACACGTAGCAAAACGTAAGGTCCGGATTGCGGGACAGCACGGTTTGAGCGAAATGCATAGTCAGGTCAAAAGTAAGGCGGCGGTACTCCGGCTCCTTCATCCCCACCGACGACACGCCCAGGCAGAAAAAACAGGCATTGTAGCCCGTCAGCTGGTCTTGTATGGCCGATAAATCGTGGAAGTCGCTGTGGATGATTTCGCGCAGCTTGGGGTGGCTCAGACCGTAGGGCTTGCGGCTAATGGACAACACCTGCTCCACATCGGGGTCGTTGAGGCACTCGTGCAGTACGCCCTCTCCCACCATACCCGTCGCGCCGGTCAGAATAGCTTTTATCTTCATACAGCAGTAGACGACCAGCTACTTGATATGTTTTAACACAACCGTTTCTTGGCTAAAAAAGCCCCCCAGCAAAGCAAAAAGGACCCTGAAGCCACTTACTTCAGGGTCCTTTTTGCTTGTAAGAACGTGGTGCTCCTACCCTTTTCGCCGCCGCGTAATCACGTAATACTGGCCGGGACTGGTGGTAATATTCGTACGGTATTTACCGTCGTTCGAATCCCACACGCCTTCATCGGCTTGCACATTGCGGGCGTTCAGCTTCGTTTGCATCTTCAAGAGGCTCGTTGAGTCTGCGAGGGCCGTGAGCGTGGTTACGCAGACGTCATTGCGGAAGCCAAACCCAATCGTGGCATTCTCCGGGTTCTTGTCGCCGGCCTGATACCATTCGATATCAGTGCCGTCGGCGGCCATGTCTACGCGCAGCTTTTTATACTTTCTGTCGCGCTTGCGGACGTCCTTCTTGATGGCCTTTCTATCCTTGCCGATAGACTGTATATCCTGGGCCTGCGCAGCGGCGGCGCACAGAAGGCATACCAGGATCAATGCAATGAAGTTCTTCATGGTTTCTAGTCGAGCAGAGCTAGAAAGCAAATAACGGACCTTTTGTAAAGCGTTTTTGAACTGCACTAATTTAATCAATACCAGAAGTGGCCTCTTTTAATCATTTTAGCTTCCTAAATTATATGCTGAGGCAGCAAAAATAATAAAATTATGAACTGGTTTAACATATCCGATCAGTGCATCCAGTTTTATTTTTTGTCACGATATATTTCATTAAAAGCAGGATAACGTTCGTAATATTTTACTTTAACCCTATTACCGATCTTATAACCTGTGTCTAAGGAATTATTTGTGTAGCAATCATCACCCAAACAAAACCGATAAGAGTAAGTGAACTCTCGAGGTATCCTACTATTACCCAGGGGATTTCTAGAATCAATTATCACCGCGTCTATTATTTTGTAATTGGATTCAAGAAGGCTATTTTTAATGATGTTTTTTGTTGTGTACGAAACTGCTCCAATCACCATTAACCAGAAAATTAACTCACCCAATTCTAAACCATTCTTATTTTTGGATTTATTTTTGGAGCCCATTTATAAATTATTGTTACTCATTTTTATAGTGAAATAGATGTCTTTAATTTAGAAAGCTGGGAGTTGAACACATGCGCTGATGCACTCCCTTTATTTCATATTTGAGAATCTACACTCCTACCGGCTCCTCCAACCGCATAGGCTCAATCCAGCGGCCGTCTTCGCGCATTAGCTCAATTAACTCATTCACGGCTAGTTCTTCGGGTACGGCTTTTTTGATGACATCCTGGCCGCGGTAGAGGGCAATTTTGCCTTTGCCCACGCCCACGTAGCCGTAGTCGGCGTCGGCCATTTCGCCGGGGCCATTCACGATGCAACCCATAATGCCGATTTTGACGCCCTTGAGATGGTCGGTGCGCTTGCGGATCATGGCGGTGGTTTCCTGGAGGTCGAAGAGGGTACGGCCGCAGCTGGGGCAGCTGATGTACTCCGTCTTGCTCATGCGCGTGCGGGCCGCTTGCAAGATGCCGAAGGAAAGCTGATTGAGCTGGTCGATGGTAGGCAGCCATTCTTCCTTGGCGCGCTCGGGTAGCAACTCGGTGCTGAGCACCACGCCGTCGCCGAGACCGTCGAGGAGCAGACCGCCGACGTCGGTGGCGGCGTAGAGCTGGGTTTGCTCGGACGTGAGCACCGGGTACTGGCGGTTGATAATGACCGGGTTAGTTACCCCATGATTGATCAGCCGGAAAAAAGCCCCCCGGAGTTCCGGCATGGCGTGGGCATTATCGGTGTAAAGGATAATGACGGCCGTGGAGTCGGCGCGAAGCTGGTAGAGGGCCGGCGGCGTGAGCGACTCCAGGTTCTGAAACACGAAGTTTAGCTCTGTATGCTGCGGGCCGGCGGTGGCGTATTCGGCCTGGGTGAGCACTGGGAAATGGTCGGCGCGGCAGCCGGCATCGATCCAGGCTTGGTAGTCTACTACTTCCTTCAGGCCATTGGGCAGCATAAACGGCACCGGGCGCTGACCGCTGTAGATATAGTCGGCGCCCAGGTCGTTCATCTGAAACTTGTCCAGAAACACCGAATACAACTGCCCCACGGCGCGCAAATCGGCATACTCCACCGACGACAGGCGCGAGATATCGACCATGACACGCGGCACATTTTGCCCCCCAAGGTTGAGCACTTCGCGCGTAATGCGGCGGTGATACTGAAATGGGTCAATGGGCACTTCCGTCACCGGCGCAATCGGTTTGGCTTCGGCGGCGCGGTTAGTGTAGCGGTCAATGAGGGCTTTGGCAACCGGTGCTTCGGCTTCGGGGGCTTCGGTAAGCGACACGCGCACGGTATCACCGATGCCATCTTCGAGCAATGTTCCGATGCCCACGGCCGACTTGATGCGGCCGTCTTCCGCTTCGCCGGCCTCGGTTACGCCCAGGTGCAGCGGGTAGGGTTGCAAACCCTCTTCGTCCAGCTTTTGCACCAGCAAGCGGTAAGCCTGCACCATCACCTGCGTGTTGGAGGCCTTCATGCTGAGCACCACATCGTAGTAATTCTCCTCCTCGCACAGCCGCAGAAACTCCAGCGCTGACTCCACCATGCCTAACGGCGTATCGCCGTAGCGCGACAAAATACGGTCGGACAAAGAGCCGTGGTTGGTGCCGATGCGCATAGCCGTGCCGTACTGCTTGCAGATCTGGACCAGCGGCCGGAACCGTTCGCGGATGCGGTTTACCTCGTCCTGGTACGTGGCGTCGGTGTACTCGATGAAGTCGAACTTCTTTTTGTCGGCATAGTTGCCGGGGTTCACGCGCACTTTCTCCACGATGCGGGCGGCCAGCTCGGCGGCGTTGGGCGTGAAGTGTATATCGGCAATGAGCGGCACATTGCAGCCGCGCTTGCGCAACTCCTTCTTGATTTCCAGCAGGTTCTGAGCCTCTTTCATGCTGGGCGCGGTGATGCGCACGTACTCGCAGCCCGCCTCTACCATGCGCAGGGTCTGCTCCACCGAGCCGAGCGTGTCCATGGTATCCACGGTGGTCATACTCTGCACCCGAATCGGATTTTTGCCCCCCAGCGGCACGTCGCCAATCTTGACTTCCCGCGAAAGGCGGCGCTGGTACTCGGTCAGGCTGGGGCAATAGGTTTTGTTCATCATTGGGGGGCAATTTTCTGGGGAGAAAACCAGCAGGGCGAAGGGAAAGTTGCGGAGCAGCAAAGGTACAAGCTACCGGCGGCTTCCCGGAGGGTTTTGAGGTTTAGCAATTATTGCGCTATACTCAATCAGCTTTTTACAAAGAGCGCAGCATCCCACATGAGCATCATTCGAACCGTTTCCACATTATCGGTCATGCAGAGCGCAGCGAAGCATGACGGCCTTTTTAATAGCTGACAAGCAAGCGCCGTGGCTAATTGTGTCGCGTCTCTACAACCGTGTAAATAGTACATTGCCACTTCCTACCTTGCCTACCCTTACTTCCACCTTCCTGCTCCTATGACCTCATTGCCGTACTCCCGCCGTCATTTTCTCCAAGTTGCTGGTTTGGGGCTGGCGGGGTTGCCCTTGGTACTCTCAAGCTGCGCGTCTATGATAACTGCCGAAAAAGCCCCCCAGAGCGCGAATGAGTACTTGCTGTACGTCGGGACGTATGCCAAGCCGGAGGAAGACAGCATTTTTCTGTACAAGCTGAATGTGAGCACCGGCGCGCTTACCCGCCTGGGCGCGACCAAAGCGGGCGCGAACCCATCTTACCTCACGCTCGACTCCCGGCACGAGCATCTGTACGCGGTTAATGAAACCACTGATTTTCAGGGCAAAGCCAGCGGTGCCGTCAGCGCGTTTGCTATTGATCAGAAAACCGGGGGCCTGGCTTTGCTGAATCAGCAGTCGGCGCTGGGGTCGGCTCCGTGCTATATCAGCCTGGATAGAATGAATCGTTATGCCTTGGTAGCCAGCTATCTGGGGGGCAACGTGGGCATGCTGCCGATTGAGCCCAATGGCGAATTGGCTCCCATTGCCGATACGCAACAGCACACAGGTTCCGGCCCCCACAAAAACCAAAAAGCCCCCCACGCTCACTGCATCCTGCCCGACCCGGCCAACCGCTTCGTTTTCGCGGTCGACCTAGGCACCGATAAAGTATACGGCTACCAGCTCGATGCCAAAGAAGACGCTTTAGTACCTCGCGCTACCCCGGCCTTCACTGCTGCGCCCGGCGCTGGCCCTCGCCACCTCACGTTTCACCCCGGCGGACAGCTGGCTTACCTTATCAATGAGCTGAACTCTACGATTACCGCTCTGCGCTACGACGAAGGCGCCGGCACGTTTCAGGAAATCCAGACGCTCAGCACCTTGCCTTCCGACTTTACTGGGGAGAATTCCTGCGCCGACATTCACGTGTCGCCCAACGGTGAGTTCCTCTACGGCTCCAACCGCGGCCACGACAGCCTGGTGGTATACGCCATCGACATTCCCAGCGGCCGCCTCACGCTGGTTGAGCATGTGCCCACCCTCGGTCAGAAGCCCCGCAACTTCACCATCGACCCGACGGGCCAGCTTGTGCTCGTTGCCAATCAGGCCACCAACAACATCGTTACCTTCCGCGTTGACCGCGAAACAGGCAAGCTTACGCCCACCGGCAAATCAGTGCAGGTGCCAGCGCCCGTGTGTCTACAAGTGGTAGAGGATTTTACGCGGCGTAGTGCCTAAAAGCAAGTTTGCACATCGTCTTAGGAATTGGCTTCTTCTACCTGCAACATGATCTTGCCAATGTGTGCGCTGCTTTCCATTAGCTGGTGCGCGGCTGCAGCTTCATCCAAGGCAAATACTTTATAAATAACCGGCTTAAAAAGCCCCCCAGTCAGCAGGGGCCACACATTTTCCTCTACCGCAGCCGCCAGCGAAGCCTTGAACTCGGCGCTGCGGGGCCGCAGGGTACTGCCGGTGATGGTGAGCCGGCGACGCATGATTTCCAAGGCGTTGAACTCGGCTTTGGCGCCCTGCATGGCGTTGATAAATACGAGGCGGCCATCGTCGCGCAGCAGGCGCAGGTTTTTGGGCGTATAGTCGCCGCCTATCATGTCCAGCACTACATCTACCCCGCCTTCGGCTTGCAATTCGGCTTCGAAGTCAGCGGTTTTGTAGTTGATGCAGCGGTCAGCGCCCAGGGAAAGGCAGGCTGCGCACTTTTCGTCGGAGCCGGCCGTAGCGAATACCCGGGAGCCCAGCGCATGCGCCAGCTGAATGGCCGTGATGCCGATACCGCTGCTTCCACCGTGCACCAGCAGCGTTTCGCCCCGTTGCAGCTGTCCGCGCTGAAATACGTTGTGCCACACCGTAAACACGGTTTCGGGCAAGGACGCAGCTTCTATAAAACTCCAGCCAGCGGGCACCGGCAGGCAGTGGCGGGCATCCACCGCCACGTACTCGGCATAGCCGCCCACTGCCACCAGCGCACACACCGCGTCGTCTTTGCGCCAGCGCGTTACCGCCGCACCACACTCAGCTATGGTGCCGGCTACTTCCAATCCCGGAATTAGGCCTTCCACGCTGCCGCTACCCGCGTATTTGCCCTGGCGCAACAGCACATCCGGCCGGTTGACGCCCGCCGCGTGCACGCGCACCAGCACCTCGTGGGCGGCCGGCTGAGGCCGCAGCCGCTGCCCACTCTGCAATACTTCCGGCCCACCCGCCTGCGCGACGATAATGGCTTTCATGTGCTCTGATTTCATGTGTACTCCGTTTGTTAATTACCTGAAACGCCTCGTAAGAACGGCGTAGAGACGCCATATTTGGCGTCTCTACGCCGTTGCTGCTGGTGGTTTATCTGAATCTTCGATACCAATCGTTTAACGACGAGACGCCAAATATGGCGTCTCTACACCGCTAACGCACTTCCACTGCTTTGCGCTGTCCGTGCATCCATTTCGATCCAAATCCTGCCGTATCTTTTCGCTGTCTTGCGCTCCCACGTCGTCTGGGGGGCTTTTTTGAGTTGTCATGAAAAAAATAAACCTGTTTCCTACCATCTTCAGCGCCGCTCGGGCCACCGGGCTTCGCGCCTGGCAAACCGGTCTGCTGTTCCAAAAAGTAGCCCGCACCGCCCTCGATACGATTCAGGATGTACTGCGCGCCGAAATTAAGAATGGAAACGCGCAGCTTGTAGCCGATTTTCTGGCCGACAAGGCCCTGCCCGCCGCCAAAGCCCTCCTGCTCAAGCGCATGACTACCCGTTTGCTTATGCGCATTGGCCTGCGCGGGGCGCTGGCCAGCAGCGTTGTGGGCTGGATTCTGCCGTTTGTGCTGGAAAAAATGATTCAGGTGGGCGTCAAAACCGGCTTTTTTGAGAAGGTAAAAAACCACGACAGCGTCACGGATGCCCTGCATCGCCTGGACGAGCTGAAGCGCGCCGTCTGGAAAATCATTGCTCCCGATGCTGGCAGCGGTGCCGAGCTTCTCCCCGACGACGCCTCCATTCCTCCTGCTTTGCCGGCTCCCAAGCCGTAGTTAGCGCGACAGCCAGAAAACAAGAAGCTCGACTGCTTTCCAACAGGCTTTTACCGTAGTGCACGCCGCAAGTATTCTTATAGGTTTATATATCAGTTATTTACAAAAACACAAGATCGCGTTTAAGGGAATTTCTATCCTCCTGTAAAAATCCAAACCAATACCTGAAAGCCTGCTAAAAAAGCGAAAATCAGCTTGAAAAAAGCCCCCCAAAACAACTATCTACTGGCAGAATATAGTAGATTTACCGCTCCGTGGTTCTTTTGCCATTTCGCACACTGGGCTGTCTATGAAAAAGCTGGTTATTTTCCTGGGATTACTAGCTTGGTCTGGGCAAAGTAGCCAGGCTCAAAGCGTTAGATCCAAAAAGGCTGCGCGCGCTGCCTCGCCTTCGTTGCGCGCCCTCGATAGCCAGAACGGGTTCGGCAAAGCCACGTTCGGCGACGATATAAGCAAGTTCCGCGACCTGGAGCTGGTCAGGACCGACCCCGCTACCCAGACCCAGTTCTATAACTACCTCACCGACAACCTCAAAGTCGGTTCTCATAGACTCACCGGCATCACCTACGGCTTCTACAAAGACAAGCTCTACTACATTGAGCTGCGTATGATGGGCGAGGCCAACTGCCGCGGCATCCGTGAGCTGCTCAGTGCTCAATATGGCCCTTCCAAGAGCCCCGGCCAAGCCCAAACCTCCTGGTGGCTCGGCCAGCAAGTGACCCTGCGCTACACCGAAGCGCCCGTGGGCTACGCAACCATCGTTCTGGGCAGCAACCAGTTAGCAGGCCAGCGCCTAGCCCAGCGTAAGGCTGCCGGTTTGCCAGCCGTATAAATCAGCTTATTTTGGTGTACTTGCCCTAGCGTTTCGGTCGTGGGGGGCAAATTTGTCTGCCTTACCAGAGTTATGGGTTACGGCACTTTCTAAGCCACTTACTTCTAGTCAGCTTGCCGATAGCAGGACTATTCCTGCTTACCTAGCCTTTCCCAGAAGATCGGCCTCCTACTTATCGCCTCATGCCCACAGAAATAGTTAACGGATTCGGTAAAGTTTATCTTACCATTGAGTACGATACCGTCAACCGCTGGGTCTATAATAATTGGATTGGCTACCAAACCTATATCGGTATTATTGCCGGCGCCGATGCGTGTCTGCACCCTCTTCAGGCTCACGCCTGCCCCTATTTGCTCAACGACAACCGGCAAGTAATTGGCCCCTGGGACCACGCCGTGGAGTGGATTGTCACGGATTGGGCGCCCCGCGCCATAGCGCAGGGCCTCACTCATTTTGCCCAAGTAGTTAGCCCCGAGTCAATGGCGGCCCTTTCAGCGGAGGCGATGCACATTGGCATCGGCGAGGGCCTGCAAATGCGCATGTTTGGTGATATACAGGAAGCGCGGGCCTGGCTGAAGGAAGCACGTGAAGAAGCAGGAATGAAGCAAGCATAGCCAATCTTTCATTGCGGGGAGAAAGCCATAGCATATAGTTACAGATCTGAATAACACTGAAAAAGCCGTTCCCTATTGGGGAGCGGCTTTTTCAGTGTTATGATAAGTAAGGCAAAAGGCTGCATTATATAGGTTCATTAACTAAAAGCACGCCTATGGAATGAGTTTATCAGTACGTAGCTGCGCAAACAAGTCGAAAAAGGAATCTTCGGTCGCCTGATATACCGTAAAGCCCAGCTTGCGGCTTTTCGACATATCCGTCATCACTTCAATCGGTCGGCCCAGGTCCAGATCAGTGTGCCAGGGAGAAGCCAGCTGGCTGAGTTCAGGCACATTTAGCTGGTAGCGAGCCGCCATCTCGCGCCACAGCGGCGCATCATTGGCCATTGCCGCTTCCAGCGGGTGCACAGTGCCGTCAAAGCCGGCGGCCTCGACTCCAAACCAGGCGGCCAGCCGCGGCCAGAGCCAGCTCCAGCGGAAGTAATCGCCGTTGGTAATGTTAAACGCCTGATTCCTGGCGGCTTCCGTCGTGGCCGCCCACACCAGCTGCTTAGCAATCACGCGGGCGTCGGTTACATCGGACAGGCCATTCCACTGCGCTTCGGAACCCGGCCACTGAAACGGCCGCCCCGTTTCCTTGCAGATACTGGCGTACACGGCCAGCGTGGTACCCATGTTCATCAGGTTGCCCACGGCCTGGCCAATAATGGTGTGCGGGCGGTGAATGCTCCAGCTAAAGCCATCGCGGGCCGCAGCGGCGTACACCTCATCTTCCTGAGCATAATAGAAATTCTCGATGGGCAATCGGGGCTGCTCCTCGCGCAATGGCGTTGGCGGCAGCGAACCAGCCCGAGCGTAGGAGTCAAACGGTCCGAGGTAGTGCTTGAGACCCGTGACCAGTGCCACATGCTGCACCGACTGCTTGGGGGCGAGGGCGTCCAGCAGATTGCGCACCATGGCGCCGTTCACGCGAATATTCTCGGCCTCGGTGTCCTGGCGCATCCAGCTGGTGAGAAAGACGTGCGTGGGCGCTACGTCGGCCAGGGCGGTAGCAAGGCTGGCCGGGTCGAGCAAGTCGGCAGCTACGGGACGCAGCCCGGTCACATCGTCTTTGGGAGTACGAGCCAAACCGTAGGTGGTCCAGCCCTGGGAGATCAGCTCGCGGGCCAGATTGCTGCCAATGATGCCGCTGGCACCAACAATTAAAGCGATTTTAGTCATAAGAATACGTACGGAAAAGCTGACCAAGGGTACGCAGCAGCCAGCAGCGGCAATCAACGGAAAGCTTTTGTACTCGCTGATTTCCCGACGGCTAAGGCGTTTCCAGGTCAAGCATACGTGCCGGCGCAGGGAGGATTTGTGCCTGGTTCATCTTATCTTTTCTTCATGACAGACAACGCCTTAGCCTCCCAATGGCCCGCCTTGCCGGCCGACTCCTGGACTGACACGCGCGAGACGCTGCACCGTTGGACCCAAATTGTGGGCAAAACCCGCCTGGCGCTGAGCCCGATGCTCAACCATTGGTGGCAGGTGCCGCTCTACGTCACGCCACGAGGCCTATCGACCGGGCCTATGCCTTACGCGGCGGGCAGCTGTGAGGTCGTATTCGACTTTAGGGCGCATCAGCTGCGCGTGCATACCTCCGACGGCCGCACCCACGAGCTGGCCCTGGAGCCCCGGTCCGTGGCCGATTTCTACCAGGCCTACCGCGGTCTGCTGCGCGAAGCCGGCATTGCGGTAAAGTTGTGGCCGGTGCCGGTGGAGATAGAAGACACTACGCCTTTCACCCAAGACCAAATTCATCGTGCCTACGACGCCCGCGCCGCGGAAACCTTCTGGGAAGTACTGCTGCGGGCCGATCAGGTGCTGCAGGAGTTCCGTAGCCGCTTTCGGGGCAAATGCAGCTCGGTACATTTCTTCTGGGGCAGCTTCGATTTGGCCGTCACGCGCTTTTCGGGCCGGCCGGCGCCTCCCCATCCGGGCGGCATCCCCCACCTGGCCGACTGGGTGACCCGCGAATCGTATTCGGAGGAGCAGATTGCCGCCGGCTGGTGGCCCGGCGGTAATGGGCAGGAAGCGGCCTTCTACAGCTACGCCTACCCTGGCCTGCCGGAACTCGCCAACGCGCCAATAGAGCCCGTGGGGGGCTTTTTTAATCAGGACATGGGCGAGTTTCTGCTGCCCTACGAAGCCGCGCGCACGGCTCCCGATCCGCGGCAGGCCGTGCTCCACTTTTTGCAAAGCACCTACGAAGCGGCGGCCACCCTGGCCCACTGGGACCGCGCCGCGCTGGAAAGAGCGTAACATTCCGGGCAGATTTGCCCCCCACGCAGGTGCTTAGGGGAATATTTCCTATTCTCGCTGACCGTACCAACCAAACTCCCCTCTATGTACAACCTGAAAATCATTACGGCCACCGTACGACCTAGCCGCAAGGGACCAATAGTAACCGAATGGGTGGCCGAAAAAGCGAGAAAGCACGGCGAATTCAACGTTGAGATACTGGACCTGCAAACCATCAATCTGCCCCTGATGAATGAGCCCCATCATCCGGCCCAGCAGAAGTATGAACACGAGCACACGAAGCAGTGGAGCGCCAAAATCGCGGAGGCGGACGCCTTTATTTTCGTGACGGCCGAATACAACTTCAGCTACCCCGCGCCCCTGCAAAACGCCCTCGAATACTTGGTGAAGGAATGGGGCTACAAGGCGGCCGGCATCGTCAGCTACGGCGGCGTATCGGCCGGCACGCGGGCCTGGAATGCGCTCAAAAACGACCTTTCCTCGTACCGGGTGGTGCCGCTGGTGGAGGCCGTTAATATTCCTTTTTTCACCGAGTTCATTCAGGATGATCACCTGGCACCAAACGACATCTCGGAAAAAGCGCTCGACGCGATGCTCCGGGAATTAGCCCGCTGGACGAAAGGATTGAAAAGCATCCGTGAAAACCAGTAAACGGCTTGCTTGCTGATTGCTGGGGGGCTTTTTTGGTCGGTTACACAGTTTCAATCAACTCTTAGACGCCACGCATTCCAAGCCACCAGCACAAAAAGTCGGTAGCACCCAGCCGCTATGAAATCAGGGGCGCGTGGGGCAGTGGTTCGCTATTCTAAGAGGTGGCGCGCTCCAGATGCCAGGTGGTCTGGGCCACGTGCAAACTGCGCAGCATAGCGCTTTTCTTGCGCTGGTGGCCCTGCATGCGTCGCAAAATGCTGTCGAGGGTTTGTACCGCCTGCACCACGCGGGGGCCTTTATTAAGCATCACACACTCGGCCCGGTCGCTCATGGCCGCGTCCGTCACCTCGGCCCGCGACGGCAAGCCGCCGCTGGCCAGGCTTTCCAGCACCTGCGTAGCCCAGATTACGGGCACATGGGCCGCTTCGCAGAGCCACAGGATTTCTTCCTGCACCTCGGCCAGCCGCTCAAACCCACACTCCACGGCTAGGTCGCCACGCGCTATCATCACGCCGCAGCTGCCCGCCTGCATGGCGCTGAGCAATAGCGCCGGCAGCTCTTCAAAGCCGCGCTGGGTTTCAATCTTGAGAATAATAGCAACGGCGCGCTCCGTCAGGCGGGACAGGTGCTGCTGTAGCTGCTCTACCTCGGTGGCCTTGCTCACAAACGAGAGGCCGACCATATCGGCGTGCTGGGCCACAAAAGCCAAATCTTCTAAGTCTTTCGCCGTAAGCGAAGGCAAGGATAAGTTACTGTCGGGCAGGTTTATGCCTTTATCGTTGCGTAGCTTTTCGCCTTTTGCCCGGGCCTGAGTGATGCGCACGTGCAGTATATCCGGCTCCACGCGGTCGACGATGCCGCCGATTTTGCCGTCGTCAAACCAGATACGCTCGCCCGGCTTTACGTAGTCGAGCACTTCGGGCAGCGCGCAGCCGATTACGGCCGGTGCCAGAGCGGTACCGGGCATCCCGTCGGCTACGGCAGCAGGCAGCGCGCGGCGCGTCAGCTGCAGCTCATCGCCGGGGCGAAGCAGTAAAAACGAATCTGATGGGGGCAGCTCCTGTAGCGTGGCTTTCGCCTCGGGGCCCCGAAAGCGGGTGCTGGGCACCAGATAGGCCGTTTTGCGCAGCTCGGCCCAGCATCCTTGCTCATTTGTGCTGCGTACGCGCAGCTTGCGTTTGTTGCCCCTTGCATCCCGAAACCGAACGGCATTGCCGGGGCTTAGCTGCCGCAGCCACGCCTGGGGGAAGAACAAGCGCACCGTCCCGCTCGCCAGCGCCGCCTGCGGTAGCTCCTTACTGGTAAGCCAGAGGCGGGCCGGGGTCAGCACCCGCCCGAATTCGTCGCGCACGGGACTGATCCGCAGCACGGCCGGTGCCGGGGGCAGGCCGGTGGTGCGGAGCTTCGCGCCCCCCAAATCCATACAGATCTTGCAGGACCTGCCTACCTCCTGCTCGGCCTGGCGCAGGTGGTCAATCATTTGCTGCCAGGCCGCCCGGTCATCATGCGCGCAGTTGATGCGCACGCAGTCCATGCCCTGGCGCAGCAAATCCCGCACAAGCGCGTAATCTGTGGCCGCCTCGCCGGGCAGCGTGACCATAATACGCACGTCGCGCGTGGCGGGCACCGGCCCCAGCACGGCCTCACTGTGCTCGGCCAGCAAACGCCCCCCACTCGTGAAGTCCGGGGCAATAGCATCGGCAGGAAGCGGATGAGATGTGCCGGGCTGCGCCAGCTCGTGCAACACGGCCAGCACGGCGTCCACGCTGGCCAGGGCATGAGCTTCGGCGCGTCCCAAAGACGAAAGCCCGAGCGCTGCCAGCCGCTGCTGCAGGGGGCGCAAATCGTGGCGGCGCAGCGCCAGGTAGTGCAGCAGGTTGTGGGCACTCACCCGAAACGTGGGGTGTACCTGCGCCAGCCGGCTCCCGGCCAGCTCGGTTCCGCTCACCATATCCTGGCGCAGGCTGGTCAGCTCGCTCAGCAGTTCAGCTATTTGGGTGCCGTAGCGGTCGGCAAAAAGCAAGGATGCGGGATGGTCGGTCATAGCCAGCAGCAAAAAAGCCCCCCATGTACCGCCGCGCGCATACTTTGCCGAGAGCCACTGAACGAAGTAGGTTAAGGCCGCATGGATAGCCTTAAAACACAAGTTATTATTTTATTAGTTTAATTTTCTGGCTAGCTTAGCTTTCGAGGCCGCCCCAGCTCCTACTGCTCTATCTCTTACGCATTTAGCCAAAAGGGCGCGAGCCACGGGCGCTTTATTTAATTCGCTTCACTTAAGCTATTTCACCCTGAGAAAGCCGTCAAAGCAGTCTGGGGGGCAAATCTGGTAACCAGTGCTTCTTCGACCATGGGATACGCTGCTACCCATCCGCTCAGATCTGGTTTCCTCAGAGGAACTCCCCTCCTGCTGGCGCTGCTGGCAACGGCGTGCGGCGAGGAATCGACCAGCCAAAAAATCAGCATCGACGGCTCCAGCACCGTATTTCCTATCACGGAGGCGGTGGTGGAAGAATACGCGCGGCAACATCCAAGGGCGCGGATTACGGTGGGCGTGTCGGGTACCGGGGGCGGCTTCCAGAAGTTCTGCCGCCGGGAGATTGACCTAACCAACGCCTCGCGGCCCATCACCGACCGCGAAGGCCAGGACTGCCACCGTCAGGACATCGATTATCTGCCCCTGACAGTGGCCTTTGATGGATTGGTGGTGGTGGTGCACCCCAGCAATACGTGGGTAAAGAGCCTGAAAGTGAGCGAGCTGAAGAAAATATGGGAGCCGGCAGCCCAGCACCGCATCATGCGGTGGAACCAGATTCGGCCGGAATGGCCGGCGGCCGAAATCCATCTGTTTGGGGCCGGCACCGCCTCTGGCACCTACGACTATTTCACTCAGGCCGTCGTGGGCCAACGCCATGCCAGTCGGGGCGATTATACGGCCAGCGAAGACGATAACGTGCTGGTGCAGGGCGTCTCCACCGATCCGCTGGCGCTGGGTTTCTTTGGCTTTGCCTACTACGAAGCCAACCAGGCGGCCCTCCGGCTCGTGCCCATCGACGACGAGCAGCCCCATAATGGCGCCGGGCCGATAGTACCCACCGTCGAAACCGTTAAAAACAACACGTACGCGCCCCTGTCGCGCCCCTTGCTTTTGTACGTGAGCAGCGTGGCCGCGCGCCGCCCCGAGGTGCAGGCCTTCATTCGCTTTTACCTGACCCAGGCCCCAGATCTGGCGCGTGAGGTGGGGTATATTCCGTTGCCCGCCACGGAATACCGGCGCCAGCAGGCCCGCTTCGACGAGTTTGTAACCCAACAGCGGTAACCGCCTCACCCATTCTTTCTGCCAGCCATGAAACAGCGAGAACGCCTCATCGAAGCCCTGCTGGCGCTGAGCGCAGGTATCAGCGTACTCACCACGGGGGGCATTATTGTGATGCTGGCCGTGGAAGCGGCTCATTTTTTCCGGCAGGTGCCGCTGGGCACGTTTTTGACTGATACGCAGTGGACGCCCCTATTTGCTGACAAGCATTTCGGTATTCTGCCGCTGGTGTCGGGCACCTTGCTGACCACGGGCGTGGCCATTGCCGTGGCCCTGCCGCTGGGCCTCATCATTGCCATCTACCTCAATGAGTATGCGACTGTTGGCTTTCGTAATGTCATTAAGCCGCTGCTCGAAGTTCTGGCGGCGGTGCCCACCGTGGTCTATGGCTTTTTTGCCCTGACCGTGGTTACGCCGTTTTTGCAACGACTGATACCCGGCATGGCCGGATTTAATGCCCTGTCGGCGGGCAGCGTGATGGGCATCATGATTCTGCCCCTAGTTTCTTCGCTTAGCGAAGACGCGCTGACGGCCGTGCCCCGCTCTTTGCGCGAAGCCTCCTACGCGCTGGGCGCCACGCGTCTGCAAACGGCCATGCGGGTAGTGGTTCCGGCCGCTTCGTCGGGCATCACGGTATCGGTGATACTGGCCATTTCCCGGGCGGTCGGCGAGACGATGATTGTAGCCATTGCGGCCGGACAGGAGCCTCGCCTGACGGCCAATCCGCTGGTGCCGGTCGAGACCATAACCACCTATATCGTGCAGGTCAGCTCCGGCGACGTGGCCTACGGCACCCTGGAGTACGACACCATTTTTGCCGCCGGCATCACCCTCTTTGTGCTTACCCTGGTGCTGAATAACGTGGGGTACTGGTTCCGCCAGAAATTCCGGGAACAATATGAGTAACATGACCCGCAACCGCCTGCTCGACGGCGCCTTCCGCGCGGTGGGCCTGTTGGCTACCTTGCTTGGCTTGCTGCTGCTGGCCGTTTTTCTGCTCGATATTCTGCGCACGGGCCTGAGCCGCCTCAGCTGGCAGTTTTTGAGTGCTCTGCCTTCGCGCTTTCCTGAGCGGGCCGGCATTTACACGGCCCTACTGGGCACCGTCTGGATTATGGTGCTCACCGCTCTGATTGCGGTGCCGGTGGGTTTGGCAGCAGGCGTTTACCTGGAGGAGTATGGCCGCAAAAGTCGCTGGTCGGCTTTGCTCGAAATCAATATTACCAACCTGGCCGGGGTGCCGTCGGTGATTTATGGCTTGCTGGGGCTCAACATCTTTGTTCGCTTTCTGCGCATGGGCAGCAGCGTGCTGGCCGCCAGCTGCACGCTGGCCCTGCTCATCCTCCCTATTCTCATTGTAGCCACCCGCGAGGCCATCCGGGCCGTACCCAAAACGCTGCGCGAAGCCTCGTTTGCGCTGGGCGCAACGCGCTGGCAAACAATCTGGTACCAGGTCCTGCCGGCCTCTATGGGGGGCATTCTTACGGGAATTATTCTGGCCTTGTCGCGGGCGGTGGGCGAAACGGCCCCGCTGCTC
This sequence comes from Hymenobacter qilianensis, assembly GCF_014638675.1. Lineage (NCBI taxonomy): Bacteria > Pseudomonadati > Bacteroidota > Cytophagia > Cytophagales > Hymenobacteraceae > Hymenobacter > Hymenobacter qilianensis. The sequence goes on from NZ_BMFN01000003.1 coordinate 311,293, forward strand.
GTGCTGGGGGTGCTGGCCTACGTGCCGTTTGCGCCAAAAAGCCCCCTGGACGAGTTTTCGGCGTTGCCCGTTCAAATATTCAACTGGATTTCGCGCCCCCAGCAGGCATTCGGAATCAACGCCGCCGCCGCTATTATTGTGCTGCTGCTCATTACGTTTGGGCTGAATGGCCTGGCTATATTCCTGCGTAACCGCTGGCGGCGGCACCTGCCGTAGCTTCTCAAAAACGTACCTTGCCTGATGCCCGAACTGGAGGTTGAACATGTGAGTGTGTACTACGGCACGAACCAGGTGCTGCAGGACATATCTATGACCATGGAAGCCCATACGGTGACGGCCTTGATTGGTCCTTCGGGCTGCGGCAAATCCACGTTTCTGCGGCTGTTCAATCGTATGAATGACTTCATCAGCGACTTTCGTCACGAGGGGAGCATTCTCATTCAGGGCCAGGATATATATGCCCCCCAGCAGGCCGTAGAGGAGCTGCGCAAGCGCGTAGGCATGGTGTTTCAGCGACCGAATCCGTTCCCGAAAAGCATCTACGACAACGTCACATATGGGCTAGTGCTGCAGGGCGTGCGCAGCAAGGCCGTGCTCGATGAGGTGGTCGAAAAATCGCTGCGTCAGGCCGCGCTCTGGGAGGAAGTAAAAAACGATCTGCGCAAGTCGGCGCTGGCTTTGTCGGGGGGGCAGCAGCAGCGCCTGTGTATCGCGCGGGTGCTGGCCGTGGAGCCCCGTATTCTGCTCATGGACGAGCCGGCCTCGGCCCTGGACCCAATTTCCACGGCCAAAATCGAGGAGCTGATTTATGACCTGAAGCAGCAATACACCATTCTTATCGTGACGCACAACATGCAGCAGGCCGGCCGCGTGAGCGATAAAACGGCCTTCTTCAACTACGGCCACCTGATAGAATACGATGATACGGGCCGGCTTTTCACTCAGCCCAGCCACGAGCAGACGCAGAACTACATCACGGGCCGCTTTGGCTGATTTCATGGTTAGCGTCAGCCGCCGCAGTCAGCAGGGCTTCCACCATCTACTACCAAAATGGCTCACTTAGCACTTGAAATTCAGCAGCTTAAACAGGAGGTTCACGCCATGTGGGGGCTGGTACTGGAGCAGCTGCACCGCAGCCAGCGGGCGTTGCATACGCCTGATTCGGCGCTGGTGAAGGAGGTGTCGCGGCAGGAAAAGCGCATCAATGCCGGGGAATTGAAAATTGAGCGGCACTGCGAAAGCATCATCGCCCTGCACACGCCGGTCGCCATCGATCTGCGGTTTGTGCTGGCCGTGCTGAAAATCAACACCAGTCTGGAGCGCGTAGGCGACGCGGCCAAGGCCATGGCCCAGTTTGTTCGGCGTTTTGTGCTGAAGGCCGAGGAAAAATTTGATCCTCATTTGCTGGCCATCAGCCGCCTAGATGAGATGTGCCGGGAGGCCACGATGCTGCTGGAAATGGTTCAGGGGGCTTTTGAGCAGGAAGACAGCCAGCTGGCCCGGCGCATGTTCAGGGAGGTGAAAGTGCTGGCCGACAACAATGTACAGGCGCACTCTGCCCTAGCGGCCTATATTCAGGATCATCCGGAGCAGGTGCAGCAGGCTCTGCAGATTCTGCTGCTCGTGCGTAAGCTCGACCGCATTGGCGATGAGGCCAAGAATATTGCGGAGGAAATCATCTTCTACCTGGAGGCGCAGGTGTTGCGCCATCGGTCGGGCAAGCACCGGGGCCAGTAGCTACCTTAGTTGAGGCGGAAGTTTTTGAGGTTTTTGGGTAGCAATGGGTGTTTATCCATCACTATGGCCTGCAGAATGGCCAGCGTGAGAACCACCAGCAGGGCGATTTTGACCTGACTGAGCAGCGTGACTTGTCCATCGGCTACTGCCGAGCCGCGGGAGAGCTGCTTGCCCACCTGGAGCTGAATCTGGGTGAGGCGGCTCACATCCGCATGAATGCGGTCAAACTGCGCAGCCAGCTCTTGGGTTAGGGCTGCGGAGGTGGGCGCACCCGCGCGCAGCAACTTAGCTTCCAGCAGGTTATAGCGGGTGAGGCTGGCCTTCACGGACTGAAATACCTGATCTTCCTCGGCCACCATGTAAGTGGCCTCGTAGCTGCGCAGCAGGGAGTCAATTACCTGGTTGTGACTGGCCAGCTGAGCCTGAGTGTGGCGGGGGCTTGCCTCGGCCGGCGCGGCCAGATGGGTTTCCAGCAGCTGTCGCTTGGCATACATACGGTCGTTGAGTGCAAATAAGCCCGCGGCAGGCTGGAGTCGGTCCTGATAGAGGGAGGCGACGGCGGTGTTCATGTCGTGCAGCTGACGGGTTTCCCACAGGCTGCTGCCAACCATCGTCAGCACGATACCGAGAAACAGAAACGCCAGCTTGGTTTTATGGTGAATTCCGGACAGCATATTCATGGGGTGGGGCTTTGGGAACGAGGAGGGAAAATCATTATAAGATAATAATAAAAGGGCAAAGCATGCGCATTCTTGTGCATGCTTTGCCCTGATGCTCAGCAGGAAGGCACGCCCTGGGGGCCCCGAAGAATTGCCTCACGGCTGGCGCAGAGGCTACTTCTTCGTCTGTGCCGAGCCTGCCCAAGCGCCGTAAAAAGCGTATAGTGGAGGCAGCGCCCGGAAGCACGACCTTTTCCCTACATTCACCCTGGCCCAGGATTCTCTCCGGCCTGTTTCAAACTTTCCTTCAGCACGCTTCTTATATCCGTATGACGGCCGAACACGAACGATTGGCGGCGGCCCCGACGGCCCGCGCCCCTTGGCGCCGCTGGGGGCCTTATTTATCGGAGCGCCAGTGGGGCACGGTGCGCGAAGACTATTCGGCCGACGGCCAGGCCTGGCAGCACTGCACCCACGATATGGCCCGCTCCTTCACCTACCGCTGGGGCGAGGACGGCCTGGGGGGCATTTCCGATGACCAGCAGCTGCTTTGCCTCGCGGTGGGGTTGTGGAACGGGCACGACCCCATTCTGAAAGAGCGCCTGTTTGGGCTGAGCGGCCCGGAGGGCAACCACGGCGAAGATGTAAAGGAGGTGTACTACTACCTCGACAACGTGCCCACGCACTCGTACATGCAGCAGCTGTACAAGTATCCGCAGCACGCCTTTCCCTACGAGTTGCTGGTGCAGGAAAACGCCCGCCGGGGTCGCCACGAGCCCGAGTTTGAGCTGCTCGATACGGAGGCCTTTCACGAGAATCGCTATTTCGACGTGTCCATTGAATACGCCAAGGCAGCTCCCGACGACATCCTGCTGCAAATCACGGTGCACAACCGGGGGCCCGTGGCGGCCACCGTGCACGTGCTGCCCCAGCTCTGGTTTCGGAATACCTGGGCCTGGGGCCTTAACGACTACCGCCCCCAGTTGGCCGCCGAGCCGGCGGGCGGCGCTATTGCGGTGCATCATCATAAGCTGGACGAGATGTGCCTGTACTGCGACCAGGAGCCGACGCTGCTCTTCTGCGACAACGAAACAAACACCCAGCGCCTCTACAAAACGCCCCCCATGGCGCCAACAGCGTATTTTAAGGATGGCATCAATGATTACCTGGTGCACGGAGCGGCCACTATCAATACGGCGCAGGTCGGTACTAAGGCGGCGGCCCACTACCCGCTTACTATTTCGGCCGGCGCCTCGCAGTTGGTGCGCGTACGGTTGGGACCGGCTGGGCAAACGCAACCTTTCGCCGACTTTGATCAGCTTTTGCAGCAGCGGCGCCAGGAAGCCGACCAGTATTACGCCGTCGTGCAGGCCGCGCTACCCAGTGCCGACGCTCGCCGCGTGCAGCGGCAGGCCTTTGCCGGTATGCTTTGGAGCAAACAGTTTTATTACTACGATGTGCCGCAGTGGCTGGAAGGCGATCCGGCCACGCCTCCCCCGCCCGCCCAGCGCCAACACGGCCGCAACGCGTGCTGGCCGCATCTGAACAATGCCGACATCATCTCGATGCCCGACAAATGGGAGTACCCCTGGTACGCGGCCTGGGACCTCGCTTTTCACTGCCTGCCCCTGGCCCAGCTTGACCCCGAGTTTGCCAAGCACCAGCTGCGTTTGCTTTGTCAGGACTGGTATATGCACCCCAACGGCCAGCTGCCGGCCTACGAGTGGAACCTAAGCGACGTGAATCCGCCCGTGCATGCCTGGGCCACCTGGCGCGTGTACAAGATGTGTCAGAAGCACAGCGGCGGCCCCGGCGACACCGACTTTCTGGCCACGGTGTTTCACCGCCTGTTGCTCAACTTTACCTGGTGGGTGAACCGTAAAGACCGCAGCGGCCGCAACATCTTTGAGGGGGGCTTTTTAGGACTGGATAATATTGGTTTGTTTGACCGCTCGGCCCCACTGCCTGGGGGTAGCAGCCTCGAGCAGGCCGATGCCACCAGTTGGATGGCCATGTACGCCCTCAATATGATGCGCATGGCCTTGGAGCTGGCCCGCACCAACCCGATTTATCAGGATCTGGCCAGCAAGTTCTTCGAGCATTTCCTCTACATCGCCGGTGCCATGACCAACATGGACCAGGCCCACAAGGACCTCTGGGACGAGGAAGACGAGTTTTACTACGATGCCCTCCACACCCCCGGCAATGGCCTGCAGCTGCTGAAAACCCGCTCCCTGGTTGGCCTGATTCCGCTCTTTGCGGTGGAAGTGCTGGACGACGAGCTCCTCCAATCTTTACCCCAGTTTGGGACCCGGCTCCGCTGGTTTCTGGAAAACCGGCCCCAATTGGCCAGTTTGGTGTCGCGCTGGCATGAGCCGGGCCGGAAAGCCACGCACCTGCTTTCCCTGCTGCGCGGCCACCGCATGAAGTGCCTGCTGGCCCGGGCCCTCGATGAAGCGGAGTTTCTGTCGGAGTACGGCATCCGCTCCCTGTCCCGCTACCACCTGGATCACCCCTATGAATTTCACTGCGCCGGTCAGGACTTGGTAGTGAGCTACGAAGCGGGCGAATCGTCAACGAGCATGTACGGGGGTAATTCCAACTGGCGGGGGCCAATTTGGCTGCCGATCAACTTCCTGATCATCGAGTCGTTGCAGCGCTTCCACCACTACTACGGCGACGATTTTCAAGTGGAATACCCTACCAGATCGGGCCAGTACTGCACTCTGCTTCAAATTGCTGATGCGTTGAGTGCGCGCCTAACCCAGCTGTTTTTGCGCAACGAAGCGGGCATCCGGCCGGCCCTGGGCGCTGACGAGCGCCTGCAGCAGGATCCGCACTTCCGCGACTATCTGCTCTTCCACGAATACTTCCACGGCGACACCGGCCAGGGCCTGGGCGCCAGCCACCAAACCGGCTGGACGGGCCTCATTGCGAAGCTGTTGCAGCCCCGCGCTTAACGAATGGCTACACCTTACTCAGCGAGCGTATATAGTCCTGAATGACTGGCAGCAAGAGGGGAATGGCAGCTTCAATGTACTCCCGGTCAGCGGGCGTCCAGGGCCGCGGGGCACCGAATACGCAGGGCTGCAAAATGCCCCACAGCTGCTGTTGCTCCGTGATGTGGGCGTGCACCAGGGCCCGGTGGCCGAAGGTGCGGCGCTCAAAGTCCTGGTTGAGCACGTCCGGCCCCGCCTGAGTGACATCTTCGACGTAAACCGAAGGCCGGGCAGCCAGCGCGGCCCGAAACAGCGGATCTTCCTGGGGCAAGTCGCCCGTATCATTCTGCCAGTCGTGGCGCGGATCGGGCACAGTAGCGTTCTTGCGCCACACAAAGGCAATGCGGCCGCGCCCCTGCGACGGGTCGCGCACGTACAGAAAGCACCGATCTACCAGCAAATGTGGCCCTACCAGATCGAGGGCGCGCTGCAGGCGCTCAGCCGGTGGGGTATTGGTTGCCAGCGCCGCCGCCAGTTCATGTTGTGATATCGTAGTCATGGGAGTAGAACGGCTGGGGACTTTGGAAGGTGAATAGGAAGGACTGACTGAAGATTGCACCTTAATATAAGTACGACTTTTTCTACCTCTGCTTTCACAAAAGTGCGCGTGATATATACCCGCTGAATAGCTGTAATCGGCAGCGACAGTACGGTGCAGGTATGTTGGCCGGTATTTCTTGTCTATCCTGCGGTAGTAGTGCATTCTCTGGGTTAAAAAATGCCCCCCAGACCACTGCAACGAGCCCTGCCTCCCTCGCCGGGCTTCGTTGGGATGTTGTCGGAGGAATGCAAAACAATCGGTTTTTTCTTCCGCTATCTGCCTCAAACTGCATGAGCCTTTCTTCTACGCTTTCCCGACTGCCCCTGCTGGCGTTGTTGCTGAACACTGCGCCCCTGCTGGCGCAAACCACCCCACCCAAAACCAACGACACCACCACGCCGCTGCACCTGCTCAAGCCTGATTACCCGATACCCTACGGGCAGGTGAAAGCCGAGGAAGTAAAGCAAGTGCTGGACCGTGTGTACAACTACCTGAACACCGCCACGCCCGCTGAGCTGGTCGATAAAAACACGAACGCGCCCATCACCGACCGGCGCAAATTCTCGCCCGACGCCATCATTCGCCCCGGCGACTTCCGCCTCACCAGCTACGAGTGGGGTGTAACGTATTCGGGCATGCTGCGGGCCAGCGAAACCACCGGCGACCCAAAGTACGCGGCCTATACTGTGAGCCGCCTGAAGTTTTTGAGCGAGCTAGGCCCCTACTTTAGTGCCTATCAGAAAACCAACCCCGAGGCCCCTACGCCCATGCGCTCAGTGCTGTATCCGAAAGCGTTGGACGATGCCGGCTCGCTGTGCGCCGCCATGATTAAAACCCAGCGCGCCAACACTTCGGCCGACCTGCGCCCCATGATTAACAACTTCATGGACTTCATCATGACCAAGGAGTTCCGCCTGGCCGACGGCACCCTGGCCCGCAACCGACCCCAGCCGAACACGCTCTGGCTCGACGATTTGTACATGAGCGTGCCGGCTTTGGCCCAGATGGGCAAGCTCACCGGCGAGCGGCGCTACTACGACGAGGCTGTGAAGCAAGTCACCCAATTTGCCCCCCGTATGTTCAATAAGTCGAAGGGGCTGTATATGCACGGCTGGGTGCAGGAAATGAGCGTACATCCGGAGTTTCACTGGGCCCGCGCCAACGGCTGGGCACTGCTGACAAAAGTTGAATTGCTCGACGTGCTGCCCGCCGACCATCCCGGTCGCCCGGCCGTGTTGGAGCTGCTGCGCGCCCACGCCCGCGGCCTCGCCGCCCAACAAGCCGGCAGCGGCTTCTGGCACCAGCTCCTCGACCGCCCCGATTCCTACCTCGAAACCTCCGCCACCGCCATCTACGCCTACGCCATTGCCCACGCCATCAACCAAGGCTGGCTCGATGCCAAAGCCTACGGCCCCATGGCTCTATTGGCTTGGAACGCGGTCAGCACTAAAGTAAACGCCCAGGGACAGGTAGAAGGCACCTGCGTAGGCACCGGCATGGGCTTCGACCCCGCTTTCTACTACTACCGACCAGTGAATTTGTACGCTGCCCACGGCTACGGCCCGGTTCTGTTAGCTGGGGCTGAAACTATCCAGCTACTCAAGCAGCACCCGTATGGCATCAATGACAGCTCAGTGCAGACGTTGAAGTAGTTATAACTTGAGAAGCTGGAATGCTTTACTGATTTAATGAATCTTTACGGGCAGAACCAGTTACCGTAAAATGACTTACTTCTTAAATAGCATTTCGCTCTTCCGCATACTCCTATTACTTACAATAGCCTCTATCTGCACACAATGCAGACCAAATGTCAGCGATGAACAATTAAAAGCGGCAACACAAATGCAGGTTGACACGGCAACTGTCACTTCCTTTAATATAGAGCGAGACAATAGCCTCGAATTAGCTAATTGGTCAGTTTTTGAGTCTGGTCGGGAAGTAATTTGTGTACCTCCTAATTGGAAGGCACATTTGGTTAATCAAGATAGCGGCCAAGAATTAGTCCTGCTGCCGCCCAACAGTCTCGATAGTATTGAGCGCGTCACTTTTAGCCGCTTGATAAAGGACAACTCCTCTCTGGACTACCCTGCACTTGCCCAGGAATTGGCGAAGAGTGCCTTTCCAAATTTTCGCGTAGTCGAAGGTGATACACTGAAGAAATTGGTAATGCAAAAAGCTTTTGCCATCGAACGAAACGTGGGTCTATTTGCGCATGGTAAGACGTACAAGGGCTATTGCTTGGTGTATGTGAACGACAGTAAATTATATCAGTTTCGTATCCTTTTCGGTAAGGACCGGCTTAAGGATTACCGAGGTGACTTATTCCGAGACATCATTGGCAATCTACAGATTGATAAGAAGTACCTTGTGGATAACGACAACCCATTAAAGCAAGTAATCAATCTTCGCTAATACTCTTCTAGGCTATTCCATAGCTGACTAAGATTCACTTCACCGCCACATCCCACACCTTCGCCATACGGGATTTACCATCCGGTCCTTCCACGTTCAGGACGACGATGTACTTGCCGGCTTCCTTGTAGCGGTGCACCGGGCTTTGCTCCTTGGATGTGGTGCCGTCGCCAAAATCCCAGTGCCAGCGCTTAATGCTGCCGTGGCTTTCGTCCCTGAAGGTTACTTGTCGTTGCGCCATATCAGTCACGCTGAATGACCATTGGGCCTGTAGCTTCGGCTGGTATTTCTCGGCCAGCGGCAGGAGCGTAAAAATGGTCCCCAGGCTGGAATTGCCGTACATTTTGTGGTTTTTGGACAGGTTCCAGAAGCCTTTTTTACGCTCGTCGTTTACGTCGTCGTAGTCAATCACGGCCCAGGTGAGGCCGATTTTCTTGTTGTCGGTCAGCACCGATTCCACGGCTCGCGCGGGTCCTTCGGTTCCGGCGTAATCGAAAGGGGTAATCCAGAACTCGGCTACCAGCTTTCCGGGCTGGCCGGGCTTGAAGTCATAGGAATAAGCAATGTTGGCGTAGGGCAGCTCTTTAATCCAGGGCTGACTGCCCCAGGCCAGAGCCCAGTCTTTGCCCACGGCCGGCGTGAAAATGTGGTAGTTCTGGGCGTGCACGCCGTGAAAGTCAAAGTACCGCTCCATCAGCGGCAAGTTCTGGTTGGGGTGCTGCTCGGCAATGAGCGGGCCGCCGGATAAGTCACCGTCGACGATGATTTCGAACGTGTCGTTGTGCAGGCCGGGCAGCGTGAAGTCCCAGTAGTTGTCGTAGGCCTCATACAAGAAATAAAGCCGGTTCAGGCCCTTCACCCAGGCCACGCGCACTTTCACGTCTAGGTTGGTAGCGTCGGGCTTGGGGTAGCGCTTTGAGTCGTCCCACAGCTGGTCGGTGCCGACTACGTACTCGCTGGGGAAGCTGTCCCAATCATCAGTCTGACCATCAATGCGAGGAATCATGTTGGCCGGAAACTGGTAGACTTTGTAGCCCCGGTCTTCCTGGGCAAAAACCGGAGCTGCACTTGCCAGAGTAAGCGCACAAGTGCCAAAAATGATTTTTGAGACAATTTTCCAGAAGTCAAAAGCCTTCATATAGCGCACATCAATTGAACGTCATGCAGAGCGGCAGCGAAGCATCTCGCTCGCCATTAGAGTAGTAATTTCTCGTCAGCACGCGAGATGCTTCGCTGCCGCTCTGCATGACGTTCTTATTTACGAAAAGCCCCCCAGGCTTACTTATACTGCCGTTTCAGCCATTCCTCCGGCACTGGGATGATGCAGATATTCATGCTCTTGTTGTCATCGGATAGCATGGCTGATTGGATTTCGATTTTGGTGCCGTCGGGGCTCATGGTGGGGTGCGGGTGGTCGGCGGCGGTTTGTTTGTGGCCGGCGGAGAGCAGCAGCATTTCGCGGGTGTGCCGGTCGATCAGGTAGACGTTGCGGGCGAAGTCGTCGCCCACGGCCCAACGGCCATCGGGCGAGCCGCTTACGTGCCAGAGGCCGCTGCCGCTGGGTGTTTGACCGGCAATCACCACTTCCCGGGTGCGAAAGTTGACGATGGCCAGGCCAGTTGGTTTTTCGCGGGTGCCCGATGGCCCCCAAGCGGCTTCCTGGCCGGGATTGGCCCCGCTCACAGGCGTACCTGCGGCTACTTCTGTAGCGGCGGCCGGTATTTTACGGTGGCCCATAATGGCCATGGCCGTCTCATCTTTGGAAATAATAGCTTCGTGCGTCACCCATTCGTACTCCGATTCGGGGTACAGAGGGCGCAGCCCGGTGCCGTCAGCCAGCACCGTCCAGGTACGCTGGGGCGACTTGCCGCCGGTTTCCCAGCAAAAAACCAGCTCGCCGGGCACCCACGGATTGGTTTGAATATGCCCAATCTGAAACGGCACCGACACGACGTGCTTGATGGCGCCGGTCTTGATGTTCATGGCGGCAATGCCGGATGGCCCAGCGCCCATGTTGCGAGGGCCAAAATTGGGTTCCAGCTTCGTTTCGGGGGGCAAATGTCGGGCGGCTTCTTCCTTCCCTACGCGAAAGTAGGCCCAGGCTTCGTCGCCGTCGAGAGCCATGTCGCCACCGGCTTGTATGGCGGCGGGCGTGGTGCCGCACACGCGCTGGTAGGTCTTGGCCGACTTCACTTTACCGGCCTGGCTGTCGGCAAAGAGCTTAGCCAGATCCACCTCTACAATTTGCAGAGATGTTGGCGCTGGCGGGCCCGCTGCGGCATCTTTAGTGGGGGCAGACTTGCCGGGCGGACGGCGCATAAAGTAGAGCTTCATGGCATTGCGGGCCACATTCAGCATGCCCGTGTAGCCGCCTTCTGATACCTGCACCATGTCGCCGGTTTTCTCATTCACTGCCATGGCCTCCCCTTCCACCCGGCCGGAGCGAAAAATCAGCCACTGCCCATCGGAAGTCCACTGGTTGTGGGTGGGGTAAATCTTGGAGTCGCCGGCCGGGGTGCTGGTCAGGAAAGTGAGCATGGTGCCTGTCACGGGGTCTTTCACCACCTTGCGCTCCGAGGGAAAGCGCCGGCCAATCTGGGCCTGAGCCGCGTCGGTGAGCAAAACAGCGCAGCTGAGAAAGGCGAGCGTAACATACGTTTTCATAGTTGGGGGGCAAATTTTACGTTACAATGCCTTCGATTTTACGTGGCGCAGCTTCTGATTTTTCAGATGCTCACTGTCTGCAATCGTCAGGTTGCTCACGTCGCTAAGGACCAGCGTGGGGGCCGTGGGGGGCTTTTGGGTCGTTACGTTTCGCAGCGTGGCCCCCTGCACATCGGTGAGCAGAAGGACAGGTCGCGTTTCCTGACCCAGAAACTTCACGCTTACATTGCTCAGCTCGATGTTCTTCACATGCCGAATGAAAAAGCCGTAGGCAGGTATCACCCCAAATTTTTGGGGCTCCGGGTAGTCCTTTTCATGCTCCGGCACAACCTTTTGTATAGCGCTGGCATCAGCTGCTTCCAAAAGCTTGTACCAGATGTTGATGTTGCTGAGCCGGACATCCTCGATGGGGTGGCCCGGCAGACCGCTGATGAGCGTGGCGAAGCGCGAATCAGCGTTGTACACGTTCACGTTGCTGATGTTGATGCGGCGCAACTTGCCAATCTCGGTGCCGGCCGGGGCCCGCAGCCGCCCGCCCAGCCGCAGGAAAATGGGCGCGTTGATGATGTCGCGCATGGTGATGTTGCTTATGGTCACGTCTTCTAGCAGACCACCATCTACGGTTTCCAGCGCCAGCCCCCGGCAGTACTCAAACACGCAGTTGCTGATGGCAATATTCTTAAAGCCCCCGTTCGACTCGGTGCCGAACTTGATGCGGCCGGTAGGGCCTTCCTTGTCAGGCACTAGGTGCGCTTCTTTGCGCTGGCAGGTGCCGTTAAGCAACGTGCCCCGGTCGTAGCCGCTGACCTGGCAGTTGGTGATCGTGACGTTTTCGGTAGCCCGGGCGTAGCCCAGCGCAAACGAGCTTTTCAGGCAGATAGCATCATCCCAGGGCGAGTTGATGGTGCAGTTAGAAATGCGCACGTTTCGGCAGCAGTCAATATCCAGCGCGTCGCGGTTGGTGTCAATCTTCAGATTATCAATGGTGAGGTTGTCGACGCCTGTGGCCAGAAGCGCAAAATGCCCCCCAAGCAGCATCGTGAAATCTTTCAAAATAACATTGCGGCAGAGCTTCAGGGCAATGGCTTTATTGCCCACCGGCGCCCGGTGCGGCCCTTCCCGCGTCAGGCCGTGGCCGTAAATGGTGCCGGGGCCGAGAATGGAAATATCGGTCAGGTTTTCGCCCCAGATGAGGCTGTTGTGCCAGTGGCTGTGCCCAAAATCCTGGAAGCTGTTGCCCGCGCCCGGCTCCGGCGCGTCGTAGCCGATTTCGCCTACCGGCGTGGCGGCCAGCAGCGTTGCTCCCTGATCCAGATAAAGCGAAATGCGGCTTTGCAGCCGGATAGAATAGCTGCGGTAAGTGCCGGCCGGAAAGTACACCGTGCCCCCGCCCGCCTTGGCGGCCGCCTCTATGGTTTTGTTTATCGCGTCGGTATCGAGGGTGGCGCTGTCGCCTTTGGCTCCGTAGTCGCGAATGTTAAAATTGCCCCCCGGCGCAGCAACCGATTGCAGACTGATAGCCAGAAGCCCCAGGAGCAGAAAAACGTAGCGCAGAACCATGTTGTGAGGATTGGCACAGCCGCATGTACCCTTAAGTATACCTCTGGTGCGGCGCAGGCGAGTGTGGGACGTTAGGCGAGAAAAGCATTTGCAAGTGTAAGGAGCAGTAATTCCCCGCCCCGACTCTCCTGTACTGTTATGATAAATCGGAACCTGACCTGCTTTCGAACCGGCATTGCTTGTGCTTCAGGATCGGGGCGCGGCTCTGCGCAGTAAGCTGGCAGGACTACTAGCCAAATTTGCCCCCCACGATGTCTAAAACGCTGATAATTGGGTTCCTTCCCTAAATTATTGTAACCTTACTTGCCTTACCTCGCGTCCCTACTCCTTTCCTGCATGAAGCACGTTACACGCAATTCTTTCGAACTTCTCATCATCGGCTTGCTGGCCCTCCACGGACCGGCAGCGCTTGCCCAGCAAGCCGCCCCGGCCACCAAAGCCGCCGCCAAGCCCACCGGCTCGCTGGCCGCGCAGGTCAAAGGCATGCAGAAGTTCGACGGCTACTTTCCTTTCTATTACGACCAGAAAACGGGCAAAATTTTCCTGGAAGTTGAGCGGTTCGACCAGGAGTTTTTGTACTTCGGCTCCCTGGCCAGCAGCGTGGGCAAAGGCATTGAGCGGGGCCAGAGCAGCTCGGCCATTGCCAAGTTTATTCGGGTGGGGGGCAAAATCCTGCTCATCGAGCCCAACTACGACTACCGGGCCGTGACCGACAACGCCGACGAGCAGCGCGCAGTAGATAATGCCTTTGCTAAGTCCGTTATCTGGGGATTCGCGCCGGTGGCCACGGAAGGCTCGAAAGTGCTGATCGACCTCACGCCTTTTCTGGTGCGCGACAGCCAGAAAATTGCTGAAGGGCTGGGCAGCCGCGGGTATCAGGGGCCCGGCTCCAGTTTGATGGGCGGCCCCGGCACCGGGCAACCCATCCCCTACAAAGTCGACGAGTCGCGCTCGGCTGTGTACCTGGAAAACACGCGCAACTTCCCCAAGAACACGGAGTTCGAGGCCATGATTACGTTTACGAGCACGCCCGGCCGCGGCGCCGACTACTCCATTGCGCCCGACCCGAACGCCGTGACCGTGCAGATGCACCAAGCTTTCATTGAGCTACCCGAAAAGGGATTTCGCCCCCGCAAGTTTGACCCCCGCTCCGGCTTCCAGGACTTTAGCTACCTGGACTTTGCCGCCCCCATGAGTCAGCCGCTGGCGCAGCGCTTCATTGTGCGGCACCGCCTCGAAAAGAAGGACCCCACGGCCGCCGTCAGCGAAGCCGTGAAGCCTATTGTGTACTACGTCGATCGGGGAGCGCCGGCGTCCATCAAAAAAGCCCTGCTGGATGGTGGCGCGTGGTGGAATCAGGCCTTTGAGGCAGCTGGCTACAAGGATGCCTTCCAGATAAAAGAGCTGCCGGTGGGCGCCGACCCTATGGACATCCGCTACAATATGGTCAACTGGATCAACCGGTCGGGCGTGCCGCGGGCCTATTCGTACGGGGCCAATTACGTGGACCCGCGCACGGGTGAAATCATCAAAGGCATCGTGTCATTGGGCGCCGACCGGCACCGGCAAGACTACCTTATTGCTGAGGGCTTATTGCAGCCCTACGAAGATGGCAAGCCCGTATCCGACAAAATGGAGCAGATGGCTTTGGCTCGTATTCGCCAGCTGTCGGCCCACGAAATCGGTCATACGCTCGGGCTGCACCACAACTTTACCGCCAGCACCAAAGACCGCGCTTCGGTGATGGATTATCCGTTTCCGCGATTCAGTCTGCAGCCCGACGGCACCCTCGACTTATCGCAGGCCTACGCCGTGGGCATCGGCAGCTGGGACAAGCGCGCCATAACATGGGGATACGCCGATTTCCCCAAGGGCACCGACGAAAACCAGGCGCTCGAGCGCATCATGCAGGAGACTTTGCAGCAGGGCCACCGCTTCATCCCCGACATTGGTGGCTACGCGCACCCGGCCGCCAACCAGTGGGAAGACGGCACCGACCCAATTGCTCAGCTAGCCACGCTGATGAAAGTGCGCCGCCACGTGCTCGACCAGTTTTCTGAAAAAGCCATCCGCTCCGAGGCGCCCATGGCTACGCTGGAAGAAGTGCTGGTGCCCATGTATCTGCTCCACCGCTACCAGGTAGAAGCTGTGGCCAAATCGCTTGGGGGGCAATTTTTCACTCACGCCGTGAAAAACGATGGTCAGGCTCCGACCCAGATGGTGGACCCGGCCGTGCAGTGGCAGGCGTTTGAGGCGCTGCTAACCACTGTCACGCCGGCCGCGCTACAGCTGCCTGAGGCGCTGATTGCCAAAATTCCGCCCCGGCCATCGGGCTACCCCAAGACGCTGGAAACCTTTGCGGGCTACACCGGCCCCACCTTCGATCCGCTGGCTGCCGCCGAAGCCGCCGCCGGCCCAACTATCGCCTCCCTGCTCAACCCGCAGCGCGCCGCGCGCCTTATCGAATACCAGGCCCGCGACAGTCGGCAGCCTGGGTTCCTGCCCGTAGTTGAGCGGTTGGTGGATCGTACCTGGCGCGCCAAGCCCGAAACCGGCTACGCCGGCGCGCTCCAAACGGTGGTCAACAACCTGACCCTGAAGTACCTGCTACAGCTCGCGGCCGACAACCGAGCCTCCGCCAGCGTGCGCGGACAGGCCTTGCTGGCCATAGACGACTTACAACAGTGGATGCGCAAGGAAGCCAAGCGGGGCAAAGGGCCGCAGCAAGCCAACCTGCTTTTTGGCTTGTCGCAGATCGAGCAGTTCCGCGCCGACCCAAAGTCGTTCACCGCCCCACCGGCGGCAGAAATGCCCCCCGGAGCTCCCATCGGCATGCCATCCATGAGCTTTCTGGATTAGTTGTCCGTCGAATCCTACGCCGGGTTCCAGCTTATTTTCCTTAGAAAGGTTGCAGGTTTATGCCTGAAATACCTTTGCACAAACGAGGCGCGTAGCTGGTATTTTTATTTTTGAGTTATGCTTGGGTAGCGTCCGGACGTTTATCCGTTACGTACCACTTCCTTTAGTATCTTCTGTTGGCTTCCCTGACGTTGCTTTTCACTCTGCTATGTCTTTCTCTGACCGCCCTTCCCTGGAAGTGGAAAACCAAGCCCTTCGGGCCGAAATAGCGCTCCTGAAGGCCCAGCGCGTCGTCCAGGCCGAGTATCAGGCCCTGGCTGAGGCCTACCAGCACAGCCAGGTGCGCTTCCGCAGTGTGTTTGAAGCCTCCCCGCTAGGCCAGAAAATCATTGGCCCCGATTTAACTATCCGCCAGGCCAACCCGGCCATTGCGGCTATGCTGGGTCTCAAGAGCCCCGAGGAGCTGCTGGACCGGGTTATCCTGGACTTCGTTCACCCTCACTATAAAGCCGACTGGAACCGCCTGCGCGAAGCCTTATGGTCTCACCACCTGCCCTCCTATGTGCTCGAAAGCTACTTTATACGGGCTAATGGTCTCCACTTTTGGTGCCGGGTAACCTCCGTCCTGTTCACCGAGGACGGGCAAGACTGGGGCTACACGACCCTGGAAGACATCACGGCCCGCAAACACCTCGAAGCGCAGCAGCTGCAGCAGCAACAGCAGGTACAGGCCGCCAACGAGGAGTTGGCCGTGGTCAACGAAGAGCTGCGCATCACTAACGAAGAGCTGCTGGAGGCCAATACCCTACTAGAGCAGACCAATGCGGAGCTCGACAGCTTTGTCTACGCCGCCTCCCACGATCTGAAAGCGCCCATCGTGAATCTGGAAAGCTTGGTGCTGACCTTAACCCAGGAACTGGCCCCCGCGGCCCAGCAAGCGGGTCAGGTACCGGGCATCCTGGAGATGATGAAGCAGGCGATTGAGCGCTTTCGCCATACGCTCAACAGCCTGACCGAAATCGGGACCATGAAGGAGGAAGTCACCCACTCGCGGCAAGTCGTCAGATTAGCGGCCGTGGTCGAGGACGTGCGCCAAGACCTGCAGCCCCTACTCACCACCTCGGGCGGCCAGATCGAGGTAGACCTTGCGGGTGAGCCCTCCTTGGTCTTCTCGGAAAAGAACCTGCGCAGCCTGATCTTCAACCTGGTCAGCAACGGCCTCAAGTACCGCCACCCCGACCGCCCTCCCCTGGTGCGGGTGAGCAGCCAGCGCACCGAGGGCCAGATAGTGCTGCGCGTGCAGGACAATGGTCTGGGCCTAGATACGGCGCAGCAGGGGCAGCTCTTTACCTTATTCCGGCGCTTGCATACCCACGTGGAAGGCTCGGGCGTGGGCCTGTACCTGGTCAAAAAAATCGTGGACCAGGCCGGGGGCAGCATCCGGGTGGAAAGCCAGCCGGGCCAGGGCTCCACCTTTATCGTGGCGTTGCCCAGCAAGGGCGTGAAGTAGTGCTAGCTGTTAAAGTGCTATGAATCCGACCAGGCGAATGACAATGGGGAGTGGTAACTCGATGGCTTTTTCTGCGAAAGCTTGGCAGCATTCCCGAGAGGAAAATAACAGCATTGGAACCAATACACCCGGGACCTTTGTATACATGAACAAATGATCATACATTTGAAGCGCCATATGACACCCACTACCGCGCCCACTGACTTAAATCTGACCACCGAAAAGATGGAGAAGGTGGCCTTCATCCTCAAGACCACGGCCCACCCTACCCGCATTGCCATTGTGCAGCTGCTCTCGGGTCAGGAGAGCCTCTCGGTTACTGATATCAGCGAAAAGCTGAGCGTGGAGCAAAGCCTGCTTTCCCACCACCTGACGGGCATGAAGCTCAAGGGCATTCTGAGCAGCACCCGCGACGGCAAAAACATCTTTTATTCGCTGAAAATGCGCGAAGTAGTGGACGTGATTCAGTGCCTGGCCAGCTGCACGTTCCTGTAATCGGAGCCGGCCTTTTTTTGACCATATACATGAACATCTTTTCATAATTACATACATTCACATAAGCTCGCATGTTACACCTCGTCGGCTACTTCGCGGCCATCTTTATCGGCCTTTCCCTGGGCATTATGGGCGGGGGCGGCTCCATTCTCACCGTGCCGGTGCTGGTGTATCTGATGGGCGTGAGCCCGGTGCTGAGCACGGCCTACTCCCTGTTTGTGGTGGGCTCTACCTCGGTGGTGGGCGCCTCGGGCTACTTCCGCAAGGGCCTGGTGTCCATTCCCACGGCCCTGGTGTTTCTGGCCACTTCGCTGGTGTCGGTATTTATGACCCGCAAGTACCTGATGCCCGCCATTCCGCACGAGTTGTTTACGGTGGGCAGCATTGCCTTCACCAAAGATCTGCTGGTACTAGTGGCCTTTGCCGTGCTCATGGTAGTGGCCGCCGCTTCCATGATCCGCAGCAAGCAGGCCGAGGAAATCCTGGACGACGACATGCACCACAAGCACCGCGTGAACTACCCGCTCATCCTGGCAGTGGGCGCTGTAGTGGGCGTACTCACGGGCTTTGTGGGCGCGGGCGGCGGCTTTCTGATTATTCCCGCCCTGGTGCTGTTTGCCCGCCTGCCCATGAAAACAGCGGTGGGCACCTCCCTGGTCATCATTGCCGTCAACTCCCTCATCGGGTTCACCGGGGATTTGAGCGCCGGCACCCCCATTGCCTGGCCTTTTTTGCTCGGCTTCCTGGCCTTCGCTGTGGGGGGTATTGTGCTGGGCACCTTCCTGGCCCGCTACATCCCGGGCGCCAAGCTCAAGCCGGCTTTCGGCTGGTTTACTCTGGCCATGGGTGCCTTTATTCTGCTGCGCGAACTGGTTTTTACCACCTAAGCTCAATTCTGGCTGCTTTTTGGATTCCCCCTCATTTCCTGCCATCACCGCTTTTTCATCTGCTTTCCTCACCTCCCAACTACTCCTATTATGAAAATCGAACAGTTTGAAGACAAGGGCCTGGCCCACTTCTCCTATGCTATTCTCAGTGAGTGCGCCCGCGAAATCGTGCTCATTGACCCCGCGCGTGACCCGCAGCCCTATTACGACTACGCGAAGGCGAATGAGGCCCGGATTGTCAGCGTCATTGAAACCCACCCTCACGCCGATTTTGTCTCTTCCCACCTGGAAATTGCCCAGCAAACTGGCGCCATCATCCGGGTGAGCAAGCTGCTGGGAGCCGATTATGCATTTGAGGCCTTCGATGAAGGCGACTCGTTCACGGTAGGCAAGCTGACTTTCCGGGCTCTGAATACGCCCGGTCACTCCCCCGACTCTATCAGCATTGTGCTCAGCCGCGAAGGCCAGGATGTGGCCGTGTTTACCGGCGATACCCTGTTCATCGGCGACGTGGGCCGCCCCGACCTGCGCGAAAAGGCCGGCAACATTATGGCCAAGCGCGAAGAGCTGGCCAAGCAGATGTACCACAGTCTGCGCGAAAAGCTGATGACGCTCGCCGATGACGTGCTGGTGTACCCGGCCCACGGCGCGGGCTCGCTTTGCGGCAAAGCTTTGAGCGGGGCCAACAGCAGCACCATCGGGGCCGAGAAAATCGGCAACTATGCCCTGCGGCCCTTAACCGAGGAGGCATTTGTGCAGGAGCTGCTGGCTGATCAGCCCTTCATTCCCAAGTACTTCGGCTACGATGTGGCCCTGAATAAAGCCGGTGCCCCGGCCTATGCGCTCAGCGTGCAGCAGGTACCACGCCTTGCCGCCGACGTTCAACCGGAGCCCGGCGTGCTGGTGGTGGACACCCGCCCCGAAGCCGAGTTCAAGCAAGGCCACACGGCCGGTGCCCTCAATATTCAGCTGGGGGGCAAATTTGAAACCTGGCTGGGTTCCATTGTCGGCCCCGAGGAGAAGTTTTACCTGGTAGCAGCCGATGAGGCGGCCCGGGAAGACCTGATTCAGAAAACCGCCAAAATCGGCTACGAAGCCCTGATAAAGGGTGCGCTGGTGGGCACGCCTGCCAACGATGAAACCCTGCCGAAGCTGGACGTGGAGCAGTTCCGCCAGCACCCGGAAGCCTACACCATCGTGGACATCCGCAATGCCTCCGAAGCCCAGGCCGAGCCGCTGTTTGACGGCGCCCTGAACATTCCGCTGCCGGAGCTGCGCGAGCGGGTGCAGGAAATCCCGGCCGGGAAGCCCGTCGTGGTGCACTGCGCCGGCGGCTACCGCTCGGCCGCCGGGGCCAGCATCGTGGCGCCGGCCCTGCCGGGCACGAAGGTGCTGGACTTAAACGAGGCCGTAAAGTCCTTCCAGACCGCAGCCGCGGCCCACTAATTCTGCCAGCGTGAGCTGCCGTCCGGCCCCGGCGGGGCGGCAGCCTGCTTCCTGCACTTAACCCTTCTAACCTACCCCAGCCATGTTCGGTCTATTTAATTCAACTTCGAAAGCCTACCAAAACCTAAAACCGGCCGAGTTTGCCGCCGGCTTGCGCCAGCCCGGCGCGCTGCTGCTGGACGTGCGCCGGCCTGATGAGTTTGCCGCCGGCCACCTGCCCGGGGCCGTCAATCTCGACGTGACCAGCCCTGAGTTTGCCCGGCGCGTGGCCGCGCTGGATAAAGCTCAGCCCACTTACGTGTACTGCCGCAGCGGAGCCCGCTCCGCCACGGCCGCCGCCCAGCTTACCGGCGCCGGATTTACGACCGTCGCTAACCTGCTGGGCGGCGTCATGGACTGGCCCGAGAAGCTGGTTCGCTAGCCCCCGGCTCCTTGCCCGCCGGCCTGACAGCCCATGCCGCAGGCCACTTTTTTCCCTGTTTTTCTTTTGATTTTTCTGCTTTATGCTTGAGTTACTTCGCCAGCCTTGGCCCTGGTACGTGGCCGGCCCCCTGATCGGGCTGACCGTCCCCGCGTTGCTGCTCATCGGCAACAAAGCCCTGGGTATCAGCTCCTCGCTGCGCCACGTGTGCGCTGCCTGCGTGCCCGCGGGCATTCCCTTTCTGACTTATAATTGGCGTGCCGAAATCTGGAACCTGTTTTTTGTGCTCGGCATTGCGGTGGGGGGCTTTTTAGGCTACCAGGTGCTGGGCCACCCCGATACCATTGCCATTTCGGCCGAAACGGTCCGCGACCTGAAAGCCCAGATGGGCCTGACGGACTTCTCGGGCTTATTACCCAAAGAGCTGTTTGCCCTGGAAAACTTGGCCAACTGGAAAGGCTGGGTGTTTCTGGTGCTGGGGGGCTTTTTGGTCGGCTTCGGCACCCGCTACGCCGGGGGCTGCACCTCGGGCCACGCCATCTCGGGCCTCTCCAACCTGCAGTGGGTGTCGCTAGTCGCCGTCATCGGCTTCTTTATCGGTGGCCTGCTCATGACCTGGGTGTTTTACCCGTTGCTGTTTTAACCTCCCCCTCCATGAAAAATCTGAAATAACTGGTGCTGGGCGTCTTGTTCGGCCTCATCCTGACCAAAAGCGAAGTCATCAGCTGGTGGCGCATCCAGGAGATGTTCCGCTTCCAGAGCTTTCACCTGTACGGCATCATCGGCTCGGCCATTCTGGTGGGCCTGGTGTCCATTCAGCTTATCAAGCGCAACCACGTGAAAAGCCTCAACGGGGAGCCCATCGCCATTGCTGATAAAAAGTACAACCACGGCACCTGGATTGGCGGCATCATCTTCGGGCTGGGCTGGGCCCTGACCGGCGCCTGCCCCGGCCCGCTGTTCGCGCAGCTGGGCAGTGGGGTGGCCGGTGCGGCGGTGCTGATTCTGGCCGCCCTGGCCGGCACCTGGACCTACAGCGCCCTGCGCGAAAAGCTGCCGCATTAACTTGGTCTGGCCGCGGCCGCCTGCCTCCGACCCGCGTCGGGCTTTCCTGCTTTATCTCCTTTCAAGTGCCCCATGTCTCCTCGACTCGGCTTGCGCGAAAACTGGCAACAATTTATCCTCCTGTTTTTAGTGAATGCCAGTTAGGGCGGCATGGTAGGGCTGGAACGCACAATTCTGCCCCAGCTGGCCGAGCAGGAAGTTCATTTGGTGGCCCGTTCGGCTATTCTGTCCTTCATCGTGGTGTTTTGGCTGACTGACCAAAGCCACCGCAATAAGGTATCTATAACAACCGTTTCTCTTACGCACCTAATCACGTGGCACTTCACTTCGCCAATCGGTCCGCTTGTCTGGATAGCGATAGCCCCGATTTACCAAGTAGGCAATGGCTAAGATTAGCATAAACCCAATGACAAGAACAAGCCCTAACCTTAGCCGATAGCTTAGCCGCTTATGTCGTCTTGTTAAAGGATGGTCACTGAATTTTGCTCTCATATGGTTAAGCTAAAGGAAGGCAGACGACTAACTCATATCACTAAACAAATATAATATATAATTCATATCATAGGATGACTTATTATCTAACCCTTCTTACACCTTATAGCAGTACTTATTGATGACGGGAGCTTTCCTATTAAATCCTCTTTCATAAAACTGCAGTTGATTAAGTTTGGATAAACTTTCTTCAACTTGCGGTCTTTTACCCTCCTCTAGTATGCACTGCATGCCTGCGGCAGGCTTGTTTTACATACCACCCATAAATTAGGCTATACTATCGGTAAACGCCTTACAGGTGACTAAGAGACTCTAAAACGAGCCATTTACACTTTTACTTCGTATAGGGAGCTGCCCTTTTTGCTACGACGCCGACAAACCACTACAGTGACCCCTGTCCCGTATAATTCTACTTCGCTGCTTGCCCCAATCCGAAGGAGTTTATGCTCCTTAATGGTATTCCTAGTATGTTTTTTGGTATTGCCAGCGCTGCAGAGCAGAGCGCAAGTCAAGATAATGCTCTTAGGCGACTCGATTACCCACGGAACCCCGGAGCACACTACATATCGTCGTCCTCTGTGGCTCAAGTTGCAGGAGGAGAAGTATGACGTCGATTTTGTGGGTTCTAAAAACACGAATGAGGGAGGGGCTACTATCTTCCAGGACTTTGACCCCAACCATGACGGAGCCTCGGGCCTGCGAGCGGATGAATTGCTCCCCTATATCCCGGAATGGGCGGCTTACGCTCAGCCTGACATTGTGCTCCTCCATGCTGGTACCAATGACCTTTTAGGTACCTCTAGTGTGGAGGATACCCGCGACGATATAGGCAAACTGATTGATGCGTTGCGCGCGGTTAACCCGAAGGTGAGTGTACTTGTAGCTCAGGTATTACCAACCGATCTTACAAACAATGACGTTCAAAATAAGATACCTGCGTTTAACGCCTTGCTTCCGGCCTTAGCAAGCGCGAAAACCACAGATGAGTCGTCGATAATTATCGTCGATCATTATACAGGTTTCGGTTCAGAGGACCTTTACGATAAGCTGCATCCAAACGAGCAAGGGGAGGAAAAAATGGCAGAGCGCTGGCTAGCAGCCTTAAAATCCAACGCGCTGCTAGGGCGGCCGCTACCAGTTAGCCTAGTCCAATTTGACGCTCGGGCGGTGCCGGATGGCATACAGCTGCAGTGGGTCACGGCCAGCGAGCAGAATAATGCTGGGTTCACAATTGAACGGAGCACGACGGGAACTGAATTTGCTGCCGTAGGGCAAGTAGTAGGCCGGGGTACTACTGCTAGTCGAAGTAGCTATTCCTTTTTAGATGCTACTGCGCTTACCCATCCAAAAATTTATTACCGCCTGCGCCAAACCGATACCAATGGGGTCGTTAGATTCTCCGGCGTCGTAACGGTCTCGCCGATTCATCAGTCTGAATTAACTGTTAGTCCGGTCCCGGCGGACCGAATAATAACGGTGAGCGGTATTGTTAGCCAAACGCCGATTACTATCTGGAACGGACGCGGTCAAGTGGTCGACCGTCAGGTGGCCGAGGGTACGCAGATCACGCTCGATATCTCCCAGCTTAGTCAGGGGCTTTACTACCTTCAGGCAGGAACCAGGCGTGTGCGCTTCATTAAACACTGACCGGGCGAAACCAGAGCCGGTAGCAGATTAAGTAGAAATACCAGGAAGTCCGAATTATACATTTTTTAGTGATTCGTTCAGCCTACTTTTGCATCTTTACGAATCGTCCTGTAGCATTCTCTACTGCAGTACTCCCTATTTCCCGAACATATTATTATTAATGTTGCTTAGTCACATCTTATTTTTTACCCCGCCTTGACGCGGTAGGCTCCTGTAAAGGGAGCCTGTTATTTAATACCGGCTAGCTAGGCGTTCCTGGTGGCCCTGCTTTGCCGTGCCTGCGGGCGTAGGCAGTTAAAAGCTTTATTCTATTACCTGTTTGAATTTCATACTTGGTGCAGCTCCAGCAGCCGTGCCTTGACTGGCTATGCTTTTTAATTCCTTTGAGTTCCTCGTTTTTTTCGTGGTTGTCACCACCCTGTACTACATCCTTCCCCACCGTCATCGATGGTGGCTGTTGCTAGGAGCCAGTTGCGGGTTTTATATGGCCTTTATTCCGGCCTACATCCTGATTCTGTTTTTCACCATTCTCATCGACTATGTAGCAGGTATACAGATTGCAAAGGCTACCGGACCGCGGCGCAAGCAATTTCTTATCCTTAGCTTAATAGCTAACCTGGGGGTGTTGGCCATCTTCAAGTACTACAATTTCTTTCTCGATAACGTGGGGGCCCTGCTCGACTCGCTTCACGTCACGCAATATGAGCTGCCCTACTTAGGCATTATCCTGCCCATTGGCTTGTCGTTTCACACGTTTCAGGCCATGAGCTACACCATTGAAGTGTATCGGGGCAACTTTCCGGCGGAGCGTCATCTGGGCCTGTACTCGTTGTACGTCATGTTCTATCCTCAGCTCGTGGCCGGGCCAATTGAGCGGCCCCAGAACGTGCTGCCGCAGTTTCACGAGGAAAAGCACTTCGACTTCAATGAGGTGGTGATGGGCTTACAACGTATACTGTGGGGCTTGTTCAAGAAAGTAGTGGTCGGGGATGTGCTGGCCGGGTACGTCAACTCAGTTTATAATAATTATGAAATGCACTCCGGGTGGTCCTTGCTGCTGGCTACCTATGCCTTTGCCATCCAGATCTACTGCGACTTCTCCGGCTATTCCGACATTGCCTTGGGCTCGGCGCAGGTAATGGGGTTTAAGCTAATGGAGAATTTCCGCCTACCGTACTTTGCCAAGAGCGTCACCGAGTTCTGGCGGCGCTGGCATATTTCCCTTTCTACCTGGCTGCGCGACTACTTGTATATCTCGCTAGGGGGCAGTCGGTTGGGCAAAATCTTTACCTACCGCAACCTCATGCTAACCATGCTGCTGGGAGGATTATGGCACGGAGCCTCTTGGAATTTCGTCATCTGGGGTTTTCTCAATGGCTTGTATTTGAGCGTAGAAAAACTTCTCGGCGTACGTGTTGGCGAGCCGCTAAGCTGGCCTGTTAAACTCCTGCGGGTGCTCCTCACCTTCCACCTTATTTGCCTGACCTGGGTGTTTTTTCGCGCGACTACCTTTGAGCAAGCATGGTATGTCGTGACCCACGTGACGGAGGTGCTGCACACGGCGCCACCCGCGCTAGACCTGGAAAAGCTGGGCACGTTTATGCCTCGCGTAGCCGTGCTGCTGCTGCTCGAATATGCCTTCCTCCGCCGCCACGATTTTCACTTGCTGGCTCCGACGAACGGGTGGGCCAAGCCGCTGGCTGTGTCCCTGGGGCTGGTCGTTGTGCTCTTGTGCTTCGGTGTCAGCTCTGGGGGGCAATTTATTTATTTTCAGTTTTAACCTCCTCGTCTACTCGTTATGAAGAACTTCACCATCTTCTTTTTGCTCTTTATGGGGGGGCTTTTTTCGCTGGATCGCGGCGGCGCGTGGCTGCTGGATAATCTGTACGAGCGGGTCCGCAACGGCCAGCGAGGAGGCCTAGTCAATACCTACCTGGACTTGCTTCCGCCCCCCATCGTATTGATGGGCGACTCGCGGCTGGTGTCTAATATCTGCCCTGATAGTCTGGGCCCGGGCACGTTCAGCCTTGGCCATCATGGCACCACGCAGATTTTTCATACGGCCCTGCTGAGTGTCCTGCGGCAAAAGCAAAAGCTGCCCCGCACGATTCTGCTGCACGTCGATCTGGATGAGTATCTGCGTCCCAGCTACCCGGAAGACATTCAGTATCTGAAGTATTACTATGGGCAAAACCCGCTTGTGACGGCCTATACCAACGAATGGACGTGGCTGGCGCCGCTGAAGTTCAGCTTTGCGCTGTACCGCCATAACAGCAACGTGGCGAGCCTCGCCAAGAACTACGTGAGCAGTAAGCCCGATGCGCCTCTTAATCAAGGCTATGAGCCAGAAACGCCCTCACCTCAGGATAGCGCACGCACGCTCTATGCGCTGGAAAAGCTTAACGCGGAACCTCCCTACCTCAATAGGGCCCATCTGCGGTATCTAAGCGAGTTTATTGCCATTTGCAAACAGGAGCAGATAGAGTTGATTTGCTTTACCGCCACCTATTATCAGCGGCCGCGCCATCTGGCGGCCACTTCCGCCCTGGTTGATTCTGTGCTGCGGGCTGAATCTATTCTCTATATCAACTATGCCCAACAGCCCATTGCCGAGCTTTCCAACAACCTGCGGTACTGGCACGATGCGACGCATTTAAACGCGCGGGGTATTCCGCTGCATAGTCAGGATCTGGCCCGCCGGGTGGCCGAGGTGCGAGCCCGGAAGCCGCTGCTCTAAATGCCCATCATTCAAAAATAAACTGTCAGAGTCATCCTTCGAAGTGTTAGCCTGATTGGGTTCGCTTGACATTCACCTCCAGGCACTTCTTCTCTGCTTATGCCCCTGCATCACGCCTCCATTTTTCAGCTTACTCCGCCCTGAAGTTTGGCTTTAGATATTCTTCTCCCTGCTTTCAACTGAAAGCAGACAGATTTCCTTTTGTCCATTCTCAGTGCGTTTTATGCAACAAGTACTTCAATACTTCACTCAGTACCAAATAAATTTTAAGAATGAAATTCTCTCGGGCCTCACAGTAGCCCTGGCCTTGATTCCGGAGGCGGTGGCCTTCTCCCTCATTGCGGGAGTACCGCCTTTGGTGGGCTTATATGCCGCCTTTGTGATGGGGCTCGTTACCTCCCTGCTAGGTGGCCGGCCAGGCATGATTTCCGGGGCGACGGGGGCAGTTGCCGTGGTGTTGGTAGCTCTGGCCAAAAGCCACGGGGTAGAGTACATTTTCGCCACCGTTGTGCTGGCCGGTATTCTGCAGATACTGGCCGGAGTGTTTCGGCTGGGCAAGTTCATTCGCCTGGTGCCGCACTCGGTGATGTTTGGCTTCGTCAATGGGCTGGCCATTGTTATTTTCCTGTCCCAGATCGTGCAGTTTCAGACGATGGACGCTGCTGGGGTAAGCCACTGGCTAACGGGAACGCCCTTACTTACTATGCTGTGGCTCGTGGGTCTCACCATAGCCATTATCGTAGGGTTGCCGCGCCTGACGAAGGCCGTTCCAGCTTCTCTGGCTGCTATTTTGGTGGTGTCGGCGCTGGTTATCGGCTTGGGTATTGATACCAAAACCGTCGGAGATATTGCCTCCATTAAAGGCGGCTTTCCGCCCTTCCATATTCCAGCTGTGCCGTTCAATCTGCAAACGCTGGCGCTGATTTTCCCCTATGCGGCCATCGTGGCAGGTGTGGGCCTGATTGAAAGCCTGCTCACCCTGAACCTTATTGACGAAATCACGGAAACGAGGGGCCGCACCAACAAAGAGTGCGTGGCGCAGGGCGTAGCCAATATTACTTCGGGCTTCTTTTTTGGAATGGGCGGCTGCGCGATGATTGGCCAGAGTCTGATCAACATTTCGTCGGGTGCCCGCGCCCGCCTTTCCGGCATTGTGGCGGCAGTTATGCTGCTGGTTTTCATCATGTTCGGGGCTTCTTTTATTGAGCGGGTACCCATGGCCGCCCTCACGGGCCTGATGATTATGGTATCAGTGGGCACGTTTGAGTGGGCCTCGCTGAAGACGTTTGGTAAGATGCCCGCCTCCGATGTACTGGTGATGGTGCTGGTGACGGGCATTACCGTAGCCCTGCACAACCTGGCCCTGGCCGTGCTCATCGGCGTTATCATTGCTGCCTTGGTCTTTGCCTGGGAAAACGCCACCCGCATCCGGGCGCGCAAGTACAACGATGAAGCCGGTGTAAAGCACTATGAGCTGTTCGGGCCGCTGTTCTTTGGCTCGGTGCAAACCTTCAGCGAGAAGTTTGATGTACAGAACGACCCCTCGGAAGTCGTCATCGACTTCAAAGAAAGCCGGGTGGCCGATATGTCGGCCATTGAAGCTTTAAACAAACTGACGGAGCGCTACCACCGGGCCGGCAAGAAGGTGCACCTGCGTCACCTGAGTCCTGATTGTCGGAAGCTGCTGGACAATGCCAGATCCATCATTGACGTCAATGTTATGGAAGACCCGATCTACACGGTGGCGGGGGCCAACCAGACGTACTAACCGGCCCGTATCATGATTCCCGAGATTCCCCGCTAGCAGCAGTATCTGTTGCTGGCGGGCGCCGGACTGGCCATCGTCACGAGTCTAAGTCTGCGGTCGACGGGCGACACCTTGAGTGAAAGCTTTGTCCCGTTATTTCTGCCGGTAGTGTTGTGGTGGCCCCAGCCGGGAGGCTACTTCAAGCGCCTGTATTGGTGGCAGATGGTGCTCTTCCTGATGGGAGCCGAATTAGGACTACTGATCGTTACTCAACTGCATCTTCCGGGTTAAGCAAAAGGGCGTAAACTGCTTGCAGGAGACATAGTGTAGATATGGAGGGCTTTTTTGCCCAGTTTCAGCCTCAATTGTTATGCTGAAAAAGCCCCCCAGGCATCGTATGGGCCGCGCGGCAAGAGGCTGCGAACGTCTCCCCTTCTACCGGATAGGTAAAACAATAGTAAAAGCTACGTTACACCCGAATTGGCGGCAACGACCAGCTTTTCTTCACGGCCAGTAGTCGAAAGCCCGTAATCACGCCAACCGACACCAGAAAAGTAACGGTTGGGTCTATTTGCAGCCTGAGGGCCAAAACATACAGAAGTGCGCCTGTCAGGCAGGGAGTAGCATACAATTGTCGCTCAAATACCAAGGGAACCTCATTGGCGAGCGTATCGCGGATAACGCCGCCAAACAGTGCCGAAACGATACCCAGCAAAACCGCCGCCCACGGATTCACGCCCGCGTGCAGGGCTTTCTCCAGGCCCAGAATAGTGAAAATTCCGATTCCGAGGGTATCGAACACCAGCAAGGGGCGTTGCAGGATGCCCAACCACCAGCGGCGGCAAACAATGGCAATCAGGGCGCTGGCCAGAATGACTATCAGGTAGTTGGCGTCACTGATCCAAGTCACCGGGTAGGCGTGGATGATGACGTCGCGCAGGGTGCCTCCGCCAACCGCGGTTACAAACGCGAAGATGAACAGGGTGAGAATATCGTGGTCTTTCTTTTTATGCAAAGCGGCTAACGTACCGGATATGGCGAATACGCCGGTTCCGATCAAATCCGTCACATAGATTACATTCATGGAAGTCATTCCGGGGTGATGAGTTGGTAAGATCGGGCGAGGGCGGTGAAGGCCGCCACCTGTTGCTGCTCCCACTGGGCGTCGCGGCCTAGTTCTTCAGCCAGCAGGGCTGCCACTACGGGGGCGCAGTGCACGGCCGCGGCGGCGTCGAGAAAAAGTACGCGTACGCGGCGGGCCAGCACATCCTCAACGGTGCGGGCCAGCTCATAGCGGGCAGCCCACACCACTTGTACCTGTTGGAATGGCAGCTCCGGCGCCAAGCGCTGCCCCAGCGCTGGCCGCTCTTCCAGGAGGCGCTGCAAGGCGGGCCGGTCGCGGCCGTAGCCGGCGAGGTGGTGGGTGTGGTCGGGCGTAGCCTGGGAGCCGTGAATGGCCAGCTGGGCCGTGCGGCTGGGTTGCGGGGGCAAATTTCCCACCACAATGGCCTGATCTACCGCGTCCTGGCCCATGCGGCGATAGGTGGTCCACTTGCCGCCGCTGATGGTAATCAGGCCCGCGGCAGAAACCAGAATCTGGTGCTTACGCGAGAGGTCTTTGGTGGGGGTGGCGCCGGCCGCGGCGGCCAGGGGGCGCAGGCCCGCGAATACGCTCCGCACGTCGTGGCGCCCGGGCGGGCGCGCCAGATAACGGCCAGCGGTGCGCAGGATAAACTCGATTTCGGCTTCCAGGGCCTGCGGCTCCCAGCTGGGCTCTTTCAGGGGCGTATCCGTCGTTCCCAGCACCACTCGTCCCTGCCAAGGCACGGCAAACAGCACGCGGCCGTCATCGGTTTTGGGAATCAGCAGGGCATCGCTGCCGGGCAAAAACGACTGGTCCACTACGAGGTGCACGCCCTGGCTGGGCTGCACCAGCGGGTGCGTGCCAGGTGTGTCAAGCTGCCGGATCTCATCGATGAAAATGCCGGTAGCGTTGATTACGACGTTTCCCCGCAACTCGTAGGGGCGGCCGGTTTCTTCGTCGGTGGCCTGCACGCCGCACACGCGGCCCTGCGCATTTTTTAGCAGCCCGCGCACAGCCATGTAGTTGAGCACTGTGCCGCCCATCTCGATGGCCGTCTGGGCCAGGTTTACGGCCAGGCGGGCGTCGTCAAACTGCCCGTCGTGGTAGCGCACGCCGCCACGCAGGCCCTGCGAGCGTACATTACCCAGGCGTTGCAGCGTTTCGGCCCGGCTCAGGTATTCCGACGGTCCCAGGCTGCGCGAGCCGGCCAGCCAGTCGTAGAGCTTCAGGCCCACGGTGTAGAAGGCCGCATCGAACCAGGAGTAGACGGGAATAAGAAAAGCTTGATTGGTAACCAGGTGGGGGGCATTTTGGAGCAACAGGCCCCGCTCCATGAGTGCTTCGCGCACCAGCCCCACGTCGCCCTGGGCCAGATAGCGCACGCCGCCATGTACCAGCTTAGTGCTGCGGCTGCTCGTGCCCTTGGCAAAGTCCACCCGCTCGAGCAGCAGCGTTCGGTAGCCCCGGCTGAGCCCGTCCAGGGCTACGCCCAGGCCCGTAGCTCCGCCCCCAATGACGATCAAATCCCAGTTGGGCTGGCCGGCGAGCTGGGTGAGCAGAGTGGAGCGGTGAAACACCGTAGCGTCAGAGGGAGGAGGCATGGCATTGGGTTACGCGGACAAAGCTTGACAGCAGAAGGAAAAAGCCCCCCACTCGGAATGCGGCCACCGATGGGTATAAGGCAGCAGGTTGCCTCTGCATTTAAAAGCTCCAAGTAAGCGCCGACCTACTTCGCCGCCACCGTTTTTACTTGCAGCATGGCGCCCGGCTGTCTTTTCCTCCGCGTACTGCCTCCTACCTGGTTATGTATTCCAATACCTCCCGCGTTTGCTAGTTTAGCTTTCGGTCTCTGCTAGCAGCTGGGGGGCTTTTTCAGCCCTCAGGATCTGAGAATTCTGGCTGCACCTGTTCAACCTCCCTACCATCTGTGGCAGCACGCTCGGGTTCTTACTCCCCTACCCTGGCCTGCATCCACTCCACAAGTAGGAGGTGCAGTGAGCAGCTAAAGGCGCGGGCCCGGCAAGGATAATTGGCTACGGAGGCGCTGGGGGGCAAATATTACCAGAACCGATTGGTGCACACCGTCTGAGCCTTTTTCTTTAGGCGCAATCCCAGCAGCACCTCGTGGCTGCCGCCGTGGTAGCCGGCTAGTTCGGAGAGGCCGGCGTCGTAGGAGTAGCCCAAGGTAAGCTGCTCGTAGCTCAGGCCCACCATGGCCACGGCCGAGTCGAAGGCGCGCCAGGACACGCCCACCCACAGCAAATCCTGGTACTTGAGCTTGGCATTGATGTCAACCGAAAGCGGGGCCGGGTTCACGGCCTTCACCAGCACCGACGGCACCAACGACCACTCCCGGCTAAGCGGCACCCGCACCCCGGCCGTGGCGAAGTAGTGCCGCTTCAGGGAGTTGCCGGGCGCGCCCTCACCCAGCTGATTAGGACCGTAGGAAAAGTCGAGCTTATTGGCTAGCAGTTGCGCGCTGGATAGGCCCACGTAGAATCTCGAGCTGTACACCCACAGGCCCACCGACCCATCCAGCACCTGCGAGGCGGCGCTGGCCGCCTGGGTTGTGGGGTCGAAGAACCGCAGCTTCTGCCCATCGACGGCAAACTGCTGCATGCCGACTGACACGCCCAGCGCCGCCCGCAGGTCGGGCCGGAGCACCAGATTGTAGGCATAGGAAACATAGGCGCCGGTCCGGCTCGTGGGCCCGGTTTCGTCTCTGTACACAAGGCCCCCCAGGGCGTGAAACGGCCGCCGCCGGTCGCGCAGGGTACGTTTGGTGGTGGTGCGCCACTTGCCCAGCGAGGAGCTGCCGCTGACGTAGTAAGTTTTGGGCGCCCCCTCCAGACCCGTCCACTGGGTGCGGTAGCTGAACTTGATATCGATGTAATCCTCTACGCCCGTTGCGCCCGGGTTCAGAATGTAATTATTGTTCATGTACTGGCTGTACTGCGCCTGCTGCTGGGCACGGGCGGGCGCCGCCACCAGTAGCAGCAGCGGCAGCAGCAGTAGAGATAGAGCTCTTTTCATAACAGGGTTTGCCTTATAAGTCCAGCAAAAAAGAAAGGTGAACTGGCGGCGTTGGTCGCCACCAGCCAGTTGATTAGTACAGTATCGTAATCGACCCGCTATAGGACTTGCCCAGTGGGCCTTTCGTGACGACGACGTAGTAGTAAGTGCCGACCGGCGCGGGCTGGCCGTTCATATCACCGCGCCACTCATTAGCCCGGCTATAATTAGTAGCCGAGAAAACCTTGTTCCCCCAGCGGTTAAACACGTTCACGGTGTTGTCGGGGTATTGCTCGATGAACTCAATCTGCCAGGTGTCGTCGCGGCCGTCGCCGTTGGGCGTGAAGGCGTTGGGAATGCGGATAGCCGGCCGCACGGTCACCGTCACCTGGTCGCTATCGGCGCAGCCGCCTTCTCCGGCCGAGAGGGTGTAGGTTGTGGTCACCGTGGGCGCGGCCCGCGGCCGTAGTGGGTCGTTGGGCGAAATCGTGAGGCCCGTCGCCGGCGTCCACGTCACGGGGTAGGTGCCGGCGCGGCCTTCCAGGATAACCGAGGTGCCGGCCAGAATCTCCTTGTCGGGACCGGCATCCACGTCAACCGGCGGTTGGATGCGCACAGGCACGCCGTTGGATACGGCCGTAACGGGCTGGCCACAGGCATTGATCGTGCGCAGGCGCAGAGTTACGGTCTGGCCTTCGCGCAGCGTCGTGCTGGTAAAGACCGGGCCGGTGGCGCCGTTCACGTCGTTGCCGTTGATCTGCCACTGGTACTCTGGGGCCGGGCCAGCCTCAGTTACACTGGCTACGCTAAACGTAAGTGGCGCGCCCAGGCACACGGGCCCGCCCGGCTGCACAGCAATGGCCAGCGTGGGCAGCGGCGTCGGGGTGCGCGTCACCGTAACCGTTGCCACGGCCGGAGCCGCGCTGCACAGACCCGCCGTGGGCGTTACCTCTACCCGCACCTGGTCGCCCGTGACCAAGGTGCTGCTGGTGAACGTGGGCCCACTGGCAACGGCTACATTGTTCACCAGCCAGCTGAACGTCGGCGCGGGGCCCGCATTTGTGGCTACGGCCGTGAAGGTCAGGGCCGTGCCGGGGCACTGCACTGGTGGCGGCGCTACGCTCACGCTAGGCGTCACAACGGGCTGTACCTGGATAGTCACGACGTTGGAAAAGCTGATAGAGCAGGTGCCAGTGCCCGACGTCACCCGGCGGCGGTAGTAGGTGGTGGCCGTCAGCGGGCCGGGTGCGAAAGTCGGGTTGGTAGCGCCCGGAATTGCCCCCCAGGCACTAACACCATCAGCCGACGATTCCCACTGATAAGCAAACGTGCCCGTGCCCCCGCTGGCCTCGCCGGTGCTGGTGAGCGGAGCCGGCGTAGCGCCCGCGCAGATGGTTTGATTAGCGGCAATGCTACCCGCGGTCAGCGCCGGTAGTACCCGTATAAAGACAGAGGGCGTAACCACCGATCCGCAGGTGCCTGACGTGACCCGGCGCCGGTAGTAGGTGTCGGACGTAAGCGGGCCGGGTGCAAAGCCGGCGTCGGTAGCTCCCACGATGGGCGCCCAATCCGCGTTATTTCCAGAAGACTCCCACTGATAAGCAAACGTGCCCGTGCCCCCGCCAGGACCTGCCGTGCTGGTGAGGGAGGCGGGAGTGGCGCCCGGACACAGCGTCTGGTCGGTGCCGATAGTGCCGGCCGTAAGGGCAGGCAGGACGGTGATGGTCACGACATTAGAAAAGACTGGAGCGCAGGCACCAGCCGCACTGGCCTGCCGGCGGAAGGAAGTGGTAACACTGAGCGTGCCCGGTGCATACGTTGATCCGGTGGCACTGCTAACAGGCGTCCAGGAGGCTCCATTATCCACGGTTGACTCCCACTGGTAGACGATATTGCCCGCGCCGCCGGCCTCGCTGGTGCTGGTGAGCGGAGCTGCGGTTCCTCCGGCGCAGAGGGTCTGGTTAGAGGCAATGCTACCGGCCGTCAGGTTCGGCAACACTATAACGGCGACGGAGGGTGAATACTGCGGTGCACAGGTCCCCGACGCTACGCGGCGGCGGAAATAGGTGTTAGAGGTAAGCGGCCCAGGTGCAAAGGTCTCGCTCGTGGCCCCCACGATAGGCGCCCAGTCCGCGTTATTTCCGGATGACTCCCACTGATAAGCAAACGTGCCCGTTCCACCCGTGGCCGGGGCCGTGCTGGTGAGTGGCGCAACAGGAGCGCCGGCGCACACGGTCTGGTCGGCGGCAATGGTACCGGCCGTCAGCGCCGGGGCTACGGTAATAGTAACGACGTTGGAAAAGACAGGGGCGCAAGTGGTGCCTGAACTGGCCCGGCGCCGGAAATAAGTGGTAGCGCTCAACTGACCTGGCGCGTAAGCTGGCCCATTAGCACCGCTGATAGGCGTCCAGGTTGTGTTATCCGCCGATAACTCCCATTGATACGCGATGTTATCTGCGGTGCCTGTGGCCGGCGTTTCGCTGGTGAGCGGAGCCGGGGTTCCTCCGGCGCAGAGAGCTTGGTTGGCAGCAATGCTACCAGCCGTTAAGGCGGGAGCCACGGTTATTGTAACGGTGCTGGATAAGGAGGCGCACGGCCCGGAGCGCACCAGGCGCCGGAAATAAGTAGTGGCCGTGAGCGGACCGGGCGTGAGGCTTTCGCCGGTGGCGCCGGAAATTGCCCCCCAGGTAGTGTTGTCCGATGATGATTCCCACTGGTACGTGAACGTGCCCGTGCCACCAGTGGCGGCGACGGTACTTGTCAGCGGGGCAACGGGGCTGCCAGCGCAAACGGTTTGGTCGGCGGCGATGGTGCCGGCCGTCAGAGCAGGCAGGACGGTGATGGCTACGGGGGCGGTAAAGCTGGGGGTGCAGTAAGGCCCTGATTGATTAGGCAGCAGCAACTGAGCGCGCCGCCGGAAATAGGTCGTGCCGGCTGGCAACGTGCTGGGGGGCAAATAGCTGGCACCGGTAGCGCCGCCGATAGCGGTGAAGGTGACGTTGTCCGAGGACGTTTCCCACTGGTAAACGAGCGGCAGGCCGGCATCGCCCGAGGCATTGGTAGTGCTGGTAAGAGCGGCCGGCGCTGTGCCGGCGCACAGCGTCTGAGGGCTGCCAATGCTACCCGGCTGGGGCAGGGCGGGCACCCGAATAATGCCCCGGGTTTCGCGGCAAAAGCAATCGTTGGTGATGCGCAGTGTAACGGTGTAGTCGCCGGGCGTAGCGTAGGTATGAACGGGCTTTTCTGCTGTTGAAGCACCGCCTGTCAGGGTAGTCCCGTCGCCAAAATCCCAGGCATACACCAGATCGGGGGTTTGAACGGCGAAGCTGGCTTGAAAGCTTATCTCGCGGCAAGCCGTGATTTGCGCTCCGATTCCGACGCGCAGCAAAGAGCTTTGATTGAAGTTGGGCAGACCCAACCCGCTGCGACGCCCGCCCAGCGCCAAGCTGTCGTCGGCGTAGGCGGCCTTCGCGCCCAAGGAATCGGGGTAGGTGATAAAGCCCAGGCCGGGCGCGTTTTCGCGGGCCACGTAAATCTTGTCGTCCGGGGCGGCCTGCATGGAGCCCAGATTAACCGGGGGATTTTGATTGAGCGGAATGACCTGCTTGCTGGCTGTTATGTTGGTGGCACTCAAATCAAATTGCAGCAGTTGGGGCGGACTCTGCACCGTGGCGTAGAGGTAGTTGCGGCTGGGCGAAAACTCCACGCCGTAGTAGCGACCCGCCCCCTGGTCGACGATCTGCGGGTTGCTGACTATGCCCGTTTCGGCATCGAAGGCAAACAGCTCGACTGTGCTGCTGTTGTCGCCCAGGGTTTCGCTGTAGCGGGCCACGGCCAGCTGCTCGCCGTCGGGAGACACCTTCATCTGGCCGCGGTAGCCCTGGGGCGACACGCTCGGCGCGTGCCGGGCCCCCACGGTCGAAATAATGGGCGGGCTCTGCACGCCGGCCGGCGTCACGCGATAAGCCAGAAAAGAGTCGCCGCGGTTCTCGGTGCCGGAGGTTGCCTCGCCCCAGCCGTGCACGATTATCCAGATGTCGCAGCCGTTTTTGTGGAATACACCCGTCATCTTTTCGGCTGTACCGCGGGTAAGAAGCGTGTTTTTGGTGGCGGCTACCACCTCGCCTTGCCCTGCAGTCCCGGCAGGGGGAATTACAATTTCCGAGTAGCTCAAGCCCTTGGGGCCACCCTGGGCGTCTTGGGTGAAGATGAAGTACCGCCTGGGGGCGCCCGGAAGAACTATGCCCGGCCGCTTGATAGCCAGGGGGCCGTCGGTGGCCAGACGGTTGCCCCCCATGCCGGTGCCGTTGAGCATGATGTTGTGGTCGCGGCTCCAGACGGTATCGCCGTTGCTGTAGAAGAGCAGGCTGCCATTGCCATCCGACATTACCCCGGAGCCGGCGGGTGCCACCATGCGGCCATCGGTCAGCACTTTGGGCGGAATAGTGTCCCTAGCTTCGTTGAAGTCCAGCCCCGCCCGGTAGCCGAAATACCATTGATTGATGAACTTCTCATCCTCGCTACACTCCGGGGGCGGCGTCGCCTGTGCGAGAGCCGTGGTAGCTGCGCCGCTCAGCAGCAAGAGCAGGAGCGTCAGCAGCCAACTCGTCACTAGGCTGGGCGCAGCCATCGGTCGAGAAGGAATTTTAATAAAAAGGGCAGAATGCGCTAGCGCTGCGGGCATAGTGGAGCAGGAAAGTGGGCGAACTGGTCAGCAGGTACTCAGAAAGATAATTATAACTCGCCGCTCAGCAGGAACGGACCCTGGTTAAATAGCCAGTTAGAACTAAAAAAAGTACTGTCAACTGGTTTTAGTAAAGCTACGCACTGCCCGCCAGCTTTGTGCAAGCCAATGCCCGAATAGTGATGCAAGTCTTAACCAGTCATCAACGGAATGAATCAGTCAACTCAGCGCTTCGCCAACAAGGCAATGACTGATTCGTCGGCGGGCTGGATGATTGCAACGATTCTGGGAGGCTTTTTTACCAGTTCGTTCCCCTCTCCATCAGCCAACCTAGGTTCCGGCCAGTGTAGCAGCATGAAGCTAGGCGTGGCCATTCGATGACATGACTCACCATATCACTTGATCAGGCTCATATCTTACCACGCGGCTCCGGTAGAATTTGGGGTTGCCGCCTTATATTCACGAAGTGTCCGTACGGACCTGTGTAAAAGCAGTTACTGAATGTTGGGAGGAGCAGCTAGCACCGCGCGGCTCCTCCCAGCGCCGCCGTTTCTTGCGTGCTATGAACATCCACCCATTGCCGCCGCCTTACCCGACAGCCCCGCAGCCAGAGATGACCGCTGGCAAGCGGGCATACCAGGGTTTATCAGGGGGAAGGATCCGGATGGTGGTGTACTGGTTTCTGCTAACCATGCTAGGGCTGATAGGCTGCCAGCCGAAAACGGAGCGCATCAAACCGGTGTTGTCCTCCATTTCTGAGTCGGTGTACGCAGCTGGCACCGTCAAGAGCGGGCAGCAGTACCAGGCGTTTGCCCGGGTCGGCGGCATCATTCGGGAAGTGCAGGTGCGGGAAGGCGACTCGGTGAAGGTGGGCACTCCGCTGCTGGCAATTGCCAGCGAAGTATCGCAGCTAAACCAGGAAAATGCGGCCCTGGCAGCCCGGAACGCCGATATAAGGGCCAACCAAAGCCAACTGAGGGAAGCCCAGGCTCAAATTGCCCTGCAGCGCCGCACCATGCAAAACGACTTGCTCCAGCTTACCCGGCAGCGCCGGCTCTGGCAGCAAGCCATCGGCACTCGGCAGACCCTCGAGCAGCGGGAGCTGGCGTACGAGCAGTCGAAAACGGCGTATGAGTCCGCACTGTTGCGGTATCAAAATCTGAAAAAAGAGCTGGCATTTGCCGCCGCCCAAACCCGCAAGAACCTGCAGATAGCCCAACAGCAGGCCGGCGACTTTATCCTGCGCAGCAAGATCAACGGCGTGGTGTATAAGCTGTATCAGGAACCTGGCGAGGCCATTACCCCCCAGACGCCGCTGGCCCTGCTGGGCGATGCCCGGCAATTTGTGCTGGAATTGCAGGTCGATGAATCCGACATCGTCAAAATCAAGCCTGGCCAGCAAGTACTGGTAACCCTGGATGCCTATCCGGGCCAGGTGTTTACCGCCCAGGTTACCACGGTTTCGCCCATGATGAACACGAGCAGCCGGACCTTTCTGGTGGAAGCAGCCTTCGTGAAGCAGCCCTCCGTTCTGTATCCTTTCGTGAGCGTGGAAGCCAACATTGTACTGCAGACTAAGGCGAGGGCGCTGCTCATTCCGCGCCGCCTGCTGGTCAACGACTCCACGGTGCTGAAAAGCGATGGGCAGGCCGTGCGGATTAAGATTGGCCTGCGCGACTACCAGATGGTGGAAGTAGTAGCGGGCCTTACCCCCGACGACGAACTGCAAGCCCCTGGCTCATGAAAATGCCCTTACTCTATAGCGTGGCGGCAGCGCTGCTGCAGGCCCGCGGTAAGCAGACGCTCGTGGCGGCCATCGGTGTCACGTTCAGCATCACCATGTTCATCACCCTGCTCAGCTTTATGTCGGGCCTCAACCAGCTGCTGGACGGGCTGGTGCTCAACCGCACTCCCCACGTACGCCTCTACAACGAATTGCAGCCCGCCGCCGAGCAGCCCGTAGACCGCTACACCCGCGGGCAGCGCCAGCACAACTTTATCCGCTCCATTAAGCCCCGCAACGAGCTGCCCCGCATTCACAACAGCAGCGCTATTCTGGCCGCTTTGCGCCGCGATCCGCGGGTGCGCGGCGTAGCCCCCAAAACTCAGGCCCAGGTATTTTACAACGTGGGCACCGTCACGCTCAATGGCACCATCAGCGGCATTGAGGCGGAGCAGGAAAATGCCCTGTTTGCGTTTAGCGACTACGTGGTGGGGGGCAATTATCGGAGCCTCAACACCGTGGCCAACAGCATTATCCTCGGCAAAGGAGCAGCCGACCTGATGCTGGTGACGCTGGGCGACGTAATTCAGATTACCACGCCCAAAGGCGACCACGTGCCGCTCAAGGTGGTGGGGCTGTTTCAGTCGGGGCTGCTGGAAATCGACAAAGTGCAGAGCTACACGTCGCTGGCCACGGCCCAAAAGCTGCTGGGCGAATCCAATAACTATGTCACCGACCTACAGGTAAAACTCCACGACATGACGCTGGCGCCCCGCCTGGCAAAAGAGTACGCGGCCCTGTACGAGGTGCAGGCTCTGGATATTCAGACCGCTAATTCAGATTTTGAGACCGGCACGTTTATCCGCACCCTGATTTCGTATGCCGTGGGCATCACGCTGCTGACGGTGGCCGGCTTCGGGATTTATAACATCCTCAACATGATGATTTATGAGAAGATGGACACCATTGCCATTCTCAAGGCCGTCGGGTTTTCGGGCACGGATGTTCGGCGGGTGTTTGTGATGGTGGCCTTGTCCATCGGGCTGTTTGGCGGGGCCCTGGGCCTGATCTGCGGGCTGGGGCTGTCGGCGCTAATTTCCCAGCTACCCTTCACTCCTCCCTCCCTGCCCACGGTCAAGACCTATCCCGTGGTTTTTAATCCGGTTTTCTACGGTATCGCGGCCGCTTTTTCCCTGATTACCACGTATCTGGCGGGTTTCTTCCCGGCCCGCAAGGCCAGTCAGATCGACCCTGTCGTCATCATTCGCGGCAAATAAGATGGACAGTCCTGCTCTGGAAGCCCGCCTCATCACCAAGTATTTCGACGACCCCGTGCGGGTGCAAGTGCTGCGCGAAATTTCTTTTTCGCTGGCCCGCGGTGAGTTTGCCAGCGTGGTGGGCAAATCAGGCTGCGGCAAATCAACGCTGCTCTACATCCTGTCTACCATGGACACGGCCTACGAGGGCACCCTCCTGATTGACAACGTGGAAATGGGCCAAAAAAAGGAGGCTGAGCTGGCCCGGGTGCGGAACGAGAAAATCGGCTTTGTCTTCCAGTTTCACTACCTGCTCAATGAGTTTACGGTACTGCGCAACGTGATGCTGCCGGGGGAAAAGCTGGGCAAATACTCGGTGGCGGAAATCGAAAGCCGAGCCTACGAGAAGCTGAAAATTCTGGGGATTGAGGGGGAAGCGCTTAAAAAGCCCTACCAGCTGTCTGGGGGGCAAAAACAGCGCGTAGCCATTGCCCGCGCCCTCATCAACGACCCGCTCATCATCATGGGCGACGAGCCCACGGGCAACCTCGACAAGAAGAACAGCGAAATAGTCTTTGCTATTTTCAAAGAGCTGGCCGAAACCTACCACCAGGCCCTGCTCATCGTCACGCACGACCAGGAGTTCGCGGCCCAGACGCACCGTATCATCGAAATGGAAGATGGCCGAATAAGCAATGGAGCAACTGCCGCGGGAATTACAGCTTGATGCAAGCCCCAGGCAGCTTATCTTAGCCGTTGATCTATCTTATACCTGCCGATGATTCTATTTCGCCTTCCTTGGCTACTTCGTCGCTTGGTCGTAGCCATTCTTCTGGTGGTTCTGGGAGCAAGCACCCTGGCGGCCCAGGCCCAGCCAACCCTAGCTCCGCGCGACACGTCCTTTACCGTGGCCAGCGCCCTGCGTAAGGCCCGTAAAACACACCCGACCATTACCCTGGCGCGGCCCACCGTTCCCACCACCATTCAGGCCCGGCAAAACCTGACCTACTGCACCGTGGGCGGACGGGCCTTGCAGCTCGATATCTTCTACCCAAAAGCGAAGCGACCCGCGGGCTACCCGGCCGTGCTGCTGATCCACGGTGGGGGCTGGAGCTCCGGCGACCGCTCCCACCACGTGCCGATAGCCCAGCAGCTCGCCGCCCGGGGCTACGTGACGGTCACAGCAGACTACCGCCTGTCGCCCGAAGCCCGGTACCCGGCCGCCGTGACCGATCTGAAGGCCGCCGTGCGTTGGCTGCGGGCCCAGGACGGCACCTACCCCATCGACACCACCCGGATTGCGGTTTGGGGCTTTTCCGCGGGCGGACAGCTGGCCGCGTTGCTGGGCACTACCAACGGCGACGCGCAGTTGGAGGGCGAGGCCTGTCATACGAGCCGCTCCAGCCGAGTTCAGGCCATTATTGACGTAGATGGCACGCTAGCCTTCATCCACCCCGAATCGGGGGAGGGTGATGATAGTAAAGGGCTGTCAGCCGCTACGCGCTGGTTTGGGGCGTCTAAGACGGAAAACCTGGCTCTGTGGCACCAAGCCGGCGCCCTGAACCACGTTTCGGACCAGACGCCGCCTATCCTGTTTCTGAACAGCGTTCTGGACCGCATGCACGCGGGCCGCGACGACATGACCAAAAAGCTGGACGCTTTCGGCATCTACCACGAGACGCACACCTTTGCCAGGGCGCCGCACACGTTTCCCTTGTTTCACCCCTGGTTTGAGCCAACCCTAACCTATACGGCCGCGTTTCTGGCCAAGGTTTTCCCGCCTCGGCCTTAGCTAACTCCATGGCCGCTGGGGGGCAAATTTGAAGCACCGCCGCTTGATTTTGTAGCCCGACCTTGCTGGCCTCATCCTAAACTGAACTAGCCTGTGCCCAAGCCATTACCATCTGTCTTACGCTCCCTAAGGCCGTTCCAGCTTCTAGTGCTAGGGAGCGTCCTGCTGCTGGGTGGCCCGGCCGCGGTTGCCCAAGTTACTCCACCAGCCAATCCGCCTAAAGCTGCCTCCCCGCCATCATTTTCGCAACCCGTGCGCCTGACTGTGGCGCCCGACGGCTTGGGTGACTACCGCACCATTCAGGAGGCGGTGATGGCCGTGCGCGACTTCATGCAGGTGCGGGCCACCATCTTTATTAAAAACGGCACCTACCGCGAAAAACTCGTCATCCCCGCCCAGAAAACTAACATTACCCTGCTGGGCGAAAGCCGCGACGGAGTCATTATCACCTACGGCGATTACTCGGGCGACGCTGCCGGGCATACCACCTACACATCCCACACGGTCCGTGTCCAGGGCAACGACTTTTGGGCTGAGAACATCACCTTCGAAAACTCAGCCGGACCGGTCGGCCAAGCTGTGGCCCTGCACGTGGAAGGCGACCGGGCCGTGTTCCGCCACTGCCGCATGCTGGGCCACCAGGACACGCTGTTTCTGGCCATAGAAAACAGCCGCCAGTACTATCAGGATTGCTACATCGAAGGCACTACCGACTTTATCTTCGGCGCCAGCACGGCCGTATTCGACCGCTGCGTAATTCACAGCAAAAGCAACTCCTATATCACGGCCGCTTCCACCACGCCGCGCCAGGCCTACGGGCTGGTGTTCCGGCACTGCCGTCTCACGGCGGCCCCTGAGGCGCAGAAAGTGTATCTAGGCCGACCCTGGCGGCCGCACGCGCGCACCGTGTTTCTGCACTCAGAATTAGGCGCCCACATCACTGCCGCCGGCTGGGACAACTGGCGCGACCCCAAAAACGAGCAAACCGCCTTCTACGCCGAGTACCAGTCCACGGGGCCAGGCTCCGCAGCTGCCGGACGCGTGCCGTGGGCCCGGCAACTGCGCGCCCGCGAAGCCCGGCGCTATACCCTGGCCCGGATTTTTGCGGGCCCGGCCCCGTGGCTGCCGACGCCGGATTAAGTGACCTCAGGCTGATTTTTTGCGCTTTACTCGCAAAATCGCCGCGTGGGTTAGCGGGTTTCTCCCTACATTAAACCCGAGTTCTGGCTAGCCTGGAGGCCAACGTGGTCCTGGGCCCCGTCATCACTGGCGGGGCGCCGTTATGCCATGCCCTTTTCCCGTCAACCCTTTGCGTATGAAACATTCGCTACCCTGGAATACCGCCTTCATCGGCGCGCTGCTCTTCCTCTTGCTCACAACCTCGGCCGAGGCGCAGCAGCGCGCCAAGCGGAAAAAAGCCCCCCAAGGCACCGCCGCGGTCTACGACACCACCTTATACAATGGGTTGCGGTGGCGCTCCATTGGTCCCTACCGGGGCGGACGGGCCGGCACGGCGACGGGCGTGCCCGGCAACCCCAACTTATACTACATGGGTACGGCCGGGGGCGGCGTGTGGCGCACCACCGATGGCGGCGGCACCTGGGGCAACATCTCCGACCGCTACTTCGGCGGGTCCATCGGGGCCGTGGCCGTCAGCGAATCGGACCCCAACGTGTTGTACGCCGGCGAGGGCGAGCAAACCGTGCGGGGCAACGTGTCGTCCGGCTTTGGGGTGTGGAAATCGATGGATGCGGGCCAGACCTGGACCAACGTGGGCCTGAAGGATTCGCGCCACATTGGTCGTATCCGCATCCACCCCAAGAATCCGGATCTGGTGTACGTCGCGGCCATGGGCAACCTGTACGCGCCGAGTGAGATGCGCGGCGTGTACCGCTCCAAAGATGGGGGCAGGAAGTGGGAGCGCGTGCTGTTTGCCAACCAGGACGCTGGCGCGGTGGACCTGATTATGGACCCGTCCAACCCGCGCATTCTCTACGCCAGCACCTGGAACGTGCGGCGCACGCCCTATAACTTCTCCTCGGGTGGACCTGGCTCGGGCCTGTGGAAAAGCACCGATGGCGGCGACACCTGGCAGGATATCTCCCGCGCTGAGGGCATGCCCACGGGCACCTTGGGCATCATCGGGGTAGCCGTTTCACCGGTAAACTCCAGCCGGGTGTGGGCGATGGTGGAGGCCGAAAAGGGGGGCTTGTTTCGCTCCGACGACGGGGGCAAGAACTGGCAGAAGCTGTCGGATGACCGCAACCTGCGCCAGCGGGCCTGGTACTACACGCGCATTTATGCCGACCCCAAGGACGCGGACGTAATGTACGTGCTCAACGTTTCCTACCACAAAAGCAAGGACGGGGGCCGCACCTTCCAGGCCTATGATGCCCCCCACGGCGACCACCACGATCTGTGGATTGCGCCCGAGAACCCCAACCGCATGGTCATGGCCGACGACGGCGGCGCTCAGGTCAGCACCGACGGGGGCCTGAACTGGACCACCTACCACAACCAGCCCACCGGGCAGTTTTACCGGGTGGTGACCGACAACCATTTCCCTTACCGCATTTACGGAGCCCAGCAGGACAACTCCACGGTGCGCATTCCGCACCGCACGGCGGGCCGCAGCATCGAGGAGCGCGACTGGGAGCCAACGGCCGGCGGCGAAAGCGCCCATATCGCCGTGGATCCGCTGAACCCCGACATCGTGTACGGGGGCAGCTACGACGGCTACCTCTCCCGCGTCGACCACGACACCCGGCAGGAGCGCGCCATCGACGTGTGGCCCGACAACCCCATGGGGCACGGCGCCGAGGGCATGAAGTACCGGTTTCAGTGGAACTTCCCCCTGCTGTTTTCCCCCCACGACCCCAAGCGGCTGTACTCGGGCTCCAACCACCTGCACGTCACGACCAACGAAGGCCAGTCCTGGCAGGTGATCAGCCCCGACCTG
Organism: Hymenobacter qilianensis; assembly: GCF_014638675.1. Taxonomy (NCBI): domain Bacteria; kingdom Pseudomonadati; phylum Bacteroidota; class Cytophagia; order Cytophagales; family Hymenobacteraceae; genus Hymenobacter; species Hymenobacter qilianensis. The sequence goes on from NZ_BMFN01000003.1 coordinate 355,681, forward strand.
ACCCGCAATGACCCGAAGACCCTGGGCCCCTCCGGCGGCCCCATTACCAAGGACAACACGGCCGTGGAGTACTACGGCACCATCTTCGCCCTCGCTGAGTCGCCGGTGGAGGCCGGGGTGATCTGGACGGGCTCCGACGACGGCCTGCTGCACCTTACCCGCGACCAGGGCAAGACCTGGACGAAGGTGCAGCCCAAGGGCCTGCCTGAGTGGATTCAAATCAACAGCATTGACGCCCACCCCACGGCGAAGGGAGCCGCTTACGTGGCGGCCACCATGTATAAGTCCGGAGACTTTCGGCCCTACCTCTACAAGACGATGGACTACGGCAAGACGTGGACAAAAATCACCACCGGCATTCCCGACACGCACTTTACCCGCGTGGTGCGGGCCGACCCCAAGCGCGCCGGGCTGCTCTACGCTGGCACCGAATACGGTCTGTACGTTTCCTTCAACGATGGCCAGCAGTGGCAGCCCCTGCAGCTCAACCTGCCGCCGACGCCCATCACGGACCTGACGATCAAAAACGACAACCTCATTGCCGCTACCCAAGGGCGGGGGTTCTGGCTGCTCGACGACCTAACGCCCCTGCACCAGCTGAGCGCGCCGGTGGCCGCCAGCAAGTTTCACTTGTACACGCCCGCCCCGAGCTACCGGATGGAGGGCCGCGGCTCGGCCACGATTTCCCCTACGGCGGGCCAGAATCATCCGGGCGGGGTTCTGCTCTACTACTCCTTCGCCCAAAAGCACGATTCGACCAGCACCGTGAAGCTCGACATCCTTGATGCGCGGGGCCAGGTTATTCGCACCTTCGCCAACACGGATAAGGACCTGGGGGGCAAAAATCTGACGAAAGCGGAAAAAGCCAAGATCAAGCGCGAGCTCCTGCCCACCCGGCGGGGCATGAACCGCTTTGTCTGGGATTTGAGCTACCCCGATGCCCGCCAGTTTGAAGGCCTGATTCTGTGGGGCGGCGGCACGCAGGGCCCCCGGGCCGTGCCGGGCACCTACAAAGCGCGCCTCACACTCAACCAGCAAACCCAGGAAACAACCTTTACCGTCCTGCCCGACCCGCGCAGCAAAGCCACCCCGCAGGACCTGCAGGCCCAGTTTGACTTCCTGCAGGATGTGCAGCAGAAGCTCACGGAAACCCACGAGGCCATCCGCGACATCCGCACCCTGCGCGGCCAGTTGAACACGATCACGGGTCCGTTGAAAGACCAGGCGCCGGCTAAGGATATCGTCGAGTCGGCCAGCGCCATCGACAAGAAAATCACCCAGATTGAAGAGGCATTGTACCAAACCAAAAACAAAAGCGGGCAGGACCCCCTGAACTTTCCCATCCGCCTGAACAACAAGCTAGCGAACCTGGTCGGGCAGGCCAGCACCGGCGACTACCGGCCTACGGAGCAGGCCGTAGGGTTCAAGAAGGAAGTGACCGAGCAGATTAATCAGCAGCTTGGTCAGTTCAAAATGATCAGGGAGCAAGACCTGCCGGCCCTGAACAAGCTTATTCGGGACAAGAACGTGGATGCCATTACGCTACCGCCGGCCGCCCCCACCGCTCCCAGCAGCTTGTAGGGAAATAGTGTTTGAAAAAGAAAGCCTAGATCTAATGTTAGATCTAGGCTTTTTTGCGGCTACCGATTACCATGCTCAATTTCGTGTAAATGGCGCGTGCCCTCACTTTTCCTGGTTAGCAAAAGGATCAGCAGCTTTTTCGTAGGAAGTGAAATTCGGTTGCCCCTTGAATGAGGGTGACTTTGTTTAGACAGGAGCATTCGGCTGGGCTTTACTCCACCAGCACGGCCTGCTGAGCCAGTTACTCGGCCGGCCATTTTCGTTATTACGTTCTTCTATTTGGTGGCCGGATACCAGTTGCGCAGCCGCACGTCGATTTTCCGATTGGCCGCATTCACGGTTTTCTGGAAGGCGGCCACGTCGCTCAGGCCATTCTGGCCCCGGTAGTGGTAGGGGTACACAATGCCCGGCTGAAAGGCCAACACGGCCTGGGCGGCCTGCGGCACGTCCATAGTGTAGGGCAGATTCATGCACACAAACGCCACATCGATGCCCTTGAGGGCGCGCATCTCGGCAATGTCTTCCGTGTCGCCGGACAGATAGACATTTTTGCCCCCCAGGGTCAGCACGTAGCCATTTCCCCGGCCTTTGGGGTGCCGTGCGTCGGCCGTCTGGGGCAGGTTGTACATGGGAATGGCCGCCACGCGCAGCCCCAGCGTATCGAGCCGTTGGCCGTTGCGCAGGATGCGTATCTGCGGCTGGTACTCCGCTGGCAGTTGCTCCGCCACCGCTGGGGGCACCACCAGCAGGGCCTTGCCCACGGAGAGGCCCGCCAGTGTCTTCGGGTCCAGATGGTCCCCGTGAATGTCTGTGATGAGGATTACATCGGGCGCGGCAAGCCCAGCATAAGCCTGCGCCCCGCCGTAGGGATCTACGTAAATAGTCTTCCCGTTCCAGGTAAACACCACGCTGCCGTGCGTGATGGGCTGCACCGTTAGCGGACCTTTTTGGGTCGGTATCTGGTCAGCGGCTACGCGTGACGGAGCGGTTTGGGCCGGCGCCTGAAGTGCAAAAGCCGCCAGCGCAGCCGTGAGAAGTAGGGTGACTTTCATCAATTTTCCGTTTGTTAGGATAGAAGTAGTGCCGGCTTTTTCCAGCAGTAGGGCCTCTTATAAGTAGCCACCGCCGAAAACCATTACCATAACCTTTTTGCCCGCTGCAAGTTCAGGCCAGCTTTCGGCCCGGCTACCAGTGGGGCTCACCGACTCTTTGGGCGAGCAGGCGCAGCGGGCTCGGCCGCAGGCTCATGTGGTAAAAAGTCTGAACATGGTCAGCGTGAATCAGATGATCAACCCGGCCTCGACCAACAAGGATGCCGGGGCCCGGTATCCAGTTTATTTATGCGTAAGCCCGCGCCGGAAACCCGTCGGCTAATCCAAGGGAGTCTCACTGACACGCCCCAACCCTTGTGGGGGGCTTTTTGCGGGCCTTTGCGCAGCAGAAGCAGCCGAGAAGGTAAGTAAGGATAGCCTCCATTCTGTACCACTTTACCCATTCCCTGCCGTGCAAAGGACACAAGTTTATGAACTATTCTAAAACATTATAGCACAATAAGTAGATATACTAAAAAAAATTCATATACTTAATGGTCACTACATTAGGCTGCATAGCGGGCTGCCAGTAAGACTAGGCTTATCAACTCAGGCGTATGAAAAAAACGTTCTACTGGCTTGTTGTGCTGCTGGGTAGCGCTCTTACGCTTGGGGGGCAATTTCTTTCATTCCGGCCTTCCATTGGCCTGGCCCTGAGCGCAGGCGGGGCGGCCGTCTTTGCTTTCCCTTACTTCCCTAACGCGCCCTCCACTCAGGTCCGGATAGCCTGCCTGCCGGGCATGAGCATAAGTACCACCGTGGGTTCCCGGTACGGGGCCCGGCACTTTTCCGGAGCGGAGAATGGGCCATTGCTTTCTGCTTTTCATCTAGGTTTTACCAAGTCCATTGCTTGGTTGACGGGGGCAGTGTGCGCAATTATTCCAGCGCCCCTGCTCAGGCTCGCGCCATAACTACCGCCGCTTCTCCCCTCACCAATTAGCTGCTCTTTGTATACCTAAAAAAGCCCCCCACATGACAAAACCCTTCCTTTTCGCTTCGTCCTGGCGTGCCCTGATCCGGGTCTGACGCCGCTACCCTGCCACCAATCGGCCCGGGCACATTGATCCATTTTTGGGTAGCACCCCGCCGACCCGATTATTGCCCCGGGGCTGCTTCGGGCTACTGACGCGGCACCCAGCTGCCTTATGATACGGGCTCTGGGAAGCATGGCCAGCACTAGGTTACCGAACACTTTCCCCGGGTACCGCCGCGGTTGCCGCCCTTTTTGGCGCCCGGTCCTGTAAAAATTCCCACCATTTCACTTTTTCACTTATGAACAACCTGTACAAACAGTACACCGTGAAGGCGCCAGCAGAAGCCGTTGCGCCTGGCGGCAAGCACCCGACCTGGCTCCGGATGCTGATCGTAGGCGTCCTGCTCCTGCTCTTTCCCCTCCTGGGCCAGGCGCAAGCTACCCGGACCGTTTCGGGCAAGGTGGTCGATGCCAATGCTAGCGCCTTGCCTGGGGTCACAGTTATCATTCCCGGCACCACTACCGGCACCAGCACCGGCGCCGACGGCACCTTCGAGCTAACCGTGCCCGAGGGTACAACGACACTTTCGTTCTCGTCTATCGGCTACACCTCGCAGCAAATTGATGTTGCAGGCAAATCGACGGTGCAGGTAGCCATGCAGGAAGATACCCAGAGGCTGAACGAGGTGGTCGTAACGGGCTATGGTACCACGCGAAAGCAAGATCTGACCGGGGCTGTGGCCGTAATTGGCGAGAAGGAATTCAACAAAGGCACATTCACCTCCCCCGACCAGCTGCTTCAGGGCCGGGTATCGGGGGTGCAGGTGAGCAACAACAGCGGGCAGCCCGGCGGACCGTCCACGATCCGCATCCGGGGCAACTCGGCCGTGACCGGTACTGGCCAGCCGCTGTATGTGATTGACGGCGTGCCGCTCGATGGCCGCACAGCCCGGCCCGGTCTGGTGGCCTCGGCCGACGTGGGCGCCGGTGCCGACAGCAACCCGCTTAACTTCCTCAATCCCGATGACATCGAGACCTTCACTGTGCTCAAGGATGCCTCGGCCACGGCTATCTACGGCTCCCGGGCCGCTTACGGGGTAGTTCTTATTACCACCAAAAAAGGCCGCACGGGCGCCCCAATACTCAGCGTGGGGGCCTCTACCGGCTTCTCGACGCTGCTGCGCCGGCCTGAGTTCCTCGACGCCGGCCAGTATCGGGAGGCCATCGCCTACTATGGGGCACCGGCCGCCAACGATAAGGGGGGCGACGTGGACGCGCTGGAGGAGATTCTGCGCACCGGCTACCTGCAAAACTACAACGTGGCCATGAGCGGGGGCGGTGAAACCGGCCGCTACCGCCTCTCCCTGGGCTACCTCGACCAGGATGGCATTGTGCGCAAAACCGGCTTCAAGAAGTACAGCGCCAACTTCTCCACCAATCTGCAATTTCTGGAAAGCAAGAAGCTGGGCGTGGATGTAAACATCGCGACCAGCCAGTTCCTCGAAAAGTTGGCCAACATTACGACCGACGCTGGCTTCCGCGGTAGCCTCATCGGGCAGGCATTGCAGTGGAACCCCACCCAGCCTCTGCGCAATCAGGATGGTTCGCTCTTCATTCAGGCCGGCGACGTGGTGAACCCTCTGGCATCCCAGGAGCTTTACAACGATGACTCGCGGGTAAACACCATCCTGGCCAGCATCGCGCCTTCGTATAAGTTTACCGACTGGCTCGAGTACCGGATGCTGCTGAGCGTAAACTACAACAACGGCGAGCGGCGCACCTCCATTGATCAGCGCCTGATAAACTATCCCGGCATTGAAGGGCAGGGCTTTGCCGCCATCAGCAACAACGAGCTGACAACCCAGCAGATCGTTCACACGCTTAACTTCAACCGAGCCGTAGCTACTGACCTGAATCTGAACGCGGTGCTGGGCTACGAGTACACAAAGTTTAGTAATTCGGGCTCCAATGTGAATGCTTTTGGTAATCGGGATGAAGGGGGCTTTGGCAACTTCGGCCTCGATTATACCAATTACATTCAGTATTCGGCCGCCGGCAACCGCCAGGTATCGTCCTTCTTCGATCCGTCGTCGGAGCTGCAATCGGTTTTTGGCCGGGCCATCTTCAGCTATAAAGACCGCTACGTACTGACCGGTACGCTGCGCCGGGATGAAAGCACCAAGTTCGGACCGAATAACCGGGTGGGCTACTTCCCTTCGTTTGCCGCAGCCTGGGACCTGAGCCAGGAAGATTTCTTCCCGGCCGAGCGCCTGACCCAGCTGAAGCTGCGGGCCGGCTACGGCCTCACCGGCAACCAGGAGTTTCCAGCCGGCGCAGCTCAGTTTCGCTACACTCTGGACAACAACGGGGCCCAGTCGCCGCTCAACGACGCGAACGATGACTTGAAGTGGCAAGCAGACCGCCAGTTTAATATTGGCATTGATATCGGGGCATTCAACAACCGCCTCACCTTCTCGGCTGACTACTTCAACAAAACGACCACCGACATCCTGTTTCCGACTACCCCCGGCGAGCCCCGTCCCGCTAACGCGGCTATTCGCTGGGACAACCTCGACGCTAAGATTATAAACAAAGGCGTAGAGATGGCCTTGGGAACCACGCTGGTGACCAACGAGCAAGTGGAAGTAGGCCTCAACGTCAACGCTACCTTCATTCGCAACGAAGTATCGGACCTGGTAGGGGCCGCCATTCCGACCGGAGCCATCAACGGGCAAGGCCTGACGGGGGCCTTGTCGCAGCTCATCACCAACGGCTACCCCATCAACGCCTTCTTCCTGCCCCAGTACAACGGCCTCAACGAAAATGGCCTGTCGAATGAGTTCGGGGCAATAGCTTATTCGGGCAGTCCTAATCCGCGCACACTGCTGGGCCTGAGCGCCAACGCCCGTTACGGCAAGTTCTCTCTGATTGCGAACATGACGGGGGTATTCGGCCAGTACGTTTACAACAACACGATCAACGCGGTAGGCAACGTGGGCCAGATTGGGGCCGGCAAAAATATTGCCCTCTCCACGTTTGAAAACCCAATTAAAGAAGCAACCGGCAACCCGTCGGCAGCCACTACGCGCTACCTGGAAAAAGGGGATTTCCTAAAAATGTCCAACCTGACGCTTTCCTATGCCATCGGCGACGTGAGCACCTTCATGAAGGGTGCCCGGGTATATGTCACGGGTCAGAACCTGTTCGTGCTTACCGACTACGATGGGTTTGACCCGGAAGTAAACACGGTGAAGCGCGGAGCCAACCAAGTGCCTTCGGTGGGAATTGACTACCTGCCCTACCCCAGCGCCCGCACCTTCACGTTCGGCGTTAATTTCAATCTGTAACCTCTACTTTTTCCCACCATGAGATACTCCAAGATTGCCTGTGCGGCTGCCGTTCTGGCTTTATTACAGGCGGCGACTAGTTGTGAGATTGACGAAACCCTGGAAGGTCAGCTGACGGAAAGCCAGGTTCGGCGCGGCGAGCTTACATCACTGCTTCAGGGCGTGTATAATTCCCAGCGCGAACCCATTCAGGGCCACGTAAGCGTGTTTGCCCTTCAGGAAGTGTCCACCGATGCCCGCATCATGCCCACCCGCGGGCCCGACTGGGACGACAACGGTAAGTGGCGCGCCCTCTACAACCATACCTGGGATGCCAATAACGAGCGGGTGCGCGAAACCTACACCCAGCTCAATGGCATTATCTACGCCTCCACCGACCTGCTGCGCTTTTCTCCTAACCCGCAGCAGGAGGCCGAGTCGCGGTTTCTGCGGGCCTGGGCCATGTATCTGGTGCTCGACCTCTACGACCAGGTGCTCTACCGGGAACCAGGCGAGAATCTGAGCGAGCTGGCGCGGGTGCGCAAGGGCACCGAGGCCCTCGACTACATCGTAAGTGAGCTGAACGCCATTCAGGCCAACCTGCCCGACGCCCCCGTCAGCCGCGCCACCAAGGACGCGGCCCGGGTGCTGCTGATGAAGTGCTACCTCAACAAGGGCGTGTATGCCAACCGCGCGGCCCCGACCTTCGCCGCGGCCGACATGAACCAGGTGATTAAGCTGGCCGACGAAATAATCAACAGTGGCAAGTACTCCTTCACGGATAACTATTTCGACAACTTCGCGCCCAACAACTCGACAATTGGCCGGGAAAACATCTTCACCCAGGCCAATACCTTCGGCAATAGCGGCCCCTTGCGCGACTTGTGGAAATTCGTGTCGCACTACAACATGCGGCCCGTGGATGGCTACAATGGCCCGGCCGCTACGGCCGAGGCGTACGACCTGTTTGGGCCCACCGACAAGCGCCGGGGTATAGCGTACGACGTACCGGGCGGCCCCGCCAATCCGGGCCGGCGCATCAATGTAGGCTATCTCATTGGCCAGCAGTACAACCTGCTCACCGATGCTCCGCTCACCACGCGGGGCGGGGCGCCGCTGGCTTTCACCAAGGAAATTAACCTGTTTGAAACCGGCGCCGACCTCGAAGCGAAGGGCATCCGGCCCATAAAATACCCCGTGGATTATGCCAGCGAGGCCAGAGGTGGCAACGGGGCCGAAAATGATCATGTGAGCTTCCGGCTGGCCGACGTGCTGCTGATGAAGGCCGAAGCCATTCTGCGGGGCGGCACGCCTACCAGCGCCGGACCGTACGGGGCCACGCCGCTGGCCATCGTCAATTCCTTGCGCACTCACCCCTCGCGCACTGCCGGCGCCCTGACCTCGCTTAATCTTGACGTGCTGCTCGATGAGCGGGGCCGGGAGCTGTACAGCGAGTCGTGGCGGCGGCAGGACATGATCCGGTTCGGCAAGTTTCTGCTGGCTCGTAAAGACAAGCCCCAGAGCGACCCGAAGTACCTGATCTATCCCGTGCCGCAGACGCAGGTGGATGTGAACCGCAACATCACCCAGAATCCGGGCTATTAACCATTAACTACGAGCCAGTAGCAAATAAAACCGGCCGTTGGGTGCTGCAAAACGGCAGCGGCCAGCGGCCGGTTTTATTTGTGGTCTGACACCTTGAGCATTCGGTATGAAAATCCTCGCGATAAGCTTGCTGGCCACGCTACTGCTGGCTCTATGGGGCTGCGGCCAGGCGCAGGAGAGCACTGAAAAAAGCCCCCCAGCGGCCAAGCCGACGGCCCAAAGCCAAAACGAGAAATGGTGGAAGGAAACGGTGGTCTACCAGATTTATCCGCGCAGCTTTCAGGACAGCAACGGCGACGGCGTGGGCGACTTGCGCGGCATTATTTCCCGACTCGACTACCTCCAGAGCCTGGGTGTGGAGACGATCTGGCTGAACCCGATCTACGCCTCGCCCAACGACGACAACGGCTACGACATCTCCGACTACCGCCGGATTCAGCCCGAGTTCGGCACCATGCAGGACTTCGATGCGCTGCTCAAGGGACTGCATGAGCGCGGCCTGAAGCTGGTGATGGACCTGGTGGTAAACCACAGCAGCGACGAGCATGAGTGGTTTAAACAAGCGCGCAGCTCGCGCCAGAATCCGTACCGCGCCTACTACCACTGGTGGCCGGCCGAGAAGGGCAAGCCCACGCCGCGCTACAGCTTCTTCGACGTGAACAGTGACGCCTGGAAATACGATTCGCTCACCAACGCCTACTACCTGCACTACTTCTCGCGCAAGCAGCCCGACCTGAACTGGGAAAACCCCAAGCTGCGCCAGGAGGTGCACAGCATCATGCGCTTTTGGCTGGATAAGGGCATCGACGGCTTTCGGATGGACGCCTTTCAGTACGTGGCCAAGGACACGACCTTCCCGGCGTTTCCGGCCGGCTACGAAAAGCAGATTCTGAAATACTACAGCAGCGGCCCCAACCTGCACGCCTACATTCAGGAGATGAACCGCGAGGTACTCAGCAAATACCCCGTGATGACCGTGGCCGAAGGCGCGGGCGACTCGCCCACCGAGGCCATGAAGTTTGTGGACCCCGCCCGCCGGGAGCTGAACATGGCCTACCACTTCGAGGGCATGGACATCGGCAACGGGCCCGAGGGCTATAAGCTCACCGACTTCAAGCAGGTGTACACCCGCTGGGACAGCGCTTTTGCCCGGAAAGGCTGGCTTTCTATTTTTCTGGCCAACCACGACGTACCGCGCATGGTCAGCAAGTTCGGTGACGACCGGCCCGCGTTTCGGGCGGCCTCGGCTAAGCTGCTCAACACGTTTATCCTGACCATGCGCGGCACGCCCTACTGCTACAACGGCGACGAGCTAGGCATGACCAACATTCGCTTCGACCGCATCGAGGACTACCGCGATGTGGCGACCTTGAACGGCTATCAGAAGGTAAAAAACCAGGGCGGCGACCTGGGGGGCTTTTTGGCCACCGCCAAGCGCACCGCCCGCGACAACTGCCGCACGCCCTTCCAGTGGGATGCCTCCCCCAACGCGGGCTTCACGACCGGCCGGCCCTGGCTAAAAGTGAACCCCAACTACCGGCAGATAAACCGGGCCGCCCAGGAAAAAGACCCCAATTCCATTCTAAATCATTTCCGCCGGGCTACGGCCGTCCGCCGCCAACATAAAGTGCTGGTGTACGGCCAGTACCAGCTGCTCGACGCAGCCAATCCGCACATCTACGCCTACACCCGCACGCTGGACCAGGAACGGGTGCTGGTGGCGCTAAACTTCTCCTCCGACAAGCGCACTTGGGCGCTGCCCGCTACGCTGAAGCTCGGTGGCCAGCCCTGGCTTAACAACTATCCTACCTTCACGCCGGCCGCTACTTTGGCGCTGCAGCCGTGGCAGGCCGTGGTGGTGCCGCTGCGGTAGCGCCTAAGTTGGCTAGTGCATATTCGCGTGTAGAGACGCAATACTTTGCGTCTCCTCGCCCGCGCCGTATGGCAGTTGTTCAACGAAGAGACGCAAAGTATTGCGTCTCTACATCATTACAGCATTTTATGAGCTAACGCAGGTACCTTCTTAGTCAACTACTTCCCACCCCACGTTTCCCTTCCCAAATGCCGGAATTTGCCCCCCAGCTTCCCAAAAAAGCCCCCCAAAAGCGGTTCGTTGGCCTATGCGCGCTGGCGTTGTTTTGCCTGTTGATTTTGCCCCCCACTCTTGCCCAGACGCCCGACCCGTGGCGCATTACGGCGAATAAGATTGACCCGGGCAACTACTACGGCGTGACGGTGGCCAACGGCATGATCGGCATTGTGTCGTCGCCGGCACCGTTTCAGGTCAAGAACGTGGTGCTGGCCGGGGCCTACGACCAGTACGGGCGGGGGCGGGTGAGCAATTTCTTGAACAGCTTCAACCTGCTGAATATGTACCTGGAAGTGGACGACCGGCGGCTAGGCCCCCAGGATGCAAGCAACTTCCGCCAGGAGCTGGACATGCGCCGCGCGGCCCTCACCACCACCTTCGACTACCAGGACAAGGCCACCATTAGCTACACTTACTACGCCCTGCGCCACCTGCCGTTTACGGTGCTGCTGGATGTGTCGATAACGGCCAAAAAGGACCTTGCCCTGACGGCGGCCAGCGTAATGGAAACCCCGGACGCCCTGCGCGACGCCCAGAACTACTACAACGAGATTGACCGGCCCCACGTCACGCTCAGCCTGCTCACTTCCTCGGCCCAAAGCCCCACGGGCAAGCTGCAGCTCTGCGCGTCCAACAGCTTTTTGTTCAATGAGGCGCACGGGCAGGAGCCGCGGGTGATCCATGAGATGTGGGACAACAACATGCACCTGATGAAGTTCAGCAAAAAGCTGCCCGCCGGCCAGACCTACACCTACGCCGTGACCGGCTCCTCCATCACCAGCGCCCACCACGCCGACCCGCTGAATGAGGCCGAGCGCCTGACCATCTTTGCCCGCCTCGAAGGCAAGGACCGCTTATTAGCGTTTCATACCAAAGCCTGGAATGAGCTGTGGCAGAGCGACATCCAGATTGAGGGCGACCCGCAGGCCCAGCAGGATGTGCGCAGCATGCTCTACCACCTCTACAGCTTTTCGCGGGCCGGCACCGACTACTCGCCCTCGCCCATGGGCTTGTCGGGGCTGGGCTATAATGGCCACGTTTTCTGGGACACCGATGTGTGGATGTTTCCGGTGCTGGCGGTCATGCACCCGCAAATCGCTAAGTCCCTGATTGAGTACCGCTTCCAACGCTTGGAGGCGGCCCGGCGCAACGCCTTCGCCCACGGCTACCAGGGGGCCATGTACCCCTGGGAAAGCGCCGATACGGGCGTGGAGGAAACCCCGGTCTGGGCCCTGAGCGGCCCGTTTGAGCACCATATCTCCGCCTGCGTGGCCCTGGCCGCCTGGCAGTACTACTGCGTGACCCAGGACAAGGAGTGGCTGCGCGAAAAAGGCTGGCCCATCCTGTCGGCCACCGCCGATTTCTGGGCTAGTCGCGTGGAGCGCAACGGCCCTGGTCGCTACGACATCAAGAACGTGGTAGCCGCCGACGAGTGGGCCGAAAACGTGGACAACGATGCCTTCACTAACGCCGCCGCCCAGGTAAATTTGCAAAATGCCACGGCCGCCGCCAGGCTGCTCGGCCTGAAGGCCAACGCCGATTGGCTGCACGTGGCCCGCAACATCCCGATTCTGAAAATGGCCGACGGCGTGACCCGGGAGCATGCCACTTACAAAGGCGAAGGCATCAAGCAAGGCGACGTGAACCTGCTGGCCTACCCGCTGAACGTCATTACGGCCCCAGCCCAGATCAAAAAGGACCTTGCATACTATGAAACCCGCGTTCCCAATGAAGGCACGCCTGCCATGACACAGGGCATTTTCGCGTTGCTCTACGCTCGTCTCGGCGACGCCGACAAGGCGCGGCATTGGTTTAAAGATGCCTACGAGCCTAATCTACTGCCCCCCTTTCGGGTCATTGCCGAAACCAAGGGAGGCACCAACCCTTACTTCGCTACCGGCGCGGGGGGCGTTTTGCAGGCCGTACTCATGGGGTTTGGGGGGCTAAATATTACGCCCACCGGCATCACGCAAAGCAAAACCACCTTGCCCGCGGGCTGGCAGTCCGTCAAGATTACGGGCGTGGGCACGCAGCGCAAAACCTATTCTGTAGGCCGCTAAGGCCGCTCCGCGGCCCGGCCGCCACAGTTGCTGATGGATATGTTGATGTACCCAAGAGTAGAAAAGCAGAATTTGACAGCTACAGCCCTGCGCTTTGTCAGATACTGAGCTGTTGGTACAAAGCGAGTTAAGTCACGGCACAGTAGGTACCCTTCTTGGTGTTTGCCTCGTCTATCTTGTCCCTTGGGCCACCTGCTCTGGCAACGAGCCGTAACCACCGCGCCGCCTGATATTTTTATCCTCTACCTGCGTGCTACTCGAAGTAGAGGCACTTAGCTCCCAGCTCGCGGGGTCATGCCAGGTAGCAACCAGAAGGCTTAAGGATAGGCGGTACGTTGCCAATTTTATTATATACTTTCTGTATATTATGCTAGTAATAAGTTCTTGGTTCCCGTCTGTTCCCAGCCCGTCGGTTTGGTAATTGAGCGCCTTGGCTCGCGATGACAACCCCGTTCTCCTGTGCACCGACCCCATCGAGTGAGGTGCCAGCTCACGCTAACCACACCCGCGCGCTTGAGCCCTGCGATAGTTCTCGGCCACATATTTAGCATATAATTAGCACAATGTTAACTCGTTACTTCTATGAAACGCCTACTCTACCCGCTCCTATTCTTATCCAGTAGTATCCTGTTACTCTCCTCCTGTGACTTGCTGGAAGACTATATTTTGCCCCCCAAGAATGCTCAGGCCCCGTACCTGCTGCCGGATACGCCCTTACGCAACGCGCCGTCGGTACCACACACCGCGCCGCTGCCCCTGACCTTTTCTTCCCCTATAGACCCCGCCACCGCGGGTGCCATCACGGTGCTCGGGACCCAGCGCCAAGGGCGGCGTGCAACGACGGCCACGGTTGCGGGCCGCACAGTTTCGCTGGCGGTGGCCGGAGGCTTCTTTGCCGGCGAGCCCGTGAGCGTGAGCGTACCGGCCACCGTGCGCGGCACCAACGGGCGGGCAGTACAACCGCAGGTGCTGCAGTTTACGACAGCGGCCACCGGGCCGGGCCGGGGCACCTTCACTACGGGAAGCAGTGTCCCCCGGAATTACGGTTCAGGGGGGGAGGCGCTCGCCGACATTGACAGCGATGGCGACCTCGACCTGCTTTTTCCCTTGGGCGGCAGTCTGGGTGTCTCCTCGAACCAAGTGGCGGTGCGCCTCAACGACGGGCAGGGTACGTTTAGCGGCAGCACGGCTGTGCGGGTCGGCAATGGCGGCGGCGACTGGGCGGTGGCGACGGCCGATCTGGACAGCGATGGCGATCTGGACCTGCTGGCGGCGGGCGGCGGGAGCAATGCGGTTAGTGTGCGCCTCAACGATGGACGCGGCAATTTCGGGGGCGGCTCGGAAGTGCCCGTCCTGGTTACAGCCTATTCCCTGGCCACGGCCGATCTGGATAGCGACGGCGACCTGGACCTGGTCGTGCACACGAACAGCAACGGGCAAACCGTGGCGAGCGTTCGTCTCAACCAGGGTAATGGGATGTTTGGCGGGGGCTCCGAAGTGGCGGTGGCCGGCGGCACGGGCGCCCTTACCCTGGGCGATGTAGACAATGATGGGGACCTGGACCTGCTTACCACGGGTTTTTCGTCGGGGTACATCTATACTTGCCGCAACCAGGGCAATGGCACCTTCGGCCCTGCGGCTGCTACCCTGATGCCCAACAATCCGGCCGCGGTGGCGCTGGCAGACCTGGACCGGGATGGCGACTTGGACCTGCTGGCGGGCTGCGCCGGCAGCAATACCGTCGAAACCCGACTCAACAACGGACAAGGACAGTTTGCCCCCACGGGCGCTTCCGTTTCGGTCGGGAATTACCCCGAGCAGCTGCGCCTAGCCGATTTGGACAGCGACGGCGACTTAGACCTGCTCACCGGCAATTTGCAGGGCGGCAACGTCAGTGTGCGATTTAACACCGCCGGCACGTTTGCCGGCGGGTCGGAGGTGGCGTTGGGAAGGACTGTTCACGGGCTGGCAATTGGCGACTTAGATGGCGACGCCGACGTGGATTTCGTGGCAGGCGTGGAATCCGCTTCCTCCCTCATTCGCATCGCTTTCAACCAGTAACGTGCTGGCCTCTTTTCTACCCAAATTCCCCTGGAAGGCAACCAGTCATCACCTGTGGGCGGAAACCCCGCACTTAGGGGCATAGGCGCTAGGTGGCGTATTGCTAGGGGGCATTTCTAAGCCACGGCGCCAGCCTGATCCGATGGCCGATCAGCGGCTGAGCGGACTGAGGAGTAGCCGGCCGCAGCTAGCGGGTGCATCCTTTTTCGCTCCGTGGTCAGGAGAACACCTGCTAGCTTGCCCCAACCGCGTCAATGGCTTCAATCACTTAGGCGGGGGTGCTTGCCACAACGGTATTGGCGGGCACATCCCGGCTAACTCACTAATGGCACCGGCGCGCACGGCGCGCCGGTGCTAATACGCGGAATCGTGGCCCCGTGGGTTTTATCGGCCAGGGAGTAGCCTAGACCGCGTTTCAGACGGACAAGAAGGCGGTGAGCTCCCCGGTATGCGTCAGGGTGAGCTGGTGCATGGCCCGCGTGCAGGCTACGTAGAGCATGCGCTTATCTACCTCCGTTTTATACGTCGGGGCGGAAGCAAAAGGAACCAGCACCGCGTCGAATTCCAGTCCTTTCGCCAGATGGGCCGTGGTGATGACGATGCCTTCGGTGAAGGAAGTGGATTCCTCGGTAAGTAAATGAACCGCGGGGGCTTGCAGCACTCGATAGGCCTCCTGAGCCTGCCGCAGGGTTTTGCAGATGATACCCAAGGACTGATGGCTGGAGCCTTGGAAGTCCGTGATCAGCTGCTGAATGGTCTGCCACTCCTCGGCTGGGCTGCCGCAGCGCACCACGACGGGCTCCGGTCCGTGCCGCTCCAGCGGGATGATGTGAGGATTGGACGTGATGCGCTGCGCAAAGGTCGTTATCTCGACCGTGGAGCGGTAGCTGCGGTACAGCTTTACTACGTCGGCCTGCGGGAAGACCCGTTCGATGGTTTCGGCGGAGGAAGCGCTGTAGGGATTCACCGTCTGGCTGACATCGCCCAGAATGGTTTTGCGGCACGCGAACAACCGCGACAACACGGCATATTGCACGGGGGTATAGTCCTGCATCTCGTCCACCAGCAGGTGCTTGACCTGGTCGTAGGCACTCAGGCCTTCCAGGCGCAGGCGCAGGTAGATCAGGGCAAAGACATCCGCGTATTCCAAGCGCGTGCGCTGGTCGTACCTAAACAGCTCGGGCCGACCGATCCAGCGATAAAAATCCCGGTAGAAATCCAGCACCTGCTGAAACCTGAACAGGCGGAAAATCGCTTCTCCGATTGTTGCCTTCTCCCGCCCCGTTAGCTTCCGGCGGGTGGCGTCCCGGACATAGGCGCGCACATCCTCGGCAACCAGCGCCAATCGCTTTAAGAGCGGCACCCGGTGGTAGGTTTTGAACCTGGCCACCAGAAACGCCCCGGGGACGAGGGTGGGGCCCACCCGCAGGTCGGTAGCGGCGAAGTAGTGATTCTCAATGTGGAGCAGGTACTGGTTTAGCTGGCTGAGGAAGTCGAAGGAAGACTTGAAGCGGATGCGTTCGATGAAGGCCGGGTCGTGGTCCTGCAGCAGCGCGGACACTTGTTCGAAGAAGGACTGGAACGGGTACTTGCCTTCTAGCAAGTCGGCCGCTAGCTCGTCCATGCCTAGCTCGGGGATGTGCTCTTCCCCCAGCTCAGGCAAGACGTTGGAGATGTAGTCGGCGAAAACTTTGTTGGGCGAGATGATGAGCAAATCCTTGGCTTTGATGGTGTCCCGATAGCGATACAACAGGAAGGCCAGGCGATGCAAGGCAATGGAGGTTTTGCCCGAGCCGGCCACGCCCTGAATGACCATCACCTGCGCGGTTTCGTTGCGGATCACCGCGTTCTGGTCCCGCTGAATGGTGGCGACGATGTTCTTCATCTTATCGTCGGAGGACTTGGCCAGCTCCCGCTGCAGTACGTCGTCGTGAATGTTGACGTCACTGTCGATCATAAACTCCAGGCGGCCGTCCCGTATCTTGTACTGCCGCTTTAGCGCAATGGTGCCACGGATGGGGCCCGACGGGGTGGTGAAGGAGGCGGCCCCCAACTCGTAGTCGTAGAACAGGGAGGCAATGGGGGCCCGCCAGTCGTAGATCAGGCCCTGCCGCTGTTGCTCATCGACGAAGGAGTACATCCCGATGTACACGGGCAACGCTACCTTATTCTGGGGGGCAAAATCAATGCGGCCAAAGTAGGGCGACTGCCCTAGCTTGAGGAGCTTGTGCTTCCGGGCCACGGCCGCTTCGCCCGTAAAAGCCATGCGGTTAATGGATTGGTCGGCGGCGACCATGTCGGCGTCGTCCAGGCTGGACTGGTGTTCGTGGAGGTACTGCTTTTTCTCCCGAAGCTCGTGGGAAAATTGCTTGACGGCATCATCGACCCGCCGAATGGCCACGGTCAGCTTCTCCTTAATTACTTCCAGGTATTCTCTCTCTTCTTGCTCCGTTGCGTTCATCCTGGGGGGCTTTTTGACAGTGGACGGCAAAGGTGGCCTCAAATCCCGGTCGGTTGAAGCATCCGGCCTCTTTTATTAGGTGGCGGGGCCTCCAATGACGCTAGGGGGCTTTTTTCCTCAGAAGCTATTAAACTATCAACACGCAGCCTTAGAGTTCAAGAAGGGCGGCGTTAGCAAACCGTATGGGAGGCAGCCTCTTAGAAAAAAGCCCCCCAGGCGTTCTTCGGCGTCCCCGCACCCATAGCACTGCCTTCCTACAAGTTCTCTCAAGAGACGTAGATAATAGCCCGCGACCGAATAGCGCCAAAAGCGTCGTATAAAACGTACTTTTCCAATCTTCGTCCCCAGCTTTGGTTAGCGCCTGCGCGCCCGATTCCCTACCCTTCATCTTTTCCTGCCATGCCTCCCTTCTCACTGCAACCCCACTTAGAAACCGATACTCTCCGGCTGCTGCCCTTGCAGGCGGCAGACTTTGCGGACCTATACGCCGTTGCGGCCGACCCTAAGATTTGGGAACAGCACCCCAATAAGGACCGCTGGCGACAAGAGGTATTTACCTCCTTTTTCGAGGGGGCCATGCAGAGCGGCGGGGCCTTTAAAGTGGTGGATAAAGCGACGGGCGCCACGCTGGGCAGCACCCGCCTCTACGACTACAATGCCCCCGATAACAGCATCCTGATCGGCTACACCTTCTACGGCAGGCAGTCCTGGGGCACCGGCGTCAACCATGCCGTGAAACGCCTGCTGCTGGATTATGTGTTTCAGTTCGTGGATACGGTCCGGTTTCACATTGGGGCGGGCAACGTGCGCTCACAAATCGCCATCCAGCGGCTGGGCGCCACCAAGGTTGCCGAGCAGGAAGTGGCCTATTACGGCGAGTCGCCCCAGCTCAACTTTGTGTACGCAATAGAAAAACCGACCTGGACTGCGTGAGTTTTGCGGCCCAATACTCGTGTCTGGATGACCGAATCGGCAATGGGCATGTATTAAAAAAGTCCAGGGTACAGCTGCCGGCTGTTGGGTGGCTGGTGCGGCAACTGCCGGGTCAAGTGGTAATAAATTGATAATAAATCCCTAATCTAGGACGCCGCCTAGTTCAGGCTAGCCGGAAGACCTTTGCCTGACCTTGCCACCATCCCCTAACCCCTGTTCTATGAAGCGTACTGTTACCCGCCTGAGCACCCTGCTGGTGCTGCTAACCCTGGCCGTTTCCTGCTCAAAAGACGAGCTCGTGGCCCCCGTTCCCTCGCCCACCGCGGCGCCTAGTAGCCAGGATGCTACCCGCGACAGCCATCTGGCCCTGGGCAATCCCAGCGGCGCCATCGCCGACCCGTATTACTACTGGAACTACCTGCTCGTGAAATCTCAGTTTACCATGTCTTACCACCGCGACCGGGGGGTACCGAACTGGGTCAGCTGGCACTTGAGCAGCGCCTGGCTGGGCAGCACCCCGCGCCAGGACAACTTTTCCACGGACGCCGCCCTGCCCACGGGCTGGTACCGCGTGACCAGCACCAGCTATTCCGGCTCGGGCTTCGATCGGGGTCACCTGTGCCCATCGGCGGATCGCACGGCCTCGATTGCCGATAACTCGGCCACCTTTAAAATGACCAATATGATGCCCCAGGCGCCGACCAACAACCAGCAAACCTGGGCAAATCTGGAGAATTACTGCCGCACACTGGTGGGTCAGGGCTACGAGCTGTACGTGATTGCCGGCAGCTATGGCAAGGGGGGCACGGGCTCCGCTGGCTACAAGACGACACTGGATGCGGGCCGCGTGACGGTGCCTGCACGCACCTGGAAAGTTGTGGTCGTGCTGCCCGAGGGCTCCTCAGACGCGAGTCGGGTGAGCAGCGGCACGCGCGTGATTGCCGTGGATATGCCCAACACGAACACCCTCAGCACGAGCTGGGGCAGCTACCGCACCACGGTCGATGCCATTGAAGCGGCCACGGGCTACAACATTCTCTCGGCCGTCTCGAGCACCGTGCAGAGCACCGTCGAGGCAAGAGTGGACGCCGGGCCGACAAGCTAAGGCCGGTGGAGGCACGAAAAGCCTCTCGCCCCTCGGGTGGGGGGCTTTTTTGTGCCCATCAAGTTGTTGTATCTCTGCACCTGCTGGCGGCTGGTCCGCACCTTTGTTGGTCGGGCCACTTCCCGCGCCGAGTGGCCCTTAGCTGGGGGCGGCGTTGCCCTTGGCGGCGACGTGGCTGCGAAAGAGCAGGATGTCTTTATCGAATAGGTAAATGCCGCTTTTGTCGTCACCCACCAGCTCGAGCTTGTCGTTGAGGGTGCGGGCCAGTGCTTCCTCCTCCAGCTGCTCCGAGACGTACCACTGCAAAAAGTTGTGGGTGGCAAAGTCCCGCTCATGAAGGGCCAGGCCCACCAGATCGTTGATACTGGCGGAGACAGCCATCTCGTGGTGCAGGAAGTCCTGAAAGACCCGCTGCAGGGATTGAAAGGTAAGAACCGGTTGCGCTAGGGCGGGTACTAGGGCAAAGCCGCCGCGCTCGTTGACGTAGCGGATGAGCTTGAGCATATGGACCCGCTCCTCCTGGCTTTGCTGATAGAAAAAAGTCGTTACCCCGTCCAGACCGGGCTGAATTTCGGCCCAAGAGGCCATGGCTAGGTAGGCCTGGGAGGACTGGGCCTCCAGGGCAATTTGTTGGTTGAGCGCGTCTTGCAGCGGAGCTGTGAGCATCGTAAAGCTGGGTTAACACCACGAAACAGGAACGGTGCGGCCCGCCCGGTCCCACCTGCTATCCTATACGGGAACAGGGCCTGGAAAGGATAAGGCTGTCCAAGCGCGGCGGCTTATCAGCCCGAGAGTAACTCACCAGAGAAGGGGTATCAGCACCGGAAGAAGAATCGCGGGGAACTGCCGTGAGGATTGTGCTGGCTCCGGCCTTACCGGCTCGGGGGGCAAATGCAGGCTAAATTCGGTGTAGTGCCCCTCCTCCGAGCGCACTTGCAAGGTGCCGCCGTGGCCCTGGGTGATGATCTCGTAGCTCAGCGACAAACCTAGGCCGGTGCCCTGCCCGGGCGGCTTGGTCGTGAAAAACGGCTGAAACACTTTCTCCTGAACCCCCGCCGGTATTCCGAGTCCGTTGTCCCACACGCGGATTTCCACGGTCTGTGCGCCGCGCCGCGTCCGCACCCGTACTTGGGGCTGGTAGTCATGGCCCGTTTCCTGCTGCTCAGAGCGCTGCTGGGTCGCGTAAAAGGCATTGCTGAATAGGTTGAGGAGCACCCGCCCGATGTCCTGGGGCACGACGGCCAGAGAACCAAGTCGCTCGTCGTACTCCGCTACCAAGTCGCAGCGGAAATCGGGATTCTTGGCGCGTGCGCCCTGGTAGGCCAAGCGCAGATACTCATCGGTAAGCTGGTTGAGTTTGGTCGGCTGTTTGGTGCCGGCAGCTTGGCGGCTGTGGGCCAGCATGCCCCGCACAATGGTGTCGGCGCGGCGGCCGTGGTGGTTGATCTTGAGTAGGTTGGCTTTCAGATCGGCCAGCAGCGCCGCTTCACAGGCCGCATCAGGGGTGGGTTTCTGATGCTCCGCGGCTAGGTCGTCGAGCAGCTCGGCGCTGACCTCCGAGAAGTTGTTGACGAAGTTCAGCGGGTTCTGAATCTCGTGGGCAATGCCGGCCGTTAGCTCGCCCAAGGAGGCCATCTTCTCTTTCTGAATGAGCTGAGCTTGGGTGGTTTGCAGAACCTGGTAGGCCTGCTCGGCGTGGGCGCGCTGGGCGTCCAGCTCCCCTTTTTGCTGACTCAATAAGGCATTGCTGCGCTGCTGCCGCCGCGTTGTGCGCCAAAGTAGCAGCGCCACCAGTAGCCCAACGCCCGCAGCTACGGCCAGGCCGTAGCTGCGCAAGCGTTCTCGGTACGCTTGGCGGGTGGCCGCCAGTTCCTGCTGACGCTGCTGCTCCTCAAAGCGGATCGTGAGCAGTTGCTTCACCTTTTGCTGGCTGAACAGGCTGTCTTTGGCGGCCACGGCTACCTTGTAGTAACGTAGGGCCTGGGTGTCGTCGCGGCCTTCGTAAAGCTGGGCCAGCAGTTGGCTGGCTGGCAAAATGCCGGTCAGAAACTGGCTCTGCTGCGCGACCCGGAGTGATTGCCGGGCATAGATCAGGCTGGAGTCGCGTGCCCCCATTGCCTGATGCAGCGTGGCCAGCCGCAAGTAAATGATATTCTGTTCAGCTGGGTCCTGAGTCAGGCGCCCGGCCCATCGGTACAGGCGCAATGCCTCGCCCACATTGTTTTGTTGCTTGCGAATATCCCCCAGCACGTACAGCGTGTTGGGCAGCACCATCTGGGCGGCTGGATTTCGTGTAAATACTAAGGCTAGACGTAGGTATGCTTCGGCTGAATCCACCTGCCCGCTATTGGCATACAGCTCCCCCAGGTTGCAGTACTGGATAGCGTGGAGCAGCGAGTCGGGCGGCCGACCGGCCTGTTGCTGATGCAGCTTAAACAACCGCAAGGCCTCCCGCTGGTGCTTCAGGCCCTGCGCGTAGTCCTTTTGGTCGATATAGGCTACCGCCATGTTATTGTGCGCTACCGACTGCCGGCGCAGATTAAGCAATGACTCACTCAGATCCGCGGACTGTTGCATCAGCCGGATGGCGCGGGGGTAATCGCCCAGTTGCACCATAATGGCCCCCATGACATTGAGGGCATGCGCCTGGCCCAATGGATAGCTCAAGCGGCGGGCCAGCGCATACCCTTGCTGCACGAGCCGGTAGGCCGTATCAGGCCGGGTATTACGATAGTTA
The DNA here is from genome assembly GCF_014638675.1 of Hymenobacter qilianensis. Lineage (NCBI taxonomy): Bacteria > Pseudomonadati > Bacteroidota > Cytophagia > Cytophagales > Hymenobacteraceae > Hymenobacter > Hymenobacter qilianensis. The sequence continues at coordinate 377,703 of NZ_BMFN01000003.1, forward strand.
AACGCTAGGTCGATGAGCAGCATCACCCGGTTGGTATCGTTGGGCTGGGATAGTAAGCGTTGGCGCAGGCTGTCCGGCAGGGTCGGTCTGTCTTGCGCCCGCGCCTGCTGCGGCAGCCCAAGCAGGCTTAGGAATAAACAGGTGGAAAGCAGGGTGAGCAGCAATAACGTTCGCATGGCCAGCAGCTTGTTGTCATTTTATTTTAGCTGGCCTTACTCCGCTGCCGCTGGAGGCAACACCCCTACCTGCTGCAATAACCCAACGGTATCCATGAGTATCCTGCTTTCAGCAAAGCGGCCATTCCTCACTACGTCCATCACCACTCCCCACACCTCCACCTTTTTATTCGTGGGGGGGATGCCCATAAAGGCCCCGGCGTGCGTTCCCGTCCAGGTGAATCGGGTTACCACCTTTTCCCCTTCCGCAATTTGTTCCTGCACCGTCCAGTGCATGTCAGGAAAGCCGGCGAGCATAGCTGTAATAGCAAACTTTAATCCTTCTCTGCCCGGTCCCTGGCCCGGAAACGGCACCTGTTCCGTAAAGTCTTCCGCAACTAGATCGTCGATGGCATGGAGGTTCTTCTTGTTTATGACTTCCTCAATAAAATGAGTCATAAATTCTTTGTTTTCGGCGGCAGCCATGGCGTTCAGGATGTAGGTAGGAAAGGATTGATTTTGCGTAATGGCTTCAGCACCAGCAGCCAGAAAAAGCCCCCCAGCCTGCGGTAGCCGCCACGACGGCGCGGAGTTTACGCCACGACTAGCCCGTAATTGGCCATAATTTCCTGCACCCGGACCGGGTCTGGCGGGCCGCCGGCTTGTAGCAGGGCCCCCAGCTCCCGAAAATAAGCCGGGCCAATGCGGGCCGGGGTCAGCACGGTGAGTACCGTCGCCGTTTCGGTGCCCAGGTTGGCGTGGTGGTGCACCACGCCGCGCGGGATAAAGCACGACTCGCCCACGCCCAGCGCCCGCACCTGGCCAGCCACGGTAGTCGTCATGCTGCCCGCCAGCCCATAGAGTAGCTCGTCCACATCCTCGTGGTAGTGCGGGGCGGGCACCTTCGCCCCGGGCGGCACCGAAAACTCGAACATGACCAGGCGCTGGTCGGTATCGTCGCCATCGAGCAAAAAGCGCAGCTCCAGGGCGCCCACGCGAATAATTTCTTTGGGTTCTGGCATGTCGGAGGTAGTAATTTTCCTTCGATTTGGTAAGTGTTTATCAACTGCCTTCATCTACAGAGCAAGGCCTTGAGCGGGACGATCTGTCTCCTGCCGCGAGCCGAGTCGTGTGGCCACCAGCTTAGGACCGGGCGAGGTGCATATCGAAGCTAGCAGCCCGCTCTACTACTTGCTGAATTACCTGCGCGTCCACGGAGGCCGCAAAGGCGCCTTCCCGAGCCGCCTCAATGCCGAACTCCTCAAAAAACGCTCGAAAGCCCTTGGGGCTGTGCACGTTCAGCCACCGGCAGGGCTCGGCACCCACGTTGCTGAAGGTGTGCACGGTATTGGGGGGCAAATCAATCGATTCGCCGGCCCGCACCGGCACGGGCTGGCCATCCACCAGAAACTCAAGCTGGCCGTCCAGCACGTAGAACAGCTCGTGGTAGCGGGCATGGTGGTGGGGCGGCGGGCCGGGTACCTGCGGCAGGGTGACACCTTCGAGCAAATCGTAGTCGCCCGAGGATGCGTGCAGGGTCAGGGTGTGGCCCAGGCAAATAATTTCTTTTTTCATGAGGAAATAGTTTATGAGATAGTTGTCTCACAAACATAACCAAAAAATTAACCCGTTTGCAAATTTTATGAGATATTTGTCTCATGAAAAATAAAACGCTCACCACTGGTCGAATCCAGCAGAAACGAGCGACCCGCACCAAAATTCTGGAAACGGCCCAGCGCTTGCTGCAAACCCAAGCCGCCTTTTCCCTCGAAGACGTGGCTCAGGCCTTGGGTATCTCCCGAGCCACTATCTACCGCTATTTTTCCGACGTGGATCTGCTCTGCGCGGAGGCTGCTCTCTCGTTCCAGGTCAAACAACCCGCCGATTTTGTGCTGGATACCCAGCACCTGGGCCTAGCCGATTCGCTGGCCTACGTGCAAGCCTACTACAATGGGTTGGCGCAACGCCACGAGCCCGCGTTCCGCAAATACCTGAGCGTAGTCCTGGCTGAATCGGTGAAGCAAGGCAGCGGTGCGTCGCTGCGGGGTGCCCGCCGGCTCGACGCGCTAGAAGCGGTGATGCGGCCCTACGCTGCCCAGATTGAGCCCGCAAACTACGAGCGCCTTAAGCAGACGGTCTCCGTCTTGACGGGCATCGAGCCCATGATTGTCAACAAGGATGTCAATGGCCTCTCGAATGACGCTTCCAATGATCTGTTGCAGTGGGCGCTGCAAATGATTCTCAAGGGCCTGGAAGCAGAAAAGGTTGGAACCGGGACGGCAGGCGCGTCTGGGAAAGCCAGCAATAGCTAGCCTGCGTCCTCTTTCGCGCGCGGCAGCCGCCGGGCAGACGCGTGCTTAATGCAACTTAACTTTAGCGACAAAAAGCCATACTACGCTTCAAAACAGATGTTTATGGTAAGCTTGGCTAAGCACCCAAACAAAAAAGCCGTCCCCACCCGGAAACGGCTTTTTTACTAGTATCGGAACCGGAGAAAATTCCCACCCAACCCCGGTCCGATCCTGTTCGCTAGGCTTAGTGCCGGAACATCAGTTCGCGGTACTTCACCAGCGGCCAGTCCTCATCGGCCACCATCAACTCCAGCTTGTCGGTGGAGCGGCGGATGGCGTCGAAACATGTCTTTACTTCGTCGCAGTAGGCAATGGCCCGGGCGCGAGTATCTTCAATTTTGTTTACTCGTTTGCGGCGCTCAATCATCTCCACCACAGTGGTTTTGATAGTTGAAATATGACGCGAGATAGCTTTAATAGTGTCCACCGTCACCTGCGAGAACTCATCGTCGAGGCCCAGCTCGCGCAGACCGCTAATGTTGGTGATCAGCTTGGTTTGGTAAGCGATGGCCGTCGGGATGACGTGATTGATGGCCAGGTCGCCCATAGTACGGCTCTCAATCTGAATTTTCTTGATGTAGTCTTCCAGCAGAATCTCGTGGCGGGCGTGCAGCTCTACGGGCGAGAAAATCTGGTGACGACCAAACAGATCCGCCGCGTCTTCGCGAATCAGGGCGTCGAGGGCTAGCGGCGTGGTGCGCACGTTGGCCAGACCACGACGGTTAGCTTCATCTTCCCACTCCTGCGAGTAGCCGTTGCCTTCGAAGCGAATTGCTTTGGATGAAATCACGTACTCGCGCAACACTTCCACAATGGCTACTTCCTTTTTCTTGCCCTGCTCAATCAGCTCATCTACCGACTCTTTGAAGTTGATCAGCTGCTCAGCTACGATGGTGTTGAGCACTGTCATGGCTGAGGAGCAGTTGGCTGAAGAACCCACGGCACGCAGCTCAAATTTGTTGCCGGTGAAGGCAAACGGCGAAGTGCGGTTGCGGTCGGTGTTGTCGAGTAGAATAGCCGGAATCTTGTCGATGCCAAGCTTGAGGTAAATATTGTCGCCTTTGTCGAGGGGCAGCTTAGCGGTACGCTCCAACTCATCCAGTACGGAGTTGAGCTGCGAGCCTACGAACACCGACATAATAGCCGGGGGAGCTTCGTTGGCACCCAGACGATGGTCGTTGGAGGCGGAAGCGATGCTGGCACGCAATAAATCAGCGTAGCGGTGCACGGCTTTGATAGTCGTAATAAAGAAAGCCAGAAACTGAAGGTTTTCTTTCGGACGACGACCGGGCGCCAGCAGGTTCACACCGGTGTCGGTGCTCATAGCCCAGTTGTTGTGCTTACCGGAGCCGTTTACGCCCGCGAAAGGCTTCTCGTGGAGGAGCACCTTAAAGTTGTGCTGCTCGGCCACCCGCTCCATGATGTCCATCAGGAGCTGGTTGTGGTCGACGGCCAGGTTAGCGTCCTCGAAGGTTGGCGCACACTCAAACTGGTTGGGTGCCACCTCATTATGACGGGTCCGCAACGGAATACCAAGGCGGTTGGCCTCTTCCTCGTAGTCGAGCATGAAGGCGTGTACCCGGCTCGGAATCGAACCAAAATAATGGTCTTCCAACTGCTGGCCTTTGGCGGGCGCGTGCCCGAAGAGGGTGCGGCCGGTCATTACCAGGTCAGGACGGGCGTCGAAGAGGGCTCTATCTACCAGAAAATACTCCTGCTCAATACCGAGGGTCGTATTTACCCGGTTTACGTCCTTGTCGAAGTACTGGCATACATCAACTGCAGCCTGCTCCAGAATAGCTAGCGACTTGAGCAGCGGCGCTTTATAGTCGAGGGCCTCGCCGGTATAAGCCACGAAAATAGTGGGAATACACAGCGTTTTGGCGCCAGCGGTTTCAATGATAAAGGCCGGCGAAGTTGGGTCCCAGGCAGTATAGCCGCGTGCCTCGAAGGTATTGCGGATACCACCACTGGGGAAGCTCGACGCATCGGGCTCCTGCTGCACCAATGCTGAGCCCTTGAAGTTCTCAATCGGGCGGCCGTCGGAGTTAAGGTCGAAAAATGAATCGTGCTTTTCGGCGGTGGCGCCGGTCAGGGGCTGAAACCAGTGGGTGTAGTGGGTAGCGCCCTTGGCCATGGCCCAGGTTTTCATGGCCGAGGCCACGGCGTCGGCCACGCTACGCTCTACAGGCGTGCCTTGCTTTACGGCCGATTGTAGCTTTTTGAAATACTCGCCCGGCATAGTGGCGCGCATGGCATCCAGATTGAACACATTGCGGCCGAACGTATCGGAGCGACGCTCCCCAGACTGAACCACCGGAATAGGCCGGCGCTGATCTACGAGTTCGAGGGCTTTAAAGCGGAGAATTGCCATGTAAAGTTTGAGCGGGGTTAGTATTTCTATGGCAAATGTATAGTAATGATGCTTTATTTTCCAAATACACCTTCAAATTCAGGGTCATTTTGGAAAATAACAGCTGCTTTTGATAAAATACACCTAAATATTATAAGAACGTCATGCAGAGGCACAGCCAAAGCATCTCGCATGTTCATCAGGATTAGTAACCCTGCGTCACCACGCGAGATGCTTCGGCTGTGCCTCTGCATGATGTTCTGGTGGCAGCAACTGTCAGGGAAAATGCTCTGCTTTCATTCTCTCCCTACGGCGCTACCTTTGCGGCGTGAGAAACCGCTTTGCCTTCCAGCCATGGTATTTTTTGTTCTGGCTGGTTTTTTTTGTGGCCGCGAAGGCTATTTTTCTGGGTTACCACACGGCCAAAACGGCTGAGTTGTCGTGGGCTACCGTGGGGGGCATTTTTGGCTACGGACTGCGGCTGGATGCTTCCACAGCGGCGTATTTGTGTATTCTGCCGTTTGTGCTGCTGCTGGGGGGCAATTTGGCCGGTCCGCGCTTCCCCACCGACCGACTGATTCGCTTCTACACGGCCGTAATGGGCGTGGTGGTCAGTGCCTTTACCGTGGCCGATCTGGAGCTGTACCGCGCCTGGGGCTTCCGCCTCGATGCTACTCCCCTACAGTATATTGACTCACCTGCGGAAATGATGGCCTCGGCTGGCAGTGCGCCCGTGCTGCTACTGGGGGGCGTTTTTGGCGCTTTGCTGGTGCTGGGCTGGGTGTTATATAAAAAACTGGTGGGTCGTCTGCCAGCATTGCCGGCCGGCTTTGGGCGGCTGCGGGCGGCGCTGGTTAGTCTGCTGCTGTTGGCCCTGCTGGTGGTGCCCATGCGCGGCGGGGTGCAGCAAATTCCGATTAATCAGAGCGACGTGTATTTCTCCAGCCAGTCTTTTGCCAACCACGCGGCCGTAAACGTGCCCTGGAACGTGCTCAACTCGCTGATGCTCAAGAATACGGGCCCGAATCCGTACCAGTTCATGCCCGATTCTATAGCCCAGCGCATCGTAAAGCAGCTTTATGCGGCCCCGACTACCGCGACCGGGGCCGATTCGGGCAACAATATTCTGCGCACGCCTCGGCCTAACGTGCTGTTTATCATTCTGGAGAGCTTCACCGCAAAGTTTGTGGCCAGCACGGGCGGCGAGCGGGGCGTAACGACAACGTTGGACAGTCTGGCCCGCACGGGCGTGCTGTTTAAAAACGTGTACGCCAGCGGCGACCGAAGCCAGAAAGGCCTCGTGGCGCTGCTCAGCGGCTACCCCAACCAGCCCACGGGCAGCATTATTAAGGTGCCGCGCAAAACGGAGCGCCTGCCCCACCTGGCGCGCTCCTTCCAGCAGGCCGGCTACCGCAGCGCCTATTATTATGGGGGCGAGCTGGCCTTTGCCAACATGAAAAGCTACCTCGTGGCCGCCGGCTACGACCAACTCACCGAGCGCGCGGATTTTGCCCCCCAGGAGCAAAACTCCAAGTGGGGCGCCCACGACCACATCCTTTTCAACCGCATTCTCACCGATTTAAACCAAAGGCCCGCCACCCAACCTTTCTTCCTCACGGCCTTCACCCTCAGCAGCCACGAACCCTTCGATATTCCGATTCCGAAGAAATTTCCCGGCACCAATGAAACGGCGCTGTTTCGCAACTCCATTTATTACACCGACTGGGCCCTGGGCCGCTTTTTGCGCCAGGCCAGCCAGCAGCCGTGGTGGGACAATACGCTCGTGGTGCTGGTGGCAGACCACGGCCACCCGTTGCCCGGCAACTCCTCCAATGAAAGTCCGGCCAAGTTTCATATTCCACTGGTGCTGGCGGGCGGCGCGTTGCGGCCGGAAGCGCGGGGCCGCGTGGTTGCCAGCTTTGGAACTCAAACTGACGTTGCTACCACCTTATTGTCGCAGCTCAATCTGCCGACCCAGGAGTACGCTTGGGGCCGCGATTTGCTGCGGCCGGGGGGCAAATCTTTCGCGTTTTATAACTTCAACGATGGTTTTGGCATGCTCACGCCGGCCGGCGCCGTCACCTACGACCACGTCGCGCGGCGCGTGATTTCGCGGGGGGCGAAGGTACCCGAGGCGCAGGTGCAGCAAGGCCAGGCGTATCAGCAGGTATCGTTCGAGGATTATCTGCAGAAATAACGGCCTCGCCATGAAAAAGCTTTTGTTCGTTTATAATGCCGATGCAGGCTTAGCCAATGCCTTGCTGGATACGGCGCACAAAATCTTTTCGCCCCGCACCTACGCCTGCTCTCTGTGCGGCATCACCTACAGCCTCACCAGCATGCGGGCTGAATGGAAGGAATTTTTGCAGGCCTTGCCCGTAGAAGCTCGTTTCCTGCACCGCGACGAGTTTCAGCAGCAGTTCCCGGCACACAGCAAGCAGGAGTTGCCAGCTGTATTTTGGGAAAATGGCTCTCACGAATTGATTCCGTTGCTAACGGCCACTGAAATGGCTCCACTGAGTTTGCCAGAGCTAATGCAGCGCCTACAACAAGCAACACAAACTGCCTAATGTCGACGCTAAACCTCCAGAATAGCAGAACAATGTAGAAACGCAAAATATTGCGTCTCGTCGTTGCTGATGTTGTTTAGGTGGCGTGGTTCCAGTCGTTCAACCATGAGACGCAAAATATTGTGTCTCTACACCATTTGGGCAGGGTAGCTTCTGGTGGGGCATTTGGGCAATTGCATTGTGCATCAGTGCTAAAACCTGTGTTCCTTCGTACCTTTGCGGCTTCTTATGGAAACCAAGAAAGTTGCTTTTTATACGCTGGGCTGCAAGCTCAATTTCTCCGAGACGTCCGCCATTGGGCGGCAGTTTGAGGAGCGCGGCTTCCGCAAAGTCCCCTTCGAGGACGCGGCCGATATTTACGTCATCAACACCTGCTCCGTCACCGACCACGCCGACCGCAAGTGCCGGAAAGTGGTAAAAGAGGCTCTGAAGCACAATCCGGAGGCTTTCGTGACCATTGTGGGCTGCTATGCGCAGCTTAAGCCCCAGGAAATAGCCGAGATTCCAGGCGTGCATGCCGTGCTGGGCGCGGCCGAGAAGTTCCAGCTCGTGGATATTCTGGCCGGCTTCGAAAAAGCCCCCCAGACGCAGGTGTACGCCAGCCCCATCAGCGCCGCCACCGAGTTTCACGCCGCCCACTCCTTCGGTGACCGCACGCGCACGTTTCTGAAAGTGCAGGACGGCTGCGACTATTCCTGCTCGTTTTGCACCATTCCGCTGGCTCGCGGCAACAGTCGCTCCGGCAGCGTGCAGAGCGTGGTAGAGCGCGTGCAGGGTTTGGCGACTACTGGCGTAAAAGAAATTGTGCTCACCGGCGTAAACCTGGGCGACTTCGGTTTGCAGGGGGCAAATCGGGAGCGGCTGGAAAACTTTTACGATTTGGTGCAAGCGCTGGACAACGTGGATGGCATCAACCGCTTCCGCATCTCCAGCTGCGAGCCCAACCTGCTTACCGACGACGTGATTCGCTTTGTGGCGCAGTCGCGGCGGTTTATGCCGCACTTTCACATTCCGCTGCAAAGCGGCTCGGATAAGATTCTGGGATTGATGCGACGCCGTTACCGCCGCGCTCTCTACGCCGACCGGGTGCGCCTCATTAAGGAAGTAATGCCCCACGCCTGCATCGGCGTAGATGTAATCGTAGGTTTTCCGGGCGAAACGGAGGAGGATTTTTTGGAAACCTACCAGTTCCTGAACGATCTGGATATCAGCTACCTGCACGTTTTCCCTTATTCGGAGCGCGAAAATACCCTGGCGCCCACCCTGCCCGGCCGCGTGCAGGACCGCGTGCGCCACGAGCGTACCACGCAGCTGCGCAGCCTGTCGGAAAAGAAAAAACGTCATTTCTACGCTCAGCACGCAGGTCTGGAAGCGGAAGTCCTCTTCGAAGACGACGTGACCAATGGCGTAATGGAAGGCTTTACGCCCAACTACATCCGCGTAGCTGCCAAATACGACCCGCTAATGGTAGGCGAACTGAAGCGCCTACGGCTCACGGCAGTTAACCCACAAGGGCAAATGGAAGCAGAGGAAGTAGGCGTGTTTGCCTGATTCAGAATCGCGGATTCATCGGATTTTGGTGACGATTAATTACTACTACACTCACCACATTTATTGACCTAAAAAGCCCCCCGGAACTAATCTGGGGGCTTTTTTAGGTCAATCAAATCGTCTCCGAAATCCGGCGAATCCGCGATTTAGATGGCTTTACGCATCAAATCCAGCATCTGCTGCATCAGCCGCTGCTGCTCCTGCAGATGATGATTACGCATCTCGGCCATGGCCAGCTGGTGAGCCATTTGCTGCGTGTAAAGAGCAGTTTGCCAGCCGGGGTCTACGGGGTTTGGGGGTGTTGCTGCTGATGCAACTGCTGTGGGCGTTTCTGGCGTGGGTGGTAGCGCGGGAGCAGCGGCAACTGGAGCCGCTATCGGGGCGGCGACTTCGGCCTCGGGCGCAGTTGGGGTTTTAGGTGAAGAAATTTCGGCGGCGGGTTTTGCAATGGAAGCAGCCAGCGGGGCAGCGGCCGCAGCGGCTACGGGGGGCTTTTCTCTGGCTGGCGCCGGCTTGGCTGAGGCGGGTTCCATACGCGCAGAATCATGCGTTTCTTCCGCCTGCTCCGCCACCATTGGCCCCACACCCTGCAACAACCAGTCTTTTGATAGATTTGGATATACTTCAAATACCTTACACAAAAGGTCAAACCCCGGCTTATTTCGCTCATCTACCAAGTGCTGAATCACGGTAGCTGTCTTGTCGAGCGACGCAGCAAAGGCATTTTTAGAGATACCCAGGTAGGCGATAAATTGCGCAAAGCGCTGACCAACAGTTGCATTTTCAGCCATATTCAAAAGGTTGTTGCGTTATAATTCGCAAGATATAACCAAATGAATAAAAGCATCCTTTTTTACTTAAACTTTGCTGCATTATCTTCTTTCAACTTGAGGGGGATATTCAGTGCAGAATTAGGTGAGTAATACACTTCTTATTATAAAGATGATTAGCGAGCCTACGCGGACTGTGAGGATTTTTTACTAACAAAAGGCGGTCATGCAGAGGCGGAGCCGAAGCATCTCGCTTGCGGTCATGAGGTTACTAATCCTGCGTCAGCACGCGAGATGCTTCGGCTCCGCCTCTGCATGACCGTTTTTTTGTTTATTGTCTCTGCGCTCTGATTCGGTAGAGATGTGCAGAAGCTGAGCATTTTCTTCTTTGGTAAATTCTGAGGGGCAATTTTCTTATTTCAAATTCTGACTATCGCGACTTCTATAAAAGCCTGCTGTCAGTGCAGCGCTGCTCAACTATCGATCTTCATTTCAGCTTTTATACCGATGCTGGAACAGCAATGATAACGCGCTTCAAGGCCGTAACTCGCGTGGCACTTGTAAGTGCACAGTTCGTGTGGCGTGGCGGCCACAGGTAAGCTGGTGCGGATAACTAGGAGCAAGTTCGAAGCAAATTTCGACAGACAAGAGCCCGGTTTTGTCTTATGCAAACGCCCGCCTCCGGTATCCAGAGGCGGGCGTTTATTATTCAGTCAGGCTGGCGAAGCCAAGGCCTCCGCTCCTATTCGTAGCGTAGCGACTCAATCGGGTCGAGGCCGGCGGCTTTGCTGGCGGGGTAATAGCCCGAGGCCAGGCCAACACTTACGCAGATCACCAGGCCAATTATCATCCACAGCCAGGGCACCAAAAATTCCCCACCACCAGGAATAAAGAGCGAAATAGCATTGCCCCCAGCCACGCCCAGCACAATTCCCAGCGCGCCGCCCATCACGCAAATCACGATGGCTTCAATGAGGAACTGCTGGCGAATCTGCAGGGCTGTGGCGCCGAGAGCCTTCCGAATCCCGATTTCGCGGGTGCGCTCCGTCACCGATACCATCATGATATTCATGAGGGCGATGCTGGCGCCTAACAGCGTAATAAAGCCCACAATAAAGCCCCCCATCCGCAGGTTTCCCGACAAACTATCGAGGGTAGCCACAGCGGAGTCGCTGCGCTCCAGCTCAAATGAGTCTTCCTGCCCGAGCCGGTCGCCGCGCACGGCGCGCATGATGCCGGTAGCCTGGCCCATGATAAAATTCAGGTTGTCGGGGTCGGTGGTGGCGGTTTTGATGTCGAAAGTGAGGGCCCGCTGCCGGGGCAGCTGGTTGCCGGTAATCAGGGGGATGAGCACGAGCCGGTCGGCGCCGCCGCCCCCGCCCATGCCACTGCCGCTGGCTTCGAGCTGCCCGATTATCTGGAAGCGCTGGCCCAGAAAAAACACGTACTGATCGATGGCGGATTGATTGGGGAATAGCTTGTCCTTGATTTCGGTACCCACAATGGCCACATTGGCGCCCACCTCCAGCTCAGAGGGCGAAAACGAGCGCCCGGCCTCCAGGTTGTAGCTCTGAATGCGCAGGTAGTTCTCGTCGCCGGCTACCACCTGCATATTGGGGTTGGTTTTGAGGCCACCCGCTTTTACTTCGGTAGCGCCGGTGATGAAGGCGGAAATGCCCACCTGTGCATCGTCGCCGAGGCGCTCTTTGTACTGGCGGGCCTGTAAGTAGTTAATGGCCGGATAGGTACGCCCCTGCACGCCGCCGCGCCGAAAGCGGTTGTTGTAGCCCTTGGCCGTCATCTCAAAAGAATTGGCCCCCAGACTGGCAAACGTGTTGGTCAGCGACGACTTGATGGCGTCGATGGCGGTGAGAATGCCCACCAGCGACATAATGCCGATGCTCACGATAAGGGCCGTGAGCACGGTGCGCAGCAGGTTACTCTGGATGGAACGGAAAGCCTCGCGGATGTTTTCTAGCAAGTGCATAATAGCGGCCTGAGGGCGACAAGACGAAAAGAAGAAGACCGAGAAAAAACCTTTCAAATCGGCCTGTATTAGCTGGCAGCCTTGATTTGGGCCGATGCCTGGTGATGCAAGTTAGCCGGTTTTGGGCAGATTCCAGCCGGGTTTTGCTACCTTTAAATCATGGCTAAGCGCTGCCTTTTTTCGTTCTGTATCCGTCTTTGCCTGATTAATCGTTATCTGCCTATCCCGGTTATAGCCTGTATTGTGTCTGCTCACTCTTTGACTTCAAGCATCTGATGATCCTAAAACGCTTTTCGCTTCTTCTGTTGCTGGCGGCCCTGTGGCTGGGGGCTCCGCTGGCCGCCTGGGCCAACCAGATTCTGATTCCGATGGATGCGGCGCAGAAAGAGCACCTGAAAGCCTACGGCGCCACTTACTGGCTACTCAGCAAGCAGGTGGAGGTCGATTGGCTGCTCAACTATCGCGGGGGGGCTTTTTCCTGTGCCGTAGCGCCGGGCATTGAAAATGAGCTGACTGTGCGCGGAGTGAGCTTTCAGGTGATTTCTTCAGCTCAGTACGGCAGCATTTTGCAAGAAATAGCTGATCCTAATGCCAATATGGACATTATGAAGCTGGAGAAAGTGCCCAAAATCGCGGTGTACACGCCCAAGGATAAGCAGCCCTGGGACGACGCCGTGACTATGGTATTGGCTTACGCCGAAATTCCCTACACCCAGATTTACGACGACGAAGTGCTGCGCGGCGACCTGCCCAAGTACGACTGGCTGCACCTGCACCACGAAGATTTCACGGGTCAGTACGGCAAGTTTTATGCTTCTTACCGCAACCGCCCCTGGTATCAGCAGCAGCAGCGCGATTCGGAAGCGGCCGCCAAGCGCAACGGCTTCGCCAAAGTAAGCCAGATGAAGGGGGCCGTAACGGTGAAAATGCAGGAGTTTATTGCCGGCGGGGGCTTTTTGTTTGCCATGTGCTCGGCCACTGACTCCTATGATATTGCTTTGGCTGGCCTGGGCCTCGATATGGTAGAAAGCATGTACGATGGTGACCCCGCCGATCCTACGGCCCAGACTAAGCTCAACTTCAACCGCACGCTGGCTTTCAAGGACTTCCAGCTCGTGCGCGACCCATATCAGTACGAATACTCCAGCATCGACATGCAGCCCTACGAGCGCGGCGTGTACGAAGACAACGACTATTTTCAGCTCTTCACCTTCTCGGCCAAATATGACCCGGTGCCCACCATGCTCACCCAGAACCACGAGAAAACGGTGAAGGGTTTTATGGGCCAAACCACCGCTTTTCGTAAAAGCCTGGTGAAGTCCGACGTCATTGTGATGGGCGAAAACAAGCAGTCCAACGAGGTGCGCTACATGCATGGCACGCTGGGCAAAGGCACCTGGACTTTCTACGGCGGCCACGACCCCGAAGACTACCAGCACCTGGTGGAAGAGGAGCCCACCGACCTGGCCCTGCACCCTAACTCACCCGGTTACCGACTTATTTTGAACAACATCCTGTTTCCGGCCGCTAAGAAGAAAAAGCAGAAGACCTGAGAAACGTTGACCTAACACGCTGGGCGAAAACTCAAGCATCAAAAAAGCCCCCCAGAAAACTTCTGAGGGGCTTTTTTGATGCATTACGCTGCTACTACTTTGCGGTAGTAAGCTGGGCTGTTGGGGTAAGCTGCACAATTTGACGGGGCAGCGCCGGGATGTCTTCGTTCTTATAAGGGTCGATATCCAGCGTCAGCTGCACCAGTACGGGCTGCCCATTGGCCACCCCCGATACGATGAGCTGGTAGGCCATGCCGCCTGCATCCGTCATATAGCTTAGTTTAAAGCCTTTAGCCGGCTTGCCGGCTATGTAGCACTCAAAGGGCGCCATGTCGGTGCGCTTGTGCTCTCTCTTCATTTGCCTGGCAAATTCCTCTGGCGCCGTTTTCATGACTGCGTAATCCATGTAAATCCAAGTCATGTCGTATTTATCGCACTTTATCTGGTACGGGCTTGTGCTCGTGCAGCCCTCTGCAACTTCTAGATTCTGTCCACAAAAGTTAACCGAGGGCGTCGGCGTAGGAGGTGTGGCTGGTGCTGCTGTCTGACCAAAGGCCACGGATGAGCAAAACAACAAAACGAGAGTACAAATGCTTTTCATGGCTATAAATATGCGCATTATCCAGGTATCACAAAAATATTCAACTCAGTAACGCACAAACTACTGTCTGTCTTGACGTATCTGCTGAACTGACTTCAGTGAAATTTAATTTATTTCTACAAACAGTGTGCCTCTATATTTTCACATTCATCTTTCAGGTGTTTTGTAAGGTTGAGCCAGGCTCCACTGTACCCGCCGGAAGGCAAGCCGGCGCGAAAGCACAGGTTCTTTGCCGTATATTCATACACGAAACGAATTAGGCCGTATGGAGGACTTGGGGGGCAAATTTCGGAACCCTGCCTACACTTGCCCCTGATTTACGTTCGCCCCGACTACCCTTAACCCCGTCCGTATGGATCTTGATCATTCCAATTACGGCTTTTCGGCTAGCAAAGAAGAAGACCGCCTGCCCGAAGACCTCGCCAACCCCCTGCCCCGGGCGGTATTACGATTTAACTCCTATTCTCTCCTCGACGGCGAATGGCGCTTTGCCATCGACGAGGCCGACGCGGGCCTGCATGAAGGCTGGCACCTGGGCTACGACTACAAGCACACGGCCCAATGGCCGGGCTCCATCGAGGAGCACATGATAGAATCCAAAGAACACCCCCACTCCACTGGCTGGAACGATAAGATCGTAGCCTGGTATGAGCGTGAATTCACCCTGCCGGAGCTGGACGAGTCTTTGGAACAGTCGCGCACCATGCTCCAGCTGACGTTTGGGGCCTGCGGCTACGAAACACGGGTGTGGCTGAATGGCCGTTTGCTTCGCACCATTGAGGGCGAAGATGTGCACTACGGCGAGTACACGTCATTTTCTTACGAGCTGCGCCAGGAAAATCTGCACCTAGTGAATCGCCTTACCGTGCGCATTGCCGACACGATGGATGCCGAGACCCCACGCGGCAAGCAGGAGTCGCACGTGTATAAGCGCGGCGGTATCTGGTACCAAACCTACACCGGCGCGGTGCGCAGCGTATGGCTGGAAGTAGTTGAGCGCAACCGTCTTCGCTCCCGCGTGGGTGTAGTGAGCATAGTGGAAGACCAACTGGTCCGCTTCAATTTCACCACCCGTGTCCATGACCCCGGCTGCTATACCCTGCGCCTCAAGGTATTTGAGCGCGATATGGCCGACGACAGCACTCCGCTAGCTACCTCCGATTTTCCGTTGCGCTTAGAGGCCGGCCAGAAATCGCAGCGAGTGGTGCTGGAGCTGCCTGGCGCGAAGCTATGGTCAACCAGCTCGCCTCACCTGTATCGTATCGTGGCCCAGCTTATTGACTCTGAGCAGTACACGGCTCAAATTGAGACGTATTTCGGGCTGCGCAAAATAGAAGCCCGAGGTCGCTATGTGTACCTGAATAACCAGCCCATCTACCTCGATGGGATTCTGTACCAGCCGGGCACGGCCACTTACGAGGAAATGCGACGTCATATGTATGCGATGAAGGAGCTGGGCTGCAACCTGGTGCGCGTGCACATCGCCGGTGTCGATCCGCGTATCTATAACCTAGCCGATGAGCTGGGCTTGCTGCTTTGGGTGGAAGTACCTAGCCCGCACAGCTCTACCCCGCGCAGCCGCCAAAATCATCAGGCCGAGCTGCTGCGGATGGTGGCGTTGATTGAAACGCACCCTTCAGTCGTCATCTGGAGCTTGTATAATGAGGACTGGGGCGCACAGGATATTGCTACCAACCCCGAAACGCGGTCTTATATCGTTGATATGTACCACTATATGCAAATTGCGCACCCGCAGTTTCTGGTGGTTGATAACGATGGCTGGCACCACATTTCGCACACCGGCCGCCTGAAGTCCGACCTGCTCACGGCCCACCTCTACACGCCCGACCTGGACCGCTGGCGCGAGCTGCTCGACCGCCTTGTTGCGGGCGAAATGGAAGGCACAGCCGCCTTTCCGCTCGTCGTGGGCGACCCGTTTTTCTTCCGCCGCCAGGTACCACTCATCGTTAGTGAGTGGGGTGGTTTCGGCTTTCCCGACTACGGTGGCCCCAAAGACGCAAATGAGCGCACGGAGCGCATTCGCGATTTCAAACGCGAATTGCGCGCCCGCCCCATCGCCGGCGACGTGTATACCCAAGCTACCAACATTGAGGAGGAACGCAATGGCCTCATCGACGCGCAAACCGGTGAATTAAGTGTGCCACCGGGCCTGCTGGCTTCTCACTCAGAGGAACAAGAAGGTCAGCCTCAGCCTATTGAAAAACAGATTTCTTAAAAGGTATTTTAAGTTAACAGGAACGGCGCAGACGATAAGACGCAAGATTTTGCGTCTTATCGTCTGCGCCGTTTGGGTTCGTCGTTAGCGCCAATTGTACAACGGCGAGACGCAAAATGTTACGTCTCTACCGCGTTCTGTCACTTTAAGCCCTACTTCAAACAACTTCCTATCGCCACACCAAAAAAGCCCCCCAGAAGTTGTCTGGGGGGCTTTTTTGGTGGGTGTTTACTTTTTACCAGCTCATGAAGCTTTCAGCCGTAGTTACCGTAGCCGCATGCTAGTGCATGCGGTCGTCGCGCACGGGGAGGTTGGTTACGATTTCGCCTTCAATTTGCAGTAGCTCTTGCAAGCGTGCATCTACCTCCTGCTTGTCGCAATATTCCTTGGCAAGCTCCACGTAGCTGACGAAGTGCCCGGCTTCCGATACCATTAGCTCGTAGTAAAACTTCGATAGCTCGGGGTCCGGAATGTGTTTCCACAACAGCTTAAACCGCTCACAGCTACGGGCTTCTATCAGCGCGCTTACCAGCAGCTGATCCATCAGCTGCCGCTCACGGGCGCCGCCTTTGCGCACATGAGCCATGAGCTGCACCACGTACTCGTCGCGGCGCGGACGGCCTAGCTCGTGGCCGCGCTTGCGCAGTTCGTGCAGCACCCGCTCGAAGTGAGACCACTCCTCGGCTACCAGCTCAGTCAGCTCATCGACCAGCCGCGTTTTTTCGGGATACTTCACAATCAGGCTGATGCCCGTACTGGCCGCCTTCTGCTCACAATAAGCATGGTCGACGAGAATATCCTCAATGTTCTTGCTGGCAATATCCACCCAACGCGGGTCGGTATTGAGCTTGAGCTTGAGGATGGTTTTTTCTTTCGGCTCTTGTTCCACGGGATACATGGTTAAATGGTTGGGGGTTGAATGGCTGTTCGATTAGTAAGGCTGCCAGAACGAACAACCATTTAACCCCCAACCATTTAACCATTACTTCTAATCAAAAAACTGCCACTTCAGGCCCACTTCAAAGCGGCGGGGCAACCCGGTATAATAGGGCGTGGTGAAATAACCATTGCGGTGCAGGCCCTGGTTGAGATAAGCCATTTTCAGGAATACCGATACCGTCCGAATATCGATGTTCACGAAGGCATCGAGCAGGGAATAGCGCCGGATTCTGAACTGATCCTGCACGAAAAACTGCTGCGTACTGGGGCTATAATCGTAGGCCCGGAAGCGCGACTGGTAATAATACTCTGTTCCAATTTGGCCGAACAGCGCCTTTTTGAAGATGTAGCCTTGATAATACACCTTCGCGTTCGCCACCAGGCTGGGAATGCGTAGTCCTTCCTGGTCGCCGCCCAGCGTGTAGGTGCCCTGGTTGTCGGCAAAGAAGTTGCCGACCTGAAAGCGATGCCGCACCCCAACGATAACCAACTGCCGCTGCTCGGAGAGCTGGGCGGGCTCCGCTTGCTGGTTATAGTAAACGAGGCTCGAAATATTGGCCACTGCTACCGATGCTTGCAGCCGCTGCTTTCCCAGGGTCTGATCGAGGCGACCGGTAAGTTGATTGACGAAGGTATTTTCGAAACGACTGTAGTTGTTCCACACGTAATGGTTGCCGCTGAATTCGCGCTCCGTGAGCGTTGGGGCATAAGAAGCGCTGTAGAACTCGGCCGTAATTGGGCCGGTACGCGCGGCTGCTTTTCCCCAATACTCGGGTACGCGGCTCGCCTCGCCGGGCGCCGAAATGTCAGGCACTTTTATTTCTCCAGCGGCTTCCACCCCAAATATGCGGTACTTAAATGCCGCATTGCCCCCCAGAAATATCTGATTGAAGGTGCGTATAGGCACATTATCTTCCTGAACACTTTCCTCAATCTGGCTGCTGGCCGACAGGCGCGCCAAGCGGTGGCGGCCGTACAGCCGATATTCTACCAGCTTCGTGGCTCCCAGCACCCCTACGCTATTCTCGGCCTGCTCGAACGTCGCCCGATCATTCGTAACATTAGGGCTAAGGCGGGTGCGCGGGTAGTAAAGTGGGTCGGTGGGGCCGCGCGGAATGGCGTCGTCGTTGTAGCGATTGGTCTGGCGGCTTATGTCCATCACGTGGAAAGCCGTGAGACCTTTACCCAGCAGCCGATAGGTTTGGGCCAGATGGATACGGTCGCGGTCGTCGCGGTTTCTGGCTTGCGTTAGCCATACCCGCTCATCATCATACTCCAAAAGGTTTTGGGTCAGGATGCGGTTGTCGTCGCCGATATCTTCGGGCTGGGGTACGATACCGCCCTGCTCAATGGCTTCATGGCGGGCCGTATTCACGTTGAACAGCAAGTGATACCGGTCATCGGTGGTTTGATAGCGCACGAAAAAGAGCACGCCCGAGTGCTTGGTCAGGCCCTCAGAACCTACATCCGTAAAGATTTTATTTGAGGCAAACCGCTCGTAGGCGAAGCCCACATTGGCGTTGCGCTTAATGCTGCGGCTGTACGACAGCTCAAATACCTGCTCGCCGGTGCCGCCCTGCACAAAGCGAAAAAACGTGTAGGGCGAGCGAGTATCGTAGTACGGAATGGTGGCCGAGTTGCGCATGTACTTATCAAATACATTGCGGCCCAGACGCGCGCCCAGCTGGGTATTCGGCTCCCAAAGCAGACGGCGTGAGGCCGTGCCGCCGTTGCCCAGGTCCTGCTGAAATGTGCTGTCGTGGTACCAGTTGCGGGCCTGCTGCATCCCCACCAGGGTGGTATCTACCATGCGGCCCTCGTGCTTTTCGCGTAGCACATCGGCCTCCCGAATGACGAGGGTGGTTTTGGGACCGTACAGGGTTTTGGTAGTATCGTCGACGACCTGAGCCTGCGTGGTACGTGGGTCAAAAAAGCCCCCCAGCAGCAGCAGCAGCCCTGTAAGCCAGCGAGAAAGCCGGCTACCTGGCAGCGCATGGACAGATACCAAACAGTTGGGCACAGATGTAGAGAACAACGAGAACAGCGAAATGTCAGACAACAGCTTGGGGCTGAAAGTAGGGAGAAAGCAACTGCCGCAGCCGGGTGGCGTCATCGGCCAGAAACTGAACGGTAATTGGGATATAAAAAACAGGCAGCTGCACCACCGCCGCCCGCAAGGCAGGCTCCAGCAGGCGCACGGCATCCTTCTGGGTGGTAAAAACGCAGTGGCCCGGTTGTAATTGTGCCGCTACCGCAGCCACCTCAGCCGCCGTGAAAGCGTGGTGGTCATGGAAGCTGGCGTGGTGCCTGATACGGTAGCCGGCCGCCGCCAGATATGCCCGCAGCGGCTCGGGCTGCGCAATGCCGGTAAGCAGCACGATATCAATGCCGGGGGGCTTTTTTTGGCTGCCTACCGCTATGGGCTCGCCGTAGGTATAGGTTGAAAAAAGAACCGGCACATGAGGCCGAGCATAGCGCCGAACATTGCGGGTTATTTCTTCGCGCTCGGCTGGAGTCAGCTTCTCGCTGCACTTCGTAACTATCACGGCATCGGCGCGGTGGGCTCCGGCGCGGCTTTCGCGCAGACGCCCGGCGGGCAGCACATAGTCGGTATAGAACGGGCGCTGCTGCTCGGTAAGCAGAATGCTGAGCGTGGGGCGGACGCGGCGGTGCTGGTAGGCATCATCCAGTACCACAGTCGTCAGGTCAGGGCGAGTTGCCAGCAGTTGGGTTAAGCCCGCCCGCCTATCCTCGGCCACGGCCACCGGAATTTGCCCCCCAAAGTCCTGATAATGCTGCAACGGCTCGTCGCCGATGGCGGCGGCGGTGGCAGCAGCATCGGCTAGGCGGAAGCCCTTGGTACTACGCCCGTAGCCCCGACTCAAAATGGCAGGTTTTGCCCCCCAGGCTTGTAGCTCAGCCACCAGCCAAGCTACATGAGGCGTTTTGCCCGTGCCCCCCACGCGTAGGTTACCGACACTTATTACCGGGGTGTCAAAAGCAAAAGACGATTTCAAGCCTCTATCATACAACCAGTTGCGCACTGCCATCACCCCGGCATAAAGCCAGGCAAACGGGAGCAGCAGCAAGACCAAGAAAGGTGGCATGGAGAATAATAAAGCTTGGGGGGCAAAAGTACGCGGAAATGCAGAGTACGCCACTTTTACTGTTTCAGGCAAGTCATACGTATGCACAGCTAACTGTCCTGCTACTATGTCCACCTTCGGCGCCCGCCTTCTGCACTTTCTGACCAGCTTTCCCCTGCCTACCTCACTGCCCGACAACGTGCTGGCTTTCAGCCCTTACCAGGAGGAGGCTCCCCAGACGCTGCTCACGCAGTTTGCCAGCCGCTACTACGCCGACAATCGTTCTCGGGTGGCGCTGCTAGGCATTAATCCGGGCCGGCTGGGCAATGGCCGCACCGGCGTAGCTTTCACCGATCCTGTAGCCCTGACCGCCTGCGGAATCCCGAATGAGCTGCCCCAGCAGCGCGAGCCATCAAGTCAGTTTATACATGAAGTAATCAGGGCTTTAGGCGGCCCGACGGTTTTCTTCGACAGCTTTTATCTGGGCTCGCTCTACCCCTTGGTACTTTTGCGCGAGGGCCGCAACTACAACTATTACGACTCGCCTGCCCTGACCGCCGCGCTGAATCCGGCCATCCGCCTTTCTTTGCAGCTACAGGTACACGAAGTAGGTCTGCGCCGCGACGCTGCCATCTGTCTGGGACGCCGCAACGGAGAATATTTCACGCGGTGGAACAAGGAGCTTCAGCTGTTTGACCAGATTCATATTCTGGACCATCCACGCTATCTGATGCAATACAAGCGGCGCGATTTGTCCGCGCATATAGCGCGCTACGTGGATGTGCTTACGGATGTAACCAACTAGTAAATAAAGCTTAGCATGACATTCTTTTTTTGTTTGTCCGTTCTTCGCCCTTCTTTACCTTTTCCTTAAAAAATGCCTACCGTCGCTGACCTTGCCCGCGCCCTCGAAACGGCGGCGCCCCTCGCCTACCAGGAATCGTATGACAATGCCGGTCTGCAATGTGGTGATTCTCAAGCGGAAATAACCGGCGTCCTGATTGCGCTCGACTGCACTCCCGCCGTCCTCGACGAGGCTCTGAGCCGAGGCTGCAACGTAGTCGTGGCTCACCATCCCGTCATTTTTCGCCCCCTAAAAAGTCTGACCGGCGCTACCGAAGTGGAGCGCACTTTATTAAAGGCGCTGAAAAATGACATCGCCATTTACGCCGCTCACACCAATCTCGATAACGTGCGCCACGGCGTAAATCGCAAGCTTGGTGAGAAGCTTGGCTTGCAGAACCTACGCATTTTGGCCCCCACAAGCGGCAATCTGGCCAAGCTGATTACCTACGTTCCGCCAACGCACACCGACGCGGTTTTGCAGACTCTTTACCAGGCCGGAGCTGGTCAAATTGGTGAGTATTCTGACTGTAGCTTTCGCTCCGATGGCGTGGGCACGTTCACGCCCGGTTCTGCTACTCAGCCTTTTCAGGGGAAACCGGGCCAGCCCGAAACCACTGCCGAGCAGCGTGTGGAAGTACTTTTGCCCCTGCACCGGCAGAAGCCAGTGCTACGGGCGCTGCAGCAGGCTCACCCGTACGAGGAAGTTGCCTATGAAATCGTGAAGCTCGAAAACGAAAACCAGGAGGTAGGCGCTGGCATGATTGGCGAATTGCCGCAGGAGCTAACGCCGGCAGCTTTTCGGCAGCAGCTACGCGCTATTCTGGGCGTGCCCGTCGTGAAGCACACCGAGTATGACCAACCCATCCGCCGTGTGGCTTTGTGCGGGGGCGCGGGCAGTTTCCTTTTAAACAAAGCCCGTGCGGCCGGCGCCGACGCCTACGTGACCGGCGACTTAAAGTACCACGAGTTTTTTGGCCCGGAAGGCGATTTACTGCTCTGCGACGTGGGTCATTTTGAGAGCGAACAATTCACCAGTGAGCTGTTTCAGGAATTGCTAACCTCAACGTTTTCGAGTACTTTTGCGGTCTTAATCGCAGAGACCCTCACCAACCCCGTCCGTTATGACTTCTAACCCTACCGCGGAAACCCCCGTTGCCAACAAGCTGGAGGCCCTTTTGAACCTACAGCGCATTGATTCGCAGCTCGATGAAATTCGGCGCGTGCGCGGCGACTTACCCGAGGAAGTCCGTGACTTAGAAGATGAGATTATCGGCTATGAAGTGCGGGTAGGTAAGTTCGACGAGGAAATCTCGGGACTTAATGACCAGATCAAGCAGCGCAAGCAGGCCGCTAAAGACGCTGAAGGTCTTATTCGCAAGTATGAGGAGCAGCAGCAAAACGTGCGCAACAACCGTGAGTACGAGGCAATTGCCAAGGAAATCGAGTTGCAGCGCCTGGAAATCCAGATTTCGGAGAAGAAAATAAAAGAAGCTCAGTACCAGATTGAGCAAAAGAACAACGACATCGCCGGCACCAAGCAGCGCCTCGATGAGCGTCGTAAAGACCTCACAAACAAGCAGGGCGAGCTGCAAACCATTGTGGGTGAAAGCGAAGCCGACGAGAAAAAGCTCATGACGGAGCGCGACGGCGCAGTGAAGCCAATCGAGGAGCGTTTGCTCATGGCTTACACGCGTATCCGCGGCAACGTACGCAACGGCCTGGCCGTGGTGACGGTGAAGCGCGATGCCTGCGGTGGCTGCTTTAATACAGTACCTCCACAGCGCCAGGCCGATATCATCTCACACAAGAAGATCATCGTGTGCGAGCACTGCGGACGGGTTTTGGCTGATGTAGACTTGAAAGCTGCATAACTTTAAGTAAAGCACTGATTGTGGAAAAGGAACGGCCCGGCGTCGTTCCTTTTCTTGTTTAAATGCAGATGAGATTTTCGGCCGAAAAGCATATTTGGTTACGCAGAGGAGCACAGCGGCTAGTCTTGGTCTTGCTGATGTTCGTTGCTACCCTTTGCGCCTGCTTTAGCGAGCCTTTACAATCCGCCACGCTGCCTGTATCTTCTGCCCTTACCCCTTCGCAAGCCCGTGCTTACGCTGAAGTAATAAAACTGCGCGTGCCCGCTGCCCGCGCCCTGCTGCGCACCGAAGATCCAACCAACGTCGGCACTGTGCTGGTAGCGGATTGCCTGGAGATGGTGGAAATTTTGATCAGCCAGGATGCGAAGCTCTATTCGACTGTGTTGGAAGCGCAGAATAAGCGTCTGGAAACGTTAGAAAAAGCCCCCCAGAGCCCACTGCGCGACTATTCAAGCGCCCAGCTTCGGCTTCATCAGGCAGTGCTACAGGTGGTTTTCGAACATGAAGTCCAAGGAGCCTGGAATCTGCGGCAGGCGTATCAGCAGATGCAGGGAGTTTCGAAACGCTACCCCGGCTTTCTACCCGCCCGCAAGTCGCTGGGGATGCTGGAATTTGCTATCGGTTCACTGCCAGAAGGGTATCGTTGGTTTCTGCGACTGCTGGGCTTAAGTGGCAGCGTAGAATCTGGCTTGCAGCACTTACGCGCTGCCGCCCAGCGTCCTCACGATTTTCAATTGGAAAGTCAGCTTATTCTGGCGTTGGTTGAAGAAACATACTATCGGCGCAGCAACGAAACGACGCAGCTGGTTACTCGTTTGGCCGCCCAACAGCCAGACAATCTGTTGGTTAATTTCCTGGTTATCAGCCAGAACAAGAAGCTGCATCGCACCGACCATGCGCTGGCGGCTTTCCGGACCCGCCCTACTGGCTCCAGCTATTTGCCCGTAGCCTATCTCCATCATATGGCCGCTGACTTGCTGCTGTACCAAGGTCAGTTTGCGGCTTCGGAGCGCGAAAATCTGAGGTTTCTACAACTCTACCGGGGGCAGCACTACCGCAAGGCCGCTGCTTTCAAGCTTTATCTGGCGGCCTGGCTGGGGGGCAAACTCTCGGCTGCTGACTATTACCGCCAGCAGATTGCCGCCGGAGGCCGCACCATCGTAGAGGAAGACACGTATGCTCAGCGCTTTGTTGAGGAAAAAAGCCCCCTGCATCCCATTCTGACCCGCGCCCGCCTCCAACTCGACGGCGGCTACTACCAAGAGGCTCTCTCAACGCTGAAAACATTCTCCACGACCAGCAAAACGACCCTGCGAGACCAATTAGAAGCGCCTTACCGCCGCGCCCGCGCCTATCATGGCCTCGACAGGCTCGATTCGGCTCGCTACTTCTACGCTCGCACCATCGCGCTTTCTAAAGGACAGGCACCTTATTACTTTGCCCCCCAGGCCGCCTTGCAGCTAGGCTATCTGCACCAATCAGCGGGCCAAATGGAACTTGCCCGGAAATACTTTCGGCAGGCGCTTCAGTATCCCAAGCACGAGTACAAAAACAGCACAGATATGAAGGCAAAAGTGGCGCTGGCCGAGCTTGACTAATAACAGAAGCTTTCCCGACCATTACCTTCGCCCCGTGTTAGTCGTTCCGCTGTCCAGCTTACCTATCGCGCCCGCCGAGTTTCGGGCGAATGCCTTGCATTGGGCTGCCCGTTTTCAGTATTGTGCCTACTACGAGCCCAACGATCTGCCGTATCCGCGGGGGGCTTTTTCTCGGCTGCTGGCAGTGAGCAACACACCTGTGCAAGCACCCGCTGCTTTAAGTGAGCTGCGACTCTGGCTGCAACAGCCTACCCAAGCGCCTCGCTGCGGCATTCTTAGCTATGAACTTAAGAATCAAATAGAAGCCCTCAACAGCGAACATTCCAGCGGGTTATCTTTTCCGGATATTCATTTTTTTGAGCCAGAAATCCGGTTGATCTGGCATACAGATTCAATAGAAATACACGGTCCGGGGGGAATTTTAGATGAGATTTTAGCGGCTTCCGTACCATCAAATGCGGCAGCTTCGGTGCCCCAGATGCGCGCCCGAATGCCCAAAGCCGCTTACCTCGCCGCTGTTGAATCTATCCGGGAAGATATTCTGAATGGTGAGGTTTACGAGCTAAATCTGTGTCAGGAGTTTTATGCTGAACACGTCACGATTGAGCCCGTTCAAACCTTCTTGCAGCTTAATTCCGCATCGCCTACCCCCTTCGCCGGATTCTATAAATGGCAGGATCAGTACTTACTCTGCGCGTCGCCCGAGCGATTTCTGCGCCAGCAACACGATGTTCTTATTTCTCAGCCGATTAAAGGCACCATTCGTCGTGGCCTCACCCCGGAGCAGGACGAGGAACTGCGCCATCAGCTACGCCACAACGAAAAGGAACAGGCTGAAAATCTGATGATTGTGGACTTAGTACGCAACGACCTTGCCCGCGTGGCCGTGACTGGCTCAGTGCAGGTGCCCGAGCTGTTTGGCCTCTACAGCTTTCGCCACGTCTGGCAGATGGTCTCAACTGTACAGGCACAGCGCCGCCCCGATTGTGACCTGGTGGATACGCTGCGCGCGACCTTTCCGATGGGCTCCATGACGGGCGCACCCAAGATTAGGGCGATGCAACTCATTGAGCAGTATGAGCATAGCGGCCGGGGCCTATACAGCGGAAGCCTCGGCGTCATCTGGCCCTCCGGCGACTTCGATTTTAACGTGGTCATCCGCAGTCTGCAATTCAACGCCGCTACTGGTTACCTCTCCTTTCAGGTTGGCTCTGCCATCACCTACGACTCAGTACCGGAGCAAGAATATGATGAGTGCTTGCTAAAGGCCAAGGCAATGTTGGAGGTTTTGGGCGCTACGGTTGTTTGACGGCCAGACGCACAAGAAGGCACAACAGCTCGTTTTTACGCAAACAATCTTATCTGAAAGTGCCCAAATCTTACCTATCCTTACCTCTGCCATTCTGTCATTTTTACCCTAAAAAGCCTACCTTTGCCCTCCTTATTCGTGTTTGACCGCTATGTCGCAGCCCATTCTTACTCTCGATTTTCTAGATACTCCGGCCCCCACCGCCCCTGCTGATCACGCACATACCCCAAGCGGCGAGGTGCGGGTTAGCGCCGCTACCAGCACCGGCCGGCAGCGCAAGCTTTATATTGAAAGCTATGGTTGTCAGATGAATTTTTCTGACTCCGAAATAGTGTCCTCTATCCTGTTTCAGGAAGGCTTTGATACTACTGAACAGTTGGAAGGCGCCGATTTGGTACTGCTTAATACCTGTTCCATTCGTGAAAAAGCTGAGCAAACAGTACGCATGCGGCTTTCCCAGATTAACGGGCATAAAAAGCGCAATCCCGGCCTGTTGGTCGGTGTACTCGGCTGCATGGCTGAGCGCTTGAAAACCAAGTTTTTAGAAGAAGAAAAGATTGTTGATCTCGTAGTTGGACCCGACGCTTACCGCGACCTTCCTCGCCTGATTCAGGAAGTGGATGGGGGGCAAAAAGCGGTGAACGTGTTGCTCTCTAGGGAGGAAACTTACGCTGATATCACACCGGTTCGCCTTAATTCCAATGGCGTATCAGCCTTCGTAAGCATCATGCGCGGCTGCGACAACATGTGCTCCTTCTGCGTGGTGCCCTTCACCCGTGGCCGCGAGCGTAGCCGCGATGCGCACAGCATTGTCCAGGAGTGCCGCGACTTGATAGCTGCTGGCTACAAGGAAGTTACCATGCTAGGCCAAAATGTGGACAGCTATAAATGGGCTTCGGAAGATGGCTTGGAGCAGGTAAATTTTGCCCAACTATTGGAGCGCGTGGCGTTGCTCAGCCCCGAGTTGCGCGTGCGCTTTTCCACGTCTCACCCCAAGGATATTACCGACGAGGTGCTGCACACTATGGCTCGCTACGACAACATTTGCAACTACATTCACTTGCCCGCCCAAAGCGGTAACTCGCGGGTGCTCAAGCTGATGAACCGTACATACGACCGCGCCTGGTACGAGGATCGGGTGCAGGCCATCCGCCGCATCTTGGGCGACGACTGCGCCATCAGCACCGACATGATTTCGGGCTTCTGCTCCGAAACCGAGGAGGAGCACCAGGATACGTTGAGCCTCATGGAGCAGGTGCAGTACGATATGGCTTATATGTTCTTCTACTCGGAGCGCCCCGGCACCCTGGCCGCTCGTAAGTTGGAAGATGATGTACCCCTGGAAGTAAAGAAGCGCCGCTTAGCCGAAGTGATTGCCGTGCAGCAAAAGCACAATCTCATCCGCAACCAGCGCGCCATCGGACAGGTACACAAGGTCTTAGTCGAAGGCTTTTCCAAGCGCTCTGATGAGTTTCTGAGTGGCCGCAATGACCAGAACAAAGTGGTTCTCTTTCCAAAACAAACCTTCCAGAAAGGCGATTATGTGAACGTGCTGGTGCATGACTGCACAGCCAGTACGCTATTCGGCAACGCAATTTAAGAGTGTCATCTACTCTTATGTAAGCAGGCGGCTACCCAGTAACTAAAGTAAACGCAGCTGCTTTTCGTCTTTCTTACGAAACCCACCTACTGACTTTGACTCCTAGCGAAATACAATCAATCAAACAACGGTTTGGCATCATCGGCAACGCGCCGGCGCTGAACTATGCCATCCAAGTGGCCGCTCAAGTGGCGCCCACCGACATGACCGTGCTTATTTCGGGGGAAAGCGGCTCAGGTAAGGAATCTTTCTCCAAGATTATTCATGCCCTCTCGCCCCGCAAGCACGGGCAGTTTATCGCCATCAACTGCGGTGCAATTCCTGAAGGAACCATTGACTCTGAGTTGTTTGGGCATGAGAAAGGCTCATTTACGGGGGCCAATGAGGCACGCAAGGGTTACTTTGAGGTAACGAATGGGGGCACTATGTTCCTAGACGAAATCGGGGAAATGCCGCTTGGAACGCAGGCCCGCTTGTTGCGCGTGCTCGAAAACGGTGAGTTTATCCGGGTGGGCGCCAGCAAAGTGCAGAAGACGGATGTGCGTGTAGTGGCGGCTAGCAATGTAAATCTGCTGGATGCCGTGCGCGAAGGCCGCTTCCGTGAAGACCTTTACTATCGGCTCAACACAGTACCTATCACAGTTCCACCGTTACGTGAACGCGGAGACGATATTTACTTACTATTCAGAAAGTTCGCAACCGATTTTGCTGAACGTTACCGCGTAAAGCCAATTAGCCTTACCCCCGATGCAGTTGCTGAATTGCAGCGCTTTCGGTTTCCGGGCAACATCCGGCAGCTAAAGAATATTGCCGAGCAGATGTCGGTGCTGGAAATGGAGCGCGAGCTGGATGCCGCCCGTCTGCGCCAGTATCTGCCAGCCGATCAGAGCAGCCGCTTGCCTATGTTGCTTAGCGCCGCAAACCCTGATGGCGCAGGTGCAAACAATACGTACTCGGAGCGCGACCTGCTCTACAAGGTGCTGTTTGATATGCGCCGCGACATGACCGACCTGAAGAAGCTGGTTCTGGATCTGGCTGCCGGGCAGCGCCCCGCCGAGGCGCAGGAACTCTTACGGCAAAACAGTCATCTTTTCAATAACCTGAACGTTGCTTCCTCCTACGAAGGTGGCCGTCTGAATCGTCCTGCGCCTACCGAAGCTGCTGGGGAGTACTTTATTACGCCGCGCCCCGTTAATGAGTTGAACGACAGCGACGAGGAATTGACTTACGACGATGAAGCTCAGCGGGTAGAAGATATTCCGCACGAAACGGAAGAGGAAACGTTGTCGCTGGAAGCGAAGGAGAAGGAAATGATTATGAAGGCGCTCAAAAAGCACCATAACAAGCGTAAGTACGCCGCTCACGACCTGGGCATTTCGGAGCGTACCCTGTACCGCAAACTCAAGCAATATGATCTGGAGCAACTCTAACCGATTGACTAGCTGGTTACTGGGGGGCTTTTTTCTGTTTCTGCTGGCCGGGTGCAGCGTGTATTCCTTTACGGGCACCAACATCGACCCCGCAGTAAAAACCATCTCCATAGCCACGTTTCAGAACAACGCCAGCAACGGCCCATCCTTTCTGGCTCAGCGCTTTACGGAGGATTTCAAAGACTATTTCCAGCGCAACACCACACTCAAGCTCGTGCCCCGCGATGGCGACTTACAATTTGAAGGTGCCATCACGGCGTATGATTTCGCGCCGGCGGCCATTCAGCGCGAAGGAAATGTCGATCAGGCTGGCCAAAACCGGCTGACTATTCAGGTGCAGGTGAAGTTTGTGAATACGAAAGACCCATTGCAGGACCTGGAGCAGACCTTCCAAAGCAGCGACAGCTTCTCGGCTACGGAGGACATCACGACCATCAATAACGACCCGCGCGTCCGCGTCATCACCAACAACATCATCACCGACGTTTTTAATAAGTCGGTAGCCAACTGGTAATTACTCTAGTGTCGGGCTTGCTAGCTTTACTGCTGCGCCTGTTTAGTGAATAAATTGCCGTATTGTTGTCGGCTCGAAAAACGCTGGCGCCGCTAGGTTCTTTTCGTATTTGCCGCCATTTTTAAGCTGAACATCAGTTCTCAGCCACCTTATAATTAGTACCGCATATCATGACCCGCGCCTCGCTGCTGCATATTCTGGACAATTTGGGGGGCATTTCGGAGACGGAAGTTCAGGAATTGGAGCAGTTGGCGGCTACTTTTCCGTACTGCCAGACCGCTCATTTGCTGCTGGCTAAAGCTGCTCATGATCGGGGCAGCATGCTGGCAGCCCAGCGACTGCGCCGCGCCGCCACCTACGCGGTAGACCGGGAGCAGCTGCGCGCGCTCATTGAGCTGCCTGCGCCGCAGACGCTTGCCGAAGCATTTACGCCTTCCAAGGAAGAGCAAGCAGAAGCCGTAGCCACTGCTCAACTTGCACTCGCTGTACCTCCTTCGGTTGATATTATTACTGCTGAACCAGAATTATTACAAGCTGCTGACTATATCACCAGCCCAGAAACCGACTCACCGAATAATCAGCCGCTTGATGGCGCTTATGACACGGGAGAGACTGATGTCCAGGATACTTCCTCCACTACTACTGAATTAGAAGCAGATTTAGCCATAGCAGAGGAGGCACCGGCAGAGCCTTCGGCCTCAGAAGCTGCATTGCTTAACGATACCCCGGAAACTCGGGCGCACGCAAGTGTAGAGGCAGCTAACGAATTAGAGACGCCGTTACATGAAGTCGATGCACAATTGCCCGAAGAGCTTTTGGACTCTGATGAGGCTATCATAAATGCAGACTTACCAGCAGAGGAAGAGCCTGTAGAGGAGAGTGTTAAGGTTGAAGCTGATATAGCGGCCTCAACAGAAGAATCTGACGCAGCGGCGCCAGAACTTACTTTAGAGCAGCCTATTGAGCAGCCGTTCATTCCGACAGGCGAAAGGGAAGAGTCGGTCGTTGCTCCTGAGCTAGAGGTAGAGCCGGAGTTTACCGAGGAGGAATTGCCACTGTCACCCCCACCCATCCGCCCTCCGGCGGAAGTTGGTTCCTCCCGTTTCGAGTTTGGCCTGGCCCAAACCCTGCCCGTTCCGACATATAATTTATTCGAGGTCGAGAAAGCAGCCAAGCAAACCGCTGTCATTCCTCCTTTTTGGGCTGACGAAGAAGTTGGCTACGCGCCGGGCTTAGGTAGCCGGCTGGGCTTCTGTCTGCAAGCCCACGACGAATACAGTCTGGATTTGCCCCCCAGCGCTTTTTTTGAGCCCGATGCCCTGCTGCTTCAGCACTTAAAGCAGCACCAGCCCGTGCCGCCGCCCGTGCCAACCAGCATTGATTTGATTGACAAGTTTTTGCGCAGCAAGCCCCGCTTCAGAGCCCCTTTACCATTGCCGCCCACTACTGAAGCTCAAGCTGATTTATCGGTGCGCAGTACGCTGGCAGAGCCTAGTCTGGCTTCCGAAAGTCTGGCGCGGATTCTGGCCCGGCAGGGCAAAATTGGTAAGGCTATCGAAATATATGAACGGCTGATAGTGCGTCAGCCGGAAAAAAAGGCGTATTTTGCCGACCAAATTCAACAATTGCAAACCTTCGAGTAGATGTATATTGCCCTGATTGCCCTGATTATTTTCGTTTGCTTGCTCCTAGCCCTCGTTGTATTGGCCCAAAACCCAAAGGGCGGTGGACTGTCGAATCAGTTCGGTTCGGGCGGTGCTGCTAACCTTATGGGTGTAAAGCGTACCGGCGACCTATTAGAGCGCCTGACCTGGGGTTTTGCTTTAGGATTGATGGTGCTTACACTGGGTACCCACATGATTATTGGCGGCGGTACGGATGGTCCGGCCCGCAGCATCAACCAGGAGCGTGCGCTTCAAACGCAGCTTCCTGCCACTCCGGCTCCTACTGCCCCTGGTGCTACAGTTCCTGGCGCTACTGCTCCAGCAGCTTCCGGTACGGCCACTCCTAATGAGCGGGCAGCATCTGCCGCAGATCAACAGCCCGCCACAACTCCGGCTCCGGCCGCAGCGCCAACAACCGACAACGAGTAAACTTCATTGATCTTGCTTACAATAAAAAACGATGGTTTCCTGCTTGGAAGCCATCGTTTTTTTGTGCCTTACTCTACGTGTCAGGTCTGTCTGAATCTGACATGTTTGGCAGCTAAGTCTTAGTATAGGGCACAAAAAAGTTCACATTCACGACCATTATGTCAGGTTTGGGTGGGCTGGCATAAGAAGTGTCGGGAACGGCGCACGGGTTTATTCACTCAATATCTTTCAACCAAAACGTACAATATGTCACTTAGCATGAAACCGCTGGCCGACCGCGTAATTATCGCGCCAGCCGCCGCCGAGGAGAAAACCAAGTCGGGCATCATCATCCCCGATACGGCCAAGGAAAAGCCCCAGCGCGGCGAAGTAGTGGCCATAGGCGAAGGCAAAGTAGCCGACAGTGGTACTCTCATTGCCCCCCAGGTAAAAGTGGGCGACCAGGTACTCTATGGTAAGTACGCCGGCACTGAGATCACCGTGGATGGGGAAGATTACCTCATCATGCGTGAGTCTGACATTTTCGCCGTTCTGTAGGGTTTCCTTTTCTTTTCCTGAATTACTTCTCTATTTAAAATAAGATGGCTAAGAACATCCAATTCGATACCGACGGCCGCGACAAGCTAAAGCGCGGTGTAGATAAGCTGGCTAACGCCGTGAAAGTAACCCTCGGTCCTAAGGGTCGCAACGTGGTTATCGACAAGAAATTCGGCGCACCCACCATCACTAAAGACGGTGTAACTGTAGCCAAGGAAATTGAGCTGACTGACCCCGTTGAAAACATGGGTGCTCAGCTGGTAAAAGAAGTTGCTTCCAAGACCGCTGACCAGGCTGGTGACGGTACCACTACCGCTACCGTATTGGCTCAGGCTATCTACACGGCTGGTTCGAAGAACGTAGCTGCTGGTGCTAACCCCATGGACCTGAAGCGCGGCATCGACAAGGCGGTACACGCTGTAGTTGCTAACCTGAAGTCGCAGTCGAAGAAGATTGAAAACTCTTCGGAGATTGCCCAGGTAGGCACTATTTCAGCCAACAACGACTCGGAAATTGGTCAGATGATTGCCGATGCCATGGACAAAGTGGGCAAAGAAGGCGTTATCACCGTGGAAGAAGCGCGCGGCACGGAAACCGAAGTAAAAACGGTTGAAGGCATGCAGTTCGACCGTGGTTACCTCTCCCCTTACTTCGTGACCAATCCGGAGAAGATGGAAGTGGAGCTGGAGAACCCCTACGTCCTGATCTATGACAAGAAAGTGAGCACCATGAAGGAGCTCCTGCCCGTACTGGAGCAGGTAGTACAGACTGGTAAGCCGCTGGTTATCATCTCCGAAGATGTTGATGGCGAGGCTTTGGCTACGCTGGTAGTTAACAAGCTGCGTGGTTCGTTGAAGATTGCAGCCGTAAAGGCTCCCGGCTTCGGCGACCGTCGTAAGGCGATGCTGGAAGACATTGCGGTGCTGACTGGTGGTACCGTGATTTCGGAAGAGCGCGGCTACAAGCTCGACAGCGCTACGATTGAGTACTTAGGTACTGCTGAGAAAATCATCATTGACAAGGACAACACGACCATCGTCAATGGTAAAGGTGAGAAGGCTACTATCACGGCCCGCATCAACGAAATCAAAGCTCAGATTCAGACTACTACGTCGGACTACGACAAGGAGAAGCTGCAGGAGCGTTTGGCTAAGTTGTCAGGTGGTGTAGCTATCCTTTACATCGGTGCTTCTACGGAAGTAGAGATGAAGGAGAAGAAAGACCGCGTTGACGATGCTTTGCACGCAACTCGTGCGGCTGTTGAAGAAGGTGTAGTACCTGGCGGTGGCGTTGCTTTGGTGCGCGCTATCGAATCGCTGGCTGCTGTTGACACGCTAAACGGCGACGAGCGTACCGGTGTAAACATCATCCGCACGGCGCTGGAAGCTCCGCTGCGCTGCATCGTAGGCAACGCCGGTGGCGAAGGCTCGGTAGTAGTACAGAAGGTGCGTGAGGGATCCGGCGACTACGGCTACAACGCCCGCGAAGACCGCTATGAGAACCTGATGGCTGCTGGTATCCTCGATCCAACCAAAGTAACCCGCTTAGCTCTGGAGAATGCTGCGTCTATCGCCGGCCTGCTCCTGACCACTGAGTGTGTTATCTCGGATGAGCCAGAAGATGAGAAAGCTTCTGCTGGCGGTGCCGGCGGCATGGGCGGCATGGGTGGCATGGGCGGCATGATGTAATATCAGCCGCGCAGCTAACTAAGCTGTTCGCATAATATGTAGAAAGCCCCCCAGATATGTTCTGGGGGGCTTTTTTACTTATAGTTGATTTTGAACTGCGCTATCTATATAAGTTCTTTTTGTTAACAAGTAGTAATACAAAAGTCCATATATCAGAGCAGAAAACGAATAAATAATAAAGAGCTTAAAATGGTGATTATAGTCAT
This sequence comes from Hymenobacter qilianensis, assembly GCF_014638675.1. NCBI lineage: Bacteria > Pseudomonadati > Bacteroidota > Cytophagia > Cytophagales > Hymenobacteraceae > Hymenobacter > Hymenobacter qilianensis. The sequence goes on from NZ_BMFN01000003.1 coordinate 411,547, forward strand.
GCATAATCCATTGATGGCTTAGGGTATTTATAGCAATATACATAGCTGAGCTTAATAATACTCCTAACATGATTGCTTGCCGTATCGTGGGTTTTCCATTGTGCATCTTATTTATTATCAAAAAATAAGATGCACTATAAATCACATAAATAGGCCATAAGTTAAACAACTCAGATAAAGGACTTATTAAAAATCCTGCAACCCATAGCTTAATGGATTCCCCAATCAAATTAGACCAAGACTGTAAGAAAAGTCTTTGGTCAAACATGCGTAGCCAAGCAGCAATTGCACTACTACTAATTATTAAAACAATGTTTATTAAAAACATTCGCATGATTCATTGATTACAGAGAAGTCTACTTAATGATGATTCGGCTTCAAGTGTCCCACAGTCGCTCGGCTAGGTAACTACTGTCCTTGAGCAACTGTGCTACGAATTCGGCTCCGGACGTATCTACTAAGAAGCACTCAATAAGGAATATTAAGCAAATGCACTTTTACAACATAAAAAAGCCCCCCAGAGGTTAGTCTGGGGGGCTTTTTTATATACAATAAGTTAGTTTCCGCGACCATGCATCATGTGGAACAGCTTCTTGGCAATGGCAATCAGAATCAAACCAGCCAGAATAACGAAGCCGGCGATGAGACCGAATACCTTCAAAGCACCGAGTTCTTCCACGTAAGCAGCAATGTAGCCACCGGCAATCTGCGCAACGAAGGGAGCCAGGAACCATACGCCCATGAGCGCGGAGGTATAGCTGATTGGGGCCAAGCGCGTTACCATGGAAAGGCCGATTGGCGATAAGCATAACTCGCCGATCGTATGGAAGAAGTAAGTAGCAAGCAACCAGAGGATACTGGCTTTCACCGTTGTATCGCTCACGTCGCCGCCGCGCTCCATTACGGCGCCCACCATAAACAGGAAGCCCATACCCAGCAGCACCATGCCTAAACCCATTTTCACGGGGATGCTCAGGTCCTTGCCCTTGCGGCCCAGGCTCAGCCAGATGCTAGCCACAATAGGGGCCAACGCCACAATGAACAGCGGGTTTACCGATTGGAACCAGGACGTAGGAATCAGGTAGCCAAATACTTCGCGGTCGATATAGCTATCGGTGTACAAGGTTAGGGAGCTACCGGCCTGCTCGAAGCCCGCCCAGAAGAACACCACGAACAGCGTGATAATGAAAATCACCGCCATGCGGTCGGTCTCCTCTTTCGACAGGGTTTCTTTTGGCGCGTTCTTGTCCTTTACCACCTTCACCGGAGCCAAGCCAATCGGGCCAAGCAAGCGGGGGGCAAACAGGTTGAAGATAATCTGACCCAGCACCATACCCAGACCAGCGGCCAGGAAGCCATAGCGGAAACCGTAATTGCTTACCTGCTCCACACCATCAACGACGGTTTTGGTAGCGAATAAGTCTTCGGCAAAATAACCGCACACCAGCGGCGCCAGGAAGGCACCGATGTTGATTCCCATGTAAAAGATGGTGAACGCCGAGTCGCGGCGCGGGTCGCCCTGCTCATAGAGCTGCCCTACCAGCGTGGAGATATTGGGTTTAAAGAAGCCGTTGCCAATGATGAGCAGCAGCAAGCCCAGGCACGTAGTCAGCGGCAGGCCAAAGGCCACAGCCGGGCTACCGGGAGTAGTGGAAAACAAAGAAAACTGCCCCAGGGCCATCAGGGTACCGCCGATAAGAATTGCGCGGCGCTGCCCGATAAAACGGTCGGCAATCCAGCCCCCAATGATGGGAGTAAAATACACGAAACCAGTGAAGTACCCGTATATAAGGGTGGCAGTTGCGGCGGGCACTTCCAAACCACCAGCCAGGATAGTCTTGGTCAGGTAAAGTGTAAGCAAGCCCCGCATACCATAGTAACTAAACCGTTCCCACAGTTCAGTAAAGAAGAGCAGATACAGTGCCTTGGGATGTCCTTGCTGCGCGGCAACCGGTGGCTGATCGGGCACGACGGAGGCTGATTGCATGTAAGAGAAGGTAAAGATGGAGGTGGAAGAGAAACCGATCCGAAACAGCGATCGGGGGTTTGTAAAGCTACAAAAGTTTCGCAACTGCCAACTTTTACCCCCCAAGCTGGTATTAGCTAAATAATAGGATAGCGAATTTTCGCTAAGGCCGGATCAAACCGCAGCACAGCCGTGGCAGGCTCGGTTTTTTGACTACTTTTGTTTTAAGAATTCCCATTTCCCACCCACCCTATTTATTGTTTATTGGCTTATGATGGACACTGCCACCCAAGCTCTTCATCGCCTCCAGCCCCTAGGATTTACCCAGGCGGCCCAGGTACACCTGAACCTTACCCCCGCCGAACTAGTGGAAGAAGCCCTTCGCCGCGGCGAAGGCACCCTCACCGACACTGGCGCGCTCATGGCCGATACCGGCAACTTCACCGGCCGCTCGCCCAAGGACCGCTTCGTAGTAAAGGACGCGAACACGCAGGATAGCGTGTGGTGGGGCGACATCAATATTCCCTTCGATGCCGATAAGTTCGACCAGCTTCAGGAGAAGATGGTGCAGTACCTGGCCGATAAAGAAATTTATGTGCGCGAGGCTTATGCTGGCGCCAACCCTGATTACCGCCTGAATCTGCGCGTAGTAAACGAGCTGGCCTGGCACAACTTATTCTGTTATAACATGTTCCTGCGCCCATCCGAAGGCGAGGACACCACCTGGACGCCCGACTTCAGCATCATCTGCGCCCCCGGCTTCGAGGCCGACCCTGCGGTAGATGGTACCCGTCAGCCCAACTTTGCCATTCTGAACTTCACTAAGAAGATGATTCTCATCGGCGGCACGGGCTACGCTGGCGAGATGAAGAAGGGCATTTTTGGCGTACTCAATTACCTGCTGCCCCACGAAAAGAACACGCTGCCCATGCACTGCTCCGCTAACGTGGGCAAGGATGGCGACGCTGCCATTTTCTTCGGCCTTTCGGGCACGGGCAAAACCACCCTTTCCGCTGACCCGAACCGCGGCCTTATCGGCGATGATGAGCACGGCTGGACTCCCGATGAGGGCATCTTCAACTTTGAAGGCGGCTGCTACGCGAAAGTCATCGACCTGAGCCGCGAGAAAGAGCCTCAGATCTGGGATGCTATCCGGTTCGGCGCTATCGTGGAGAATACGCGCTTTGTTCCCGGCACCCACACCGTGGATTACGCTAATAAGTCGGTAACGGAAAACACCCGCACGGCTTATCCAATCAACTTCATCGACAACGCCATTGAGCCGTCGGTAGCCGATTCTCCCAAGAACATTTTCTTCCTGACGGCCGATGCGTTCGGGGTTTTGCCCCCCATCAGCAAGCTGGATAAGAGCCACGCCATGTACCACTTCATGTCGGGCTACACGGCCAAGGTAGCCGGCACCGAAATGGGCATTACCGAGCCTCAGACCACGTTTTCGGCTTGCTTTGGTGCCGTTTTCCTGCCCCTTCACCCCACGAAGTACGCCGAGATGCTGGGTCAGAAAATGGATGAGCACCCCGACGTGAATGTGTGGCTGGTCAATACCGGCTGGACCGGCGGCAGCTACGGTACCGGCTCGCGCATGAAGCTGAGCTACACCCGCGCGATGATTACGGCCGCGCTCAACGGCGACCTGAACCACGTGGAGTTTACCAAACACCCCATCTTCGGGGTGGAAGTGCCCGCTTCCGTAGCCAATGTGCCAGCCGAGATTCTGGACCCACGCAACACATGGGCTGACAAGGAGGCGTACGATAAAACCGCTGCCTCTTTGGCCGAGAAGTTTGTAAGCAACTTTAAGAAGTATGCCGATTTCGCCAACGAGGAAATTCTGGCTGGGGCTCCCAAGGTAGCCGTGGAAGCCAGCGTATAAAGCCGCGCCATTTGGTTTGCAAAAAAGCCCCCCAGCTATTGTCTGGGGGGCTTTTTTGTCACATTCGCTCCAAATCTGCTAGCTTTACTTTTTAATTCACACCTCCTATTCTTAGCATCATGTGTAAGCGTCTTCTCCCGTTGCTCCTGCTTTTGCTCACTCCGCTCAGCCTGTGGGCCTGGGGCGCCGATGGGCACCGGGCCGTGGGCAAAATTGCCGAACAACACCTTTCCCGCCGTGCCAAGCGCGAAATTCAAAAGCTGCTAAATACAGAAACGCTGACCATGGTGAGTACCTGGCCCGACGAAGTGCGCTACTACCCCGAGTTCAAGGAAACCGCGCCCTGGCACTACGTAAACACGCCCAGCGGCCTCAATCAGGAGCAGTACATACAGCAGCTCAAGGCCCAAACCGTTCCGAACGCTTACAGCGCCATGCTTGCTCAGCTGGCTATTCTGAAGGATGAGAGCAAGCCGCAAGCCGAACGGGTAGCCGCTCTTAAGTATGTCGTGCATCTGGTGGGCGATGTGCATCAGCCGCTGCATGCGGGCCACGCCGAGGACAAAGGCGGCAATGACATCAAGGTAAAGTATCGGGGCAAAGACACGAATTTGCATAGCCTTTGGGATAGCGGCCTACTTGATTATCAGGGTCTTACTTACACCGAAATGGCTACTGCCTACAACTCCAAGTTGCGGGGCCGGGCAATTCGTAAGATGCAGGCAGCGGCACCGGAGCAATGGCTCTGGGAATCGTATCAGGCTAGTAACCAGATCTATCAGGACACGCCCAACAACGCCGACGTTGACTATCGCTACTACCCCGCCCACGCCGACCTCATGCAGCAGCGCATCACCGAAGCTGGTGTGCGGCTGGCTGGTATGCTTAATAAGGCATTCAGCTAAGAGCGGCTATGTAGTATGCGCTTTGCTGAAAAGTAAAGCCTGATATCCAATTGCGTCTACTATTCCGAAACCCTACTGGCCTTAGGTCGGTGGGGTTTTTCCTTGCGGGTAAACCTATCTTTGCCGCATGCCGCACACCTTTTATGCCCCCAACCTGACCTCGGCAACTTATCTGCTGCCCGAAGATGAAAGCAAGCACGCCGTTCGTGTGCTGCGCCTTACTCCGGGCGACGCTGTGGAACTGTTGGATGGCGTGGGGGGCCTTTTTCAGGCCGAAGTAGCCGATGCGAACCCCAAACGCTGCCTGCTGCGCATAACCAATGAGCAGCGCGTGCCGCGCCGCGCCTACTCAGTGCACGTAGCCGTCGCGCCCACCAAAAACCTCGACCGTATGGAGTGGCTGGTGGAGAAAGCCACCGAGGTTGGCCTCGACCGCCTCACTTTCCTGCGCTGCGCCCGCTCCGAACGCCGCGAACTGAAGCTGGATCGACTGGAGAAAATCGCCATCAGCGCCCTGAAGCAGTCGGGGCAGACGTGGCTGCCGCAGTTGGATGAGCTCACGGATTACGCCGCTTTTATTCCTACGCTAGAGCCGGCCACCAGCTTTATTGCGCACCTGGCCGAAGGCGAGCGGACGGCTTTGTCGCAGGTAGCGGCGCGGGGGGCAAATTGCTGCGTCCTCATCGGGCCCGAAGGCGACTTTACGCCGGCTGAGATAAATCTGGCGCTAGAGCGCGGCATTCGGCCCGTGACATTGGGCGAGTCGCGCCTACGCACCGAAACGGCGGCGCTGGCGGCTGCCCATACGGTACATATCGCACATGAATTTTACGCAGCCGCGAACGTCAGTCAGACTAATAAGCGGTAAATTCAGGCTACGTATCCTAACAAGCTGCCGCTTCATTGAACGACCGCTGTTTGCTTCCGCGTTACCCTGGTAAGAAATCTTGTCACCTTATGCTTAAGCACCTTCTTTTAGCGGTTACTTTTCTCCTGACAACGGCCGCTGCGCCTGTAGCGCCCAGCTTCCGCATTGCCAAGCTGCACTACGGCGGCGGCGGCGACTGGTACGCCAACAAAACGAGCTTGCCCAATCTGATTCAGTTTTGTAATCAGACGCTTAAAACCAACATCGCGCCCGACGAAGCCACCGTGGAGCTGGACAACCCCGAGCTGTTCACCTACCCCTTCATCCACATGACGGGCCACGGAAACGTCGTTTTTACCGACGCAGAGGCTAAAAACCTGCGGCGCTACCTTACCGGCGGCGGCTTTCTGCACATTGATGATAACTACGGCCTCGACAAGTTTATCCGCCCCGAAATGAAGAAGGTGTTTCCGGAGCTGGAATTTGTGGAGTTGCCTTTCTCCCACCCCATCTACCACCAAAAGTTCGACTTCCCGAAAGGCCTGCCGAAAGTGCACGAGCACGAAGGCAAACGCCCTCAAGGCTTTGGCCTGCTTTACAAAGGTCGGCTGGTCTGCTTCTATACCTTTGAATGCGACCTGGGCAACGGCTGGGAAGATGTAGGCACCTACGACGATCCGCCAGCCACCCACGAAACGGCCCTACGCATGGGTGCCAACCTTGTGGCTTACGCACTAACGCAGGACTAAACTAAGTATCACCTCATCCAGAGCATTACTGCATCAAGCGGCAGCGAAGCATCTTGCTCGTAGTCATCACTATATTAATGGCAGCCGTTCTGAAAAGGCGGTCATGCAGAGCACCGCGAAGCATCTCGCGTGTTTAGTTGGGTTACTAAACTCAACCAAGAAGAACGTCATGCTTAATCTTGCAACGACCGCGAGCGAGATGCTTCGCGGTGCTCTGCATGACGGTCTGCTGGGGGCTGGCCCATATATTATAAAAGCCCCCCAAATGCTGACAAGCGCGGTATCCGCTACTCGTATTTCGGCTTAAGAATTTCGCTGAGAACAAAAGCTGCGCGCAAATCAGCGGGGCTGCGCAACATGGCCTGCACGCGGCGGCGAGCATCCTGACGGGCTTCGTCGGTGCTGTGCGACGCTTGGCGGGTCCAGTAATCTTCGCGAGTGGGTAAGGCCGTGGTGCGGGGCATGCTGGCTGCCAGTCGCGGCGTCCGCGTGGGGGTCTCCAGTGAGCGTGCAGTCGGCATGGTTTCCAAGGATCGGGGGTCAACCTCCGTGCGCTCTAGGCTGCGCGCCACGGGTGCCGCCTGCTCGCGGGGCAGTGGCCGACCAGCCGGCGTGGTGGGCTGGCTGGTGGCAGGCTGCGGTTGATTGCCGGCTTTGTTCTGCGACTTCATCTGCTCCAGCAAATCCTGAAACGAGGTAGGAGGCAAACCAGGAGCCTTCGGCAGCGCGGGCCGCTCGCGCGATTCGCGGGCCGCCATTTCGCGGGCTTTCTGCACCATGCGCCACACAAAAACGCCTAAGCCCAACAGGATGATGAGTAAGGTTTGAATCTTTTCCATAGTGAGGCAGGTGCGTAAATAGTGGAAAAGCTGGTCGTATTATTATTTGTAAAGAGCAAGGGAAGCCCCTGTTAGCGAACGCCCTTCTCCGGAAATTTACCGGTTTTTGTCCGATAAAATGCTTGAATCTGCTCTAAGTCGGCTTCGTAATTCCCCGTGGGATAAATGGGTCCGCCTACGCCGGATTCTTTGTTCTTATAGTCCAAAAAGCCCAGCAGAATCGGTACGTTAGCCCCCTCGGCCGCGAAATAAAAGCCCTTGCGCCACTTGGGCTGATACTGGCGCGTGCCCTCCGGCGTGATAAGAATCACCAGCTCGTCGCGCTCATTGAACAGCTTTATCATGCCATCCACGAGGCTGTTGTTGCGGCTGCGGTCAACGGGCAGCGCACCCAGGGAGCGCATCAGCCAGCCGACAAAGGGATTATCAACCCACTCCTTCTTGACGGTGAAGCGCACGGGCACATTCATCAGAAAAAAAGAGGCGCGGGCGTAGAGAATATCCCAGTTGCTGGTGTGCGGGGCCGCAATCATCATGGCCTTGGTAATGCCCGGCGGCACCCGCGAAACCAGTTTCCAGCCGGTTATCCAAAACCAGAATTTAGAGAAGTAATACCAGAAGAAAGGCGTAGTAGAGGCTCTTGGCATAAGGAATTTTTTGGGTGACCAACGAGAAAAAGCCCCCCAGGGTTAAAACTAGGTAATTTTTGAGCAACGCGCTAGCTATTGCAGGGCGCGCAGCTGCGGCGCCATACTCATTGTGTAGCGGTAGCCGATATCGTAGAGTTCGGTGGCCCTGCGGTAACTGAGCGTGCGGAAGTTGCGCAGCTCGGGCGGCTCAATAAGCAAGTCGCAATGCAGGCGGCGGGCGGGCGTATTGGCATTAATGCCCAGCAGCAATGTGCGCTCCACCAGACTCCGAAACGTAGTGATACGCGCCGCCGGATTTACGGGGTTGCAGTGCACGCCCACCACGATGACATCCTGATTTAGCAGCGGCTCTACGGGCAGATTATTCAGCAAGCCACCATCTACCAGTTGCCGCCCCTGATACTCCACTGGACGATAAAGCACCGGCACCGCCGACGACCCCAGCAAGGCCGGCAACAGCGGCCCCTCCGAAAAGTACACCGACACGCCTTCCACCAGATCAGTAGCCACCAGCGTGAGCGGGCGCTGCAAATCGGCGAAGGTAAAATTGCCCCCCAAGTGCTCTTCCAGCAGTTGTTTTACAGCATCCAGGTTCAGCAGCCCATGCCGACTAAATGCCGGGCGCAGCAAGCGGGTAATTGGCATGGCCGTGAACAGGCGCAACACCTCAGCCGGTTTGAAACCAGCGGCATAAAAGGCCCCCACAATTGCCCCTGAGCTAACGCCTACCAGGCGCCCGATCGGAATTTCCAGCTCGTCCAGCGCCGCCAGCACGCCCAGATGCGCAATACCCCGCGCCCCACCTCCTGATAACGCTACCCCTATTTCCCGCATCTGGTATGGCAGCGGTTAAAGATCTTCCAGGCGTAGCGTTTCCGCCAGGCGCACCCCTCTATCGGTGGCCTGCACGGTGCAGGCCGCACTGGTGGGGTCGTGTTGCAGCAGAAGCACCCAGTTTTCGGCTGCAGCCCGGTTTAACACGGCTTCTTTTTCGCTCAATGTCTCCAGTGGGCGTACATCATATCCCATCACGTACGGCAACGGAATATGTCCTGCGGAAGGCAGCAAATCGGCCATAAACGCCAGCGTACGGCCTTTGTACTCTAGCACCGGCACCATCATCTTTTCCGTGTGGCCGTCGGCGAAGATGATTTCCCGAAACTGCGGCAACTCTGAAGCCGCGCCCGGCGCAAGAAACTGCAAGTGCCCGCTTTCCTGAATCGGCAGAATATTCTCCCTTAAAAAGCTGGCTTTTTCCCGCGCATTCGGCGTCACGGCCCAGTTCCAGTGCGCCTCGTTCGACCAATAGGTAGCATTCGGGAAAGCCACCTCCAATTTGCCCCCCGGCGTGCGCACCACCGAGCCTCCACAGTGGTCGAAGTGCAAGTGGGTCAGAAATACGTCGGTAATATCGGCGGACGTGAAACCCCGCTGACGCAGTGAGTTCTCTAGCGTATCATCGCCATGTGGGTAAAAATGCGACCTAAACTTCTCATCCTGCTTGTTGCCCATACCATTGTCGATGAGAATGAGGCGGTTGCCATCCTCAATCAGCAAGCTGCGCATGGCCCAGGTGCACATGTTGTTGGCGTCGGGCGGATTCAGCTTTTGCCACATGCTTTTGGGCACGACGCCAAACATAGCGCCGCCGTCAAGCTTAAACAGGCCGGTATCAATAGTATAGAGGTTCATACGCTACGCAGTACACTAGTACACTAGTTAGGCACACCAAAAAGCCACTTCTAGGCAACATGACTTACCCTATTCAGCCACGACGCCCATGGCCGAAAACTTATCAATGCGCTGGCTAATGCGCTCTTCCGTTGGCATCGCACTCAGCTCATCCAGCGTTTTGATCAGCGTCTTCTTTAGCGTATCAATCATTTTGGGCACGTTGGTGTGAGCACCACCCAGCGGCTCTTTCACAATACCATCCACTAGTTTGGCCTGCATCATATCCGTAGCCGTGAGCTTCAGGGCTTCAGCGGCCTGCTCCTTATAATCCCAGCTACGCCACAGTATACTGGAGCACGATTCGGGAGAAATAACTGAGTACCAGGTGTTTTCCAACATCAGCACCCGGTCACCGATGGCAATACCAAGCGCCCCGCCCGAAGCCCCCTCGCCGATGATGACGCAGATAACAGGCACCTTCAGCAGAAACATTTCCTTCAGGTTGCGGGCAATGGCCTCCCCCTGCCCCCGCTCCTCAGCCTCTAGCCCCGGAAATGCGCCGGGTGTATCGATGAGCGTGACGATAGGCTTGTTAAACTTCTCGGCCAGCTTCATCAGGCGCAAAGCCTTGCGGTAACCTTCGGGGTTGGGCATGCCAAAGTTCCGAAACTGCCGCTGCTTGGTATTGCGGCCCTTCTGCTGGCCAATAAACATCACCGAGCGGCCATCCAGGTCGGCAAAACCGCCTACCATAGCCTTATCGTCGGCTACGGTGCGGTCGCCGTGCAGTTCAATAAACTTGCTGGCCATACCGTCGATATAGTCGAGGGTATAGGGGCGGTCGGGGTGACGAGAGAGCTGTACACGCTGCCAGCGGGTGAGGTTGGCGTAGGTTTCTTTTTTGAGGGCCTTTATTTTGGCCTCCAGCGCCGCAACGGCCTCCGACACATCTACCTGGCTATCAAGCGCCAGCTGCTGCATTTCGCGGAGTTTACCTTCGAGGGCGGCTATGGGTTGTTCGAAATCGAGGAGCATTGCCGAGTAAAATAGGCGTCAGATAACGAAAAAAGGGATTGAGATCAGACAAAGATGCCTCAAGCCAGAGTTGGCAAAGGTAATCGAAACCGCTCCACCCGCTATATCAGCGGCTCTGAATTGGGTTTAGAAAAAACAATGTCGCTGAAAAACAGCTACAACCGTACAGAATGGCTTTTTTTTACAGAAAAAAAGCCCCCTATGTTGTGCAGTCTCAATCCTGCTCCTACCTTTGCAGCACTTTAAGGGAAAACAAACGGTTCACCCACGAAGTAATTGGTTCGGTAGTTCAGTTGGTTAGAATGCCGCCCTGTCACGGCGGAGGTCGCGGGTTCGAGTCCCGTCCGGACCGCTTACGCTTATCAAAAAGGCTATTTCCTTATCGGAAATAGCCTTTTTATTTTTTCAGTGGCAATTTCAGTGGCAGACCAACCTGCCAAAATAGGTTACGGGCCCCGCTAGGCCAGCTTAACTAGCTCACGCCTCACGCTGGTCTACCAGAATCGGCCGGCAATTTTGAATGGTAAGGATCGGGTTTGAGCCTCGTATACAACTACTGAAAGCTGCACGTTGCCCACAACCGCTGCTTGTTATAGTTACCTCATTCTTCTATACTAGCTGAATTTAGGGTCTGACTATAATAGTCGCTGCCCCAAAACCTTAAGGGCCCGTAGAAACCGCTTTTAGAGAGTTCATGCCCAAATTGGTCAGCGTGCTGGTCCCTAAGACCTTAACGGCCTTCACGTAGTTGTAGTGTTTGGCTGCAGACTCGAGAAAGTGACCTGCGCTAGAATAGAGGTGGAATCACTGCGTAGGCTACTACAGCAATCTAGGCCACTGGAGTCCAAAAATGATAACGCTGGATATAGGCATACCCTAGAAGTAGGTAGGACAATATTATTCTCGTCGACCTCCGTGATGCGCAAGCTTGGTACCTCCGGACTAGTAGGATGAATACTGCTTTGAGTGACCACTAGCTGCTGACTTACGCCGCCAGCCGTCAGCGGCCCCACCTGCAGGGTAGTAGTGCTCAAAACATTTGTGAGGGAGTCACGTCCATTGGGCGCTAGAACTGCGGCAAAATAAAGCTTCGCTTGCAGGCCGGTGAATACGACCATCCCACGACTGTTGGTAGTGCCAGTGTGCAAACTTTCGCCGCTCCGAGCTGGCAGGGCTTAATGTGGAGAACTTATCATTCTTGGAGGAAGGATTGATTGTGAACTTGGCCAAGAGCAAAACCAATCAATACAGTGCGGTGGAGGAAAAGGCTATCTTATATTCGCCAGACTTTAAAATGTGTCCTATCCGCACGCTGCAGATCTGGGTGCAACGATTGGACCGTACATCGGGGCCGGTGTTTGTCTCCTTTCGCAAAGGAGAACGGCTCACTGAGCGTCGTCTGACGGACAAACATTTAAATTTGATTGTGCAGAGATATATGGGTCAGAAGTATTCAGCTCACTCGCTACGTGTTTCCTTTGTAATGGTAGCAAAGCTGGCGGGGCTGATGATTCGGAAGTAATGAATCAGACCAAACACAAAACTAGTGGGATGATTCGCCGCTATACCCGTCTGGACAATGTGGGGCAGCATAATCCATCCAGTAAACTTGGTCTATAACTTATTGACTTTCGTAAATTTTGCCTCACCTTGTATAACATCACAAGGCAAAGTGATGATAACGCCATCTCTACGATGCTATCATCGCTTTGGACGAATGACCCTTTTATATGACAATGGATCTTTTTGGAAGTTCAGAAATTAGCGATTTCAAAAATTCAATTACTCCAGGAATATATGAACCGAACGACTTAGTCGATTGGGAAGATATTGAGGAGCAAATAGTGATATTAAAACCAGGCATTGAATTATTAGATACCTTATGCGAGCAGGATAGTTTAGATGTAAAAACCTTAAGCAATTCTCTACTCTCGGAACCCACTATATTAGAAATAATTAAGAAATTGTTAGCTATATCAAACGATATAGATCTTGGCAATAAACGAAACTTACTTGCTAAACCACCAAAAACAAAGCAATCAGCTATTGAGATTGCTAACATTTTAATTGGAATTGGCATATCTAATTTAATCAAATCACCGCACATTGGTGATTTAGTTAAAGTCTCACTTATAGCTGCTGACGCCCCCAAAAGAAGATTTCGAATTACAAACAAAATCAACAATAGGATAACATCAATAATACAGCAATGTATTATTAGCCTTAATGTTAATTCTAGAGTCAAAATAGCTGATCGAAATATGATGCCCCGTTTTGCGCAGCGTAGGGTTGATTATTTATTACAAGTTGATGGAGTCAATAGAATCGCTATAGCCTCTGTATTTCAAAATAACTCCGGAGGTAGACAACAGCGCGATTTGACTTTAACATACCCTTCATTGCAAGAAGAGCTTAATGAGCATAACATAAACCTAATTCTAATAGCTGATGGTAAGGGTATATCAGAAACTCCTGACAAAGTACTAGAAAAGTTGTTTTCAGGAATTTCTGCTTGCATGACTATTAGGCAAGCTGAAAGTGGTGGCCTAAATGCCTCTATTGAAAAGATAATAAATGAAAAATCACTGCAGATTGAAGAAAAACGAGAGTCTCTCGAAACTATAATAAACAGTACAGTAATAAGTACCCTTAGTTTGAAGGCGAAAGACCTTCCTGCTAAAATAAATGATGCAAAACTTTCATTGGCTAGTTTTAGAGTTAAACATCCAGAATTGGCTTTAGACCTTGAGCCAGGGGGAGAAGCTTTATCTTGGAGAAGAAAACAAGAAGTTGAACTTGTTATTGGGTTAAAGAAGAATTTTGATGCAGTACTAGCTTTAAATATACTCACACTACTTTTAAAAGGAAATTACACACCGAATGACTTTGTTATACAAAACAATGGCTTTGACGCGCAAGTTGAGATAACGATACAAGCCGACTCTGTGCTCCCCTCTAAGCTTTTAAGCATCGCTCAGCAAAAAGCAAGTAGAGATACTATTAAAGAGATTGCTAAACAAACAATAAATAAATACCCTAATAACTTAATATCAATATTAATAATCCCAAGCTTTTCAAGCATTATTGATATAACTGCTCTACGTAAACAGCAGAGAGTTATGGCAGTTAACGTTGTAGTATTAGATGTGGACAGCCTATATCTAATGGCGACTAGCTCATCATCTACGCGAGATACACTAGCAAAAATTATACTTGACCAAAGTGATTTAACTAAAGTTTCTCCTTTCGTTGTAAATAGTGTCACACCAGAGCGCATGTTCTTTGGTAGAGAGGAAGAACATGCAACAATGTTAGCTACCCTTAGCACTAATAGCATAGCTCTTTTAGGAGGCAGGCGAATTGGTAAGACATCGTTGATGAGACATGTTGAGAGTAGATTAACAGAATCTGGATTTCTTGCATATTTTGGCGATTGCCAAGTAGTCAAAAACTGGTCTGATTTCGGGAAAATGGCAACTCGGCAATGGAAGATTAAAGTACCAAACGAGTTTAAGCCTCATCACCTTTTTGATATAATTGAGCAATTGAAAAAAGGAAGTAGTAAAAGGGTTGTGCTTTTACTTGACGAAGTAGATCAATTACTATACTGGGACCAACAACATACTGATAATGAAGTAACCGAAGGGTTCTTTAAAGCATGCAGAGCTATTTCTCAAGAATCGTTGGCTGAATTTGTTTTTTCTGGAGAAAGAACGATTTCTCAAAAAATGTGGAATCCTCATTCGCCACACTGGAATTTTAGTAAAAGCCTTTTTTTGCAACAACTTTCAAGAAGTGCCTCTGAACGTTTATTAATTGAACCACTCAGAATTTTGCAAATATCTATTATAAATGAAGCATTATTCTTGAGTGAGGCATGGAGGAGAACAAGTGGCCATCCAAGACTATTACAGTATATAGGTGACAAGCTTATCAGCTCAATTAATACACGCTCTAACCGTCTAAATACCGAACTATCGGTTAATGATATTATTCAAGTCACTGAGAACTATGAATATGCTGAAAACTATTTAGCAACGTATTGGGGCCAAGCAACCCATTTAGAAAAATTAATAAGTTTATTAATTAGAGAGGAAACATTCACACCTACAATTATCGAGCACACAATAAAAGAATTTGGTCTGAGCATCACTAGAGAAGAGATATCAGATGCATTAAGGATGTTAGACCTCTATGGCATCATACTAGCGGATGGATTCGGGTATACATCTAAGCTAGATTGGTTCAGCCAAGCTGTAGATTTTTACGGAGGCATTTCTGAATTAACCACGCTTTTTATTAACAATGTTAAATGAGTCAATTCTTTACCCAAGGCCCTGTTCCCATTAGCGCAGATACTTACGTTGCCCGAGAATTTGAGCAAGAAACGCTTGCTCAATTATTTTCTAAAAACTGGGTGCTTTTACTTGGCCCGCGACAACATGGTAAAACATCTGCTCTTCTCCGCATCAAGCTTAATATTATTGAAGCAGGAATTAAATGTGCTTTTGTAGACCTACAAAAGCTTCCACCTTTGAAATCATATACAGAATTAGTGTCTTGGTTTGCTACTGAGATATCTAAGGAATTGGCTTACAGTACTTCATCTACAGAATCTTACGATGAAGTGTCTGTTGCTTTAGAAAGAGTTGTTCCAGATGGAAAAGACCCTATTGTAATTATTATTGACGAAGCATCTGGAATTAGCAATGATGAATGGAGAAATGCATTTTATGGGCAAATCCGCGCAATTGCAAGCCGTCGCGCGTCTTCAGAAGACGGGGGTTTACCTTCTAGGCTAGTCTTCGCATTTTCTGGAACGTTTCGTCAAGAAAAGCTAGTAGATGAGCTCAATTCGCCATTTAATGTTTGTCAATTAATAGAAACAGAAGATATAACAGAAGGTCAAGGAATAGAGATAGCAGAAAAGGTTCTTGGAGATAAGGCGATAGATATTGTAAATAAGGCTTTTGATTTTGTAGATGGCCAACCGTATTTGCTACAAAAAATATTTGCTACTGTTGCACAGTCTGAGGAAACAGAAAGAGATAAACAATTTGAGAAAATTAAACTGCGCTTTTCTAATGGTGACGATCCACATGTAGTTAATATTTTTAGAAAAGTTATAAATGATGAAGATCTTCGTTTGATTGTTGCAAGAATGATATCTACTGGTCAAGTTGCTTACGAACCTGCGAATGACAACTTTAAATTTTTAAAAGTTATAGGAATAGCGAAACAAAGCGGCAATAAGTTAGTGTTTCGTAATAAACTTTATTCTGAAGTTGCAAGCAATAGTCCACAAATATCTGAAAGTCCAGGTTTAATCGTATCTGGAGCACACCTTTTTGAATTAACTGAGAGTAGTTTTAGTTTTATAACTGACAATAACACTAGAGAAATTGTTTATAATGCCCACAAAGGCGCTGTATTAGCATTTAATGTTGGTAGTTACAGATTAAGTCTTACGGGATTTGGTTGTGCACTTGAAGGCATGTTAATTGATTGGTTAAAACAACAGTCGGCTACTGATTTAGCTACAGCAGTTACAAATGCTACGAGTTCAAGAGCAGGAACAGATAGAGTTTCTTTTAACCCCCCTCATGAAATACAAACTGATCCGCTTACATGGCGGTTTGTCAACCTAATCAAGGTTTCAAAATTTATCACTAAAACAGGAAGAGTTTTCGAACCTCAACATGCATTGCGCGAATGGAGAAACAACATTCATCCTTCAGTTGCATTAAGGTCTTATATTCCTGAAAGTGACTTGGAGCCTGAAGTAATTGCTGCTAATAGCCTTTTCGAAATTGCCAGACGATGTATTACTTCTTAGTTATGGTTTAGGGGGTATTAATTTCACATCATCTTAGTGCCGACAAGTGATTCTTATTGGAATTGAATAGGGAGCAAAGCGGTATGCGGACCGCTGCTAGTCAAGCAACCCTTAAGGTCAATGTTAACCGGTATCTACTTTGCTTTGGCCGACGAGCAGTTGCTCCACTGTCCCGGCGGGATCCTGCACGATGCGCAGCGCCTCCACCGGCAAGATGAAACCGTTGCCACCCCGCTGGTACGCCCCCATAGCAGCTGCGCGCGGCGCAGCACGTCTGCTTCCTGGGTACCGGCCGGGGGGCGTTTTCTCAAAGCGCCGCAACAGCTGGTAGCACAAGGTGATCTCAGCGCTGGCCACAATGGCTGGTAGCCGCCCTTTGTCCTGCTGCCACCACAGCGTGGTGCCCATCTGCCGAGCCCGCGCAATCGTGGGATACACCGCTGCCAATTGTTGGGATATCTTTCCTGTGCTGGCGGCCGCTGCTGGGCACTTTTTGCTGGGGCGAGTGCCTTGGCGCTCATAGTCGGTGGCAATCGTGCCAATAATACTGCTGAGCACCTGGTAAGCGGGCTTGGTCTCGTTCGGGGAACGCTATAGTTGTTCGTAGTTCTGGCTGCGCACCCAGCGCATAAAGACGTGGGTAAAAAGCTTGAGTGTGCTTTGGCCGCACAGTCGCAGCCCCAGCTCGGACAGGATTAAGCGCGCCAGCCGGGGGAGCACTAACCCCGGCAACTGGGCACCCTGCCCCCGCAACGCGTAGTGCAGGCGGAGCCCCCACGTGAGCAAGGCCAGTCCGCCTGCCCCTACGCCTGCGAGCCCGGCCAGCAGGCCACCCCAAAATACGGCGGTGCTTTGGGTGCTGAGTCACCACTCGGCTAGGCCACACCCGATCACTGCTAAGAAAGCCATCCCCAGCAACTGCCCGACTGTCGGGGCGAGGACCGATGACGCCTGCAAGGGTGGCACCCGGTAAATATCTTTCTCGGCCCCACCCACGTCGACGAACAGAAACAGGGTCATCGGCTTCAGCAAAGCCGCTTGATGCGGGAAATCGGAACCAAAAGCGCGGAAAAACAGGTCGGTTATGTAATATTTGGACTAAACTTTGACATAAGGTTAAAATCACATTGACGGCCTCGTGTATAGTATTTGCCAGAGCTTCTTGGGAGGATAAAGGTAAAAAGAAACGCATGGGACATCGTTTAACAACGAGGGTCAGTGTCACTTTACCGACTTGCAATACCACCCATCTTTTTCAGAACAGATGCCTGCCGTTCCTAAAAAACTGCTCAATGAGAATGCTCAGCAGCAAAGCTGGGACCTGTTCATTAAAGCTAAATACGCGCTGGTTGGCAAGCATGAACTGCCCATTCGCATAAAGCCAATATCACCCGAAAGCCTGACTGATACCGAGCTCCGGGTGGAAGTGGCGCCCCCCAATGAGCGAAACAAATTCTATAAGGAATTAGAGGCCAATTTTCAGCTTAAGCCCGCCGACATAGACCCTGAGCGTGGGGTGTTCTGGCTTGACTGGGAAACCTCAGTTCAGCCCGGTCAGCTTCGGCGATTTAAGTTGGTAGCCGATGAGTGTAATTTCGACTATGAGCCCGACCCCTTTCTCGAAGGGCACATTACGCTTATCAGCGGCAACACTGCTCCTCCGGTTGAGAGCTATGTTAACCAGCAACTCATCGAGGCAGACCTTGACGGGCGCCTCATTATAGTTAAATCGGGCCTGGATGATACAGGGAAAAAGCTCTGGGTGCTGGTACGCAACGTGGACTTACCTGAGAAGGAGATTCTTCAGTTTTTATCTGATAATAGCTTCACTTATGGAGGGCTACAAGCCATACTCAGGGCCAACAAGCCTGGGCAACCGCCTGAATTACATACATTCCAGGTTAACAACCTTGCGGGTGTCTCCCTCCACGGCGCCACAAAGTTGCGTGCCCAGGGCTACACGCGCGTCAAGTATTATGACTTACTCTATAAATTCTCCCTCCCTGTAGACTTTTACCCCCTTATCCAGTTAGGTTTAGCCCCATTTGAGGGTTTACTGAAGCAGCTGCGCTCTGCGTTTCCACAGTTAGAAGTCCAATTGCTCAATAACGGTGAGACAGTATGCTTCCGCTATTTTTTACCCTTTGAGGAAAAAGAACAGCACTACGTTCGTTTCTGCAACTACATGCAGGAACTACGCGAAGCCAATTGGTTTATCCAACAATTTACTCTTGAACTGGCGGGTAGCACTCGGCTTGAATTTAAAGCTGCAGACAACCAATCAGCCCGGCTTCAGTATGAGACCGACCGGCTATCCAAGTTAATCGGGGCAGAAATTGAAATAGGTCAAGGGCCTGGAAGGGTGCGAGTTGGTGTTCTCGAAAGAGTCAAGTACCCAGCGCTTCGTATTGGTTTGTTCCCCGACCAGCCCGGAGTCCCTGCCGCTACACCCAAAGTGTTGCTGGAGGCACTGAGCAAGGGCATTTTACAGCCAAACCTGACAGGTGACCGCGAAAAGCTTGCACGGTTAACGGATGCTTTACGCATCATTGCAGACCCCAAAGCTCCGCTGCCCAATCCCCAGACCCGGTTATTCCTGTATGACGCGGCCGCGGCGCGTGGGGCCGAACTGCCTGATGAATTGTTGCCCGGCTCCCAAACCTGGAATGAGGTAGCCGCCCACTCATTTCTGCCCCTGAATGATTCGCAGGTGCAAGCCATTGTCTCGACCCTGCTGGTTCCCGATTTGGCTTTGGTGCAAGGCCCGCCTGGTACTGGCAAATCAACTGCTATATCTCAGATTATCTGGCATCATGTGCGGCGTAATCCGCACGAACGCCTGCTGCTAACCTCGGAAACTAACATGGCAGTAGACAATGCATTAGAGAAGCTTGAGAACCGTCACCACAATTTAGTTAAGCCCATTCGTATTGGCAGTGAAAAAAATCTGGAAAACGAGGGCTCCCGCTACTCACTGCCTAAAATAAAGGCTTGGGCCGATGCTGCGGAAAGCGACATGGTGCCTAATTTGCGTGATAACATCGTTTGCAAATGGTTAGAGAATATTGCTCGTCGCTCTGCGGCTTGCAACTCCCTGCCAGCTGATTTACAAGCCACTTGGGCTGCCACTTTGGATGCTCCGCCCGAAGACCTAAAAAGGCTCTTTCGCAAACAATACCTTGACCACGTTAATGTGATTGGAGCTACCGGTAGCTCAATAGGCGAGAAAAATACAAAAGGGGTTCCAACAACTTTCTTCCGTCAATATCAGACCGTATTTGCCAACCGCCCGGAACCTAAGATTGGTGCGGAGGAAAAGCCTGCTCGGGAAGGAAAAAGGCCTGAAAAGGAAGGACCTGCACCAGGCATTTGTTTTGATGTAGTCGTGATGGACGAGGCCAGTAAGGCTACCCCTCCCGAGTTGGCCCTGTCGTTGATTTACGCGCGAAAAGCCATTATTATCGGCGACCACCGGCAGCTGCCTCCCATGTTGGATGAAGCCGACTTCAAGACGACACTCGAAGACGAAGGCGAAACCGAATTAGCCCAACAGTTTTCACGAGCTGATGCTGAGACTTCCCAGTTTGAACGCCTCTTTACAGGCCTCGGTGTTGCACCAGGTGTAGTCTCGCGCTTCAATACTCAGTATCGAATGCATCCGCACATCAACGAGGCTATCCAACAGTTTTACCGGGAAGACGGAGGACTGCTATGTGGCATTCCTGCCGCAGATGCCGACGATCCTAATTTAAATAATCCCCTAAGCCGTTACCATGGACTGCACCACGAGAAACTACTCCAGCCGAATCAGCATTTAATATGGGTGGAGGTAGACGAGCCCGAAATGTGTGCCGGCATATCTTCCCGCCTCAATCTGGCCGAGGTACAAGCGGTGCGGGCAATATTGAAGTGTCTTACCCTCAGTCAGGGGTTTGCTGAATTTCAGGGGCACTGGAATAAGCCCGAAGATCAGGAAGTTGGCCTTATAACCTTTTACTCGCAGCAAGCTAAGCTCTTGCAGGAAGTAGCCGATGAGTTCAAGAAAAAACTACCCGCCCGTGCCCGCGCTGTGGACAGGTTTCAGGGCATGGAGCGCAATATTGTAGTGGTTTCGCTGGTCCGCAGCAATAAAATAATGGAGTCACGCTTTCAGCAGCCTGACCTGACCGCATACCCCAGCAACGGCGGTTATCCGCTCCAGACAAGCCTGGGATTTGCCCAGTTTCCCAACCGGTTAAACGTGGCCCTCTCCCGCGCCAAGCGCTTGCTTATCGTCGTCGGCAATAGCCGTCATTTCAGCCGCAACGATTGCTACCGCCGTGTATATGAGACCGTAGTGCGCTGCGGCCACGTCATTGATTACAAGGAGCTCTTACCCTACCTCGACCACTCAGCCTGAGCCATGTTTGCTCCCGAACTCGCCACCTTGCCCGTTACGGGCTATTCCTATCTGGATTCCAGCGTCTTTGAACTGCCGCTTTGGCAATGCACTGTAGGCGGCGTCATTTATCGTTGTCCTCAGCCCACCACGGCCCAGGACGACCTGTTCCTGCGCATCATCGCACATTTTAGTGGTCAAGTTGCAGTTTTGGATCTGGCCGATGCCCTCGGATTTGCTATCTGTGATATACCAGCTGAGCGGCGTTACCATGACCCGGCTGAGCAGGCTGTTTTTGATGCTTTACTGACCAGCTTGGCGACCTTTGGCTTAGTGAGTTGGCCCCAGCCAGGAATTCTTTCACTTACTCCTGACGGCCATGCGGCTTTGTTGTCACAGACCAAATACCTCTACTACAAGGCCGACTGTATTTATCATCAACTCAATGGTTTTCCAGAACCCAGTAATTGGCCTTTCCACGAGTTAGACCATCCCGCTACCTTAGGGGGACGCCAGCTCATATCTTATCCCCCGCAGCTGGCGGACTTGGCTAAAGAGCCAAACGGACCCGAGTGTCTGTTCACCGTCCGACAGCAATTAGCGGCGTCAGGTGCCGACCACGGGATGGAAATTATGGGGTTGACCTGCCTTGTGCCCAAGGACACACGGACCAAGCCAAAGGAAACACGGACCAAGCAAACCTCTGCTCACTTATTAGTCACTGGCTACTTCTACAAGCCGACCAATGTGCCGTCCACTACCGATGCCACTGACTACTACCTATTAGCTGGCCCTGGGGGGGCGCCGCATCCTGCCCTGGCAGCCGTGCTCAATGACGAGGCCAGCACTAGGTTTCGGCTTGTTGTAGCACATCAGTGCGAATTCGAGCACTTCCAGCGTGACTCGACTAAACGAATTGAGGTATCTGCCCTCCGACGCTTTAGGTTCGACTGGGACCTTACTGCTTTGCTGCGCGACCCACGGCTCGATTGGTTCGGTGATGGAGTCTTGGACGAAATGCAACGCCTTATAACGTCATCCCTTTCCCCCCAACTTTCCGACCTCATTCCGTTGCCCCTGCTTGAAGCTTCGCTGGGTAATTACCCAGCTGACAAATGGCATTGGCCCACCGTGTCCAGACGGCTGAGCATAGAATTTTTGTTGGACCATTTGCTGGATCTGCAAAACGCTGAATTTTCATTTCCGTTTCATTATCCAACCCTTTCCCGTCGGCCAACGCAGGAAGTAGAGGCCCTGCTCGACAAAATTCTGACTTCCGAATTCCGGGCGCAAACAGCAGACAGAACACTGTTTGACTGGAACTGGTCATTGTTGAGCAATGAGCTGACACAGGAATTTTTATTGGCTCAGCTTCTTGAACAGCATAATGGGCGACTTATTTTACCGCTAGATTACAGCATACTCTCCAACCGTCCTATTCCAGCGGTAGAGGAGTTGCTACAAAAAATCTTAATATCTGATTTTCGGACGAAGCTTGGCGATGAGGAATTTTTCGATTGGGATTGGTCCCTATTAACCGATATCCTCACCGACGACTTTGTACTGGCCTATCTGCCACTACTGCCGCTCAATCATTATTACCTCTCCCAGCGGGGTGCTGATTTCGTACAGGCTGCTCTGCAAATTGAGCTTTCACAAAATGCAATAGGGGCATGGCTCTGGTCTGAGGTGCAGCCTGCGTTGGCCTCCTGGTTTATTTGGGAGCATATTGACCAACTGCATCCATATCTGAGCTGGCAAAACCTTATCAAGGCTATGCTTGGGGTTAATAGCCTGCCTCCTGTGGGTTTTGACCAATCTCGCTTTTTATACCTCATTCGGGCAAATAAGGACCGTGTATTTCCTCTTACCACTGACCGCCTGCGTTGGACACCCGCGCTTATCGATTTCTTCGATGGGGAAGGCTTGCTCCGATGGGGCTCTCAGCCCAGTTCACCAGGCTTTGAGGCTAACCAGGTCCTGTCTTGGGATGCCCTCTGCTTCGCCCGCTACCATTCCAATGTAAGCACCCCAACAGGAAGGGCGTACATCAGCGGCCATATCGATAGTAGTGAACTGTTAACCCAGTACCCTGATTTTGCCTGGGACTGGCCATCCCTGACGAGCAATCCACGTATTGTCTGGACTACTGAACTCATTGCCACCTATGGCGGACAGCTCGATTGGCCGCGGTTGCTTCAGCGCCATAGCGTTACGGAGCTGACGGATCGGCTTCACTACTGGCACGAACTGGCTACTGCCACGGGCCCAGCCAACCGGCAGCTCGCATGGAGTTTCTTCAGCGCTCAACTGCCCGTCAAGGTGCTTTTAACGCACTACGACACCTATGCTGAACACTTAGACCTTGTTCCAATCTGCCGGCGCGACCCCGCCGCTGTGGCCGATTTTCTGCGTAAAACTTCAGCTTTTCAGTTACCCTGGGAGTGGTCGTATCTGGCCGCTGCCATGCCACCAGCTGATCTGATTGATTTGCTTCCACTGGCGAGCACTTATTTCGAGCGCTCCGGTGATGTGCGCATTCATCAACTCACTCTGCCTTTGGCGGCCCAGCTACCCATTGCCGTCAGCCTTGAGCAAGCCCCTGCTTTCCGCTTCGCCTGGGATTGGGTATTTGTCAGTCGGCACATCACTGAGGCCCAGCTCCTCGCGTACCTGCCCGCACTGACCTCGTTTGTTGATTGGGCTCAACTCACGCGAACCACCTTAACGACCGCCACAATAAGGCAGCACCTGCTCTTTAACTACTCTCTCAATGAGCAACTCGATTGGCCACATTTATTAGCCCACCACTACAAACCAAGTGAGCTGGTGGCCGACCTCGATAAACTGGCCGCAATAATTAGTACTTTTCAATCCATTGAGGTCAAGAACTCAGCTTGGCGTACCCTTACGCAACGACTGCCACTGGAAGTTGTTTTTCCTGAACTGGCCGCACCTGCCACTTCCCCATCCGAATCACAAATTCTGCCCGATTACCCATTCGATTGGGAGGTTCTTTCCGATGACCCACGCTTGCGCTTGCATCTGACATTGCGCTTCGTCGAACGCTATGCCGACAAGTGGCACTGGCATACATTATCAAAAAACAAATTCGTCAATACCGACCGAACTTATCTGCTGCATCCCTCATTGCGGCCTCGTTGGGACTGGGACTATTTGTCTGAATTCAGCCAGTTCTTAAGGCCGAGCAAGCCTTTCCAAGAGAATAAACCTCTCTACGACCGCTTTGCCCGTTTTATCCGGTGGGACCGATTTAGCCACCGGACTGATACGGTTTTCGAACCTGAGCTCATACTCGAGTATCGCAATCAAAGGTGGGATTGGTCTCATTTGTCGGCTTCGCCTAAATTAGCGTTGAAGCGCGCCGATTTAGACCGCCTACAACAAAAGCCTTGGGACTGGGCAGCATTGTCAGCTAACACTGCCCTGACTCTCTCAACCGCCGATATGGCTGCGTTGGAGCATCATCCTTGGGACTGGGCAGCATTGTCGCGTCGTCCCGAGTGTGATCCCGCTGACCCCACTTTTATAAAGATTGCTAATAAACCACTGGATTTCAATTCTTTATCATTCCGCGCTGATATCAAATGGCCAAAAAAAATACTTTTGGCCCTGCAGGATAAACTTGACTGGACAAGTATATCGGCAAAAAACACGGAGTCGTTTTCGACTCATATCCTAGAGGTGTTCGCCCATAAGATCAATTGGCTAGCAATGTCATCACCGTATCGTTGCTGGAGCAGTTTTAACCCCGATTGGGTGAAGGCATTTAACGACCGTTGGGAGTTACTGCAACTCGTTCAGAATAATACTTTACCTAGTTCCGCCAGAGAAGCAGTAAAAGCAGCCATTAAGTTGGATGCAGCACTTCATTTCCAATTCCAGATTCAAATGCTGAATTCTAATTGGAAAGGCTATGCTTATCACTTCACTCATTTAACCAACGCACTTGATATTATTCGTTCTGGCAAAATCTTAAGTCGCAACAAAGCACTACAAAGCACAACCAAATTAGCAGATGCTGCAGGGTCAGTGGTCAATCGCCGTCACGATGCACATAGCTACGCCCGGTTTTACTTCCGTCCGCAGTCTCCAACGCAATTTTATAATGAGGGGCTGGGCATGGACCGTCTAGAATATTTATATGATAGAGCAAAAGGGCTGAACTTTCCAAAGTGCCCTATTCCTGTGTTTTTTAGGTTTAAACTAAAGGAGATATTCGAAAAGAAACGCGCTAGTGTACATATAAGCAATGGTAACATGCAGGCTGACGTAGCAGGTTATGGGCCTGTTGAAAAGGTCATAAACCGCTTCGATTTTGAAAACCTTTTTTTAGTGCCTGAAAGATATTGGAAAAGAGCTGATTACATACCTTACATCAAGGCATCTCAACAGGAAATGCTAATACTTGATGAGCTTGATTTTAATGAATTTGAAGAGGTTGATATTATTGTTCGTGATGATTCAACTGCTGACCTTTTATATTCTCTGCTGGGGGAAAATCACAAATTTGCACGCGACATTACCACCGATTGCGATGGGATTTTCCACAGAAAGAATGCGTATGTTGAATGTGAGTATAGTGGTTGCACTCTTACTGTAAGTCCCCAGCACAAAAATGAACGCTTATTTCCAGAGCCTTACACTCTGATATTTTCTGCCTCTGATTTAGGAGCTGTACA
This sequence comes from Hymenobacter qilianensis, assembly GCF_014638675.1. Lineage (NCBI taxonomy): Bacteria > Pseudomonadati > Bacteroidota > Cytophagia > Cytophagales > Hymenobacteraceae > Hymenobacter > Hymenobacter qilianensis. Next base: position 437,044 of record NZ_BMFN01000003.1, read on the forward strand.
GGATATAGAAGTCGCTGATTACAAATCTGTTGGCAATAACTTAATCTTTGAGGAGCCCTTTAAGTTGACTCTTACTCACGACATTCCATTCACGATCACTTTTGAGGACGAGCAGCGTCGTTCGTTTATTGTATATATCAACGAATTAAAAGAGGAGCTTGCTGAGGTATGAGTATCACATTTATCAAAGGCAATCTATTTAATTCCTCCTGTCAAACGCTGGTCAATACCGTCAATTGTGTGGGCGTAATGGGCAAAGGCATTGCCCTGGTATACCGACTACGTTACCCACACCTGTTTACAGAATACCAGCGCAAATGCCGGAATCATGAAATTCAGGTGGGTAACCTGTGGCTTTATCATGGCGCAGTCAATACACCGACCGTGCTAAACTTTCCAACTAAAACTCACTGGAAGTTGCCCAGCAAACTTGAGTACATTGAGCAGGGCCTGCAGTTCTTCCGGCAAAACTACCAAGCCCTAAACATCACATCTATAGCTTTTCCCCTTCTGGGTGCCCAAAATGGGGGCTTACCACCTCAGGTAGTACGTCGAGTCATGGAAGAACATCTAATAGACTGTCACTTGCCAATCGAAATCTACGAGCACGACGCTGCGGCTCCCGACAACTTGTTTGAAGCATTTCGAGGTCGGTGGTTATCAATTCCGCCGAAAAAATTGCCGCAGGTAACAGGCATAAGACAAACAGCCATACTCAGTCAGATTTCAGAGGTTTTGGCCAACGGCCATATTAATTCACTGGTTGATATGCTAGAATACGATGGTATTGGCCTTAAGACTTTAGCAAAGTGTTTTTCTATGGTTATGAATCCACATGCAGGAGGTCAGCAAACCTCTCTTTTTTAAAGAATAGGTTGCTGTATCTCAAATGCATCTGAATTTACACCTCAACGATGTTAACTAGCGCCCTTCTTCTCTTGACCCGGTTTCCCTAGGTGCTAAGTACCAGGAAGGGCCTACTAAAACTCAAATATTTTACAAACAATATACTGTATCAATATAATTTTTACTTTTCAGAAGTAAAGTTTCAAACTTCAGGATTGAGCTGGGAAAATAGCATTGAATTTGAATTACTGTTTATACTTTAGCATTTTTCAATACAAGTAATCTTCTTATTAAACAACTGTGAAGTTGGATGCCCAGCGCGAATTAGCCGAGGCCGTTTCGGTCATTAGGCTCCTAACGCAAGCATTTTCGTACTGGCTAGCTTTAGATCCACAAAGCACTGTTTGTTCGAAGGCAATTAGTAGACAGGTGACTAAAGTCGCTCCTAATAGAGGAAAAATCTACTAATTAGCAATTTGCATTCCCACGCTATGAAAGGCCAGAAGCCTGGTGCGTATTTATGTGCCTGAGCAGATCGGCAGACTATATTCCTTTGTTCCTAGCTTGCCAAGTATTATTGACAATCCAATGAATATTTTCTCCGTCCACGCTGATGTGGTCAAAGATTATAAATCCTACATTACTGGTTTCATCAGTATACAAGATGAATCCATTCGCGAAACAGTTGAGAAGGAGCTAGAGGCTGGAAAGCTTTGGCCTGACCCATTACTACAGTTCAACCCTGCTTTTCGTGCGGGTGAGTCAGTAGAGACGCTCTGTAATGCGGCAATACTTCACCCTGCAGTGGCCAATATTTTCCACGGTTTCTCGCTGTATGAGCACCAAGTGGCTGCAATCCGCAAGGGCAGCCAAGGCGAGGGCTTTATAGTAACATCGGGCACTGGCTCAGGTAAGTCACTTACCTATCTGGCGACCATTTTCAATGACCTATTACTTCACCCCCCCACGAAGCCAGGGGTGCGGGCAGTTATCGTTTACCCGATGAACGCCCTTATTAACTCACAGTTCGAGGAAATCCAGAAATATGAGAGGCAATACGTAGAGCGAACGCAACAGCCATTTCCAATTACCTATGGCCAATATACTGGACAGGAGAAAGACGGCGAAAAGGCGAGTATCCGAGAGAATCCTCCAAGCATCTTACTGACCAACTACATGATGTTGGAACTGGTGCTGACTCGAACTCAAGAGCGGACCATGCGCGCGACACTGTTTGAGCACCTGAAATTCCTAGTTTTTGACGAGCTGCATACTTATCGTGGACGCCAGGGAGCTGATGTGTCCCTGCTCATTCGGCGGCTACGGACACAGTCTAGCCATTTAGTCACCTGTATTGGGACCTCCGCGACTATGGTCACGGGCGGGACTCTGGCTGAACAGCGCGAGCAAGTTGCTACAGTAGCAAGTACCATTTTCGGGACAACCTTTACATCCAAGGATGTCATCAATGAGACGCTGGATTACTCGCTTGGTGCGGCCGGCACGCCGCCTTCCCCAGATATACTACGCTCAGTAATCGAACAACCCCTCGACCAAAGCGGCGACGAGAATGCGTTAAAGAAGCACCCCCTGGCAGCCTGGCTTGAAAATGAAGTAGCGCTTCAAATTAAAGAAAAGACTCTTGTGCGTGGTGCGCCGATGACGTTACCGGCTATCGCAGATTTGCTACATAAGTCATCAGGCGCCTCAATTGAGAACTGCAAAGCTCGTCTGCAGGAGCTTCTCGATTGGCTTAATTACCTAAATGCAGCTCGCAAGGGACAGCGAGGCACATTATTGCCTTTCAAACTGCACCAATTCATATCGCAAACTGGTGCTGTATACGTGAGCTTAGCACCAGGACCAGAGCGCATTATAACGCTCGACCCCGGCGTCTGGCGGGTATCATCGGTTTCGGGCCAAGAGCAACGGATTTATCCAGTTGCATTCAGCCGCGCATCCGGGCACGCTTTTATCTGCGTTGCGCGTCAAGGAGAGTCGAAAGGCGTACTTCATCAACGTGAGTTTCGTCGACCTGGGGAAAACGGACAGGAAAGCGGCTACCTTATCCTTGGAGACGACGTTTGGAACGCTGAGACTGACGCCGAAGAATTGCCTGACTCATGGGTCAATCGGCTTAAAAATGGGAGTATTAGTCCAAAGCAACCTTTCGCGGCTGAAAAACGGCCGTTCATGCCTGAAAAAATTTGGTTTAATAATGATGGCGACTTCTCAGTATTGCCAGATGATGCCCACCCATATTCGGGCTGGTGGATGCGGGCGCCTCTCCTTTTCGACCCTACAAGCGGGCTTTTCTACGACCAGCGCACCAATGAGGGCACAAAGCTAACGACTTTGGGAAGCGAGGGACGTAGCACCTCGACTACGGTTCTCTCGTCAACAATATTGAAACAACTTGCTGGCGCTGGAGTCGAAGAAAGGGAGGAAAAGCTCCTTAGTTTCACTGATAACCGGCAAGATGCAGCCCTGCAGGCAGGGCACTTTAATGACTTTGTGCAGGTGGCACACTTACGGGCCGGCATCCTAAGGGCACTTGACCTTGCAAAGGAACACGCACTGGATTTCGCTCAATTGCCACAGGCCGTATTTGAAGCCCTAGCGTTGCCAATCACGGCGTACTCGGCATCGGATAACCCCTCACAATTTGCGGCTGCCCAGCGAGATACACGCAACGCTCTAAAGGACTATCTAATATACTGCGCGCTCTACGATTTGCGGCGTGGGTGGCGGGTGATTATGCCCAACCTCGAACAATGCGGCCTGCTGGTGGTGGATTATGCAAACCTGAGTGAGATTTGCAATGACCGCGACGAGCTAGGTAACCTACAATGGGCAGGAGTGCCTTTACTATCAGAGCTATCATTTGATCGCCGCACTGAAGTGGTTCGTCAATTACTCGATTACTTCCGGACCTCATATGCTCTGCACAATGATGAGTACTTGACGCCGGAAAAAATGAGGCAACGTTTCATTACTATCAATGATGAGTTGCGCGACCCATACCGATTACAAAAGGGTGAGATCCCCGAACCATATGTCTTAACATATAGACCACTGGCTAAGAGTACAAGCTTGTTTACAGCCAGCGTTGGGGCGCAAAGCAACGTGGGACGTTATCTGCGACGCATCATTGCGGAAGAAAACGCTCAACGGGAAAAGGCTAGTTTACCATTGCTACAAGCTGATGGCAGTCGAGCCCATTATGAGGAACTTATTATCGGCATCTTAGGGGCTTTCGAGGGCGCACGGTGGCTGACGAAAACATCAGCCAAAGACCGCGACCAGAACTCTGTAGCGGTCTATCGTCTAAATGCTTCAAAACTTATATGGCGGCGTGGAGACGGCAAAACAATCCGCATCGATCGAGTACGTAATCGTGCTTATAAAGACAGTACTCCAATCTCAAAACCTAGTTCATTCTTTCAGGACTTATACCGCACAAGCGTGACAGAAGGACGCAAACGGATTGGACGCGAGCATACTGGTCAACTTAGTACGCAGGACCGCCAGGAGCGAGAAGATAGCTTCCGTGAAGGGCATATTAATGCACTATTCTGCTCACCGACAATGGAGTTGGGCATTGATATAGCCTCACTAAACGTTGTGCACATGCGTAATGTGCCGCCCAACCCTGCTAACTATGCACAACGCAGTGGGCGTGCGGGCCGCAGCGGGCAAGCTGCTCTAGTGGTGACGTACTGTTCAAATTACGCCCCACATGATCGGCATTATTTTGCGAAAGCTACTGAGATGGTGGCCGGACAGGTGGCCGCACCCAGACTCGACCTAGGCCAGCGTGAGCTGCTCATATCGCACCTAAACGCTCTATTCCTTGCAGAGCTAGGGACCGATGAGTTCAATGCCTCGCTCGCCGACATAATTGATACCGACAACTTAGTGGAATTACCTCTAAGAGCGAACGTGCGTGCTGCTCTTATCCCCACTGCAGATACTCGAAAACGCATAAGGGAAATCTTCGAACAGGTCTTGGCTACGTTGCCAGAAAAAGATTGTCAGAATTATGATGGTTCTTGGATTGAAGAACAACTCGACCGGGTAGTTAATCGCCTCGACGCGGCCTTAGATCGCTGGCGCAACTTATATAAGCTGGCCGATAAACAGCTGCTCGACGCGCAAATCGTGATGAGCAACCCCATCTATAAGGACAAGTCCCCAGAACTACGTCAAGCCGATCGTCTGGAACGGCAAGCCATAAAGCAGCGACATCTATTGCGCAACGAGGTAAAAGGGAGTCACCTGTCTGGTTCAGAGTTCTACCCATTCCGATATCTAGCGGCTGAGGGATTCTTGCCAGGATACAATTTCACGCGATTACCAATCCGTACCTTCTTGCCAAAAGGTAGCTTAGATGGCGAGTTTATTTCGCGTTCTAGGTCAGTTGCGCTGCGTGAATTTGGGCCCCGCAATATTGTGTATCACAACGGAGCAAAATACCGCATTGAACAGCTACAAGTGGCTAGTATTGAACAAAGTCTTCGCTCTGCGAAAGTGAGCAATGGCGCGGGCTACTTTATGCAGGGAGATGACTACAACCGCAGTGTTTGTCCGTTTAGCGGGGTGCCGCTGGACGGGGATGCGAAAGAAGAGTTCAAAGACGTGCTAGTGGAAATGACTGAGACGCGCGCTGAAGAAATTGAGCGAATTTCGTGTGAAGAGGAGGAGCGGCGTTCGGAGGGCTTTTTGATTGACACCTACTTCACCCTACCAGGTGGACTGGATACCCGGCAACTCGCAACGGTAAGAAGCGGCGAGACTGACTTACTTAACGTGTCTTACCTACCGGCAGCTCAACTCGTACACGTAAATCGAAAATGGAGGTCGGCAAAGGAGACGGGGTTTCTGGTAGGAATGACCTATGGAAAATGGCAACGCGAAGCTGAGCAGAAACCTAAAAAGGGGATGCCGGTCGTTGATCCAGCCACCAAAGAACCAACCCATCGCATTCAACTCTATACAACTATCACAGCGGATGCGCTTTACATTGAACCTATAGCAGCATTAGCACTCGATCAGGCCGGCGTTATAACGCTGCAATACGCGTTAAAACGGGCCATCGAGCAAGTTTTTCAGCTAGAGCCCAATGAGATTGGCGTTACGCTGATGGGACGTCACGAAAAGAAGCCTGCCAACATTTTTCTATTCGAGAATGCGGAGGGAAGTCTCGGCGTACTAAAGCAGTTTGTTCAAGACAAAGACATATTCCACCGGGTGGTGACGATGGCGGCAAAGCTATGCCGGTTCGATGAAGTTGAATACTGCGAAAAGGCCAGCTACAGTGATTTACTTAGCTACTATAATCAACGCGACCACGACTATATAAACCGCTTTCTGATTAAAGAAGCGCTCGATAAACTCTCATGCGCACAAGTAGAGCTCCAAGCCAACCCACAATTCACTGACTACGAGCACCACTACAAACATCTTCTAAACACTTATGATACGTCCTCTAGTACAGAACGGCGTTTCCTTGAATACCTCTATCTTAATAACTATAGGCTTCCCGATGTGGCCCAGTTAAGAGTTGATGATCTATACTGCCAGCCTGACTTCTGCTACAACGACGCCGAAATGCGCACTTGGATTTTCTGCGACGGGACCCCACATGACGAGCCAACGCAAAAAGTACGTGACCAGAAGCTTCGCGCGGCCATCAAGAGTCGTGGGGACTCTGTCATTACTTATCACTACCTCAATTCATTAGAGGACCTAGTGGCAGATCGCCCAGATCTGTTTCGGAAGGTGCGCTAACCCATTCCTGCTAACCTACCCCTAATTTCTGATTGCTCAATCTATGCAGTTTGCACCTGGCTCACTAGTCAACGCCCGCGGGCGAGACTGGGTAGTAATGCCTTCTCTCGACCCTGACCTATTGCTGCTGCAACCATTGGGCGGCAACGAAGCAGAAACAACCGGCATTTATCTGCCGTTACGTTCGCCCGGCGATGAAGTAAGAACCCACGCGTTTCCAGGACCAAAATCCGAGGATTTAGGGGCTTTCCCCTCGGCGCGGTTGCTCTATAATGCGGCGCGACTGTCATTCCGAAGCGGGGCAGGACCATTTCGGTCACTGGCACGGCTCTCGTTTCGCCCCCGCTCCTACCAACTAGTGCCTCTGATCATGGCCCTGCGACAAGCACCCGACGCGGTGCGGTTATTGGTGGCCGACGACGTGGGCGTAGGCAAGACAATTGAAGCTATTCTGATAATCAAGGAGCTACTTGAACGGCGTGAAATTCGGCGGTTCGCGGTGGTATGCCTACCACATTTATGTGAACAATGGCAGCAGGAACTACGCGATAAAGCTGGACTAGAGGCAGTGATTATCCGCTCTAACACGCAAGCTCGACTTGACCGGGCAGTAGATGGGGATACGCCTGTTTATGAACACTACCCATTTCAAGTCATCTCAATTGACTACATAAAATCTGACCAGAGGCGGAGCGTATTCCTGCATCACGCACCCGAACTAGTGATTGTAGATGAGGCGCATACGGCGGCTCGGCCTGCCGGGGCGCTTGTTAGCCAGCAGCAACGCTATCATTTAGTACATGACTTATCGAAACGGGCTAAACAACATCTCGTCTTACTAACAGCTACTCCACATAGTGGCAAACCAGAGGAGTTCCGTTCACTGCTTGGGTTACTGGATAAGAAGTTCGAAACACTGGATTTACCTAACGCTAGTAAAGCGGATCAGCAGCATTTAGCAAGGTTATTCGTGCAGCGGCGGCGTATTGACGTAGAGAAATGGCTTGGAGAGGACACTCCTTTTCCTAAGCGCGAGGCTGACGAAGAATCATATGCGCTCAGCCCCGAATATCAACGTATTTACGCTGACGTACTACAGCTGGCTCAGGAATTAGCCCAGCGCGGTAGCGAACTACATGGCGGGCAACAGAAGTTTCATTACTGGACGGCCCTGGCATTATTGCGTGGCGTCATGAGCTCGCCGGCCGCCGGCGCAGAGATGCTGCGCAACCGCCAGCGTAACCTGCCTAACGATGACGGGGAGCTGGCCACAGAAGCCGAAGGCCCAAATCCAGTACTCGACCAAGACTATGAGTTCGATGGAGACTTTACACCTAGTCAAGTGATAAGCCGCGCTGCTATTAATGATAGCCAGCGCGCCAAGCTTTCCAGGCTCATCGGACAGCTAGAAAGCCTTCAAAACATATCAACGGACCATAAGGCAGCCCAGGCTATAAAGCTGTTATACAGCTGGCTCAAACTGGGCTATCAGCCCGTCATCTTCTGCCGTTACATTGCTACCGCCACTTATCTAGGTGGATTGCTTAAGCAAGAATTGACACGAGTAGGGAGCCAAGCAGTGCGAGTGGAGGTTGTCACCAGTGAAGACCCTGATGAGGTTCGTCGCGAGCGCATAGACCAGATGGCCGACTCTCCCCTAAGGGTATTGGTAGCGACCGATTGTCTAAGTGAGGGAATCAACCTGCAGCATAGTTTCACAGCAGTGTTACATTACGATCTGCCATGGAATCCTAATCGCCTTGAACAACGCGAAGGTCGAGTAGACCGCTTTGGTCAAACTGCGCCCACTGTAAAAGCATACCTGCTCTATGGCCGGGACAACGATATCGACTCTGTTGTATTGGGTGTACTATTACGCAAGGTGCGTGAGATACGGAAGGACACTGGGATTACTGTCCCGTTTCCAGAAGACTCAGAAAGCGTGTTAGACGCAGTTTTAGCTGCTGTACTGCTGAATCCAAAAGCAGCAAGCCGCGCAGCACTTGCTACGCAGCTTACCATCGATTTTGGAGAAGCACCTGAAGTAACTAAGCAGAAGGCCCTTGTACGAAGCGCTTATGATAAAGCCATCGATGCTGAAAAGCTTTCTCGCTCGCTTTACGCCCAGCATGCCATCAAGGCACACGAGGTAGCGGCTGACTTAAGGCAGGCCGATGAAGCTATAGGTGACCCAGCTGCGGTAGAGGCTTTCGTGACCGAAGCACTTCCAGCTCTTTTGGGCGTCCAAATTACGCGTAACCCTTCCCGGCCTACCGATGGCGGTGCGCACACTTATACACTCTACACTGCCAACCTGCCTAAAAATCTGCGAGGGGCATTGCCTGGTGCTGAAGCTACGGTTCCCCCTACGCAGCTGCTGGTGTGCTTTGCATCGCCCACCCCCGATGGATTTCATTATCTCGGGCGGAATCATCTTTTCGTAGAACAACTATGTCAACAGCTCCTAGCTAGTGCATTGCACCACCGAAAAGATGCTCCGGCACGCGCAGCAGTAGTACGCACTTCCGCTGTGCTTGTACGCACTACACTGCTGCTCTTTCGGGTACGCAATGTTATCGAGGAGCGGTCAAGCCGGCAACAATTAGTAGCAGAGGAAATGTTAATCTGGGGCTATAAAGGTGACCCAACATCTGGCGAAGCATTCAATATACTGACGCCAGAAGAAGCCCACATCCTTTTATTGACGGCTGTACCAGAAGCCGACCTACCGCGTCCCGTTGCCGCGCAACTATTGCAAGACGCAGCCGATGAGCTTCCAGCGCTAGTCCCATCATTTAACGAAGTAGCTACGACACGCGCAGCTAAACTAGTGGAAGCACACGAGCGATTCAGACAAGTTGTGCAGGGAGGGCGCTACCAAGTGGTGACCCCGGTACTGCCGATGGATGTACTGGGTCAATATGTCTTGTTACCACCGAAGACATAACTACTCACGCCTACTTAAGCTGTCATTTACTTTTCGCGCTTATTATTCCCCTATGCGCTTCCCTACTATTCAAATCGAAGGCGCTATTCTATCAGCGGAGCTACTAGACCAACTAGAAAGTGGCGCGGCTGCCGGTCAGAAGCCCACCGATTTCGGTTTACCCCTCGGCAACAAGCTGGTCAAAGACGAGATTCTACGTGCTTGGGCAGATGCTAACGACTATTGGCGCATCTTCCGCCGTCGCCTTGATGCGTTAGCCGACGACCGAAGTGCGACCACCGAAACGCGTCGTCAATGGCTATTACCGTTGCTGGGCCTGCTTGGCTACGATGCGCAGCCCCTTACCACGTCCCCCACCGCGGGTGAGAAGAAATTTGCTATATCGCACACTGACGCTCGTCGAGCTGGCCTCCCTTTGCACTTAGTGAGTGCGCGTGATGAGTTAGATACGCGCCCGGACGGGCGTAACGGGCGTCGCCCCACTCCCCATGGGCTGGTGCAGGAATACTTGAATCTAACTGAGCATCTCTACGGCCTTTTGTCAAACGGTCTGCAGCTACGACTGCTGCGTGACAGCAGCCGGTTGGTGAGGCTCTCATACGTAGAGTTCGACTTGGAGCGGATGTTCACTGAAGGACACTTTGCAGATTTTGCACTGCTCTGGCGCCTATTGCACGCCTCGCGAATGCCTACTGCCGAGGGCAAGGGAGCAGAGTCGTTGATTGAGCGATACCACCAAGATGCGCTAGAAGCTGGCGCACGCATTCGTGAACGGTTGAGCGCAGCTGTGTACAACTCGCTCCTGGCGCTCGGCAATGGCTTTCTCCAACATCCTGATAACGATGAACTGCGGACACAACTGATTAGCGGTAAAATTACCGCCGCGCTTTATCACCAGCACCTGCTGCGGCTGATATACCGATTTCTGTTCTTGCTAGTGACGGAAGAGCGCGACTTGCTCTTTCCTGAAACAGCAAACCCTACGCATCGCGAGGTTTACGAGAAATATTACTCACTACAAAAGCTTCGGCGCCTCTGCGAAAATCCGTATCTACCAGCAGATTCTAAGACCTTCCATGACTTGTGGGCAGGGCTACGCCAAACCTTCCAGCTTTTTGAGAGTGGACAGGCTGGCCAGCCTTTAGGCCTATCCCCCCTTGCTGGCGACCTGTTTGGCCGCAGCGCACTGGGACCTATAGCCAACGCTGACTTACGTAACGAGGTGTTGCTCGACTGCCTGCGTAACCTTACGCGCTTCTACAATCCGACCACTCGGCAACATACTCGCGTGAACTATGGGGCACTCGACGTAGAAGAGTTCGGCTCGGTATACGAAGGCCTTTTGGAGTTCGACGCCATTGTCGCGCCACCCACCCACGCTATGCCATGGCGCTATACACTGGCTGCTGGTAAGGCACGCGCTGCCTCCGGTTCACATTATACACCTGAGGCGCTGGTACAGCCCCTATTGCAGCATTCGCTCGACTTATTGATTCAGGAGAAGCTGAGAGAAGCAGCAGAAGGGGTACGCCCGGCTACTAAGGGACGAGCCATACCTACGGAAGCTGAAAGCAAAGCCATTCAAATTGCTCAAACCGATGCATTGCTAAGTCTACGCATTGCCGATGTCGCGTGCGGCTCAGGACATATGCTGCTCTCCGCGGCGCGGCGGTTAGCTACCGAACTAGCCCGGATACAAACGGGTCAAGAGCAGCCGTCACCTAACGCGAGACGAGCAGCTCAACGGCAAGTCATCAGCCAATGCCTTTACGGTACCGACTACAATCCTCTTGCCGTGGAACTTTGCAAGGTGGCGCTGTGGCTCGAAGCCCATAACCCTGGTGAGCCACTTGACTTTCTTGACCACCACATACGCTGTGGCAATGCAATCGTAGGACTGACGCGCCCTGAAGATTTGTCACGTGGCATCGCCACCGAGGCATTCGCTTCTCTGAAAGGTGACGACAAGCCTTTTGCCAGCGCCTTACGCAGTCGTAATAGGCAGGAGCGCACTGTGGCCAACCAAACTACTTTTGAATTTGAGCCCGCGTCCCGCACTGATGTCAGGAACCTAGGTGTGGCCTACGAGCATCTACGCCAGATGCCTGATCATACTGCCGAAGAGGTGGAGGCTAAGGGCGTAGCGTATCGTGCCTTGCGTGAACAGGCAAGTACCTTCCGACTAGGTCAGCTGGCTGATTTACAGGTGGCACCTTTCTTCATTCCAAAGACTGCCAATAATGCCCACTTATTACTCACGGACGCCGATTACCGTCGATATCTACGCGGTACCCAAGAGCTGCATACAGCCGCAACAGATTTAGCTACAGAAGTAAGTATTGAACGTCGTTTTTTTCATTGGTTCATCGAATTTCCAGATGTGCTGGTTGAACATGGAGGATTTGATTTAATACTAGGTAATCCACCGTTCTTGGGTAATCGGGGACTAAAAGGAGCTTACGGAGATGCGTTTCTTAATTGGGTCACTACAGAATATGCCCCAGCTGGTGCTGTAGATTTGGTCACTTATTTCTTCCGACGCATTTTTCGCCTCCTACGGCCAGGAGGCATTTTGAGCCTAATCTCAACTAATACCATCGCTCAGGGTGATGCTCGCGAAGGAGGCTTAGCTGTATTACTGGATGAAGGAGGACGTATACACCATGCAGTACGTTCGATGAAATGGCCTGGGAGAGCCAACGTGGAAGTTTCCCTCATAACTCTACAACGGGCTCCCCTTAATAGCTGGCCAGCCCTTCTAGATGGGAAGACAGTGCCTCAAATTACTTCTTATCTAGACGACGATGAAAATGGCATTGACCCTTATCTCTTAAAGTCGAATGCTAATCAATGTTTCCAGGGCTCAATAGTGCTTGGAACAGGATTTATACTCGCTCCAGAAACAGCCAGGCATTTAATCGATACTAATCCAGAAAATAGCGCTGTTATTTATCCATACCTCAACGGCGATGACTTAAATTCTTCCTCAGATCAAAGTCCAAGCCGCTGGGTAATCAACTTCCACGACTGGCCATTACGACGTTTTTCTTCTGCTGAATGGGAGGAGCTTACTACCGAGGAGCGTGAACGTATCGAATTAAGAATTAGTAAGGGTAACGTTGTGGCTACAGCTCCTCCTGACTACAATGGAAAAGTTGCAGAAGATTATCCAGAATGCTTGTCTATTGTTGAAAAACTTGTTAGGCCAGAACGACAACGACTTAATGAGAATGGTGAGTATGTATTGAGGAGCCCACTGCCTGAATTATGGTGGATCTATGCTGATAAGAGGCCTAAACTTTACCGTGCAATTCAAGATCTTGAACATTGCTTAGTTACAGCGCATACATCAAAACTAGGCTCTCTTGATTTTGCATCAACAAAAAACGTATTGGACGCTAAACTCATCGTTTTCCGATTTTCTGATTATGGAATTTTTGGTTTGATGCAGTCGAACTTCCATTTATCGTGGGCATGGAAATATCGAACAAGTATGAGAGCAGATCTTATTTATGCTAACAACCGCATTTTCGAAACATTTCCTTTCCCTGAACTCACCCCAAAAATGCATGAAGCTGGCTTGACATATTATACCTTCCGTCAACAGCTGATGCAGGACCTTAATCTTGGATTAACAAAGACGTATAACCTTTTCCACACACCAGACCTCACAGCTACTGCCATCGCTAAAGCTGCTAAACTGAATGACCGGATTCTTGCTGAAGATTTATGCACCCGATTTAGAGAACTGCGCAGTCTGCACTGCCAGATGGATAAAGAAGTTGCCTATGCTTATGGTTGGCCCGATATAGACCTGGATCATGGCTTTCATGCCCAAGAATATCTACCAGAGAACGACCGCATTCGCTTCACTATCAGCCCGGCTGCCCGTCGTGAAATACTTGAGGGCCTACTTGCTCTTAACCATTTACGCTACGCCGAAGAGCAGGCTGTTTTGGCAAATCAAAGCTGATTGCCTATTCCTTAATCATGCTTAACTATACCCAGCCAGCCAAATGGCCCCGACCCGAACCGAAGAATTTACGTCAGCTGATTGAGTTTCTGGCTCCCTTGGTAATATGGCTTGACCCTAAAATCGTGTAGACTATTGTTATATACAATAATCAAAGGCGCTGAGACTGGGGAAACACATTGGAAGCCTTATCAGGTACACCAGTGCCTTCAGCGGCATATCTGTGGGAAAATGGCGCTTGCGTTTTCCCACAGATATGCCGCTCCACCGGCGACGAAGACCGTAATTACTTCGGCGCAGATGGCTGCCTCAAAACTGACAGCAGCAATAACTGGCACTCCAATCTGGTATGGCGTTACGCAATGATAGGTAAGCAAAACTTTGATAAGGAAGATAAAGCCGAAGTTAGGCTGGCAAATTTATTCCCGCATAAAGACGAAAGCCGAGATGCCTACTTGGCTAAAGCTCATGCCACCAGTGTTCACAATCTCACCCTACTGGCCTTTACTGCAGAAATCGAGGGCTCGGACCCTAGTATAAGCCACTCGGTAGAAGAATTTTCCATTGGCTGACGGGTTCAGCCAAGGGCTTCGAAAAGATAAGCCAGCCATTCAGCCTAGCAGGTCTGTTCACCAGCTCTACTAAAATGTGCTTTTTGCCCGCGGAGTTGATGATGCTTACAGATGCCCAAGGTTCATTATTGCTTGTATTATTTTAATAAAGACAAAGGATTTATACAGCGATTTCTGCAATCTTTTCCTATATGGTATTGAATTAGGTGACCCTGCTTCATTGCTTAAGCAATTTGGAATAGGCCTTACTACTATAAAGGAACTAGAATGGCATACTACTTTCACAGGTGATATCAAACACTAACAAGCTTAATAAATACCGAGAAAACCACTTTACTGAACTGGTAAGCAGAAAAAGAATGGCGTTAGCTGCTCTATAGCACTAGTAATTTTGTTCCTGGCATAAGCTCGTACCGATAAGTGCCTCTGGCACCCTCTTTTTGGGCTAGAAATCCAGGATGCAATAAGGTTATGGCTAAGTTGTTCGCACCTTTATACTTATTGCCCACAGTGCAGATACCCAACTTGCTACTAAATACCCAATCTCCAACCTGCGTCTGTAAGGCACTGCGAAAAGTGCGCTCACCCGCTGACAAGTTCAGTGCCGCTTGTAAAGCCTGAACTCGCGCCCCAAGGGTTGGCAAGATTTGATAAAGCAGTACCGAACCCGCTGCTGTCCCGAATTTTGCTTGGGACAGCAGGTGCTCAAAGCTTTTGGTTAGATGCTTAGGTAGATCCTGAATCAACCAGCCGGCAGGGCGAAGGTAGTGTAGAATATTCGCGAGAAGAATGTCCCGCATCCCGGTCTCGTTCGCTCGCCAAGGGGCGTTGAGCACCAGAAATAGACTCATCTCGAAGCAGTTTTGTCGCATCTCTGCTAATTGGCTTTCGTGCTCGGACAGTGGTTCAGCATATTGCTCCTTGCCGGCGGTGCACTGCAACAAAAAGTTGCCAATGAGGGAGCAAATCCCTTTAAAGGTTTTGGGGTCATCTATCTCCCCTTTATCAGGCAAGAAGTAAGCCTTCACTTGGCGGCCTTCCTTTTCCAGCAAGTACGAATTCCCGATGTACTTCACGGCCACGTGCAGGGCGATGTTGAAGTAAGCGTAGTCGATCAAGGTCAGGGGTGTCAGCCGGATGGCCTGCGGTTTTTCGCTGGCCGCGGCCGCGGCCAGCCGCTGCGTTTGCTGCTTACTCAACCGGTCCAGGAACCGTTCGATGCTCTTCTTCCGCTGGCCATTTTGCGCCGCCTGTAGCTTTCGCAGCTCCTCTTCCACGTCAATGCTGGTGTTCTGGTCGCCTTCGTCTGTGTCCGTGTCGATGCCTTGCTCGTTGCTTTCCCGGTAGCCCTCAGCGGCCGTGCCGATAAGCAGCCGCTTGCTCAGGGCATTGAGAAAACTGCTAATGTGTACCTCGGGCGAGTTCAGCAGCCGCTGCTGCTGGAGTAGTTCTTCTTGCTTTTGCCGGTTAAATTCTTCGGGGGTGAGTTTTTCATATACTCTCGCCGTGGTATCCTCTTTGAGCGAGGCCTCGTTTCCCCCTACCTTGGTTAGGGCCACGCTACGCTCTAAGTCCACCATATCCAGCAGCACCTCGGCGAAGCCCTCTAACCCCGAGTCCGTTAAGGCGTCGAAGCCCAGCTGCAGCTTTTGCCGGTTAGGGTCCGGGCAGTATTGCTGCTGGTTTGCTGGGTGCTGCACAAACTGCCGACCCACCACGGCCTGTGCCTCATCCCACAATTCCACCATGTTCACCGTATCCGGCACCTCTGGAAATACCAGTCGAAGCGGATTAACTAGGTGCACTGGCTCCTCCGATGCCTGCCAAAAGCCTTGCTTTGAGTAGAGTCGCACCGTCACCGGGTACTTGTCGGCCGGCTCCTGAGCCAGGTGCAACGTCAACGTGTGCTGCTCAATCTCGGCCAGCACAATGCCCACCGGCAGCTTGGCGAAATGGCTGCTGCTCCCTTCCTCCTCGATGCCCAACGGCGGCTTCAGCTTCTGGAGCGTTTCCAAAGTCATCTTGTTCTCGCCCGTCGGGTTGATGCCTAAGCCGACTAAGTACTGCCCGTTGAGATGGTGCAGCAAGAGGCTCGCCTCTTCGTTGGCGGGCTGGACACCGTTCCCTCCCATGCCGGCTGCGGTCACATTGGCGCTGCCCAGTAGCAAGTACTCACCCTGGTCAGTGGTAAAGTGTACCAGCTTAGCGTGCAGTCGAGTGACGTGATCGGCTATCGAGGGGCCGCATTCCTTCCACTTGTGGAAGGTGATGCCCCTGGCCACTTGCGGGTCCAGCTTTTTTGGTAGCAAGCCAAAGCGGTGCTCCACCACGCACTGTAGGCGGGCTTGGGGAAACGAGGCCCGAAGCTGACTCAATGCCACGCCCGCCTGATCGTAGTAGGGCGAAACCGTCACTAGGCGCTTCACCACGGGCTGCCCAATCAGCACCAGCGCCTGCTGCAGGACTCCTTCCCTCCCGTTAGTGAGCAGTGCCACCTTCAGGCCATTATCTAAGGGGCGCCAGCTGCCCGGCTCGGCCTTCGGCAGCTGAGTTAGCCAGGGCGTGAACTGCTTGATCCAGGTCAGTTTCACGGCGGCCATGCCCTGCAGCGGGGCCGTGAGCGCTTGCACGTAGCCCCAGGCATCGGCAAAAAGGGTGGCGTTGGGCGCCGCTGAGTCGGCCACGTGGAAGCATCCCCACGCTTCGTCGTTGTTGCCCATGCCCGAGGCGGTTAGGTTACCCGATCCGATGGCAAACAGGCCCTCTTTGGCGCCAAAGAATAGCGACACCTTGGGGTGAAACACGCCTTGGGTCCGGTAAATCGGGTAGATGCTAAACCCAATGGATTCTTGAAACTCTCGGCCGGAAGCGGTGCTTGCTAGGTATTCTAGGAACGGGCCGTCGGTCAGTACCAGGATGTTTTGGATGCCCGCCGCCCGCAGCTGGCGCATGACTCTTAGCTCGAAGAACTGAAAGTCGAAGCTGTAGCAGGTAAGCACGCAAGAGTGGTAGCGCCCCTTACCCAGGGTATCTAGAATGTTCTGTCTGGTAAAGGTCATGGGAGCTGAGCTTAAGCAATCTGGGCCCGGCCCTGAGCCGTCAGCACGTTGTCTTGGTCAATAAGGTGCAAGTCGGCAGCCATGAGCAGCAACACGTCCAGGCGGGGGTCCGAAAACCGGGCACTCATCGTGTCGGTGCGCCGTAGCCACTCCCCTTCCACTTCAAACTTTTGGCTGGACTGCTGGCCGGTGCCCATCTTGCGCATCGACACGTACTGATGCCGCAGAACGATGTCCCGGTGCAGAAAATCATGGACAAACTCCGTCATTGTCCAATCACGCTTGGCGAGCAGCTGCTGTGAATAAGCTAAGAAGTTGCCTTCGCGCAGCAAATCACGTTCTTTGGCATATTGACGCAACTCGAGAAAGTGGGCGTGGTTACGGCGGTAAATCAGCCCAATTAGGGCCAGACCGGCCGCCGCCTGCGCCGCGGGCTCTACGTAATCCAGCAATTCCCGACAAATAACGGCGTAGTGCTCCTCTTCCTGATATTGAAGGTCAGCGCCCTCCAAAAAAGCGCTGAGCGGTTTGTTTATTTCCAAGCCGGGCACCACCTCTTGCAGTTGCGCGCCAATTTGCTCAGTAAACTGAACCAGAAAAGTTGGCAGGTGAACATACCCACCATCTTTATCCTGGTCACGCAGCATAGCCGCTAGCACGGAACTGCACGCTACCTGCCAGTACTCGTTCAGCTGGTAGAAGTACCAACCGCGCAAAGTGAGCTCCTCGGCCTCGCCCCCTGCAGCCAGGTAGTTGTCGGCTAGGAACTTCCTTGTTGTACGCGCCTGGTCTTGGTGGAGGTAGCTTAGAGCCAACCGCAGGGAGGTTTTTCGATGGAAAGGCGAGGACGCAGAGTCTTCCTGTAAGGGTAGGTCCACGCCCGTTAGCAGTTGCAAGTACAACGCCTGTTCCGCACTGCCCGCCTGCAACTGCGAGAGGTCAAAGTACGGGGCTAGGATCTTCAGGTCGGCTTCTCGAAAGAGGCCCGCCTCAATGTTGCGTAGGAAAAGCTGCTGTACCGGCTCGGGGATACCATCCGCAAAAGCCGCTGCGAGCTGCTGTCCGCTGATGCCCCCTGCTTGCTCACTAGTACGCACAAAAACTTGGTCATTAGCCGCGCTGGTGCCCACCAATCCCAGGGCCCGCATCGAGCCCGCGTAGTACTGACCAAAAGCCCCCATTCGGGCTTTCCAGTACGTCTCTGGATTCCCACCCGGCCGCGAATCGGCGCCCTCATCCAGCCGATAGACACTGTCCGTATTGCTGGCTATCATCTTATCGGCAAAGGCGCTGCCCGGGATGTTGAGTGGTTTGGCGCCGAGCAGCCGGATAAGTAGGGCCACCATGAGTTCAGCCCGCCGCACAAAGTCTTGCTGCTGCTTTGGATCGGCTTTGCCCACGTGGGTGGCAAACCGGTCGAGCAACCAGCAGTGGAAGCCGTAGTAACGAATGCGGTGGGTGACGTTGGTTAAGCCCGGCAGCAGCACCCCATAGGTGGACTCGGAAGTGATCTGAAGCCCAAGTGGGTCCAGCCCTCGAATAATGGACAGCTTATCGCCGAGGAACGGAACCAGAGCTTTGTTTTTGGTGAGTATCACGGTGGCGTAGTCTTCGACGGTAAAACGGAGTCTAATAATACAAGCTTTACCCGTGTTAACTGGCCGGATCTGCGGTCGTTTTCCCCAGACAATGATTAATAACCTAGGGGACAACGACAATCAAAAGAAAATTACATCCAAGCTTTAGCAAGTAGCTTACTGCCCGCCGTACGGGCCTATCTTGCTGCCGCTATTCCCCCTCTATGAAACATCACGAAGTAGTGGCCGCTATCATTCAACGCGGCGACGAATTCCTCTGCCTCCAACGCGGCCCCAGCAAGTACGATTACATCGCCCACAAGTGGGAGTTCCCCGGGGGCAAGGTGGAGGCTGGCGAGACGCAGCAAGCCGCCCTGGTACGTGAAATCCAAGAGGAGTTGGGTCTAGGTATTCAAGTCGGCTCACTCCTGCTCACTGTCGAGCACGACTATCCCGATTTCCGCATCACCATGCACGGCCTTCTTTGCACCGCGCTCACTGCTGAGCTTACCTTGCATGAGCACGTAGCATACCGTTGGCTGCGCCGCGAACAGCTGGACTCCCTTGATTGGGCTGCCGCCGACCTACCTCTGGTTGCTAAACTTCAAGCTTAGACCGGGCCCGTATGTCATCTCCCCTACTCGCTAGCCTAACCCGGGGTTTCCTCGACCACACCACCCCGGCGCAGGACAAGTACCTGCCGCAACTTCTGGTCAACGACCGGGCGCGCGGCAAAACAGTGCTCAGCGCCGTGCTCCGGCACCTGGGCGAATGCGAGGAGTTTTGGTTTACAGTGGCCTTCGCTACCAAACAAGGCGTTATCACCCTGCTCAGCACCCTGCAGGAGTTGGAACGGCGCGGCATCCCCGGGCGGGTCCTGGTCTCCCAATACTTGGACTTCACCCAGCCGGAAGCGCTGCAGGCCCTGCTGCAGCTGTCCAACATCACGCTAAAAATCGCCACCACGGGCAACTTTCACGCGAAGGGCTACCTGTTTCGCAAGGGCGTGGGCGCGTACGATTTGCTGATTGGCAGCAGCAACCTCACGGCCGGCGCCCTGAAGACCAACAAAGAGTGGAACCTGCAAGTATCGGCGAACGGACACGGTGAGCTCATGCACCACACCCTAGCCGAGTTTGCCAAGGAGTTCGCCGAAGCCACGCCGGTGGATGAGGCCTTCATAGAAGCCTACCAGCAAGTTTACCAAGCGCAAGCCCTCCGAGTCGCAGCCCAGGCCGCGCTCCCTACCGTCCAACCCGTACCGAACGCCATGCAGGTCGAGGCCCTGGCGAGCCTGGCGGCGCTGCGGGCCCAGGGGCAGCGCAAAGCCCTGCTCATTTCGGCTACCGGTACCGGCAAGACTTACCTTTCCGCCTTTGACGCCCTCCAGGTCAAGCCTGGCCGCCTCTTGTTCGTGGTGCATCGCCTCAACATTGCGGAAGCTGCGCTCCAGACCTTCCAGCGCGTGTTTGGCCCGGACAAAACCATGAGCTTGTACTCGGGGCGTCAGCAGGATACCACGGCGGACTTCTTGTTTTGCACGGTTCAGACGTTGGCGCAAACCCACCACCTAGAGCGTTTCGCCCCCGACCAATTCGATTACATCACCATTGACGAGACCCACCGCTCCGGCGCCGACAGCTACCAGCGTATCCTGGCCCACTTCCGTCCCAGATTCCTGCTGGGCATGACGGCCACCCCTGAGCGGACGGACGGCTACGACATCTTCCAGCAGTTTGACCACAACATCGCCTACGAGATTCGCTTGCAGCGCGCCTTGGCGGAAGACATGCTCTGCCCTTTCCACTACTTCGGCCTCACGGACTTAACTGTGGACAACGAACCCATGCCGGAAGTCGCGGATTTCGCGCTGCTCGTCGCCGAGGACCGCATCAACCACATACTGGCGCAAGCCGCCTTCTACGGCTGCGACACGGGCCCGGTGCGGGGGCTGATTTTCTGCCGCAGCAACGAAGAAAGCGAGGTGTTGTCCGCCGCCTTCAACACCCGGGGGCTGCGCACCGTCAACTTGAATAGTAAGAGCACGGATACCGAGCGCAGCACGGCCATTACGCGTTTGGAAAGCGACGACGCATCGGTTCGCCTCGACTACTTGCTAACGGTCGACATCTTCAACGAAGGCATCGACATCCCGCGGCTGAACCAGGTGATTTTGCTAAGGCCCACCCAGTCGGCCATTGTTTTCGTGCAGCAACTCGGTCGCGGCCTCCGCAAGACCATGGGTAAGGAATACCTCACCGTACTCGACTTCATCGGCAACTACCGCAACAACTACCTGGTACCGGTTGCCCTGTTTGGGGACACTACTTACAACAAAGACACGCTCCGCAAGCTGTTGGCGGCCGGCAGCAGCCTACTGCCCGGCGTTTCCACCATCAACTTTGACCGCATCGCTCAGGAGCAGATTTACGCCTCCATCGACGCGGCCCGGCTCAACAGTCACCGCGACCTGGTCGACGCCTACAACTTACTCAAATCCATCCTCGGGCGGTCACCCCTGATGATGGATTTCTTGGCGCACGCCGGTCGCGACCCCTTCCTGTACGTGAGCGCCAAAGGTTCCTTCTTCAACTTTGCCGCGGGCCTGGAAAAGGGCCTGGTGGGCGCCCTAACACCCGAAGAGCAGGAGGTGTTGGCCTTGATCGCCACCCACCTCGCCAATGCCAAGCGCATCGATGAAGTAGTCATTTTGGACCTGCTGTTGCAACAGGACCGGGTGTCAACCGCGGAGTTACGAGCTGCCCTCGAGCCCTACTACGGACCTACCCCGAGCCCAGCTACGCTCGATTCCTGCGTGCGCAACCTCAATTTCGACTTCGTGGGCAAGCCCAAGCCCGTGGTTACCCAGCACGGGGCCTCCTTGGGCTTCGCCCCGGCCTTTGCCATCATGGTAGCCAAGCCGGTGTTCCTGCGGTTTCTGCAGGATGCCCTAGACTTTGCGAAAGCTCGGTACCGCACCTTTATGACCTCGCCGTTCAGCAGCGGGTTCTTTCTCTATCAGAAGTATACCCGCCGCGATGTCTGCCGCATCCTGAACTGGCCCAAGGACGAAAGCTCCACCGTGTACGGTTACAAAATCAAGGACCGTACTTGTCCCTTGTTCGTCAACTACCACAAAGCCGAGGACATCGCCGAAAGTACGAACTACGAGGACGGGTTTATCAGCACGCACGAGTTCAATTGGATGTCCAAGTCCAACCGGAGCCTCAACAGCCCGGAAATTCAGAAGATTGCGCAAGCCCCGCACAACGGCCTACGGCTGCCGTTGTTCGTTAAGAAAAGCAACGACGAAGGCTTGGACTTCTACTACATGGGGGACGTAAAACCCGTCCATTGGGAAGCGGGTACGTTGCCCAGCGGAGGGGGCGGCACCGTGCCCGTGGTCAAGTTTCAATTCACTATGGACCATCCGGTGGAGGAAGCCATGTACGCCTACTTAACCTCATCGCAAGCTGATGCCACCCGGGCCTTGCAGGCCAGCAACGCCGTGCCCGAGGTGAAGTCCCTTCCACGCGCTTACAGCAGCCAACAGGCTCTAGCCTTTGATTAGCGCTCACCGAATGGCCTTTCTTAGCGGTGAGCAAGTCATTGCCACCATCCTCAAGCACGACAGCAAAACCACCAGCTACAAGCTTGCCTTGCTACGGGCCTTAAATGACGTGGTACTGCTGCACCCGGAGCTCGGGCATCAAGCTCGGGACGTTGCCGTACCCCTACGGCACCTGGCCGAGTTATGGGTAGGCTACTATTGGCCGTTCACCGACCCTGCGGCGCCCATCTACCAGGGTGCCCGAGCGGTTCGCGAGGGCGTAGTGCGCAACGATATGAGTTTCCGCCTCGCCCTAACGCGCCTGCAGCAGGTGTGGCAAAGCGAGGGGCAGGTAGGCTTTCTGCCCTCTGATGGGTTTTTCCTGATTTCGGAAATGCGAACGCCCCGGCGCCGGGCGCTCTACTCTTCGGCGTTGCTGAAGGCTTATGTAGACGCCATCAGCACCGTTAAGCTGGCCATCAGCATGCCCGTAAAGCACGCCGGCGTGGGACATTGGACGGTGTTTGCCAAACCAGCTCGGCTACTTGACTTGCTCCCTTCAATTTACCCGCTGCCGGGCACCAGACCGGAGGAGGTTTGCGTGGTAGTAAAAGCAGACCTCTGGCAGGCCTTTAGCCGGTTGTCACTGTACGTCGAAGCGCTCAGTTTGCACGAGTGGAGCTTGTTCACGGAAAGTGTATCGCAAGTCGGTGGGACTAGCTGTGCGCGTGGGACCGCCTATACCCTACTCACCGCCCGGCCGGACAACCGCCGGCCCCTTACTTGGGAGCGCAACCAGGTGGACGTGTTGATGCTCGAGCAGGTACCTTTTACTTGTCCGTGGACGCAAAAAGTGCTGAGCCAACCGGACCACTACGACTTGGATCACCTACTCCCGCTGGCCCTGTATCCCATCAACGAGCTGTGGAATTTGTTGCCCGTAGACCGCGCGTTTAACCAGCACGTCAAGCGCGACCGGGTTCCATCCGACGAGCGGCTAACTGCAGCCAGCCATCTGTTGGCAGCGGCCTACACGAACTACTTGCGCTCCCCTGGATTGCAGCGGGTGATCCGGGAGGATGCGGCTTTACGTTTCCCTGGTCTGCCGCCGGCCGCCGGATTCGCCCTGCAGCTGGCCCGGCGCGCCACCCAGTTCATAGAGGATGTAGCTGCAGCTCGGTTTATAAGCCGGTTTTAGGGTCTTATCGACCCGTTTTTTTACTTGTGCTTACAGTCCTTTTTGCCACTTTTGGTGGTTGGCTTTTTGTATGAATGCTTTCTACCGGCTATGCAGCCTTTGGGCAGTTGTTGCATGCTTATTATCTTCTGCCGCTGCTGCTTATCCACTTGCCGGCCATTGCCCCAGTGCTTCTAAGCAAGATCCCTCCGAAAAAGGAACGCTACATTACTTACTTCACCTATGATTGCGGGAAGAAACTGCGGCATGAAATAATAGATGAGCGATAGAAACCAAAGCTAATCCTCGTGTGGTGGACGGCACAGCAAGCCGGGCAATGGCGCAAGTATCTAAAATAGTAAGGCATTTTCTCTAATTAAAGATTCACATATTCCGTGTACTTCTTCTACATCCATAAAAGCCAGTTTTGATAGTAAGAACCGCTTGCAAGATAGGCGTAGGCTCAGCAATTTTCACAAGACCAGCCCACTTTCACGTCCCCCTTATAGCGAAATGTCGTCAGCCGTTTCCGGTAACTTAAGCCATTGAATAAATCCAATTTAGAATACCTCATACTGGCATAATTCAGCCCAATTTGATTACCCTCAATAAATAAATCGTATTTAATCTAAGGGGTATGCTTCCCAATGTCTAGGTTTGCTCAACCATGAAGCCTTGCGGCGTGGTTACGTATTAATTCTATCTTCATGGCCCAACGGAACCTAACTTACTCCATCCGCGGAATTTTCACGGATTGCTTGCCGGATCATCATGCTTCCCAGTACCTGATTGCTGCTTATCAGCGTGGTTACAAGTGGGAATCGGGCACTGCAGAAGCAGCTGCCCCCGTCTCTAACCAGCTGGGGGGGCCACCAGTTGGCCAGGTAGACAAGTTGTTGGCCGACTTGTGGCGGGCTTTTGAGGCACCTCGCCGGGACGGGATTCCGATCGATTACTACCTGCAATTTTTGACACTCAAACCCGCCCTGATGTCAAAGGGTCGGACGGCCCTAGAGGTTATCGACGGGCAACAGCGCCTTACTACCCTGAGCTTATTTTTTGCTGTTTTGCGGCAAACCCTTGGAGATGGAGCCGGAGCTGGATTTGCTTTTATTGAAAATTCAGGCCCGTCATCGGGATCAGCAGCCGGCAAATTAGAGTACGCTGTTCGGGACCACTTTCTAGAAGAGTTTGTGTATCAAGGTAATATTCATAAACTTTTAGAGGCGCCCTCATGGGAAGCGTTTCTAGAAGCTAGCTTCAACGTTACGAGCTTTGACTGCGACCAGCAGGACATTTTCTACCTATACAAAGCGGCCCATAAGATTAGCAGCTTTTTGCAGGATGAGCAGCGGCGGCCTAAGGCGGCGGCCTTTGGGCTGTACGTTGCTGACTCCTGCCGGTTGATTGCCAACGTAATTGAAGAAGAGATCAGCAGCGAGGACGTATTCAGCGATTTGAATAGCAACCGCGTGCCTTTAACGGACACCGAACTGGTCAAGGGGCTCTTACTGACCCGGGCCAGCCGGAGCGTCTCTTCTTCCTTTCAGCAGGTGCAGGAGCTCCGCGCGTCCCAAGGCCGCCAGTGGGACGAAATAGCTCGTTGGTTACAGCTGCCCGGGGTACGGGTGCTGTACGGCTTGAAAACGGAACATGCCCTATGGCAATTACTACGCCTAGTGGCCCTGCGAAAAGCGGCTCCTTTCCCCGCCGTTCGCTCCCTGGTTCCACACCGTGACGCGGCAGCAGGCCCTGGTTTTGCGCTCTATGAATTTTTTGAGTACCTGCTTAGCTTCGGAGCGCAGGCCCCCACCGCTGAGGATTGCTTCATCGAGCTGCAACTCTTGAGTGGGCTGCTTCACGATTGGTTCAATACTCCAGACATTCACAACCAATTGGGCGCGCTGCAGGCCAGCAAGCGATACGAGAAAAAAGGCGAGTTAATGGAGCGCATAACGGCCGAAGAACAACTGCTCGCCGGCGGTCCTCGTACTTTCTTGCGGCAAGAAATCGGCAAATTATCGTGCTTAAAAAGTGACCTAGCCGCCCTTTCTTACGATGCAGGTTCGGAGAAAGCATTCGATTTGCTGCTGTTACTGAACGTCTTTCCAGAAAGAAGCAAAGGGAACGACGATGAAAAAGCCGATAGCTATCCCTTTGACTTCGCCCGGTTTAGCGCTGAAAAGTGGAGCCTTGAACACATTTACCCACAACATCCTGCCTGGGCTGAAGAGCAAGCCCCGGTGGGGACACGCGAGTCCCTCCTCGCCCTCGCCGCCCAGGATTCGCAGCCGGCTGACCCGGCCATTGTGGAGTTGTTAATGCAGGAGACTTGGTCAGAAGAAGAAACACAGAAGCTGCAACAATACTTGCGTGCGGATAATCAATTGTTGCACAGCTTGGGTAATCTTGCCCTGCTCACCTCCGGTGACAACTCCAGTGTAAGCAACGCGCCTTTCGCTGAAAAGCGCCGACGCCTCATGCAGCGAGTACGCCAGGGCAGCTTTGTGGCGCCCCATACCTTTAGCGTTTTCAGTAAACTGATTTTATCAGAATCGACCTCACCCTTCGACTGGACGAAGGCCGACATCCGTGCGCATGCCACTTACCTCGACCAGCAACTCGCGCGACTGGTGCAGGAATTTTCGACGCCTTCTCTCACCCCTACTGCATGACAACAGGCTTTACACTACATCACCTTTTCACGTCTACTGAAACGGATCAGTTTCTAGTGCCCGAAATTCAGCGGGACTACGTGTGGAGCATACCTCAGCTGGACAAGCTGCTGGGTTCTTTGCGGGCAACTTTCGCCAAAGCGCAACGCCAGCCGGACCTACAGGTCAGCGGTACTGATGCTTTACCAGCGGTCGTGGACTCCTTTCTGGAGCATCACCGGCGCCAACGCTACAGCCACCACATGGGCTTCATTTATGCTTACCACGACTCTGCTTATACGGGGAAGGCCTTTTTGATTGATGGTCAACAGCGGCTGCTCTCTCTCTATTTGCTGCTGCTGGCTCGCGCCGTACAGGAAAATAAGCAAGACAGCTTTCAGACGAACTATCTGTCGGCGACTGGAAAAATACGACTAGACTATCGGGTACGGGCGGCCACGCACGACTTTTTGCAACGGTTTGTCCCCTTTGTCCTGGAAGCCTCCCCCTCCGATCAGGCTATCGGAGGGATTGCAATTAAAGAAGCCATTAAGCAGCAATACTGGTACTTGCGAGCCTACGAGCAGGATCCTACCATTGCGCACATTCTTGACAATTATACCTACTTAATGAGTCAACCTCAGCAAGAAGGTCCGAACTATCATTTTCTGCAGCACTACGTGCGTTTTTGGTACTTCGATACCGGAGATCGTGCCCGGGGGGAAGACTTGTATTTGTCCCTGAATTCTACCGGGCTTATTACGTCCACCGGTGAAAATCAGCGGGCCCTGCTCCTAGCCACGGAATCAAACCCCGAACTGAAGCAATCCTGGGGATTACAACTCGAGCAGTGGCAAGACTTTTTTTGGAAACACCGCGGCCAAAATCTCAATGCGGATCAGGGATTTAATGAGTTCTTTCGCTGGTTGCGGATTATCGCTCCTGCAATCGCGAACGAGCAGCAGGGGGCTGCTGATCTGATTAGCCAAGCGTTGCAGATTAAGGATACTCCGCGGGAGCTGCCAACGGGCTTTACGCTGCAAAACGCGGCCCGGCTTATGGAAGTGCTGCGTTTGCTGTTTCCGCTGCCTAATAGCAAGACCGTAGGGCTGGTGCCCAATGGGCTCCTCCCATTCTCTTGGCTGGCGCAAACTGGCCCTTTGGAATCGGCTAGGCTAGGCACCAGAGAGCTTTTCCGGCTACTCCCCGTCCTTGCGTACTGCATGGAACGAATCAAGCAGCAAGACGATAAGTGGGAACACCTGACGCGGGTTGCGCGCTATTTCTATAATGTGCAACGGCTGGACCGAGTAGGGCAAGCGGGCCTTCAGCCATTAGCTGATTTCTGCGCCGAAGCCACTTTGTTAGCGCAAGAGTTGGGGAAAACGGAAACAGGCGATATCACAGGCTTGATTGACATTGCGATCAGCCGGCGTATATCCTTGGCTTTGTTACCGGCGGAAGAAAAGCAAAAGCTTATGCTGTACCAACTGGCGGGAGCTGACCGCCCAGAGATGGAACACTTGCTCGGTCAGCTGGAAGATGATGCCTACAATCAGGGCCAGGTCGGTCACTTATTTATAGGCGATTCCTTAGCCACGACAAACCTGCAGAATGTGCAACGCGTCCACCAGCGCTATTTTGCCTTGGGATTGAACCGCTTATCAAACAGGCGCACACTACAGTCCTTGCTCTTACTGTGGGGAAACTGCACTGTACAAGACCGGGAAAGCTATCTCTATGAGCAGTATAATTATGGCGCTTGGCCGAACATCATTCGCACTACGGGAGGAGGTTTCCAGGCTTTCTTCTTGGACTTCCTGCACCAGGATGTAGACGTGGCTACTTACTACGAGCATAACAAACGAAAGTACTACGAAACGAAAACCACTGCGAAACTACTAGTGGATTCTAGCTTCGATAACCAGCTGCGTTTACTGGCTCTGCTCTTCGATTATTTCCAATCCTTAGAGCCAGAAACAGATAATATCTCGTTGTGGCTGAAAGGTGCACAAATAGGGTATTTCTATCCTGATTACATTGAAGGGCGCGATTATTCCCTGCCGGAAGACCAAGCAATCTTTGATGAACAAACCCTCCGATTTTGGAATGTTAGTAATCGTATGACTTCCGCCAATTACAAGGTCAAAGCTCTTTTACCTTGGGCGTACGAGCTTTTTAAAAAACACAATCCACAAGCTCTTTCTTACCGACAATTTTTGGATGCCCGATTAGAAGAAGTGGGTGCTAAGGTGGCACTTGAAGCGGACCTAATCAACATTTCCCAACTTCCGATATAAAATACAGCTTGAAGAAGTTGATTTTGACCTTCAAATGTCAATTGGGTGAAAAGAGCCGGCGCATATTTGTAATATGTGCTGTATCTAGACTGCCTTCATTAGCCGCACAAACTGGTTGGTTTAAGCCAACATAAATATGTTTATCAATGCTGTATAGTAACCTTATCACTACCCATTGAAACGCCCATCAAATCTAAATACCTGTAAACAGTCGCCCGACTAACCCCTAGCAATTTGGCAATATCCTCTACCCTATTATCCCTACGCAGGTAAAGGGTCTTGGCCGCTTCCGCTTTGCTCCGTGCTTCTTTACTTAGCCCTGGTGGTCGTCCCCCTTGGCGTCCTCGCGCCCGTGCCGCAGCCAGACCCGCATTCGTTCGCTCACGCGTTAGGTCGCGCTCGAACTCAGCGAGTGAGGCAAATAGATTAAACATCAACCGCCCTTGTGCCGAAGTTGTATCCAAATGGTCTTGCAAGCTTATAAATTGAATTTGCTTTTCCTGAAAGCCAGTAACCAGCTCGACAAGGTTCTTTAGCGAGCGTCCTAGCCGGTCTAATTTCCATACCACAAGCGTATCCCCTGAGCGCAGTTGTTCAACCAGACTACGTAGTGCTGGCCTGTCCTTCGCGGCCGAAGCTTTTTCTTCCACTACCTGTGTGCATCCATAAGACCGAAGTGCATCGAGTTGCAAGTGTAATTCCTGTTCTTGGGTAGAAACCCGAGCGTAGCCAAAAATCATAACCAAATCTTAGAAAGTCAGCACATGCCTTTACTGTGAGACTTTGTTTATTGAGACAGGAACTTAAGAATATGCTCCAGCTTGTTTAGAATATTTTGCAAGGCCTAACAGGCCGTCAGGTTGTCTTAAGAAATCGCTCGTTTTATGAGACATCTAAAAGCGCAATTCTTAGGATAAGAGTTGGTTTGAGTTGTTACTACCAAAATGAGAAATCACCCTTTTCTAATTCTGGCAGTAACAACTCAAGACCATACGTACAGCATTGATGCTCAGTAGAGAATTCAAGCAATGCGATTGGTTCGAAAACGCGCCTTGCGTTTGGGAGGCAGTTCCAGAAATACTGGTTCACCCTCCTCATGAAATTCGGTTAGCAAGTCACTAAAAGTATCTCGCAACCAGTATAAGTCTTTTAGCCGCTTATGGGCCTTGTTATCGGGCTCACGTAAGCCTGGATGGGACAGGTACTTCTCACTAGCCTCATCGAGTTCATCTATCCACGTTTCCAAGTCTTCTTCATCAAGCTCCTGTCCGTCCAGCTTGAGGCATTTCTTAATCAGAGTACTGTAAAGGCTATGCAAGGTTCTTATCTTCTCAGCCTCCTCTTCAGCTTCCTCCGCTGCTTCTTGCTTAAGCTGTGCTTCAATCCTAAGCTGCTTGAGCCGAATTACCTCTAAAGCGTGAAATTGCCGCTTGCGTTCTTCTTCGTTGGCTTGTTCCAACCGAGTTATTGATGATGGTGAACTTTCAGAAAGATTTACCTTCCCGTACAAGGGCATGTTTGATTCCACATTTCCTTCCTCCTCATCTTCATCCCAATCATCGTTTTCTGCATCCCACTCCTCATCTTTATCTTCCTCATCATTTACAGATTTACCGTCCAAATTATCGCGGCGATATTGAGCCTTGCAGGCATCCGAACAGAATTTTTTGTCGGCCCGGCCAGTAAATGGGTCGCCACATTGAGGGCACTCGCGTTCCTGTAGTTGCATGAGATTAATTAGTAGTGTAACCGTTTAGAACGGTATTGGCGTTAAGAACTTTATTCACATTTAGTTACGATTAACTTATCCGGTTATAACTGGTTACAACCGGTTAGTAGCCTTGTGAAAGCACATCAGCTACATCATTTAGGGTTGTTATTATTCTCCGTTATGAATCCATACTCCTCGGTTAAATGATTCGATTTTCTGGCCCGTTTTATTATCGTAAATAATGGCCTGGGCAACAGAATCGCCCCACTTTGCGACCAACTTCTTTAATCCTCGAATACCATATTCGCGCGGGTCATCTACCTCATAGCGGCCACTCGTATCGTAGGATTGGTAGGTTTTTTTCCATCCGTTATTCCAAACTATCCAGCACTTCGTTAGCCCTGTGCGTTTAGGGGGAATGGGATGTGATGTATTCAGCGAGTTCATCGTGGGGAAATAGTTTTAAATGTTGATTTGGATACTCTATTGGCCACTTTTGCATAGAAGCAGTCTAAGGCTTTGGCATTTCCCAACCCTATAAGTATTCCTTCGTGGTACCTGATGAGTTGAACCGTGGATAAGGTGTGCACCCGCTCATGCGTTCTTATCTGGATTCCAGATGTTCTGTCAATAGTATTGCGTTGGCTTACCTCAGTGATAGCGAGGCGAAGAGCACGCACTACTTTGAGACTATGCTTGCGTTTGTTCACTTTCTTGAGCCAAGCCTCCGTTCCACGAAAGCCGCGCACATTTTCTGCATCAAAGTATCCAGAACCCGGTTTGTGCTGGCTATAAGGCAATGGTGCATACCGGTCGGGATGCAGTTGCAGGTGGTTTCGAACTAATTGCAGCCGCTGCAGCAAAGCGAGTTGAATGGCCTTCCAGTCGCACTTATCATAGTTATTAAAACTATGATAGACACCACTCCAAATAGCGTTCTTTGCCTGACGCTCCTGCTTTGGGCTCCATCTATGACTTGGATAAACTAAGGCTTTAGCAGCCTCCCAGAACTCAGTGACGAGCTTCATCTTCTTTAGCAGGACTTGATCATGAATGAATTCACCTACTGGTTGAAGTTCATTCGTGCCCGTTACCGGCGCGCCCCCTGCCCCATTTTTTTTTCGTTTAGTTGCCCTGCCGTTGCGGGCCTCCGTTTCCAGTAAGGGGTTTCTTGACTCGACTTTAGTTGGTAAGGCAACTCCTAACTTATCAACATTGGTTATTTCTATTTTAAGAGTTTCAAGTGTTTCTAGAACCTCAGTATCCGGAACTTTTTTACCGTTGGGAGTAGAAATAGGGAGGGTTTGAGTGCTACATGCGTCAGCCAGTTTTGCCGTTCCTGCCCCTTTAAAAGGTGTTTCCCATATTAGTTCGGGATTCATCCACACGTGAAAGCTTGCACGAGTACCACGAAATTTCTTTCTCACAATCGCACCTGACTTTATAAGCTGTGCTATGTGGTTGCGCAAGGCTCTGTCAGTGAGACCGCGCTTTTCCGACAGTTCACGACCGTTAACTTCTATGGGGGGAACGTCGGGCAACTCATTAGTATCTGTTGCGATAAATTGACCCCAATGCAGTGGGGTGGCCAGCATACGAATGGTCTGTACTCGGGCTCGTTGTAGCAAAAGCAGACAGGTAGTCTTAGCGCCGTCACAGAGAACCTTAGGTCGCGTGGTCACCGTTTTTGTCTGGCCATCCGACCCAACACGGGTATGCGTACGGGTCTGTTGCTCCTGATTTTGTCGCATGACTTTTAAGTGGAGTCTGAGTCGGGAATCCCGAAGGGATACTACTGTTGGAAGCATGGAAATAGGTTAAGGTTAGTGAAATGGCACGGAGACAGTTAGGGCGGGTCTTCCCAGGGCGGCCTCACGTACCGGACTGCAGTTGCAGGTCCTCCGCTATCCGACTGGCTTCGATGCCAGACTTCCCGCTTTGGCAGGCGCCCTCGATGGACTCGGATAATTTTCTATTTAATAGGGTTGAAATGTCCTGTTCAGCTATAGAATAGCTTATGCGCACTTCGCCCGTCTTGACCCCAGGGTCATTAAAATTTTAGTCGCCGCGTTTAGAGGAACCAGCCTTAAGCTGTCGCTACACTAATTTTAATGCCTCTCGAGAGGCCATGCGCATAGGTTCTTGTTGGCTGACATCCTTGATTGATTTCGGCAGCGGAGGTGCGGGTAACTGGCCAAGATCATAAGATTCGCCCCGCCCAAATGCCAGCAATGCTGGCCACGGTATTCTAGGCTCCGAAGGCGTAAACCACAAAGTGGGCAATTTGAGCTGCTGTCGCTTACTTCCAACTTTGATGACCTTTCCAGTCTTGACCCATCGTTGTACAGTGCTTCGGCTAACCTGCAGCCGCTCCATTACATCTTCAATAGTCAGCAACTCAGCTGCAACTGACTCTAGTTTTGCTGGACCTTTTGCTATAGCAGCGATGTGAGCCAACATGATGCGAAAGCATTCATCCATGTAACCAACGGTGGCTAAATCGTCGCGTTTCATGTGTGCAGCTTTGCGTTGAGGACGTCCATTAAATTTGGAGAGATAAAAATTGATGCAGAATCATTTAACTCCTCCCCGCTGCAAGTCTATTTCTGGCAATAGGTCCACAGGAATATTAAATTCAGGCAACCCATATTGTATTAAGGCCACCAAATGAGGAAGATTGATTGTACGCCCCTGACGCACGTGTATCAGATGCACAGCATTAGCATTATAGCCTGCGGTTATGGCAGAATTGATGGCTCCAGTAGGAAGTAACTCACATACCTCTGAGAACAACCTGTAAAACTTTTGCTTCTCAGTCATCATATGTTTAGTCGGTTTTAGCACCTCGTAAGCTAATTGTGTCTACTTTTAGGGGTTTTTCCGAGATGCATAACAAACATACTACAGGAATCTCAATTTTCGACACGTCAACGCGTTAAATTTAGACACAATATTAATTATCTCGCCTTAACTTGTTGTAAATCAATTGAAAAAAATAAGCAAAAAAAGCGCTAGCCTAGCTGAAAGAACAGAGTGGGACAAGCACTTCCTACTAATAATAGATGAAGTTAAATCAGCTTTCAACATCAAGTCCGACAGAGCAATGTGTCGGCAGCTGGGCATCCATGAAAATCTTATAAGCAGAGTACGCACTGGTATTCAATCGGTTCCAGCTACTGTATGGGACATACTCAATAAGCAATTAAGGACACCTGAGTATAAGGCGAAAGGATTTGGCGGCAGGGGAGTACTTCAAATTACAAGTGCAAGCAGAGTTCAAAACGAAGCATCTGTCTCAGACTCACCAGACACAGACGAATTCAAAAAAGACACAGGATTACAGCCGATTACTCAACCTTCATTACAAACAGAGTGTGCTAAGGATTTGGAGGTGGCCAACGAGATAATTGCCCTGCTTACTAGGCAACTAGCAGATAAACAGCGTACTATTCAATTGCTTTTGGAGCAAAACAACCAGAAATGAGGATTCGCTAGACCTGTGTCTACTCAAAGAATCTGCATCTTATATAGGAGTACTTATAAATCGAATAATATTTGTTCAGTGATTTAATGGAAATCACCCGCCAACTTCGGCTTGACCTCTTAACAAAAAAAGGCTTTGCCCCTATTCAAGTGACTTTCTGCTGGGATGGCCAGCGGTTGCGCAAAGGCTCAGGGGAGAAGTGTGAGCCACGTCATTGGAACCGTAAGCGAGAGGAAGTAAAGCCCGCTACTGGAAACTTTGCAGCCGAGATCAATTTAGTTTTAGACTACTATACACAGGCAGCGCAGGCAGCCTATAAAGCCACAGCCGAATCCAGATTATCTTTGGACAAAGCGCAGATGGGCGCAGAAATAGCCCGACGCTACGCTCTGCTCACTATCGGTGAAGAAGCGCAGGCGGAGAGTCATGAGGTGCTGCCGCTGCCTGAAGTGGAATTAGCTCCGCCTAGTCTGCTTGACTATTATGACCAATGGTTGGGTGAGCAAACTCGCAAAACCTCTAACCAAACAGGCAAGGGACTAAGTAAGTCCTATCTAGACAGCCTTGCCAACAGTAGGGCTGTACTGGCGGACTTTACCGACCAGACTGGGGAGCTTCTGACATTTCAAGGAGTCGACCACGCTTGGTACAGCAGGTTCAGTGAGTTTTTCTATAAGGGTGAGTGGGGTACATCTGTCAATACCTTCGGCAAGCACATGCGCCACATCAAGTCCTTTCTAGCCTGGGCTGAAGACCATGAGTTACCGGTTAATCGTAAATACCGCAAATTTGAGGCACCCGACCAATACATTGGAGCCGATGCCCTTACCCAGGAAGAGTTGCTGCGCCTGGCTGCCGTGGACTTCCGCACAGAGGCGGCCCGCGCCTACGTGCAAGAACATTTTGAGAGTTTAAACCCAGCGTTACGGGCCCAGGCTGACACCAAGAAAGCCATGCGTCTCAGTCAGGCCGACCCGCATCGCGTAGCCGAGCGGCTACGCATGTTAGAGTGGGCGCGCGATAAGCTACTTGAGTGCTGCTATTTTGGGCTGCGCATTTCAGATGCCGACAAGCTCAGCCCACGCCAGGTTCAGGCAAACGGTGATCTAGTGCGCCTACGTGCAACCAAAACGCGCAAGGAATGCTTCATTCCTTACTTCGACGACGACGTGTTTAAACCCGTGGCCCTAGTGGAGAAATATGCCCCGCTGGGCCTGCCCACCTGCTTACCAGTAGTGAACGGTCTCTCCGACTATCTGCCGCATGTACAGCGGCTAGCTGGATTCACCCGCTTCAAGCTCACGAGCAAAGTGGGTCGCAAAACCTTCGTTACCCTCAAGATTAGCCAGGGAGTGCCACGCGCTCAGGTTATGCAGGCTACTGGCCACCGCACCGAGTCCAGCTTCAACCGCTACCTTGGTGTGGTGGAGTTAGAACTCATTGAAACCTTTCGTAAAACAGCACGCACAGTGGCAGAAAACAGTGGCACGAAACTGCATAAGGTCGCTTAAACCAGCTTAATGTAGAAGTTTAAAACTATCCTATTCGCGCGTAGAGGCAATATTAGCAGGCAGCTTCAAGCTCCGCTAATCATCATAAAGTCCCGTCCGGACCGCAGCAATGCGAGATAAACCCCTATAAGTCAAGTACTTATAGGGGTTTTTTCTTTGCGGAGGACACCAGCGGGGACAGATTCAATCTTATCTTTTATAATCTAACAACTGGTTATGCCCAAAATCTATAAATACATCAGTTCGCAGTTTGCAGGCGCAATGCTTGATTCGGGCACTATCAGAGTAGGAACAATATACAGCTACAGAAAAGACGAAAATATTGAGGTTGGGGATTCTGGAGAAGGAGTACTAACAGTTGAAAGACGATTACCTGATTTTACAGGAGCTAATGTTTCAAGCAAGGATATTCCGGCGGGTGTTTTCCCTGTTTTCTTTTCTGAAGGCACGACTTTCAGCAAAGTCATTATTCAGGATAACTACGTTCACAACGACAGGAATTATCCTGATGTATATATTTATTGTACCACGAAGGAGCCGAATAAGGACGTGATGAAATCGTTCGGCGCTGACACCTGTGTAGAGATAGCGGACAACCATAAATTCCACACGCTTATTGCGGAAGAAATGATGTATAGCAAGAAGCTCATTCATGGCCTCTATTTGCATAAATCCTGCATTTATGAGGGCCGAATAGTTACGAGGGACAGCTTAGATAACTATTGGATGAAGGAACCACGTCATATACATCAACGTGAGGTTAGACTTGTTATGCCTCCAAAAGAAGTAGGCTCTACAATAGAACCAGTGTTAAT
Organism: Hymenobacter qilianensis; assembly: GCF_014638675.1. Lineage (NCBI taxonomy): Bacteria > Pseudomonadati > Bacteroidota > Cytophagia > Cytophagales > Hymenobacteraceae > Hymenobacter > Hymenobacter qilianensis. The sequence continues at coordinate 473,010 of NZ_BMFN01000003.1, forward strand.
TTCAAATCCAGATATAGGCAAGCTCTGCTCGATCTATAAGTTTTAGCACAACGCCCCGGGCGTTGTGCTCTATCGGAAAAACGATTTTAAGCCTTTTTACGGGCCGCAGGGCGTTAACAACTAAGTAGTCGTCCATTGGTTCAATTGAAGCGCGTATCTGCTCATTTATAGCCCTACGGTCCGGGGTGTCGAATGGCCTGCACTTCTCCGGCTTTGGCGGTTTGGACTCCTTCTCCGGGCGTGAAGCCTTACCCTGTCGGATGAAATGTAAGCATGGCTTTTCTGTTTGCCCCGTAATTCGCAGACTAATTCATTAGTCCATAGCGGCGCCGTCGGAATAATGATCTGACGGCGTGTGGGGGCAAAAGTACAGGCTGAAAGCGGGCTTGAGAAGCGCACTTTGTAGCCTCTCACTCACATTACATAGTACGCATCAGCCTGGGGGGCATTTTCCTTCGGCAGATTTTTGTCGCCAATCATCTGCTTCAGGTTCACCTCAATGGTGCGGGCAATGGCCGTCACGGGAGTATCGGTGGGCTTGCCTTCGAAGGGGTCCTGCAGGTGAATAGCCATCTTCTCGATCAGGAAAAACGAGGATGAGATGGCTACCACCATCAATACCTCCAGCACGCCGAATATCTCCAGCAGAGCAAAGGGCAGCAACATCACAAAAAAGAACAGGGAGAAGTGAGTGTACAGCGTGTAAGTCACCGGAAAAACGGTGTTTTTTATCCGCTCACACTTGCCCATAGAATCGGTCAGCCGGGTTAGGGTGGCATCGAGTTCTACCTGCTGGTAGCTGTTCACCCAGCCCTCGTTCAAGGCGTAGCGCAGATCCCGGGCATGCAACTCCAGCAACGCGTTGGGAATGTTATCGTGTTTAGTGATAAAAGCAAGTTCCTCGGGCTCCAGATAGCGGCGGATTTTCTCTACATCCATCTTACCGCGCAGGGCCATGCCGAGGCTGTAGCTCCAGGCAATTTGCCGGTTTGTGAAGCGCTCCACCCAGGCGTGGACTTCCTGCGGAGCGTAGGGCGCGTCGGTGAAGCAGAGCACCTGGCGGATCAGGGAGCGTGAGTCGTTCACAATTGCCCCCCACACAATGCGAGCCTCCCACCACCGGTCGTAGGCCTGGTTCGACTTAAATGCCAGCAGCAGCGAAAGCACCGTGCCGAGCACCATGGGAACGCTCAGCGGCAAGGTGAGCGACATGACATGAAAAAAATGATCTTCTACCGCGATTAACGTGGCGTAGACGAATACAAACAGAACTTCCTTCTGTATTTTCCCAAAGACGTAGCTAAGCGGGATTTTGGTCTTTAATAACATAAAATGCTCGTTACTAAGCGTTAGCAAAAATGCATGGGCAAGGATTGGCGCTCGCTACGCGACCGAAAGGCAAGGCACTTTCGTGTTGATGGCTTTATCACGGACGCTGCGGCTGCGCCCTACGCGCAGGTAGTCGAGCATGCTTCGCTTTTTGCAGGTAACGACCAGGTCTACTTCAAACTCTTCGATAAAGGAAACCACGCCGGTCGTCAGGTCGCGCTGCTGCTGCAGGTGCACGGCAAACTCGACGCCCTGCAGCACGGGGGCCGCATATAGCTCATCCAGCGCCTGCTTCAGCTTGACCGTGCTGGTGCCGGGAGCAAACACCAGCAGGAACGTAACGTGGTAATCCTTCCGGCACAGCAGGTCCACCAGCGCTTTGTCGGGCAGGGTATTCGTACGGACTTCCGCATCCAGCACAAAGGCAATTTTGCGGAACTGAGTGGTTTCAAAAAACTCGGGGATGTATAGAACCGGAAAGGGAATATCCTGCACCAGACTGCTGAAATGACGCATTGCCTCCGATGGGTTCGTCAGCGATACGGGACTCATTATCAGATCAATCTGATTGTCGATGACGAAATTCTTGATCGTCAGGGAAGTATCGCAGCAGAGATGAACTACGCGAATACTATGTATCTCAAGGGCGTAGGATTTTTTCAGCCGCTCCAGGGCCTTCTTAAACTCTGCATCGGGCTCGCGAGCTTTATCAGCCTCACGCGGCAATAGCAGCAGCTCGGTAATAGAGTCGGGTAAAGGCGTATGGTGCAACAGGATAATCTCGCAGGTTTCCCCTTTTAGCAGAGTGAGTGCGTGCTTAACCAGATTCAGGGAGTACAGTGTCAGCTCGGTAGGAATTACTATTTTTTTCATATAGGTGTTCTTGGTTTGTTGCTAGACTGGCCTCCCAGAATCCAGACAAAGCAAAAACGCTCCTATTAAAGTGATATTAAGAAGAAATTATAAGGACGTTAAAGCTCAACCGTAGCGAACAATATGTGTCTGTGACTTGGTGTAAATAATTGATTGTCTGGTCATTGAGTTATATAGCAGGAGGCTTTTATTAAAAAAAATTAATGTATATACATCAGTATATAGGCGATTTTTTGACTGGTAACCCAGGGTAATTATCACTTAAGGCTGTGCAATACGAGGAAAAACCAGAAGGAAAAGACAAGGAAAACCCCGGCAAAAAACAGCATTCTACTAACGTGAGATAAGTCATTTATTCCCTTGACGATCATCATTTTACAGGCAGAATAAATTGCCGATCTTTAAATAACAGTCAACTCCTGGTCAACTCCTGCTCTGCTCCACTTTCTTCGCTCAAGCAAACCTATTGGCTATGCAACCGACATTCGTAGTTATGACCGATTTGTCGCGCTCCGCTGAGGCGGCGCTGACGTATACCACCCGACTCGCCCAACGCTTGGATGGGCGCCTGGTGCTGCTGCATGTTTTTCTGGACCCGGTGCTCGAACCGGAGGTATCGATGGTAGCGGCGCCTATTCTGGTGACCAGCCGCCAGGAAATCATGACGAATATGGTACAGCGGGCCAGCACGTTGCCTGTTCCGACCGATACCGAAGTAGTTGTTGATGTGCTAAGTACGGCATTAGCCAACGTGGTGCAGCAACACCACCCTTTGCTGCTGGCACTGGGGCGGGAAGAGCCCGATAATGTGCTGGACCGACTGGTGGGCAACCGTGCGCTTCCCATCCTGCAGGATGCGCATCATCCTCTGCTGCTGGTGCCTGAGAGCTACCACGAAACGGAGCTGCCCCAGCGTATCGTGGTAGCCACCGATGCGCATCCTTTTACGCTAAGCGCGCCTTCGCTTGAATTAGGTGAGCTGTTTGAGGCGCTGCAGCCTACAACCACGGTGGTGCACGTCACCTCCGGATCTGGTCCTTCGCAGGCGGAAGTGGGGCTGGCTTCGGTGCAACGCACGGGATTATTCGGTAGGCTTACCAGTAATAGCCTGTACGAGGTGTGCGAAGAAGCGCCGGCCGACGGCATTCTGCACGCCGCATCGGAGCTGAAGGCCCAGCTTATCGTGATGCTGGCGCGGCCGCACACCTTCCTTGGGGGGCTTTTTCACCGCAGTATCACGGCCCAGATCCTGCGCCGCAGCCCGGTGCCCGTGCTGGTGTTGCCTACTACTAAATAAGGGTAGGCCAGCAGTTTTCGGCCAACTCCTACCTATCGGCTTCATCCCTAACCCTGACTATGCATATATACCGGCGCTGGTTTCTGGCCTTGCTGCTCACGATGCCGCCCTCCCTGCGGGCAGCTCCAGCTCCGAACGCGTATACCGGGGGCAATAATACCAGTGCGGAGGTCAGCCAAACCGCACCGAAAGCGCTAGCCGCCCGCATTCAGGGTCTGCTACGGCCTAAAGCAGCGTGGGCTCAGCATCAGCAGCCCGCAATTGACCCAAAAGAAGCCCGCAGTTTTTACACAAAGCGCCGTTTTGTGCCGGCCTGGAGCACCAGCCAGCAGCCTAATGCCACTGGTCGCGCTGCCCTGGCGTTTCTGGCCGGGGCCGAAGACTATGGCTTGCAGCCCAGCGCCTATCATGCGCCGGCCCTAGTAGCCCTCACCGATTCGCTGACCTGGCCCACGTCCGTTGTGCGCAAGCAAGCTCAGCAGGCTCGCTTTGAGGTGTTGCTCACCGATGGCTTGGTGCAGTTTGCCAAGCACCTGCGCCGGGGACGGCTACACGCCTTTGTACCGTCGCCCTTGGAAAAGGTGGAAGGGCCGTTTGACCCGGTTGCATGGGTAAGCCGCGCCCTCGAAGCGCCCGACTTTGCGGCGGCGCTGCTGAGTTGCCAGCCCCGCCACCGCGAGTACCAGCAGCTCCAACAGGCACTGGTCCGGTGGCGGCAGCACCCCAAAGGCCCTGATTCTATTGCGCGGCAACGACGAGCGGAGCAGATAGCCCTCACCCTGGAGCGCTGGCGCTGGGATGCCATTCCCGATTCGACTTACGTGCTGATAAACCTGGCCGCCTACGCTATGGAAGTAGTGGACAATGGCCGTGTACGCCAAACCCACCGCCTCGTGGTGGGCCGCTCCGAAAGCCCCACTCCCACGCTTAGCAGCCGGCTGACTTCCTTTACGGTGGCGCCGGAGTGGCACGTGCCTCACAGTATTGCCACCACTGAAATACTGCCTTACCTGCAGGAAAACGCCAAATATCCGTCAGAGCACGATTTTTTGGCCGAAAACAACTACTCCCTCTACGATGCCAAAGGCCGCCGCGTAGATCCGGCTACGGTGAAGTGGCAACACGTGACCGCCAAGAACTTTCCTTATAGTATTCGGCAGAATCCGGGGTGCGGCAATACGCTGGGCAACATCATCTTTCGCTTTGCCAACCCCTATTCCGTGTATCTGCACGCCACCTCCGAAACCAGCGACTTTGAGTTGGCCAACAGAGCCTTGGGGCACGGCTGCCTGCGCACGGAGCGCCCAATGCAACTGGCCGCCTATCTGCTCGGCCCCGACAGCAGCAGCGTAGCACTACCTTCGGAAGCTGAATGCGAAGCCGCCCCCAAGCCGCGCACCATTACACTTCGGCGCCCGATGCCCTTTTATGTGCGTTACGCTACGTGCGCCGTTGTGGCGGGCGAGCTCAAGTTCTACCCCGATATATACAGCCGCGACGAAGCTTTACGGCGACAACTATTTGCCCCCCAGCGCAGCCCGCGCTTACCAACAGCCCCGATTGAGTAAAGCTTCCTACTTTTTCAACCTTGTTCGGGTAGTGACTAAACTACATCCAACCGTTTCTAAGGCGTGGCGGCTTGGGCTTGTTTCTTTTGCTGACGGCGAAAGTAGCCACGCAGCAGGAAATTGTGCTGCAAAGCTTCCATGCTTTGGTTGAAGCCCTCGGTTCCATTTTCCACGTTTTGCAGTGTTCGGCGCAGCTGCTGGCTCATAGCGGTATCAACCAGCAAGGTATTGAGGGGACCACCGCTGGTTTGCACCTGCTGTTTAAGAGATGCCATCGTTGCGGCTAGCGTGTCGGAGGAGTTGGCGAGCTGGCGCGTGGTATAGCGCATCCGGCCGGCGAAGGCTGTGTCGGTAAGCAGGTAACCTGCCGGGCCGCGTCCTTGGCGCACGTCGTTGGTGATATTCTGCAGATCGACGGCGGAAGCCTGCAAAGCGGCCGTCGCGCTGGCAGCGCGGCGTAGCGATGCGCCCAGATTTTCAGCCAATTGCTGGTCGTCCAAAATCTGCCAGAGGGCCTTGCTGCTATTGAGTTTGCTCGTAATCTGGCGCAGATCCTGCGTAATGCCCACCAGGTTTTTGTTCGACACGTCGAGTGTGCTGAGCATATCGGCCACGGCCAGGGGCTTTTTAGTAAGCAACACGTCGCCGGGCTCAATGGGCGGAGCGGGCGCAGCCACGGCAGTCAGGTTCACAATCGTATTCCCCACCAAGCCATCGGTACCAATGGAAGCCACAGCATTCTTCTTTACAAAAGGCTGCACATCGCGGTTCAGGTGCATAATTACTCGCACCGTGCTGTCGTTCTGAATATGGATGCGGCGCACGGTGCCAACGTCGATGCCGGCCAACCGCACGTTGTTGCCGATCAGCAGACCCGATACATTACGAAAATCGGCCATCACCTCCAGCGACGACCCAAACAGGTTCTGCTTGCGCCCCAGCAGAAACAGAACCGCCATCAGGCAGCCCACTCCCACAGCCACAAATAAGCCCAGGCGAATATTATTACTGGCGGTAGCTTGCGGCATCTTACTTAACGGTTAATGATAAAACGGGAGCCTTGAATACCTGATTTTAATAGCTGGGGGGCTTTTTTAACGGGATGCGTCAGACGAAAAACTCGCGCACAATTGGATCGTCCAGCTGCTGCAGTTCCTGAAACGTGCCCTCGGCGTAGCAGCGCCCCTCCACCAAAAGAGCTACCCTGTCGGCGGTGAGGCGCACACAATTCATATCGTGCGAGATGATGATGGAGGAGGTCGTGTATTTCTGCTGCACCTCGCGGATGAGCTGGGAAATTTCACGCGCCGTTATCGGGTCGAGGCCCGTGGTGGGCTCGTCGTACAGAATAATTTCGGGCGGAATGATGAGGGTGCGGGCCAGAGCAATGCGCTTGCGCTGCCCACCCGATAGCTCGGCCGGCATCTTATCGATTGTTTCGACCAGCCCCACGTCGTCGAGCGCCTGCATCACCATACTTTCCTCCTGCCCCCGCCGGTCGGCCATCCAGTGGCGTCGGAGAGGGAAAAGCAGGTTTTCGCGCACTGTCATGGAGTCGTAGAGGGCGTTGCTTTGGAAGAGAAACCCCACTTTGGTTCGCAGCTGGTCCAGCTCATCGTGGCCCAGAGCACCCACCTCCTGACCCAGCACGGTAATGCGGCCCGCATCAACGGGCAGCAAGCCAATAATACACTTAATAAGCACTGACTTACCAGAGCCCGACTTGCCCAGCACCACCAGATTCTCGCCCCGGTGCAGGGTAAGCGAAAAATCCTGCAGCACGTGGTTGTCGCCAAACGACTTGCTCACGTGCTCCACCGTGAGCACCTCCTCGGCAGGCGAGGTGGCAGTAGCAGCTGACAATGGGGCAGAATCAGGAAGCATGGGAATACAAGAACAAGAGTTCAATTAGCTATTTGAGTAGCTGGTACGCTGTTATCATGGCACTAATCAGCACCAGAGAAGTATAGATGAGTTTGGTGTTTTTGGCCAGCCAGTTAGGCAGGTAAATATCGAAATTATCGGCCGCCGATTCGGAGTATTGCCGGGCCAATATCGTCAGCGGACAGAAGAAGTTGAATCCCAGGAGTACCAGCCCTTCCAGCGCTATTAGGCCGTAGCCCAGCCAAAGCCAGTGGTTCAGCCGGCCGGTAATGGCCGCGTAGAGCAAGTAAAAAATAACGACGTTGAAAAACAGCCATATCAGCGTGTGCAGCCCTTTTATGAGACTCAGTGCCAGATGTTTATTCATGGCCTTGATAACAAGCGTGATAACAATACCTAAAGGGCTACCTCTGGCTCAGTTGAGACCCAGGGCGCTGGTTATCTGAACGGCCAGCAAATCGAGCAGAAAAATGACGAGCGACGAGACGACTACCGCCGAGTTGGCCGCCCGCCCCACGCCCTCCGTTCCCTTGTTGGCGTTGTAGCCTTTGTAGCAGCCGATTATACCGACGGCAAAGCCAAAAAAGAAGGTTTTGATTACCGCGGGCACTACATCGCCGAAGGTCAGTGTAGAGATGATATTGTTGGTAAACAGGGCCAGCGTGGTGACACCTTTCAGATTGATGCCGATATAGGCTGCGTACAGGGCAATGGCGTCGGCGAGCAGGGTGAGTATCGGTAGCATGAGCGTGGTGGCCAGCACACGTGTGACCACCAGGTACTTAAACGGGTTGGTACCAGCTACTTCCATGGCGTCAATCTGCTCAGTCACGCGCATCGAGCCCAGCTCGGCCCCGATGCTGGAGCCGATTTTGCCGGCAAAGATCAACGCCGTGATAATGGGGCCCATTTCGCGGACAATGGTCAGCCCCACCATGGTCGGAATCCAGGACTCAGCCCCAAACTGCGCCATGGTGGGCCGGCTTTGCAGGGTGAGCACTATACCCATGATAAATCCTGTAATGCCTACCAGCGGCAGCGACTGATACCCAACAACGTAGCACTGATACAGCAGCTCCTGCACCTCGTAGCGGGGCCGAAAGCCATGACGAAAAAACCGCCAGGCGAAGTTTGTAATGGCCCCTGTTTCGGCAAGGATCGTACTGTTCATCACATTGCGTTAGTCAGTAAAACCAAGGTAGCATGACCGGAAGCCCCCAGCGGGCTTCAGCAGCTTCATCCAGCACTTAATCTACTCGAGCGCGGATTTGGGGCGGTCTGTGGTGGGCAGCAGCAACACGGGCACCGTACTGATACGCACGACTTCGGCCGACACTCCCAGGTTGAAAATGCTGGTCAGCAAGGTGCGCGGCCGGGCCAGAATCACCACCATATCGGCCTGAATATCAAGGGCAGCCTGCACAATGCCTTTGCTGCGCGGCTGCGAACGAATTTGATAGGTAGTGCACTTGACCTCAGCGGGCAGCAGCCCGCTCTGGCGCACAGCGGCCTCCGCCTTGCTGATGCCGCCATCGGAGGGGTCTTGGGGCGTTACGATATGCACAATGGAATACTGCGCCGACCAGCTCTCCAGCACCGACCGAAATGCCAGGGAAGAGTCGGCTAGCTCAAAGGCTTCGCCATCGGCGGCCACGGCCACCAGCCGGGGCAGCGGCAGCACGGGGTCCTGGGCAACATCAGTTTCTTCCGGAACCAGCAGGAGCGGCAGGCCAGTCTGCCGCAGCGCGGGCAGAGCCTGGTTCATCAGCATCTCATCGAGCAAATCATGCTCCGCGGCCAGACCCATCACGAGCAGCTGAGGCTGCCACCGGCCGATTAGCTCCCCCAACACATCGTGCAGATTCCCGGCTTCACTCTCCACAATGGCTGGGGCAGGCAGGTGCCGGGCCAGCGCTGCCAGCGCGTCCAGCGTATCGCGGCGCTCTTGCCGGTAATACTGCTCCGGAATGGTAACCAAGCCCAACTCAGGTTCGAGCGTCGGCATATTCTCCATATGCAGCAGGATTACCTGACCATTGGCGGCGGCCGCCAGAAGCGCCGTCAGATAAACAGCCCGCTGCGACCTGGGGGACAAATCGGTGAGTACCAGAAAGGAAGGTTCCATGGCGGAGACGGAAAGAGTTGACCGAAAACACTGCGTTTAAAGCTCCTGGATGTGGCGCGGTTTAGCAATGACAAATGGCATTTTTCAAGATGACTCTTATCACTTTTTTCAGCAGAAATCAGAACCGTCTGGCTGGTCGCTAAACGGTCATTGGGGGGCTTTTTTCGAAAGGCACGGCATTTACCAGGCTCTTTCCTTGCTCGAAGTCGGTGATATTTTGCAGGGTGATATGGGCAATACCGTTGAGGGCGTTGGTGGTAAAAAAGGCTTGATGGCCAGTGATGAGCACATTATTGAAAGAGAGCAGGCGCATAAATACGTCGTCCTGAATAACCTTGCCTGAGAGGTCTTCAAAGAATAGGTCGCCTTCTTCTTCGTACACATCCAGTCCTAGGTATTTAATCTTCTCCGATTTAAGCCCCTTGATAACGGCCCGTGCATCAATAATTGCCCCCCGGCTGGTGTTAATGAGCATTACCCCGCTTTTCATCTTCGCAATAGACTCCTCGTTGATCAGATGATGGGTTTGGGGCGTGAGCGGGCAGTGCAGTGAAATGATGTCGGACTGCGCGTAGAGGGTATCGAGGTCGGTAAGCTCCACTCCTATCTCCTGGCATTCCGCGGTTGGCCTGATATCATAGCCCAGCACCCGACACCCAAAACCCTTCAGAATACGGGCCGTGACTATGCCAATAGTGCCCAGCCCGATAAGGCCCACGGTGCTGCCGTGCAAATCGAAGCCCATCAGACCCGTCAGGGCGAAGTTGCCTTCCCGCACACGGTTGTAGGCGCGGTGCGTGTGCCGGTTGAGCGTCAGAATCATCGCCAGCGTGTGCTCAGCCACGGCGTAGGGCGAGTAGGCCGGCACCCGTACTACGGGCAAACTCAGGGCTGCTGCCGCTTTGAGGTCCACGTTGTTATAGCCCGCGCACCGCAGGGCTACCAACCGCACGCCGTTGTCGGCCAGTTGGTGCAGCACTGGCTCACTCACCACATCGTTCACAAATACGCACACAACCCCGGCACCCTGGGCCAGCACGGCCGTTTGGGCGTTCAGTGGCACTTCCAGAAACCGGAGCTGGTGACCGAACTCCGCGTTGGCTTCGTTGAAAAACTGCTGATCGTAAGGCTTAGAGCTAAAAAACGTGATGTTCATGCGAAATGGATAAGGAGTAAAAGCGGGAGGTCTGCGCGTATGTTATCAGCCCCCCAACGCATACAAGGCGACTACTCAGTGCCCTGACGGACGGGGTCAGCATCGTATTGCATTTACTAAATATACAACTAAAAGCCCCCCAGCGGTAATAATTCCGGAGGGAAACGCAGGCCGCGCCGTACACCGCCCGGCCGGCTTCGCGCAGGTTTCGCGGCCCCTGACCCTGATCGGAAGTTCTTTTGTACGTCGGAGATATATACGCTTGGCTGAATAAATATTGCTTGAAACTATGTATGTACATTAAATGTATATACATTTGTATTCGCTTTAACAATTCAGCAATCCAGGCATACTGCGCAAGAGTCCGCGATTTGTTGGTGGATGCTGGCCCTGAGATAGCGTTTGTACCCAGATCGGACCCGTTTCTGATCCTCTCCATTTTACTACTCGAACATTGATCATGCGAACCGCCCCCACTACTTACCCCGTCAGCGACATGATTCGGCAACGCTGGAGTCCCCGCTCCTTTAGCACCCAGCAAGTAAGCGCCGGAGAACTTAGCCGCGTATTTGAAGCTGCTTCGTGGGCTTTTAGCGCCATGAATGAGCAACCCTGGCGCTATATCTACGCCGATCAGTCGGACCCGGAAGCCTTTAACCGCTTGTTGGAGTGCCTGGTGCCCGCCAACCAGGCCTGGGCCAAACATGCCCCTGTGCTCATCCTTTCTTTGGTAAAAACGCACTACGATAATGGCCACCTAAACCGTACCGCGCAGCACGACGTGGGCGCCGCCAATGCCACGCTTACGCTCGAAGCTACCGCCCTCGGCCTGTCGGTGCATGCCATGGGAGGCTTCGATCTGGACCGCACCCGCGAGCAGTTTGATTTGCCCGAAAACCTAGAGCCCGTGATCTTTTTGGCCCTGGGCTATGCCGGCCCGGCCGAACAGCTGGACGAACCCCTTCGCAGCCGCGAAAATGCCCCCCGCCAGCGCAAGCCGCTCGACGAGTTTGTATTTGCCCACCAGTTGCCCGTAACGGTATGAAAACCAGCATCACCAGGTCCGACGAGCGGGGCCGCAAAGACATTGGCTGGCTGAAAAGCAACTTCACGTTTAGCTTTAGCAGCTACGCCAACCCCGAGCGCAATGGCTTTGGCCTGTTGCGCGTGTTCAACGACGACTTCGTGCAGCCCGGCAACGGCTTCGGCATTCATCCGCACACTAATATGGAGATCATCTCCGTGATGCTGGCCGGGAGCATGAACCACAAAGACACCCTGGGCTACACCGAAGTAGTGCATCAGGACTGGGTGCAGATCATGAGTGCTGGCACCGGTATGCGCCACGAGGAGCACAACGTGGGCGATGACGAGGTAAACTTCCTGCAAATCTGGATAGAGCCGAAGCTACAGAATATTGCCCCCCGCTACCAGCGTCGGCAGTTTCCGGAGGCCAAGCGGAAAAACCAGCTGACTACGATTGTCAGCAACGAGGAAGGACAGGCGCATTGCTGGATAAACCAGAACGCCAAACTCTCCCTGGGCTACTACGAGGAGCCCCAAACGGTGGATTACCGTTTCAATCCGCTGAATAAAGCCCTGTTTCTGTTTGTCATCAGCGGCAGCATCACGCTGGCTGGCCAGACCCTTCAGGCTCGGGACAGCATGGGCATCTGGGAAACGGACCACGTTAGCTTGGAGTGCGCTACGGATACGCGCTTTTTACTGATTGAAGCGCCTATAAATCATTAAGTTATAATTGACAGTCTATTACAGAAAAAAGCCGGCGGTTTGTTACCGCCGGCTTTTTTTGTTTTTGGATTAGGTTGTTGAAGAAGGGTTCAGGCTCTGGAGAATTTGAGAATGGATACCATACTTTTATATATTGGAGACAGCCGATTTTCTTGACAAGCTTACATAAAAGATCTTCTAGGACCGTTATTCTTACCCGGCAGCAACGCGGTAGCACCCTCGCCCCTTGCGCGTCGTTCAGCCGCGTATCTAGGCCCCAAGCGACTCCCCCTATGGACACTTTCTAGCTCTCTTGATTTAGCTCCCGCATAATTTCGGCAAATAGTCGAGCCGATTTGATTCGGTCATCCAGGGCGTACATGGTCGAGGCGGTGATGAGTTCATCCGCGCCCGTTTCGGCCAGGAAGGCCTGTAGCTGGTGCTTTACAGTTTGCTTGCTGCCCACAAAGGAGTACTTCAGCATTTGCTGCACCGAAGGGTGCTGCCACATTTCCTGCAGCTCATCGGTCATGGGCGTAGGCGGCTGGACGGGTGCTTTCGTATCGCCGGTCAGCATCCCCACAAACATGCGGATGAGGCTCGTAAACAACTGCTGGGCCTCCGCGTCGGTATCGGCCACGAAGGCATTGAGGGCCACGATAACGTAGGGCTGCGGGAGTGCCTCCGACGGCGTAAACTCTGCACGGTAAATCCGCAGCGCGTTGAGCAAGTGATTGGAGGCAAAGTGGCTGGCAAAGGCGTAGGGCAGGCCCAGCTTGGCCGCTAGGTGCGCGCTGTCGGTGCTGGAGCCCAAGATGTAGAGGGGCACGTCGGTGCCCTCGGCCACGGGCGCCCGCACGGCCGCCTGCCGGTTGGCGGGCGAGAAATACGTCTGGATTTTGCCGACTTCGCGGGGAAACGACTGGGCCGCCTGCATAAAATCCGAGCGGATGGCCTGCGCGGTTTGCGTATCGGTGCCCGCCGCCCGGCCCAGCCCCAGGTCGATGCGGCCGGGGTAGAGCTGCGCCAGGGTGCCGAACTGCTCGGCGACAATCAGTGGCGAGTGGTTGGGCAGCATAATGCCCCCCGAGCCCACCCGGATGGTGGCCGTGTTTTCGGCCACGTACCCGATGAGCAGCGACGTAGCGCTGCTGCCCACATTAGCGGAGTTGTGGTGCTCGGCCAGCCAGAAGCGTTTATAGCCGTGCTCTTCGGCAGCCTGGGCCAGGGTCAGCGCGTGATGCAGGGTCTGTTGCAGCGTGGTGCCTTGCGACACGATGGCCAGCTCCAGCATGGAATAGGCAACCGGCGGCTTCTGCTCGCGACGGGTGCTGTTGACGGATAGGGACATGGTTTTTGGTAGTAATGCAGCGGCTATCCTGTCTAGATGGCCGCTGAAAGTGGAGTGAGGCATGATCATCGCGCATGATGACGGGCATAGGAACCCGGGCGCTGCTGGGCGTTATGCAGTACCGAGCGCTCGATAGCTACGATGGCTTTGTGCGTGCGTTCAGTCTCCGGCAGTTGGTAGATCTCTGTAAAGACACGCTCGCGCTCCAAGGCCGACACGTCTTTGTCGGCCAGTGCCAGAGCCTTGGTCAGTTCCGGGGCGGTGAGCTCGGTGCAGTAGGCCGGCGTGCCGGGCTGCTGCCGCCACGAGTCGGCCAGGCTGCCAGCGTCCACCGCGTCGAAGCCCAGGTCGTTGCCGAGGGTGGTCAGCACCTGTTTTGCCCGCGCGTCGTCGCCGGCCAGGGCCAGGGCAATGCGGCCGGGGGTACCGGGGGGCGTGCCGCCGCGGGCAATCGTCTCGGCCAGCAGGTTATTGAGGAACTTGGTGACGGGGCGGCCCAGCTGCTCGGCCACCCACATGCCCTCGACCTGGCCCTGCTCCAGGGCCTCAATACGGCCGTCCCGGAAAGGGATGTAGTTGCCGGTATCCGCCACGATGACGTCGGCGGGCAAAGATCGGAACAGGTCTTTGAGTTCCTGGGGCAAGGCGGCCAGCACGTTGAAGTTGAGGCTAGAAACCAAAACGTCAACGTCCTCCGCTACCTCTTGCTGGGTGGCGGGGGTGGCGCTAAGCTCCTGTGCCATGCGGGCCAGTTCTTCGGGTGGGCGCGTGTTGGTCACTTTTACTTGGTGGCCGGCGGCGACCAGGTACTTGGCCAGGGGGGCACCGACGAAGCCGATGCCAATGATTCCGATTTTCATGGGAGTAAAAAGAGAAGTATAAATATCCGTTTGTTAAGGCCGCAGGGGCTGCTTGGTGCGCTGGAAAACCCTTCTGGTAGGGCAGCCCCCGGTGCTCGTGCGGGGAAAAGAACATGCCGCGGAAGGGCAACACCATTAATAAACACTTAAGCAATTACTTATGTTTAAAATGACTAAAAAGCCCGCCAGTGCATGCGGCGGGCTAGCGGGATACCATCTTATTATTCCTACAGCAGTTGCAGGAAGCTCTCGAGTTCTCGCCGTTTGGCTGGGTTGATGGCCAAGTGCTTATTACGGCCTTCTTTGTGCGAATCGACCAAGCCTGATTCGACCAATATCTTAAGGTGCTGCGACATGGATGGCTGACTGATAGGTACGAATTCAAATAAGTCCGCGCACCCCTTGTTCGTCCCCTTGGCGATTTCCTGCAGGATTCGCAGCCGAGTCGGGTCACTGAGGGCTTTGGCTAGTTTGACGAGAGAATTGGTATCCATTACCGGGGCAAGTTGCCATATTTTTACGCATGCGCATGCGCTGATGTATTCAACAGCGCTAGTCAGCCGAAAGTTTTCTGCGCTTCCTTACTTATTTGCCCAGCTGAGGGGGGCAGCGGTTGGTAGTCAAACTACAAAGTGGACTTTTTTCAAATGAGCGCCATGCTTCAACCAACTCAACATGACCCGAAATGGTATTTCGCTTTCACCTCAGACCAGGTCTACTTGCCGACTAATCGACCCAACGGGTGTTGACGGTCTTATACATAGTAACCTCCAAGTAGGAATTTCTTGTAGTTGGGGATGGATGTGTAGTAGCGCGCTAAATTGTCTTATCGCTTCTAGCCAGCTACTAAATTCCGCTGGAACAAGACTTTAGCCCTAACAGAACAGCCTAGCTTATATTTGCAGCATGAAGCCGCCATTATTCCATCCGGGCCAGCAGGTTATCTGCACCAACGATGACTTTACCTTGCTGCTGGTGCAAAACCCTAATATTCAGACGCCCAAGCGGGGCCCTATCTATACCGTGCGCGGCGTGTACGATACACATCGGGGCTACGGTATTACGCTGCTCGAGATCAATAATGCCGACGTAGCGCCGGGCTTTCCGGAGGCCAACTTCCATGAGTCTCGCTTTGCCCCGGTACCGCCTTTTGAAGAGATTGAGCTTGCGGAGGTAATGGAAGAATACCAAACCGCGTAACCGCCACCATCCGCTTCACCAGGGCGCTACTACTCTTGCCTTATGCTAGGGAGCCTGTTGTACTTTGCCCCCCCAGGCAGCATGCTGCTTATACCCAGCACATTATTGTCAGGCAGGAGCTCAAAAACAGGCACATAGTCACTGCTATGTCTTTTTTGGCTTCTACAATAAGCTCCCCGGTACTCGGATCGTATTGGTTTTTCATATACCAAGGCAGTTATATTATTTGAGGAGCGCGATAGCAAACACATTGCCAAGTATTTCCTTAAAAAGATATAACCCTAGTATGGCAAACGGAGGGGTACGACGCGCGCGGCTAGACGCAAGGTGTTGCATATCTATACCGCTTTGGCGCTGCTTGTAAACGGCTTTGTTGATTCAGAATGGAGCGTTGAAATAAGAATGTAAAAACTGCTATATTAGATTAGGCCGGGTGTGAGGCAAACGGCGCTTTCTCACTACCGCTTATTACGCATTCATCTTCAAGAGCTTCCACCCTACCCACCCATACCAGCCCGCGCCACCATCATTGTTTCCTTCCCGCGAACAACATATCCACTTCACTTAACAGGATAACGCTATGGATACGCAACTGGAACAGATCCGAGAGCAGCAAAAGGCAACGTGGAATAAGTTTTCGCCGGGCTGGCGCAAGTGGGACGACTTTACCATGAACTGGCTAAAGCCCATGGGCGATGAGATTATTCAGGCCCTGCAAATACAGCCAACCGACACGGTGCTGGATATTGCGGCTGGCACCGGGGAGCCCGGACTAACTATTGCCGGCCTGGCCAGTCGCGGGAAAGTGGTTATCACTGATCTGGCGGAAGGCATGCTGGAAGTAGCCTGCGATAAGGCCCGCCAAAAGGGAATCAGCAACTTTGAAACAGTGGTGTGCGATGTCAGTGAGCTGCCGTTTGATGATGCTACTTTCGATGCCGTGAGCTGCCGCTTCGGATTTATGTTTTTCCCGGATATGCTGCTGGCCGCTACCGAAATGCGGCGCGTACTGAAGCCGGGGGGCAAAATTGCCGCCGCCGTGTGGGGCGTACCCGACAAAAACGTGTGGGTAACGGCCATTATGGGCACCATCCAGCAGAATATAAGTCTGCCCGCTCCTGCGCATGGTGCGCCGGGCATGTTTCGGTGCGGCAGCCCGGGCTTTCTGGCAGGTCTGTTTCGGCAGGCTGGATTTAACAACGTGTCGGAAAAGGAGATAACCGGCAAGCTAGCCTGCGGCAACAACGAGCGCTACTGGAGTTTTATAAACGAAGTGGCGGCACCAGTAGTGGCGGCCCTAAGCAAAGCGGATGAGGCCACCACCGAAAAGATTAAACAGCAGGTATTTGAGCTGGTAGATCAGAAATATCCTGATAAGAAGGCGGCGCTTGATTACGGAGCTGTGGTCGTGACAGGCGAAAAATAGAAAATTGCACTTTGCCGAAGGTGCCTTACCTTCGCTTACACCTCTATCTCTGCTTACCTAACGCCGGCTGTTTCATGTCTGAAGTTCCTTCTTGGCTACTCCCCGAGGACGAAGCCGCCCGGCTAAGCACCCTGCGCTCCTACGACTTGCTGCCGGCACTCCGCGAAACGGTTTTTGATGAGCTGGTGGCCCTTACGGCCCGCATTTTCAGCCTGCCCATTTCGCTGATTGCCCTCGTAGACGAAGAGCAGGTATTTTATAAAGCCAACCATGGCATGCCGGGCAATGAAAAGCAGCCCCGGAAGGAAGCTTTGTGCTCTACGGCTATTCTCAACGAAAAAGCCGTGGTGTATCAGGATGTGGAACAAGAACAGAGTCCGCTGATTACGTCGCAGGCGGCGCAGGCGGCCCGCACCAACCAGCTCCGGTTTTACGCAGCAGCTCCCCTGCGCATGCCCGACCGCCAACCCATTGGTGCTCTGTGTATTATAGATCGGCAACCCAGAGTTTTCAGTGAAGATGAGCAGCGCATGCTGGAAAAACTGGCGGCCGTGGTGAGTCATACGGTGGCTGTAAGGCAGGTGTGCCGCACCCAGCCGGATGGCGAAACGCGCTGGAAGATGGTGCGGATGCAGTTGCAGGAAGAGGTGCAGGCACTGCGGGCGCTGGTGCGCTACCTGCTCACGCGCTACGGCACCACCGTGCCCGTACCACCGGCGCTGCTGGCGCAGTTTGAGCGCCGCCTGCCCGACCTGCACGAGCTGCTCGATCAGTACCAATACCAGGAGTAGCTACGCCGCCCGCGTTTTCGGCTGGGTGCGTTGATGGCGAAATTTGCCCCCCAGATAGCTTTTCCAGCCTGTTAGTTCAGGCCTACTTTGCCTTTCATCGTCTCGAATAGCTTGGCTGAATCGAAGCCCACGCCTTTCTTGAACACGATTTCCATGCGGCGCACCTGCTGAATATCCTTTTCCGGGTCGCCATTGATCAAGATCAGATCGGCTTGTTTGCCTGCCTCAATGGTGCCAATTTCTTTCTCGCGCCCCAGATAGATTGCGCCGTTCAGGGTGCTGATTTTGATGGCCTGAACCGGCGTAAAGCCGCCCTCCACGAGCAGCTCCAGCTGGCGGCGGTTGGAATAGCCCGCAATCGTGCGGCCCGCGCCCGTGGGATCGGTGCCGGATACTAAAAGCCCCCCAGCGTCGTAGAACTGCTTTTCCCACACCATTTCTTTCTTGAACAGGCGCAGGCTGGCTGTATCCTTATTCTGGTTTTGCTGCCAGGTGGCCTGCTCTCGCTCCTGTAGTTGCGGAATCAGGGCTTCCATCCCGCCGCCCAGCACTACTTCGCGGCCCGTATATGGCTCAAACACAGGCAAGGTGGAGGTAAGAGCCACACGCTTACTGACCAAAAAACTGATCAGACTTTTCATCTCCGGACTGTTCACCGGCAACCGCAGCAGCGCCTGGCGGGACGCTGGGTAGTCGGCCACGTCGGGGGCTTTGTTGGGCATGAAGTCAGAGCTGGCCATAAAGCCGTGCTCAAGGTTGTCGATGCCGATTTCGGCGGCTTCCCGGTATGTGATGGAGGCCAGATGGCCCGTTACCTTGAGCTTGCGCTGGTGGGCTTGCTCCACCACGGCCTTGAGGTCGGCGCGGGTGGCGTGCATGTACATCTTAAAGGAAGTGCAGCCTTTATCGGCCCAGAATTTCGTGCTTGCGGCTGCATCCTCGGGCCCATTGATGGTGTTCAGGGCCGGAATATCCAGGCTCGGCTCTTCCATGTAGGGCGCCGTCACGTCCATGTCGGGACCGATGAGCTTGCCCTCCCCGATCAGGCGCTTGATGGCCAGATCGGTTTGGGGCTCAATGCTGCCCGCCGTGCGGATGGTGGTAGCACCGCCGGCCAGGTACAGGCGCGGAAAGGAATACGGCATCTGGGCGATGTTGAAAAAGCCCCCCATCGGCATGGTGTAGTACAGGTGCTCGTGCAGCATCACCAGGCCGGGAATCAGCGTTTTGCCCGCGCAGTTGATCACCTTCGCGTCGGCGGGCACTTTCACCTTTTTCACCGGCCCCACCTGCACGATCCGGCCCTGCTTGAGCAATACAGTTTGGTGCAGCAGCGCCGGCCGACCCGTTCCGTCAATGATTTTGGCATCGACCAGGGCCACGGACGGCTCCTGCACTTTGATGAACTCCTGCACTTGCGGAGTAAACTGCTGGGCAAAGCCGGGCACAAAGGAACCTAGCAGGAGAAGAGCGCTCAGCACCAGATGCCAACGAGTAGAAAAAGCCATAAAAGAAAGTTGGCGTGAAATGCACGAGTATACGATACAAGCGACCCGTTGGGGGTGCCCGCCTCTCAACCCTAAAGTAGCGCTAAAAAGCCGCTCCCGCTACCTACTGCGGCAGATACAGATGAAACGTAGTGCCCTTCCCCACCTCGCTTTCAACCTCAATTTGCCCCCCAGCCTGCGCCACCAGTCGGTTTACCAGATACAGCCCGATACCTACGCCCTCCACCTCGGGGTGAAAGCGCCGGAAAAGCTGAAAGAGCTGGCTCCTGTGGCGTTCAATGTTAATTCCGCGCCCGTTGTCCTGCACGCTTAATACGGGCACTTCGTTTTCGAGCCTTGTGCTTACCCGAATACGGGGCGGGCGGCTTGGGTCGGCATACTTGAGCGCGTTGCTGAGGAGATTGTAGAGAATACTTTGCAGGGCGGTACGGGCAATGCGCAAGGTGGGCACGGCCGAAAAATCAAGCGTAAATACCTCCTTTACCTCCCGGGGCTGCAAGCTGCGTACAATTTCCTCGGTGAAGGGCAGCAAGTCTACCGCCTCGGTAGCGGCCTGCTCCAGCTCCCGGGGCCGCTGCACTACCTCCGTCAGGCCTTCAATAGTTTTCAGAATTTGCTGCAAAGCCTGATCAAACATGCCGATCATCTTGTCGGCTTCGGGGTCATGGAAGGTGGCAATGGCCTTGAACTCGGCCAGCAGTCCGGCCATATTATGGATGGGCTGCTTGAGGTCGTGGGAGGCAGTGTACACGAAGCCGTCCAGGTCGGCATTGATGCGGGTGAGCTGCTCATTCTGGCGCTGCAGCAGCTCCTGCTGCTTTTCGGCCTCCTCTTTTGCCCGCACCAGCTCCTGCTCAAACTTGCGCCGGTCGGTGATATCGAACAGCGTAACGCGAATGAGCAGCGGGTTGCCTTCGGTATCGCGGCGCAGCACCGCATTCATCAGCACGGGCAGAACGGAACCGTCCTTGCGGCGCAGCGAGTAGCTTATTTCCCGTACCTGACCCTGCAAAATGAGCAGGGGCGCACAGTGCATTTCGTAGTGCAGGCGCCCACCCACCGTAAATAGCTGCTGCAGGCACAAACGGGCCACCAGCTCCTCACGCGCGTATCCCAGCCACTCCAGCATCGTCTGATTTACCTTTACCAGCGTGCCATCGGGCAGGCAGGAACAGTAGCCGCAGGGCGCGTGCTCGTAGAGGTCATCCGGATTTTCTTCCGTCAGCCGCAGATCAAGTTCGGGCAATGGCTTTTCGTCAGCCTCACTCATAGGCTGGATACGCTAGTTACCGGTTCTAGATACGCCTTGATAGCTTTGATAGTAGCTTCTGGGGCACTCAAATGCGGACAATGGCCCGAGGTATCCAGCACCACGAGCTGGCTGTGGGGTATATGCTGGTGCAAAAAGCCCCCCACGGCCAACGGGGCCAGCGCATCGTAGGCACACTGCAAAATCAGCGTTGGGGTGCGCACCAAGGACAGATCAGCGCGATTATCGGACAGGAAAGTGACCCGGGCAAAGTGCCGGGCAATGGTCGGGTCGGTGTTGCAAAAGCTGTTGTTAAGCTCCTCCGTCAGCACAGGCCGGTCGGCATGGCCCATAATCATGGGCGTGATGGCCGCCGACCAGCCCAGGTAGTTGTTGTCCATGGTTTCCAGCAGCTCCTCAATGTCCGTGGCCTCAAAGCCGCCGGTATAGCCGGCATCGTTGAGGTAGCGCGGCGAGGGCGCCACCAGCACCAGTCGGGAAAACAATGCCGGCTCCTGAATGGCGGCCAGCACCCCGATCATGGCACTCACGGAGTGGCCCACAAACACGACATCCGACAGATTCAGCGTCCGCAGTACTTCTCGGATATCCTCCGCGTGAGCGGCTAAGCTGCTGTAGCGAGCGGGGTCGTAAGCCGTCAGATCTGACTGCCCGGCGCCTACCAAATCAAGCAGTATCACCTGGTAGTGCGCCTCGAAAGCCGGAGCTACCAGCCGCCACATGCGCTGGTTGCAGCCAAAGCCGTGCACAAAAACCATGGCCTGCGAACCGGCCCCACTTATCCTTACATTATTGCGCTTCAAGACGTCCATAGCTGCGAATCTAGCCGGTTATACGAGCCCGGCACCATCTTGATACCGCAACCCGAGCCGCAAAGGTAGACGACGCAGTCAGCAACCTCCAGCAGAGGGTCTTACAAATTCCGTTTTTGGGGCAAAGCCACCCGCCACGCGCTTTTAGATGGAGCTTACCTGAAACTCGCCTTGCGGTTGGGTTGGCGCCTGCACTACCGGCTGCTTCTGCCCGCTCATGAGCAGCAGGTAGGAGCCGGCCGAAATAAAGAATCCCACAAACCACGCGTAGTCGTACACGGCCACCAGCCAGGGCCACACCGCGCCCTTGGGCAGCAGGCCAATGATGGTAAGAAAGCCGGGAATGTTCGGCAAAATGCCCCCCAGAAGCGCCAGCAGGGCTTTCACGTTGAAACCACTCTGGTAAGCATAGCGCCCATCGTACTGATAGAGGTCGGGCAGGTGCAGCAGCTGCTTGCGGATAAAATAATAATCGGCAATCATGATACCGCCAATAGGCCCCAGCAGCGCCGAGTAGCCCACCAGCCAGGTGAAAATGTAGCCCGAAGGATCGGCAATCAGCTTCCAGGGAAAGATCAGGATGCCGATGATGCCGGTGATGTAGCCGCCCGTTTTGAAGCTGATCCGGGCCGGCGACAGGTTGGCAAAGTCGTTGGCCGGACTCACAATGTTGGCCGCAATGTTGGTAGCCAGCGTGGAAAGCGCCACCGCCACCATCGCGATGCTCACCAGCAGCTTGCTCTCAAACCGGCCCGCCAGCACCACCGGGTCCCAGATGGTTTGGCCGTAAATAATAAAGGTGGCCGAGGTAACCACCACCCCAATGAAAGCGAAAAGCGTCATGGGCAGCGGCAGGCCCAGCGCCTGGCCCACCACCTGGGCCCGCTGGCTTTTGGCGTAGCGCGTAAAGTCCGGGATATTAAGCGACAGCGTGGCCCAAAATCCCACCATGCCCGTCAGCGACGGAAAAAAGAAAGCCCAAAACTCCGCCGACGAGCTGAATTTAGAAGGCTGTGCCAATATCGGCCCCAGTCCATTGCCCGCCTGTATGGCCCAGAACAGCAGAGCCAGCGCCGCGAAAGGCAGGAAGAACGCCTTGAACACGAGCAGCTTGCGGATGCTGTCTACCCCGCGGTGCACCACGACCATATTCAGCAGCCAAAACAGCAGAAACAGCAGCGCCGGCCCCGTCTCCAAAGACCACGAAGCGGGGAAAACGGCCTGCAGCGTAGCCAGCGCCGGCACCCACAGCTTGGCCATTTGATACAGCGCGTATCCTCCTATCCAGGTTTGGATGCCAAACCACCCGCAGGCAATAATGGCGCGCAGCATAGCCGGAATATTTGCCCCCCGCACCCCAAAACTCACCCGCGCAAACACTGGAAACGGAATGCCATAGGTAGCGCCGGCCCGCCCGTTCAGAATCATCGGGGCCAGCACAATGCTGTTACCCAGAAAGATAGTCAGGATAGCCTGCCACCAGTTCATGCCGCCCTCAATAAGGGAGCTAGCCAGCATGTACGTCGGAATGCACAGGCTCATGCTGATCCAGAGCGCGGCGTAATTCCAGGTATTCCAGGTGCGCTCCCCCAGGGCAACGGGGGCCAGGTCTTCACTGGTCAGGCCGGGCGCTGGGGGGCTTTTTGGTAGCTGCTGGGTCGTTTCCATTTGAAAACAATTTACTCGTATAAATAACTGAATTACTTATATATACACCGCGCTTTCTCCAGCAGCAAGTAAGGTCACTCTTTCCTTACCAGATCATTCACTACTGAAGCTGGCGTTCCCAGTTGGCGG
This sequence comes from Hymenobacter qilianensis, assembly GCF_014638675.1. Classification (NCBI taxonomy): domain Bacteria; kingdom Pseudomonadati; phylum Bacteroidota; class Cytophagia; order Cytophagales; family Hymenobacteraceae; genus Hymenobacter; species Hymenobacter qilianensis. The sequence continues at coordinate 495,988 of NZ_BMFN01000003.1, forward strand.
GCCTTGCCAGGCAGGGTTTTGTGCTTTTCTTTTCCAAGGGCGGCGGTGGGTTCGGGCACCCAATGATGCAGGCCGCCGGCCCGCTCGTCGTTGAAGTCGGTCGGGATGGTGCCGGCCAGGGTGCGCTCCTTCCAGGTCAGGTGTTCGGTGCCATCGTCGGTGCGCTCCATGGTGATGCAGTTTTCAACGGGGCACACCAACGAGCACAGATTGCAGCCTACGCAGTTTTCCTCAATGATTTCGGGTACGCGGGTGCCTTCACGCAGGCCAATGGCTTGGTGGGCCCCGTCTTCACAAGCCGTGTAGCAGAGCTGGCAGCCGATGCACTTATCTTCGTGAATGTTAGCCGTAACCTTGTACTTCAGGTTGAGGTCTTCCCAGTGCTTCACGTTGGGCAGCGCCTTCCCGACCATGTCATAAATGGTGTGGAAGCCCTTCTCCGTCATGTACTGCTCCAGCCCTGCCGTCATCTCGCGGATGATGCCGAAGCCGAAGTGCATGGCGGCCGTGCACACCTGCACTGAGCTGGCTCCCAGCAATATATGCTCCACGGCATCGCGCCAGTTCTCAATCCCGCCGATGCCGGAGATGGGCAGCTGCACGTACGGATCCTGGGCGCAGTTTTTCACCATGTTCAGGGCAATGGGCTTCACGGCCGGGCCGCAGTAGCCGCCGTTCGTGCCCTTGCCATCCACAATGGGGTACGGCGCAAACTGGTCAAGATCAACCCCCACGATGCTCTGAATGGTATTGATCAGGGAAATGGCGTCGGCCCCGCCTAAGCGGGCGGCCCGGGCGGGCTCCGTGATATCGGTAATGTTGGGCGTGAGCTTCACAATGACCGGAATCTGAGCTACTTCCATCACCCATTCCACGATGGTGCGCAGCACGTCCGGCTCCTGCCCTACCGCCGAGCCCATGCCCCGCTCGCACATACCGTGGGGGCAGCCAAAGTTAAGCTCCACCCCGTCGGCGCCGGCGCTGGTCACGTCGCGCATAATCTGGTGCCATTCTTCCCGGCTCTGCACCATGAGAGAGGCAATGACGGCGTGGTGGGGAAAATGCTTTTTCACTTCCTCAATCTCCCGCAGGTTATCGATCAGTGGCCGGTCCGAAATCAGCTCAATGTTGTTGAACCCGACCAAGCGCTTGTCGCGGTAATTAACCCCGCCGTAGCGGCTCGATACGTTCACGACCGGCACGCCCAGCGTTTTCCAGACCGCCCCACCCCAGCCGGCATCAAAGGCCTTCATTACCTGGTAGCCTGAGTTGGTAGGCGGCGCCGAGGCCAGCCAGAAAGGATTTGGCGACTTAATTCCGGCGAAATTTATGGAGAGGTCCGGCATGGAAGAGTCAATTGTAAGAGCGCCATTGAGCGCTCACTCGTTGGGTACTTAGTTATAGTGCTTCACTAGCGCCGCCTACACGTTGGGGGCTTTTTACCTAGCCGACAGGTAGTGGTGAATGCCGCGAGCCGCCACCTTGGCTTCAGCGGCAGCATTTACTACTTCCGCACCGCCATTCAGGGCATCACCGGAGGTAAAGTATTGGGGGTTCGTGGTTTGATACGTGTGTGCATCAGCTACAATCCGGCCTTTGCCATCGAGCTGCAACCCAGGAATTAAGCTCAGAAAAGACGTTTGTTTGGCTTGGCCGGTGGCTTTGATCACCATGTCGCAGGGCTCCACGAACTCGCTGCCGGGCAGGGCCTGCACTTGCCCATCCACGGTGGCCGTGCGAATAAACCGGACGCCCGCTACCCGGCCATTGCCCACAATCTCGACTGGGGCCACATTGAACAGGCCCTTTACGCCCACACTCTTGGCCAAATCGTACTCAAACTCGTAGGCGCCCATATCATCTTTGCCGCGCCGGTAAGCCAGAATCACGTCTTCCGCACCCAGGCGCGCCGATTCGGAGGCCGCGTCCATAGCGGTGTTGCCGCCGCCCAGCACAATCACCTTGCGGCCCACCAGTATCTGGTGGTGCTCACGCCGAAGCTGCTCGATAAACTCCACGGCCCCCACGCAGTTTTCGCGCTCCTCACCCGGCAGCAGCAAGGCGTTGGTTTTGCCCAGGCCAATGCCCAAAAAGATGGCATCGTAAGCTTCTTCGAGCGCCAACAAATCGGGCCGCGAGCAGATGGGCGAATTATATTGAACCCGGTAGCCAAACTGAGCCTGGAGATAGTCCATCTCGGCCAGCACTTCCTCGTTGGTGATTTTGTAGGGCGCTACGCCGTGCACCGTGAGGCCCGAGGGTTGGCTTTTGGCTTCAAATATGTCCACCTCATAGCCCAGGGCCCGCAGTTCACAAGCGCAGGAAATGCCGGCCGGACCCGCCCCGATAATGACCACCTTGCGGCCGTTCGGCTGCCCCGGTTCAAAAAGGTACTTGTGGCTCTCAACTACTTGGCGCGTAGCAAAACTTTGCAGGCGGCCAATCTCTATCGGCTTCACATCCTGCAAGTTGTACACGCAGGCCCCTTCGCATAGCACCTCTGTGGGGCACACCTTACCGCAGGCGTTGCCGAAGTAGTTGGCCTCGTAAATAGTACGGGCGGCTCCAGTCACGTTCCCCGTATTGATCTGCCGGATAAACTGCGGAATATCAATACCCGTGGGGCAGGCTTTTATGCAGGGCGCATCGAAGCAAAACAGGCAGCGCGAGCTTTCGTACAGCGCCTCCGTATTATTCATCCGGGGCTTAAGCTGGGCGAAGTTCGCGTGAAACTCCTGTTCGGAAGTGGGGGGCAAATACTCGGCCATTGGGCTGGCAATCAGTTAGAAAGGTCTTATTCGTTTGTTCATCATCTTACTACTGTCACCCATTGGCCATCCTTCCCTCCGTCTGTCATCCTGACGAAGGAAGGACCTTATGGGATGAGAACGAGTCGTTGTTACACTAGGCGTTCTGGCGTGATAAGGTCCTTCGCAAGCTCAGGATGACAGACGAAAGATGACAGGGAAAAAGATATGATAGCCAAATAAAGGCGCTCAGCAGCCTACAGCTCCACCAGCTTCTCGTAGGTTTCGGGGCGACGGTCGCGGAAGAACTGCCAGGTGGCGCGCACCTCCTCAATCATGTCGAGGTCAAACTCTGCTACCAACAACTCATCTTTATCCTCGGAGGCTTGGGCGAAAATTTGCCCCCTGGGGTCCACGAAGTAAGACGAGCCATAGAACTTGCCCAGATTCCAGGGCTTTTCCTCCCCTACGCGGTTGATGCAGCCCATAAAGTAGCCATTGGCAGCGGCGTGCGCCGGCTGCTCCAGTTTCCACAGATACTGCGAGAGGCCCGCCACCGTAGCTGAAGGATTATATACGATTTCGGCTCCGCTCAACCCCAGCACACGGGCGCCATCAGGGAAGTGCCGGTCATAGCAGATGTAGACGCCGATCTTGGCGTATTTGGTTTGAAAAACGGGGTAGCCGAGGTTGCCGGGCTTGAAAAAATACTTCTCCCAGAAGCCCGAGGTGTGCGGGATATGGTTCTTGCGGTACTTGCCCAGGTAAGTGCCATCGGCATCAATGACGGCGGCCGTGTTATACAAAAAGCCCGCGGCCTCCTTTTCATACACCGGCACGATGATGACCATGTTGTACTTCTTGGCGTACTCCGCCATGCGTTCCGTCGTGGGGCCCGGCACCGCTTCCGCCGACGCATACCAGGCATTATCCTGGCCGGGACAGAAGTAAGGCGTGTTAAAAATCTCCTGCAAACACAGGATTTGCACGCCCTGCTTACCCGCTTCTTCTATGAAGGGAATATGCTTTTGCACCATCGCTTCCTTGATTTCCGCAATGGAACCTTCGCCCTCGGTCATGGGCAAACTCATCTGGATAAGACCGGATTTAATCATTCGTGGCATGAGCTGAGGGATTCAGGGTTGGAGAGTTGGAAGAGTATCGAAGCTAAAAGCGAAGGAGGAGCTAAGGGTAGTTAGCCAAAGCGGTAGAACAACTCGCGTTTGTCATGCAGAGCATTCTGCGCATGAAGCAGCGACGAAGCATCTCGCGTGCTGACTCAAGGTTAGTAATCTAATGGCGCGAGCGAGATGCTTCGGCTCCGCCTCTGCATGACGGTCTTGGAAAAAGCCCCCCGCTTTAGCTTTTATCATCTTAGTATAAGTTAGTTAGAAAATCGTTGGCCCGCGTTTGATGAACTGCCCGTAGCCTTTCTCCACCTGAGGTTGGCCATCGAGGATGGCCACCTGTCCGCGCAAGACCACGGTTTCAATCTTGCCTGTCAGCTCCCAGCCTTCGTAGGCCGAGTAATCGACGTTCATGTGGTGGGTGGCGGCGGAGATGGTGTGCTGGCGCTCGGGGTCGATGATGATTAAATCGGCGTCGGCGCCGATGCTGATCGTGCCTTTGCGGGGAAACATGCCGAAAATTTTGGCCGCGTTGGTGGCCGTCACGGCTACGTACCGCTGCAAGCTGATGCGACCCTTGCTCACGCCTTCCGAGAACAGCAGTTCCATGCGGTGCTCAATGGCGGGGTGCCCATTCGGGATTTTGGAAAAGTCATGCTGGCCCATTTGCTTTTGCTCCCACAGAAAAGGACAGTGGTCGGTGCCCACTACTTGCACTAGGCCTTGATTAATGCCCGCCCACAGCGTTTCCTGGTCCTTTTTCTGGCGCAGCGGCGGCGACATCACCACTTTTGCCCCCTCGAAATCCTCACCGTAGAGGGAGGCATCGAGCAGCAGATACTGAATGCAGGTTTCGACAAAAACGCGCTGGTTGCGGCGGGTTGCTTCGCGCACCTGGTTCAGGGCGCCCTCGCAGGTCAGGTGCACGATGTAGGCATTGACGCCTGTGTAATTGGCAATGTCAGTGAAGCGGCCGGAGGCTTCCGCCTCAGTTACTTCTGGTTGGGACAAATAGTGGTACAGCGGCGACATCTTGCCTTGGGCGCGGTGCTGAGCTATAAGCGTGTCAATCATGTCGCCGTTGGTGGCGTGCACCGTTACTAGGGCGCCGTGCTTTTTTACTTCCTGCATAAGGCCCACCAACTGCGCATCATCGATCATGAGCGCGCCTTTATAGGCCAGGAACACCTTGAAAGACGTGATGCCCTCACCCACCATTTCCGCAATTTCGGCCTTGGTCTGCTCATTAAAATCCGTCACGGCCATGTGAAAAGAGTAGTCACCGACGGCGTTGCCGGTGGCCCGCCCCTGCCACTCCGTAAGGGCTTCGCGCAGGGAGTGCCCCTGTTTCTGAAGCACAAAGTCGATGACCGTGGTGGTGCCGCCGTGCAGGGCGGCGCGGGTGCCCGTCTCGTGGGTGTCGCTGCTGAAGGTGCCCATGAAGGGCATATCGAGGTGGACGTGCGGATCGATGCCGCCGGGCAGCACCAATTTGCCCCCCGCGTCGATTACCTGATCCGCGGTATCGGGCAGGTTGCGGCCGATAGCGACGATGGTTTCGCCCTCGATAAGCACATCACAAACACTGTCGGAATCAGCCGTCACGACACGGCCGTTTTTAATGAGCAGAGACGCCATTCAGAGAGGAAAAGTGTAGAGGATAGGGACTAAAAATTTATCATTTTTTCTTTACAAATTCAAATAGCTATATGTGGTTAAATTTTCCCTTACCCAAGTTTTAGCCAAACCAAATCCTAACCTCCAGCCACAGCCGGAGTTCAACAGCACTATTTAACTGGCTCTAAAGCAAGGAAAAAAGCCCCCCAGACGCGCTATTAGCCGTGGGTATGCTGGTCGGCAATCCGGATAGCCTGGGAAATAATGTCTAATCCTTCTTCCACTTCCTCTTTAGTAATATTTAGCGGCGGCGCGATAAAAATATAATTCCAGCGCACGAAGGTGTACATACCCAGCTCCCGAATCTTGGCCGCCACCTGATTCATAACTTCCATCTGGTCGGGCGCGGCGTTCCAGGGCGCCATGGGCTCCTTCGTGGTGCGATTCTTTACCAGCTCCAGGCAGCCCAGCAGGCCCGTGTTGCGCCAGTCGCCGATGCTGGGGTGCTCTCCCATCAAATCACAGATGCGGGCGTCCAGGTAGCGCCCCATTTTGGCCGCGTTCTCCACCATGTTTTCCTCCTCGTAAATGTCGAGCACCGCGACGGCCGCCGCGCACGACACGGGATGAGCCGAATAAGTCAGGCCAAGAGGCAAGGGCTTGTCATTGAAGGAAGCGGCAATCTTTTCGTCCACCATCACGGCCCCTAGGGGCAGGTACCCGGCCGTGATGCCTTTGGCCATGGCCATCATATCCACTTTCACTCCGTGGTGGTCAGAACCGAACCATTTGCCGGTGCGGCCAAATCCGCTCATTACCTCGTCGGCAATGAGCAGGATGCCGTACTTGTCGCAGATGCTGCGCACCCGCTGCCAATACGTTGGGGGATATTTTATGCAGCCTGATGTCCCCGATTCGCCTTCCATCAGAATGGCGGCTACGTTGCCCGGCCCCTCATATTGAATAACCCGTTCCATGTGGGCCGCTGCCCGCTCGGCGCACTCTTCGGGCGTGGTGCTGTACCAGGGGCAGCGGTAGAAATAAGGGTTTTCCACGTGCACCACGCCCGGCATAGCCTGGCTGTCCACGGCCAGCTTGCGCGGATCGCCGCCGGCACTGATGGCGCCGTACGAAGCACCGTGAAAAGACAAATAAAGGGTTACGATTTTGTGGCGGCCGGTGTATATGCGTGCCAGCTTAATGGCATTCTCAATAGACTCCGCTCCGCCTAAGGTGAAAAAGGCCTTGGTCAGGTTGGGGGGCGTTATTTCGGCCAGCCTCCGCCCTAAGTCGCCGCGGGTTTTGGTAATCATGCCCGGATACACGTAGCTCAGCTCCTGCATCTGCGCGGCCACCGCCTCCGTCACTTTCTGATTGCCGTGGCCGATGTTCACGTTCATCAGCTGGGAGGAAAAATCAATGTAGCGCTTCCCATCACGGTCGTACACATATACCCCCTCGGCCCGCTCAGCATTTATCGGGTTCAGCCCCGCCTGCTTCGACCAAGAGAAAAGCGTGTAGTCAAGGTTATCTTGTAGGATCTGCTGCTTATCGTGGGTGAGGGTTTCCATGGTGGGGTAGGTTTATTTGTTTTTGGTCATGCTTGATCTGGCGTCCGCTTGCCGATGGAACTTTACTGTAATAGTAAACTCAACGAAGCGGCAGAGATGCTTCGACCAGCGGACGCCAGATCAAGCATGACGGTTACTTTGGCAACATCAGCATGCGAGATGCTTCGCTGCCGCTCTGCATGACGGCCTTTATCGATTAGGTTTCTAACTCATCCAGTTCGTGCGCGACTCAGGGTTCCACTTGGTGGTCACCTTCTTAAGCTGGGTCCAGAACTCGATGGAGCTTTTGCCGGTAATGTCGCAGGCGCCGAACTTCGACTCATTCCAGCCCCCGAAGGAGAACGGCTCCCGCGGCACGGGTACCCCGATGTTGACCCCGATCATGCCGGCCGAGGCGTTTTCCATCACATAGCGGGCTAGCCCCCCACTTTGCGTAAACACCGACGCGGCATTACCATAGTTAGACGCGTTTTCAATGGCAAGGGCTTCATCCAAATCGTGGGCCCGAATGATGGCCAGCACCGGGCCGAATACTTCCTCCCGCGCAATGGCCATATCGGGCGTTACATGGTCAATAACTGTGGGACCTACATAGTAGCCATCTTCATTGCCGGCGACTACGGCGTTGCGGCCATCCAGCAGGATATGGGCGCCAGCTTGCTCCGCCTCAGTGATGTAGCGCTCAATTCGCTCCTTGGCTTGGCGGCTGATTACCGAGCCTAGGTTCTTACCCGGTACAATCTTGCGGGCTTCTTCCACCAAGCGGGAAATAATGGGCTCCACGGCACCCACAGCTACCATCGCGGAGCCAGCCATGCAGCGCTGCCCGGCGCAACCCGACATTGAAGCCGCCACATTGGAAGCAGTCATGTCCACGTGGGCATCGGGCAGCACAAGCAGATGGTTTTTGGCCCCGCCCAGGGCCACGCAGCGTTTCAGATTAGAAGTAGCGCGTTGATACACCACTTTGGCAATCTTGGTGGAGCCCACAAACGACACCGCTTTAATATCGGGATGGTCGCAGATGGCCTCCACAATCTCCTTGTCGCCGTGCACGATGTTGAGCACGCCATCGGGCAAACCGGCTTCCTTTAGCAACTCGGCGATGCGGCCGGCGCTGATGGGCACTTGCTCCGAGGGCTTCAGAATCATGCAGTTACCCAAGGCAATAGCGTTCGGCACCGTCCAGTGCGGAACCATATTCGGGAAGTTGAACGGCGCGATGGAGGCCACCACACCCAGGGGCTTGCGGTCCACGCGGCACTCCACGCCCGCGCTTACTTCCATCATCTCGCCGGCTACTAGTTGGGGCAAGGAGCAGGCGAATTCCGTCAGCTCGATGGCTTTTTCGACTTCGGCCCGCGCCTCGTCCGTCGTCTTGCCGTTTTCCTCGCGCACCAGGGCCGTCAGCTCCGTCAAGTGCTTTTCCAGCAAAGTTTTATAGCGGTAGAAAATCTGGACCCGCTCCTTGATTGGCATCGCCGACCAGGCCGGAAAAGCCCCCCGCGCCGCTTCCACCGCTTGGTTCAGGGCATCCATCCTGCTCAGGGGTACCGTCGAGATTACCGCGCCGCTGATGGGGCTGAAAACTTCGAGGGTGCGGGCGCTGGCGTCCGCTACAAATTGTCCGGCGATATAGTTGCGCACCGCGGGGTACTTCAGAACGTCGACTTCCATGGCAGGGTGGGTTTAATCTACTGCAAGTAAAGAGTTTGCGGCACAAAAGCAACTCTGCCAGCATAGGCGCCGAAGAAGCTGAACGGGCACAGCTAAAGGCAAGCAAATGAGACTGGGGGGCTTTTTTAAAGCGTAACATTTCCCAATGACTGAGCAACCACACCCCCATCTTCGCCCGTTTCGCGTATTTCAGCCAGCTATACTTGAACCTAAGCGCCGACAAGCTCAGCTAACGCCTTACTTCAGTCCCCCTTTTACAATATGGAAACCCTTGCCAAAATAGAGGACATCAATCAGCCCCGGGTGGTAATTGTGGGGGGCGGTTTTGCCGGCCTGGAGCTGGCGCGGGCGCTTCGCAACGCCCCAATGCAAGTGGTGCTTATTGACAAGCAGAACTACCATGCCTTTCAGCCCCTGCTCTACCAGGTGGCCACCGCCAGCTTGGCGGCCGACTCAATTGTGTCGCCGTTTCGCAAGATTCTGGATGGGCAAGACAACTTTTACTTCCGCCTGGCCGAGGCTATTTGCGTTGATACTGAACAACATCTGCTCGAAACGTCTATCGGCCGCATTCGCTACGACTTCTTGGTGCTTGCCACCGGGGCCACGGCCAACTTCTTCGGCGATGAGCAGATGCAGCGGCACGCCATCACACTGAAAAGCGTGGCCGATGCCATCGAGCTGCGCAACACCGTGCTTTCCAACTTCGAGCAGGCCCTACAGCTCGGCGACATGGAAAAAATCAACAGCCTGCTGGACTTCGTGATTGTGGGCGGCGGGCCTACGGGCGTTGAAATTGCCGGCGCCCTAAGCGAGCTGCGCGCCCACGTATTTCCGCGCGACTATCGGGAGCTGAATTTCAAGGAAATGGATATTCACTTGGTGCAAAGCGGCCCGGCCTTATTAAAAGGCATGTCGGCAGAAGCGTCGCAGAAGTCGCTGGAATACCTGAAGCATTTTGGCGTACAGGTGTGGCTCGACCGGCGCGTAAAATCCTACGACGGCTATACCGTGACGCTGAATACCGGCGAGAAGCTGATTACCCGCACGCTTATTTGGGCGGCGGGCGTGACGGGGAGCCCGATAAAAGGGCTGCGCGAGGACTGTCTGCTGCCCGGCAATCGGTACGCCGTCAATGAGTTTAATCAGGTAGCGGGCTACGATAACATTTTTGCCCTCGGCGACATTGCCGCCATGCGCAGCGAGCTGTATCCCGAAGGTCACCCGATGGTAGCGCAGCCGGCTTTGCAGCAAGGGCGCTTGCTGGGCCAGAACCTGGAGCGCCAACTCAAGAACGAACCCATGCAGCCCTTTCGCTACGACGACAAGGGCAGCATGGCCACCATCGGCCGCAACCACGCCGTGGCCGACATTAAGCTTTTCGGCCGCGATTTGCGGCTGGGGGGCTTTATTGCCTGGCTGGCCTGGGGCTTCGTGCACGTTGTCTCGCTGGTCAGCTTCCGCAACCGCCTGATCGTGCTGCTCAACTGGGCTTACAGCTATTTCAGCTACGATAAAGGCCTGCGCTATATTATAGGCACCCGCAAAGTTCTGCCGCCCGTGGAAGACACTCAGGACAAGGCAATTACGTAAGTAAAACATCAAAACAGAGTGAGTGTAAGCGCAGCAGTAGCCACGTAGTAAACATCCCGGCTAGCTGGGGGTTGGTAGGATCATCCACCCAATACCTCATCACTAGCTGGTAATGCTCAGATTTTACTCTCTCCTGCTGTTGCTGCTGGCTACCTATTCTGCCCTAGCCCAATCGACGGGAGTACTGACGGGTACCGTGCGCGACCGCAAAACCCAGGAAACATTGCCCGGCGTGACCGTATTGCTGGAAGGCACCACGCTGGGGGTCGCCTCAGATGCGGAAGGCCGCTACCGCCTCACCGATATTCCCGTTGGTAGCTACAACGTGCGCGCTTCCCTCCTTGGCTACGATATGCTGCTGAGGGCCAACGTAGTAATCACCTCCGGCAACGCCTCCATCATCAATCTGGAACTGACCAGCAACACCCAGCAGCTAGCGGAAGTAGAAGTAGTGGGCAGCCGCGCCATCCGGGTGGCCACGGCCGAAACGCCCCTCTCGGTGCAGCGCATTAATACGGAGGAGATAAAAAGCAATCCGGGGGGCAATTTTGACATCTCCAAAGTGATTCAGACCCTGCCCGGTGTGGGCGGAGGCGGCACGGGCGGCACCTCCGGCTTTCGCAACGACATTATCATTCGGGGCGGTGCGCCCAACGAAAACGTATATTACCTCGACGGCATTGAGGTGCCCGTTATCAACCACTTCCAGACCCAGGGCTCCGGCGGGGGGCCCACCGGTATTCTGAACGTGTCGTTTATTGAGGACGTAACGCTCAGTTCGTCAGCATTTGAGGCTCGCTACGACAATGCCCTGTCGTCGGTGCTGCAATTCCGGCAGCGCGACGGCAACCCCGACCGCGTGCAGGGCAATGTGCGGCTGAGTGGCACCGAAGTAGCCGGCACCCTGGAAGGCCCGCTGGCCAAAAACACCACCTTTCTGGCTTCGGCCCGGCGCTCCTACTTGCAGCTGCTGTTTAAAGCCATTGACCTGCCTATCCGGCCCAACTACTGGGATTTTCAGTATAAAGTAACAACCAAGCTTTCCCCCAAAACCACGCTTACTACGCTCGGTCTCGGCGCCATCGACCACTTCGAGCTGGCCGTGCCGCGCAAATCCAGTCCTGATAAGGAGTACACCCTGCGCTCCACGCCCACCATAGACCAGTGGAACTACACGGTGGGCCTTTCGCTGCGCCACCTCCTGCCCGACGGCTTTCTGAACGTAGCTCTGAGCCGCACCCAGCTCGACAATAAACTCGACCAGTTTGAAGACCGCACCACCACCGAAGAGTCGCGGCGGGTGCTGCTCACGCGCTCCGGCGAAACCGAAAACAAGCTGCGCCTCGATGTAAACAAGGCCGTAGGCCGGTGGCAGTACGCGTTCGGGGCCGTGGGGCAATACGTGCAGTACGACAGTCGCTTTTTCAGCCGGGTGCGGCGCGAAGTGCGCGATGCGCAAGGCCAGCTGGTGTCGCCGCAGGTAGATGTGCGCTTCCAGACGGCCATCGACTTTGCCCGCTTTGGCGCGTTTGGGCAGCTCACCCGCACCCTGCTCCCTGATGATCGGCTGACCTTGTCGGCGGGCCTGCGCGCCGACGGAAACTCCTTTACGACGGGCGGCGCCAACCTGCTGCGCACGCTCTCGCCGCGGGTATCGGCCTCTTATGCGCTGGCGCAGCGCTGGAATCTCAACGCCTCCGTGGGTCGCTACTACAAGATTCCGCCCTCCACTATTCTGGGCTTTCGGGATGAGGCCGGCACCTTGGTCAACCAGAATGCCCGCTACATACGCTCCGATCATTACGTGGCCGGCCTGGAGTTTTTGCCCACCGCCGCCTCGCGTTTTACCCTGGAAGGCTTTTATAAAAAATACAGCCACTATCCCGTATCCGTCCGCGATGGTATCTCGCTGGCCAACCTGGGGGGCGATTTTGCGGCCCTCGGCAACGAAGCTATTCAAAGCACGGGCAAAGGCCGCGCCTACGGAGCCGAGCTGTTTTTTCAGCAGAAGCTAACCCGCAAAATATTCGCCGTGGCTTCGTTTACTGCCTTCCGCTCAGAGTTTTCGGGCATCGATGGGCAGTATAAGCCCTCGGCCTGGGATACGCGCTTTCTGGCCTCTGGCCTGCTAGGGCGCAAGTTTAATAAGGGCTGGGAGATGGGCTTTAAATACCGTTTTGCGGGCGGCTCGCCCTACACGCCCTTTGATCTGGAAGCCTCCCAGGCTACTTACTTCGCCGTGGGCAGAGGCGTGCTCGACTATTCCCGCCTCAACACTTTACGCCTGGACAGCTTCCAGCAGTTCGACTTCCGCCTCGATAAGAAATTCAACTGGCGCCGCACCAGCATCGACCTGTTTTTGGATTTGCAGAACGCTTTTTTGCTCAAAACGCCCGGCTTGCCAACATACAGCTTCCAGCGCACTCCCGACAACACAGACTTCCTGACCACCGACGGCCAACCTGTTCGTCCTGACGGCACCAACGCTTTCCCCATCCTACTACAGGATGACAGCCCCAACCTGACGCCAACCATCGGCTTTATTCTGGAATTCTAAAATTGAGTTAGACCCCCAGTGCTTGTTTTATGTGCTGGGGGGCAAATTTCATTTGATCAAGACTATAACAATCGATTGTGTAGATTTAGCCGATGGCTGCGGACCAGGCGGTGCTGCCTGCTCGTCGCTGGTATAGTGTCAGTTATTATAACTTCTGTTTACCTAATATCATGAAAACAAGCTGGTTAAGTATAGGCTTTCTACTCGTAGCCGTAACGCTGGGTCAGGCCCAAACGCCGCTGCAAAGCTTTCCGCTGTCGGCGGTAACGCTCACCGAAAGCCCCTTTCAAGCGGCTCAGCAAACCGATCTGCAATACATTCTGGCGCTGAGCCCCGACCGGCTGCTGGCGCCCTATCGCCGCGAAGCGGGCCTGGCGCCACGCGCACCGAGCTACGGCAACTGGGAAAATACGGGCCTGGATGGACATATTGGCGGACATTACCTGTCGGCGCTAGCGTATATGTACGCCGCTACAGGCAATGCAGAAGTTGGGCGGCGGCTTACCTATATGGTAGATGAGCTGGCGCTGTGTCAGGAGCGCAACGGCAATGGCTACCTCGGCGGCACGCCTGGGGGGCAAAAAATGTGGGAACAGGTAAAAGCGGGCAACATCAACGCGGGCAGCTTTTCCCTTAATAATAAGTGGGTGCCTTGGTACAACATCCACAAAACCTATTCGGGCCTGCGCGACGCGCATTTGTTTGCGGGCAACACCAAGGCTAAAGACATGCTGGTGCAGCTCGCCAACTGGGCCGTTGACCTGACTGCTTCCCTTACCGACGCCCAGATTCAGGATATGCTGCGCAGCGAGCACGGCGGCATGAACGAAGTGCTGGCTGATGTAGCCGAAATCACCGGCGACAAAAAGTATCTGACCCTGGCCCGGCGGTTTTCGCACCGCTCCATATTAGAGCCGCTGCTGGGGGGCAAAGATGAGCTGAACGGTCTCCACGCCAACACCCAGATTCCGAAAGTGATAGGTTACAAGCGCATAGCCGAGCTATCCGGCGATACCGCCTGGAGCAACGCCGCTGCCTTTTTCTGGAAAACAGTAGTAGACCACCGCACCGTCTCGATTGGCGGCAACAGCGTGAGCGAGCACTTCCACCCTGCTCAGAATTTTACGGCCATGCTGGAAGGCAAGGAGGGCCCCGAAACCTGCAACACCTACAACATGCTCAAGCTAAGCAAGCAGTTGTACCTCACCAGCGCCTCCACTCCTTATATAGAGTACTACGAGCGGGCGCTCTACAACCACATTCTTTCCTCCCAACACCCCGAAAAAGGCGGTTTCGTGTACTTCACCCCCATGCGGCCCCGCCACTACCGCGTGTATTCCCAACCCCAGGATGGCTTTTGGTGCTGTGTGGGCTCAGGCCTTGAAAATCACGGCAAGTACGGCGAGCTGATTTATGCTCATAATAAAGAGGACTTGTTTGTCAACCTTTTTATTCCCTCCCGTCTCACCTGGCCCGAGGCCGGCCTGACCCTTACCCAGGACACGCGCTTTCCTTTTGCCGAAACCTCTAACTTAAAGCTTCAGCTTAAAAAAGCCCGCCGATTTGCCCTGCATATCCGCCGCCCTACTTGGCTGAAGCCGGGTGACGGCCAAGTGCTCGTAAATGGCCGTGCTGCCAAATACGAAACCTCAGCCCCCGGCTATCTGACCATCGAGCGCAAGTGGAAGTCGGGCGACGTGGTGAGCGTGGCCTTGCCCATGGAAACCAAGGCCGAATTTCTGCCTGACAAATCGCCCTGGGTATCCTTCGTACACGGCCCTATTGTGCTGGCCGCCATTACCGATACCACGGATATGCCCGGTTTACTGGCCGATGGCAGCCGTATGGGCCATATTGCCAGCGGCCCTGCCTACCCGCTTGACGAGGCTCCCGTGCTGGTTACATCGAGTCCTCAGAACCTGGTAGCCGATATAAAGCCCGTGGCCGGCAAGCCGCTCACCTTCAGCGCCGCCTCGCTTATCGATTCTGACCGCTATCGGAAAGTAGAGCTGATTCCCTTTTTCCGGATACACGATGCGCGCTACATGGTTTATTGGCCGGTAGCCACGCCCGCCGAACTGGTCGCACGCAAACAAGCCCTACAGCTAAAAGAAGCGGAAAAGATGGCCCTGGAAGCCCGTACGCTCGATCAGGTGGCGCCCGGCGAGCAGCAGCCCGAGTCGGATCATGGCTTTGAGGGTGAGCAAACCGACACCGGTGTATTCAAGGACCGGCATTGGCGTCAGGCCAAAGGCTGGTTTAGCTACAATCTCAAAAACCCTGGAAATGCCGCACGCACCTTGCGCGTCACGTTTTACGGCAAAGACAAAGACCGCCGGTTTGACATTCTCGTCAATGGCAAACTGCTTAAGCAGGAAAATTTGCAAGGCCTCGGCGGCGAAAAGTTCATCGAGGTGGACTACAAGCTCCCGCCTCAAGTGCTGGCTTCTGCGCCGGAAGTTCTCACAGTCAAATTCCAGGCAAATAACGGCTCTACGGCAGGGAGCGTGTATTATGTGCGCTTACTGAAAGCAGAATAGCTAACTCTAGCTGGGTAGCTCATTACAGCCAACTTGGTTGGCTCACGTAGTTCACACTGCAATGAATTTGCAGCTAAAGTAGCTGAGCTGAGCAGTGCGCTATGACGCATTGTTCAGCTCAGCTACTTTAATAATACAGGTCAGAATAAACATTGAAGCAAGACTTTTTCATTCTCTCGCAAACTCATGTATATACCTACTATTTCATAAAATATATATATAATATCTCATTTTTAAACACCATAAACTTTATGGCGAATATAATTTTTACAATACAACCAAATACGAGCTTCATAAAGTTCATTTATTATGCATGCAGATAAGATTAATAAGTGATAATTGAGCTAGGTCGCTCCTTTTCAAAATTGGGTAGTACGGAACCTCAACAGTAAGCACCAAGTTCAGGCGCTGTAGCCTTCATGAAAATGCTTGCGAGTGTTATTGTTGACAGCCTGATTCTATGGATACAGCCTTCTATCTAAAATTATCTTTCTCCCGGATTTACTGTCCAATTTTTTCACGCCGTATTTCAATATAATCTATTGCCTATACTGTGAACCTTATAATGTCACTGCGTACAATAATGAGGCATTTTAAGACGGTTTATTTGTAATAAAGAAGTAGGATCTACTTTACATAATATAGCAAAAACGCCCCCCAGAATGCTCTGGGGGGCGTTTTTGCTATATCGTTTGTTGCTTTTCCTGCTTAGCTGCACAGCAGGGTTTATGGTGTTTCCACTATGTGCAACTTTTTGTTCTAATGCTTCGGGTTCGACTTTATCCAGTAATATTGCCACTTATAAACCAGTAGACTCCCACACAAACTGGTCAGTATTGTTCACTCTGGATTGTTCACTTTTATTCTTTCAACCCTTTCTGCGAATGCACATCCGACACCTTACCCCCGTTCCAGCACGCCGAGTAACATCACATTGGACACTGTTTTCCTGGCTGCTTCTCCTCCTCACTGGCGCTGCCCACACCAGCATCGCCCAAGATTATCAAGGCCCTCTACGTATTACCAGAGGCGGTACTTATTCCGGCAACTGGGAGAGCCACGACTCAAATACACCTGCGGTTAGTGTTGAAACTACTGAGCCGGTGGTTATTGAAAATGCGAATATTCGTAGCCGGGGCATTTTGATTCGTTCCCATACCCCTGGCAGCAATGTAACGGTTCGTAATGTGAATGGTTACGGTCTGACGCCTAGCCAAGACAACACACGATATGGCCGCTTCTTCGACGCGACAAATTTTAAAAATGTTCGTCTAGAGCATAACTACCTCGACCACACCTCAGGTATTTACTTAGCTGGTTACACAGGTAATCATTCTGACCAGGAAACGGTTAAAATCAAATACAATAAGGCTAGCAATATCGATGGCCGTTATCGCAATGGCGGTAAAGAGTACGTACAATTTGTACAGTTCAACGGCGTAACTCAGATCAGAGGAGCAGAAATTGCCTGGAATCAGGTAATCAACGAACCTTATAAAAGCCGTGTAGAAGAGAACATCAACTTCTATATGTCTAACGGAACTTCCGATAGCCCCATCCTGATCTACGACAACTACATTCAGGGAGCCTACCCAAATGATCCGGCTAACGAGACTAATTATGGTGGCGGCGGCATCAACATGGGTGATGGCAACACCGGCGACTGGGCAAGATCACCAGGCTACATGAAGGCGTATAATAACCAGATCGTTAGCACCGGTACTCAAGGTTTGTGTATCTCGGCTGGCCACGACATGGAGTTCTTCAATAACCGCATTATCAACTCGGGTTACTTAGCAGATGGTACATATATAGCTGCAAATAATGTAGGTATCTACATTATGAAGAGTGGTTCAAGCAGCGATATCTTTCAGAATAACAGAGCTTATAACAACGTAGTAGGCTATGTTAATCGTAAGAATTGGAATTCGCGTAATGACCAGTATCTGCCCGATGCAGCTGATGCTCATAACTACTCCTTGAACACAGAATTGCCCTTCCTGATCACTCGCGACACGGAGAAGGCTGAATTCACCATGTGGGAAACCAAACTCCGTAACAACGGTGTAGTTGTAGGCCCAACTTCAGGTTCGCCAACTCCGGCACCTGCTCCAAGTCCCGCTCCAGCCCCGGCACCAACTCCAACTCCAGGTGGCAGCAGCGCAATTGTATCAGGTGGCACCTACAAGCTTGTAGGCAAAGGCTCCAACAAAGTGCTTGACGTAGACAACAACAGCGACCGTGCCGGTGCCAAAGTGCAGATTTGGGACGACAATGGTTCTACCGCTCAGCGTTTTGTAATTTCCCTTCAGAGTGACGGCACCTACAAACTCACGCACAAGGGTACTGGTCAAGTACTTGATGTAGATAACAACAGCGATCAGAATGGCGCTAAAATACAGCAGTGGGATGATAACGGCTCAAGCGCTCAGCGTTGGATTATCACTTCTAACGGCGATGGCAGCTTCAAGCTCATGCACAAAGGCACCAACAAAGTGCTCGACGTAGATAACAACAACTCTCACAATGGTGCTAAAGTGCAGCAGTGGGATGATAACGGCACAACCGCTCAGCGTTGGGTGTTAGTCCGCGACGGATCAGGCATCAGCTCTAACGCTACTCTGAGCGCCGTGAGCACCAGCAATGTAACTGCTGCTAGCAGCGCTGCAACTGCTAAAACCACGAATGATCTTGCTATCTATCCTAACCCAGCCGCTGATTACGTAATGCTGCCTGCCGGCACCGACTACGTGCAGATCGTTGCTCAGTCTGGCAAAACGGTTCTAGAGAAGCGTGGTGCACTTGCCCAGCGTCTGAATATCCAAAGCTTAGCTAATGGTCTGTACCAGGTGCGCGTAGGTGAGAAAGGAAAGATCAGCACACAGCGCTTAGAAGTTAAGTAGTATCTCTCTTCCCTGCGTTTCCTACCATTTTAGTTCTTCTTAACAAAAGCCCCTCCTAGCGAGGGGTTTTTTGTTGCCTTATAATTCCGTCCAACTTCGGTACTGACCAACCTTTAACGGTAGCTTTACTCTTACTACTTCTCTGGTTCACTTTTATTCTTTCCGTAGGCCTCAGACTCCCATAAGCGACGCTACTGATGAATTTTACGTATGCTTATCAGTAGAAGTTTCAGGATTTTATCTTTAACGCTAGATTTTTTCTTGTTCTGTCAGTTTAGCCTCTGTTCACTCTTAAATCTCACGTTTTATGTCGGATCAGATCCTTGGCCTGCACCACATCACGGCCATTGCCAGTAATGCGCAACGCAACTATGACTTCTATGCGAAAGTGATGGGGCTGCGCTTTTTGAAGAAGACCGTCAACTTTGATGACCCCAGCACCTACCACTTTTACTTTGGCGATGAGGTAGGCTCGGCGGGCACCATTCTCACGTTTTTCCCCTGGCAGAATATGACACCTGGCCGGCGCGGCACCGGGCAGGCCACTGAAATTGGCTACTCAGTGCCGGAGGGCAGCTTCGACTTCTGGCTGAAGCGCTTCGCGCAGCATAACGTGACGTTCAACAAGCCCAGCGAAAAATTCGGTGAGCCTTACCTCACCTTTCTCGACCCGGATGGCCTGAAGCTGGAGCTGACCGTTGCTAAAAACGCCGATCCGCGCACGCCCTGGACGACGCCGGAGGTGAGCGCCGCGGTAGCGACCAAGGGCTTTCATAACGTGACCCTGACGTTGACCAACATTAAGGGCACGGCCGAGATTCTGACGGAAGTATTCGGCTATAAGCTGATGGAGCAGCACGTAAACCGCTACCGCTTCGCCACGGATGCGGTGCCCGGCGCGGCCATCATCGATCTGGTGGAAGCACCCGGTGAGGCCCGTGGGCACGTAGCTGGCGGCTCAGTACACCACATTGCCTTCCGCGTGCCCGATGATGCCACGGAAATGCGCTTCCGCCAAAAGATTGCGGCCCGCGGCCTCAACATCACGGAGCAAATAGACCGGCAGTACTTTCACTCCCTGTATTTCCGCGAGCCGGGGGGCGTTTTGTTTGAGATTGCCACCGACAATCCGGGCTTTATGATCGACGAGTCGCTGGCGGAACTGGGCACCCACTTGTTGCTGCCACCTCAGTACGAACGCCGCCGGGCCCAGATTGAAGCGCAGCTACCCGTTATCAGCTAGTTATGGACTATCAGCCTCTTACCTATATCTACCGCCCTGCCGAGCAGCCAGGCGCCCGAACCTTGCTGCTGCTCCACGGCACCGGCGGCGACGAGCGGGATCTGTTGCCCATTGCGGGCCAGCTCGGCTCCGACTTCAACGTGCTGAGCGTGCGGGGCAACGTGCTGGAGAATGGTATGCCACGCTTCTTTCGCCGCCTGGGTATGGGCGTGTTCGACGAGGACGACGTTCGGTTCCGGACGCATGAGCTGGTGGAATTCCTGCGCAAAATTGCCCCCCAAAAGGAGTTCGACTTACAGAACCTGGTGGCGCTGGGTTATTCGAACGGCGCCAACCTCATTGGCAGCGTCTTGCTGCTCTACCCTGAGCTGTTGGCCGGCGCAGCCCTGCTGCGTCCCATGCAACCGTTGAGCGAAGTACCCGCCGCTCCCATGGCGAACAACGACGACCAAAAAGCCCCCCGGAATCCGGTGCCCGTATTCTTCGCCCCCGGCCAGCGCGACCCGACCGTTGACCCCGCGGCCACGGAGCGCTACGCGAGCCTGCTTACCAATCGGGGCTTTGCGCTCACCCGATACGACGCGCCCGCCGGCCACAACCTCACGCCCCAGGATGTAGCGCAAGCTGCCGCTTGGTATCAGCAGCATTTTTGGCATAGTGCTTAAGTTTTTCAAACCTCTGACTTGCTGCATAATACACAGCTTGCTATCAAGCCTTGAATGAAGAAAGGCCCAGAATTAATTCTGGGCCTTTCTTCATTCAGAGCCGATGGTTATTAGAGTAATGATTACTGTCTATGCCTAGTTGATTGTGGTCTGCTTGCTGGCTGAGCGGCCGAAGCGAGTGGGAAAATACATCAGTTCGGCGCGGGCAGGGTTCAGGGTATATTGACCCCGAAAGCGCGGTTGCAGGGCAATACGGAAGGTATGGCGTCCCACGGGCAGCACGTCGATGAAGATGCCGGTTTGGTGGCGCAGGTACTCCCGATGCACCTCGAAGGAATTGCCCGGCTTGTTGTCGCCGTAGGAGCAGCCGGCCGGGATGGGCACCTCCAGCAGCACGTAGCGCGCTTCGGCGGCCACCTCTACCGTCACCAGCAACTCCGCGGGCTGCCCAGCCTTGAGCTTCACCTGAGCGCCTGTTTGCCCGGCTAGCGTAGTCGTCACGCGGAAGGGCGCGGCCACGGCGGCGGGCTGGGGGTTCTGGAAAGTTTGGTAGGCGGTAGCGTACACAGGCAGCAACCCTTCCTTGCGCAACGTGAGCAAACCGGCGCTGGGGGGCATTTTGGCCTCAAATGGAAATTGCGTCACTTCCTGCTGGAGCGCGCCGCTGAGTTGCACCCGCGCCACCGTAGCCCGACCGGGCGCAAACAAGTCGGGGCCGATGGTTTCCAGAATCTGGGCGGCCTCGTAGGTGCTGGCCCAGTGCCCCACGCGCCGCTGATTCAGCAGAAACGTGCGGATACGCGCCAGCTCCTCCCCTCCCCCACCGGCGGCCCGCAGCACGCGGTAGGCCAGCAGGGTAGTTCCTATTCTTCTATTCAGCAGATAACGGTAGTAAGCACTCGCCCGCAGGGCATCCTCATAAAAAGCCCCCCCGAGCTGGGTGGTAAAGCGGTGGCGCCGCAGACTATCCAGCTGATATGGCAGCTTCAGCTCCTGACGCAGATTCGTGAGCGCCAGATACGTATCCAGTTGCTGCCGGCCGCGCTCCAGGCGGATGATGTAGGTGGCGTAGTCGGTTTGGACGCCCAGGCGGTGCAGAATCTGCAAGAGGCGCAACCGGTCGTCGGGCGTGCCAAAAAAGCCCCCCACGAAGGCTGCATTTCGTTTTTCGGCAAAGCTCAGGTCCAGCTGCTTAAGCAGATAGATCTGCACGTCGTTGCGGTCGAGCTGCACTTTGTAGCCTTGTTTTTCAGCCTCTAACAGCGCTTCCAGCACGTGCAGCGTGGCCCAGGCGCTGATGGGCGAAGTCGGCCAGGTGCCCCACAGGCCCGGCTTCTGCTGTCCCTGCCGCAGCCGCCGAATCAGCTGGTTTACGTCCTTGGCGTGGGTGAAAGGCTGTTGCAGAAACTCGCGGATGCGCTGTTCCAGCAACAGGGCTTTGAGTTTGGAGGCCGCCTGCTCGTTGCAGAGGTAGGCGTACTGCTGCACGTGGCGAATTTCCTCCAGCAACAAGGGCAGCAGGTCGCTTTCCAGACGAACGGTGGTTTCGCCCAGCTTGGGGTCGAAAGTCAATTGCAAAGTAGTATCGGCAGCGGTGAGCACGGCGAAGGTGCCGACCCGCTCGCGGGTACCGGCTGGCAGCACGGGCACGGTGCGCACTTCGCCATCGGCGTAGCCATCCGGCTTTTGCAGGCTGAAGGTAACTTGCAGGGAATCAGCCTTGGCGGGCGCCGTGACGGTAAGCGTATCCAGGGCCGACGTGATAACCTGATGGCGCGCGGTGCGGGCCACGGTGGCGCCCACCCGGAAGGTTGTCGTGACCTGGGCCGTGTCGGGGAGGTAGTTGAGGGTTTTGCCTAGCACCTGGGCCTTGTCGCCGGCCACCAGGAAGCGGGGCACGGCCAGCTCGCCAAGCAGGCCTTTGAAGGAGCGCAGGCTGGCGGTGGCGCTGCCGGTGCGGCCGTGGTTATCGGAGCCTAGTACGAAGGTGTCCCAGCCGGTTACGTCGTCGGGCAGGATGGCTTCGGTGGTGGCTTGGCCGCGGGCATCGGTGAGCAGGTTGGGGCGCCACCAGCCTACGTCGGAGAAGCGGCGGCGCAGGGCTAGGCGCGGGTCGCGGCCGTCGGGTTGGGTGTTGTCGGCGTCGGCTGGGGCCGTGGGGTCGGTTAGGGAACGGGGCGTTTTGGTGGCTTTGGTTTTGATGATAACTACTCCACCCGCGGCTTTAGCGCCATAGATTGCCTCGGCTTGCGCGCCCTTGAGTACGGTAGTAGAAAGAATGGAAGCGGGGTCGATATCTTCCACCCGGCCATTGAAAGGCACTCCATCCACGATGTAGAGCGGTTGGTTTGTCATGGATAAGCTAGCGTTGCCTCGAATCCTGATGATATTGCTGCTTACACCTGATGCACTGTTGGTTATAGTTACTCCAGCCACTCGGCCCTGTAGACTTTGGCTACCTAAACCTGTCACAACCACCTCCGAAAGCTGCTTGGTATCAGCGCTTAAGCTGACCTCCAGCTCCCGCCCAATCACCACGCGCTCCACTGTGAGGTAGCCAATAAAAGAGAAAACCAGTGTACCACCGTAGGGCACGTTTAGCTCAAAGCTGCCATCGGCGTTGCTGGACACTCCTACGCTGGTGCCTTTTACCAGCACCGTGACGCCCGGCAGACCTTCGCCCGAACTTTTATCGAGCACCCGCCCCCGCACCAGCGGCCATCCCCGCCGCTCCGCCGCCGTCGTTTCCCGGATTTGGTAGGTGCGCACGGCCGGCTGTTCAGTCGCCGCCGTCGAACGGATGGTGCGCATCTCAATAAAACGCCTCACACGCTGGCTCGCAGGACCTTTTGGCTGCCGATGCGAGTGCTGAAGCTGCACGTAGGTAGTACCGCCGGCCCGGACGTTTACATCGGCGGGCACCAGACAGGTGCTGTCGGCCAGCAGCACGGCCACGCGGTATTTGCCGGGCTTCAGGCCTTGTACAGGCATTAGCCCACGCAACAGCCGACCAAACTTTGGCTGGCTCTGCTGGGTAATTAAGGTGTATAAAACAGCGGGCACGGGCGTTTGCGGTTTCATATCAGCATTCGTAGGTGGCGCCCACAGCACCAGGCGGCCCTGCCCGGCGCGGGTCTGCACGGTGTCATCGAGCTGCACGAAGGTCCAGGCGCGGGTGGTTGGCTGGAAGCTGAGCTGCTCCTGGAGCTTGCGCACGGCGGCTTCGGTGTAGGCAAAGCCGCGCAACGGCAGCGAATCGGCGGAGCTGTAGCGAGTCAGGCCCTCGAAGCGATAGGGCGGTGTGCTGGTTTGCTTGAGCAGACCCGGCGCGAAGGCGTAGCGGTAAGCAGGCTCAAACAGAAATTTCTGCCGCAGCCCGCTCCCCTCCCGGTACAGCACCGAGTCGGCCCGAAACGGCCCGCCCATCCACACCGCATTTCGATAGTCCTGCTGGGAACGATGCTGATACGTAAGTACCTGCAAACGGGCACCTTGCCGGAGCGTGGGCAACACGCCGGGGGGCAAATTGGTGACGCTCACGGGCAGCAAACGTCGGTTCAGCTCGGTTTGCTCAAGGGGAGTGAAAGTGGCGGGGCGCTCTTCCACCGTCATATCGGGGCGCGGGTAGTTCAGGTCGAGGCTGACGGTGAGCTTGTGCAGGGGCCGCAGGTACACGCCGCGCAAAGTGATGAGGCGAGTAGCGGTGCGAACGGCCAGGGTGTGGTAGCCACTGTCGGCTACCAGGGCGTAGGGCTCGGTGTGGTTGATGGCGCGAATGTAAATCGGCACACCATCCAGATATACGGCTGCCGCCGGCTGCACTCGGCCCGAATCGACTACAAAGGGTGCCACCTGCGTGATGCCGCCCGGCGCGGGGCGGTATTCGCCAAATACGCCGAAATCAGGATACAGAAATTGATAAAACACCAGCGAATCGAGCCCCAACTGCCTGCGCCACTGCGCCCAATCGAGTAGTTGCTGGCTGGTTTGCTCGGGTTTGTTGTCAAACTGCTCCGCCAGCCGAAACCGCCGCCCGGCCCTTCGGCCCACCGTAGGTGGCTCAATGCTGGGCAGCTCGGGGGCCTCGGGCTGCCGGAACTTGCTGGTGTAGGCATAGGAAGTGAGGTCGGCATTGGGCACCGGCGCGCCCGCGCCATCGGTAACGTGGTACGTCAGGCGGATGCGCTGGCCAGGATAGGCCACGGCAGGCTGCTCGGCGCGAACCTGCAACTGGCTTTGATTCAATGGGATACTGTATTCATCGGTGCGCATCTCCCCGCCCCACTCGTACTGCACCGAGGCAAACCACGGCTCGGGACTGCTGGCCCGCTCGGCCATTTTCAGCTCCCGGCCATAGCCCCGGCGCACCAGCTCATTACCCCGATACACGAAGTACCAGAACGCCAGTCGGTGGGGATTTTCCATTTCTACAAAAATAGAGTCGTGGGTGCGGTCGGAGCGCAGGGACAGGGCGGCGTTGGCGGGCGTCAGGCGCAGCTCGGCGGTGCGGCCGGCGGCATCGCGCAGCACATAACGGGCGGCCTGGGGCAGCACCGGCAAATCCAGCGGCAGCTGCACGGGGCCGCGAAACAGAGGTTTCTGTAGAACGGAATCCGGGGGCCAAATCTCCAGCGTGGCGGTCTGGGGGGCATTTTTGCCGGCTTGCTGAAAGCGCAGCTGCACGGAGTCGTTGTGGAGCTGCACGGTCAGCTGACCGGGGTCGAGGCGGTAGGTAACCTGGGCCTGCTCGGCGTGGCGCTCGTTGTCGGAGTTGAGGAAGGTGGCTTCTACGCGGTAGCGCAACTCGGCGGCGGGCAGCTGACTGGGGGGCAAATTCAGGCGGGTTTCGCCAACAGGATCAAGGGATTGAGCATACGTCCAGAGCGTGTCGGGCACAAACACCACGGGCGAGGCCAGGCGCGTAACCTGCGTGGGCACCACCGCCACCTGCACCCGCGCATCCAGCAGGTTCAACTCATTGGCATCGGTGCCGCGCAGAAACAAAGCCTGGGGCGTGCCCCGGCGCTGCTCGGTTTCGGCCACGCGCAGGGTGTAGCGGGTGTTTTTCAGCTCATAATCTTCCAGCTGAAACTCCCCGCTGGCCAGGGTCACATCATGAGAATTGTCGAGGCGCACGTACACGGGGCGGCTGCTTTGCAGGCCCAGCGTATCGGTCAGCGGCAACTCAAAGACGTAAGAACCAGGCCGCTCTGCGCGGAGCACGGCTATCTTTCTATCCTTACCATTATTGGTGAGCCACAGCGTGAGCGGAGCGGTGCAGAGCCGGCCGCCGTCGCGCCGGGTCACCCGCGCCTTCAGCCGCAGGGTGTCGCCCTGGGGCCGGTAGCGGGGCTTGCTAAATACCAGGTAGTGCGTCCAGGTCTGCTCTCGCCGCTGCTCGCGCTGATTTTGACGCTCCTCGCGCACGTCTTCGCTAAACACCGACCGCACCAAGCCCACCAGCCCAGTAGTCGTGTAGCTGAAGTGCCGGAGGCCGCGCACAAAGTTGCGTACGGGGCCCGTGAGGTATCCCAGCGGAAACCCAAACACCACCCGATTAGCTACGCTGCGGGCCGTGAAGGGCATTTTGGAGGGAAACGTTCGGGTGAGCAGATGATAGGTCGTGCGCCCACCCTGCGTGACGGCCACAATGCCGCCGCGCCCGCCCCGCGCCTTGCGGAAGCTCTGCGTAGCGGCATCAAATGGCACTTCGCGCCCGCCTATACGCACCTGGGCCCGGCCGTCGAGCAACTGGCCGGTCGTATCGCGCACCACCAGAGCCAGATCCACCTGATTGTCCAGCACCACTACCTCGCGGTCAGTCACGGAGCGCAGCCAGTACACCAGGCGCGGCCCCTCGGTGTGGGCCACCAGGTAGTAGCCCACTGGCAGCGGACGACGCCACTGGCGGAGGCTGTCCGTCGGAAATGAGTCGACAGGCTGGATGAAAAAGCTGGCCTTGGCCGCGCTCAAACCTTTCTGGTACAGCAGCAGCGTTTTAGCGTCGGTGAGGCGGAAGACTTTGGTGTAGTAGCTGCGCTGCCGGCCCTGAGCCAGGCGCTGCTGGGCCGCGGCCACCTGCCAGCTCAACAAATACAGCAATACAAAGACGAGGCGTAGGTGTCGGGGCATAGGCGAGGCAGGTTGGAAAGGCCAGAAAACTGGTCGGGCCCAAGCTATCCGCCGGCCGACGGGAGGATGATGCCCTGGGGGGCTTTTTTCCACACGCGCCGCGAAAATTATTTTCAGAAACATCTGAGTGGTACCACGACCGAAAAAGTCGTGACACCACTAGGCCACTTGGCTACCGGCTTACTCCCGCATAAAACTCCCGCCGCACTTAAGTCAGCCGCTGCTCGGCGGCTTGTTTGTTGGGCGCCTCCGGCAAAGGGAGGCAAAGGCCGCTTACACTTGCGTTACCAGGGCCTCAGCTACCGCTACGTCGGGGAGGTGAGGCACGTTGGCCAGAGCGCACCGGGCGGCCGTGTAGCTTATTCACTGCTGTTCCGACTACACAGTTCAGTTTATCCGTAAGGCAGAAAAACGCCGCTTGGTTATCCCCGGAAAAATTAGCTTGGTCCAGCTTGGCGGCTTCTGCCTTGACCAGACCCCGCAGTTCGCCCCCCGATGGTAGCCAGCGTTGCAAGCCAAGCTCGGCTCTGAATTTCCCTTCACCCTACCTTCGTGGTAAATCAGGTTAACTAGATATATGAAAGTATATGGGGGCGCACTCCTGGCGGTTTTGCTGGCAGCCGGAAGCACACTAGCCACTTTTCCGGCGGCGGCCCAGCAGCTACCGGCCGACTCGCTACGCAGCAGCACGGCGGGCGGACAGACAGCCCCGGCTGATACCAGCCGCTCGTTTCTCGACCGCGTGCTCGATGTGTTCGAGTTCGACATCAACCGGCAGGCGGTGGCGCAGCGCGGCGCCTACCCAACCCGGCTGGTGCTGGCCCCCATCATCTCCTATGCCCCCGAAACCAGCTGGGGCGCGGGCCTGGGGGCCAAATTTCTCTTCAAGCCCAGAGGCGCCAGTACCGATACCCGGACCTCCAACATTCCGGTGTCGTTTCAGTACACGCTCAATAAGCAGTACATCCTGTATTCGGGTTACACGGTTTTTTTCAACCACGAAAACTACCTGCTGCGCGGCAACCTGCGGCATTCCAGCTTTCCGCAGCTCTTCTACGGCGTGGGCAACAACACGCCCAGCTCCAACGAGGAGATTTACGACTACCGCTACACGGTAATTGAGCCGCTACTATTGCGGCGGATCGTGGGAAAGCTGTTTGTGGGCGGCGGCGTGCGCCACGTGCGGACGAGCGACGTGCAGTTGGCTCCGCAAAGCCTCCTGCTCGACGCCGCCGGCCAGCCGCGAGAAACCGGCGCGCTCGGCGCCGTGAGCACGGGCTTGGAAACGGCCCTGACCTACGACACGCGCGACAACGTGCTGAATGCCCAGCGGGGTATATTAGCCGAAATCACCCACGGCTGGTACGGCCAACAACTCGGGGGGCAATTTCGCTATGAGCTGACCAAAATCGACGTGCGGCAGTATTTTCAGATTGCGGGTAACCGCCAGCACGTGCTGGCCTATCAGGTGTTCGGTTACCTGACTGGCGGCAACGTGCCGCTGCTGGAACACGGGGCCTTGGGGGGCGGTGGGCTGATGCGCGGCTACTACGAAGGGCGCTACCTCGACCGCAACTACGCCGCCGCCCAGGTTGAATATCGCCTGCCGCTCACCAGCCGCTTTGGAGTGGTGGGCTTCGTCAGCGCCGGCAGGGTGGCCTCGCGCCTGCGCGATTTCGATTTCAATGGCCTGCATCCGGCCGCGGGCGCGGGCCTGCGCTTCAAGCTTGTGAAGGCCGAAAACCTGAACTTGCGCTTCGACGCGGCCTTCGGCGACGCGGGGGGCAATTTCTATATCAACGTGGCGGAGGCATTTTAAGCCGGTCGCTAGTGCTGGGCTAGCTGCTTGGGGCTGGGCTGCCCTTACCCGCTTGCTGCCGCGTAAAACTCCCGTCGCACCCGAATCAGCAGTTGCTCAGCGGCTTGTCTGTTTGGCGCCTCCGGCAAAGTAGAGGCGGCAAACGCAGCTTCTACCCGCGTCACCAGCGCCTCGGCTTCCGCTACTAGCGTCTCATACTCAAACTCGCCCCGGCGGATTTGTAGCAGAAACTCCCGGTTGGGCCTACTTACATGAAGTTGTTCATGAGGGCAATTTCTTCGGTCGTGGATGA
This sequence comes from Hymenobacter qilianensis, assembly GCF_014638675.1. Classification (NCBI taxonomy): domain Bacteria; kingdom Pseudomonadati; phylum Bacteroidota; class Cytophagia; order Cytophagales; family Hymenobacteraceae; genus Hymenobacter; species Hymenobacter qilianensis. The sequence continues at coordinate 524,471 of NZ_BMFN01000003.1, forward strand.
GAATTGAATAAGCAAAATATCCGCTACTATTGAGTAGCTAAATATTACTTCCATATTTCAGCTACGACACTTGTCACCGAGCCATAACGCATTATACTCACATGCTACACACTACTCGTTCTGTTGCCGCGGCCGGGCTGCTAGGCCTGGCCCTGGCCGGCTGCCAGTCGCAATCCAGCTCCAACACCACGGAAGCAACCCAGCCAGCAGCTTCCGCTACCGAAACCGCTGCTTCTACAGATACCATCAGTTCGGCTAGCATCAGCAAGTACTTGCAGGCAGTGTCATCGGATGAGATGATGGGCCGCAAGCCGTTTACCGTGGGCGAGGAGCGCAGCACTAAGTACCTCGCGGACCAATTCAAGCAGCTCGGTCTCAAGCCTGGCCCGGATGGCGGCTACTTTCAATCTGTGCCGCTGGTAGAAATAACCGGCACCCCGGCCGCGACCATGCAGATCAAGGGCAACGGTAAAAGCCTGAATCTGCAATACAAGACCGATTTTGTAGCCTTCACACAGCGCGAGCAGCCCCAGGTGGCCGTTACCAATTCGCCGCTGGTATTTGCCGGCTACGGCGTGGTGGCACCCGAGTACGGCTGGAACGACTACGCCGGCCTCGATGTGAAAGGCAAAACGGTAGTAGTACTGGTAAACGACCCCGGCAACGCGGGCACCGACACCACCTTGTTTAAGGGCAAGGCCATGACTTATTACGGCCGCTGGACTTACAAATACGAGGAAGCCGCCCGCCAAGGCGCCGCTGGCGTACTCATCGTGCACGACACCAAGCCGGCCGCTTACCCCTGGTCGGTGGTGCTGAGCGGGGCCATCAGCCCCAAGCTGCGCGCCCAAACCCCTGACAAAGGCGCCAGCAAGTGCGCCATCGAAGGCTGGCTGACGCTCGATGCGGCCAAGCGACTCTTCCAGGCCGCCGGCCAGAACTACGACCAACTTTACGCCGCTGCCAATCAGAAAGGCTTCCGGCCTCGCCCGCTTGCGGGCCTCACCGTCACGGCCAGCATCCAGAACAAGCTGCGCCGTCAGACCAGTCGCAACGTGCTGGCGGTGATACCCGGCACTACCCGCCCCAATGAGTATATCATCTACTCGGCTCACTGGGACCACTTTGGCGTAGGCAAAGCTATTGCCGGCGACTCCATCTACAACGGCGCCGTGGACGACGGCACTGGTCTGGCTGCCCTGCTGAGCATTGCCGAAGCCTTCCAAAAAGCCCCCCAGAAGCCTGCCCGTAGCATCGTGTTCCTGGCCGTGACGGGCGAAGAGCAGGGCCTGCTGGGCTCGGCTTACTACGCCCAGCACCCGGTGTTTCCGCTCAACAAGACCGTGGCCGACCTGAACATGGACATGCTCTGGCCCTACGGCAAGATGAAGGACCTCACCGTCATTGGCTACGGCCAATCAGAGTTGGAGGAGTACGCCCGCGCCGCCGCCAAGGAGCAGGACCGCTATATCCTCCCCGACCAGACACCCGAAACCGGCATGTTCTACCGCTCCGACCACTTCAGCTTCGCCCACGTGGGCGTGCCCTCGCTCTACGCCAGCGGTGGCTTCGAGAGCCGCACCCGCGGCAAGGAATACATCTCTGAGCAGCGCCAGAACTACACCACTAACATGTACCACAAGCCCGCCGACCAGTTCGACCCCAAATGGGACCTATCCGGCATCACTCAGGACGCCCAGCTCTACTTCCGCGTAGGTCAGCGCTTGGCTAGTGAAACGACCTTTCCACAGTGGAAAGCTGGTTCGGAGTTTAAAGGAGCGCGTGATAAGAGTATGAGTGGGCAGTAAAATCGTCAGCCAACAGCATTGCAACTTCAGCAACTGATGAAATTATCCAGCTAAGCCACCAACGTCAAAGTCACTTTCGAAGAGCAGCAAACATGATCAAACCATTTTCATTTGTAGCCTCAACTATCGTTTTAGCTATAGTAACATCATGCTCCGATAAGTCTAGGGAAGAGCCGATAGATAGCCCTATTATAGAAAAGTCTTCAGACGATAAAGTCCACGAGTTTATCCATCTTGAAAGCCCTCGTCTCTATGGCTCTAATCCAGACACCATTTCAATAGCTGAGCAGAAACCCTACAGAAGGAAAGTATATATGGGTTCTGATGCATTTTATAGAATAGCGAAGAGAAACGGAATCAGTAGTTACCTACATACTAATTTCCAACTTGAAGACGATCCTGATATAGTGGTAATTCAATCAGAATTAAAGTTCGATACTTGTTATTTTACCATCCAACCAAAGCCGAATACTCAGTATACACACAATCAATCTTTGATCTGGCGGTGTGCTTTTAAGATTGATTATACTTCTACCCACAAAGGAACTGATACGGCGTTTGTAATACGAGACAGGATTTATTTACAATAAATCCTACACGGTTAGTTCTATAATTCAATTGCAGTCGGGCCACACCAACGCCGCAAGCAAGTATGACCGTGCTGAATTAAAGCCGCGGGTCTACAGCCTCACTTTCCAACGCCAACACACCAAACACACACTGGTGCACCTCCCGCAGCGGGGCGCCGGCTACGAAGCGTTCCAGGCCTTCCACGCCGAGGGCAAACTCGCGCAGAGCCAGATTGCGCTTGGCTTTTACGGCCCGCTCCTTCAGGCGCTCCAGGTTGCCGGGCAGCAGGTAGTCGGGGCCGTAGATGATGCGCAGATACTCGCGGCCGCGGCACTTGAGGGCGGGCTGGAGGATGCCTTTTTTGGTGGCAGGAATAAAATCGTAGGGCTTCACGACCATGCCTTCGCCGCCGGCTTCGGTGAGGTCGGTCCACCACTGGGTGGCGGCTTCTACGGCGGCGGGGTCTTGCAGATTTACTACGTGGTAGGTGGTGGCGCGGAGCAGGCCGGGGTCCTGGAGGCTGAGGGCGCGCAGAGTTTCCATGTGCCAGGCGTGGTCTTTATCGAAGTAGGTGCGGCCCTCGGTAGCCAGCAGGTGGAAGGGAGCCAGGCGCAAATCGCCCAGACTTTCGACTGGCCAGCAGTAGCGGCGGTAGGCTTCGGCGTAGTGGGTGGCGGCGGTGTGGCGGGCCGAGGTGCGGGCCAGCAGGGCTTCCACGCCGTCGAGGCCGCGGGTAGCGGCTTGGGTTAGCGTGGCTTCGGCCAAGGGCAGGGCCGCGTCAGCGGCAGCGGCTACAGCGGCGTACTGGTTCTTGATCAGTTCCTGCGCCTTGGCCGACCACGGCAGCAGCTCGGCATCGAGGCAGAGCCAGTCCGTTTGGAATTTCTCCCAAAAATTACCCCCCAGCAGGGCGTCTTGCAGGCGGGTGAGGAAGGCGGCTTCCAGAGTTGGGTCAGTGAAGAAGTTGCGGCCGGTGCGGGTGTAGCATTTGCCCGGCCCCTCGCCTACTATGCCGAAGCGGCGGCGCGCGATGTCCTCGTCGCGGGCCAATACTACCACTACGCGGCTGCCCATGTGCTTTTCCTCGCACACCACGCGCTCTACACCCTGGCGGCGGAAGTAGTCGAAGGCCTCGGCGGGATGCTCCAGCAGGTCGGGCAGCGGCGAGGTTTCGGTGGGCGACATGGTGGGGGGCAAATACAGCAGCCACTTGGGATTAAGAGCAAACCGGCTCATCACCTCAAGGGCCGCAATGGCGTTTTCCTCCCGAATGGTAACCGAAGGCAGCAGGCGCGGCCGAATGATTTGCTTGCCGGTCACGTCGCGGATGTCGAGCAGGTCGTCGTGCTGCTGTTGGGCGGAGAGGTCGGTTTGGGTGGCCTCCAAGAGCTGAAGCGCGCGGTAGTTCAGCGGGCGCACCGGCTCGCAGTACACGCGGGCCGCGGGCACGGCTACCAGTTCCCGCTCGGGGTAGCGCAGGGCCGTAAGCTGACCGCCAAACACGCAGCCCGTATCAATGTCAATAGTGTTATTCAGCCACTCGGCTTCAGGCACGGGCGTGTGGCCGTACACCACCATGGCCCGGCCCCGATACTCAGAGGCCCAGTTGTAGCGTACGGGCAAGCCGAATTCGTCTATCTCGCCGGTCGTTTCTCCGAACAAAGCAAACGCCCGCACGGCGCCCGAACCGCGGCCCTGCATGTCTTCGCGCATGCCCGCGTGAGCCACCACCAGGCGGCCGTCATCCAACACATAGTGACTCACCAGCCCATCCAGAAACTGCCGCACCTGGCTCTTGAACGTATCTGATTCGGCAGCGAGTTGCTCCAGCGTTTCGGCGAAACCGTGCTGCACATTCACATTTTTGCCCCCCAGATGCCGCAGCAGCTTAATATCGTGGTTGCCGGGCACGCATAAGGCTAAGCCATCCTGCACCATGCGCATGACGAGGCGCAGTACCTGCGGCGAAGCTGGGCCACGGTCTACTAGGTCGCCTAGAAATATAACCCGGCGCTCGGCTGCTCCTTTGTACGGTTGTAGAGACGCAATATTTTGCGTCTCGTCGTTGCTGATGTTGTTAGGTTGGATGACTTGATCTGATTTGTTCTGCAACGAGTCGTTCAACGACGAGACGCAAGATATTGCGTCTCTACCACCTGCCACCTCAGCGCGGCGCGTCACCCGCACGCCTAAATCGCGCACATCCACTACCGGCTCCTCTTCCACCGCATAGCCCAGCTTACCGAGCAGCTGCACCAGCTCGTCGTAGCAGCCGTGCACGTCGCCAATGATGTCGAAGGGGCCAGTTTCGTGCTTGCGGTTGCTGTAAAGCGGGTCACGCTGGATGACTTGCACGGCGTTTATTTCCTCGGGCCCGTGCAGATGGAAAATATGCCGGAAGCCTTCCTGCTTGAGCGTTTTGAGGCTGCGGCGCAGCTGCTGGCGCTGCTGAGGCACCACGTGGCGGGGCATGTGGCGCCGCTCGGGACGGTTTTGGTTGCGGTCCTCGGCTACGCGGTCGGGCACGTCGAGGATAATGGCGGTGGGCAGCACGTGGTAGTCGCGGGCCAGCTGCACGAGCACTTTGCGGGCTTCGGGCTGCACGTTGGTTGCATCAACTACCGTCAGCAGGCCGCGCTTCAGGCGCACACCCACCAGGTATTGGAGCAAGGCAAACGCGTCGGGCGTGGCCGACTGGTCGTTTTCATCGTCGGCTACCAGCGCCCGGCAGTAGTCAGAAGACACAATTTCGGTGGCCCGAAACAGGCGACGCGCAAACGTACTCTTCCCCGCCCCCGACGTACCCATGAGCAGGACCAGCGAGAGTTCGGGAAGTTTTAGGGTAGTCAGAGCCATAAGGAAAAAGCGGGCGTATATTTAAGGAATAGCTTACTTGGCAACGTTAACGGGTTTCTGGCTTATTCGGCACGATACGATGGCACATTTAAACTCCACTTATCATGATTTGGCCAGGCTTGTATACAAGAAGCTAGCGAAGACGAATTATCCGCAGCCCAGCGAGAGCATATTAACTCATCTGTTCGAAAACCTGTTTTTTACCAGCCTCAAAACAGAAGAAGGCCAGCTGATTAAGGTCACGGTCACCTTTATCGACCCTGCAGACCCCGACCCCAGCCCGCCGGAACGCATCGTGGCCGACCGCTGGAATTATATCCACTTCCGCAAGCGCATTCCCTTCACCGTCAAGAACATCGTGAAGCTGTCGAAAGCAGCCGACCCCTGGAGCTCGTCGCTGGCCGTGTACTACGACGCCAATAATGAGCTGTATATCTGGGGAATGATTGACCAAGCGGTTCACTACCAAGACTTTCTCAACTACGAAACCGAGTCAGGCTCCGAGCAGCCTGGTTTTTTCCAGACTTCCATATCCGACATCGGAAGCATTCATGTAATGCTCGATTATGAGCTGATTGCCACCTTAAAACAGAATACGCTGATCAGTAATTATGTCGATGTTTTCAGAAAAGGAACCGTCAATAAAATATTAAAGTCGTTTTCTGAGCCTTACAAAAAGGCCATACGGAGTTATATTAATAAATATTATAAAGATGAAGATCCCAAGGACTGGGACGAGTACATAGAAACATCTATTATTCAATCATTATCTCGCATTCTACTTAAAAGCCAGAATTATCATCACGGGGGGGCTTTTTTGATGACACCCTATAAAAAAGCCGGTTTAATTGTGAAGCACGAACTATCATACGACCGATTATTTAAGGCAATTGTAAATTATATTCAGCTAAATATCTCGCATTATAAATACTCAAATGCCATAGCCGATCAGTTCTCAAGAGATGAGAAAAATTTACTTCCGGTATCGTTGTACGTAAGCGAAAACGTATCAGAAGCGCAAAAAAATGAGACGAGTGATGAAATAAAAGGCGCTATCCGGTTTATTTCTTCCCTTTCCTGTATTGATGGCTTAGTCGTGCTCACCACTGATTTAAAAGTTAAAGGTTTCGGCACCGTTATTCGGTCTAAGCCCATGCCGCCGTATGTGTATGTGGCCAAAAGCGCCACGGTGAGCGACGACAAAATAACGGCCGTAAGTTCTAATCAATTTGGCACCCGGCACTGCTCTATGTTTTCTTACTGCTGGAATAATAATGGCAGCTTGGGCTTTGTTATTTCTCAGGACGGGGATATTCGCGCCATTACGAGAGTAGAGGACAAATTAATTATCTGGGAAAATATCAAAGTCCAACAATTTATTAAAAGCGATAAAATAAGCAGGCCGCTTCATATTAAAAGCGACCTTGGCAAACAGCTGACCCAGCCCAGCACAATTGTGCACCGGGAAGGATGAGGCAAAATGCTGCGTATGCTGAACAGACAGTAAAGGCGCCTTACCTTAGCCCGGCGGGTACGCCCGCGCGCTATCATTCTGCCTCCCCTATCTGTTTGCATTTATGCTGAAAGCCTCCTTGTGTTTCGTGCTATTCCTGACAACTATACTGGCCCAGGCCGGCCCACCCGAGCCCATTCTCGTGACCAGCCCCGACGGCGCGGTGCAAGTCACGGTCAGCGTCACAGACCAGGGCGTGCCCACGTATTCGGTGGCTTATCGACAAACGAAGCTGATCGGACCTTCCCGCCTGGGTTTGCAGCTGGCCGATGCTGACTTAACTCAGAATCTCAAGCTGAGCAGCGCGGGCAAAACCACTCCCGTTTCCGACAGCTACACCCTCACCAATGACAAGCGCTCGGCCTGCCGCTACCAGGCCAATCGGCGCGAAATTGCGTTTTTGGGCAGCCAAGGGCGCACGCTCAGCGTGGTGTTTCAGGTGTCGAACGACGGGGTAGCATTTCGGTATGCGCTGGGGGGCAAATCCAAGGAGAAACAGCGGATTCTGGCCGAAAAGACCACTTTTAAGCTGCCAGCCGCAGCCAAAGGCTGGCTGCATCCGCACGCGGTAGCCCAAACGGGCTGGTCGAATACCCAGCCTTCTTACGAGGAAAAATACAAGCTGGGCTTGGCGGCCGGCACCCCATCGAGTTTGGGGCAAGGCTGGTCGTTTCCGGCGCTGTTTCAGGCGGCCGGGCACTGGGTGTTGCTGACGGAAGCGGGCATGGACCGCAGCTATGGGGGCACCCACCTGGCCCATCTTTCGCCCGACGGCGAGTACAGCATCGCCTTTGCCCAGGAGCGCGAAGGCACCACGCCCACGGCGAGCACCGCGCCCGAGTCGACGCTGCCGTGGAGCACGCCGTGGCGCGTGCTGGTGGTGGGTTCCACGCTGGGCACTATCGTCGAGTCGACGCTGACGACCGACGTGAGTGCGCCCGCTAAAATCAAGGATACCGCCTTTATCCAGCCGGGCAAGGCCTCCTGGAGCTGGGCTTTGCTGAAGGACGAGGCCACGGTGTATGATGTGCAGAAGCGCTTCGTCGATTACGCGGCCGACATGAAGTGGCGCTACTGCCTGATTGATGCCCTGTGGGACAAGCAAATCGGGTACGATAAAATGACGGAGCTGGCCACCTATGCCCGCACCAAAAACGTGGACCTGCTGCTTTGGTACAACTCCAACGGCAGTTGGAATAAAGCCCCCCAGACGCCCATAAACGTGCTTTTTGACCCGGCAACGCGCAAAAAGGAGTTTGCCCGCTTGCAGCAAATGGGTATCAAAGGTGTGAAAATCGACTTCTTCGGCGGCGACGGGCAGTCGATGATGGGCTACTACCAGGACCTCTTGGACGATGCGGCCCAGGCTAAGCTGTTGGTGAACTTTCACGGCACTACCATCCCCCGCGGCTGGACACGCACCTATCCCCACCTGATGACTATGGAAGCTGTCCGCGGCTTCGAGTTTCTGACCTTCGCCCAGGCCGATGCCGATGATCAGTCCACGCACTGCGCGATGCTGCCCTTCACTCGCAACGCCGTGGGCCCCATGGATTTTACGCCCGTCTGCTTTTCCGAAATCCCAAAGGTTAACCGCCTTACCACCAACGGCTTCGAGCTGGCGCTTTCGGTGCTGTTTCAATCGGGCATTCAGCACTACGTGGAAGTGCCGGAAGGCATGCAAAAGCAGCCGCCCTACGTGGTGAACTTTATGCGGAATTTGCCCCCCAGCTGGGACGACGTGAAGTTTCTGGACGGTTTTCCCGGCGAGTACGCCGTGGTGGCCCGCAAAGCCAACAACAAATGGTACGTGGCCGGCATCAACGGCACCCCCACCGACCGCACCATCACCCTCGACCTATCCAAGCTGGGCGCTACCAAAGGCGGCACCCTCATCACCGACGGCACCACCAACCGCGACTTCAGCACCCGCAGCTTTACGGGCACGGCGCTCACACTGCCGGTAAAGGCGCGCGGCGGATTTGTGCTGGAGTTGAATTGAGAGCAGCTTATTATGCAGTCAACTCAATAGTAAAAATCTATATAATGAGAATCGAGCATTTAACCCTGGTCATACTGTTTTTATTTTCATCTTGTAAACCAAGATTAATTAATCACAAAATAACAATAGAAGTTTTTGATACTAGTAAGACTACACTATTAGGCGTGAAGAGTAACAATTTCAGAGGAACTATTTTCACTTATAAATATCCTTTTACTTTATTACATGTATCAGATATTGATTCTCTAAAAAGGTTTACACCAACATTAGAGGAGTTACAAGAGGCAGAATATATCTTATCAAGAAAACTACAGTTCGTAAATAGGAGTCGCATGAATCAATCAGATGATAATCCGATAATTCATAAAAATTTAAATAAATATTTTAGACAGTATGTAGGATTCGTTAATAAAAAGGGAGACAAGATAATACATATCAATTTTCATTGGGATGAATATACTCTTGTTGACAAGATAAGAGGCTCACTAGATACAAGACTTAAATACGATTCTGATTATTCAACAGTATTTGATGGTGGAAGTTATTATTGGGAAGTCAATGTTAACCTTACTAAAAATAAGCTGTCTGATCTACAAGTTAACGGAACATCATAATTCCATGTAAAAAATTATTTACCGCTCAAACACCGCCAACTGCGAAGGCGCCCCTACTTCTTCCGCCTCCGGCCCTAGCGGTTCCACGCGCACGCGGTAGCCGTGGCGCTCAGCAACTCCCGCCGCCCAAGCCGCGAACTGCGCCCGCGTCCACTCGAAGCGGTGGTCTTGGTGACGGAACTCCCCGGCAGATAGGGTTTCGTAACGCTGGTTGTAGTCGGCGTTGGGCGTGGTGACGAGCACGGCGCCAGGGCGGGCGCGGGCGAATACCACCTGCTCAAACGCCGCCAGCCGGTTTTCGTCGAGGTGCTCGATGACTTCGACGACGGCCGCCGCGTCGTAGCCGCTGAGGCGCGGGTCGTGGTAGAGCAGGGAGCCTTGCACCAGCGTGAGTCGCTCGCGCTGCTTGGGGGGCATTTCTAGGATGTGCAGGCGCTCGTGGGCGCGTTGCAGCTCGCGGTGCGACACGTCCATGCCCAGAATGTGCTCCACGTGCGGAATTTTAAGCAGCCGACGTACCAGCTTGCCTTCGCCGCAGCCCAAGTCGAGCACGCGCTTGGCTCCGAGGCGTCGGATTTCTTCGGCTACGCGGTCGAGGCGGTGGTCGTGGAGGCTTTGCTTCTCGGCTTGTTCAACGACGGCCTCACCCCCTAGCCCCGCATCTGCTTTAAGCGCAGAGTCCCAAGGAGAGGGGGGACTAGCTTTTAAAGCTAATTCTAGATCAGATAGGCCAGAAGTTAAACTAGAGCTAGAAATACTAGAATCTAGTTCCCCCTCTCTTTGGGAGAGGGGGCTAGGGGGTGAGGCCGTCGTAATCGTAAGGTCAACCTCCCCTGCCAGCAGCCGTTCAAGCGTGGGGTCCACATACTCGCGCAGATTTCGCAGGTAGCGGCGCGTGATAAATTCGCGGTCGGGGTGCTGGGGCAGCCAGTCGGCGCCGCGGTGCAGGAGTTTGTCGGCCTCGGCCTGCCCGATGTAGTAGTGCTTATCGTTGTCGAGGACGGAGATGAGCACGTAGAGGTGGCTCAGCAAATCGCGCAGACGCAGGGCCGGGTGGCGCAGGCGGAGCGTGAAGTAGCGGCTGTCGCCCCACTGCGGCACGGTGGGGTCGAGCGGGTGGGCTTCCGTTTCGATTTCGTAGCCCAGGGGGGCAAAAAGGCGTTGGAGCTGGCTGGCGTTGGCGGCAGGCAGGGCGGCTACGGTGGCTTCTAGGGGCAGAAGCGTGTCGGGCAGGTCGGGGCGGTCTTTGCAGGTGCCGTTCATGGCCGTGTTGAAGGCTTTAACCAGGGCCGTGCTCATAAAAGAGGAAGCAGCATAGGGCCTATCATTCACGTATTGCTCCAGAGCAAAGCCTTCGCCGGCCCAGCCGCGGTGGTTGCGCACCAGCGCCACCGGATCTATGTCGAGCAGTAGAGCAGCCGTGCACCGCTCCGCAGTGGCTTCGGGATAAAAGATGTGGGCCTGCCCGTAGGCAATGTCCACCGATTGCAGGCGCGCCGGATTCTTGTGTAGCAGGTAGCCCAGATCGGTGGCGGGCTGGTGAGTGGTAGTAATAGTGAGCAGCATAAGGAGAAGCTAAACCGGCACAAAATGCCCCCCAAGATACACTTGGCCGGGGCAAGACCGCTAGCCGGCTGTCATCGATAATCCGGTTTCAGGAGGGCTGAAATCAAGGGGAATACAGAGCGGATTCTTAACAACAATTTGTATATACATTTGAGTAAAACATCCATTAAACATTTGTTTATAAATTAATAGTCAACACATTATACTATCACACTTATATTCCGCAAAGCAAATAGCGAGAGGCCATAATCTCTTCTCAGGGGTATTCTGCTGCTACCTTAGGCCAGAGTCAGAGAGCTCAACTCATACCGTTTTGCCCCCCAGCAAGTCGCCATACCAGTGGCCGGAGTCTTTGATGGTGCGCTGCTGGGTGTCGTAGTCCACGCGGACCAGGCCGAAGCGTTGGTGGTAGCCCTCGGCCCACTCGAAGTTATCGGTGAACGACCAGGCGAAATAGCCATCTACGGGCACGCCCTCGCGCTGGGCGCGCAGCACCTGGGCTATGCAGGCGCGCAGAAAGGCTTGCCGGGCGGCGTCGGGCACGCGGCCGTTGATGAGCTCGTCGGGGAAGGCGGCGCCATTTTCGGTAATGAGCAAGCGGGGGGCATTTTTGTAGCCGCTGAACTGCTTGAGCATGTGATAGATGCTTTCGGGATACACCTCCCAGCCCATCGTAGTGTGGGGCACGCCGCGCTCGGCGGCGCCTACCAGCTTGGCCCACACCAGCGGTATATAGGGCGAATGGCGCACCACTTCGCGGGTATAGTTCTGGATGCCCCAGAAGTCGAAGGCAAAGGGCAGGCGCTGCTCGTCGCCGGGTTTCATGTAGCGGCTGAGCCAGCCGAGCACGGGCGCTTCGGTTACCGGGTAGCCCAGGCCGAGGGCTGGCTCCACGAACAGGCGGTTGAGAATGGCATTGGCGCGAGCGGTGGCGCGCTGGTCGCGCAGCAGGGCGGGCCGCCAGGGCGTGAGGTAGGAGCAGGAAAACGTGGTGCCAATCTGGGCGGTGGCGGGGAGTGTGGCGCGCAGGGCCCGTCCGCCTTCGGCCTGGGCCAAAGCGGCGTGGTGCGTGCTCGACAAAAAGCCCCCCAGCCCCCGGCCGCCGGGCGCGTGAATGCCGATCATGTGGCCGGCACCCGTAAAAACCATCGGCTCATTCAGCACCATCCAGTGCTGCACCCGGTCGCCGAGGCGGGCGGCTACGTGCTGGGCATAATCGGCAAACCAGCCCACGATGCTGCGGTTGGTCCACCCCCCGCGCTGCTGGAGGGCGGCGGGCAAATCCCAGTGGTAGAGCGTAGGCCAGGGCGTGATGCCGCGCTCCAGACAGCCATCTACCAAACGGTCATAAAAATCCAACCCATTGGTATTCAGCTCGCCCGTACCGCTGGGCAGCACCCGCGACCACGCCACCGAGAACCGAAAGTTGGGGATGTGGAGATGCCGCATCAAATCCAGATCGGTGGGCCAGCGGTGGTAGAAATCGGTGGCTGTCCGGGCGTGGGTGTTGCCCCGAATTTTTTTGGGACGCCGCACGAAGTCATCCCAGATGCTGGGCCCTTTGCCATCGGCGTCCCAGGCGCCTTCGGTCTGATAGGCCGCGGCCGCCACGCCCCACCGGAAATCAGGGCCAAAATCGGCGCGCGAATAGGTCTGGGGGGCATTTTCGGGAAAGAAAGCGGCCGACAAGGCAGCGGCAGAAGCAGGCATTCAGACAGTAACTAAGGACAGCAGGCACCGACGCTCGAATCAGGAGAAGTGACTAGCCTGATCTGCTTATTTTTGGCTACGCATACGGGTAAGCGGGGCAAGAAGATCAAGCTGTGGCTTTCATTGAAAAGCAACTTTCAGCGTTACCACAGGGTTTTCTGTACTCTATAAACTGAGGTAATCAGCGAGGCGTGCATTATTGAAGGCTTCTGTTAGCATGGTTTGCAGCCACAAAAACACTGGTCGGTTGGTACAAAAGCAGCGCACTCGCTTACCTTCCATGAGTTAAAGTCGCAGATTTGGGTTGAGCCTTACTACTGGACATGAAAAGTAAAATCGGCTGTTTATGCGCCATTTAACTTCCCGGCTATGAGTAAAAATGTCCTTTTAGGAATCCTAGGACTTTGTATGCTCGCATTTGTTGCGGCATTTTTCATTGGTCGACTCCAGCGGGCAACTCCTGCCCGCATTCCTCAGCCCACCAGCCGGGCAGTGAGCGCCCGCCGGACCGAATCGGCGGCAGCGGTAGCCCGGCGGGCCAGAATGCAGGATTCGGTGGCCGCCGTCCTGCTGGCGCAAAGCTCTGCTGCCGCCCCAGACGAAAAGGAGGTGCCCGCTGAAAAGGAGCTGGCTGAGGAGCCAGTTTTGCCCCCCACGCCCCCCGCTCCTCCCCAGCCTTCCCCGGCTGAAATAGCGGCCGCCAAGCAGCGAGCCGCCGAAAACCGGATAGCCATAGCCGCCCGCCGCGCCCACGCCGACCAGCTGCCCGACGAGTTCAAGAAATACTATGCCCAGGAATTGCCCGAAGACGCTATCTCGGATGAGCTGAACGTCCGGGCCCGCGTCTCGGGTGCTCAGGCCGAGAATATTACCCTTTCCTCGCCCGCATTCAATGAAGACAACAAGGATTTCGTGCTCGAGCAGGTGCGCAGCGAGCTGACCGAGCTCGGCTTCAAGCAGGTATCCATCACAAACGGCAAAGGCTTCACGACCAAAACCCGCTTTTAAAGCCAGACAGCAAGTTGGCTTTTAGCGCTTGAAGTAAACCGTGAAGGTAGAGCCCACTCCTACTTCGCTTTCCACCTCAATTTTGCCCCCCGCATTCTCCACCATCTTCTTGACCATATACAAGCCCACGCCCGAGCCTTCCACGTGCGTGTGGAAGCGCTGAAACATCTGAAACAGCTGACGCTCACGCGTCAAATCAATGCCTAGGCCGTTGTCCTGTACTTTCATCACCACGTGCGCATCTTCTTCGTGGCAGTGCAGGCTTACCTGCGCCGGGCGGTCGGGATGGCGGTATTTGAGGGCGTTGCTGAGCAGGTTATAAACCACGGAGCGCAGGTTTTTCTCCGAAAAAGCAACCACCGGACAACGCAGCACATCCACTTTCAACTGCGCATCGGCTTCCTGAAGCAAAGGAGCCAGATCCAAGCGCACATCTTCCACTACTTCCGCCAGCATCACCTGACTAACGGCCTGCCCATGCTCCTTTTGCAGCTTCGAAACGTCAGTTAGGTGATTGATGGTGGATTTGAAGCGGTCCACTGCGCCCTGCATCAGCTCCAGAATGTAGTCTACTTCGCCCGACCGGTCTTTCGTGGGCAACTCTCCCGATAACACACTTACCAGGCCCTCGATGTTGGTAATAGGCGCTTTCAGGTCGTGGGAGGCCGTGTAAATAAAGTTGTCCAGGTCGACGTTGATGCGGGTGAGTTGGTCGTTGGCGGTTTGCAGCTCCGCGTTCAGGGCCTGGGCTTTGTCGCGGGAGGTGCGCAGCTTTTTGGTCAGGCGCTGCAACGCCAGCTCGGCCAGCTTCTGCTCGTGCACATCGATCACCGTGCCCACCATGCCCTCAAACTCGCCGGCTTCACTAAAATGGGGCAATCCGCTGTCGGTTACCCAGCGATACACGCCGTCGTGGCGCCGCAGCCGGAAGAGCTTATGGTAAGGGGCGCGGTTGGCGTTTGCCTCTACAAAGGCAGTGCCCGCAGCGGCGGCATCCTCGGGATGAATGGCTCCCACCCAGCCCATGCCCAGGGCCTCGGCGGTAGTTTGGCCGGTGAAGGTATACCAGGGCTGGTTGAGGTAAGTACAATATCCTTCGGGATCAGTCACCCAGAGCATAGCCGGCGCGTTGTCGGCCATCAGGCGAAAGGACTCTTCCCTCTCTTCCACCATGCGCCGGGCCAGCACCTGCGCCGTTACGTCCTGAGCAAACACGAATATCCCATCAATGGCCCCCTGCCCGTTGTGTCGGGCCTGAAAGGTAAAGCTCCAGTAAATCTCCTCCATCGGGGCATCTCGGTAGCGGGCCAGCATCAGGGGCAACTCGTGCGCCACATAGGTTTCTCCCGTTTGGTAGACTTGCTTTAATATGCCGGGAATGGACGTATCGGCCAGCTCAGGCAAGGCTTCCAGCAGAGGCTTGTCGAGCAGGTCGCGGCCGGGAAAAATTTGCTGGTAAGCAGGGTTTACCAACTGATACACCAGCTCAGGCCCGTCGAGAATGACGATGGGTGTGGGCGCTTGCATGAATAGCTGATCCAGCTGCCGCTGCTGGGCCTCGCGCCGCTGGCGGGCCAGTACCTGGTCGGCCACATTGTAGGCGAAGGTGGAGATGCCCACAATCTCGCCGTTTTCGCGGTAAGCCTGGTAGGTAAAAGTGAAGTACATCTGCTTGGGCGGACGGCCATCGGGCTGGGCAATCAGCAAGGGCAACTCCTCACCGAAGTAGGTTTCTCCGGTATGGTAAACGTTATCCAGCAAGTCCACAACGCCCGCCTCTACGGTTTCAGGCAATGCTTCGGCTACGGAGAGACCAAGCAGCTGGCGGTCGGGGAAGAAAGCCTGATAGGCGGCGTTGACATACTCGTAGCGATGCTCGGGCCCGCGATGAATGCAGATGGCAGCCGGGGTGTGCTCGAATATCTGATAGATGGCTTTGCTGGCTTGGGCCTGGCGCTCGGCACCCGCCCGCAGCTCCGACTGGAGTGCTTCGGCCTGCTGACGGGCACAAAACTGCTCGGTTACCTCAAAGGCAAACACGAGTATGCCGTCAATCTGTCCGCGCTCATTGCGGCGGGCCTGTTGAATGTAGTTGAAATAACGGTCCTCCAGCACCCCATCGGGCCTGGCAACGGGAACGAGGATGCCAAGCTCTTCGTGTGTTACGCCTGTCTGATAAATTTGACGGAACACCTCCACCGACGAATGATTGGCTAGCTCGGGCACCGCCTCCACAAAGGGCAGCCCCAGCAGCTGCCGCCCCGGCAACAGACGCTGGTAGCCGGGGTTTACCAGCTCAAATACAAAGTCAGGCCCCGAGAGAATGCAGATGGCAGCGGGCGCTTCCATAAACAGCCGTTGCAGCTGCTGCCCTTGCCGTTGAACTTCGGCTTGGGCCTGAGCTACTTCTATGAGGGTGCGGGGTTGGTCGGGCGTATCGCTCAGGCTTACCAGTAAGCTCTGGCCCGAGCGGCGGACGGCCAGGCGGTAGTAATTTTGGTAGCCATCGGCCTGGTACTGCACATCTTGCTGCCCAGGCTCCCCGGACTCGAACGCGTGGAGATGGAGGGCGAACGTGCCATATGCCTGACTTCGCGGCCAGTGCTGCAAGTGCGTCAGGGCGGGCTGCTCAGGCAGGCTCAGCATGCGCTGGGCGGCAGGGTTCACGTACGCAAAAGCAAAATCAACGACGCTGCCGCTGCCATCCGCATCGTATACCGGACGATAAATAATCAGCCCGGTAAGCGATACATCGAGCACGCCCCGTAGCACCTCATCCAGCGGCTGCAGGTCATGCAGACCAGGCATAAGTGAGTTCGGGACAGTGTCAGAATGGAGCATTTTGTGGCAGAGAAAACAAAGGCGACGGGCATAGGGGCCCGCACGAACAGCGCAAGCTGGAGAGCTAAGATAACAGCGCTGTAAGGAGCATAAACCAAAAAAGTGCTCAGACTTCTCAGCTTAGGGCGAAGTTCTGAACACTTTTTTTAAGCTTATTATCTTAACCAGCTACAAGAATCAGGAAGTTATATAAGCAGCAGATGTAACACTCGCCTCCTGAAAAAGCCCCCCAGCGCTTATTTTAAGTGTTCGCGCAGCAGCTTGTCCAGCACAGCAGCGGTTTCGTCGGGATAGTTTACGGGAATGGGCTCACCAAACTGCAGCCATTGGTCGAGGCCATCGAGGTGCTTGTCTTTGAGTCCTTTCACTACAGGCACGCCCATCCTGGCCAGCGCGGCGGCGTTGCACGCCTGCTCATACTGGTTTTTCATGGGCACCACAGCCAGCTTCTTGCCCAGAAAGAGTGCCTCGGCGGGCGTCTCGAAACCGGCCCCGCACAGCACACCGGCGCTACGGGCGAGGCTATCGGTGAAGGCCGCGCCGCTTACGGGGCGTACGCGCACATTGCCGTACTCCGCTTCCTTTTGGCTGTGCTTGCTGAATACCTCCCAGCGCGTGGTACGGCTGAGGTAGCGCAGGCGCGCCACCAGCGTTGCCTCGTCGTATGCCGGCAGATACACTGTGTAGTGCTCCTCATTGGCAGGAGTCAGGGCGCGCACCTGCCCCCGGATGACGGGCGTGTACGTGCCTTCATCGTAGCGCTCGAAGTGAAAGCCGTAGTGAGCCGTGGCGGGGGCGTAGTGGCGTAGCACCATACGGCCAACCACGTCGGGACGCTTGGGCCGGGGGGCATTTTTGGTCAGCACAGCGCTCTGATGGCTCAGGGAAATGCACGGCACATGGCGCAACCGGCACGCCCACGCCGACACCGGCTCGAAGTCGTTGATAACCAGATCGTACTGCTCTACCGGCAACTGCCGCATCTCGCGCACGAAAGCGGGAGCATTTACTTGTCCAAATGTTTTGGTAAAGCTGATACCGCCACTTTTTCCAAACACGAAGCCCATGCCGTGAAACTGATACTGCACCGGAAAGGGCAAGGCCAGGTCGGCCGGCGGACCGCTCACGAGCACATCGAGGTGGGAGGCGCGCTCCTGAAGCAGCGGAATAATATCGCGGGCCCGGCTCAGGTGGCCGTTGCCGGTGCCTTGAATGGCGTAAAGAATACGGGGCAAGAGAATGAGATTAAACGTGAAATAATAGAGCAACTGTTGAGGTAGCAAGCTCCGTGCTATTTCGGCATTTATTTGGGTTATATGTAGATCGGGCTTTATAAAGCAACATTAAGTCTACTTTCCAATCCTGATTTCTACGACCAGCGCCGCTTCCGGAGCGCCAGTCACCTGATCGGCCGAAGCAGACCCGCCGCAAAGATCAGGGCGGCCCATGACCCCAGCGTTACCCCGTTATAATAGGTTTGTCATGCTTTTTGCTATGGCGCGGCTATGCCGTCAAGCTTCAGCTTGGGGCGGCACTCCACTCCTGCTTTTATCGCGCTACAGCGCAGGCTCATTTTTCCTTCTTACTTATTTCCATGAAAAAACTTTTACTCCTCTGCTGCCTCGTATCATCCTTTGCTGCTACGGCCCAAAAAAGCCAAAAGTCCAAGGACAAAGAAAAGGAGAAGGAAGAGCGCAAACAGCGCTATATGATTCCCCAAAAGGATAAAGACTGCGCTTATATCTCCAACGTGACTAAGAATACGGGCGAAGACTCCGAAGCCGCTGGCACCGCCACGCGCCTGGCTTATCGCCCCTACGAGGAGCTGCTGACCGAAATCAACGCCCTGCGCAAGATGAATAACTGGGCCGACACGACATATCAGCGCCGTTTCAACAGCCTGCCCGCCGGTGGCAACTTGGTGGTAACCATGTATCGGCGTGGTGCTCAGAACGCCGACCCTAGCCTGCTTACCATCACGGCCAAGAATAAAGCCGGGGAAGAAGTATTCAGCCAAACCCCAGCCGCTGGTAATGGCCGCTTCTGGAACCGTGACCTCTACAAGAGCGAGCGGACTATTCCATTTGTTAAAACCGAAACGCCACAGCCCCTCACCGTTATCATCACCGACTCCAAGCTCCAGCAGAACTTCGAGTACGTGGTAGATCCGCAGGGTTAATTTAAACGTCAGGCAGAGCGGCAGCGAAGCATCTCGCGTGCTGACACTGGATTACTAATCCTGCAAAACACGCGAGATGCTTCGCTGCCGCTCTGCCTGACGTTCACTACGTTCTTATCCTTTTGCCTTCCGCAATTGGGCCCACTGCACGGCTATAATGGTTTTGGCATCTTGCAGGGGTTCGGCAATCAGCTCTTCCCAGCTAAATTCTTCCGCCGTCAACTTTTCGCCCTCGCTGGCCTCACCGCCGCCGGGGGCGATTTGCTGGCTTACCTCCGCATAATAGATGGTAATGCGCTCCGCATTGGCCCCCGGAGATGGATACATCTGGATTATTTGTTCTAAATGATCAACTTTGTACCCTAATTCTTCTTTGATCTCACGACGCAGCGCCTCTTCCGGGCTTTCCCCTTCCTTGTCGAGCATGCCGGCTGGCAGCTCTAATACGTCGGCCTCGGCACCTACACGGAACTGACGGACCAGTAGATAACGTTGGCGGGTGGTATCCAGCACCAAGGCCGCTACGGCCTCACCGGGCTCGAACCGGATGCGCTGGTACTCCTCGGGGCCATCCTGCACCGTGAGTTCACTAAGTTTGTAAAAGCCTTTGTAGAGGATTTTCCGGTCCTTTATGTTCATAGGGCGTAAGCTTGGCGTAAAAACGTTGGATTTTATCGGAAATAACTGAACCAGGCGCGGCGCCTGGCTCTGGTTATACGTTCAACCGCCGCAATCCGCTTACGCTCCCGGCAACGCTGGGGGCTTTTTCTCTTTTTCGACCGGTTTCTGAAGCCGCGTTTCTTGTCGGCTGCCGCCTGCTGTACTAGTTAGGGGTGGCTCCTTTTATCTTTTT
Organism: Hymenobacter qilianensis; assembly: GCF_014638675.1. NCBI lineage: Bacteria > Pseudomonadati > Bacteroidota > Cytophagia > Cytophagales > Hymenobacteraceae > Hymenobacter > Hymenobacter qilianensis. The sequence goes on from NZ_BMFN01000003.1 coordinate 543,991, forward strand.
CAATGTCATTCGACGAACTCAATCTGATTGATCCTATCCTCCGTGCCTTGCACGAGGAAGGCTACACCACGCCCACCCCTATCCAGCAGCAAGCCATTCCGCAGGTGCTGGAAGGCCACGATTTGCTGGGCGTTGCCCAAACGGGCACCGGCAAAACCGCTGCCTTTACTGTTCCGATTCTTCAAATTCTGACCCAGACGGCCAAAGTAGCGCACGTGTCGCACTCGCGCATTCGCTGCCTGGTGCTTACACCTACCCGCGAGCTGGCCATACAGATTGGCGAAAGCTTCGCGGCTTACGGTCGCCACTTGCCGCTGCGCCACACCGTTATTTTTGGTGGCGTAGGCCAATTGCCCCAAACCAACGCCCTGCGTCGCGGCGTGGAAGTGCTCATTGCTACGCCCGGTCGTCTGCTCGACTTGATGAACCAAGGCTTCGTGGACCTGCGCCACGTGGAAGTATTCGTGCTCGACGAGGCCGACCGCATGCTGGATATGGGCTTTATCAACGATATCAAGCGTGTTCTGCCCAAGCTGCCGACCGCTCGCCAGACGTTGTTTTTCTCGGCTACTATGCCTGGTCCTATTCAGGAGTTGGCCAGCACGATTCTGAAGCCAAACCCGGTGAAGGTGGCCGTTACGCCCGTGTCAAGCACGGCCGATACGGTGGCCCAAGCCGTGTACATGGTTGATAAGCACGATAAAGCCGACTTGCTGGAGCATTTGCTTTCTGACAAGAATATCCGCCGGGTACTCGTATTTACGCGCACCAAGCACGGCGCTGATAAAGTGGTAAAAACGTTGGTGAAGGCCGACATTGCCGCCGAAGCTATTCACGGCAACAAGTCCCAGAATCACCGGCAGCGCGCTTTGTCCAACTTCAAGGCTGGCAGCATCCGCGTGCTGGTCGCCACCGACATTGCCGCCCGCGGCATTGATGTGGATGAGCTGACGCACGTTATTAATTACGAAATCCCCAACGAGCCCGAAACCTACGTGCACCGCATTGGTCGCACGGGCCGGGCCGGAGCCAATGGTATTGCCCTTTCCTTCTGCGAAGACGAAGAGCGCGCTTACCTTCAGGACATTCAGAAGCTGATCCGCCGCCAGATCGACGTGGCTACGCACCCTTTCCGCTCCACGGCTATTGCGCCCGTGCTGCTAAACGGTCGCGAATCCATTCCGCGTCCGAAGGGCCCGGCTGGTCGCCCAGCGCGGCCCGGCCGCGAGGGTGGCGGCGGTGGACGCCCAGCCCGTGCTGGCGCTGAGTCAGCGAGCCGCGGTGGTCAAGGACGCCAGGCCGCTGGTCCGCGCTCTTCTTCCCCCCGGCCCGCCGGTGGCGAGCGCACGAGCAGCGGTAGCAGTGGTGGGGGGCAAAATCGTCGTCGCTACGGCAGCGGCGGAAATGGCCGATAGCCACTCAGCAAGCTAACACTAAGCGGGGCCGACAAGTAGTCGGCCCCGCTTTTTTGTGAAACAAAACGGTGTTCTTTAGCCTTATATTCTTGGAAGTCGTCCAGTACTTGTCTCAACCCGATCTACCCTTTTATGGCTAAGAGCACTCTTCCCGTTATTCAGGCCCTGCGCGACACGGCTCAGCGCCTCGCTACTCAGGCTCCTTATCAATGGGGCCACATGGGCAGCTGCAACTGCGGCCACCTTGCCCAAACTGTCACGCGCCTCACGAAAGCTGAGATTCACGCCCGCGCCATGCAGCGCTACGGCGATTGGGAGCGCCAACTAATCGACTATTGCCCCACCAGCGGCCTGCCCATCGATCAAACCATTGACGAAATGCTGGCTTTAGGCTTCTCGCGCGAAGATCTGACGCACCTCGAACGCCTCGCCGACCCTACCATTCGGGCGGCAATTCCCTTTGAGCGTCGCAATGCTCTCCGCCACAATCAGCGCGACGACGTTGTACTCTACCTGCGCACTTGGGCCGACTTGTTGGAAAACTCTTTACTAGCCGACATCAGCCTCCCCGATTTTGCCCCCCAGCCCGCTCCGGTTCCCACCACCGAGCAACTAGCAACGGTGTTGGTCGACTAATAACAAGGGCTAACTCTCATAGGCAAACTGACTAGCAATGCAGAAGCCCCACCTGACATAAGTCGGGTGGGGCTTCTGTGTTATATTCTGAGGTCTATCTACTACGCCGGGCCAGTATAGCGGCCGGCCTTGAAGTAACTACTGTTGAATGGAAGGTTCGCTGCTCTGTGCCTTGCGGTACATCTCCGTGCGGTGGGCACGCTTGTAGGCCGCATCGGCGTTGGGATCTTCCTCAGCGTTTGGGGGCACTGAGCAAGACGTCGTCATGAGGATCGAGGCGCAGGAAGCAAACAGCAGAAGCAGACGGAATTTTTTCATGCGCCAAAGGTAAGCACCCCCGTCAAAACTCCCAACTGCTATGCTAAACGAAAAAGCAGCTTTGAGAACGCAACAAGTTATGTATGGCTAATCCCATATACCAAGTGAGGTAGCAATGCACCTGCCCACACCCTTCCGCCAGATAACATTTGAAAACTAAGACGAAAGAGCGAGCATATTAAGACCGATAAAAAAGCCGTGTAGGCAGGCCTGATAGATGGTCTCACTATGCGTTCAAACTCGCGGCACATTCAAGAGCTAGTACTAAAGCCTTTAGCGCCCTGCCACCCTCCTGTCACTTTCACTTTTAACATGAATTAACCATGTCAAAAGGCTTAGTAATCTCTTAAAATCAGCGCAGCAATGACAACCAATTAATTATAGCCCTTCTTTTGCAATCAAGCAATAAACTCACAGCCTCCAAAACAGCACACGAATACTACTAGTATTACTTTGATAAAATTGCTGTAAACATCTGATTATTCGGTATATATGATTAAAATATCTGCAAAACAATATCTATATCATATACCTGCTTTCAACTATGATTATCCTTATTGATACAGACATAATTTTCATGCGTATCCTATGGATAAATCACCTTTTACGCACAGCCCAAAAACCCATAAAAACAGGTCAGACCTGATTGTACTTCGGTTGGTATAAAAGGCTGCATACCCCTTATACAGCATTTTAAATATTTGTGTCTTGTAGGGCTAAAAAACAGGGCTATATACGTATCTGAAAACGCCTCACGCAGGCGGTTTCAGAGGGATATACGCCGGGAGTTGGTTAAGTAGTTTGGCTACCTTAAGCAGGCAAGAGCAATACCCTAACCGGGCATTTCCGGCTGGTATGCAGAAAAGGTGCCATCATGATAAAAGATCACGATGCGGCGAATCGTTTTGCCTGGCTCCGCGAAAGCTGACAGCAAATCGGGGGAAGCGGGCGCCGGGGTAGCAGGTGCCTGGGGGGCGTTTTGCGGCGCAGCAACAGCCGCTGATGGAGCAAGTGCAGGCTGAGTGGCCACCTCCGGTGAAGCTGGCCGAGGCGCCTCCATGCTTTCGGGCGCAGGAGCGGCGTACACTGGAGCCGGCGGGGCAGGAGTAGATGATGCTGGCTGTGCAGGCGGGGCGGCCGTAGCAACGGGCACAGTGGCTTCTTGGGCATGTGCTGCCGTGCGTTTAGGGCGTGGCTTAGCCGCTGTTGGACCTGGGCTAACGGGTATTGCGGTGCTTTCTAGGGCGGCTGGAGCTAGGGTAGCAGGTTGAGAAGCAACAGAAGCCATCATGGGGCCTTGCCCACTCAGGAGCCACGGCAATGATATGTCTGGAAAGGCTGCGATTATTTTCTGGACAACCTCAAGGCTTGGCTTATTGCGCCCACTAAGCACATGGCTTATAATAGGACGCGCCAGGCCCAGCGCATCGGCAAATTGAGTAGGACTCAACTGTCGGGTCTGTAAAATCTGCCGGATGCGCTCAACCATAATATGTGCTGGACTAATGATTTACAAATGTACGAGTATGAAGGAATCATTGGTGCATCACGATACTAGTTACATTTATAAACTATACATGCTCATTGCGTTACGTATGTTAACAACAGTAAATAATAGTACAGCTGTTTACAAATGTCAAATATAAACTCATATAGAATTACGTGCGCCTACTGTAAGCTGATTTTGCTGTTATCCACACAGATTCATCAGGAGCAGGTAAAGGATGGTCAAAGAGGCAGATCTTAAAATTTACAGCAGCAAAAAGCCCCCCACGAACGCTAAGTCGCGGGGGGCTTTTTTGGCTAAGAACCTTATCTAATACACTCGAAGAAGATACAGCCTAAGTACGAAATCCTTAGTTGAAGTACTGCTGAGCTAGCACCTTATCATGCCCATAGATGTCGTCGCGGAAATGCACGCTCCCACCTTCATCTACCCACGCTGTGAAGTAAACCAAATACACGGGCAGCTTTTCGTTTAGTGTTATGTACTTCTCTTTGCGGGCCTGTATGGTATCCGTGATAGTCTGCCGGTCCCAGCCGGGCTTGTTGCGAAGCAGATATTCCGCCAGCTTGATGGGCTCCTCTACCCGCACACAACCATGACTAAAGCCACGCTTGGTTTGGTTAAACAACTCATCGTTGGGAGTGTCGTGGAGGTAGATATCGTCGGAGTTCGGGAAGATAAATTTCACCTCACCCAAATCGTTTTTAGGGCCCGGACGACGACGCAGTGTATACTTAAACGTCTTCTCGTTCACGTTGGTCCAGTCAATAGAACCGGGATCGACGGGCACTGCTTTGGCTCCGTATCCCTTCACCACTTCCATATCCAGATGGTCTAGGTAGCTAGGATCGTTGGCCAGTTTAGGAGCCAATTCTTTCTGGATGATGCTCATGGGCACGTTCCAGTAAGGCGACAAAACCACGTATTCCAGCTTGTCGCTGAACACCGGCGTGGCGTTCAAAGTCTTGCCCACAATCACACGCATATTGAACACTTCCTTGTTGTCCTCAATAACGTGAAGCTTATAATCGGGAATATTAACCAGTAAATAATCTGGTTCAAATCGTTTGGGAATCCAGCGCCAGCGCTCCATGTTCAGCATGATCTGATCGATGCGATCGGCCAGCGGCACATTGAGAAGACGCAAGGTTTCTCCTCCAACTACGCCGTCGGGCTTGAGGCCATTTTGCGTTTGAAAGGCCTTCACGGCATCTACCAACTCGCCTTCATAGACAGCGGCCGGACTCGTATTAGCGGTCGGTGCAGCAGCGGCGCCGTTGTTATTTACGGGCTGCACCGGCGTCACTTCAGGCTCAGCTTTGCCCCCCAGCAGACGCTGCCGCAACTGCGCAACGGCCGGCGATGAACTCCCTGGTTTCAACTTGGTGCCAGCCGGAATGATAGGCCAGCCGCCATTGCGCTGCAACGCCCGGTAGTCAGCCAAGGCCTTTTTCAGGGCATTATACTCCGGGTGCAGTGGCTCAAATTCGTAGTAAGGATAGGTGCTTTCCCGCTCCTGAAGGATCGTCATCAGGGCCTTGTGCAGCTTGATCTTGTTACGTTTTACGCGCCAATCTATATTCTTGACTTCGCGCGGGCTTACCGTCCCCCGATAAAAATCGGAGGCCCAGTTGAAATACGTGCTCGATAAGGCTACATCAATCTCCTTTTCCAAGGCATTGCGCTTGGTCGAATCGGATTGCACTGCCTCCAGATCGGCAAAAAGCTTATCGAAGTCCTTGATTTTGTAGTCTTTAGGATTCAGGCCTTCATCGGCGGCTTTTTCCAGCACCCCAAGCATTGTTTTGGCCTGCGGCACCAGCTCATGGTTTCGGAACCAGCCCAGGCGGTAGTCCCGCTCCTTATAAAACTTTTTGCCCCAATCGATGTGCTCCTTGAAAGCAGGCTCAGCGCTCATCTGTCGAATTACGTAGGTGCTGTCCAGCTTGGGCTGAGGGCCACCTGCTTTAGTGAGCGCACCGGGGAGAGCATCTTTAATTTGATCCTTCTGATCCTGGCTGCATGATGAGGACGTGGCAAGCACCGCAAGGCCCAGCAGCCAAACCATGAAGGTGGAGAGAAAAGAAAAGCGAAAGAGAGATTTCATATGTAAATAAAGAAGCGACAGAAAACGCAAATAGTACCAAGCAACCTCCTCAACAAACCTGAACCTAAGATAGGTCCCTGGTGGCGGCTTGGGCGTTCTACTGCATTCGGCCCCGCGAAGTTTCCGCAGGGTTACGAATACGCCTCGGTTGGCAATATACATGTTTTGCTTCCACACTTGTATACTGCGTTGCTGCTCCCCAGCGAGGGTTTTGGCTACCTTTACTTTCCTCGCCCTCCTTTTTGAGGAAAAGATTAAATCGCACTTTTTGGATTTTGCCAATGCCCACTTCCTCTGCTCCTGCTTCTTTCCCCAGCCCCGATCCGCACAGCTACGCCCGCCCTGCCGAAGCCCGGGTTCATCACCTAACCCTTGAGCTAAGCGTTGACTTTACGGCGCAGGCACTCACGGGTCAGGCCACGTGGCAGTTTAGCAACCCCGGCGGTGCCCCCGATATTTATCTGGATGCCCGCGACCTTCTGATAGAGTCCGTCTTGCTCGACGGCCCTGATGGTCCGGCTACCACCTACGAGTTGGGAGCCCCCGACGAGGTGCTGGGTCAGGCCTTGCGCATAGCCGTGAAGCCGGCGACTACGGCTGTCACCATTCGGTATCAGACCTCACCCGAGGCAGCCGCTTTGCAGTGGCTGCCTCCTATCCAAACCGCCGGCCGGGAGCAGCCATTTTTGTTTACCCAGTCGCAGGCAATTCTGGCGCGCACCTGGCTTCCCTGCCAAGACTCGCCCGGCGTGCGCTTCACTTACAATGCCTGGGTGCGGGTGCCGGCCCATCTGCTGGCGCTGATGAGCGCCGAGAATCCGCAGGCAAAGGACCCGCAGGGCGAGTACCACTTTCGGATGACGCAGCCCATTCCTGCGTATCTCATGGCGCTGGCTGTGGGCGACCTAAGCTACACTCCCATCAGTGCCCGCACTGGCATTTATGCCGAACCTGTAAGCTTGCCAGCGGCTGCCTCGGAATTCCGAGACCTGGAAAAAATGGTAGCAACAGCCGAGGGCTTGTACGGACCTTACCGCTGGGAACAATACGATTTGTTGGTTTTGCCCCCCAGCTTTCCTTTTGGTGGAATGGAAAACTTAAGATTAACATTTGTAACACCTACCGTAATCACCGGCGACCGTAGCCTGACCAGCTTAATAGCGCATGAGCTTGCTCACTCCTGGTCGGGCAACCTGGTTACAAATGCAACGTGGAATGATTTCTGGCTAAATGAAGGCTTCACGGTCTATTTTGAGCGGCGGATAATGGAGAAGCTATATGGCCCCGCCTACGCCGCTATGCTTCAGATGCTGGGTTATAAGTCGTTGCTCCATACCATAGAGGAAATTGGCCCCCAAAGCCCCGACACCCACCTCTACCTCAACCTTGCCGGCCGCGACCCAGATGATGGCCTTAATGATATTGCGTACGAAAAAGGCAATTACCTCCTCCTCACCCTGGAGAGCCTTATAGGTCGCTCCCGCCTCGACGCCTTTATTAAGGAGTACTTCGCGCAGCACAGTTTTCAGAGCATGGACACGGTTTCCTTTGTGGCTTACCTGCGCCGTGAGCTCCTGGATCGGGAGCCCGGCCTCGAAGAAAAGCTGCAGCTCGACGCCTGGATCAACGGGTCCGGTATTCCGAGCGGGGCCCCGGCCGTAACATCCGAGCGCTTCGCGGCGGTTGATGCCGCGCGGCGGCAGTGGGAACGTGGCACGCCGGCCGCCGACCTGGTGGTGTCGGAGTGGAGCACGCATGAGTGGGTGTACTTTATACAGGGGCTGCCTACGGATTTGTCCAGGGGGCAAATTTCAGAGTTGGATGCGGCCTTCGCGCTCACCCAATCCGGCAACGCCGAAATTCTGACTGCCTGGCTGCCGGTTGCTTTGGCAACCGGCCATCTGCCGGCCGAGGAAGCTACCCAGCGTTTTTTGCTGCGTGTAGGCCGACGTAAGTTTTTAACTCCTCTTTATAAAGCGCTTCTGGCCCTCCCCGATGGGCTGGCCCGCGCCCAGGCAATCTATGCCCGCGCCCGGCCCAACTATCACGCCGTAGCTACCAGCACATTTGATGCGCTACTGGGCCGCCCGGCCTAAATCTGAAGAAGAAAAAGGGCCGAAAGTAAGAGATTTGAGTTGTTGAGTTGTTAAGCGACCAGTTACCCGCTCTGCCAGGGGAGCTACCCTAGGCCACGCATGGCCCGAAGCTTGCTTGAATTTGGAGCTGACTGCTCTGTTGTTTTTTGTGTTGAACTAGTATAGAATGTTGGTATTGGAAAATCTAAAACCTCTCGGTAAACTGATTGCCATCGGTGGCAATGAAGATAAAGGCACTTACCCCAACCCCCGCACCAAGAAGAAATATTACCTCAACTTCTTTGAGTTAGGTATTCTGAAACGCATTGTAACCGAATCGGGGAAAGCCGACCCGCGCATTGAGGTTGTTACCACTGCCTCCATGATTCCGGAAGAGGTAGCCCGCATTTATGTGGCTTCCTTTGCCATGCTCAATTGCTTGAACGTGGGGGTGTTTGATATCCGGGTGCCCGAGGATACTGACCGGCCTGAGCACCTGGACCGCCTGCGCGACGCCGACATTATCATGTTTAGCGGGGGCAATCAGTCGCGGCTGACCGAAATGTTCGGCAACACCGAGTTTCTGCGTGTGCTTACGGAGCGCTACCACAACCACCCCAATTTTATCATCGCCGGCACTAGCGCCGGGGCCATGGCCATGTCAAAAGTCATGATTCGGGGCGGCAGCGTGCCCGATGCCCTAATGAAAGGTGCCGTCAAAATGGGTACGGGCCTCGCCCTGATGCCTAAAGTTGTCATTGACTCTCATTTCGTGAAGCGCGGCCGCTTCGGCCGGCTCATTGAGGCCGTTGCCCTATACCCCAAGCTCATCGGTATCGGTTTGGGTGAGGACACCGGTATACTTATCACGGAGGGCAATCTGATTGAAACCATCGGCTCCAACCTGGTCGTGATTATGGACGGGCACAACTTGGAGCATAACAACGCCAGCCTAGCGAAGAAAGGCGCAGCCCTTTCCATCGAAAACATGGTGCTGCATGTGCTCATCAAAGGCAACGTGTATAATATAGAGGAGCGCAAGTTCTACCCAAGTAAGGCAGTTTTGCCCCCCATAGCTTCGCCCAAGCCTGAGTCGCAGGTGAGGTAGAATACTTCTTGTTTCTTCACTAAAAAGGCCGCGCTTCCAAGGAAGCGCGGCCTTTTTAATTGACAAAGCTCGATATCTAAGGTCAGCGTACCACTCCTTATATATATGTCGCAGTCTGAATGCAGCTATTTATCCTCATAAATAGCGGTGAAAAGTGGGCTTTCGGAAGTGATGGTGCCTCTATACATGCCACTTGAATTGAAGGGCAGCGCTAGATTACCGGCGCCATCTACCGCTATCAATCCACCTTCGCCCCCTACTGGCTCTAGCTTATCGTGCACCACGATGCGGCAGGCTTCGGCTAAGCTCAGGCCACGGTATTCTATGAGGCAGGCTACATCGTAGGCAGCTACGGCACGCATAAAGTATTCGCCCGAGCCAGTGCAGGAAATAGCGCAGGTTCGGTTGTCGGCGAAGGTGCCGGCCCCAATAATGGGCGAGTCGCCGATGCGGGAGTAGCGCTTGTTGGTCATGCCGCCGGTGCTGGTGGCCGCGGCCAGGTTGCCGTGCTGGTCGCGGGCCACCGCACCCACGGTTCCCATTTTCTTGGGCTGGGGGGCTTTTTTCGATTCGCTGTGGTCAAGCTGAATTCCCCCCGACTCCAGCGCTTCCTGCAATTGGTCGTGGCGATGCTGGGTGAAAAAGTACTCGTCGGGCTGGGTGGGCAGGTTGTGCTCGCGGGCAAAATCCTCCGCACCCGGCCAGGCCAGCAGCACGTGGTCCGACTTTTCCATCACCATGCGAGCTACGCTGATCGGGTTTTGCAGATTGCGCACGCCTGCCACGGCGCCTGCGCTTCGGTCTCGCCCGTCCATGATGGCCGCATCCATTTCGTGGCGACCATCATGGGTGAATACGGCTCCTCGCCCAGCGTTAAACAAAGGTGAATCTTCGAGCACACGCACCGACGCTTCTACTGCATCGAGGGCGGCGCCGCCCTGGCGCAATACGTCGTGGCCCGCTTCGAGCACCTGCCGGAGCGCGGCGTGGTAGGCCTGCTCCTTTTCGGGGGTCATTTGGTCGCGGGAGATGGTGCCGGCCCCGCCGTGTATGGCCAGTGCAAAGGTGGATTTCATAAGCAAGAAATGGGTGGATACGCCTGAAAGCGCAAAATATAGACAAACCCTGGGTAGCTTCGGGAACCAGTTTCGGGTGTTCCTGGTCCTACTAGGTACGCATTCAACGGACCGGAGTTCGACCCGTTTTATTAACCGAAACGGGTTTTTTTTCGTACGTTTGACTTCCCATTTTCATCATTTCAACTATTCCTTTTTTATGGCTTACGACGCTACCGGCCGCCTGCACGAGATTTTCGACGAACAGCAGGTGAGTGAAAAATTCCGCAAGCGCGAGTTCGTGCTGGAAGTCCAGGAGGGCCAGTACCCCGAGCATATCAAGTTCCAATTGGTGCAGGATAAGACAGCCCTGATAGATCCTTTCAAAATCGGCGACGAGGTAAAAGTGACGTTTAATCTGCGTGGCCGCGGCTTCAACAAAAACGGCCAGATGCTGTACTTCACTAACCTGGAAGCCTGGCGCATCGAAGCTGGTGCAGGTGGCGGTGCTCCCGCTGCTGGCGGCAACTATGGCAATCAGCAGCAAGCGGCTCCCCGCGCTGCGGCCCCCGCTCAGAACCAAAACCCGAACCTTCGCGCTCAGCCCGCCGCTCCTATCGCCGGCGACGACGACAACGATCTTCCTTTCTAAGCGCTCTGCTTTGCGAAATCTTCTCAATGCCGCCTTCTACCGAGGGCGGCATTGTTTTTTTCGGCTGGGGGGCTTTTTTACTTAGATTTTGTTTCAGATGATGGTCTTGAGTCATGCAGAGCGGAGCGAAGCATCTCGCGTGTTGATTTGGGTTACTAACCTCACATCAGCACGCGAGATGCTTCGCTGCGCTCTGCATGACGTTCTTTTTTGCTTTCATTACTTATCGCATGCCTTTTTGATCAAAGACACTTTTTCATCTTGAAAAGCCGTTTACTGCCTAACCACTGCCTGTTTTTCAACGTCTGCCCTTCTAAAGCGTACGTTACCTCAATTTTTGCCCCCCACTACTGATTTTGTTTTTTTCTGATGACCGCGTCCTCTGAATCAAATTCTCCTCCCCTGCGCGGTAAAACGGCCCTCATTACTGGCGCTTCCGGCGGCATCGGGCTGATAACGGCTCGCGAGCTGGCACGGCGCGGCGCCCGCGTAATAATGGTGTGCCGCAACCCGGAGCGCGGCGAGCAAGCCCGCACGGCCATCCGCGAAGCCATCGGTGCCGACGCTCAGCTCGATTTGCTGCTCTGCGACCTGTCGTTGCTGGCCAACGTGCGCACCCTGGCCGAGGAAGTAAGCCGCCGCTTCGATCAGCTTGATATTCTGGTGAATAACGCCGGCATATTTCCGGGCCCGCTTACCATCACCGAAGAAGGCCACGAGCTGAGCTGGGCCACAAATCATCTGGCCGTATTTGCGCTGACCAATCTGCTGTTGCCGCAGCTGCTGGAAGCTCCGAAAGCGCGTATTCTTACCGTAGCCTCCGAAGCGCACTGGCTGGGTGAGATAGAGACTTCGGCCGAAGCCCGCAATGCGCGCGAAAAATACAGCTCGTTCACGGCTTACTGCGACTCCAAGCTAGCCAACATCATGTTCACGAGCGAGTTAGCTCACCGCCTAGACCTCACGAAGGTAACGGCCAACTGCCTGCACCCCGGCATGGTAGATACGGGCTTGGTCCATCCTGGAAGTTCACCCTTGATGAAAGCCATGTGGTGGGCCGCCCGGCCATTTATGATCAGCCCCGAGAAAGGCGCCCAAACCAGCATCTACCTGGCCTCTTCGCCTGAGGTGGAAGGAGTTAGCGGCAAGTATTTCAAAAACCGCAAACCCAGCCGTGCCTCCGGCCGCTCCCAGAGCCGCCCCGAATCTGCCCGCCTCTGGCGCCTCTCGCAGGAGGAAACGGGCGTGGAATAACAGATAAGTAGTTAATTATCAGCACGTTTGATTTTCTTAGCTGGCTCTTCAGGGCAAGTTTTTAGTTCAACATTAGTGCATAGCCCATGCCTACGCTACAGGAGTTGATTCGGGAAGGCGAAGGGGAGCAGGTGGAATTTAAAAAAAAGACCACGCACCCGACGCGCATTTCGCGCACCCTGGCTTCCCTGGCCAACACGCGCGGTGGCTACGTGCTGGTCGGCGTCGATGATGACGGGCGAATTGTGGGCGTGCGCGATGCCGCGGAGGAAATACATGTGCTGCGCGAGGCGGCCACCCATTACGTAGATCCGCCTATCCTGCTCACGTTCAAAGAAGTAGAAGAAGACAACCGGACAGTACTCATCGTGACGGTGCGCGAAAGCGCCCACAAGCCCCACCGCGCTCAAGTGGCCGAGGGCGACTGGCGCGGCTACGTGCGCGTGCGCGACCAGAGCGTGCAAACCAGCAGCCTCACCGAAAAAGTGCTGCAACGCGAAGAGCCAACCTTCGAGAAAATCCCGCTGAACAAAGATGAGCTGGCCGTGCTCGATTACCTGCGCACCAATCCGCGCATCACGCTGGCCCAATACCAAAAACTCATCAATGTAGGACAGCGCCGCGCCTACCGCACCCTCATCAAGCTCGTTCTGCACGGTTATCTGCGCCATCACGACAAGCAGAAGGAAGTGTATTATACGTTATAAAGTGATTATAAAAGGCAGTCATGCAGAGCGAAGCGAAGCATCTCGCGTGTTTAGTAGAATTAGTAATCAGACGACCGAGAGCGAGATGCTTCGCTGCGCTCTGCATGACCGCCTGATTTAGGCGAACACAAAAAAGCCCCCCAATTGACACTTGGGGGGCTTTTTCGGGCGTAAGCAGCTTACAGTTCGCTGCTGCTCTCGCGCGATTTTTTCTTTTCGTCCTTGGCGGCTTTCTTTTCTTTGGCCGTCTTGGTCGGCTCTTTCTTTTTCTCTTTGCGGGCGTCTTGTGCTTTAGCCATGACTAGAACAGATGAAGGTGAGAGGTGGACGTATTAACGCAGGCAGCTTCGCTTGTGTTGTGCGCTTTAAAGCTACAATAACGGCAAATACCGTTCATGTAAAATTGTTAAATGATGCGCTTCATGGCCCGGCACCACATGCACCAGCGCCCGCACACTGATGGGGTGCTCGTTGGCCATACCCACCTTGTCGAGGATGTGGGGGGCAAATGACCGGTACAGCGCTACGGTACTGGCGCGCACGGCGGCGTGCTCGGCCAGCAAATCTGCCAGCGGGCGGGTGTTGGCTTCCGAAGCCTGGGCGTAGGCGTTTTCATCAAAGCCCGGCAACGACTGCTGGTCGCCGCGAGCAATGCACAGGGCGCGGTAGGCAAAAATGCGCTCTGAGTCCAGTATGTGCAGAATCATCTCCTTAATGGTCCACTTTTCGGGGGCGTATGCCAGCAGCGCCTGCTCATCGGTGAGGGCGCCTAGCAAAGCCCGAACGTGGGCGCCTTGTTTTTCCAGCAGCTCCACCGGATCGATGCTGTCGGGTACGTGCCGGAGGTAGTTTTCGTAATACGCGGGATATTCGCCGCTGATGGGCTGCTTAATTACAACTGACTCCGCTGGCACTGGGGTTTCAGCGGTCTGGGGGGCTTTTTTGGGTGCCAGCCGCCGCTGCCGGTTCAGACGCTGAGAGCTGCCCCAGTTCCGCTTGGAAGGCAGAGCGCCGGCGGGCAGCCAGGCATCGGAGGGCCGGGATGGTGTTTTGCCGAAGGCCCAGCGCAGAAAGTCGGGCATAATGCGGCCCCAGGTTTCCTGGTTGTGGCGGCCGCCAGCCACTTCTACGTAGCGAATATGCTCATCGGGAACACCCTGCCGAGTCAGTTCCGCCAGCAGGTCCAGCGTATCTTCAATGGAGTCGATGATGCCGTTCTTGTTACGGTCGTTAGTCTCGTCCAGCGTACCGGTTTGGAGCCAGAAGCGGTGGCTGGGATGCGGCTGGCCCGAGCGCACGAGCGCATGCATGATGCGGTCGGCATCGATGTAGCCATCGTCAAAGGCTTTGCGCCGCCACCAGAATGAGCCGGAAAAAACGCCCACCCACGCAAACGCGTCCGGGTTGCGCCACACCAGGTCGAAAGCCATGAGCCCGCCTAAGGAAAACCCCGCAAAAACGGATTGCTCCGGGTCGGAGGTCACGTGGTATTTCTGCTGCACATAGGGCAGCAATTCTTCCAGCACAAAATCGGTGTAGAGGTGCGCTTTGTTGCCGCGCTCCAGGTAATCGGGGCGGCCGGCGGTGCCGTATTCGTGCATGCGGTCGCCGGCGTGAATGGCAATCAGCACGAACGGCCGCAGCGCCTGCTGCTGATACAGCGCATCGAGGGTGGCTTTTAGGCGCAGGCGCCGCAAATCCTGGCCATCGTTCAGATACAAAACCGGATAAGGCCCGTGCCCGGCAGGATCGAAGGCCGGCGGCAACACCACATCCAGCCGCACCGTACGCTCTAAAGAAGCTGAACTGAGCGTTTCGTCGCGTACTATTTGTACGGTGGCGGCTTGGGAAGGCGAAAAAAGTGACTGATTCATTACTAAAAGCTAAATCGGCGGACGCTATGTTAGGCTTGCAAGGTACCTTTTTCCGGTTCTTAGCTCATGCTTACATGGTGCAATGAAATATTTCATTACTTTTCTCCAACTCTCCTCTCCCTCTAAGTCCTGACCATTTTGCACGAAGAATACCGCACCTTTCACTCCCAGCATCTTGGCCATGCCATCGAAATGCTGGTTTTTGGTACGCACGGGTACCCTATCGTCATTTTCCCCACCTCGGGCGGACGCTATTACGAAGCCAAGGATTTTCTGCTGGTCGAATCGGTACGCTGGTTTATTGAGTCGGGCAAAATCAAGCTTTTTTGCCTCGATAGCCGTGACCACGACAGCTGGTATGGCAAGCACCTGCACCCCGGTGAGCGGGTCCAAAACCACAACCGCTACGACCGTTTCCTTAGCCAGGAATTCGTGCCCGCGCTTCAGCAGGAGTGCCACGTCGATAAGATTGGCGTAGCCGGATGCAGCTTCGGCGGCTTTCACGCCCTCAACTTCGCCTTCCGCCACCCCGAGCAGGTAGCTTATCTATTTACGATGGGCGCTGCTTTCGATATGCGGCGCTTTCTGGATGGGCACTACGACGAAGACGTGTACTACAACAATCCGCCACAGTACATGCCCGATGCCCAGAACGAGCATTTTCATCAGATGAATATCGTGCTCGGCACTGCGGAGCACGACTTCTGCCGCCCCGGCAACGAGGAAATGTCGGGCATTCTGCACAACAAGGGCATCCGGCACTGGCTCGACATCCGGCCCAACGGCAGCCACGACTGGCCCATCTGGCGCGAAATGTTTCCGCACTACTTGTCCCAGATGTAAAAAAGCCCCCCAAGCCCGTTCACAGCGTCGGGCTTTGCCCTACGCCCTTTCATATTGAACACCTCCCTAAGTCTTTAACCTCTACACCATGAAAAAAATCGGAATCCTCTTTGGCCAGGAAAACACGTTCCCGCAGGCTTTTGTCGATCGGGTAAATGAAAAAGCCGGCGGCGAATTCACCGCCGAGTTTGTCTCCATCGACCAGGTCGAGCAGAACGTACCCACCGACTACGCCGTCATCATCGACCGCATTTCCCAGGATGTCCCTTTTTATCGGGCCTACCTCAAAAACGCGGCTCTGACCGGCACCGCCGTCATCAACAACCCTTTTTGGTGGAGCGCCGACGAGAAGTTTTTCAACAATGCCCTGGCTGTGCAGCTTGGCGTGCCCGTGCCGCGTACCCTACTGCTGCCCTCCAAAGAGCGCCCCGACGACACCAGCGAACGGTCGTTTCGCAATCTGCGAATGATGGATTGGGACATGGCTTTCGAGAAAATCGGGTTTCCAGCCTTTATGAAGCCTCACTCCGGCGGCGGCTGGAAAAGCGTGTATAAGCTCCACAACCCCGAAGAGTTTTTCCGCGCCTACGCCGAAACCGGCCAACTGGTAATGCTGCTTCAGGAAGCCATTGAGTTCGACGATTATTTCCGCTGCTACTGCATCGGCGGCAAAGAGGTGCTCATCATGCCTTACGAGCCCCGCAACGAGTTTCATCAGCGCTACGCCACCCAGATGAAAACCACCGGCCCGGCCGGCGAAAAGCTTCTGGCTACCATTAAAGATTATGTACTGCGCCTCAACAAAGGCTTGGGCTACGATTTCAACACCGTAGAATTTGCCGTGCGCGACGGTATTCCAATCGCCATTGACTTTGGCAACCCTGCTCCTGATGCTGACGTGAACTCCGTAGGTCAGCAGAATTTTGAGTGGGTAGTGGAAGCCGCCGCCAACCTTGCCATCGAGAAGGCCCGCGCCTACCAGCCCGGCCGCGACAACCTAACCTGGGGCACGTTCGTGCAACGTTCGGCTCAGAACGGTTTCCAGGATTCGATTCCGGCCGGCAAAACGGTGGCTGCTAAAAAGCCAACCGCTGCAAAAGCTGCGGCGCCAAAGGCCGCGGCCGCTCCTAAGAAGGCAGCCGCTCCCAAGGCCGCAGCCCCCAAAGCTAAAAAAGCTCAGGAATAGTATCTGGGGGGCTTTTTCTAAGGAATTAAAGTAGAAAAAGCCCCCCAGCACTTTTCGCGGCATCTCTTCCCATTGATAAGTAAGTAACGTTATGGCTAAGCCTGTTTTTACGCTCGGAATAGAGGAAGAATTTCAAACGATTGATCCGGAAACCCGCGATTTGCGCTCTCACATGTCGCAGATTGTGGAAGGGGGCCAAATGATTCTGCAGGAGCAGGTGAAGGCCGAGATGCACCAGTCGGTGGTCGAGGTGGGCACTACTATTTGCCAGAATATCGAGGAAGCACGCCATCAGGTGATTCATCTGCGCCAGCAGGTGATTGAGCTGGCCGATAAGGTTGGGCTGAAGATTGCCGCCGCGGGCACGCACCCGTTTTCGCGCTGGCAAGATCAGCCCATCACCGCTGACGTACGCTACGACAAGATTGTGGAGGAGCTGCAGGATGCCGCCCGCTCCAACCTTGTATTTGGTATGCACGTGCACGTGGGCCTCGAAACCCGCGAACTGGGCGTGTACATGATGAACTCGCTGCGGTATTTCTTGCCGCACATTTTCGCTTTATCAACCAACTCACCTTTTTGGGAAGGTCGCGAAACGGGCTACAAGTCGTTCAGAACCAAGGTGTTCGAGCGGTTTCCGCGCACGGGCATTCCGGAGCACTTCGCCAGCGCCAGCGAGTATGATGAGTACATTGCCTTGCTGGTAAAAACGGGCTGCATTGATAATGGCAAGAAAATATGGTGGGATTTGCGCCTCCATCCGTTCTTCAACACCATCGAGTACCGCGTCTGCGACATGATGCTGCGCGCCGATGAAGCCATTGCGCTGGCAGCTGTGATGCAGGCATTGGTAGCCAAAATTTACAAGCTCAGAATCAGCAACTTAAGCTTTCGGCAGTACCGTAAGGCGCTCATCAATGAGAATAAGTGGCGGGCCGCCCGCTACGGCATTGCCGGCAAAATGATTGACTTTGGCAAGCAGGAAGAGATTCCGACCCGCACGCTCATCCTCGAACTGCTTGATTTTGTGGATGATGTGGTAGATGATTTGGGTAGCCGCCAGGAAGTAGAGTACGTGCTGAAAATGCTGGAAATGGGCACCGGCGCCGACCGTCAGCTGGCCGTATTCCGTCAGACAGGCGACCTGAAGCAGGTAGTTGACTTTATTGTCGCGGAAACCAGTTTCGGTCTTTGATTTTTGTTATGATAATTGGATAAAAACGTACTGACAGACAACTGCGTTGTATCTTGCCAATGAGTGTAGACCTCACAGACCCATTGGGCAACTGCTGAGGTCTAATTTTTTCCAATAATTGGCTGATTCTCTGTAGTAAGCACCGTTGCATGAAGTTTTTGAAGATTGCCATTTTAGATATGTACGACAACCGGCCTAACGAAGGCATGCGTTGTATTTTGCGGTTAATTCGTCAGGCTCAGTCTGATGGTGCGGCTTTGTATTTCGACATTTTTAACGTCCGGGCCAATAGTGAGTTGCCGACGTTGGACTACGATATTTACATCTCGTCGGGAGGTCCGGGCAGCCCGCTTCCTTCCGATGAGGCTTGGGAGCAGCCCTATTTCGCGCTGATTGACAGCATTTTTGCTTGGAACAGCATTCATGTACGCAAAAAGCACTTACTGCTCATTTGCCACTCCTTCCAATTGGTAAGCCGGCACTTAGGTGTTGGCACGCTAAGTAAGCGCAAGTCCACTTCGTTTGGCATTTTTCCTATCACCAAAACAAGCGATGGCAATAACGACTCCTTGTTTGCGTCATTGCCGGCCCCGTTCTACGCCGTCGATTCGCGCGACTATCAGGTAATTGAGCCTGATGCTAACCACATGGCAGACCTGGGCATCAAGGTATTGTGCCTAGAAAAAGAACGCCCACACGTACCATTGGAGCGGGCCATCATGGCCATCCGGTTTACGCCTCAAATAGTTGGCACTCAGTTTCATCCGGAGGCTGATGGCGAAGGCATGCTGCGATACTTCCTGACCGATGCGAAGCGCCAGCAGATTGTGCAGGAACATGGCGAAGACAAGTACAACGATATGGTGCGCCTGCTTCAGGACCCTGGCACCATCGAATTAACGGAGTCAGTGGTGGTGCCCACATTTCTACGCGAAGCTATTACCGCGCTATCAGCGCCTGAGGCTACATTGCAACCAGCATAGCAAGCATCAGCACAGGCATTTAGTTAAATGAACGTCAGGCGCCATGCAGGTGGAGCCTGACGTTCTTTATTTTGCGTACACTTGCCCAACCTTTACTTTCCACTCCGCTTCTATTCCTTAGCTATGATTCCCGAAATCCGCCAAGCGTACAACCAAGCCTTTAGCGTATCGCGCTACCAGGAAATGCTCGAAGCCATTGAGCGTGAGTTGCCTGGCCTGCCGGATTTCCGAATTGCTGAAACGCCCATTTTTGTACCTGCTGCCCTGCGGGATAAGCTCATCAGCGCCGGCGAAAGCATCATTGATGTGCTTACGGCTCCCAATTTCAAATCGCTTACCGAGCAGGCTGTGCCGCCTCGCCAGCGCGTGCCCAATGAAAACGAGCACACTTCTTTCCTGGCAATTGACTTTGCCGTTTGCCGCAATGCGCAAGGCGACCTGGAGCCTCAGCTAATTGAGCTACAGGGCTTTCCATCGCTTTATGCGTTTCAGGACTTTCTGCCGCGGGTGTTTCGGGAGCATTTTCCGGTGCCCGATTCGGTTTCGCATGTGTTTCAGCCGGGTGGGAGCGCCGCTTACATCGAGCATTTGCGGCAGCTGATTGTAGCCGATGAAAATCCGGAGCAGGTGATCTTACTGGAGCTATTTCCGGAAAAGCAGAAAACCCGTCTCGACTTCGAGCTGACGCGCCGGGCTTTGGGGATTGAGGTTGTTTGCCTGACCAAGGTTCGCAAGCAAGGACGGCAGCTGTACTATGAGAAAGAAGGCCGTCATGTTCCTATCAAGCGCATTTATAACCGCCTGATTTTCGACGAATTGGATCAGCACCCCGATCTGAAAACGGAGTTTCAGCTCACCGACGATGTGGACGTTACGTGGGTGGGGCACCCGAACTGGTTTTTCCGCATCAGCAAGTACACTATGCCCTTGCTGCACAGTCCGTTTGTGCCCGAAAGCCACTTCCTGCACACGCTGACTACCTATCCCGCTGATCTGGAAAATTATGTCCTTAAGCCGCTATTTTCCTTTGCCGGCAGCGGCGTGCGCCTGCACATAACCGCTGCCGACCTTGATGCCATTACGGATAAGCAGAACTACCTGCTGCAACGCAAAGTGCAGTACGAGCCCGTGGTGCAGTCGCCGGACGGGCTGGTGAAATGCGAAATCAGGATGCTGTATGGCTGGCCGGAGCAGGCGCCACGGCCGCTCTTGCTCACCAATCTGGGTCGCCTGAGTCGGGGCGAAATGATTGGGGTTGATTTTAATAAAAATAAAGATTGGGTGGGCGGCACAGTGTGCCTGTTCGAATGAGTCTGTTCACTTCATTCACAGGTTGTTAGCTAAAAAAGCCCCCCAGGGGGCTTTTTTCGTTTGTGGGCCCAAAGGAATTGTTTCGCGGAGAGGTTTGAGGAGAAGTTTAGCGTCAGAAATCGGGGCGAATTTGTAGTATAAAAATAATATCTATTCTTAATACAAGAACGTAGATTGTTTATCCGTCACCAAACACCTGTCTCATGAAACAGACTCTACTTTTTCGGCTGCTTTGCTGCCTTCTACTCGCGCACGGGGCCGGTGCATGGGCACAGGCGCCCCTCACCACCAGCCCCTACACCCAAAACTTTGATTTGCTGCCTGCTACCGGCACAAATGAGAAAACTACGCTTCCCACTGGCTGGGATTTCGCGGAGGTGGGAACGGCAGCAAATACTACCTATACGGCCAATAATGGCGCTCTGAATAGCGGCAATACATATAGCTACGGAGCCGATGGGTCGACGGACCGGGCGCTGGGGGGCTTACTTAGCGGTAGCGTGACACCTACGCTGGGAGCTTCTTTCACCAACAATACCAGCGCTACCATCACTAGCCTCACCCTGACGTATCAGGGCGAAACCTGGCGCGTTGGCGGCACTGCCCGCTCCGACCGACTTGATTTTCAATACAGTACGTCTGCCACTTCGCTCACTACCACCGATGGCTGGCTGGATGTGGATGCGCTCGACTACAGCAATCCGCCCAGCGCAACTGTTATTGGTGGCGGGGTAGCTACTCCTATTCATACGGCTACGCTCACGGCCACCATCAGCAACCTGAACATCGCTCCGAACGCCACTTTCTGGATTCGCTGGACCGATTTCAATGCCGCCGGCGCCGATGACGGAATGGCCATTGACGACTTTTCTTTGTCGTTCAACGCGGGCACCCCTTCGCCCCTGCTGAGTGTAACCCCAGCCAGTCTGGCCTTCGACCGCCAAGCTATTAACACCAACTCGGCGCTCAAGTCCTATACCATCACCGGCAGCAGCCTGACAGCCGACGTAACAGCCACGGCCCCAGCTGGTTTTGCTTTATCCAAAAGCAACGCTCCCGCCGCTGTCTTCACTTCTACGCTCACTTTTACGCCCGCTGAGTTGGCTACGGCCCAAACGGTGTATGTGCGCTTTACTCCCACCACAGGCGGCGCTACCAGCGGGGCCATCACGCATACCAGCACCGGGGCGGAAGCCAAGAGTGTAGCCGTTTCTGGTACGGGCATCGATCCAAACAACAACCTGTTTTCGTTTGACGTGTGCCCCAGCGGCTCTACCAGCTTCGATACCTGGACGGCCGTCAGCGTGACGGGCCCGCAAACCTGGGGCTGCACCACCTTTGGCCGCGCAGGCAACGACCCCACCAACCGCGCTTCTGCACCTAATGGACTACAGATCAATGGTTTTGCTTCGGGTGCTAGTGTACCCAATGAGGATTGGTTGATTTCGCCGGCCTTTGACTTGAGCACCTTTCAGTTTCCTATTTTCTCGTTCTGGAGCCGGGTGGCTTTCTCGGGTGCGGCGCTGCGGCTGCGGGTTTCGACCAACTACTCGGGAACGGGCAGCCCAACCGCCGCCGGCGTCACCTGGACCGACCTGAACGCTGACTTCCCCGGCAGTGGCTCCGATGTCTGGACGCTAACGCCTGATATCGACCTTACTCGCTTTAAAGCGCCCAACGTTTACATAGCTTTTGTATACACCAGTGGCCCGGAGTTGGGAGCCGCCCGTTGGACGTTGGATGATTTGCGCCTGCAAAACGCCAATGCACCAGCCGCCCCGGTTTTGCTGCTCAACCCCGCTAGTCTGGCCTTTGGCTATCAGGCAATTAACGCGTCGGCCCAACAAACGCTCACTGCTACCTTCCGCAACCTGACGGGCCCCGTAACCATTACATCATCTGACCCAGCCTTCCAGCTCTCCAAAAACGGCACTACTGCCTTTTCTAATTCCCTGACTTACACCGTAGAGGAGGCCAATTTCACTTCCACCACCCTAACCGTGCGCTTCACGCCTACACTGACGGCGCGCTCCTATACTTCTACCTTAACAGCCAGTACCACAGGCGCCTCCAATGTAACTGTAGCCGTATCAGGCAATACGTACGCGCCAGACAACACGCTGGACGTAGCCAACTGGAATATTGAGTGGTTTGGCTCTACAGCGCAGGCACCTGCCAATGATGACTTGCAGCAGACCAACGTACAGACTATTCTGACAAACCTGAATGCTGATGTATATGGGCTGACGGAAGTAGTGGACACGGCCCGCTTGGGTGCGGTGGTGCGCCAGCTGCCCGGCAGCTTTAAGTATAAGGTGGCAGAATTCGGTTCAAATGCCCCCGACAACAACGACCCCGACTATGCTTCGGCCCAGAAGCTGGTTTTTGTGTATCGCACGGGTGTCGTGAGCAATCCTACGTTCTCCGGACTGTTGCGCTGCCCCAATAACGCCACTACTTGCCCCCAGTATAACGCTTGGTCTTCGGGACGCTTTCCTTATTTAATGGAGGCTGATATAACTATCAACGGCCAGACGAAGCGCATAAACTTTGTGCTTATTCACGCCAAAGCCAACGAAAACACCTCCGTTGCGGATGCTCAGGAGGCCTACGACCGTCGTAAGGTGGGAGCCGATGCGCTGAAAGCAGAGCTGGACACGCGCTTCGGCAGCGGCAACGTTATTATTCTGGGCGACTTCAATGATGACCTCGACCAGACCGTGGCCTCCGGCGTGAACACCACCGCTACATCGTTCAGCGCCTTCACCACCGACGTGGCCAACTACACAGCGCTCACCTTGCCTTTGAGCCAGACAGGCCAGCGCTCCACCGTCGATTTTGGCGACGTTATCGACCACGTTGTGGTGTCCAGCGAGCTGAATACTTTTTACCTGCCTTCTACGGCTCAGCTCCGCACCGATCTGGCGGCCCTAATTCCCAACTACGCCAACACCACTTCTGACCATTATCCTGTATTGACGCGCTTTGCTTTTGGCTACGTAACGGCCAGCAGCAGTGCACAAAAGGCTAATGCTCAGCTGGATATTTATCCGAATCCGGCTACCAGTAAGGTGCAGCTGCGCCTGCCAGCTGCCGCCGGACAGCAGGTGCGTATGCAGGTAATGAGCGCCGATGGCCGGGCCGTGGCACAGGCGGCGGGCTCTTTGGAGCAAGTCAACCAACGGCTTAATCAGCAACTATCTAGCCTCAGTGAGGGCGTGTATATTCTACGCATTACAAGTCCGGGCCAGACCTATGTAAAGCGGTTTGTGAAACAATAGACGAACGTCTGACAGGTTTCAACCCAATAAAGAAGGTCCTACTTGGTAAGTGGGACCTTCTTTGTTCTAGGGGTTGTCTGGGGGGCTTTTTTCTTAAGGTGAAGAAAGCGGAAGCCCCGGTTTGAGATCTGCTACCCTAAAAAAGCCCCCCAGACTGTTATAGCGCTTCATTTTGATCGTGACAACCTATTGCAGGCATCAACTTGCGCTCAAAAATTATCTATCGAGCAAGACTTCTACAACGCCAGCCCGTTCTCAACCGTACCCATTTTACCAACCCCTTACTTAACATATTGCTCATGTCCTCACTGTACGAAAAAGGCCTCGCCATTTCAAAAAACGCACTTTTCAACGTATTCCTGGGCCGGGCCAGCAAACTGCTGGGACGGCCGTTCCGCGTTGCACTCATCCTGCGCGAAGTAGCTTCCAAGCTCGACGCAAAAGACAGTAAAAAGGGGCCCATACAACAGGTCATTGATATGGCACGCACGCTGATTCGCTTAATAGGTGCCTTTGTCAGCGGCTCGTATCGGCAAATCGAAACGACGACTATCATCTCCGGCCTCGCCGTGCTCCTGTATGTGCTGTCGCCCATCGACCTGGTGCCCGATTTTATCCCTGTAGTCGGTTTTCTGGATGATCTGAGTCTGATTAGCTGGTTTATCGGCAAGTTTCAGGGTGAGATTGCTCGCTTTCAGGCTTGGGAAAGCAAATCGGCGGCGCCCAACAATGGTGTTATCGGTCTTCCTTCCGCGCCTGCTGTTGCCGATAAGTCGCAGCCTGCCGTAGCTGAACTAGGTCACTCTTAGTATCTTACACTTGTTGCAGCCCTCCGCTGGTCGTCCTGAGTGGCGGCCAGCGGAGGGCTGACTCTTGCGTGCGAATTGCCCCCAAACGAATTAATAGGCTGGTTTTCAAACTTACTTAGCTGAAAAAGCGCTCCAAACACGCCTACAATACTCTTTCGCCATTCCTTGCCGATGTCTACACGCCGATTTGCTGCCCGTCTGGTTCTGCTGAGCCTCACGCTACTCTCCTTTTTGCCCCCCGCCCGTGCCGATGAGGGCATGTGGCTGCCAATGCTGCTCAAGCAGCTAAACGAGGCGGATATGCAGAAAAAAGGCCTTCAGCTTACAGTAGAGCAAATTTACAGCGTCAATCAAGGCAGCTTGAAGGACGCCGTAGTGCAGTTTGGTGGTGGCTGCACGGGCGAGATTATCTCCGACCAGGGCCTTTTGCTCACCAACCATCACTGCGGCTACAGCCAGATTCAAAGCCACTCCTCCGTTGAGAAAGACTACCTCACCAAGGGCTACTGGGCCATGAGCCGCGACCAGGAATTGCCCAATCCGGGCCTGACAGCTACGTTTATCGTGCGCATGGAGGATGTAACCAGCCAGGTATTAGCCGGCGTGCCGGCCACTGGTCTTGGGGAGGCTGAGCGCGAGCGGCTGGTGCAGCAGAACGGGCAGCGCGTGGCGCAGGCCGCCGTACAAGGCACGCATTATCAGGCATTTGTGCGACCCTTCTTCAATGGCAACGAGTATTATATGTTCGTCACGGAGGTTTTCCAGGATGTGCGCCTGGTGGGTGCACCGCCTTCGGCCATCGGCAAGTTTGGCGGCGACACCGATAACTGGATGTGGCCCCGCCACACCGGCGACTTCTCGCTGTTCCGTATCTA
Source organism: Hymenobacter qilianensis (assembly GCF_014638675.1). Lineage (NCBI taxonomy): Bacteria > Pseudomonadati > Bacteroidota > Cytophagia > Cytophagales > Hymenobacteraceae > Hymenobacter > Hymenobacter qilianensis. The sequence continues at coordinate 569,182 of NZ_BMFN01000003.1, forward strand.
TGCCGGGCCTGACAACAAGCCAGCCACCTATTCACCTGACAACAAACCATTTAAGCCGCGCCATCACCTGGCTATTTCCCTAAACGGCGTCAAGCCCGGCGACTTCACCCTGGTTTTCGGTTTTCCGGGCCGGACCAATGAATACCTGACTTCCTGGGGCGTCGATGAGTTGTATTCGCTTTCCAACCCCGCCAAAATCAAGGTGCGCGATGCCAAGCTTCACATTCTGGATCAGGATATGAAGGCTTCGGATAAAGTGCGCATTCAGTACGCGGCCAAATATGCCAGCTTAGCCAACTACTGGAAAAAGTGGATAGGCGAAAATCGGGGCCTTAAAAAGCTGGATGCCGTGGCCCGCAAGCGCGAGCAGGAAGCTCGTTTTACGCAGTGGGCCAACACCAGCGACGCTGCCCGCAAGGCCACTTACGGTGCGCTGCTTCCCGAATTCGAGAAAAACTATAATAGCCTCCGCGACCTAACCGTGGCCCGCGACTACGTAACCGAAGCTGCCATGGGCGTGGAACTACTGCTTTACGCTAATAGCCTCAGCGCTTTAGGCGACATGGCCGCAGCCAAAACGCCCGCCGCCGACATTACTGCCGCAGTAGAAAAGCTTAAGAAAGGAGCCGTGGGCTTCTTCAGAAATTACAATAAACCAACTGATCAAAAAGTGGCGGCGGCCTTACTTGCCCTCTACGCGGACGGCACTCCCACCGCTCTGCTTCCCGACTACGTGAAGGCACTACGCAAACAATATCCCGGCCCCACGGGCTGGGCCAACTATGCCTCCACGCTGTATGCAAAATCACGCCTTACTACCCAGGCGGATGCCTACGCAGTGCTCGATGAAGTAGCTCAGGGAAACGCCCGCGCGTTATTGAATGACCCAGCCTATCAGCTTGTTAATGCTATCGTTACAAACTACCGCGCGAATATTTTGCCGCCCTATACTATTGCCACCGACAACGTAGCCGTGCTTTCCCGCACGTATCTGGCGGGGTTACGGCAAATGCAGACGGACCGCAAGTTTTACCCCGATGCCAACTCTACCTTGCGGGTGGCTTACGGCCAAGTAGCTGGCTATGAGCCCGCTGACGGCGTGCGCTATGCCTATTATACTACCCTGGATGGCCTCATGGCCAAAGCTGACTCTGCCAATCCGGATTTCGAAGTCCCGGCCCGCCTTACCGATTTGTACCGGAAGAAAGACTATGGCCCTTATGCCGTAAATGGCACGGTGCCGGTGGCCTTTATTGCCACAAATCACACGACGGGGGGCAATTCTGGCTCACCGGTTATCAATGGCCGGGGCGAGCTGATTGGGGTCAACTTCGACCGTAACTGGGAAGGGACCATGAGCGACATCATGTTTGACCCCGACCGCGTCCGCAATATCACCCTCGATGTGCGCTACATGTTGTTCGTGGTCGATAAATATGCCGGGGCTAAGCACTTAGTAAATGAGATGACGCTTGTAAGCGGGCCTGTTGCCGCACCATCTGAGATGAAGGCCAAGAAGAAAACTAAACGATTGAAGAAGACCAAGTAATGGTTCCTGATTCGCCTGTTGAAAATCAGTGTCATGCAGAGCACAGCGAAGCATCTCGCTCGCAGTAGTGGGATTACTAATCGACCATCCATCAGCACGCTAGATGCTCCGCTCTGTAAGACGAGCTAGTGGATTGAATTAAAGGAGATAACCAATGAAGAGTGTAGCTTTTCTAGTCAGGCGCCTTTTCTAAGCTAATTGGCCTTACTTTCGATTGATAGCCACAGCTTACTTTTTAAGCTGGTTCCAGCCATTGGCTTTGTGTCGTTTTTCTCTCTTCTCTATGAATAGTGCTTCACTTAGCTGTATAGTTTTTTTGCTGTTTGCATTTTTGGTAAGCCGGTCTGTTGCGGTTTTGGCTCAAGCTTCATCAGCTGCGTCGGCTGTTACTATGCTGCTGCGTCCGGCGGCGGTTTTCGATGGGGAGAACCTGCATTCGGGCTGGGTGGTAGTGGTAAGCGGCGACAAGATTACGGCCGCTGGTCCGGCCGCCCAGGTCGCAGCGCCGGCTGGGGCACGCACGCTGGAGCTGCCGGGACTTACGCTGCTGCCGGGCCTGATTGAGGGGCATTCGCACATGCTGCTTCACCCTTATAATGAGACGAGTTGGAATGACCAAGTGCTACTGGAGTCGCAGGCGCTGCGGGTGGCCCGCGCTACTGCCCACGCCCGGCAAACGCTGCTGTCCGGCTTCACCACCGCCCGCGACCTAGGCAGCGAGGGTGCCGGCTACGCCGATGTGGGCTTAAAACAAGCTATTAACCAAGGCATTATACCCGGCCCACGCCTACTTGTGGCCACGCTGGCGCTGGTAGCCACCGGTAGCTACGGTCCCAAGCTTTCCGTGGATGTAAATGCCCCCCAGGGTGCGCAGGAAGCCGATGGCGTAGACGGTATTGTGCGGGCCGTACGCGAGCAAATCGGGAAAGGCGCCGACATCATCAAAGTGTACGCCGATTATCGCTGGGGACAGGGCGAGCCTTCCCGACCTACATTTTCGCAGGACGAGCTGAACCTGATTGTGCAAACAGCGCGAGCTGCGGGCCGCCCGGTAGTGGCCCACGCCAGCACGCCCGAAGGTATGCGGCGGGCCACACTAGCCGGCGTTGAAACCATTGAGCACGGCGATAATGGCACGCCGGAAATATTTAAACTGATGAAGCAGCGCGGTGTAGCTCTCTGCCCAACGGTCGCCGCCGGCGACGCCATTTCCCAATATCAGGGCTGGCGCAGAGGCACTTCGCCCCTACCCGAACGCGTGCAGCAAAAGCGTACCAGCATGCAGGCAGCCCGCAAGGCCGGGGTCGAGTTAGTGATAGGCGGTGATGTGGGCGTATTCACGCACGGCGACAATGTGCGCGAAATGGAACAGCTGGTGCAGGATCATGGCCTGCAGCCGCTGGAGGTATTGCGCGCGGCTACCAGCGGCAACGCCCGCATTTTTCATCTCGCCGACCGCGGCAGCGTCCGCCCCGGCTTGCTTGCCGACCTGGTAGCGGTAGCCGGAGACCCCACCCGCGATGTGGCGGCCCTGCGACAGGTAAAGTTGGTGATGAAAGGCGGCGTGCTGTACGCCCAGCCATAAAAGATGTGAGCGAGGCCGATGCTTACAGCTTTTCCTCCACGCCTAGCCCAAACAAGGCAAAATCGTACCTTACGGGGTCGTGGGGGGCAAAATCGCGCAGATGCGCGGTCAGCTCTTCGGCTGCTGACCAATCGACTAAGCGGCGCGTAAGCAGGCCCAGGCGGCGGGCAACGCGCTCCACGTGCACATCGCACGGGCAGACCAGATCGGTCATGGGCAGGCGCGTCCAAAGGCCGAAGTCTACGCCGCGGTCGTCGCGGCGCACCAGCCAGCGCAGGTACATATTCACCCGTTTGCAGGCCGAGCCGCGAGCCGGCGTTGCCACATGCTTGCGGGTCCGCTGGGGAGCATCGGGCAAGCTAAAGAACAGTGTGTGAAAGTTTTCGAGACGCTGGCGCTGAGTGTTACCCTGCAAAAAAGCGTCTTCCAACGTATCGTGGCTGGCATAATACCAGCGCAGCCAATGCACGAAATACAGCAGATCGGTGTCGCAGAAGGTGCGGTGGCAGAATCCCAACAGCTTCTTCAAATCTTCATCGGAGTGCTGGGTAATGAACTGGTAGGGCGCATCGTCCATGCGTCGCATGAGCTCGTGGCACTTGCTGATGATGGTCGGGCGACGCCCCCAGGCTAACAGAGCCGCAAAAAGTCCGCTTATTTCCACGTCCTGTCGCTGCGAAAACCGGTGCGGAATACTAATCGGGTCGTTGGCTATGAAGGCCGGCCGGTTGTAGCGGTCGTGGTGGTCGTCGAGAAACTCCCGGAGCTGAGCGTGATTCAAATGAAGGAGTTAGGAGCTAGGAGGTAGAAGCTGGGAGCTAGGTGGTAGGAGTCAGGAGCCAGAAAGAATACTGGCGACCAATCTCCAGCTTATACCTCCTAGCTCTTCCCCTACGGCACGTAAGAAGTTTCGACGCGGAAGCGGTTGTCGGGCGTGGACAGACGCTGCACGGCGCGGGGTGATAGGCGCACCAGAATGTTGCTGTTTTCGCCGGTATCAGGCAATTGCCCAATGACGCGGACGTATACCGACTGCCCATTCATGATATTGCGCACCTGCATAATGGTACCCACAGCGGCTGTTTTGTGCAAGGCCAGATACTTATCGGTGCCCGTGCCTTCAATTCTGGTAGCTAGCCCGCTTTCGGTTACTCTACGCACGATTTCACTAGCCCGCTCGGGGGCGCGCTCCTCCGCTTCCTGGGCCGGCGTACGCACAGAATCTTTTGTATTAGCAGCGACAGGAGCCGTTCGGGCGGGCACCGGGGCCGTCACAACTGGCTTTGGCGGGGCAGGTGCTGGTGTGGAGGTGGGCGCGGAAGCAGCGGGCGTTTCTACGGGTGCAGGGGAAGGAGTAGCCGACGCTGTTGCCGTTGCGGCCGCCTTCGCGCCTGCCGGCACGATAATCAGGCGCTGTCCGACCTTTACGCCCGTAGTGGCAGGCAGGCCGTTAAAGCGTGCAAGGTCAGCGGGAGCAAGCTGAAACAGGCGTGCCACGGCGTAGAGCGTCTGGCCTTTTTGCACCGTGTACACGCGGTTTCCGTTGTCGTCGGTGGGCAGAGAGCGGGCGGCGGCAACGGTATTAGCGGGCGCTGATGGTCGGGCGGCGGGGCTTGTTGGCGCGGGCGTTGTGAGCACTACCCGTGTGCGTGGCACCAACACTATCTGTCCCGTTACGAGGGCACCTTTGAGCGAAGAATTGGTTTCCACAATTTGCTCGACGGGCACCGAATAGCGCCGCGAGAGGCCATAAAGGGTTTCACCAGCCACCACACGGTGCTTGATGAGCATTTTATTATTACGGTATTCAACCCCAATGGAATCGGGCGGGAGAATGGGCCGGGGCGCGGCGGTGGCGGCAAAACCAGCGAGAACAAACGCAGGCAGCAGCAACAGAAAACGGGTCATACGAGCAGTTCGCGAAAAACGAGTGGCCCCAAATTCAGGGTGGGGCAGCTTAGGGGGAAATCTAAAAGCGCCGAAAGATAAAAAATAATCCCAGCTGAGTCCCAAAAAGGCCATTTCTGAATGATTCAACGATGCCCGATAAGCCACTTATACCTAACGTGGTCGGGCTTCATTTATTGGCCTACCACGCCACATTCCGCATATAAGCAACGGGCAACTCAGGGCTTTCGCTGTTCTTTGCAAAAAGCCCCCCAGCTTGTATCCAGCTTTCGCAAACTCCTTTTTATGATCCACGCCATTGGTATTATTCCCGCCCGCTACGCCTCCACTCGCTTGCCCGGCAAGCCGTTGGTTGATCTGGGGGGCAAATCCATGATTCAACGAGTCGTGGAGCAGGCGCGGCTGTCTAGTCTGAGCCGGGTGGTGGTAGCCACGGATGATGAGCGCATTCTAGAGCACGTGCACGGTTTCGGGGGCGAGGCAGTGCTCACTGACCCCGACCACCCCAGCGGCACTGACCGCGTGTTCGATGCCTACCAGCAGCTCGGCGTAACTGCCGATTGTATCATCAATATTCAAGGCGACGAGCCCTTTATTCACCCCGCGCAAATCAATGCTCTCGTAGCGCTTTTTGAGGGTGAAAAAGCCCCCCAGCTTGCCACATTAGTCAAGCCAGTGCTCAGCGAGGACGAGTTATTCAGTCCGCATCTGCCCAAAGTGGTGCTTGATTCCCAGGGCTACGCAATGTATTTCAGTCGTCATCCCCTGCCCTATCAACGCCAATATGAATCAGTTCAATGGCTTGCACACCATCGCTACCTACGCCACATCGGCCTGTATGCCTACCGGCCCGATGTGCTGGCCGCTATTACCAAACTGCCGCCCTCCTCGCTGGAGCAGGCCGAAAGTCTGGAGCAGCTGCGGTGGCTGGAGAACGGCTTTCGCATTCTGACCGCGGAAACGGAGCTGGAAACCATCGGCATCGATACGCCTGAGGATGTGGAGCGGGCCAGGAAGTTATTGAAAATGACCGCATAAAAGCCCCCCAGCCCTTTTTCGCGCTTGCTAGGTGCCGGGAGGCTGGTGGGCTCGCTCCGTCACGGCTTGTTCGGCGCTCTGACGTTCTTCCGCCTGCATTTCCTTGGTCAAGAAATAGTTGAGGCCCGTTCGGATGACGGCAATGGCGCCTAGCTGCCCAATTTGCTCCCAACTCGGGGCAATAGCCGTGGATAGTATATCAGCGCCCAATTGAAACTCCAGCGCCAGGGCCAGGTAGCGGGCCAGCGTCAGGCGAATGGCCGTAAAGTTGGCCGTACGACGCTGTATCAAGGCTTTTATCAGCAACCAGGCCGCCACCAGTATGCCAAGGGCAATAATGAACGCCCCAATAGTTTCGACACCCAGCTTAAGCCACTGTACGGCGTTTATAATGCCGCTTTCGGCTAATTCACGTGGGTTAACAGATTCCATTGAGGTGAATAAAGTGACTTCGCTATTGCTACTATTCTAACCACCAGACTTCTTCGCTTTATAGCCCTGATCTAGCAGTACGCCCATCACTTTATCGCGGAAATCGCCCTGGATAAGGATGTCGCCTTCTTTGGCGTTGCCGCCCACTCCGCATTTGGTTTTGAGCAGCTTAGCCAAGGTTTGCAGGTCCGCATCCTGGCCCACGAAGCCGGTGATGAGCGTCACTTGCTTGCCTCCGCTTTTGCGGTCGAGGTGCACGCGCAGGTTTTGTTGCTGGGGCGGCAGGGTTACCACCGATTCTTCGTCGGCGTGCTGGTAGGAAAAGTCGGAGTTGGTGGAGTACACCACGCCTTCGCGGCTGCGGCGGTTTTTGTCGGCTTTCATGCTTTTAAATGGTTGAATGCTAAATGGCTGAATGGGTGAGGGTTAAATGGCTGATCGTTCAACGAGTTGCCAGAGCAATAAGCTATTTAACTCTCACCCATTCAGCCATCTAAACTATACGGCTACCTCCAAAGCTAGAGGCAGCAATTCTATTTCAAAGCTAGTGGCTTCGCCCGCATAGTCGCCATCTACGTGAAAGCCTATAGGCGCGACGGCCTCTACCAGTACGTGCCGCGAGGTATGATATACTGCCGCTCCCGACTGGGGCAAATCGCCTAGGGCCAGGCCAAGAGCCACGCGCACGGCTCGGCGTAGCGGTAGCGCATCAATCAGGCACACGTCAAGCAGGCCGTCGCGAATATCGGCGCGGGGGGCAATGTAGGCGTTGTTGCCGTACTGCCCGGCATTGGCAAAAGCCAGCACGTAGCAATCGGTGGTCAGCGTGCGGTTGTTGAGCGTGACCGTTATAGGCTTGGGCTGAAAAGTCCGGTATTCACGAAGCGCCACGCGCACATAAGTACCTAGGCCGCGAGTACCAGCCGTGGCGAAGCACTTGCTCACGTGGGCATCAAACCCCAGCCCTGCCGTGCAGAAGAACGGACGCCCATTGATGCGCCCCACATCCATACGCTGAAACTCGGGCTGGCTCATTCGGCGGATTGCGGCTGGCAGGGCCAATGGCACCTCCAGATGCCTTGCTAGGCCATTGCCGGAGCCTCGCGGCAGAATCCCCATGGCGGCATTCGTACCCAGTAAGCCGCGTCCCACTTCGTTTACCGTGCCATCGCCGCCCACGGCCACTACCGTACGAAACCCTTCAGCGGCGGCCGTACGAGCTATTTCTTCCGCGTGCCCGGCATAAGCCGTCAGGCGCAAGGCGTGGTCAACGGCGGAATGATCGAGGTGTTGCTCAATCAGGGCCGGCACATCTTGCGCACGGTTGGTGCCGGAAGCAGGATTCAGGATAAAACAGATACGCGGCTTGGCGGGCATAGATGGATAGAAACGCGGCGCGAAGCGCAAGGTTGAGTAGCGAAATAAGTAGAAGCGGCGAGAGGTAAAATGCCGGGTGCTGATGCTGGTCAAAACACTCGAAAAAGCCCCCCAGTCGCTTTAAATTTCTAACAGAAAAGCCCACCCAAAGTGGGCGGGCTTTTCTGTTAGAAAGCAATGTAGCAGGAGCTATTTCGCCATTTTCTGGCCCAACTGCTGAATCAGATCAGCGGTGCGCGTGCTGTAGCCGAACTCGTTATCATACCAGCCTACCACTTTCACCAGCGTACCGTTGGCGGCCGTCAGCTGCGAGTCGAAGATGCAAGAATGCGGATTGCCTACGATGTCGATGCTTACTAACGGATCGGTAGAGTACTCGATGATGCCTTTCATGGGGCCTTCAGCGGCCTTGCGTACGGCCTCATTGATTTGCTCCTTCGTTACTTCCTGCTTCAGAATTACGGTCAGGTCGGTAGTAGAGCCATCCGGCACGGGCACGCGCATGGCGATACCATCAAGCTTGCCTTTTAGCTGGGGCAACACCAAACCTACGGCCTTAGCGGCGCCGGTGCTGGTCGGAATGATGCTCAATGCAGCAGCGCGGGCGCGGCGCAGATCCTTGTGCGGTGCGTCCTGCAGGTTTTGGTCGGAGGTATACGCGTGTACGGTGGTGATATAGCCTTTCTCAATGCCGAAAGCCTCGTCCAACACCTTCGCCATAGGAGCCAGGCAGTTGGTAGTGCAGCTGGCGTTCGACAGAATGGTTTCGTCGCCGGTCAGGATGTCTTCGTTTACGCCCAATACTACGGTTGGAATGTTGCCCGTGGCAGGGGCCGAAATCACAACTTTTTTGCAGCCGGCAGTGAGGTGCTGACCAGCGCCAGCCTCGTCCACGAAGCGGCCCGTAGACTCCAGCACTACGTCGATGCCCAGCTCGCCCCAAGGCAATAGCTTAGGATCACGCTCGGCCAGCGCTTGAATACGTTGGCCATTTACAGTCAGGCTGTTATCATCAAACTCCACCGTGCCATCGAAGCGGCCGTGTACGGAGTCATATTTAAGCAGGTGAGCCAGCGTCTTATTATCAGTCAGGTCATTGATTGCTACAACTTCCACGTTGTCGCGGCCGAGCAGAGACTTGAACGTGAGACGACCAATGCGACCGAAGCCGTTGATGGCGACTTTAATTTTAGCCATGATGAGAGGTTTGGGGTTTGGGAATTAAGAAGACCACGAGGGGCCCTGGTGGAAACGCGCAGCGAAGGTACAGGGCTAAGGGAATATAGCCAAATCAACCACTAAGCCATCTGCTTTGCTTTTCTTCTTACGGTTTTTTGCCGTTCCCGACGGGCTTGAAGCTTAAAATTTGCCCCCTACAAAAAGAATTTCTTCCTGAAAGTCAGCCTATTTGCTGCTGGGGGGCTTTTTTTTTGGCGCTACGTATTGCGCTGAATTATCCTTGCCTTATCTTTGCACCACTAAAAACGAGTAAGGCACATCATCTGGTCCGTTCGTCTAGGGGTTAGGACAGTAGATTTTCATTCTACCAACAGGGGTTCGATTCCCCTACGGACTACTTAACCACTCGTTTTTGGCAATAAAAAGCCGCTCTGCATTATGCAGAGCGGCTTTTTGCGTTTAAGCGGTTTGTGCACCACATGACGGTTTGCGACTATCACCACATAAAGCTGGCGCTTAGACAGCAGACATTATTAACGTCCGGCGGAACCGCTTTTTTTCCGGGGAGGGTCTTTTACGCCTCCTTTGGTCAGCGTCAGGGCATACACGCGCCCCGCTTTGTTGGTCAGGAATTCGACCTTACGGTCAGGAATGTTCTGGTTAAAGAACTTTCGAGGGGATTCAGCCACTAATGGCGTGTCCTGATCCTGTAGATACAGCTGGCCATTGATGTAGAGGATGCGAATTTCCTTGTAGTGTCCGGCGTAGTGGGCCAGCTTGGGCGGAGCGACGGCGATAGGGCGATGGACGTACGGTACTTCCACCGCTTTGCCGAACAGGATGCCAGCCAGCCCATAGCCTATCCAGTGCGATTCAGCTTGATTGTTCGATAACACCGTGACTAAAATTCCATCCTGAGGGTATCGGTCCAGAGTGGTCATGGCTCCGAAATATCCCCCACTGTGGGTCAAGAGGTGGCGGCCGTGGCTGTAATAGGGGTCGACAAACACGCCGTAGCCGTAATGATCCAGAAAGCCGTTGCCCGGAAACCGCTTGTTGTGCTGAGTGGCCATGAGCGATTTAGAGGCCTCCGAAAGCAGCGCCGTGCCCCGCAATGCCCGGTCGAGTTTTGCCAGATCACCGGCCGTGGAATACAGCCCGTCGTGGCCCACGTTGAGGTCCCAATTGATGTAAGGGTTTTTGACAAATGTCTCGCCCTCCCGGCAGTATGACCGGGCCAAGCTGGGCACGAGGGCGGTATTACTATGCAGGCCGGTGTTCGTCATAGCAGCCACGTCGAAGATATTTTTTTGCAGATACTCGCCGTACGACATCCCCGAAGCTTTCTCAATGATCTGGCCCAGTAAAAAGTACCCAACGTTACTGTATCCTATGCGGGTGCCAGGATCAAACTGAGCTGGCTGCTTTTGGATAAACGCCAGGGCAGAATCTTTTGAGACGGCCGTGTGGTACAGGTACAGTTCTTCAAAATCCAGGGCTAGGCCGGCCGTGTGGGTCAGCAGCTGGTGCAAGGATATGGCGTCGCCGTTTGGGAAGCCCGGCAGAAACGTACTCAGCTTATCCGTGAGCTGGAGCCGGCCGTGCTCGGCTAGCTGCAGAACAGCCAAAGCAGTGATGTGCTTGGTGATGGAGGCCAGGGCAAACTTGGTGTCCAGAGTGTTAGAAACGGCCCACTCCGCATCGGCCAGCCCGTAGGCTTGGTGCAATAAAATGGTATCGTGACGCGTGATCAGCACAACCCCTGCGAAGCGGTTCACGTCGTGTTGGGCTTGCATATAGGTTGCTAACTGCTGCCGCAGGTGCAATTGCCCCACACTGGTACTGATGCTGCCCAGGCAAAAAAGCAGTACAATAATGGCTAGGCGCATGGGGCCGGCGTGGAGCAGTTGGCAATGATTTTCTGCAGTGTCGAGTGAAACTGAACGAGTTCCTCTTCACTCAGGCCTGCCAGCGCCGTTCGCTGATTGAGCAGAATGGTATCGGTTAGCTGGGCGAGAGTGTGCTGGCCTTGAGGCGTGAGGTGCAGCTCGAATTTCCGGCGGTCGGCAGAGTGCATCCCCCTTGTTAGCAAGCCTTTTTGAACCAACAACTCAATGATGCGGGTCAGGGATGCCTTGTCTTTGAAGACCAGCTCGGCAATCTGTTGCTGGCTAAGAGCAGGGTGCTTATCCAGCACAATTAAGATCAGGGCCTGATCTACAGTGAGCTTGTCTACTACTCGATCAATGTTCTGCTGGCAAAGCCTGCGATACGTTTTTATCGCTTGTTCAAGCGTGTAAAGGACAGTTTGAGTGGGAGTATCGATGGTCATAGGTATTTTATTTGATACAAATATAGTTGATATATCAACAAATAATAGCAATAATTATTTTCACCACCACTATTCAAGTATGGGGGGCTTTTTTACACTCATCCTCACGGGTGACCAGTTTATCCGCACTCTTTCCCGCTATTCACTACCCGATGGGGCAATCCTGCCCGCGTTAGTTGATTTTGTCGGAGCCCTGTGAACAAGATAAGCTTGGGCCCGTATCTTCGGGCTACACATTAAGCGGAAAAACATCAACCATCTTTCCCAGAGGAAATGACAAAAATCAAAGTAGCAAACCCGGTAGTGGAGCTTGATGGCGACGAAATGACGCGCATCATCTGGAAGTTCATCAAGGACAAGTTGATCACGCCTTATCTCGATCTCGACATCAAGTATTACGATCTGGGAATAGAGTACCGCGATGAAACCAGCGACCAGGTTACCATCGACGCCGCCAATGCTATCCGCCAATACGGCGTAGGCATTAAGTGCGCCACCATCACGCCGGATGAGGAGCGAGTGAAAGAGTTTAACCTGAAGCAGATGTGGAAGTCGCCGAACGGCACTATCCGCAACATCCTGGACGGCACTGTTTTCCGCGAGCCTATCGTGATGAGCAACGTACCCCGCCTGGTGCCTAACTGGACGGCTCCCATCTGCATTGGCCGTCATGCTTTCGGCGACCAGTACCGGGCTACCGATTTCGTGACCAAAGGAAAAGGCAAGCTCACTATCACGTTTACCCCAGAGGACGGCGGCGAAACCCAATCTTTTGAAGTATTCAACTTCAAGAGCGACGGCGTGGCGCTGGCTATGTACAACACCGATGAGTCGATTCGGGGGTTTGCGCACGCCTGCTTCAACCAGGCTTTGATGAAAGGCTGGCCCCTGTACCTGTCAACCAAAAACACCATCCTGAAGAAATACGATGGTCGTTTCAAGGACATTTTCCAGGAGATCTACGAGCAGGATTACAACGCCAAGTTCACGGCCGCTGGCATCACCTATGAGCATCGCCTGATTGATGACATGGTGGCTTCGGCGCTGAAGTGGAACGGCAACTTTGTGTGGGCCTGCAAAAACTACGATGGCGACGTACAAAGCGACACCGTAGCCCAGGGTTTTGGCTCGCTCGGCCTGATGACTTCTACCCTGGTTACGCCCGACGGCACCGTGATGGAGGCCGAAGCCGCCCACGGCACCGTAACGCGTCACTACCGCGACCACCAGGCCGGCAAGCCTACCTCGACCAATCCGATTGCCTCTATTTTTGCCTGGACCCGCGGGCTGGAGTTCCGCGGAATTCTGGACAACAATCAGGAGCTGATCGGCTTCTGCAAAGCTCTGGAGGCCGTTTGTATCGAAACGGTAGAAAGCGGCAAAATGACCAAGGACTTGGCTGTTTGCATCCACGGCAACAAGGTAGAGCACGGCAGAGACTACCTCTACACCGAAGAGTTTCTGGAAGCGCTGGATGAAAATCTGAAAGCTAAGCTGGGCAAATAAGTCTGCTTCACTTGGTATAAAAAAGCCCATTCGATGATCGAATGGGCTTTTTTGTGGCGCTACTTTACTGATAAGCCGGGCTCTAAGCAGTGAGATTTCTGCCATTAGTCTGCAACTATTAAATGGTCAGGTAAGCTCTTCTATAAAATACCGCTAGCATAGTTGGTCAGCCAGCATATCTGGGGGGCTTTTTTTAAGATTTGTCTTCGCTATCATCTCTTCTTAGATCTATCCTTCCTTCAACTAAATGAAAAAAGCTACACTCAGCAGCCTTGCAGCGCTAGGCTTGTATTGCTTTGCAACGCCCACTTACGCCCAGCAGCTACAAGCTGCCGGCATTAGCGCAGGGTTTAATGTCGCACGCCTCAAGGCAGATCGTTATGCTTTTCGGTATAACTCCGTTTTGATTGATCCGCTGGCCGATCAATCCAACGATGAGACGGGCAACAGCATCACGCTGTTTGGTCGCTGGAAGATTGGCCAGGCAGGTGGCTGGTATGTGCAACCAGAGTTGGGCTATATGTCGGCTCTGGAAACTCCGGTTTTACTATCCAACGCTACCGGCGCCTATCCTTATGCCAATAGCCGCATCCGGCGCCTTGATGCCCGACTGCTGGGGGGCTATCAATCTGGGCCGCTGCGCTTGTTTGCGGGCCCTAGCATCGGTTACTATCTCTATAATTCGCGAAATTTTACTTCCCCGGATCCGGAATTGCAGGCCGTGATGAGCGCCTTGGACGCAAATCCCAAGCGGTGGCAGGTAGCAGTGCAGGCCGGGGCAGGCGTTACGCTGGGCCGCCTGGATCTGAATGTTCGGTATGAGTGGGGCCTCTCTCCTTATAAGCAGTCTTTTCCCGCGCCCGGCAAGTCGGCCTTTCTGACGCGCAGAATGCAACAGCTAGTGCTGGAAGGCGGATTTCAACTGTACAGGCGCTCCAAGTCCAAATAGTTGCTGCTACGTTCGGCACCTCCTTTTATAAGGTTGCAATAAGAGAAACCGCCCTGGGGGGCAAAACGAGCGCCGCGGCTGAATAACTCAGCCGCGGCGCTCGTTTTGCCCCCCAGGGCCCGTTCTTTTTGTTTTGGACTGCGTATCTGTTATTTGATGGCACGCTTTGCTACTTGCCTGTGTTGTTGGCTTTTAGTTTTCTAATTCACTCATTATTTAAACAGCACTGAAGTAAGAGTATTGAAGTTTTAAATCATTTATTTCTTATATTCAGCCAACGTACGCTCTGGAGCTGCTGCCGCCCTCCCACCCGGCCCGCTCAATATTCCGCCTGCAACAGGGAGCAGGCGAACCAGCTTACCCGAAAGGCTCGGCCTTTTGCTATGGTGCTGGGTAACTGTACCATCATTTTTCTTTTTTCAGCCTTCCATTTAAAAGGCAACCATTTTTAAACCTTGACTTCCAGGCTCAGGCCTGGGGTATACGTCGGGTGACAGGTGTGGGCACTTGTATTTGTTGAAAATGACGACCTGCCAGCAGGTCTGCGACCCCACGTCTGCGTGATGGGCTGTGCTTGTCTGCACGGCTCCACATCAACTTCTAATGACCATCAGCATGATTACCCATATAGCAACCCTCGATCAACCTACTTCCCTGTCGCACACCCGCACCCACGAGCTCAAAATCTGGCCCGCCTGCTTCGAAGCTACATTGTCGGGGGCCAAGACGTTTGACGTGCGCGAAAACGACCGCAACTATCAAGTGGGCGACGCCGTGCAGTTGTGCGAATATGAACCAGAAAGCGAGACCTACAGTGGCCGCTCCACGGCCCGCTGGATCAGCTACGTGCTGCAAGGCGGCGCTTTTGGCCTGCAAGCTGGCTGGTGCATCCTGGGCTTAACCGAGTTGCGGCCTCTGCCGCCTGGCGTAAGCGACACCCGATTGTGGTAACCGAATAGGTGCCGACTGAAGAAATTTTTTCCTCAGTCGGCACCTATTTCTCTTTTGGTACTGCCTCACTTATAACCCTGTGCTGCTGCTCCATGCTCAGCACGACAGAACTCTAACGCCCTACTTCTGGTGATGAAATCTACTGACCCGCAAGGCCTGTACCGCCCCGAATTCGAGCATGATGCATGTGGTACTGGTTTTATCACTTCCCTCAACGGCCATAAGTCGCACCAAACGATTGCGGATGCCCTGACCATGCTCGAGAACATGGAGCATCGCGGCGCCTGCGGCTGCGACGCCGAGTCGGGCGACGGGGCCGGCTTGATGCTACAGGTGCCGCACTGGTTTTTTCTGGAAGAGTGTACGGCCCTGAATATCAGGCTGCCCGAGCCGGGTTGCTACGGAGTGGGCATGGTGTTTTTGCCAAAAAATGCCCCCCAGCGCGAGGCTTGCCGCGCCAGCATCAACGCGGCCGTTGCGCGCTTGGGTATGCAGCTGCTGGGGTATCGGCCGGTGCCGGTGAATGCGGCGGGTATCGGGCAAACGGCCCTGGCAGCGGAGCCCGTGATGGAGCAGGTTTTTGTGGCCCGGCCAACCGACATTACGAACAGCGAAGACTTTGAGCGCAAGCTGTTTGTGCTGCGGCGGCTGATTACGAAAACGGTTATGGAATCGGTACCGGAGGCGGAAAATGACTTCTACTTCGCCTCGCTTTCCTGCCGGGTTATTGTGTATAAAGGCCAGCTGACTACCTATCAGGTGCGCCACTACTTCCCCGACCTCTCGGATCCGCGGGTCACGTCAGGTTTTGGACTGGTGCATTCGCGCTTTTCCACGAATACCTTTCCTTCGTGGAAGCTGGCGCAGCCGTTTCGCTTGCTGGCTCATAATGGCGAGATAAACACGCTGCGGGGCAATCTGAACTGGTTTTATGCCGGTCTCCGCTCCTACGTCTCGCCCTATTTCTCGGACGAGGAAATGGACATGCTGCTACCCGTAATCGACAACAATCAGTCGGATTCGGCCTGCCTCGACAACATTGCTGAGATTCTGCTTCACTCCGGCCGCTCCTTGCCCCACGTGATGATGATGCTCGTGCCCGAGGCCTGGGACGGCAATACGCAGATGGACCCGCTGAAAAAGGCGTTTTACGAGTTCCACGCCACCTTTATGGGCCCCTGGGACGGTCCGGCCGCCTTGCTCTTTACCGATGGCAAGATGATCGGGGCCATGCTGGACCGCAATGGTTTGCGCCCCCTGCGCTACGTAGTAACGAATGATGGGCGGGTACTCGTGGCTTCCGAGGCCGGCGTGCTACCTATCCCCGATGCCACCATTGTGCAGAAAGGTCGCTTGCAGCCCGGCAAAATGCTGCTCGTAGATACCGTTGGGGGGCAAATTATTACGGATGAGGAGCTGAAAGCCCAGGCCGCGAGTCAGCAGCCTTACGACCAATGGCTAAACGAGTACCAGATTCGGTTGGAAGAGCTACCCGAGCCGCGCCAGATGTTCACCGATTTATCGGCCGAGTCGGTGTTCAAATACCACCAGGTGTTTGGCTACACCCGCGAGGATATTGACAGCATTATCACGCCCATGGCCGTGGAAGGCAAAGAGCCCATCGGCTCGATGGGTGTGGATGTGCCGCTGGCGGTGCTCTCCGACCAGCCCCAGCACCTATCCAGCTACTTCAAGCAGTTTTTTGCCCAGGTCACCAACCCGCCTATCGACCCGATTCGAGAGCGGTTGGTGATGAGTCTGGCTACCTTCATCGGCAACAACGGCAACATCCTCGATGAGGACAAAATGCACTGTCACTGCGTGGCCCTGCACCAGCCCATCCTGACCAACCACGAGCTGGAAAAGCTGCGCAGCATCGATACGGGGCTGTTTCACGCCAAAACCCTGATGAGTTATTTCAAGGCCGATGGCAAGCCGGGCTCCTTACAAAATGGCGTAGATCGGCTGTGTCGCTACGCCGAAGATGCGGTGAGCGACGGCTTTGAGGTCCTGATCCTCTCCGACCGCGCCCTTGACTCGGAGCATGCCCCCATCCCTTCGCTGCTGGCGGTTTCGGCGGTGCACCACCACCTTATCCGCAAGGGCTACCGGGGTTCGGTGGGCCTGGTAGTTGAGGCTGGCGACGTGTGGGAAGTGCATCATTTTGCCTGCCTGTTGGCTTTCGGCGCCACGGCCATCAACCCTTATTTGGCCTTATCAACCATACGGACGATGCACGCTGGGGGGCAATTTGACTCGCCCGAGCATCATCCGCAGCTAGCTAAAAACTATGTGAAGGCGGTTTGTGACGGCTTGCTCAAGATCTTCTCCAAAATGGGCATCTCCACCTTGCAGTCGTACCACGGCGCGCAGGTATTTGAGATTCTAGGCCTCAATCAGGAAGTGGTGGACTACTGTTTCACGGGGGCCGTCACGCGTATTGGCGGGCTGGGCTTCGATGAAATAGCCCGTGAAACGCTCTATAAGCACTTTCAGGGCTTCACCAGCACCACGCTGGAGGAGCAGCAGCTTCTGCCCGATGGGGGCGTGTACCAGTGGCGCCGCCGGGGCGAAGCGCATATGTTTAACCCCGAAACCGTACACCTGCTCCAGCACGCTACGCGCACCAACAACTACCAGACGTATCAGCGCTACGCCCGCTTACTGAATGAGTCATCTGCCCGTGCGTTCACCATTCGGGGCCTGCTGGATTTTGCTTACCACCGCGAGCCTATTGCCCTTGGGGAAGTAGAGCCCGCCGAAAGCATCATGCGGCGCTTCGCGACCGGGGCCATGTCGTTTGGCTCAATTTCGCACGAGGCGCACAGCACCTTGGCTATTGCCATGAATCGCATTGGCGGCAAGAGCAACACCGGCGAGGGCGGCGAAGATGCCATGCGCTACGAGCCTTTGCCCAACGGCGACTCCATGCGCTCCAGCATCAAGCAGATTGCTTCGGCCCGCTTTGGCGTCACGGCTCACTACCTCACCAATGCCGACGAGCTGCAAATCAAAATGGCTCAAGGGGCAAAACCGGGCGAAGGCGGCCAACTTCCTGGCCATAAGGTAGATGAATGGATTGCAAAAGTGCGCCACGCCACACCCGGGGTAGGTCTGATCTCGCCCCCACCCCACCACGACATTTATTCTATTGAGGATTTAGCTCAGTTGATCTTCGACTTGAAAAACGCCAACCGGGCGGCCCGCATCAATGTGAAGCTGGTGTCGAAGGCAGGCGTCGGCACCATTGCAGCCGGCGTTGCCAAAGCCCACGCCGATGTCATTCTCATTGCTGGTTATGATGGCGGCACGGGCGCTTCGCCCATGAGCTCTATTAAGCACGCCGGGCTGCCCTGGGAGCTAGGCCTAGCCGAAGCCCACCAAACCTTGCTCCGTAATCAGCTCCGTAGCCGCGTGGTGCTGCAAGCTGATGGTCAGCTTAAAACGGGCCGCGACTTGGCTATTGCGGCTTTACTAGGCGCCGAAGAATGGGGCGTGGCGACGGCTGCCCTCATTGCGGGCGGCTGCGTGATGATGCGCAAATGCCACCTGAACACCTGCCCCGTCGGCGTAGCGACCCAAGACCCGGAGCTGCGCAAGCTGTTCACGGGCCAGCCAGAGCATATCGTGAATCTGTTTCGTTTCCTGGCCGAAGAGCTGCGCGAAATCATGGCGGAGTTGGGCTTCCGGACTATAAACGAGATGGTAGGCCGAACCCAATTTCTGAAGGTGCGCGAAGGCATCAGCCACTGGAAAGCCCGCACGCTGGACTTAAGCGGCCTGCTGCACCCTGCGCCCAATCCTTCGGGGGGCACTTTATACAACAGCGAAACGCAGGACCACGGCCTGGATAACATTCTTGACTGGGAGTTGCTCCGGCATGCCAAACCCGCTTTGGATGGGCGCATTCCCGTCTTTGCTTCCTTCACTGTTCGCAACATCGACCGCACTATTGGCACGCTGCTGTCCAACGAAATAACCAAGCGCTACCACGCCGCCGGCCTGCCCGACAATACCATAAACTTCCGATTCAGCGGCTCCGCTGGGCAAAGCTTCGGGGCGTTTAGTGTCAAGGGCGTGTCGCTTACTCTTGAGGGTGAAGCCAACGACTACGTCGGCAAAGGGCTTTCGGGCGCGCAACTGGCCATTTTTCCGTCGCTGAATAGCCAGTTTGTACCCGAGCAAAACATCATTATTGGTAACGTGGCCCTCTACGGCGCAACTTCCGGCGAGCTGTTTGTGCGCGGTCAGGCCGGGGAGCGTTTTGCAGTGCGCAATTCGGGCGCCACGGCTGTAGTAGAAGGCGTGGGCGACCACGGCTGCGAATACATGACGGGCGGGAGGGCACTTATTCTGGGCAAAACCGGCCGCAACTTTGCCGCCGGCATGAGCGGTGGCATCGCCTGGATCTACGACCCCGACGGCAGCTTCCCCGACAATTGCAACACTGAAATGGTGGAGCTGGACCCGCTGGATTCCGACGACGAGGATCAGATACGGGCGCTGCTGCGCAAACATGTACAACTCACTCAAAGTCAGTTAGCAGCCTACCTGCTCGATAGCTGGGTTGAAGAAGCGGGCAAGTTCGTCAAGGTCTTCCCCTCCGAATACAAAAAGGTGCTGCAACGCGCGCAGTACGCCACGGTGTAGAGACGCAAAATTTTGCGTCTCCTCGTTGCTGATGTTGCCAAAGTAACTGTCATGCAGAGACGGAGTCGAAGCATCTCGCGGGCTGACGCCGGATTAGTACTCCTACTAAACACGCGAGATGCTTCGCTACCGCTCTGCATGACAGACGAAATTAATTAACTGCTCAAAGCGAATTGTTCAACGCCAAGACGCGAAGTATCGCGTCTCTACATTAAAACTGCTATGGCGCACATCACAGGATTTAAGGAATTTGAGCGGGAATTGCCCCCCAAGGCAGCGCCTCAGGAGCGGGTAGCGCATAACCAGGAATTTGTTAGCACTTACACCGATGAGCAGCTCAATCGGCAGGCGGCGCGGTGCATGGACTGCGGCATTCCGTTTTGTCATTCTGGTTGTCCGCTGGGTAATATCATTCCCGAATTCAACGACGCCGTGCACCAGCAGGACTGGCTGCAAGCCTACCAGATCCTATCTTCTACGAACAACTTCCCGGAATTCACAGGGCGTATCTGCCCCGCGCCGTGCGAATCCGCGTGCGTGCTGAGCATTAACCGTGAGCCGGTTGCCATCGAGGAAATTGAGAAGCACATCATCGAAATTGCTTTCTCCAAAGGCTATGTGGCGCCATCTGCGCCCCTGCTTAAGTCGGGAAAAACGGTGGCGGTGGTCGGCTCCGGGCCGGCTGGTTTAGCGGCGGCGGCTCAACTAGCGAAGGCTGGCCACTCCGTGACTGTATTCGAGCGCGATGACCGGCCTGGGGGGCTTTTACGCTACGGAATCCCTGATTTCAAGCTGGATAAATGGGTAATTGACCGTCGTATCCAACTGCTTGAGGAAGATGGAATTGAGTTCCGCTGCAACACAGAGATTGGCAAAGATCTGCCCGCCGCCGAGCTAACCCGCACCTTCGACGCGGTGGTGCTTGCCGGTGGCGCCCTTATGGCCCGCGATCTGCCCATTCCGGGCCGCGAACTGTCCGGAATTCACTTTGCCATGGACTACCTGACCCAGCACAACCGCCGGGTAAGTGAGTTGCCCATCACAAATGAGCCGATTCTGGCCACCGACCGTCGGTTAATTGTGATTGGAAGTGGCGACACAGGCTCGGACTGCGTGGGCACCGCTAACCGCCAGCAAGCCAGTTCTGTTACCCAATTTGCCCTTATGCACGAGCCCTCTACCGACCGGCCCGCACACGCGCCCTGGCCCAGCTACCCCACTGTTTTCCGCACCAGCACCTCCCACGAGGAAGGCTGCCATCGTTACTGGGGTATTCATACGAAAGCTTTCCTGGGCGATGAGCAAGGCCAATTACGAGCTGTACTGGTTACCGACGTAACCTGGGAAACCGATGTACTCGGCCGCCGCATCGCCTTTACCGAAATAGAAGGCTCCGAACGCGAAATACCTTGCGACATGGTGCTATTAGCCCTCGGATTTGCCTCACCGCAGTATCAAGGCCTGCTCGAACAGCTTGGCGTAGAGCTTGATGGCCGAGGCAACGTGCACGCACCCAACGATACTTATCGCACCAGCCTACCGAATGTATTCGTGGCCGGCGACATGCGCCGCGGGCAATCCCTTGTAGTCTGGGCTATTTCGGAAGGCCGGGAAGCAGCACGGCAAGTAGACATTTTCTTAACTGGCAAAACTGCGCTACCCAGTAAGAATGCGGTGGCGATGTTTGCCTGAACTACTGTGTTTCAATACAGAAAAAGCCCCCCAGCATACCGT
Organism: Hymenobacter qilianensis; assembly: GCF_014638675.1. Lineage (NCBI taxonomy): Bacteria > Pseudomonadati > Bacteroidota > Cytophagia > Cytophagales > Hymenobacteraceae > Hymenobacter > Hymenobacter qilianensis. Next base: position 590,372 of record NZ_BMFN01000003.1, read on the forward strand.
CAGTAGTATGCTGGGGGGCTTTTTTGACTTCTGGCTGAGTACAGTGGCTACCTAAATCTAAAAAGAACGTCATGCAGAGCGGTAGCGAAGCATCTCGCGTGTTTAGTAGGAGTACTAATCCGGCGTCAGCCCGCGAGATGCTTCGCTACCGCTCTGCATGACGTTCTTGTGATTTCTATTCCTTTCAGTTTATGATCTAAATAATTGTGCTCAAGCCGAGTTCAATATTGCTTCTATGCAGCTGACAATCCTGTAGATCCAGCACGCCGTAGGCAATGAAGCTGCCTACTTGCTCAGTGGTGTACGGCACGCCGGAAGTCAGTTCGGGCGTGAGCACGCCTCTTTCCAGGGCATTATCTACAGCATCCTTCACGCAGTCGGCTTCGGCTTGTAAACCAAAGTGTTCCAGCATCATTGCTGCCGATAGGATAGTAGCTATCGGGTTGGCAATGCCTTTGCCTTTAGCCTGCGGAAATGACCCGTGAATAGGCTCAAACAACGCTACCTGGTCGCCGACGGAAGCGGAAGGCAACAGGCCCAAAGAGCCGGCAATTACAGAGGCTTCGTCGGAGAGAATATCGCCGAACATATTCTCGGTCAGCATTACATCAAACTGCCGCGGATTGAGGATAAGCTGCATGGCCGCGTTGTCCACAAACAGGTAATCGACCATTACGCTGGGATACTGGGGGGCAATTTCCTGCACCACTTCGCGCCATAAGCGCGACGTTTCCAGCACGTTAGCTTTATCTACCAAAGTCAGCTTCTGCCGACGGTTTTCGGCGGCCTGAAAAGCGCGGTGCGCAATACGAGCAATTTCCCCCCGATTATAAGTGCAATGATCGAAAGCACTACCATCTTCCGCACGACCCTTTTCACCGAAATAAATGCCCCCCGTCAGCTCCCGGAAGATGAGCATGTCGGCACCTTGTATCCGGTCTTTTTTGAGGGGAGAATGCTCAATTAATCGGTCATAGGCCGTAACAGGGCGAATGTTAGCGTAGAGCCCCAGCGACTTGCGCAGCTTCAGCAGCCCTTGCTCGGGACGTACTTTGGCGGCGGGGTTGTTGTCATACTTCGGGTCGCCGATGGCCCCGAGCAGCACCGCATCGGCCTGCCAACAAGCGGCCAGCGTTTTTTCCGGCAGCGGGTCGCCGGTGGCATCAATGGCGCAGGCGCCCATGAGTTGGTGGTCGAAGATGAACTCGTGGCCGAAGCGCTCGGCTATGGCTTTCAGCACCCGCACTCCCTCCTGGCACACTTCCGGACCGATACCGTCGCCGGCCAATACCACAATTCGCTTTCTTAGTATGCCCATGGTCGCTGCTGTTCGTAAGCGGCAATGGCCGCTTTTTGGTTGATGAGAAAATCAATGTCGTCGTACCCATTGATCAGGCATTCCTTTTTGTAAGGGTCCAATTCAAAGCCAAAGCTTTCCTCCCACAGCGGTACTGTGAGCGTTTGGGTCGGCAGGTCCACAATCAGTTGCGTCTGCGGATCAAGCTCCACTTGCTTGAAAAGTCTTTGCAGAACTTCATCCGATACTTGCAGCGGCAACAGCCCGGTGTTCAGGGCGTTACCTTTGAAAATATCAGCGAAGTAGCTGGAGATGACCACTTTGAAACCAGCATCATACAGGGCCCAGGCAGCATGCTCGCGGCTGGAGCCGCAACCGAAGTTTTTGCCCCCCAGCAGAATTTGCCCCCCATAGCGAGCATCGTTCAGCACGAAGCCCGGTTTGGGCTGACCATCGGATGTATAGCGCCAGTCGCTGAACAGGTTGGCACCGAAACCTTCGCGGGTCGTCGCCTTCAGAAAGCGAGCGGGAATGATCTGGTCCGTATCGATATTCTCGATGGGCAGCGGCACGGCCTTTGAGCGGAGCGTTTGAAACTTTTCCATGGGCGCGGACTAGTTTAAGTATTCGGTAATGTCCACGATATGACCTTCCACGGCCGTTATAGCCGCTACCAGCGGACTGGCCAGCAGGGTGCGCGCACCGGGTCCCTGGCGCCCCTCGAAATTGCGGTTTGAAGTAGAGACGCAGTAAGCGCCGGCCGGAATCTTGTCGTCATTCATGGCTAGGCAGGCGCTGCAACCGGGTTCGCGCAGCTCAAAGCCGGCCGCAGTCAACACCTGATCTAAGCCTTCGGCAATGGCCTGCTTTTCCACCAGCTTGGAGCCGGGCACAATGATGGCCTCCACGTGCGCCGCCTTGTGCTTCCCCTTCACATAGGCCGCGACAGCGCGGAGGTCCTCAATGCGCGAATTGGTGCAGCTCCCAATGAACACGTAGTCGATCTGCTTGCCCAGCAATGATTCGCCGGGCGCAAAACCCATGTACTGCAAGGACTTATCAAAGCTAACCGCCTCACCTTCTAGCACCTGCAACGGAATGTTGCCATTAAGCGCCATTCCCATACCAGGGTTTGTGCCGTAGGTAATCATGGGCAAAATGCCCCTCGCGTCGAATTGTAGTTCGGCATCGAAGGCGGCATCAGCGTCGGAGTACAGCGTTTGCCAATACGCCACAGCCTGCTCCCACCGCTCGCCTTGGGGGGCAAATGGGCGGCCTTTCAGATAGGCAAACGTGGTAGTGTCGGGGGCAATGAGGCCACCGCGGGCGCCCATTTCGATGCTCATATTGCACACCGTCATGCGGCCTTCCATGCTCAGAGCCTGGATGGCGCTGCCCGCGTATTCCACGAAGTAGCCCGTGGCCCCACCCGTACCAAGCTGGGCTATCACATGCAAAATCAAGTCTTTGGCCGTGACGCCTGGCCGCAACTCGCCGTCCACAGTAATGCGCATGCGCTTAGGCCGACTGATCAGCAAGCACTGCGAAGCCATTACCTGCGTCACCTGGCTGGTACCTATACCAAAAGCAATGGCGCCAAAAGCGCCATGAGTAGAAGTGTGGCTATCGCCGCAAACAATGGTCATACCGGGCTGGGTAATACCCAACTCAGGCCCAATGACATGCACAATGCCTTGGTATTCATGGCCTAAACCAAATAACTCAACGCCATGCTTGGCACAATTTTCAGTCAATTTATCAACCTGGGAGCGCGAAAGCGGGTCCTGTATAGGTAAATGCTGGTTGCGCGTGGGCACGTTATGGTCTGCGGTGGCCACTATCTGGGCGGGGTTGTGCAGAGTCAAGCCACGGGCCGCGAGTTCGTCGAAGGCCTGCGGACTGGTCACTTCATGAATCAGATGGCGGTCGATGTAAAACACCTCCAAATCGCCCACGGCCTTTACCACATGCGCATCCCAGATTTTATCAACTAACGTTTTACCCATGTTAATTGGCTGCTACCAAATTTTCCTGTTCCACTAATAAGTGCAGATCATTATCTACTACTTCCTTCTGACGATCAGCCATCTGCATAAAGCAAGCATAGGCCTTGTTGAGAGCCGGCCGATCAAATTCATATCCTAATTTTTGAAGCCTGTATGCCAGCGCCGCCCGACCCGATCGGGCTGTGAGCACAATAGAAGAATCGGCCACGCCCACCGTGCGCGGATCAATGATTTCGTAGGTTTCCCGATTCTTAATCACCCCATCCTGGTGAATGCCACTGGAATGAGAGAAGGCATTGGAGCCCACAATGGCCTTATTGGGCTGCACCGGCATCCCCATCATCGCCGACACCAAGGCTGAGGTATCAGCCAAACGCTGGGAGGTAATATTGGTATCCAGTTGCAGGTAAGGATGCTGGCGCAAAATCATGACGACTTCTTCCAGCGCTGTATTGCCGGCCCGCTCTCCTACCCCGTTGATGGTGCACTCAATCTGGCGGGCGCCATTTAGCACGCCTGCAATGGAATTGGCCGTAGCCAGCCCCAAATCGTTATGGCAATGCGTTGACAAACAGACCTTATCGATGCCCCGCACATTCTCACGCAGATATTTGATCTTAGCGCCATACTCGTCGGGCAAACAGTAGCCCGTGGTATCAGGAATGTTGAGGACGGTGGCACCGGCCTTAATAGCCGCCTCACACACGCGAGCCAAATAATCATTCGCCGTGCGGCCAGCATCTTCGGCGTAAAACTCCACGTCTTCTACAAAGGATTTGGCCAACTTCACGGCAGCTACAGCACGCTCCAGCACTTTATCCTGGGTGCTGCAAAGCTTGTGCAAAATGTGCGATTCGGAAGTCCCGATGCCGGTATGAATGCGCGGATAGCGCGCCGGCTTCAGCGCTTCAGCCGCCACCCGGATATCGTTTTCCACGGCGCGGGAAAGGCCGCAGACTGTTGCCTCGCGGGTTTGGGCTGCAATGGCCTGCACCGCCTCAAAATCGCCAGGACTAGAGACGGGAAAACCGGCCTCGATAACGTCTACGCCGAGCCGTTCGAGCTGCTCGGCAATAATGAGTTTCTCGTCGCGGTTGAGCTTGCAGCCCGGCACTTGCTCACCGTCGCGGAGCGTGGTATCGAAGATTTGTATTTTCTCAGCTGCCATAGGTCGGGGTACTTTTAGCGGATAGCTATTGCAAGTACACCGGCAAAACGTGAGAGGAGAAACGAATTTTCGAGAAGCCTACTATTTCTAATTGCGACTTTTCAACTTATAACACATTGATTATCAATTTTTAATATTAATACCAGATACAATGGCCAACGCTTAAACCGGCTATATTTTTTTGCTGGATATATACTAAAAATGCCCCCTAAAGAACGTCATGCAGAGCAACAGCGAAGCATCTCGCGGGCTGATGTCAGGTTACTAATCTAACGGAGCGAGCGAGATGCTTCGCTGTTGCTCTGCATGACGTTCTTTCTGAAACTTAGACTGTTAGTTCAATATAAGCTTACACCAGCAAGCTTAAGAAATCCTGCTTGCCGTTGAGGTACTCATAAGCGAAGCCTTCAGTCTCCATCCGAAACTGAATGCCTTCAATATCGTGGGGCTTTTTCACTTCGATTCCCACGAAAACGGGGCCTTTTTCCTTGTTGTTTTTCTTGATGTACTGGAAGTGGATGATGTCGTCGTCGGGGTGAAGGACGTGGTTCACGAAGCGGCGGAGCGCACCGGGGCGCTGATTAAAGGTGACCATAAAGTAGTGCTTCAGGCCCTGGTGACGCATGGCGCGCTCCTTAATGTCCTCCATCCGGGTGATATCGTTGTTGCTGCCACTGAGCACGCACACCACTGTTTTACCTTTAATTTTAGCGGCGTACTGGCGCAGGGCGGAAATGCTCAGCGTACCGGCGGGCTCCAGCACGATGCCTTCTTCGTTGTACATTTTAAGCAAATCTTCGCACACCTGTCCTTCCGGCACCAGCACCACATCATCGAGCAGCTCACGGCACAACTCAAACGTGAGGGCGCCGGGGCACTTCACGGCGGCTCCATCTACGAAGCTCTCGATATTCTCTAACGCCTGACGTTGCCCGGCCTGAATAGCTTGCTGCATAGAGGGCGCACCTTGTGGCTGCACCCCAATGAGCATGGTATGTGGGCTCAACTGCCGAAAAACGCCCCCCACACCCGAGGCCAGCCCGCCCCCGCCGATGGGCATAAAAAGATAATCAATGGGTACGGGCGACGCTTGCAGAATTTCCAGGCCTACGGTGGCCTGGCCCTCCACAATAGCCATGTCGTCGAAGGGGTGAACGAATGTGCTACCGCGCTCGTCGCAGAAACGTTTGGCGGCCGTAAACGTGTCGTCGAAGGTATTGCCGGTCAGGATGACTTCTACTTGATCTTTGCCGAATAGGCGCACCTTGCTCACCTTCTGGGCCGGTGTGTTAGCCGGCATGAAAATATAGCCCTTCAGCCCCAGCAACTGACACGCGTAGGCCACACCCTGGGCGTGGTTGCCGGCACTGGCGCACACTACATCGTGCGCGCCCTGCTCCCGGGTTAGCGTGCAAATCTTGTTGTAAGCGCCCCGAATCTTGTAGGAGCGCACCACCTGCAAGTCTTCCCGCTTGAGGTAAATAGTGGCCCCGTAAACAGCCGACAAGCCTAGATTCTGCTGCAGGAGGGTTTCATAAATCACTCCTTGAAGGTTGCGGGCAGCTTGCTCTACATTTTTCAGCAGCACCGCCGGGGCAGAAGTGGCTATAGTTTCGCTATGCATCAGCTTCTTGGGTCTTTTTCAGGGAGCGAAGCTGGCGCACAGTAGCGCCGGTCTGCCACAGCTCCGAGTCGCGAACTTCCTTCAATTCCACTTCCAGTTCCTGGCGGTAATTAGGCGTCGAGCCGCGCTCAATAGTGCGCTCGGCTTCTTTGCCGGAGGCCACGCTGTTGTAGAGTTCATTGAGCACGGGCAAGGTGGCTTCGCGGAAGCGGCCTTTCCAGTCGAGGGCACCGCGCTGGGCCGTTACGGAGCAGTTGCTGAACATCCAGTCCATGCCGTTTTCGCCCACCAGCGGTACAAGGCTCTGCGTTAGTTCTTCCACGGTTTCATTGAAGGCCTCCGAGGGCGAGTGGCCGCGCTGCCGCAACACTTGATACTGAGCCTCGATGATGCCGGCCAGAGCACCCATTAACACGCCGCGCTCCCCGGTCAGATCCGAATAAACTTCCTTCTTAAAATCGGTTTCAAACAGGTAGCCGGAGCCCACACCTATGCCCAATGCAATAGCTTTTTCATAAGCATCACCACTGGCGTCTTGGTACACGGCAAACGACGAATTTAGCCCCCCACCCTGCAAATACAGCCGCCGCAGACTAGTGCCGCTACCCTTAGGCGCTACCAGAATCACGTCCACGTCGGCGGGCGGAATGATGTTGGTTTGGTCGTTGAAAGTGATGCCGAAGCCGTGGGAAAAGTACAGCGTTTTGCCGGGTGTCAGTCGGGCTTTCAGCGTAGGCCACAGCGCAATCTGGCCAGCATCCGACAGCAGGTTGGCGATGATGGTGCCGCGCTCCGCCGCTTCCTCAATAGAGAATAGCGTTTCGCCTTCTACCCACCCATCTTGCAGGGCTTTCTCCCAGGAAGGCGAGTCTTGGCGCTGCCCGATGATGACGTTGAAGCCATTGTCGCGCAGGTTTAGCGCCTGGCCCGGGCCCTGCACCCCGTATCCAATCACGGCAATTACTTCGTCCTTCAAGTAGGCTTGCGCCTTGAACAGCGGATATTCGTCGCGGGTAATTACGGTCTCGTCTACGCCGCCAAAATTGATGGTTGCCATGTTGTTGGAGTTAGAGTTTTATGATTAAAGTTGTTTTGCTATGGGCTGGGGGGCTTTTTTGAACGTCATGCAGAGGCGGAGCAGAAGCATCTCGCGGGCTGATGTCAGGTCAGTAATTCCACGACCGCGAGCGAGATGCTTCGCTCCGCTCTGCATGACTGCCCTTTTACATCGTAAAGACCTTGTCACGGTCGTTGAGAAACTCGTTCTCAATGACTTCTGAGCCCGGCTCGGTGCGCTCGAATTCGCGCAACTTGCGGTTGAAGCCGTCGCTGTGCTTGATGATGGCGATGCGGGCGCTGCGCACAAACTCAATCAGGCCGTAAGGCTGCAGCACTTTAATCAGGTTGTCGGTTTCCTCGCGGTGGCCGGTGGTTTCGAATACTGTATAGTCCCGGCGAATCACAACGGCGCGGGCACCGTATTCGCGCAATAGGCGCTCCACGGAGGCTTTTTCAGCAATAATATCAGTGGGTACTTTGTATAGGGCCATCTCCTGCCAAATCACTTCCTGGTTGGTGTTGAAATACACTTTGAGCACTTCCACCTGCTTCTCAATCTGCTTGGCAATCTTGCGCACCACGTCTTCTGTTTCGTGAATTACGATGTTGAAACGGTGAATCCCATCGATTTCGGAGGGCGAGGTGTTCAGGCTTTCAATGTTGATTTTGCGGCGCGAGAAGATGATGGCAATGCGGTTGAGCAAGCCGATCTGATTCTCGGTGTAAGCCGTGATGTTGTATTCCTGCCGGTCGATGGGTTGCTCACTCATAGCTTTTGTTTTTACTCAATTATCGAACGTCATGCAGAGGCAGAGCCGAAGCATCTCGCGTGTTTAGTGGGAGTAGTAATCCAGCATCAGCACGCGAGATGCTTCGCTGTGCTCTGCATGACACGTTCTTTTAACGATTGCAGCGCTAGGCTTACCGCAGTCGGATTTCGCTGACGCTACAGCCTTGCGGCACCATGGGGAAAATGTTGTTCTCCTTTGTCACCATTACTTCTAGCAGAAATGAGCCAGAATGCTGCAGCATTTCCTGGAGGCTGCTTTTCAACTCTGCGCGCTCCGAAACGCGTTTGCCGCTGATGCTGTAGCCACTGGCCACGGTCACATAGTCGGGGCTGGCGATGTTCACAAAGGAGTAGCGCCGGTCGTTGAACAGCTCCTGCCACTGCCGCACCATGCCTAAAAACTGGTTGTTGAGGATGATGATTTTGACGTCCACGCCGGTCTGCATAATGGTGCCCAGCTCCTGAATCGTCATTTGGATACCACCATCGCCAATAATGGCGACCACCGGACGGTCGGGGCGACCAAATTTGGCTCCGATGGCTGCGGGTAAGGCAAACCCCATCGTGCCCAGCCCGCCGCTGGTAATGTTGCTGCGCGAATGGTTGAACCGGGCGTAGCGGCAGGCAATCATCTGGTGCTGGCCCACATCCGTCACCACAATGGCGTCGCCCTGAGTTAGTTCATTTAGCTGCTGGATAACTTCGCCCATGGTCAACTCATCCGACGTCGGAAAAAGCTCGTCCTGAATAACGGCGGCTACTTCTTCGGTCTGGAACTGCTCAAAGCGCTGCCGCCATTCCGGGTGGCTTTTCGTTTCAATCAGCTCTGTAAGCAGCGGTAGGGTTTCTTTACAATCGCCCCACACCGGCACGGTGGTAGTCACGTTTTTGTCAATCTCCGTGGGGTCGATGTCGAGGTGAACTACCTGGGCCTGCTTGGCATATTTGTCGAGGCGGCCGGTTACCCGGTCGTCGAAGCGCATACCGATGGCAATGAGTACGTCGCACTCGTTGGTCAGCATGTTGGGGCCGTAATTACCGTGCATACCCAGCATTCCCACGTTTAGCGGATGATCAGTAGGCAGAGCGCCAGCGCCCAGGATAGTCCAGGCGGCCGGGATGCCGCTTTTTTCAATAAAAGCGCAGAATTCCTGCTCGGCTGCTCCCAATATTACCCCCTGACCCCAGAGCACGAAGGGCCGCTTGGCTTGGTTGATTAGCGCAGCAGCCCTAGTCACATATTCGGGGCGTACAATAGGCGCGGGCCGGTAGCTGCGGATGTGCGTACAGGGCGTGTACTCCGAGAAGCCAAACTTCTGCTGCTGAGCATTTTTGGTGATGTCAATCAACACCGGGCCGGGACGGCCACTACGGGCAATGTAGAACGCTTTGGCCAACGCCTCCGGTAGCTGACTCGCCTCCGTTACCTGATAATTCCACTTGGTAACCGGAGTCGTAATGTTAATAATATCGGTTTCCTGGAAGGCATCAGTACCCAGCAAATGCGCGAATACCTGGCCGGTAATGCACACCAAGGGCGTGCTGTCGATAAGCGCATCAGCCAGGCCCGTGACCAGATTGGTAGCGCCGGGCCCGCTGGTGGCAAACACCACCCCTACTTTGCCGGAGGCGCGCGCATAGCCCTGGGCTGCGTGAATACCGCCCTGCTCGTGGCGCACCAGCACATGATTTAGCTCCTCTTTGAAGTCAAAAAGCGCATCGTAGATGGGGATAATAGCCCCGCCCGGATAGCCAAAAACAGTGTCTACACCTTCAGCCAGCAGCGCACGCAGCGTCATTTCCGCTCCCGACATGGTCTGGGGGGCTTTTTCCTGCAGAAGTTGGACTGGTTCTTCCTTCGTGAACATAGTCTTGCTTATGAATCGGTGATGCACCCCTCACTGGCGGAGCCCACGGTGCGGATATATTTGCGCAACACGCCCCGGGGGGCTTTTTCGGCTGGCGGAGTCCATTGGGCCCGACGGGCCGTCATTTCGTCCTCTTCCACCAGCACACTAATCGTGTTGTTCGCGGCATCCAGCACCACCTGGTCGCCGTTGCGGACCAGCGCGATGGGGCCGCCGTCGTAGGCCTCGGGGCACACATGACCGATAACAAAGCCATGAGTTCCACCCGAAAATCGGCCGTCTGTTACCAGCGCTACTTTGTCGCCTAAGCCCGCTCCGATGATGGCCGATGTTGGCTTGAGCATCTCAGGCATACCCGGTCCACCTTTCGGACCTACGTAGCGGATAATCACCACCTGACCGGCCTCGACTTTGCCCTGGGTCAATCCTTCATTCAGCTCTTCTTCCGAATCAAACACGCTGGCTGGACCCACGAACTTGGTCCCTTCCTTGCCCGTGATTTTAGCCACAGCTCCTTCCGGCGCGAGGTTACCGTACAGTATCTGGATGTGACCATCCGCTTTAATAGGATTGGAAAACGGCCGCAGCAAATCCTGCTCTTCATCCAAGGCAGCCACGCTGGTGAGGTTTTCTTCCACAGTTTTACCAGTTACAGTCAGCAGGTCGCCGGTAAGCAGCTTCTCGTTGAGCAGCGTTTTCATCACGGCGGGCACGCCACCCAGCGCCGAGAGATCTTCCATCAAATACTTGCCGCTGGGCTTGAGATCAGCCAGCATGGGCACCCGATTGCTGACGTGCTGAAAGTCACGCAACGTCAGCTTCACGCCTGCCGCGTCGGCAATGGCAATGAGGTGAATAACGGCGTTGGTAGAGCCCCCCAGCGCGGTGATCAGCACCATGGCGTTTTCGAAGGCTTCGCGCACCAGAATATCCCGCGGCTTAATGTCTTTTTCCAGCAGGCGCAGCAAGTACTCACCGGTGTGCAGACATTCCTCGCGCTTCGCAGAACTCACCGCCGGTGCCGAAGAAGAATACGGTACCGACATACCCAACACTTCCGCCGCCGAGGCCATCGTGTTGGCCGTGTACATGCCCCCGCACGCGCCAGGACCCGGGCAGGCGTGGTTGATTATGCCACGGTAATCTTCGTCGGAAATGGCATTTTGTAGCTTCTTCCCATAGGCCTCAAAACACGAGACAATGTTGAGCTGCTGCCCCTTGAAATTGCCCCCCTTAATGGTGCCGCCATACACCATAAGCGAAGGCCGATTCAGGCGCGCCATCGCTATAAGCGAACCGGGCATGTTTTTGTCGCATCCCACCACGCAGGCCAGCGCATCGTAGTTGTGCGCGGCGGCCATAGCTTCAATAGAATCGGCAATTATCTCCCTCGAAACCAGCGAATAACGCATGCCCGGCGTGCCGTTCGTAATCCCGTCACTTACGCCAATTGTATTGAACCGCAGCCCCACCATGCCGTGAGCGCCCACGCCTTCCTTCACCTGATCGGCCAGCCCATTCAGGTGCATATTGCAGGTGTTGCCATCGAAGCCAGTGGAGCAAATTCCCACAAACGGCTTGCGCAAATCGGCTTCCGACAGGCCCGAGCCAATCAGCATAGCCTGAGAGGCTGGCAAACTGTCGTCTTGGGTGTAAATGCGGCTGTAAGGATTGAGAGCCATGAAAAGCGGTGCTAAGCGGGAGTCGTTTTTGAGGAAAGAGCTGGTGCTAAGGCGCCAGTTACCAACGCCTGGTAGCGGCGGGCCAGTTGGGCTCCTATGGTATCTTGAAAAGGCGTCTCGAACACCACATCGTCCACGGAAGACACACCAATTACTTCGGCGGCGGTGCCGGTCATGAAGGCTCCAGTGGCGCCCTGCAACGCGGCGGGCGTGAAGAACTTTTCGTGCACCGTAATGCCTGCTTCTCTGGCCAAATCAATGATAGTATTGCGGGTAATGCCGCGCAGAATGCTGCCGGCCGGCGCGGTAAATAATTCCCCGTTTTTCTCAAAGAAGAAATTGGCCCCCGGCCCCTCAGCTACGTAGCCGTTCATGTCCAGCAACAAGGCTTCGTCGTAGCCCCGACCTTTCGCTTCGGTGCTGGCAATGATGGAGTTAACGTAGTGCCCGGATATTTTAGCCTCGATGGGCACTGCTTTGGGGTTGGGCCGCTCGTAGGGCGAAATGGTAAGGCGCAGACTTTGGTCGCCGAGGTATTTGCCCCACTCCCACACGGCCATCAGCAGATTGCTGCTGCTCGCGCATTTCAGACTCATATTGGGCGTAGCGGCATACACCAGCGGCCGAATGTAAGCGTCCGTCAGGCCGTTTTTCTCCAGCAGTTGGTAGCTGATCTGAATCAGTTCCTCCACCGAGTATGGCAGCGGCATTCCTACGGTATTGCACGAGTATTCCAGCCGTTCGTAGTGTTCACGCGCCTTAAAAATCTGGGAGCCCTGGGGGCTATTATATGCTCTTATGCCTTCAAAAACGGCATATCCATAGTGCAACGATTGGGCATAGACACTACAGGTAGCTTGATCGGCCTGAACAAACTCACCATCTACAAAAGCGACAGTGTTTTCCTTGAAATACATAGAAGCAGTGAATTTGAGGTAAGTAGTCAGCAGTAAAAAGCCTTTCTGAGCGCGGGGCTTAGAAAGGCTTGTTCTTGAAAAACAGAAGTAGCTCCTTCAGCCCAGCGGCAGCCGAATAATGACCAGAATGACGACCAAGACGGTAAAAAGCATGGCGGCTGGAGCGGTGGCGTTGTTGATGCATGCAGGAAAGAGGAGCCCAACTATGCACGTAAATTCATTTGAGTTGTCGGTCAGGACGGTCAACTTGCGGGCAATAAGCAGGTGCTGCTTTCTGTTTAGCTTGCGGCGCTACAGTGCACTTTCGCTGAGTGTCGCAGTTAGCTTGAAAGCCGGCCCTTCATTGCTGTAAGCTGCACGCAAGTAGCACCGCCTGTTTATTGAGCTAAAAACAAAATTTACTTTATTCACTATTTCCAAATGCAGCTTTCTCAGATGCAACACGCTCTTTTATAATGGTTTAGTAAACAGCAGAATACAATGCCCAACGAAAGTCTTGACCCGGTTTTTCAGTTAATTAAGTCCTTAACCCGCACTGAAAAGCGGCACTTTCGGCTATTTACCAACCGGCAAGGCTCCAATGAGGGCTTGAAATTTTTGCAGCTTTTTGACGCGCTCGACGAGCAGGAGCGTTACGACGAGGAACGCGTGCTTTCGCAGGTGCCGGCCATCAAAAAGGTGCAGCTGGCTAATCTGAAAGCCAACTTATATAAGCAGATGCTGGCCAGCCTGCGCCTCTACCACATGGGCCAGAACCTGGATATTCAGCTGCGCGAACAGCTTGATTATGCCCGTGTGCTTTACAACCGCGGCCTGTACCAGCAGAGCTTGAAGATGCTGGAGAAAGTGAAGGTAGCGGCCCACCAGGCCGAGATGCCCCACATCGTCTTACTAGCTCTAGATTTTGAAAAACTAATTGAGGCTCAATACATTACGCGCAGCTTGCGGGGCAAGGCGGAGAACCTATCGGCGGAGGTGCGGGACACGGTAGCTCACTTAGCCCAAGAGCACGAGCTGTCCAATCTGGCCCTGCGCATGTATGGGTTGTACATTAAAATTGGCCACTCTCGCAACCAGGAAGACTCCGAAAGTATCACCGCGCTTTTCCGGGCCGAGGTAGCCAAGGTTGACCTGACTGCGGGGGGCTTTTTTGAGAAGCTGTATTACTACCAAGCGCAGGTGTGGTACCACACCATCACTCAGAATTTCCGCGCCTGTTATCGCTACGCGCAGAAGTGGGTCGACCTGTTTGCCCAATACCCTGGCCAGCAGGAGCAGCAGTTTATGCTCTACCTCAAGGGCCTGCACAACCTGTTAGTTTCGCTATTCAACTTACAGTATTACAGTAAGTTCAACGAAGTATTACAAACGCTGGAGGCCTTGTCAAACCAACCCGATCGGCGTACGAATCCGAACACGGACATGCTGCTGTTTCTGTACGTGTACACCAACCGTATCAACGCCTATTTCATGCGCGGGCGCTTCACCGAGGGCCTCACCATCATCCCAGAGCTGCTCGACAACCTAAGTCGCTTCCGCCAACAGCTCGACCCACACCGGCGGCTGGTGTTTTATTACAAGATTGCCAGCCTGTATTTCGGCAGCGGCGACCATGATAAAGCCATCGACTATCTGACCAAAGTCATTCAGTACAAGGACGTAAGCCTGCGCGAAGACATTCAGTGCTTCGCCCGCATCCTGAACCTGATTGCGCACTACGAGGCCGGCCGCGACGAGGACCTGGAGTATCAGATAAAATCGGTGTATCGGTTTTTGGGGAAGATGAACGAGCAGCAGCAGATGCAGGTGGCCATATTCCAGTTTCTGCGCAGCCTCGGCGATGTGGCGCCCTCTCAGTTGAAAGATGCGTTTGTGCAGCTGAAGGAGCAGCTAATCGGCATTGCGGCCAACCCCTTTGAGCGCCGCCCCTTCCTCTACCTCGACATTATTTCCTGGCTGGAAAGCAAGATTGAGAACGCGCCTGTGCAGGAGATTATTCAGCGGAAATTCTTGCTGTTAAAGTAATTGATCCCTGCACACCTACTTTGTTGCAGTATTTACTTCATAAAAAAAGCCCCCCTCGTTACTGTGGGGGGCTTTTTATTGCGTTACCTCTCGTTCAGGCCCTTCAGTTTAGGCAGAAAGCAAACTTCGAAGGCATATATTACTTTTTATCAGCAGCTTAGTTTATCAACAGCTTCTGAGTTTTGATATTTTTATCACTTTTTACGGTAGCTATATACAATCCTTTCTTGATCTGATGGATAGCTATTTTATTAGTTTTTCCTGAGAAAGATGACTTCAATACCACCTTTCCATTCAGGTCCTGAATAATTAATTCAAATGCCATGGCAGAAGAAGTAATAATTAAATAATCGCTGGCTGGATTAGGATAAAGATCAAACGACGCGTTAGTCTGATTATTTGTAGTGCTCAAAACGACATCTGAAGTAACAAGAGCACTACCAAAAGCTACGTCCAAATAATTTAACCTGTTTTTAAGCCATGTGGAAATATAAGTTAGCTGAGCTTCGTCGCGCTCAAATGCGCTCCACGCCTTATTTTCTCTCTCGTACACATTATTGTTTAATAAATAATCATGGTTCTT
This sequence comes from Hymenobacter qilianensis, assembly GCF_014638675.1. Taxonomy (NCBI): domain Bacteria; kingdom Pseudomonadati; phylum Bacteroidota; class Cytophagia; order Cytophagales; family Hymenobacteraceae; genus Hymenobacter; species Hymenobacter qilianensis. The sequence goes on from NZ_BMFN01000003.1 coordinate 605,391, forward strand.
CTTGAATTTTGTCAGTATAAACTCCTCCGTTATTATTGAAGAGCGTAGCTCTGCCCAACGGCGATTAACAGTAGCGCGGAATCCATTTGCTGAACGATCCTGCATCAAACGGTCATAAAATCCATTGGACAAGATATCATTGGTAATATTTACATCCCAACCCTGCCAGTTAGTACCGAATACGCCGTCAAGATCCCACGGGACATAATAATAAGGGTCATCAGTCTTGTATTTAGCAATATAAACATTTTTGCCAGTGTTATCAATGGCTCTGGACAAATTCAAAAAAATAAAATAATCAACGGCATTATTTAAATGAAATTTTTTCTGATAGTCGCGATAAAATTCCTCGTTTGGGCTATTCTTTACAAAATTAGCAAAGTCGTAAATCCTAGACCAATCAGTTTCTTCTTCCGGGTGCTTATACTCAAATCCGCCCCAGAGCAAGCTTGTGTTATCAAAAGGCGGCAGAGCAGTAAAAGTAACAGCTCCGCCCCAGTTATCGCCTTTATACAGCTCACCTTTTACACCGTTGCTATATTTTTTCAGCTTTAGTTGCTTGCGATCTACCCGCTCACTTAAAGCGTACACTCCTTTATATTCCTCATTAATGAAAAGCTCCACATAGACTATATCTATACCGTTCTTAGCCTCTGGCTCTTTGTCTTTATAATATATCTGGTGGATGTTCTGCCATAATTCATTCGATACTTTGCTTCTTATCCGCAATGGCTCATTATACATCGCTTGCAGATTCCATTTATTATCGGTTCTCATCTGTAAAAGACGCATATCTCGGCTTTCTGCCGTAACAGTATCGGTTAAAAAGCCTATTTCATACGATTTCTTTGGGAATGTTTGCGAAAAAGCACCCCTGGTTTCAATATCTATCGCCGACTCAGTAACAGCACCGGTTAACTCTGACATAGTGAAGCCGGCATAAATACTTGGGCTATCCATTATTTCCTTTTTAACGCCAATCTGAATTACGGGCAACTGAGTAAAATACAGCGTATATGTCGATTCCTCAAATCTAACCCGGTATGAGTTAGCCGTACTTAAGGTCGTGACTGGCGTGATAAAGCTATATTTTTTATTAAGTACGATTTCACTGATATTTCCTTCGCCATCTGTGTCAATATCGTTGATGTTCCGATTGACAAGTATTAAATCTTTTTTATCGTCAATATGGTAGAACTCCGTAGGAACTGTAAGGGTAACGCCAGCCAGCGTATCAACTATTGCAAGAATAATAAGACTAAATATAATTATTATGCTTTTGGGAGTAAACGGTTTTTGCATTATCAGTTTTAGTTAATTTATGAACAGTTAGTTTGAGAACACATTTATATAACTGAACTCAGCCATTAAAAAACATGCCAGAAACTTCGTTTATATAATTAAATTAAGAAGTTAGTATAAGTATATAAATTTCTGTATTTCAAGCATATAGCAAGCAACATATTCAAATACTCGCTTTGATTGCGCTATCTACTGATGGCATAAAAAAGCAGCCTGCATAACCACGGGTGGCTATGCAGGCTGCTTTTTTACAGCTTATTAGTAAGCTATGGCACGGGTTATTAGCGAAAAGTTGCTACCAACCAACTGTACATAATACACACCGGCAGGCAAGGCATTGCGCTGCCAAGTGAGGCGGCGGCGGCCGGCTTTTACCACACCTCGGTGCAGCGTAGTTACTTCCTGACCTAATGTATTCAGAATTTTCACCTGCACTTCGGCAGCGCTTGGTAGCGAAAACTCAATCTGGGTGGCATCCTGAAAAGGATTGGGGCTGACAGGGAAGAGCGTGGGCGTCGTGAGGGGGGCCGGCCGCAGCACATACGTATCCTTGAGTTCCTGCCGCCGGTTGAAGAATTGAAACACCAAGCTATCCGGGGTGGCATTCAGGAGCATTGCCCCATAGTTGGTGTCATAAATAGCCTGGCTTTGGGGTAAAGGCTGCTTTCTAATGGCATTTACACTTCGCCCGCCTACGCCGTTCACAAAGTATGGCAATCCATCTACTAATAACCGCTCGTAATGATGGTCGTGCCCGGCTAAAACTGCTGAGGCGCCCCATTCGCCGAAGGGCCACTGCATAACTGCAATGCTGCCGTGATGCCCCGACGACGAGTAAGGCGCATGGTGAAAATATACTATTTTCCACCGTGCTGAAGAAGCGGCAAGCTTTTTCTTTAACCAACTGGCCTGTGCCGAGTTGGCATCAATACCATCGGGCTCAGCAGGGTCGCTATTGATAGCGAAAAGGTGAACGTCGCCGCGCACGAAGTCGTAGTAGCGGCCGTTGCCGGGCAGGGTGAAATAGTCACGGTAGGGCTCACCATTCGAGGTGTAATAATCATGGTTGCCCAGCGAGGGAAAGAACCGGTTGGTTGAAGCGCTGGGGCCATAACGGCCTTTGTATTTATGAATATAGGCGTGATAATACTGGCCAATATTCTGATCGATGGTGGCAGAGTCGCCTAGCTCGTAGTTGTTGTCTCCCAGCGTAATAATGAACTCTGGATCCCAGCTTTTAACCAAGTCCGCTACCTCCTTTTCCGCCCGCCCTGCATAGCCATAGTCGCCGATGGCTGCGAACCGCTGACCATAACTGAACTGGACCAGTACACACAGGCAAAAAACGAGTGCAAGTCGTTGCGAAACCCAGAAAAGACGAGATGACATGAAGCTGATATTACGACTGGAAAGGTAAGCCAATTAGTACCTCTCTGTATTAAAACTATTTTTCAGCAGCCCTATATGCTTCCCGTCGTCTAAGATTGATTCAACTTTCTTGCCACTGTCGGGCTTAAAAACATTAAAATAGAGGTATCTGATTTTGCAGGCCGAATGACATCTCTACCGCACGCTACTGCTGTGAAGCCGTTGGGGGCCAATTACCACCGCCAGGTCATGTAAGTCGTAGTAGTGCAACACGTTGGGTAGTACCAGCGAGTACCAGTCCTTGCGCGTAGGCTGCGTCAAAATCTCGTGGAAGGAGCCGGGCAAATCGATTACTTCCAAACGGGTAATTTGGGGCGACAGCACCGCTGCGTGCAGCGCCACCGGCGTGGCTCGCCCATTGGCATATACTTCAATGGGCAAGGTATGGAACCGGTCATCCTGCCGGATAAAGTTTAACACCGAAAACACATCCTCCACCCGCTGCCCCAGGAGCGGCCGCCCCAGGTGCAGTGCCAGTAGGGCCGGGCGGTACTCGCGGTTGTAGTATTTGGGGTCGTTGAAGGCCGCCGGATCGGTGGTTTCGCCCAGGCCGCGCAGGTCTACCAGCAGGACTGCGGCCCGTTCTCGCAAGTAACTGGCGACCAGGTTAGCGCTATCAGCAAGCGCCGCCTTGCCTTGGTCGGGTAGCCAGACAATAACCTTGCTGGGGGGCAAATTTCCGGGGGGTAGGGCTAGCAGGGTGGGTAAGGGCGGCTGTCCGGCGCGGCGCAGCAACAGCTTGCGCATGGTGGTGCCTTTGGCTTGCACGCTGCCTTCGTCGGCGGCCTCTACCGGAGGAATGATGGCCGTAATTTCGGGCAAGGCCAATACGTGCCGGATTGCAGCCGTCAGGCTGGCATAGGTAAGGGGCTGGCGCTGCGAAGCCAACGCTTGCGCCTGGGCCACATACTGCTCCGATAGTGTGCTTTCTTTCGGGAAGGCAGTGTTCACCTGGCCTGTAGGTGTGCAGTTCAGCTGCTCAGCCGACAAAGTAGCTATGTTATTTTCCGGCACGAGTTGAGCATCATCGCGCAGCCAGCGCCGAAACCAGGCTACGGCAGCTTCCCGCTTGGGCCGGGAAATTCCATGTCCGTCGTCGTAGGTAAACAGGTTGATTCGCCCAGGTTTTTCCAGCTTAGTGTAGACTTGCTTTAACTCATGATACGTAGCCTGAATGCTGGCATAATCGACGAAATCGTAGCGGCCCGCCAGAAGCAGCAAGGGCTTGGGCGCGAACATGATGGGCCACTCAGCCAAGTCGAGGCCCGCCTGGCCGGCGCCCGGAATCTGCACGCAGCCATCGGCGGGGCCGGTAAGCTCCAGGTTTCTTTCGCCGCTGGCCACGTAGCTGCACAGCGCGGCCACCTTCACCCGCGGATCGAACCCGATGAAATAGGCCGTTTGGGTGGCGCCCCCGGAGTTGCCGAGGCAGCCGATGCGGTCTGCGTCGACCTCGCGGCGGGTAAGCAGATAATCGAGGCCGCGCACATTATCCCATAGCTGGGCAGCGGGCACGCTGGTTCCAAGCAAGGCCGCGCCACCATTAAGCAGGGTATGCTCGGTGGTGCCGCCGCGGGTGAGCGGCTTGCCGCTGGCATCGGTGAGCTGATATCGCTCGCCCTGGGAAATGGGGTCAATTACCAGCACCACAAAGCCATTCTGAGCGAATAGTATAGCCGTTTTCTGGTACGACTCGGTGGCTTTGGCGGTGGCTTCGTGGCCGCAAAAGAGCAGCACGGCGGGCCATTTGCCTTTGCCTTTCGGCACATATAAATTGGCCGTAACATGATGGTTGGGGGTGCTTTCGTACACCACTTTCTCTACCCGGTAGCCGGAGCGCTCCATTTTGCCCCCCACGCGGGCCTTGAGCGGCGTACGGGCCGGAAGCGGACCCAACAGCCGACGGTAGCGCGCCCGAACCGTATCCTGATACGCCTGCATGGCAACGCCCGTCTTTAAGGCAGCAGTGAAGGCAGCGCGGCGCTGGTCAGACTGTTGATGAATCTGTTGGACTAAGTAGGTATTGAGCGTAGTAGGCGCCTTCCAATCAATAACGTCGTAGGGCGCTTGGGCGCGAGCGTACCCGGTAAGCAGCCATCCGAGCGCTACGGAAAGCAGCAAAACTTTCACGAAGGATAGTTGAATATATTGATTGGCCACTCTTAAAGTTACCGAAAGCCAATCATTAAACAGCAAGAAAAAGGCCCGAATACAGGCATTTTCGGGCCTTCAGGAGAATGTAATGCGCTTTTAAAACAGTAGCCGAAAAATACTGCCCGCTCCCTCCACCGATTGGACCTGAATACTGCCTTTATGCAGGTGCAGGATCTGTTTAGCCAGACTCAGCCCTATGCCCGAACCGCTTTTGTGCGTAGTGAAAAAAGGGATAAAAATGCTGTCCAGTAAGTCGGCGGGGATGCCGGTGCCGTTGTCGATTACCTCCAGGATAACGCGCTCATTGTCATCGGTGTAGGCCACAAGCTGAATCTGGGGGCGAGGGCGCTCCTCCACGGCGTGGGCAGCATTGAGCACCAAGTTGATCAGCACTTGCTCCATCAGATGACTGTCGGCCTGCAAAAGCAGGTCTGGAGGCTTAACCGACACCAGCAATTCAATTTTCTTTTCGGCCAGGGAGTGAGCCAGCAAGGCCTGAACACTGCTGAAAAGCTCTTTGACGTAGATGGTTGTCAGTAGCGGAGTGGTGATCTTGCTGAAATTGCGGTATACCTGCGCGAAGTTCAACAGGCCCTCACTGCGGTGTTGAATGATGCTGATTCCCTCTTCCACATCATCCAGCAAGTCAATGTCCTGAAGATGAGTGTCTGAGCCCTTGGCTTTTTCGAGCTGCACGTGGCGGCGCAGGGTATCGGCCAGGGAGGCAATGGGAGCCACGGAATTCATGATTTCGTGGGTCATTACGCGCAGCAGTTTCTGCCAGGCCTCCGTTTCGGTTTCGTCGAGGGCGTGACTGACATTTTTGAAAGCAATGAGCGTGAATTCGCGGCCCTGGAGCTTAAACGACGTGGCCGACAATAAGAGTTGCAGCGTTTTCTGACCAACCGTCAGCTTCACCACAGCCGGGCTGCCCGGTGTTAGCTGCATGATGGCGTGGTACAGACCCTCATGGCGTTTCTGGAGGGTCTGAATGGTGCGGAGGTAAGGCAGCTCCAGTGTCTGCTTAAACGACTCATTGACCCATTCCACGTGCCCGTCTGCGTCGTAGGAGATGATGCCGGTATCGATGAGTTCGAGCACCGTTTGGAGGTAAGTAAATTGGGCTTCCTTTTCAGCGCTTAGCTGCCGGAAAGTGGTATTGAGCTGGTTGAAAGCCGAGTAGAGCTGCCTTAGAGCGGGATTTGCATGGGCTTCGTTGAAGTGCTGGGAAAAGTCGCGGTACCGCACGGCCAGCAGGAAGTTGGCCAGCTCTCTGTTGCTGCGCGTCACGTAGCGGGCCAGTTCTAACACGAGCGCAATCACCAGCAAGCCAGCAAAAACCACAGGCGCATAAGAGCCGCGGTATCCATAGTGAACCGCCGCGTACAGCAAAACCAGGATACCCAGCAGCCGGAAGAAAATGCCGATTTCGAGCCGTTTATAGGTCATGCTTATCGAGGCGGCGGTAGAGAGCGGTGCGCGTGAGGCCGAGTTCCTTAGCCGCCTTGGTGATGTTGCCGTGGTGGCGCTCGATTACCCGCAGAATTGTGTTTTTCTCTATCTCATTTAGCTGCAACGGACCATCGGCGAAATCTGGCAAAAAATGCCCCCCAGCGGGCCGCGGCGTTTCCATGGCGGAGAAAGTAAAATCCTGAGGTCTAAGCACCTGGCCTTCGGCCAGAATAACGGCGCGCTCAACGGCGTGCTGCAGTTCGCGGATATTGCCGGGCCAACGGTGCTGCAGTAGCTTTTTCAGGGTCGCCGGGTCAAACTCGGGGCGAGGCTTGTGATTGCGGGCGGCATACAAACCCGCGAAATGCTGGGCGAGCATAACTACATCGTCGCCGCGGTCGCGCAGGGGCGGCAAGGTTATCTCGACGGTGTTGATGCGGTAGATTAAGTCTTTGCGAAACTGATTCTTGGCCGCCAACTCATAAATGGGCACGTTGGTGGCCGAAATAAGCCGAATGTCGATGGGAATGGGCGTATTACTGCCCAGCGGAATCACCTGCCGGTTTTGCAAAGCGGTGAGCAGTTTGGCTTGCTGAGGCAGCGAGATATTGCCGATTTCATCCAGAAACAAAGTACCCGTGGAGGCCGCCGCGAAGCGCCCTACCCTATCGTCTTTGGCATCGGTGAATGAGCCTTTCTTATGGCCGAAAAGCTCGCTCTCAAAAATACCCTCGCTCATGGCCGCCAGGTCGGCGGTAATGAATGGCTTATTGGCGCGAAATGACCGTTGGTGCAGTGCCTTGGCGGCCAGTTCTTTACCTGTGCCGTTTTCGCCTAATAACAACACGTTGGCTTCCGTGGGCGCCACTTTTTCGATGGTGTGAAACAGCTCCTGCATGGGCTCCGAGTTGCCCAGCATGGCCATATCGGCGAAGGAGGCGGGGCGTTTAGGCGCATTGGGGGGCAAATTGGTCTTGGTGGCTTTGTGCTGCAGGGCGGCGTGCAGAGTCTCCAGGAACTTCTCGTTGTGCCAGGGCTTTACAATGAAGTCGGTGGCGCCGGCTTTCAGGGAGCGTACGGCCGTGCTGATTTCGCCGTGGGCGGTGATCATAATCACGGTGGCGTCTTTGTCGCGCTCCAGGATGCGGCTCAGCCAATACAGGCCTTCGTTGCCGGTGCCCAGATTGCTTTTGAAGTTCATGTCCAGGAAGATGACATCGAACGTCTGCCGGCTCAGCACGGAGAGCAGGTTTTCCGGATTGCGCTCCGTTACCACTTCCTGCACCTCGGTTTTGAGCAGCAGTTTCACCGCGAACAGTACATCACGGTCGTCATCTACTACCAGAACGCGCGCCTTATTGGAAGCCATGGAAACTACTACAAGAGAAGATGGAAGAACCGGACTTATCGATTCGGAATGCTAAGTATCCAAATGCCTACCATAAACTATACTAAATAAAATAATCTCCCTTTCCGACTTTCTGAGCGGGTTTTTGTTTGGGCTGCCTGCATAGTTGTATCACTAGCGCACACTTAGTTGTATCGAAAGCGAACAGTTGGTGCACGTATACGAAATACGTCTTAAATAACTACTTAATAATCAATATTTTAACTAGCTGGCACTATCCTTACTAGTACAGATGGTAAGGCCTTGAAAAAGGCATCCAAAGCATTTCAAAAGTTACATGGACGTTCCCATTCAAAAGAAAACCTGGACGCTTCGTAAGCTGCTGCTTTCCGGCGGAATTGTGGTGGTGCTGGCGTTGCTGGCGGCAAGCTACTTCTCCTCGGCAGGCTCCAGCAAGCTCAACGTCGATCCGGAGCGCATCACCATCAGCGAAGTTACTCGGGGGGCTTTTCAGGAGTTTATTCCGATTGACGGCACTGTGATGCCCATCAAAACCATCTACTTGGACGCTACCGAAGGCGGCACCGTGAAGCGGGTGCTAGTAGAAGATGGTGCTACGCTCACGCCCGGCCAACCGATTCTGGAGCTCACCAACACAGACCTGCAGCTGGAAATGGTGAACCGCGAAACGGCAGTGTTCGACCTGATGAATAACCTGCAGAACACGCGCAACCTGATGCAGCAAAACCGCATTCAGCAGCTCAACCAGTTCGCTGATATTGAATTTCGACTTAAGGAAGCCAAGCGCATTTATGAACTGAATAAGTCGCTTTATGAGCAGAAAGTCATTTCGCGGCAGGAGTTTACGGAAAGCCAGAACAACTACCAGTACCAGGTGCGCAAGCGGCAGCTCACTAACCAAACGCTGCAGCAGGATTCGGTAGCCATGCGCCAGCAGGTCAATCAGATGCAGGAGTCGGTGGGGCGCATGCAAAGCAACCTTGCCCTGATGCACAAGAAGATGGATGACCTGACCATTAAAGCGCCCGTGGCGGGTCGTATTACGTCGCTGAACGCGGAAGTGGGCGAGTCGATTGCGCCGGGGCAGCGCATTGGGCAGCTGGATATGCTGAATGGTTTGAAGGTGCGCGCCAACATTGATGAGTACTACATCTCGCGCATTTTTCCGGGTCAGAAAGGTGAGTTTATGCTCGACGGCAAGCGCTATGAGCTTAGCGTCAAAAAGATCTTCACGCAGGTAAATAAAGGTTTGCAGGTAGACTTAGAATTCGTGGGAAATGCCCCCCAGAGCATTCGCCGCGGCCAGACGCTGCAGGTGCGGTTGTCCTTAAGCGACCAAACCCAGGCGGTGCGCGTGGCTAAGGGCGGATTCAACCAGAAAACCGGCGGCAACTGGATTTTCAAAGTCAATGAGGACGGCACCAAAGCCTACCGAACCGACATCCGCCTGGGGCGCCAAAACCCTGATTACTACGAAGTACTCGAAGGCCTGAAGCCCGGCGATAAAGTAGTGACTTCCAGCTACGAAGGCTACGAAGACATGGGCGAGCTAGTACTCAAAGACAAAGAGAAATAAAGCCCCCCAGAGCCGGAAATACAACCAAAAACAACGTCACAGAAATAAGCATAAACTAGCCCAACCACCAGCCTTATGATCCAGATTGAAAACCTCGAAAAAGTGTACCGCACGGAGGAAGTTGAAACCAAAGCGCTCAACAAAGTATCCCTCGTGGTGAACGACGGAGAGTTTGTAGCCATCATGGGGCCGTCGGGGTGCGGGAAGTCTACTTTACTGAATATCATCGGGTTGCTGGATGAGCCCGACGGTGGCAGCATCAAGTTTGCCGGGACGGAAATAGCCCATTACAACGAGCGGAAGCGGGCCGATTTGCGCAAGCGCAACTTAGGGTTTGTGTTCCAGAGCTTCAACCTGATTGAGGAGCTTACAGTGCTGGAAAACGTGGAATTACCGCTGATTTATCTGGGCGTAGGCGCGGCGGAGCGCAAGCAGAAAGTGGAAAAGGTGCTGGAGAAAATGCAGATCATGCACCGGCGCAACCACTTTCCCCAGCAGCTCTCCGGTGGTCAGCAGCAGCGCGTGGCCGTGGCCCGGGCGGTGATAAATGCCCCCCGCCTGATTCTGGCCGACGAGCCCACGGGTAACCTCGATTCGAGCAACGGCAACGAGGTGATGGAACTGCTCACGGAGCTCAACGAAGCCGGCACTACCATCATCATGGTGACCCACTCCGAGCATGATGCCCGCTACGCCCACCGTGTCATTCGGCTGCTTGATGGCGAGGTAGTGATGGAAAACGTGCACAAGCAGTTCACGGTCTAATGTGTGTTTGGGGTTTCTTAAAACCCGCGTCTGTCATACAGAGCACCGCGAAGCATCTCGCGTGTTTAGCGGGATTAGTAATCTAAACGTCAGCACGCGAGATGCTTCGCGCTGCTCTGTATGATGGTCTATTTGCATTTCAGGTCGTCAAAAAAGCCCCCCACAGCTTCATCCACCGCATTTACGTACCGTTTAATTGCCTTCTGTATGTTCACGAATTACCTGAAAGTTGCCTACCGCAACCTCATCCGGCACAAGGGCTTTTCGTTTCTCAATATTGCTGGTCTGGCGCTGGGCCTCACAGCTTGCCTGCTCATTGGCCTCTTCGTGTTCGATGAGCTGCAGTACGATAAGTTTCTGCCCAACGGCGACCGGGTGTACCGCGTGTATACGCAGGGCACTACCAGCGAATCGCCGGAAAGCATGGCCTCCGTCCCGCCTATGTTTGCCACCACCATGAAGCAGGAATTCCCGGAGGTGGAGCAGAGCATGCGCATTCTGATGTACTCGGCCATTAGCCTGCTGGAGGTGGGCGACAAGAAGCTATACATAGAGAACGGTCTCATCGCCGACTCCACCTTCTTCGATATTTTCCCGCTGCCCTTCAAATACGGTTCGGCGGCTCAAGCCTTGGATGCGCCCGCCTCTGTTGTGCTGGCGGAAGACGTGGCCAAGCGTTTTTTCGGCGACGAAAACCCGGTTGGCAAAGAGCTTAAGATGAATAAGCAGACTTTATTGGTGAAAGGAGTGATTCAGAATAATCAATCGAAATTTCACCTGAAGGTCAACTATGTCATTCCTCTTTCGGCGGCTGAGATACCGGCCGAGCGCATGAGCAGCTGGGGTTGGCAGCAGTTTTACACCTATGTGCGGGTGAAGCCGGACACGGATATCAAGCAAACCCAGGCCAAGCTGCAGGACTATATCACGCAGAAGGTGCAGCCCCTGATGCCCAAGGATGACCCCATTGGGTTTGTGCCTTACCTGCAGCCGTTGCAGGATATCTACTTACACTCGGCAAACTTCAAGTTCGATACGGGGCCCCGAGGCAACATCACCTACGTGAAGGCGCTGAGCATCATTGCGGTCTTTATTCTGCTGATTGCGTGCTTCAACTTCGTGAATCTGGCTACGGCTAAGTCGGTGCAGAGAGCCAAGGAAGTTGGTATTCGCAAAACCATCGGGGCCAGTCAGCAGCAACTGATGCTGCAGTTTTTGATCGAAACCGTGCTGCTCACCTTTATCAGCGTCGTTATTTCGGTGGTTCTTGCCTCGTTGTTGCTGCCCGCACTCAATGACTTTACGGGCAAGGACATGAGCTTCAATCTGCTCACCAACCCAGTTGTCTTTCTGCTGTTGGTTGTGCTGACGCTTGTGGTTGGTTTAATAGCCGGCTTCTATCCGGCGTTGGTGTTATCAGGCTTCAAGCCAGTGAAGGTGTTGAAAAGCACTGTAGTAAGCGAGGGAATGTTTGGCCGCGTACAGTGGCTGCGTCACGGCCTGATCGTCATCCAGTTCTCCCTGACTATCTTCTTGCTAATCAGCGCGACGGTGGTCTTTCTGCAAGTGAATTATCTGCACACCAAAGACCTGGGGTTTAACCGCGAGCAAATCATGTTTTTCCCCATGCGGGGCGACAACATGAACAGGAGCTACGAAACCTTCAAAAACGAGCTTGCCCAAGGACCCGGCATTTCTTCGGTTTCTATTGGCTATGGCTTTCCCGGGGATGCCGTCGCCGGCGACCAGATTATAGTTCCGAAGGATGGCGAGCAAAAGCTCCATTCCACCACCCACTTGATGGTCGACTACGATTACATCAAAACCTTAGGCCTGGAGCTGGTGAACGGTCGGAATTTCTCAAAGGAGTTGACCACGGATAAGAGCCAGGCCTATATCATCAATGAAACGGCCGTTAAAGAATTTGGCTTGGGCACACCCCAGCAGGCCATTGGCAAAACCTTAATATGGCAGCGTTTAGGCCCATCCCAGCCTGACTCAGTCAAGAAAGGGCAAGTCATTGGCGTGGTCAAAGACTTCCATTACAAGAGCCTCTACGACAAAGTAGAGCCGGCGGTGCTGCATATTCACCCCGACGATTACTGGAAAGTGGCCGTGAAAATGAAGGGCGAAAATATCAGCCAATCGGTGGCCCATGTGAAAGATGTGTGGGGCAAATTCTCGCCTGATTATCCCATTGAATACAAGTTTCTAGACGAGAACTTCGACCAGATGTACAAGGCCGAAGACAAGCTCAAATCCTTGCTCTGGATCTTTACAGGCGTCGCTATTTTCGTGGGTTGTCTGGGCTTATTCGGGTTGGCTACTTACGCGGCCGAGCGCCGCAAAAAGGAAATCGGCATTCGGAAAGTGCTGGGGGCCGATGTGTCGACCATTGTTGGGCTGTTGTCCAAAGAGTTTGTTAAGCTGGTGGTAGTGGCAGCCGTTATTGCTTTCCCGATTGCCTGGCTGGTGATGCGTAAATGGCTGGAGGACTTTGCTTATCGCATCGATATTCCGCTGTGGGTCTTTGTTGCGGCCGGCGTGGCAGCTGCTCTAGTAGCTTTCCTGACGATTAGCTATCAGGCAATAAAGGCAGCAACGACGAACCCCATCAAAAATCTTCGCACCGAGTAAGCTTTAACTAACAACATCAGAAAGGCTCTTGGCAAAAGCTCTCTGGGGGGCTTTTTCCGAGGGCCTTTCTGATGTTGGGGTACTCTGAATTAAGATCTGGTAGTACTGCAGAAAAAGGCCAGCCCAGTACTACAACTGCCGGCCCGGACCGTATAGAATTTGCCCCCAGCGGGTGCCAGTGTGGCGGCCGTCGCGCAGGGTGAGGCGGCCATTTACCAGCACGTACTGCATGCCCACAGAGTATTGGTGGGGCTTCTCGAAGGTAGAGCGGTCCGCTACGGTAGCAGGATCGAAGACGACAATATCAGCGACGAAACCGGGACGAAGCAGGCCCCGATCGGTAAAGCCGAAGGTTTGGGCGGGCAAACTGGTCATGCGACGGATGGCTTCTTCTAAGGTCAGGACGCGCTTTTCGCGCACGTAGTGGCCCAGTACACGGGCGTTGGAGCCGTAGCCGCGCGGGTGCGGCACACCCTCCTGCCACACCCGGATGCTGGCATCGGAAGCCACCATATTCTGCGGGTAGCGCATAATGTTTTGCACGTCCGTTTCGCTCATGCCGTGAAATACCATGCCCGCGTCGTGTTGAAGCACCAGATCAAGGATTGTAGCGGCCTCAACGCGGGCCTTGTGCCGACGGTCTCGCATGCGGTTGATTTCTTCTATGCTGCGGCCATTGTAGCTGGTATCGGGCGGAAAGCTGGCTACTACGGCGTAGCTGAAGTGCTTGAGCTTGCGACGCCGCAACCGCGCCACCATGCTGGCCTCCACAGCCTTGCGCACGGCGGGGCGTGCCAAGCGGGCCTGCAGAGAGTCGCGGCCATCGGCCTGCACATCCTCGGGAATCAGAGTGCTGAGCGAGGTGGAGCTGGCCGTGTACGGGTATTGGTCGATGGTGACTTGCTGGCCAGCCTGACGGGCCGACTCGATAAGATTGAGCAGATCGGCGGTACGACCCCAGTTCTGTTGTCCACCCAATTTGAGATGAGAAATCTGCACGGGCAGCCCACCCTCGCGGCCTACGCGCAGCGCCTCCCGAATGGCATAAGTGACGCTGTCGGACTCGTTGCGCATATGGGTGGCGTAGAGGCCCTGATGGCGGCCCGCTACTCGCGCCAGGCGCACCAGCTCGGGAGTGCGGGCGTAGGTGCCGGGAATGTAAATCAGACCCGAAGACAAACCCACCGCTCCGGCCCGCATGGCGCTGTCTACCAGGCTTTCCATACGCAGCAGCTCCGTTTCCGTAGGTGTGCGCTGCGCCCGGCCCATCACCGCCTTGCGCACGGTGCCATGCCCCACCAGCGATGCCACATTCACCGACAAGCGTAGGCTGTCCAGCACCTTAAAATAGCCCCCCAGCGGTAGCCGCGACGAGCCGCAATTGCCGGTTACTACGGTAGTCACGCCATCGTAGATAAAGTTGTCGGCGGTGGGCTGGTGCACCTCATCATCTTCGATGTGGGTGTGCACGTCGATGAAGCCCGGCGCAACGGCTAAGCCCTTCGCGTCCAGCACGGTATCGGCCGGATAGTCGGCCGGCAGTCGGCCCACGGCCGCAATGCGGCCCGCCCGAATGGCCACGTCGCCTAGAGTCCACGTGTTGCCGGTGCCGTCGTAGAGACGGCCGTTGCGGATAAGAATATCGGCCTTCGGGGTTTGGGCTGAGAGAGCTTGGGCGAATAGCAGCAGAGCAAATAGCAGGACGTGGCGCATAGGGGCTAAGGTAGCGCCAAGCGTAGAATAGTAGCGCAATATCACGGCATCATCGTTCAGTGAAAAGGTGGGCATACTGCTAGCAACAAGTCCTACACCAACCCAAAGCCGACAGATCGTTGATTTGTGCGGTAACTACCCGAGTTTGTGTCTTACCTAGCTAATGCACCGAGACTATCTTTGTACTATCAAATTATTCATAATCAAACTGTTATGAAACCTATTGATTCTTCCGCGTTAGCCCTTCTGGATTTGCGCTGCCCGCGCTGTCATCAGGGCAAGTTGTTTTCCTATCCTGCATACAACCTGACCAAGTACGCCGTGATGCCCGAGCGATGCCCGGTGTGCGAGGTGCAGTATGAGCCCGAGCCTGGCTTTTACTGGGGGGCAATGTTTGTGAGCTACGCCTTTTCGGTCGCGTGTTTTGCCGTGGGTGGAGTAGCAACTTACTACCTCTTTCATGACCCGGCGGTGTGGGTATATGTGCTGATGGTAACGGGCTTCGTGCTGCTCACGGCGCCGCTTACGCTGCGCTACTCCCGCGCCATCATGCTGTATCTGTTCGGCTTCGTTCACTACGACCCGAAGTATAATAACCGACCCTCAGCAGAGTCTGGGTCGAAGCCCGACAAGCGGAAGAGCACTTTAAGAGTAGTCGCTTAAATAACGCAGAATGCCAGCCTGCACAGGCTGGCATTGCTTTTTAGGCTGATTCCAGGTTGATGCGGTAGCAGAAGAGCCGCTTTCGGAAGCGAACGTTGCGTAGCTTGCGCAGACGAGTTAGGGCCACTATACCGGCCCCGACCTGCCGTCTGTATGAAAGCTCCGTCGCTGCCTGTTCTAGCCCTTGCTGCCTTTCCCTCGCATCAGCAGCACCTGTATTACATTCAGCAGTTGGAGGTGCACGTGGCGCAGTTTCCGCATGTGCAAGAGCCGCACGCCCACGATTTTTACCTGCTGCTCTACGTCACGCACGGCCACGGCACGCACACCATCGACCTGATAACCTACGACCTGCGGCCGGGCAGCCTGTTTTTTCTGATGCCGGGGCAGGTTCATTCCTGGTCGCTGTCGGATGATACCCGCGGATTTATTCTATTTTTCAGTGAGGCCTTCTATCTGCAGCAGTTTCCGGCGAGCAGGCTGGCGGCATATCCGTTTTTTAACCCGACCAATGAGCCGGTTGTTTACTCCGTGCCTGCTGAAGCCGGCTTGCTGCCTTTATTAGAACGCATCTACCAAGAGAATACGGCCGCCTTGCCGGCCCCAAACAGTGACGTTGTCGTGAGGGGCTATCTTTTTCTGTATCTGGAGCTTGCGGCGCGCTTGTATCCGCACGAGACACCGCCTGCGCCCGCTTATGCGCAGCAGCATGTGCGGGAGTTTGGCCGGCTGCTAACCCAGCATTTCCACGCCGAAAAAACGGTGGGCTACTATGCCGAGCGCTTGTCGCTGACGGCGAACCATCTGAACGCCATCTGCCGCCGCCTACTCAACAAAACCGCCAGCGACCTGATTCATGAGCGAGTCGTAACGGAGGCCCAGCGCCAGCTGAAACACTCGGCGCAGTCGGTGGCGCAAATTGCCGACGCACTAGGCTTTGAGGATGCCTCCTACTTTACTCGCTACTTTAAAAAGTACGCAGGCCAGACACCCGAAGCTTTTCGGCAGCACCAAAATGCCTGAGCATGACAAATGGCGTGTGCCGGGTTGCCTCTGCCTGCTCTATTGCCTAGTTTATGACAACCGTTTGCTGCTGTTGTTCTTCCATTTGAAGCAGTGCCTGGAGTAGAGCCATAGTTACTGGGCCGGGCTTGCCAGTGCCTAGTACTACATCATCAATCTGCACGACTGGCAGTACCCGCTTGGTGGTGCTGGTCAGGAAAGCTTCTTTGGCCTGATATATATCGTCAAGAGTTACCGTGCCCACTGTTACTGGATAGGGTTGCTCAGTCAGCGCCAAGACATTGCGGCGCGTGATACCCGCCAGCACGTTGGTAGCGGGGGTAACTACCGTGTTGTCATGCTTTACCAGAAAGAAATTGGCGCGCGGAAATTCTGTTACAAAACCTTGATGGTGGTAAAGCACATCGTCGGCATCCTGGGCCTTAATCTGCTTGATAAGCCGGATACCCATGGAGTAATTGATGGTTTTGGCCGGCGGGATTTCGCGCAGGTAGTCGTGCGTTATTACTTTGATGCCCCTTGCTACCTGCTCGGGCGTAGGCAGCATCAATGGCTGCTGTATAATGAGGAGGTTGGGCTCGACGGGGTTGTAGCCGTCGGCTGAGTAGCCGCCGGTCAGGATCATCTTAATGCCAGACAGCGGCAGGTCGTTACGCCGAATCAGGGCTTGAATCACCTCGATCAGCGCCGGGCGTGCCAAGGGTACAGTCAGCTCCATGAGTTGCGCCGATTGGTAGAAGCGGTTGAGGTAATAATCGAGAAATAACGGCTGCGCCGCATGTACCTTGAAGAAATCGAACACGCCGTAGCCACGCTGTATGGCCAGGTCGCTGACATGCAGAAATGCCTGTTCAAGAGGCGTGATCTGGCCGTGGATATAAGCGTACAGAGGCTGGTTAGCGGGCATGATGTTGCTTTAAAATCTTTAGAACCTTATCCAGCGGCAAAGCCTCAATGCGCTGTTGCTGCTTGCCCTGCATGGTTTCGGCCTTGAAAAGCGAGTTGATAATGGCTTCTTCCGTGGCCTCAATAACCGCCAGAAACAGTGGCGACATTGCTTCATTGGTGAGTGTGGTAGTCGTTTGAGTCGTAGCCGTCGACGCATACGGCACGCGCAAGCCCGGATGAGTGGAGAAAGCGATGATATAGTCGCCGCTACCGTTCGTGGCTATGCCACCCGTTTTGCCCAGGCCCAGGAAGGCACGTTTGGCTAGGCGCTCCAGGTTGCGGGCATCAACAGGTGCATCGGTGGCTACCACAATCATGCAGGACCCATCGGCGCGGTCTTTCAACTGCTGACTCAGGTAAAACTGCTCTAGCTCCTGCCCTACCGGCGCTCCATTGACCTGGAGCACGCCGCCAAAATTTGTTTGCACCAGCACGCCCACAGTATAGCCCCCCAACTTGGCAGGCAACAGGCGCGAGGCGGTACCGATGCCACCCTTAAAGCCAAAGCACACCGTGCCCGTACCGGCACCCACGTTGCCCTCCGCCACCGGGCCTGCCTGGGCCTGCTCAATGGCGGCCAGCACGTGTTGCTCCGTGATATAACGGCCACGTATGTCGTTGAGGCCACCGTCGTTGGTCTCTCCTACTAAGGCATTTACCGACTGTACCGCTTCGTTGCCGGGCTGCCGCAGCACATACTCTACCACCGCTTTCATAGCCGTGCCCACGCTGAGCGTATTGGTCAGGACGATGGGCGTTTCAAGGTTGCCGAGTTCTACTACTTGGGTGCTGCCCGCCAGCTTACCAAAGCCGTTACCAACGTATACCGCCGCCGGTATTTTCTGCTGAAACACGTTGCCGGCGTGCGGCACAATGGCTGTTACCCCGGTCCGCACTTCTTGGCCTTGCACCAGGGTAGTATGCCCTACGCGCACGCCTTGTACATCGGTAATGGCATTGAGCACACCGGTGGGCAGCACCCCAATGCGGATGCCATACTCTCGGGCGCGTTTACGTTCTTGACTTCGAGCCTGTAAGGCCAAGCCTACAAGTAACAGCACGAGCAAGGATAGTTTCATGTGGTGGGGCAAGAAGAGTAGTTAAGGGTATCAGGCGGAGAGTTATGTACCAGCGAAAAGCTTAAACGAGCAGTGGCGCATTATTCCTTCAGTGGGTGCACAGGAAGCAAATGCTATGTAAAGCAGTCGACTTTCAAATCCTTCGTCCTACCAACATAAGTAAAAGGCCCGAAAAAGCCCCCAGGATCCTTTTTCGAGCCTTTATAAGCTTGAATGAAACTAGCGTTTAAATCTTATCCGGCAGCAACGTAGCTTCTTCGTAATTACCCAACACCGACTGTCCAGGGCCACCTTCTGTCACGGCTTCGACCAACAATTTGCCCCCCACGAAGGCACCCTTCCAACTCTCGCCCAGGCCACCAAAAACTTCTTCACGGTCGCCGCGGGAGCGCAGCTTGTTGAGGCCCACTTTGAAGGCACGCACTTCCTTGGCCGTGCGACGAGCCAGCTTCTCATCGTCGGAGGCGATGGCTGCTACCAGCGCGCCGTTGCTGATGTTCATCTCGCCCACCAGCTCCTCTACCCTATCCACGAGCACAATGCTGTCGATGGGGCCGAAAGGCTCTTTGAAGTACAGCTCACTCTGGCGAGGCAGGTTGACGAGAGCACGGGGCGCCACGTAGGCCGAACGGTCCTGGCCGGGCAGGAATAGGCTGTCGTCGAGCTTGCCTTCATAAATGGGCGTAGCGCCAGTCTGGAGGGCGTTTTTGTACAACCGGTCCAGATCCTGGGCCTGTTGGGCGTGAATAACGGGGCCAAACGCTAAGTCCGGCAGCTTGTCGTCGGCGTTATCAACGAGCGTGGGGTTGCCGACTTTCAGGCTGCGGATGGCGCTTTGGTAGGTTTCCAGAAACTGCGGAAACAGGCGGCGCTCCACCACGAAGCGCACGTAGGCCGTGCAGCGCTGTTTGCCATAGTCGTAGCCTTTTTTGAGCTGATCGGCCATGCTGTTCCAGTCGCTGTAGTCCCAGATGCCGTAGGTGTTTACGCCTTCCATTTCCAGCATATAGCGCTTATTATGAGCGCTTAGGGCGTCGGCAATGTTGCGGCCGTTGTAGCGGCCGCCTACAAAGCTGAGGCAGTCGATGGCATCGTGCTTCACCAGCACGTCGCTCAATTCGCCCCCCGGACCGCTCACCAGTGTGACGGGCAGACCGCAACGGCGGGCAATGGCGAAGGTGAGGCTAAGAGAGATAAAACCGCCGTCGGTGGGCGTTTTGGCAATAACGGAGTTGCCGCAGAGCGCCTGCACCAGCACCGCGTGCAGCAGCACCGACATGGGGTAGTTCCAGGAGGCAATGTTGCTCACCAGCCCCAGGGGCTTGCGCTGCCCCAGCATCTCCTCGATATTATCGACGTACCACTGCACGCCCTCAATAGCCCGGTCGATGTCGGTGAAGCCCAGCTTGTAAGTTTTGCCGATTTCCCAGATGAGCAGCTTGCCCACTAAATCAACCTGGTCGCGGAGCTGATTGAGGCAGTCCTGAACCCGGCTTTTGCGCTCGTCGAGGTCGGTGGCGGCCCAAGCGGCGGCTTCCTGCTTAGCGAAAATGACGGCCCGGAGCCCGGTTTCGTGGTCGAGCATGGGCAGGGCGCCCAGATCGGTGCCGTCTACGGGCGAGGTGAATTTGCGGGGCTTGCCGGGCTCCTGCCAGCGACCTTCCATCAGGTTCAGAAACTGACCGTCGGGCGTCAGGATTTCGGGGGTAACACTTTTAACCTGGCTCAGCAAGTAACTGAACTCGACCTGGGGGGCAATTATTTTGGGCATAGTGCAGGAAAAGAGCCATTTGTGAAGTTGAGGTCAACTTGGCTCTAGGAGGAAAGAGGTAGTGGTTTAGGTTAGAACACTAAGGCTGCTATCGGACTCAGCAGCTTAAAATCTCAAATTAAGAAATCCAATAGGCAGTCATGCAGAGCGGCAGCGAAGCATCTTACTCGCGGTCGTCTAATTAGTAATCCAGCTAAACACGCGAGATGCTTCGCTGCCGCTCTGCATGACCGCCTAAGTTGGTTAAGCCCTATGCTTTAACAGCCACAGGCTTCAGGTTGGTAAGGTCAGCAATGCGCACGGGCTGGCCGCTGGCTATGCTTTTGCGGGCCGCCACGCCCACCAAGATAGCCATGGCGCCATCGCGGCTGCCGGCGGCCTGACGATACGTGTCGGCGGCTTCGGGGTGACGGAAAATCTGGGCCCGCAGGAGCTTGTCGCCGCCGCCGTGGCCTTCGGCCTGAGGAATCTGGAAGTACTCTACTTTGCCGAAGTTCCGGGAAAGCATAATCTCATCGTAGGGCTCCTTTTTCATCGCTCCCGACTCTTTTATCCAGGCGTCGATGCGGCCTTTGGTGCCGTTGAAGGCAATGCGGTAGCCCTCGTAGGGCGAATAAGCAGTAAGCGAATAGCTAACCTGCACACCGTTGGCGTAGCCGATAGTGGCGGCCATTTTATCGTAGATGTTCACGTCTTCCTTGAACACGCAGCCATCGCGGTGGTAACCGTCGTACTGCTCATTGGCCGCGTACAGAGCCATCAGGCGGGCATCTTTGGTCATGTCCCAGTAATAGGGGCATTTGTCTTTGTGCGGGCAGGGGCGGCAGTTGGTGAAGCGGAACGGGCCGTTTTTGCCATAGTTTTCCAGAGCGCCTTTCGCATACACCGTCTCGGGCTCCGACTCCAGCCACCAGTTGAGCAAGTCGAAATGGTGACTGGCCTTGTGCACCCACAGCGAACCGCTTTTCTCCGTCAGGCGGTGCCAGCGGCGGAAGTAGTCGGCGCCGTGGCGGTTGTCGAGGTACCAATGAAAATCGACGGACGTTACCGTGCCGATTTCGCCTTGCCGAATAAGGTCGTACATCTTCTGGCGGTGGGGCGAGTAGCGGTAGTTGAAGGTCACCGTCACTTTCTTGCCGGTCCGCTTTTCCGCGTCCAGAATAGCCTGGCACTTGGTTTCGTCGGTGGTCATGGGCTTCTCCGTCACGATATTGGCTCCCATTTCCATACCCTTGATAATGAACTCATCGTGAGTACTATCCACGGTAGTCACGATCAAGATTTCGGGCTTGGTTTTGCGCATCATCTGCTCGAAGTCCGTGAAGGTGGGGCAGTTGACGCCCATCATCTTTTTGGAGGTTTCGAGGCGGCCCTTGTTGCTGTCGCACAGACCCACAAACTCAATCACGTCGCCGTGCTCAGCCAGTAACTCTTTGCCCCACATGCCGGTGCCGCGGTGGCCGGTGCCCACCATGGCCACGCGGCGCTTGGCTTTTGGGGCGCCCAATACGCTGAATGGCAGCGGCGTAAGCAGGCCTGCCGTTGCTAGCATCGACTTTTGCAAAAATTCCCGACGGGAAGCATCGTTCTGAGTTGCATTCATAGCACTAACTATCAGAAGTTGAAGAGAGAGAATATCAATTCTTAAACGCTATGTAGATCTGTCGCGGCCTCGTAGGCCGGAGTCGTAACTGGCTCCATGTTGCCCGCTATCAGCTCGGCCACTAACTCGGGCGAGCCAATAAACAGCGGGGAGCGTTGGTGATAATCGGTAGGCTCAAGGTCAAGGATTGCTCGCTTTCCGCAGGAAGCCAAACCTCCGGCTTGCTCAATGATGAAGGCCAGCGGGTAGCCTTCGTACAGCAGGCGCAGCTTGCCTTGGGGGGCTTTTTTATTGGGCGGATACAAATAAATGCCCCCCGTAAACAGATTGCGATGGTAATCGGCAACGAGGGAGCCCACGTAGCGCCCGCTCATAGTGCGTCGCTTGCAGCTCATCAGGAATTTTTGCACGTACTCGGGGTACTCAAACCAGTAACCCTCGTTGCAAGAGAATACGGGGCCGGTAGCGGGGATGCGGATATTGGGATGGGAGAGAAAAAACTCACCCAACGACGACTCATACGTGAAGCCCGCCACGCCGTGCCCGGTAGTGTACACAAGCATGGTGCTGGAGCCATACAGAATGTAGCCGGCCGCCACCTGCTTACGTCCGCCCTGCAAAAAGTCGGCTGGTGTAGCTTCCGTGCCTATCGGCGACACCCGCCGATAAATACTAAACAGCGTGCCAATACTGATATTCACGTCGATGTTTGACGAGCCATCCAGTGGGTCGATGGCTACCACATAGCGGCCCTCAGTGTTGCCCGTATGAATGATATCCTCATTCTCCTCTGATAGTACCGCGCAGGCTTCCTTACCATTCGTCAAGGCCCGGATAAAGCGGATATTGGCCTCCACATCCAGTTTTTGCTGCTGCTCCCCCTGCACATTTTGCGCCCCAGCCGCGCCAATAATTGTCGTAAGTCCCGCTCGATTTACCTCACGGTTCACGATTTTTCCGGCTAAGGCAATATCGCGCAGCAGCTGCGACAACTCGCCGGTTGCATATGCAAACTCGGACTGATTGCGCATGATATACCGGTCCAGCGTGGTGCCAACGGGTTGGGCTAGGTTGTTTTCGTGAGCGGGATTCATAGAAGTAGGATAAATGGGAGCAGAGAATTTGTGACTAAAGGCCAGAAGATGAAAGGCAGTAAACAGCATCTTCTGACTAAGATGAAGCTATTTTATATTGCAGGAATTATGGAAAGACACAGCATTTTGTGTCTTTTTTGTGCGCCGTTGGGTATTATGCAACGGCCCAAAATATATTGTACTGCTTGTGGCCTAGCTCTTTGCCTCGGCCTGCTTTTGGGCCTGCCAAAGCACAACCTGCCAGCCTTTTTTGGGGTCTTTTATCTGAACTACCACGTACTTGATGCGGGCCAGATTAGGCTTCCCATCGGGGGTAGGCGGCGAGGTAATCAGAATGGTGCCGTTCACCACGGCCGTGAGCCCTTCGTTGTAGGCACGCACATTTATCGCCTCTACATCAATCTTATCATACACGCTTTTGCCGTCGCGAATACTTTGGATGTACGTGGCTTTGTTATCCTGTTTGCCGCTTCCGTGAGTGTAAACTAAGTCGTCACCAAAGTACTTCTCCAGCAGCGCATAATCTTTCTTCACCTGGGCCGCAAAGCGCTGGCGCTCTAACGCTTCCACTTCTTTAGCGGCATCCATATTCTTCCTGTTTTGGGCGAAGCTGAGCACCGGCAGCACCAACAATAGGAGCGCCAGGAGCAGAAAATGTTTTTGCATAACATGGGGGAGTTAGAGTGCGAAAGGACAGCGCAGCAGCGGAGGCATCAGCTACTTAGTCAAGGGAAATTTGCTTCATGCGCGGTGCCAGGAAGTGCATGAGCACCCAGGCCAGCAGATAAGCGCCGCCGCAAATCAGGAACATGATGAAGTAAGCAGTTTCCAGCTGGTTGATGCTCTCGTAGTACACGAACATCTGCTTCTGCACTAAAGCCGTCAGCAAAATGCCCCCCAGACCACCGGCCATACCGCCGATACCCGTAACCGAAGCCACAGCCCGCTTTGGAAACATATCTGATACGGTGGTGAAAATGTTGGCGCTCCACGCCTGATGAGCAGCGGCGGCAATACCAATTACCAGCACGGCCAGCCACATGTTAATCTGCCCGAGGTATTGGGCAAATACAATCGGGAACACGCACAGCGCAATCAGCAGCATGGATGTTTTGCGAGCCTTAAAAGCAGGCATTCCGTGCTTCATAAAGTTCAGCGGAATCCAGCCGCCACCCACGCTACCAATGCTCGACAAGATGTACACGGCCGCTACGGGAAAGGCCACGTCGGTGCCTTTCAAACCGTACTGCTTGTTCAGGAAGTCGGGCAGCCAGAAGAGGTAAAACCACCACACCGGGTCGGTGAGGAATTTGCCCAACACGAAAGCCCAGGTTTGACGGAAAGTCAGGAGCTTAAACCAGGAAACTTTGGGTTGCGTCGTAATCGAGGCCGCCGCCATATCGTCCACGTCGCTGTGGATGTAATCGAACTCGGCTTTGGTCAGGCGGGCCTGCTTAGCGGGCACTTCGTAGTAAATAAACCACAGAATCAGCCACACAAATCCAATGGCGCCCGTGATGATGAAAGCCCATTTCCAGCCTATGGTTTCGGCAATAAGCGGCACGGTGAGCGGGGCAATGATAGCGCCCACATTGGAGCCCGAATTGAAGATACCGGTAGCCAGGGCACGCTCCTTCTGCGGAAACCACTCGGCCGTGGTTTTGATAGCGGCCGGGAAGTTACCCGCCTCCGTTACGCCCAGAAAAGCGCGCGCCACACTGAAGCCGAAGGTGCTGCTGACAAAGGCGTGACCAATTGCGGCCAGGCTCCACAGAAAAGTAGATAACGCGTAACCGATCTTGGTGCCCAGCGCATCGATGATACGCCCCGCTACCAGCATGCCCAGCGAATAGGCCACTTTGAAGGCTATTTCGATGTTGGCGTAATCACCTGAGTTCCAGTTAAACTCCGTCTCCAGGTAGGGCTTGAGCAGCGAGATAACGGCCCGGTCGAGGTAGTTGACGGTGGTGGCGAAGAACACCAGCGCGCAGATGGTCCACCGGTACTTGCTCATCTTGTCGGATGCAGCAGCAAGTGGGGTGCCGGGCGGCGATTGAGTGGGAGAAGGTATCATCATCGATTGTGGGAATTGATAGCAAGGCAGAACTCGTACTCGTAAGCAAACCGATGACGACAGCGCGTCACCCAAAAGGCGCTACTTTTTCAAGGTCTCTACAAACTGTAGCAACTCAGCAATTTGCCGGCTTAGCGCGGCGGTATCGTCGGCATTTTTGAAGAGCTGAGAACCCATCCCGACCACGTTGACGCCGGCGCCAAACCACTCTTGCAGGCTTTCGGTGGTGGGCTCTACGCCGCCGGTCACCATCAGCTTCACGGCAGGCATCGGTCCGCGCAAGCTCTTGATATAGCCCGGTCCTACCACGTTGCCCGGAAACACCTTCACGAGCTTAGCGCCCAGCTGAGTGGCGTTGTAGATTTCGTTCAAAGTCATAGCACCCGGCAGCCAGGGCACATCGTGGTGCTGACACACCGCCGCCACGGGGGCCGTGGTTACGGGCTGCACCACAAAATCGGCGCCGGCGGCAATGAAGCGCTCGGCTTCTTCGGCCTGATAAATAGTGCCGATGCCCAGTAGCATATCCGGGCAGGTGTCGCGCACGAAAGCAACCAGCTCAGCGAAGACCTGGGGGGCTTTTTCGCCCCGATTTGTAAACTCAAATACCCTCAGTCCGCCATCGTAGCAAGCCTGCATAATACGCTTCGCGTAGGCTGCTTCGGCGTGGTAAAAAACCGGCACGATGGGGTGGCGCAGGACGGTTTCTAAAATATGATCAGAGGAAAAACGAGGCATCTTATTGATTTATAGGCTATTGTCTTGCTGAGGCACAAAGCATCTCGCGTGCTGATGTGAGGTTACTAATCTTACTAAACACGCGAGATGCTTTGTGCCTCAGCATGACATAATTGGGGTTCTACCGCACTAGGCGGCCAGTAGTATTTCCTTGTAGCACGTGCTCCACTTCGGCCACTGTCACCAAGTTTACATCGCCGTGAATGGTGTGCTTGAGAGCCGAGGCGACTACCGCGAAGTGCAGCGCTTCCTGGGGCGTAGCGTAGTTTAAAGTGCCATAAATAAAGCCCCCCAGAAACGCGTCGCCGCCCCCGATGCGGTCCACCACAGGCGTGATGTCGTAGTAAGGTGTTTCAGAGTAAGCGCCGTCAAACAACTGGCCCTTGATGCGCTCGTGGGAGGCACTTTGGGTTTTGCGACGGGTGCTGATTACTTGCTTGATTTGCGGAAAGCGCGTCATCAGCTGCTCGCTAATGGAAGCGAATTTATTGTCGGTTCCGGCGGCGGGCTTGATACCAAATAAATCGTCGGCGTCATTTTCGGAGCACACCACTACATCGCAGCCAGCTACGAGGTCGGGCATTACATTCTGAGCGCGCTGCCCGTACTGCCACAGGTTGCGGCGGTAGTTTACATCGGCCGATACAGTAAGGCCCATGCGCCGCGCTGCTTGTATTCCTTCGCTGATGGCTTGGGCTGCTGAGGCCGAAATGGCCGGCGTAATGCCCGTCCAATGCAGCCACTGGGCATTCTTCAGAATTTCATCCCAATCGAAGGCAGCTGGATCGAGGTTAGCGAAGGAGGAATCAGCGCGGTCGTACACCACTTTGCTGGCCCGCATGGATGCGCCTACTTCCAGGAAGTAGAGGCCAAGCCGCTTGCCGCTGTACACGGTGTGGCTCATGTCTACGCCGAGACGCTGGAAGCTTTGGGTGGCCGCCTGGCCTAGCTCGTTGGGCGGAAAGCAGGTGACGTGCGCGGCCGGTACACCCAGCCCCGCCAGCGCGGCGCCTACGTTAGCCTCACCGCCTCCGTACGTTGCCTCGAAGCTGTTAGCCTGCGTAAACCGATAGTGCAAAGGAGGCGAGAGCCGCAGCATAATCTCGCCGAAAGTGACAACTTGTTTCATCTGAATGTAAGGAATGCTGAGAGGGAAAGCGAAATCAATTCGCAGGTAAGCCCAAGTTCATCTTGCTCCTATCCATTTCGGACCAAGAGCAAGATGGACAATAAGAACAGCTATACCTTCATGTACTCACCTGACGTGGGTGCGGGCGCGGCCTGCGCTACGGCATCAAACCCGAAATACTGCTTGGCATTGTAGTAGCAAATGTTGCTAATAATGCCCCCCAGCAGCTCCATGTCGTCGGGCAGCTCGCCGTTTTCCACGTCGTTGCCAAACAGGTTGCAGAGCACGCGGCGGAAGTACTCGTGGCGCGGGTAAGAAAGGAAGCTGCGCGAGTCGGTGAGCATGCCCACAAACTGGCTGATCAGGCCCATGTTCGACAAAGCGTTAATCTGCTTTTCCATGCCGTCTTTCTGGTCCAGAAACCACCAGCCCGAGCCCCACTGTACCTTACCGGCCACGGTGCCATCCTGGAAGTTGCCAATCATGGTCGCCATCAGCTCGTTGTCGGCGGGGTTGAGGTTGTAAAGAATAGTTTTGGCCAACTGATCCGACGAATCCAGCCGGTCGAGGAAGGTGGAAAGCGCGCGGCCCTGGGGGAAGTCACCGATCGAATCCCAGCCCGTATCGGGGCCGAGCTGGCGCAGCATGCGGGCGTTGTTATTGCGCAACGCGCCCACGTGAAACTGCTGGGTCCAGCCGCGGGCGTGGTCCATGCGGGCCAGCTCCAGCAGCAGCTCCGACTTCAGCGCTTCGGTGTCTTCCAGACTTAGTTTTTGCCCCCCACGCACTTGCGCGAAGGCATTCGCCACTTGCTCCGCCGAGTAGTCGGAAGCGTACAGACGCTCCAAACCATGATCAGAAAGGCGGCAGCCCTGAGCGTGAAAGAAATCGTGACGACGACGCAGGGCTTCCAGCAAGTCGTCGTAGGTAGCAATGGTAATGTCGGCCGCCGCGCCCAGCTTATCCAGGTAGCTGTTGTAGGCCGTTACGTCTTCCGGCGACATGGCCTTATCGGGCCGGAAAGTAGGCAGGATTTGTACCCCGAACGGCTGGGCCGCAATGGCCTGATGATACTCCAGCGAGTCGGCCGGATCGTCGGTAGTGCACACGACTTTCACCTGCATTTTAAGCAGCAAATTTTTCACCGAATACTCCGGCGTGCGCAGCTTCTCGTTGCAGGCTTCGTAGATGCGGCGGGCGCTGTCCTTATTCAGCACTTCCGTAATGCCGAAGTAGCGCTGCAACTCCAGGTGCGTCCAGTGGTAGAGCGGATTGCGCACGGTTTGCGGCACCGTTTCGGCCCACTTCTCAAACTTTTCCCAATCAGACGCATCACCCGTTACGAAGCGCTCATCTACCCCGTTGGTGCGCATGGCGCGCCACTTATAATGGTCGCCGTACAGCCAGATTTGGGTAACGTTTTCGAACTGCCGATCCTCAGAAATCTGGTCGGGGGGCAAATGGCAATGGTAATCGATGATGGGCATTTGCTTCGCAAACTCATGGTAGAGATGCTGGGCAGTTTCTGTTTGCAGCAGGAAATCGTCGTTGAGAAAAGGCTTTTTCATAGTGCGTAGCTGATAAAGTAGCGTGCAAATTTCAGTTAGTGAACGAAGCTCCCCCCCTTGATAATGAGGGGATGCCGGGCCGAAGGCGCGGCTGGGGTGGTTGCGGTCGTTGTTTAGTTGAACGATGCGCGTGGGGGGCTTTTTTTAATACTTACTAAACAACTAAACAACATCAGCAACGAGGTCAACCACCCCAGCGGCGCCGTTGGCGCCGCGTCCCCTCCTCATCTGAGGAGGGGAGTTGGTCGTTCTGATTTCTTACAGCGAAACTCCGCGTTTCCACGGAATAAAGTCGGTTTGTCCGTGGCGTACAGCAGCAACTTCCTCGCCGCTGGCTACCCGAACTACATAATCCAGAATTCGCTCGGCAGCCTGCTCAATGGTTTCTTCGCCGTCGATGACTGTGCCGGTGTTCACATCGATAATATCAGGCATGCGCTTGGCCAGCGCCGTGTTGGTGGCAATCTTCACGACTGGGGCAATCGGGTTGCCGGTAGGCGTACCCAGGCCAGTGGTAAACAGCACTACGTTAGCGCCAGAGCCTACCTCGGCCGTGGTAGATTCCACGTCGTTGCCGGGCGTGCACAATAGGTTAAGGCCGGGCTTGGTCACGGGCTCGGGGTAGTCGAGCACGGCCACTACGGGCGAGCTTCCCCCCTTCCGCGCCGCACCCGCCGACTTCATAGCATCGGTTATCAACCCATCCCGAATGTTGCCGGGCGAAGGATTCATATCAAAGCCAGAGCCCACGGCAATAGCGGTGTCGCCGTACGCTTTCATCAGCTGGCTAAAGCGCTCAGCCGTAGCGTTATCCACCGAACGATTCACCAATTCCTGCTCAACGCCGCACAGTTCCGGAAACTCGGCCAGGATAACCGAGCCTCCCAGCGCCACTACCATATCCGACACGTAGCCCACAGCGGGGTTTGCCGAAATGCCAGAAAAGCCATCGGAACCGCCGCACTCCAAACCAATATTCAATTTGCTCAGCGGCGCCGGCTGACGTCGAATCTGGTTGGCCTGCATCAGGCCCGCAAACGTCTGGCGCAGCGCCGCGCTAATCATCGCTTCTTCCGTCCCGATTTTTTGCTGCTCCAAGATGAACAGCGGCTTATCGAAGTTGGGGCTACGCTTGTTGATTTCGTCCTGCAACATGCTCACCTGCGCGTTCTGGCATCCCAGACTCAGCACCGTAGCACCCGCAACGTTGGGATGCGTGATATAGCCGGCCAGCAGCCCACACAGCGTCTGCGCATCCTGGCGAATACCGCCGCAGCCGCCCTCGTGACTCAGAAACCGGATACCATCCACGTTCGGAAACAAACGATTCGGTCCCTGGGGGGCATTTTCGGAACTATGCAGATCGGTTTGCAGGATTTCTTCCACCGACTTGCCCGCCTGCATTAAGGAAATAAGGGCTTGCGTTTGAGGCTGGTAGCTCTTGCGGCGGGCGTAGCCCAGGTCATTTACCAAGGCTTCTTCCAGCACCTGTATATTGCGGTTTTCGCAGAATACCAGCGGGATAACCAGCCAGTAGTTGGCCGTGCCCACGCGCCCGTCGGAGCGGTGGTAGCCCATAAAGGTGCGATCCTGCCAGCGGCTTACGTCAGGAGCCGTCCAGGGGGCTTTTTCGTGCTGGTGCTCGTCGTAGCTGTCGGTGGCGTGCTGAATGTTGCTGGTCGTGAGCAAGCCGCCAGCCGGTATCGACTGGCGGACTTTGCCCACCAGCACACCGTACATGGTTATCAAATCGCCCGGCTCAAAGTCGCGGGTGGCCAGCTTGTGCTTGGCCGGAATCCGAGCCGTCGTCGTGATGGTCGTGCCATCCCACGGTACGGGCGTGCCTTCTGGCAAATCGGCCAGGGCCACCAGTACGTTATCGTCGGGATGAATTCGGGCTACCTGATGCTTCATTTGACTAAGGTGGCTTTTTTATTTAAATGCTTTGCTACAGTGGCCGCAACACCGGTTTCCAGCATTTGCTGCAAGTTGTCACTTACACGTTTGGCAAAGCCGGGTAACTGGCTGAGGTCGTGGCCCCAGAGCGCTTGATTTTGTAGAACAGTCGTTGTCAGATCGGCCGCAGATAAGTTGCGGGCCCACAGCTCAGCAAAGTATCCCGCCTGATCATCGTTAATCGGATACTCCGTGCCGTTGGCTGTACCGAACCACGTTTTGCCATCCTGCCTAGTGCCGCGCATGAACAGCAAGTAGGCCGCAAACCCCAGCGCTACATACTGCGGCGCCGTGTTGAACCGCTTATAATAATGCAGCAAGGTGGGCACGTTACGCATCTGCATTTTCATGGTGTACTGCATGGTAATGGCCAGCCACCGATGCTCGATGTAAGGATTCCGAAAGCGGTCCAGCACCTGCAAACCGAAGCGCTGACCTACTTTCTCGTCCACGGCATACGGAATGCCCGGCAGCAAATCACCCAGCATCAGATTGTGCACAAACGTGGCCACACAATCATTATCCATGCCCCCGCGCACCGTCTCGCAACCGCTCAAATAAGCTAGTCCGCAGCTCAGCGTGTGCGTGCCATTGAGCAAGCGCAGCTTCAGTTCCCGAAACAGGTTGATATCGGTGCGGATAACCACTCCCTGATCTGCCTGGTGGAAAGACAATATTTCTTTCACCCGCTCGTCGCCCTCAATGGCCCAAAGCAGATACACTTCCGCCATGGTCAGCAGCTCGTCCTCGTAGCCAAGCTGCGTAGTCAGTGCCTGCTGAGTCGCCGCATCAGGCTTACCGGGCACAATACGGTCCACCAGCGAATTGCAGCACTGATTGGCCGTTTCCAGCCACTCGATAAACTCGGGTTCGAGGCCATTGCGGTGAGCCAATTCCAAGAGAATAGCTTCCAGCTTGCTGCCGTTTTCCGGAATCAACTCAGTGGGTACGATGATCAGGCCTTTGCTTAGATCACCGTTAAAGGCCTGAAAGCGAGCATACAACACGGCCAGCAGCTTGCCCGGAAAAGAGTGCGGGGGCTCCTGCTGGATATCATCAGCCGTAAGCTGAATCCCGACTTCGGTGGTGTTGGAAATAACGACCTGCAAATCGGGATTAGCGGCGCATTTCAGCACTTCCGCCCACTGACTTTTAGCCGACAGCACCCGGCTGATGGACGCGCACAGCACGTTTTCCTCCACGGTACGGCCGTCTTCCACGCCCCGAATACCCAACGTATATAGGTTGTCCTGACGCTCGAAAGCTGTCATGTCGCCTCCGTCGGTAGACTTTACCACCACAATGCGGCCGTTAAAAATACCCTGGCGGTTGGCTTTGTCGATGAGGTAATCAGGCAGGCCGCGCAGCAGTACGCCGGTACCGAATTGCAGCACTTTTTCGGGCAGCTCCAGCAAAGCAGCAGTGGGTCGGAGCACGGGTGCCTCAGTTTCAGCTAAGGCTGTGGCGCGATTTAAATTCTTCATAATGCAATACTTATAATTTCGCTCCGGTGGTGTTGGCCCATTTCTGCTGCCACTTGGGGTATTCTTTGGCGAGCAATTTTGCCCCCCAGGTGCCTGCATAGGCATAGCCGGCACGCCGCTCGTTTTCAATTTCGGCGAGAGTGGCTTTTTTCACCCCGTCGCGGCCCACATAAATGGGCTTGTTGGTTTCCAAATCATAAAAGCGGGCCCAGATAACTGAGCCGGGCTCCGGTACAATCACGCGGTCTTTGCCAGTAGGCTCCTTCGGCGCGTCAATGAGCTTCACCGCGTAGCCCGACAGCTTCACAGCATCCAGCCAAGCCACGGCAGCTTCAATAGACTTTTTGATCTCAGGCGAAGGCTTATCTACGGCCATCAGAAACTCGACTATTTCCACGGTTTCCATGCCGCTGAGCGAGGCTAGCTCGAAGGCCCGGGCTTTTGCCGGCAGCAGAGTTTTCTCGTCGTGCTGGGCACACCAGGCGGTGAGCTTGCCATTCTGCACATATTGGGTTTTGAGGATGCAGTCGATGCCGCGCGTTACGGCTGCTTGGGCCTGCGGTATCAGGGCCGAATTCACGATGGCGAAGTTGCCTTTCTGCTGGGCTACATCCCGCAGCAACACCAGCACCCGAATCATGGCGTTGTCGTTGTAGGTGATGTAGTGCCGATAGTTGCTCATATCGGGGTAGAACTGCGGAAATCCCCCATTCGGGTACTGCATCTTCAGCAGGTACTGAATGCCTTTCTGAGCCGCACTCCGATATGCCTGATTGTTGGTTTTCTTGAATGCCTCCATCAGATACTTAATCTCCCGCGTGGTGGCATCGTTGTCGATGGTAGCGTCATTACGATTGGCATCATCGAGCGTAGCGGCTTTTTTAGCAGCGCTGAGCGGCTTACTGTAATCTACTTTCACGTCGCCTACGGCCTTGGGCCAGCCGCCTACACTGCGCTGGTACACCAGCATCTTCTCGGCGATGGTGTCGATGGCAGCGGGAGCCGTAGAGGCCGTAATGGCCGGCGATTTACGGTCGGGGTTCCAACGGCCACCGAAAGTCCAGTTAGCCGTAATGGCGCGCACCTGGGGGGCATTTTCTGCTGTATTTAGGTTGTCCTTGTGCCAGGCGTAGTCGCCGCCTTCGCGGTGGCAGTTCGCATAGTACACACGCCGACCCCAATTGGGTGTACCCGGCCCGGAAGGCGAATGGTAGATGTCGGCATCGGCCATGTTCTTGGGGAACTTGCAGTCGATCAGATAGAACTGCGACTCGCGGTGGTAGCGCCCCAGTTTGAAGTTGTCGTCGCCCTCAAAAGTGCAGTTCTTCAGCACCGTTTTGGAGTCGCGGTTGCCCGAGCCATCGTGCCAGATAGCGGCCGACATATTGTGGCAGATAAAGCGGCTGTTTTCGATGTAAGCCCAGCCCCGCGGACAGTAGAAATCGACGCCACCTTCCAGGGTGCAATTCTGAAAATAGAACATGCCGCCTTCGGTGTCCCAGGGGCTAACCGTGTCGCCACCCAGAGCGCGGAAAGTGCAGTGCCGCACCGTGATGCGGGTAGCTCCCCCGAAGGTGCGCATGGCCATCTGATGACCATCTTTTTGCACCACTTTCTTGCCGCTCGGATCAGCCGGGCAGTCAATCGTCGTCTCACCCTTCGCATCGAAGCCGTAGCTGTTGATGAAAGTCAGATTTTCGAGCGTGATATCGGGCGAGTTACGCATGTTCAGCGTTGCCACGCCCCAATCGTCAGCGCCCTTTACAGGGTCGCAACGCCAGGCGTCGCGAGCCTGCGAAATGGTGATTATAGTACCCTTTTCGCTTTGGCCTTTGAGCGTAATATTGCTCTTGCCGTCGATGAAAAGCTTCTCGCGATACGTACCGTTTTTAATCAGAATTACCCGCGGCTTCGACGCCTCATTTGGTAGGCTATTGATGGCCTCCTGAATGGTGCGAAACTTCCCCGAGCCGTTCTGGGCCACCACGATCTGCTGGGCCTGACTGGGGGACAAAAAGCCCCCCAGCAGCAGTAGCAGCACTAGGGAGTGAAAGAATTGTTTCATGAACAAGGTGTCAGTACCTGAGCGGCATTACACAAAATCCTCCCGCATGGGGCTGAAGGCATCCACCAATTTTCCTGCTTCTTCGCACACCACGCCGTGCCATACATAAGAAGGGGCGTAGAAAGCATCACCGGCGCGCAGCGTGCGCTCCTCCTCTCCCACCGTGCACCGAAATACGCCGCTTTCCACGTAGGTCATCTGCGTGTGCATATGGTGGTGAAGCGCCCCCACGGCGCCCGCCTCGAAGCTCACGCGCACCAGCATCAAGCCAGGCTCGTAGGTGAGAATCTGCCGGCTTACTCCCTCTCCGACCGTCTCCCAGGGAAGACGGTCGGATTCGAAGAAAGTGCCTGACGTGGGTGTAGTTGCCATCAGTAAGCGGCTAGTAACCGAAGTTCTGAACCAGCTTGTTATCTGCCGCAATAGTAGCCTGCGGAATGGGTAACAACTCTCTACCGGCGTTAGGCACGTATTCGGCGGCTAAACCAGTACCCAGGCTGACGGCAGTGGTAGTGCCAAGTGTGAAGGAAGTACCCAGAGGCTTAGTATTGGCAATGTACGCCGCGTCAATTGCCTGACGCCAGTTCACCCGTACTGTACCCGTAGGAGCAGTATTTAGAGTAGGTGATGGACGATAGAACGAGCGCGTCCACTGTACGCTGCTGCCTACAGTAGTTGGTGTGCGGAAGTACATATACTGCGGCACGTTCTGGTAAGGTGCTTGGCCTCTGGCTAGCTTCTCCAGATTGGCCTTCACTTCGGCCATTTTCGCGCTGAACAGATTCCAGCGGATCAGGTCGTATTTGCGAATAGCTTCGCTGCCGAACTCCAGATATCGCTCGTTTGCTATAGCATTGAAAAAATCTGATTTACTGGTCAGCCTGAACCCGCCCTGCGCGAGCGTGGCCTCAGCCCGGGAACGGTTACCACCGAAAGCGCGAGTCCGGACGCGTAGCATGGCTTCCCGTGCATTGGCAGTGGGGCCTTCGAGCTCATTTTCTGTTTCCGCGAACATCAGCAACACATCGGCAAACCGAATGACGGGCCAGTTGTAGCCTAAGTAGTTGCTTGCGCCCGTGAGCAGCGGGGTGCGCCAGTCGCGGCGGAATTTGCCGTCTGCTATCACGTTCAGAGCCACGCCCGTAAAGAACGTGCTGTTATTCGCCATACCGTAGGTGGTAATGGTTACGTCGCGCCGCGTATCTGTGGAGTCGAAAGCGTAGAAGTAAGTGGGCACCACGTTTACACCTCCCTGGGTAGAGCCATAAATGCTGGAAGCATTTTGCAAACGGGGTCCATTATAGTAGCCCAGTTTGCTGTCCGACGCGGCTGTTGAGCCTGTCATTCCCACCTGAAACATAATTTCATTAGCACTTTCGTATTGCAGCTGATTAATGCTCTTGAATAGTCCTTCGAAGCTAGGATTCAACGAATGCTCGGCGGGCCGCGCCATTATCTCGCTGCATTCTTGTCGTGCAATGCGGTAATAGTCAAGGTAGTCGGCGGGGCGCTCCATTGCACCAGTGGTGGGGTTAGGGCTATAGCCGCCCCGGAACAGGGCAATACGGGCACGCAGAGCTTTCACAGCTCCTTTGGTTATCCGCTCGCTAGCCACCCCAGCAGCGGAGCGCCATGGCACTAGCTTCTGCGCCAGCGCCAGGTCTTCAATCAGTTTGGCCAGCGTGGCCTGACGGTCGGCGTTGGGCAGCAGAAAATCCTGGCCCGATACCGATGGTGTAAACTGGGCCGGCACGTCGCCCCAGTGGCGCACCAGGTCGAAATAGTACTGAGCCCGCAAGGTAAGTGCCTCGCCGTGCAGCCGGTGCATGGCCGCCGTGTCGGCGGGGGTACCGCCGTTGTAAAGAGGCGACAAAGGAATTTGCTGAATACAGATATTGGATCGCTCCACGCCCTGGTAGAGAGTATTCCAGGGATTGGTTAAGTCGCTGTTCGTTGCCAGCGCTTTGTAGCGCGCGATGCCCCGGCGGCCGCCATCCGTTGCCGGGCCCGGTGAGCTGATCATTTCGTCGCTATCATAAGGGAAATACATGCTTATGCGCTGTCCGTAGCTATTATCTCCCGACAGTGGATCATAAGCCCCGATAACGGCCGCCGTGGCGCCTGCTACGGTACTGAAAGTATATTCGGTTGTATTGAGCGCAATGGGTTCTACGTCGAGGTAGTCTTTGCAAGACGTTACCATCCCGGCGGTACCGACTAGCGCACTAGCGGCTAGTGCAGCCCGGAAAAAAACAGAGGGTTTCATATCGAGTAACGGATAAAGAATTACAAAGAAAGATTCACCCCAAACATGAAGGCGCGGCTGCGTGGGTAAGCAGCGTAATCAACACCGGGCGTGAGCGGTGTACTGCGGCGCGTGTTCACCTCCGGGTCGTAGCCCGAGTATTTGGTGAAGGTGTATAGGTTGTTGAGCGTCACGTAGAAACGCAACTGCTGGACTTTAGCCCGTTCAGTTAGCGCTTTGGGCAGAGTATAGCCTACGGTTACGTTATTCACGCGCAGGAACGAACCATTTTCCACCGCCCACGAATGCAGGAAGTAGCTGGATGTGGGCCGCCAGATATTAGCGTCCTGGTTGATTTCGCTTAGCCGCTCTGCCGACGTGATGAACGTACCGTCGGTTTCGGTGATACGGTAGCGCGAGTTCATGTCGTCGAGCACGTTGCTAAATACCGTATTCGCTGTGTTCGTAGTAAACTCAATCTTGTTGGCATTGTACACATCGTTGCCCAACACGAAGTTCAGGAATACGCTGGCGTCGAAGTTCTTATAAGTGAACTGCTGGTTTAAGCCACCTACCATTTTGGGGTTGGCATTGCCGATAACTACTTGGTCTTCCTCATTGATTACACCGTCGCCGTTCTGATCTTTCAACCTCAGTAAGCCCGGCTGCGCTGCCAAGCCATCAGGTGTGCCTGAAGTCAATAAGCCAGGGCGATCGGTTCGTAAAACCCACCGCTGAGCGGCTGGGTTGGCCGGATTGTAGCTCTGGAAATCATCAGCTGTGTAATAACCATCAGTTACGTAGCCAAACATCTGACCCACTGGCTGGCCAACTCTAGCCACGTAATCGCGACTGAGCGTAGCTGCGCTTCCCGCCCAACCGGAGCTGATGGCCGGTAATTCATCAAGACCCTCACCCAAGCTCT
Organism: Hymenobacter qilianensis; assembly: GCF_014638675.1. NCBI lineage: Bacteria > Pseudomonadati > Bacteroidota > Cytophagia > Cytophagales > Hymenobacteraceae > Hymenobacter > Hymenobacter qilianensis. Next base: position 642,152 of record NZ_BMFN01000003.1, read on the forward strand.
CGATACGGCCCCGGTTGAACGAGGAGTTCGCCGTTGCCGTCCAGGTGAAGGCATCATTAGTAATAATGGTGCCGGTCAGTTGCAGCTCCAGGCCGCGGTTGGAAGTAGACCCGATGTTCTGGGTTTGGCTAGTGTAGCCCAGAAACGCCGGAATGGTACGGTTGATCAGCAGATCGCTGGTAGTATTGTAATAAGCATCGGCGGTGAACTGCACCCGGTTATCAAGCAGGGCCAGATCAACCCCGATGTTGCGCGATGTGGTAGACTCCCACTTCAGGTTGGGGTTTGCCAGCGAAGTGGCAGCTGAACCCAGCACGATGGAGTTGTTGATAGAATAAGGAGCGCTGCCGGCTGAGAAGAGCTGCTCACCTAAGAAGTCCGCAATGCGGTTGTTTCCAGCCTTGCCGTAGCTCAAGCGCAGTTTTAGGTCCGAAACGGCTTCTATATCCTGGAAAAAGCTCTCGCGCGAGATACGCCAGGCTAGCGAAGCACCGGGGAAATAGCCCCAGCGGTTGCCTGGCCGGTACTTCGATGAGCCATCTGCCCGGAAGGTACCCGTAAACAGATATCGGTCGTCGTAAGAGTATGTGACGCGGCCAAACCCTGAAAGGAGACGATAATCTTGTGGAATACTGGTTTGTGGCAACACTGGCTGCGACGTCTGGCCAGCGGGCAGCACGCCCTGGTTTATGTTAGCCAAAGCCCGCTCAGCCGTGATATCCAGCGGCAGGAAGTTGGTTTGGATGTACTGCTGGGTGTTGCGCTGCTGGTAAATTTCTTGGCCAACCAACACCCCTACTGAGTGCAGGTCTTTTTTGAAATTGTAGTCCAACACGTTGGAGTTATTGAACGTGTTTTGCACGCCGGTAGTGATAGAAGCGGTTGGCAGCTGCTGGTAGTTGCCGGCGGGCTGCCGCAGCAGCGGTGAGAAACGACCATTAAAGGTGCCGAGGTTGGCATTCGTGATATCGAAACCAGCCGTAGTTCGGAACGTCAGATTCTCGACGATTTTCAAAGCCGCATTAGCGCTTATGTTGAATGTTTGGCGCTTATCACGACGGTATTCACTGTCTATAGCCACAATTGGGCTCACCAGCGAAGAAATGGCGAGGAACTCATCATCGAAGGTGTTCGGATCGAGCACCGCGCCGGATGCTCTGGGCACCGACAGGGGCTGATACTGCACCGTGTTGCGCAGCCGCGATGTGGTATTGGAACCCGTAGTGGAAGTACCGGCCCCGTCGGTGGTTTGGTCATTGAAACGTACGTTCAACCCCACTTGCAGCCGCTCACTTGCTTTGGTATCAAAGCGGAAGTTGACGAGTTTACGGTCATAATCGGAGCCGCGCTGAATACCATCCTCCAGGTTGCGCGTCAGACTTAATGAGTAGGTGGTGCCTTTCACACCCCCGGCCACCGATACGTTGTGGGTTTGCTGAAACGCGTCGCTGCCGAAGGTTTCATCCTGCCAGTCGATGAACGGAGCACTACGAGCCCGTTGCAGCGTATCGCTGTTGAAGTTGCTGCTCCCGAAGAGGGAGCGGAAAGAAGGCAAACCGCCCGTACCAGAGCCCGCTATTTGGGCGCGCTCGAATTGGTAGTCTAAGTATTGCTCGGGGTTGAGCACCCCTAGTTTATTGGCAAGGCGCCGGACACCAGCAAATCCGTTGTAGCTGATTACAGTACGGCCCTCAATTCCTTTCTTAGTGGTAATAATTACTACCCCGTTAGCACCGCGTGCGCCATAGATGGCCGTAGCCGAAGCATCTTTCAGCACGTCAACGGAAGCAATATCCTGGGGGGCAATTACGCTCAGCGCATTTTCAATTTGCACCCCGTCCACTACATATAGCGGCGAGTTGTCTTGCGTGATGGAGCCACCGCCCCGTACCCGCACCTGCACGTTCTGGTTGCCGGGAGTACCCTCGGCGCTGGTCAGCTGCACACCCGCCAAGCGACCAGTCAAGGCCTCTGCGGCCGAGTTGACGGGAATATCCTTGATTTGCTGGGCACTTACCGACGACACCGAGCCGGTCACGTCGCGGCGGTTTACTTCCTGGTAGCCAATTACTACTACATCGTTCAGCTGCTGCGTATCTTCCTTCAGCGTTACGTTCACCGCTTCGCGGGTGCCCACGGCTACGTCCTGGGAGAGGTAGCCAATGGAGCTGACGGTCAGAGTCACGTCCTGGTCGGCGGGTACGGTCAGCGTGAAGCGGCCTTCCGGATCAGTAGAGGCGCCATTGGTCGTGCCTTTCACGAGCACGGTTACGCCGGGCAAGGCCTCGGTTGCCGACCGCACCACGCCCGTAATGGTTCGCTGGGCCTGCGCGTAAGCCCCTGTCACCGCACCCAGCAGCAGACAGAAGAGGAATAGATATTTTTTCATTGTGGGAATGGGAATGGTGGGTTTTACTTTTTACTTACCGTAAATCATGAATGCCAACAGCGTCCATGTCGGTGTATTCCAGGTTTTCGCCGGCCATGCCCCAAATGAAGGCATAGGCGCTGGTGCCGCAGCCCGTGTGCACCGACCAAGGGGGCGAGATGATAGCCTGCTCGTTGCTCACCCACAGCGGCCGGGTCTGGTTGGGCTCGCCCATCAGGTGCAGCACCCGCTGGTTGGGGGGCAAATTGAAATACAGATAGGCCTCCATGCGCCGGTCGTGTGTGTGCGCGGGCATGGTGTTCCACACGTTGCCGGGCTTGAGCTGGGTGAGGCCCATCACGAGCTGGCAGCTCTGAATGCCTTCGTTGTAGATGTACTTGTAAATGGTGCGCTCGTTAGCCGTTTCCATGGCCCCCATTTCTACCGGAGTAGCTTCGGCTTGCGTGCGCAGCGTGGTTGGGTGCGTGGCGTGGGCTGGCGCGGAGAGCAGATAGTAGCGGGCCTCCTGGCCGCTGAACATAATGGTTTGCGCCCCCTTACCGACATATAGGCAGTCTTGGTTGCCTAGCTCGTAGCTGGTGCCATCCACGGTTACCTGACCCGCGCCGCCCACATTGAGGATTCCCAGTTCGCGGCGCTCCAGAAAGTAGTTCGCTTTCAGGTTCGCGGGGTTGGGCAAGGTCAACGTCTGGCCGGCGGGAACCGCGCCCCCTACAATCATGCGGTCGTAGTGGGAATACACGAGTTCAATCTGACCTTCGACAAAGAGCTGTTCGATCAGGAACTGCTCGCGGAGCTGGTCGGTGGTCAGGGTAACGGTTTCGCGGGGGCTGCTGGCGTGGCGCTGGATCATAAGGTGAATTAGTGAAGTGGTGAAATGGTGAAGCGGTAAGGTAGTGGAATGGTGAGGTGGTGAGGTTCCTTGTACTACTGCTTCAGCCGAACGACAAACTCACCATTTCACCACTTCACAATTTCACCTTTACCTGCCCATCCAGCCGCCATCGACGGTGAGGATGGTGCCGTGCACGTAGTTGCCGGCCTCGGAGGCCAGGAAAACGGTGGGTCCTTTAAAGTCCTCGGGCGTTCCCCAGCGGCCGGCGGGAATGCGGCCCAGAATGCTTTGGCTCCGTTCGGGGTCGTTGCGTAGGGCCTCCGTATTATCGGTGGCGATGTAGCCGGGGGCAATGGCGTTTACATTCACACCTTTGCCAGCCCATTCATTGGCCAGGGCTTTCACTAAGGAGCCGATAGCACCTTTGCTGGCCGCGTAGCCGGGCACATTGATACCGCCCTGAAACGTCAAGAGCGAAGCCGTGAAGATGATTTTGCCGCTGCCCTGCCGCAACATTTGCCCCCCAATAGCGCGAGCGAGGCGAAAAGGCGAGTCGAGGTTGATAGCCAGGACGTTGTCCCAGTCGGCATCGGAGTGCTCGGCGGCGGGGGCGCGGCGGATGGTGCCGGCGTTGTTGATCAGGATATCGATGCGGGGGAAGTCCTGCTGCACCTGCTGAATAAAGGCATCGACCTGGGGGCGCTGGCTGAAGTCGGCCTGGTAGGCCGTGAACTTGCGGCCCAAGGCCCGCACCTGCCGTTCCGTCTCACTTCCGCTGGCTTCGAGTGAGGCCGACACGCCGATAATATCGGCACCGGCTTCAGCCAGTCCGAGGGCCATTGCCTGCCCAATACCGCGGTTACAACCCGTTACCAAGGCCACTTTGCCAGCCAAGCTGAAGAGAGAAGATGCACTCATGCAGGTGTTGTTGTTATAAACTTTTCAAAGAAATTCAGTGTACTTTTAAGACACTGATCAAATTATTCGCTCTGTTAATATCATATCAAGTGATGCTTAACAGGAAGTATAACCCGGTTTTTATTCGCGCAAACGTTATCGGGAACGTTGCCACAAAGCCGACTCTCCCCGGTCCCGACTAGGATTTGCGCTGAAAACAAGTGGATATTTCTGCTGCCAAGGTGCTACAAGCAGTGGCGGCACGCTTATGGTTCTTGAACTTTAGTCAGTTTTGCCCCCTCACGACGCTCCTTACTCCTCTCCCTTACACTGCTACTTTCTTGGAAACATTCACCATTAAGGATATTGCCCGCGAACTGAACATCTCCACCTCCACTGTTTCGCGAGCCTTGCGCGGCAGCTACGAAATCAACCCCGAAACCAAGCGGCTGGTGATGGAATGCGCCGAGCGCCTCAACTATCGTCCTAATCCGATAGCGCTGAGCCTGAAAGGTAGCGGCACCCGCGCCATTGGCGTTATTGTTCCCCAGATTGCCAACTACTTTTTCTCTCAAGCTATCAATGGCATTGAGGCCATTGCCTACAACCGCGGCTACCACGTTATCATTTTCCAGAGCCACGAGTCCTACGAGCGGGAAGTGGCTAACGTAGAGCAGGCTATGTCGCGGCGCGTGGATGGCTTGCTGCTGTCCTTATCAAGCGAGACTTCCGATGTTACTTACCTGCGCGAGCTGCACGATAAGGGCGTTCCTATCGTACTTTTCGACCGGGTTTCGTCGGAGCTGGAAGTAACCAAAGTGGTAGCCGACAACTTTAAGGGCGCTTTTGCTGCCACCGAGCATCTGATTCAATCGGGGCGGCGGCGCATTGCTCATCTTACCATTCAGCCTTGGCTCAGCATTACGCAGGAGCGCCTGGCCGGCTACCGGGCGGCCCTGGAAAAGTACGGCCTGACTTACGATGAAAACTTGGTGCGCTACGGCACCTTCGGGCCCAATGAAGTAGGCCCCATGGTCGATGAGCTAATGGCGCTGCCCGTCGCGCCCGACGCCTTTTTTACCGCCAGCGACCGGCTGGCCGTGGGCTGCCTCACGGCCCTGCGCCAGCGCAACCTCACCATTCCCGACGATGTCTCGCTTATTGGCTTCACCAATTTGAACGTAGCCGAGCTCTTGTCGCCTTCGCTAAGCACCGTAGTTCAGCCGGCCCAGGAAATCGGGCAGGTGGCGGCCGAGCGCCTCATCGATTTGATTGAGCGCAAGCACCGCGCGCAGCCCGTAGGCACCGTGCGTATTGCCACCGAGCTCATCGCACGCGACTCTACGCGGCTACCAGAGCATATCATGGCGCGCTTAGCGACGGCATCACCCGAGGATCAGAAGTCAAAGCCGCGTGATTTCGTGCTGTCTATTTAAGGGCAAATCGTTCAACCGATGACGAGACGCGGCATTTCGCGTCTCGTCATCGGTTGAACGACGAAAACCGCACTTACCAAACAACATCAGCAACGACGAGACGCGAAATGCCGCGTCTATACATCGTTCTGTTAAACCAGACGAATAAAAAAGCCCCCCCGCGTCAGCTTAGCAACGCTGGGGGGCTTTTTTTATTCAATCCGAAACCAATCGACATCGGCAGAGCCGGCGTCGTTGGTTTTGCTGGCGCGTGTGCAGAACAGGCCTACTTTGGCACCAATCCAGCGGCCTTCGCGGGCTTGAAACTCGGTGCCGATGGGCTGAAACTGCTGGCCGTCGAGGCTGTAGCTGAACTGGCATTTGGCGCCTTCGCGCACGGCCATGCGCAGATAAATCGGCTGGTTGGTCGGAACTTCTACGGGAGGCGCGGCAGCTACTTCTGCTTCTCCTTTGTCCGCATTCTTGCACACCGTTGGGGCCAGATAAATCCGGCCATTCTGGTTGATCAGACTCAGGCGCGCATAGTCCATCCCCATCATAATCAGCCCCGTTTGCTCCCCCTCAAAACGCGGGGTAAAACTGAGTTTAGTAGTAGCCGTGAAAGCCGCGGCGGGCAGCTTTTGTAGCAGCAAATTCGGCACTTGCCAGAAGTTCTTAAAATCGGTGGGCAGCGGCACGGAGTAGAGGCGTAGCGTGCTCTGGGGGGCATTTATGAACGCCCAGCCTGGCTGCGGGTTGGCGTGCCACTGCCATTGCAGACCCAGCGTGGTAGCATCAAACTCATCGGAAGTAGCGGGCGTGGCCAGCGGTTGCGCAGCGCCTTTGTAAGCGGGCTTGCGATACGTTAGTACAGGTTCGCCTTTGCCGTCGCCGTCCGGGTCGTTGCCGATGACGGGCCAGTCGTTTTTCCAGACCATGGGCTGCAAATGCACCACGCGCCCGTAAGGCCCCTGGTCCTGAAAATGCATAAACCAGTCTTCCTTGTCGCCGGGCGTGGTCACCCACGCACCTTGGTGGGGCCCGTTGATGGGCGTATTGCCCTGGGCCATTACAATCCGGTCTTCATAGGGACCAAATACATTCTTGGAGCGTAGCACCACCTGCCAGCCCGTGGATACGCCCCCGCCCGGCGCAAAAATGTAGTAGTAACCGTTGCGCTTATAAAACTTCGGGCCTTCGATAGTCGGGTGTTTCTCGTGGCCATCGAAAATGATCACCTCATCACCCAGCAGCTTCAGCCCGTCGGGCGACATGCGCGACACAGCCAGCACGCTCTTAAAGCCGGCCCGTGAGCCGGCAAAGGCATGCACCAGATAGGCCTGTCCGTCCGAGTCCCAGAGAGGGCAAGGGTCAATCCAACCTTTCGCTTCTTTAATCAGAATAGGCGTCTCCCACGGCCCTGCCGGGTTCTTCGCCCGCGTTACATAAATGCCGTAGTCGGGGTCGGGGTAATAGATATAAAACTGCCCTTTGTGGTAGCGAATGGCTGGGGCCCAAACCCCATTGCCATGCTGAGGTTTGCTGAATACATCCAGCGGCGACTGCTGCGTAAAAACAGTGCTGATAATCGTCCAGTTTACTAGGTCTTTCGAGTGCAGAATCTGCAGGCCCGGCGCCGCATTAAAGCTCGACGAAGTGAGGTAATAATCGGAGCCGACGCGCACGACATCTGGGTCGGAATAATCGGCGTACAGCACCGGGTTTTTGTAGGTGCCGTTGCCCAAGTCCGGCACCCACACTTTCGACAAAGAAGATGATTGCGCTGCACCCAAAACGGGCAGAAGCAGCAAAAACAGAAGACCAAGAATTTTCATGAGAAGCAAAGCTAAATGGCTCAGCCTTACTTGCGGACAGTTTGCTGCAGCAGCCAGGTAGCCAGGTCTTTACCGGCCTGAAAGTTCTCGTAGGTAGCTGGGATTTTGCGGCCATCTACGTACTCATTATACAGCCATGGGTCGCCCAGCGCGAACACCGTTCCTTTGCCTACTTTGGCCGTGGCCATAATCACGTGGCTGCCGTTCTTTACCAGCGGCTGTGCGGGTGACTTTATCTCCAGGGGAGCCAGCTCTTTTACATAGGCAGTTTTAGCAGTTTTGAACACCGTTTTGCCGGACGTCAAATCTACTTTGCCTTGCTCAAACTGGTCACCTTTCACCATGTTGAGGCTGGTGTTGGCGAAGCGCATTCCGAAGGCCTGAGCCAGTTGGTTGAAGCGCGGAATCTCGCAGTTGGACGTATCATTCGCCAGCATTACCAGCGTGCCGCCAGCCTTCACCCAGTCGCTGATGGCCTGCACGTGCGCGGCTTCTACAAAGTTCGGATTCGGCGTTTCCTTGCGCGTGTCCGGGTCAACGATAATGTAGACATCTACGCCTTTGAGTGCGGCAGCCGTTGGCGCGGTTGGAATCGAAATAGTTTTGCCCCCCAGCTCACGAAACTGGTTGCCCCAGAACCAGAAACCACCGTGGGTACGCTCTTCCCAGGTGTAGTGAAACGGCTCTGTTTCGCCGGTAATCGGGCTCTTGCGCGACTCGTGATTGAAGTACGTATCCAGACCTACGGTTTTGCCTTGACCGAGCTTATTTTCAGCGGCAATTTCCATTTCCACGCTAGCCAGAATGAACGGGCCGACGCCTTTCAAATCGTTCTTGCGCAGCGGCTCACTCAGGTAGTACTCGAAGCTGCCGTCGCGGTAAGGTTTGCCCCCCAGACCGCCTACGCTCACCGTGCCATTGAACGCCAGAGCCCCGTCAGCCTCGTTGGCTACGAAGGTTTTGAGGAGGCCCTGATAGCCTTTATCAGCCACCTTTTGATACGATTTATCCAGATAGCCCATGCGTACGCCTTTGGCCAGCATATACACAAACATGCTGCTGCCCGAGGCTTCAGCGTAGTTGCCTTTGCGTGAACCCTGATCTACTACCAACGACCAGGTGCCCGTTTTCTGATCCTGATACTTAGCCAACACGGGCGCCAGTCGCTGTGCATACTTCACCAGGTTCGCATACTCTTTGTGCTCTTTGGGGAAGTAATCGAGCACATCTACAAGCGCCATAGCGTACCAGCCCATGCCCCGGTCCCAGAAGTTGGGCGATTGGCCGGTTTGCTTGTTGGCCCACTGCTGCTCCCGGCTCTCGTCGTAGCCGTGGTAGAGCAAGCCAGTCTTCGCATCAACCAGATTTTTCTCGATAAGCGCAAACTGCTTGGCTACGTCGTCGAAGTCCTGAGGCTGGTTGAAAACCTTATTGTACTCGGCGTAAAAGGGCTGAGCCATGTACAGGCCATCCAGCCACATCTGGTTGGGGTAGATCTTCTTGTGCCAAAAGCCGCCGGCCTTGGTGCGGGGCTGCTCAGCGATCTGCTTGCGCAGCAGTTGGGCGGCTTTCACGTACTTCTGCTGCGCTGCCGAGTTGCCCAACGACATCTGACTCAGCAACAGCAGCGCGTGGCCGGTAGTCAGATTATCGAGGTTGTAATCTTCGATTTTGTAGGTACGAATGCTACCATCAGGCTGCACAAACAAGTCAATATCTTTCTGAATGTAGGTGAAGTATTTGGGGTCGCCGGTGCGCTGCCACACCCGCTCCAGAGCCTTCAGCATTAAGCCCTGCTCGTAGTCCCACCGAGTCGTTTTGCGGCTGCCGATAAGGATGGAATCGGGGTGCCATTTGATGAACGAATCAGCCATGCGCTGCGACATGGGCTGCGTGGCCGTCTGGGGGGCTTTTTGGGCCGTCGCCGCAACAAACGAAAACAGAAAACCGACAAGAATGAGACTTCGGAACATAGGCTATACGTGAGCTTAAGCGATAAACGATTTCCCGCCTCGGCTGAGGCGGGGATTGATGTTCTTACTGGTTAGCGGCTCGAAACAGTTACCACTTTTTTCGACACTTTCTTCCCGAACTCCACATCCTCCTTCGCGCCCTTCGTGTTAGTGTTTACCAACTTCACATTCTTGCTACGGTCGCCGGTTACGCGCAGCAGCAGGTCGGCGCCGTTGGTATAGCGGATGTTGTCCATCACGATGTTACGGCTGTTTTGTACTTCCAGCACCGGCTTTGTTTCGGTGGAAAACAGGGCCACATTTTTAAGCCGGATACCGTCGGCTTCCTGACACACGAGGCCCTTTTTGCTTTCCAGCACCGTATTTTCTATCTCGATATCCTTGATGTTCATCTCGGGCACCCCGCGAATCAGGATACCCGTATTGGCCCCCTTGCAGGTTACGTTTTTGATGCGGAAGCCGCGGAACTGCGGAGTGCCTTCGTTCAGGGGTTCAGCCTTAATTTCGGGAATGGCAAACGCCTCGCCGTTCACTTGCACGGGGTCTTTGGCGGCGTAAAACATATCAAACAGAATGGCTTCGCCGGCAATGTCGGTCATGTCTACTCCGTCGACGAAGATGTTCTCCACTACCCCACCCCGCCCGCGAGCCGTTTTGAAGCGCAGCCCCACATCAGTACCCATGAAAGTGCAGTTGGTCACGTAGATATTACGCGCGCCGCCCGACATTTCCGAGCCGATTACGAAGCCGCCGTGGGCGTGATATACTTTGGTGTCGCGGATGATGAAGTTCTCGGTCGGCACACCGCGCTTGCGGCCCTGCTCGTCGCGGCCCGACTTGATGCAAATGCCGTCGTCGCCCACGTCGAAGGTGCAGCCTTCTACCAAACCATTGCGGCAAGATTCCAGGTCCAGCGCGTCGGTGTTTTGGCCGTACCACGGGTTCTTGGCCGTCACGTTGCGCAGCGTAATGTTGTCGCAGAGCAGCGGGTGAATGGTCCAGGCCGGCGAGTTCTGAATGGTAAAGCCTTCCAGCAGAATCTGCTTGCAGCGCTGTAGGCTGAGCATGTTGGGCCGCAGGAAGTCTTTTACTTCAGTGTAGCGGTTGAAATCTACTTCGGCTTGACCAGCCGGAATAACCCAGATTTTGGGCGAGAGCGAGCCTTTCAGCGAGCTGGACGTCGGGTACCAGGTGGTGCCTTTTTCATCCAAAAAGCCCCCCGACTTCACCAGCTTCTGCCACTGGCCTTCGCTCAGCTTTTCCTTCTTCACCATGCGCCAGGCGTCGCCGGCACCGTCGAAAGTGCCTTCGCCGGTGATGGCAATATTTACGAGGTCGTAGCCCGAAATGGGCGACTGATTGCGCACGGCATCCTCGCCTTCCCAGTTGGTTTTAATGAGTTTGTAGTCAGAAAGCTTGTTGCTGAACTGCACCAGCGCCCCGCGCTGCACATGCAGGTTCACGTTGCTTTTCAGCTGAATAGGCCCCGTGAGCCACAGGCCGCGTGGCACCAATACCACACCACCTTGCTGGCTGCAAGCCTCAATGGCTTTGCGGAATGCCTCCGTATTCAGCGTTTGCCCATCGGCCACGGCCCCGAACTTGGTGATGTTAAAGGTATCGGCACGGAATGAAGGCTGGAGCACTACCGGCAGATCGAAAGCATACTTGCCCGCGAAGGCCAGCGGCTTCAGGTGACTAGCTAGGCCAAGGTTTTGCTTTTTTACGTCCTGTGCTACTAGCTGCGCAATCAGCTCAGCGCCATAGGCCGAAAAGTGCGTGTTGTCGTTCTTGGCGGGGGCCACCGGATTCTCCTGGTAATAGCCGTTCTGGTAGCTCCAGAAAAGGTCGCGGCTGCCTTTCTCGCCGAGCTGGGAGTACAAGGCCCAGCTTTTTTCGTGCATATCAATCAGCGGCACTTTCAGCGATTTGGCTACCTCGCGCACCACCGCCGGGTATTCGCCGTGGTCGTCTTTGCGCTTGCCCTGCTCATCGAAGTAGCGGCGGCCAACGGGCGTGAGCAGCACCGGATTTGCCCCCCGCTGCCTGGCTTCCTGCACGTAGCGCGTCAGGTTTTTGCGGTAGTCGGTTTGGGGCGCGGCGTAGCGGGCGGTGTCTTCTTTTTTCTGGTCGTTGTGGCCAAATTGGATGAGCACCCAGTCGCCGGGCTTCACCTGCTCCATCACCTTGGCCCAGCGGCCTTCGTGGCGAAAGTTGCGGGTGCTGCGCCCGTTCATGGCGTGATTCTGCACGACGGTTTCGCCGTCAAAAAACTGGTCGAAGTACATGCCCCAGCCGCGCTCGGGCTTGCTGCGGTCCGGCTTCTCCGACATGGTAGAGTCGCCGACCAGAAACACTTGAACCTTCTTTTCCTCGGCCGGGCGGAAAGCCAGGGCTACCAGTGACAGCAGCAATACAGCGTATTTTTTCATCGAATGAGCGTTAGGGAAAAAAGCCCCCCAGCACCGGCTGGAGTGTAATTCTTTCCTGATACGGCCGCTTCAGCAGCTATTGAGCAATAGCTTAAGCTACAGACGGAGCCGTGAGGGAAACGGACTTAGCGAAGAGTTTATTTGCGCAATCGTTACCGGGAACGTTCTCATTCCTCGGTTCTGTGCCCTTCGCTGTACTCCATTATCGCGCTTCTGATGCCGATTTGGGTGGTTCGTAGCAGTACGCAAAGCCGGCGAGTCTACGCCATTGTTGCATTTTATGATGATGCATCTAAAGCCAATCGGGTAGCAGTCGAAGTTTCGCTCCGTCTGCTACCCGATTGGCTTTCACTCCGCGGCTCCTACGATGAAGCTGTTACGGAGCAATCAAATTCCGACACCCATGCGCTTGTAAGTGACTTTGCGCAGCGTAAGCGGATTCGCTGCCCGAACCTTGATGGTTTTAAATTCATCAGTGGGAAAGAAAATGCCCGTCATGGCGGTCAGGCCTTCATCGGCAAATACTTCCACCGAAGCCGCGTCTACAATAAGCGTGAGGTCCATCTTGGCGCTGGTGGTAAGGCGGGGCGCAGTGGCGCGCATCGCAAATTTATTGCTGAAGTCAAACTTGCCCGACTTGGTGCGGTCGATGTAGTATTGGTTGGCTTTTTTGTCGTAGCCAATCAGCACTTCTTCCTTGCGGTCATTGGTCAAGACTACAGCAAAATCAGCGAGCTGATCAGCAGTTAGTTTCAACTGAAATGGGCCCGTGTTTTTGGTTTTGTCCGAGAGGTTCATCTCCCCTTTCACCGCCACATTATCAAGCGTAATTTCGCTTGATCCCAGCTTGCTTACCTCCTTCGATGGCTGCGACACCAACAGCACTTGCGTTCCTACTTTGCGCAGCGACAAGTCGCGGGGGATGGTCATGGCGCTGCGCCAAGGATGCGTGGGCACTTGGTTGGCATATTCCCAATTGCTCATCCAACCCAGAAAAATCTTCCGGTCGCCGGTGTTCGACCACGTGACGCCCGCGTAGTTGTCGGGGCCGTAGTCCACCCATTTGGTGTCGGTGGAAAGCGGCGTAAACTTCTTGCCGTCGAAGTCGCCTACAAAGTACTGCGTGGCCGAGCCTTTGTTGGGTCCGCCGGGGTTGATGCTGACCAGCAACACCCACTGCGTTTTGCCCCCCAGCGTCAGCGGAAACAGATCGGGGCACTCCCACACGCCGCCGTGGGCGCCTACCTTCTCGCCAAACTCACTTTGCTTGGTCCAGTCCTTCAGGTTGGGCGAGGAATAGAACGTGATGCGGTCTTTGGTGGCTAGGGTCATAATCCACTTCTTGTCCTTCTCGTACCAACTCACCTTCGGGTCGCGGAAGTCCTGAATACCAGGATTTTTCAGCACCGGGTTCTGGGCGTACTTCGTCCATGTTTTGCCTTCGTCCAGGCTATAGGCAATGCTTTGGTTCTGGTGCTTATTGCCCCCCAGCTTCTCCAGCTTCGGATCGTGATGCGTAAAAATGGCCACCATCGGCACCTGCCCGTTTTTACCGAAGCCAGAAGTATTGTTCACGTCCAGCACGGCGCTGCCCGAGAAGATATAGCCCAGGCTGTCGGGGTACAAGGCAACAGGCTGGTGCTGCCAGCTCACCAGATCCTTGCTGGTGGCGTGGCCCCAGTGCATCGGCCCCCAGATGGTGCTGTCGGGGTAATATTGATAGAACAAGTGGTAGGTGCCCTTATGGAAGACCATTCCGTTCGGGTCGTTCATCCAGTTGGCCTTCGGGGTGAAGTGAAACTTGGGGCGGTACTGCTCGGTGGCCTGCGGCCGTTGGGCCCAGCCGCTGAGCGTCAGGCCCAGCAAGCTTACAGTCAGTAAAAACAGTTTTTTCATAGGGAGAGGCGATTAAAGCTTACTGTATAAAAAAGAACGTCATGCAGAGCAAAGCGAAGCATCTCGCGTGCAATCGTCAGGATTAGCATTGCAACGAAGCGAGCGAGATGCTTCGCTTTGCTCTGCATGACGTTCATGTAAGTGAATTTAGGCGTGGCGTCCTACTCCCAGCAGCTCCGCAATATGCGATTCGCTAAGCGCCGGGGTGGCTCCCTGATAGGTGGCAACCAACGCTCCACTCGCGCAGGCAATGCGCAGGCATTCGTCGTAGGGCCGACCGCTCAGCCAAGCTCGTAGGAAAGCCGCTAAGAATGCGTCACCGCTGCCGATGGTATCCACTACTTCGACTTTGATACCGGGTGAGCGGTAAATTTGCCCCCCAGCCCACAGCATAGCCCCATCAGCGCCAAGCGTGACGCACACGGCTTTCAAACCGAAACGACTAGCCAGGCCAGCTAGGGCAGCTTCGTCGTCGGTGCTGCCGCCAAACCAATCCAGGATTTCGGCCAGCTCATGGTGGTTCATCTTTACCACATCGGCCTGCTCCAGCAGGTATTTAATGACCTCGCGGGTGTAGTGCGGGGGGCGCATGTTTACGTCGAACACCTTGAGTTGGGCGCTTTGCAGCAGCCGATACAAGGTTTCGCGCGTGGCCTGGCTACGCGCAGCCAGACTCCCATACACAAATACTTTGGCGTTGGCTACCAGGTCGCGCACGTCGTTGTCGTACTGAATGTAGTCCCAGGCCACGGGCTGCACAATCTTGTAAACCACCTCATTGCGGTCGTCCACGTTGGCCTTCACTACGCCAGTCAGGTGGGTTTTGCCGCGCTGCACATACTTCGTGCTAACGCCCCGGCTTTCGAGAAAGGTCAGTAATTCGCCCCCCAGATCGTCGTCGCCAACGCGGCTGATAAGCTCCACAGGTTGCCCAAACTGGTGCAAGTGCACCGCCACATTGAAGGGCGCCCCACCAGGCTGCTTGCCCGAAGGCAGCACATCCCAGAGCGTTTCGCCGAAACACACAACTGTATCTTTCATAAGAAGCTGATTTGATGATTTTTGTGGCATTCAACCGTGTGTCTACCAACCCGGATTCTGCTGATACAGGCCCTTACTGAAGTTGATCTGATTTAACGGAATTGGCAAGTATTCGTCGCGGCCGCGGGTGAAGCGGGCGTCCTTCAGGTGCTGACGCTTTGTTTTTTCCTTTTCGAAGTAAGTGTTCAGATAATCGGCCGCAATTCCCCAGCGCACTAGGTCGAAGAAGCGCTGACCTTCCAGCGCAAACTCTAAGCGACGCTCGAAGCGCAGCGCCTGGCGGGCGTACGCTTGGTTCCAAACCCCGGCCGAATACTGGCCGATACGATAGTTGGAGATGTTGGCACCAGTAGTAGTTTTCAACCGGGCGGTGCTGTTCTGAGCGCGCTGCCGGATCTGGTTAACGATGGGCAGAGCTTCGGCCGGGCGGTTCAGCTCAATCAGGGCCTCCGCTTTCCAGAGCAATACATCAGCGTAGCGGATGATGGTCCAGTTCTTCGATGAGCTCATGAAGGGGGGCGTTTTCTGGAAGCTTGGGTCCGAAGGCAGCACGTTTTCCTTCATCGACATGTACACTCCGTACGTGTTCTGGTCGCGCAGCCAGGAGGTTTCGAAGATGAACGATGGAGAATATTTGTAAGGGTGCGAGGGAATACCAACAGAGTGGTCGAGGCGCGGATCGACGGTGTTCGTCTGGAAATCAGCGGGGGCGCTTAGGTCCGAGTTGTTGAAAGTTTCAAACTGGGGCAGACCCTGGGCGTCCGTCTTGAAGGCGTTGACCAGGTTCTGGCTGGGCTGATGAAACCCGCAGCAGCCGTAGTCCGGATTCATCGGGTAGTTCAGGGCATTGCCCCGGTCCGTGCGGCCTTTGGGCGTGCCGTCGTTGCGCGAAAACTGGATGGCAAATACCGATTCTACCCCGTTGTCGCCGGCCGTGAGGAAGTTGGTAGCAAAATCAGAGTGCAGCGAATATTTACCCGAGGCAATGACCTGATTGGTCAACGTCACCACTTCTTGAAGCTTGGCCTGATCCACCGACGTCACAGCATTATTGTCGCTCTGCACATAGGCTTGGAAAAGCAGCGTTTTGGCCAGATAAGCCTGCGCCGCCGACTTGTTGGCCCGCCCGATTTCCGGCTGGGTATCGGGCAGATTCGCCACGGCAAAGCGGAAGTCATCAGCAATCTTGGTCCACAGCTCGTCGTTACTCAGGGCTACGTTTGATACCGAAGCATACTGCTCAGTGGGGATGGTTTCATCTATATAAGGCACTCGCTTGAACAGCTCCTTCAGCATAAAGTAGAAGTGGCCGCGCAGAAAGCGCATCTCGCCCTGACGAATGGCCTTGTTGGGCATGG
The DNA here is from genome assembly GCF_014638675.1 of Hymenobacter qilianensis. NCBI lineage: Bacteria > Pseudomonadati > Bacteroidota > Cytophagia > Cytophagales > Hymenobacteraceae > Hymenobacter > Hymenobacter qilianensis. The sequence continues at coordinate 658,223 of NZ_BMFN01000003.1, forward strand.
CCGTAGCGTTGATGGTCTCCAGGCGGCGCAGGGCGTCGTTGGCGCGCGAGATGCCTATGTAGATCAGGAACCACAGCTCGTCGGTGTTGCCCACGTCGACGCGGTTGAAGGTGAAGGTTTCGTAGAAGTGAAACGCATCCACGTCGGCCGTGCCATTGCCACCCTTGTAGGCGTCGCCGGCGCGCACGTTGCCGTAGGGCCACAGGGAGGTGTAAGGAGCCCGGTACACGTCGTTGCCCAGTTGGGAGTAGGTGGCAATAACCTGCTTTTCAATATTGGCGGCGGTATTCAGCTGGTCGTCGCTGAGGGCGCCAGTGGGCTGCACATTCAGGAATTCTTTGTCGTTGCAGCCAGAGGAAAGGGCGAGCAGCGAAATCGCCAGTGCGCTGGTTTTCAGGATTTTCATGGTAGGTAGGCTGGCGGATGATTAGAAGGAAACGTTGAGGCCGGTGGTGAAAATGCGGGGAACCGGGTACTGGTAGTTGGTCACCTCGGGGTCTGGGCCAGTGTACTCCTTGCTCTTGACGGTGAACAGGTTCTGGCTCTGCACATACACGCGCACTCCTTGCAGCTTGATTTTGCTTACCAAGGTGGCGGGCAGCGAGTAACCCAGCTGAATGTTGCGCAGCTTCAGGTAAGAAGCGTTTTCGATGAAGTAGGTCGAAGCGCGGCCTTCGTTGTTGGAGTTTTGCAGGGTAAGGGCCGGAATGGAAGAGCCCGTGTTGGTCGGCGACCAAGCGTCGAGCAGCCGCTCACCCCAGTTCTCACCCGAGGCAATAGACGCGAAGTCAGTCCGGAATTTGGCGTTGTTGTAAGCCTCCAGGCCCTGTACCCCTTGCAGGAACACTTGCACGTCGAAGCCTTTGTAGCCAGCGCCTAGGTTGAGACCGTAGTTGAAATCCGGCACGCCTTCGGTAATCCAGGTCTGGTCGAAGTTGTCGACTTTGCCGTCGCCATTCAGGTCTTTGTAGCGGATACGACCGGGAGCGGCGCCTACTTGTGTGGGGCCTTCGCTCACTTCGGTGGCATTCTGGTACAAGCCGTCGGCCACGTAGCCGTACACCGCGTTGATGGAGTGGCCCAAGCGAGTTACGTCTTGGCCGTTGCCGCCGTAGGCGTTGATTACCTCGTCGGGCAGGAAGGTGAGCTTGTTGCGGTACGTAGACAGGTTGCCCGTAACGCTGTAAGTCAGGCCGTTAGCCAATTCGTTCTGATAACCTACCAGAAATTCCCAGCCCTTGTTTTCGATAGAAGCACCGTTCACAAACTTGTCGCCACCCTCGCCCACTACGGCTAGGTAAGGCAGATTCACGAGGATGTCTTCGCTTTTCTTGATGAAGTAATCGACCGAGCCCGTGAGGCGGTTATCCAGCAAGCCGAAGTCAACACCGAGGTTGGTTTGGGTCGTGGTTTCCCACTTCAGGTCAGGATTGGCCTGCTGTACGCGGCGGTAGCCGGAGGGCAAATTAGTGTCGTTGCCGAAGATGTCGTAAGCGGTGCCGCGGTCGTACTCAAAGTTGGGATCAAGGGTGCCCAGCAACGATTGGTAAAGGCCGCGGGAGGCAAAGTTGGCGATGTCCTGGTTGCCAGTTTGGCCCCAGCCGGCGCGCAGCTTCAGGTCGGAAAAGAACGGCGCGGTGTTTTTCACGAAGTTCTCTTCGCTCAAGCGCCAGCCCACCGACGCGGCCGGAAATACCCCGAACCGGTTGTCTTCGCCGAAGCGGGAGGAACCATCGCGGCGAATTGTAACGGAGGCCAAGTACTTGTCGGCCAGCGAGTAGTTGAATTTGCTGAAGTACGAAGCCAGTTTGTAGGCAGTGCCGGAGCCACCGTTGTCTTTGTTGGCGGCGCCCGCATCGAGGTAGGCGTAGGTGGGGTCTTCGCTGGCGAAATTGGTACGGGAGGCGTAGCTGCTCTCATCGTAGTAGCTGATGCGCTCGGTACCGGCCACGAAGTTCAGCTGATGTTTGCCCCCCAGCGTCATGTCGTAGTTCAACGTATTCTGCCACACCCAGTTACCATAAAAACGCTGGTTGTCGGTTACCCGATTGTTCGCTTCGGAGAGGAAACCCGCCTTATAGGTTTTATAAATCTGGCGGAACTTGTACATGCTGTAATCGATGCCGAAGCTGGTACGCAGGTGCAGGCCCGGCAGCAGCTCGGCGTCGGCAAACACGTTACCGAAGGCCCGACCCGTGTTGGAGCGGTTCTGGCGGTTATCAGAGAGCAGGCGCAACGGGTTATCACGGTCGCTCATACCTTCCACGGGGCCGCCCCAGCCTATTCCATCCACCGTCCGCACAGGCACAATAGACGGCAGCTGAGTGGTCCGGTCGCGCACTAGGTTCAGATCGAACTCCGCCCGCTGCGACTTCACGACGGTCAGGTTTTCGCCAATCTTTAATTTGCCCCCCAGGAAGTTATAGTCGGAGTTGAGGCGGGCCGTGTAGCGGTTGAAATCGGTGTGTTTTAGGGTGCCGCTATTATCGTAGTAGTTCAGCGAAAACAACGCCCCACCCCGCTCGCCGCCGCTGCTCACACTCAGGTTGTAGCTCTGAATCAGGGCATTCTGCTCAGTTTCTTTAAACCAGTCGGTGTCGGCAGCGCGCATGGTTTGCTCCTTGTCGATGAACTCAGGCACCAGCACCTGGTCGAGCACGGGCCGTCCATCGGTGCCGGTGCGCGTTTGGAAGGTGTAGAAAGGGCGGCTGGGTACGGCGCCGTCGTTAGTGGCCGCTTGCCAGTACACCCGGCCATAGTCCTGGGTGTTGAGCATCTGAATGTGCGGGCCCGGCGTCTGGAGCGTAAAGAAGGTCGAAAAGTCTACCCGCGTGGCGCCCTGCTTGGCCTTTTTGGTTGTGATGATAATGACGCCGTTACTGGCCCGAGAGCCATAGATGCTGGCGGCGGAAGCGTCTTTCAGCACCTGAATCGACTCGATATCGTTCTGGTTGATCTGGTTGATGCCTTCCCGCGTCGGGATGCCGTCGATGACGTAGAGTGGGTCGTTGTTGCCCAGCGTGCCTATGCCCCGAATACGCACGGTAGCAGAGCTGCCCGGCGCGCCGTCGGTGGTGATGTTCACGCCCGGCACCCGGCCTTGCAGGTTGCGGGTTACATCATTGGAGGCCATATCCTTGATTTCCTCCGTTTTAACTACCGACACGGCACCGGTTAGGTCGGCTTTGCGCTGGGTTTGGTAGCCTGTCACCACTACTTCGTCCAGGGTCTTAGTATCGACAGACATCGTCACATTGATACTGGTGCGGCCACCGAGTACAATTTCCTGCGACAAAAACCCGATAGAAGAAAAGGTCAGCACGGCATTGTCGGGCACGGTGAGGCTGAAGCGGCCATCGGGGTCGGTAGAGGTGCCGTTGGTAGTGCCTTTCACTAGCACCGTTACGCCGGGTATTCCGGCACCCTTGTCGTCCACAACTTGACCAGTCACTTGTATATCAGCTTGGTACGCGCTGATTCGTTCTATCCGGGTGTGCGCTACTACCAAGCTTGGAGCCGCAAGTAGCAGAGCAGCCAGCGCCGTGGGCAAGAGTGTCCGGCGGCGCATGAGTACAATCTTTTTCATGGGTGTTGTGTAAAGTGGAGGGAGTATAGGTTGGTCAGCTCTGGGGGGCAAAAAAGTCTGCTAAGGAGCTGTAATCGTTTTCGGAAAGACGCTTTTAAATCAGGCGGTCATTGCCACAATCCAATCAGATGGTCATGCAGAGCGGCGCGAAACATCTCGCGTGTTTAGTAAGATTACTAACCTCTCGTCAGCACGCGAGATGCTTCGCGCCGCTCTGCATGACGTTCTTGTGGGGGGCTTTTTATGTCTTTGAATAGACTCTTAGTGGATCACCAAGATCTTTTCGACTTGCTCCAGGCTCGTGCCTTTGGTTTCGGGCATGAAGCGCCACACGAAGATTAATTGCAGCACCATCATCAGGCAGAAAAACAGGAAGGTGTGGCCCCCGCCTAGGTGCTCGGCGAAATAAGGGAAGGTGAAGGCGATGATGGTCGCCATAATCCAGTGTGTGGAGCTACCGAGCGCTTGCCCTTTGGCGCGCACACTGTTGGGGAAGATTTCGGAGATAAACACCCAGATAACAGCCCCCTGCGAGAAGGCGAAAAAGGCGATGTACACGAACAGGAGGATAGGTACCGTGAAGCCCGTAAACTGCTCGGTGTAGAAGGAACGGGCTACCAAACCGAGCGTGACAATCAGGCCGAACGAGCCAATGAGCATGAGTTTACGCCGGCCAAAACGGTCGATGAAGTTCATGGCCAGCAGCGTAAAGGCGAAGTTGATCAGCCCCAGGCCCGCCGACGAAAGCAGCGCCGAGTTGGTGCCCAAACCCGTCATTTCAAAGATGCGGGGGGCATAATACAGGATGGCGTTGATGCCAGACACTTGGTTGAAGACGGCGAACAGCACTGCCAGCATCACCGGGCTCATGTGCTTGCGGGTAAAGAGCGACTCGCCGCCCGCGCCTTCCTGCGCCTGTGAGGTCAGGATCGCCGTGACGTCGCTGTCAAATGAGGTGGGGTTGATGATGCGCAGAATCTCGCGGCCTTCTTCTACCCGCCCCTTCTTGGTGATCAGCCAACGGGGGCTTTCGGGCACGCGGAAGAGCAGAAGTAAAAACGCGGCGGCCGGGAACACCTGTACGCCAAGCATCCAGCGCCAGGCCGCGTCGCCGCTGCCGGCCAGCAGGTAATTGGAGAGATAAGCAATCAGGATTCCGAAGACGATGTTGAACTGAAACAGCGCCACCATGCGACCCCGCGAGGCGGCCGGCGAAATCTCAGAAATGTAGAGCGGCGCCGTGACGGAGGAGGCCCCCACGCCCAGCCCACCGAGGAAGCGGAAGATTAGAAAAGGCACCCAACTCGGCGCCAATGCCGCGCCCAAAGCCGAGATGAAATAGAGGACCGCAATCCAAATCAGCGTCTTGCGGCGACCTAGCCTATCGGAAGGAATGCCCCCCAGCAAGGCGCCGAGCACCGTACCTATAAGCGCAATAGATATGGTGAACCCGTGCTCGAAAGCGGTGAGTTGCCAGAGCTGCTGAATCGCTTTTTCCGCGCCGGATATAACGGCCGTATCAAAGCCAAACAAAAAGCCCCCCAGGGCAATGACAATGGACCAGAAGAATACTTTGCTGTTTTTCACGACCGTTTTTTTTTCTTCAAAATTCGGTCGTGGAGGCTGCCTAAGCGTGCTCTATTATTCCAAAGTCTTCCATTTTTGATACAACGTTTACGTAATACTTAAAGGTGTTATAATCAACCATTTAACTATTGAACCCGCTTCATTTTTAAAGCTAAAGTTTCGCTCATGATACCTGACTTTCGAATTTGATTCAGCTTTGGGGCGTCACGTGCAAGGCCTTGAACTCGGAAGGCGAAATCTGGTACTTGGCTTTGAAGGCGGTGGAGAAATAGGAGGGTGAAGAGAAGCCAGTTTGGTAGGCTACTTCGGCAATAGTCAGGCTATCATCGAGCAAAATCTGCCGGGCTTTGGTCAGGCGGATGCCCTGAATAAAGTCGGTGACGCCGGTGCCCAGCAGGGCCTTCACCTTGCGGTAGAGCTGCACCCGCGAGATGCCCAAGCTGCGCGCCACATCCTCCACGCTCAGATCGGTGCGAGTAAGGTTGGCCTCCACGATGGCGGTGAGTTCAGCCAGGAATTTCTGGTCGACACGCTGAGGCGCTACGGTGGCGGTGTCCACTGACAACTCGCGGCGGAAGTGCTCGCGCAGGTGGGCTCGGTTGGCCAGCAAAGTCCGGATGCTTTCCAGCAGGAAGGTTGGGTTGAAAGGCTTGGTCAGGTATAGGTCGGCGCCCGACTGCACCCCTTCCAGCTGCTGCTCAGGCGCGTTGCGGGCCGTGAGCATAACCACCGGAATATGAGAGGTGCGCCAATCGGCGCGCAGTTGCGTCACTACTTCCAAGCCGGTGAGGCCGGGCAACATTACATCGCACACAATAAGGTCAGGGATGGTTTCGGCGGCTAGGCGCAAGCCCGTATCGCCATCAGCCGCCGATGACACCTGGAAGTGCGGCGCTAGTTTCTGAACGACAAAGTCGCGCACATCCTCATTATCCTCAATCACCAATATCAAGGATTCGCTTGCGGAAATAGGCGTGGGCGCTGGTTCTTCTTTCGATCTGGGGGGCATTTCGTCCTCCTGAGCGAAGCTGGCGGGCAGGGCCGAATAGGGCGTATCGCTCCGAAGGGCCACCGGCAACTCCAGGGGCAGTGTCACGACAAATGTGCTGCCTTGCCCCGGCTGGCTGGTAAACGATAGTTGCCCTTGGTGCAGGCGCACAAGGCCCATGGCCAACGCCAGCCCCATACCCGAGCCTTTGGCGGCCGGCTGGTGCCCTTGGTAAAACCACTCAAAGATGTGTTCCCGGTCTTGCTCCGAGATTCCGCAGCCCGTGTCCTCTACACTCACGCGCACGGTGTTGTCGGTGGGTACGCGCTGGATGCTGACCGTAATCTGGCCCCGGTCGGGGGTGAATTTCAGGGCGTTGGATAACAGGTTGAAGAAAACCTTATCCAGAATATTAACATCAAACCACAGGGGAAGAACCGGCTCAGAGGGCAGAAAACGAAGCAGTATGCCGCGCTGCCTCGCCGACTTCTCAAATACGTCCATAATCTCGCGCACGAAGGCCACAATATTGCCCTCCGACGCCCGCACGGGCATTTTTCCGACCTCGATTTTTCGGAAATCCATGAGCTGATTCACCAATTGCAGCAACCGCTGAGTGTTGCGGTGAACCAGCGTTAAGTCGTGGCGCTGCCCGGCCGATAAATCGGCGCTGGCGGTCAGCATTTCTTCTACCGGGCCCAGAATGAGGGTGAGCGGCGTGCGCAGCTCATGGGAGAAGTTGGTAAAGAAGCGGAGCTTGGCTTCCGTCTCGATGCGGGCTTGCTCGGCCAACTCGGCTATCTGGTTGCGCTGGGAGCTGATTTCCTCATTTTGCCTTTCTAATCGCTTGATCAGGCGGCGGTTTACCTGAAAAGCCCGCCACGCCACCAAGCCTAATATGGCAGCCCCCAGCAGCGCCGCGAGCAGGATATATAGTACGGTGCGCTGGCTGGCGTAGGTATCGCGCTGCTGTTGCAGAAGCTGCTGCTGACGCTGAATATCCTGCTGCTGGCTGGTCAGCTTTTCGGTCTGCATCTTCATAGTCAGCGCGTTGGTCGAGTCGATGACCATGGTGCCGAGCATGTTTTCCTTTTCGTACGGCTGCCCTTTGATAATTTTCATGGCCGTCCGAATGGCCTCCTCCCCACCCGGCGAATAGAGAATAGTGGCCGCCAGGATGCCATCCTGCACGAACTGAATGCCGCCGTGCGGACCGGGCAGACCATCTACGCCCACCACCTTAATGCGGCGGTCGAGGCCCAGCTGCTTACACACCTGGTAGGCGCCCAGGGCCATACGGTCGTTGTGGGCAAAAATCAGATCGACTTCGGGGTGAGCTTTGAGTAAGGCAGGAAGGTTCTGCATCACGGAGGGCCGCTTCCAGTCGCCGTGCATCTGCGCTACCAAGCGCATGCCGGGGTACGCGGCCAGCGTTTCGGCGAAGCCTTTGTGGCGGTCGAGGGCAGGCGAAGCGCCAGATGCGCCCTTGATTTCCAACACGTTGCCTCGCTGCCGCAGCAGCGTGCTGATGTAGTTGGCCGCCGTCTGGCCTACTTCCACATTATTGCCCCCCACATACGCCGTATACAGCTTGGAAGTGGTGCGGCGGTCGAGAATTACGACCGGAATACCCCGGTTGAACACTTCTTCCACAATGGGCGTAATGGGCTCCGCCTCATTGGCCGACACGATGAGCAGGTCAATATCCTCTTGCAGGAATTCCTGAATCTGCTGGCGCTGGAGGGTGCTGTTGTCGTGGGCGTCTTTCATTTTGAACTCCACTTCGGGGTGAAAGCTCAGCTCCTTCTTCATGCCAGCCAGCATGGCCTGCCGCCACGCGTCGCCGTTGGTACACTGCGAGAACCCAATCTTGACCCGATCAGCGGGAGCCGGCTCAGCGCAGCCGCTCAGCAAAACGAATACGAGCAGCCAAAGCACCGTGCCTCCCAGGCAAGAGGCCAAGCGCTCATTCCATCGTTTTGAGAAATTAATAATCATTCGAGCGGGTGGGCTGGGTGGCGTGGAGTAATCAAAGATGCAGATACCTGAGGAAAGATTTGGTATTGTTCGGCTGGCGCGGCGCCTTTCCCGACTGACTTCTCCCCTAGCCGCACACCGTGACGCACTTTATTGGCAGAAAGCCCATTGATTGCAACTCTCTATCCGACTGTCCGCCGCCAGGTGCCGACTGGGGAGCTTTTTTGGCATTCTCGCTGGTTACCGCCCCGATTTGGGCGCGTTGCTTCACGGTTTGATTACAAACACTTTCGCCGAAACGGTTCTTTTTACCGTAAGAAAACCTATTTGTGTACGAAGTGAATACCCTATGTCCCGAACGATTATCGTTTCTAACCGCCTACCAACTAAAGTATTACGCAGTGAAGAGGGCCTGTCTTTTTCCCCCAGCGAAGGGGGCTTAGCCACCGGCTTGGGCTCTATTTATCGGGCTGATAATAACGTTTGGGTGGGCTGGCCCGGCATCTCTGTCGACGAAGAAGAAGAACAGGAAGTGCGCGAAAAGCTCCGCGCCGACAGCATGCGACCCGTATTTCTGACGGAAAGTGAAATCCGGGATTTTTACGAAGGCTTCAGCAACGAAACGCTCTGGCCGACCTTCCATTATTTTGCCCAGTACGCCATCTACGACCAATCGCACTGGGATGCGTACGTGGCCGTGAATGAGAAATTCTGCCGCGCCGTGCTGGAGCTGGCTGGCCCCGATGATACCATTTGGGTGCACGATTATCAGCTGCTGCTGTTGCCGCAGATGCTACGGAAAGCTCGGCCCAAAAGCAGCATTGGCTTCTTTTTGCACATTCCATTTCCCTCCTACGAGCTGATTCGGGTGCTGCCCTGGCGGCGCCAACTGCTGGAAGGTATGCTGGGGGCCGATTTGATTGGCTTTCATACCTACGGCTACATGCGTCACTTCCTGAGCTCGGTGTCGCAGTTGCTGGGCTACCAAAGCCAGAACGGACTGGTGGAAGTGGGCACGCGCAGTGTGCTGGTTGACGCCTTCCCGATGGGCATCGATCAGGCCAAATACGCGGAGGTGGCGCAGTCGGAGGAGGCCCGCAAGCACGAGCAAACCTACCGCGACGCGCTCCGCAACGAGCGCATTATCCTGTCCATCGACCGCCTCGACTATACCAAAGGCATTGCCCAGCGGCTGCGGGCCTACGAGCTGTTGCTGCAAACCTACCCCGAGTGGCGCGAGCGGGCGACGCTGCTGATGGTGGTGGTGCCCTCCCGCGACCAGGTGGATCAATATAAGGAGCTGAAAGAGGAAATTGACGAGCTGGTAGGCCGCATCAACAGCATGTACCGTACTATTTCCTGGAATCCGATTCAGTATTTCTACCGCTCCTTTCCTATTGAGGAGTTGTCGGCTTTGTATCGGATGGCCGAAGTGGCGCTGGTTACGCCGATGCGTGACGGCATGAATTTGGTAGCTAAAGAATTTATAGCCAGCAAGATTGATAACCCCGGGGTCCTTATTCTGAGTGAGCGCGCCGGAGCCGCCCGCGAGTTATCAGATGCAATCATCATCAACCCCACCGACACCAACCAGCTGGCCGAGGCCATGCACGAGGCGCTGATGATGCCTGAGGACGAACAGCGGCAACGCATGGGCGCCATGCAGGCGCTGGTAAAGAAGTATAACATTCACCACTGGGTAAATCTATTCATGGACCGCCTCACCTACAGCAAGTTAAAACAAGAAACCTTGGCTACTACCACACTAAATGCAGATGAGCTGCAGCGCATGACCAGCGAATACCAAAATGCCTCCCAGCGGCTTTTATTTCTGGATTATGATGGCACGCTGTCGGGTTTCAACTCCAACCCCCAACTGGCTGGTCCCGATCAGGAGCTGCTTATGCTGCTAGCCGAGCTGAGCGCCGATAAGCGCAACCGGGTAGTTATCGTGAGTGGCCGCGACCGGGCTACCTTGGAGAAATGGCTCGGCCATTTGCCCCTCGACTTCATTGTGGAACACGGGGTGTGGCTGCGGGCGCTGGGCGAAGAGTGGACCATGCTGCGGCCGCTTACCAACGACTGGATGCACGAAATTCGGCCTATTCTCGACCTGCATGTAAGCCGCACGGCGGGCTCCTTTGTAGAGGAAAAAGAATACTCGCTGGTGTGGCACTACCGACGCGCCGACATAGAGCTTGGCGAAGTACGGGCGCGTGAGCTGACCAGCCATCTGCACTTTTTGGCCTCCAACAGCGACCTGCAAGTGATGGAAGGCAATAAGGTGGTGGAAGTAAAAAGCGCCGGCGTAAACAAAGGCGCGGGGGCCGCACGCTGGCTTGCCAGCTACCCCGCCGACTTTATCATCGCCATCGGCGACGACCGTACCGATGAGGATACCTTTGGTGCTATGCCCTCCCACGCCTACACCGTAAAAGTAGGCAGCACCCACCGCTCCCTGGCCCGCTTCCACCTTGATACCCACCACGATGTACGGCGCGTGTTACGGGCTTTGGTAGAGGCGTAGCCTAGCTTTATATGATTACAAAAAAGCCCCCCGAATGTATTCCGGGGGGCTTTTTTAGTTTAAACAAGTCAGAGGCTTGTGTAAGTGTTACACAAAGTTCGGCTGGTCCAGCTTTTTGGCAATACGATAAGCTGCATTCACTAAACCTACGTGGCTATAAGCCTGTGGGAAATTGCCCCACTGCGAACCGGTGCGCGCATCCACATCTTCCGAGAGCAAGCCCAGATGGTTGGTGTACGTCAGTAGTGACTCGAACTCGCGAATGGCGTCATCTACGCGGCCTACGCAGGCCAGAGCTTCCACGTACCAGAAAGAGCAGATGAGGAAGGTGGTTTCGGGTGTGCCGAAGTCGTCGGCGTGGCGGTAGCGGTAGAAGAGGCCTTCGGGCGTTTTCAGCTCCTTTTCCAGCTCTATGAGGTGGGTTTTGGCAACTTCTGAGGCTGGGTCGAGGTAGCCCATCATGATGAGCTGCATAGTGCTGGCATCGAGGTGGGGCGAGCCGATGGCGTTGGTGTACACCCCGCGCTTGGTATCAAAGCATTCTTCGATTTTTTGACTTGCTTCCTCTATGAGGCGCGTCGCCAGAGCTTCCATCTCAGGGTTTCTTAGGCGGCGGGCTACGTGACGCGCGGCGTGCGCACCGGCCCAATGGAAGAGGTAAGTATAGCTGTGATACTGCGCCAGCGTTCTGAATTCCCACAAACCAGCGTCGGGCATATTCATGGTTTTGTCGATCATGCGCAGCGCGTCGTAGATCAGCTTTTGCGAGTCAGTCCGCTCACCATCGATAAAGCGGCGGTCGACATAGAGCGGCAGCAAGGCCACTAGCACCTGCCCATACACGTCGTTCTGAATGTGCGTGTAAGCGTCGTTGCCAATGCGTACGGGCTTATTGCCGAGGTATCCTTCCAGATCCAGCTCACGCTCAATCAGTTCTGTGCCGCCGCTAATGCTGTAGAGCGGCTGATACTTTTCTTTAACCTTCGTGGAAATGTTGGCGATGTAGTGGAAATACTGCTCCATCTCCTCAAAGTGACCAATGTTGTTGAAGGCCGTGAGGATGTAGTACGTATCACGCATCCAGCAGAAGCGGTAATCCCAGTTGCGGGTGCTGCCGGGCGCCTCGGGCAAGCTAGTGGTGCTAGCCGCAATAATAGCCCCCGTATCCTCGTACTGGTGAATTTTGAGCGCCAGCGCCGACCGGATAACGGCCTCCTGATAGAAGCTGCTGATGCTGGTACTTTTCACCCATTTCTGCCAGTACTGCACCGTGCTGCGCAAAAACCGCTCGGCGGTGCTTTCCAACGGGGCTTCCAATGGTGCTCCATAGGTGAGCACCAAGTATTTTGGCTCGTTGAGCACAAAAAACTCCTCATCCAAGATATAGGTCAGGGGAATATTAGTGGTAAGACGAATTTCCTCCTCCAAGCCCAGAAAGGCGATATGGTTGGAGCTACGCCGACGGCTCAGAGGCAGCTCACCGTAGTTACCCACCGGCGAGCAAACCACCTTCACCCGGGGCGTGCCCGATAGCGGCTCTATCTTCCGAATCAGCATCAGGGGCTTGTAATAGCGGTCGTACTGCGGGAAGCGGGGGGCAAAATCCGTGACCCGGTAGCGCCCGTCCTCGTTCTCGATTTCAGTGCAGAGTACGTTGGTATTTTCCTGGTAGAACTGGTGCGAGCTAAACTCTTCGGTGGACGGCTTGATGCTGAACTCGCCGCCTTTGCGCGTATCGAGCAGGCTGCCAAACACGAAGCTGCTATCAAAGCGGGGCCAGCAAAGCCAGGAAATAGAAGTGTCTTGTTTTACCAAGGCTAGAAAGGCGCAGTTGCCAATCACGCCCATATCGTAGGTGTGCTTTGTCGTCATGGAGAGGGGAATAGGTGATGAAAGCGGCTCAAAGGCATGTTAGACGCCACTCAGCAGTAGTGTACCTTATTGGCGCCGCTCAGGTTGCCGCCGACCGCGTGCAGGCAGTTCTGCGTAATGGCAGCTACGCTATGCTGAACCCACCCGAAAATCTATTTTTCACTGTGCTAAGCGATCTGCGATAAATCTTCAGCGTGCCATTTCCATCACCTCACAAACAGCTTTAAAGCCTTGAAAGACAACGCTTCCGCTCAACCTGCATCCAACCATGTACCCTTGTATGTATCGGCGGGGGCAATCGTCTTATTAGTGGGCTGTTATTTTTTGTGGCCGGCATTTCAAAACGCCATACGCGAAGCTTTCGATATTCTGACCAGCGGCGAGCGGCCGCGCATCGCTAAGTGGGTGCAGCAATTTGGTCCGTGGGGGCCAATCTGGCTGATATTAGCCTTCATCATCCAGATGTTTTTGGTAGTGATTAACGTGGTCCTGTTGATTCTAGTGGCTATTCTGGCGTATGGGCCGTGGTGGGGTTCGATGTGGTCCTTTGTGGGGGTAGTGGTGGCCTCGTCGGTGGGCTACGGGCTAGGGCACGTGCTGGGCTCAAACTTCGTGGGGGGCTTATTGGGCGAGAAAAACGAGAAGAAAGTGGTAGATCAGGTACAGCGCTATGGTATATGGGCCGTGGTTATTGCCCGCATCTCCCCCATCATCTCCAACGATGCTGTGAGCTTCGTGGCGGGCCTGGCACGCATGGGCTACCTAAAGTTCCTGATAGCTACCACGGGGGGCATTTTACCACTCATCGCGCTGCTGGCGTACTTGGGCGAAGAGAATGACCGCCTCAAAAGCGGGTTGCTGTGGGTATCGGGCGTGAGCCTGGTGCTGTTTGGCTGGTATGTGTGGTGGGACAAGCGCCGGCAAAAAGCTTAAAACAACGCTTCGAGGGTAAAATAGCACAGTCATTGTAGGGGCTTTTCCAGAACTGATTCATCCTACCGGATGCAGGCGGGAGAAGGCGGAAAAAACCGTTTTTTGCTTTCGCCAGACGCTTCTACCCTTCTACCTTTGTCCTGTTGTGGACTGCTTGGGTGGTTCGCGCTTCTGGCTTCCGGCTGCTCACTCTCTGACCTGAACCGCTCCGTGCGCATTCTTCCAGACTTCGGCCGCATTGTCGGCACCGCGTTTTTACTGTTGCCTTTCCTGGGAACCGGCTCTGCCGCTTTCGCGCAGGCGCCCCTGTTGCGTGAGGTGGTGCTGCACGTCGATACGGCCCGCTACCACCTTAGCCGTCAGGTAGTAACGGTCGAGAATGAGCCGCACCTGTATTTCTATTACCGCCAAGACGACGAGACGGCCGAGCTGCTGGTTTACCCCACCCAATTTGCCTCCCAGCGCCCGCTCCGCCTCCAGCGCTCCGCCGACTTTCAGCTCCTCGACTCGCTCACGGCCGTAGACAATGCCTTTTATCGGGCCAAAATCCGTTTCCGCGACCTGACTGCTACGCGCTTCCTCCGGCTCACTTTCACCCAGGATCCTGAAAACACGGGGGGCATTTTGCAGACGCAGTCGGTGAATGCATTGCCCGTTACGCGCACCACGCTGGCCTTCCGGCCTAACGATACGGAGCTGTATGTGGGGGAAGAAAAGGTGTTTGACCTGACCAGCAACAACCCCAAAAACGTGCGTGTGAGCACCGACTGGACCCGGGGCCAGGACATTGACTACCGGCTCAGTCAGCAGAATGGCACCTTGCGCCTGCATGTGCTGCCCAATGTGCCGGGCAACCGCACGCTGATGGTGCGGCCCCAGACGGAGCGGCCGTTTCTCATCGAAAATAACCGCCGCCTTAGCTACAGTCTGGCTCCGCTCCGTCAGGATTTCACGGTGAAGTCCAGCCGTTTGCGGTTTCTGAGCGTCGATAAAAAGGAGATTACGCTCAATGAAGCGTCGCGCCGGCAAGGCGTGGAAATTATACTGGACAATGGCCGCAGCTTCGACCTTAAGCGCACCTATCGCATTGAAGACCAGGAAGAACAGGGCGGACCATTGATTGCTGAGCTGGTGACCCGCAGCTACCTTTCCAACGACCGGGTGCTGTGCTGGCTGCGCGTGTACAACACCCACCGCCAAACCGATAGCTACCTCTACATCAAGGAAAATGACCAGCCCAAGTACCTCACCAACTTCAACGTGTCGCCCAAAACCAGCATTACAGGCGTGCAGGTGCGGCACCGCGGTGGCGACTGGACAGGCAATCAAACCGTGAATCCCGGCGAAACTGTGGACGTGCGCCTGGAGGGCGAATCGTTGCAGAAAGCGCGCTTCCACTTTGAGGATGTGCTGGTAGTGCCTTCCGATTCTTCCGTTCGCTCCGAGACGGCAGTGGTGTATCGGGTGCAGGTGCCTTTGAACATCGACAAGAAACGGCTGACCATTTTCAATGCTGGCCAACCAACGAGCCACGTTCTGAATGTGCGGGAGTTTCAGCGCCCCCACCCGCTCGACTTTGTAAGCGTAACCTTTGGCGAAGCACCCCGCCCCATCACCCGCCTCAACGGCCCCGTGCTCTACGACAAGTCCATCCGCGACGTGGTGTTTAGCTTCAACGCCGATGCCATCGACACCGACGCTCAGCTCTACGGCAAGCAATACCTGAGCTTCGAGATCCGGACTCTGAACAGCAAGGGCGAGTTGATTGAGATGCGCACCCTCGACAACGTCGTGATCTGTCCCGGCGAAAACTCCATCCGGGGGGCTTTTTATCAGGATAAGCAGTGCCAGGTGGGCAACCTTAGCCTCAACACCCACCTCAGCACCCGCAAAACCTACGACCTCGACGACTGGGCCCGCATTCAGATTACGGTGAAGCACGCCACGGATAAGTACTCGGAGCCCGGCTTCCAGCAGAAGCTCGACATCGTGCTTCAGCGCCGCGTAAAGTTCGATATCGACGTGAGCTTCCCGGCGGGCTTGCTGACTAAGCAGGTGAACAGCGACGTGCAGGGCGTAGGTACCTTCAACGGTATCAGTCTGGCTACACTGGCGCAGTTCAGCTTCTACAACCCCAACAAAATCAACAAGCTGCGCCCCTACAAGGTCGGTGCGGGCTTCGTGGCACTGAATGCCTTCAACCTCAACCCCGACGCCAACAGCGCCCGCAACCTGGGCATCGTGATTCTGGGCTCCGTTTACCCCACGCGCAGCGACGCCAAGCTTACTTTTCCGCTGTATCTGGGCGGCGGCTATCTGCTCAACGGCGGCAAGTTGTTCTTCCTGCTCGGGCCGGGTATCGGCATCCGGTTGTAAGTCTTGAGCATCAAAAAAGCCCCCCAGACATCCGTCTGGGGGGCTTTTTTGATGCTCAGGCGTGCTTACGCCTGATACTTAGCACGCATTATAGGCAAGTAGCTTTGTTGAACGTTTCAGCCTCATAACCAGGGTCTGGGGAGTTGAACCAGCCGTAGGTGAATCCATCTGTTATGCTGGTGAAACTAGAGTAGGGATTATTAACCGAAACTCTTTCCAGAGGCCATCTCCAGTCATCAGAAATCAGGATGCCATTTGGATACACCTTCCCTCCAACAGTATAGGTATCCCTGTTCGAAACCTCCCAAATGTATAAGTCATAGGAAGAGCCAACATTCACGGAGCCAGATGGATAAACCGTAATATAAGGTTCGTAAGGCTCGCTGGGGTTGTAGGAGAATTCGCTGTTGATATTGAGCGTTATTTGTTCTGTAGCGAAAGGAACGCATGGCTCACCTTGCACCGTATTAGCAAATCCATCGGTTCCCGTGCCAGGTAATGCTGCCTTCGTGCTCTCGAAAACGGTGACATAGTAATAAGTACCGTCATTCGTAACGCTAGGCGACCCTGAAATACTAGTTATTCCTGCCATTGGAATCCTAAAGCTGAACTTATGATCATAAGCAGCGCCTCTAGCTGTTGCCAAGAAATTAATGATCAGCTGAGTAGGAGTTTTTATTACATCTGATTGTACTACCAAATCATTGTAATCACGGTCGTTTTGGTCGGGGCTGGTGTTGTTAATGTCCTCCCAAGCATACGTGAAGTCGATCTCTTGGCTGCATCTGCTCTTGCAGAACTCGAAATAGACTGACCAATTATTACCTGGGAACTGGTTGGCATTGGCTAAGGACACGCCTTTGCTTGTGTTGTCGCATACACCACCCCAAGCTGTTTCGCCATTGGAAAGAGCAGCATGTGATGCTATGAAAAAGCAGTTAATGTCTGGAACCTGCGCGGCAGGAATTCTTACGGTATAAGATGTTACGCCAGTCTTAAATGACTGTTTGTAAGTAAATTTGCCAGGTATTGCTCCCCCATTGCTCAGTTTCTTTTCATCTCTTAATTCTTGCAGACTGGTAAATACATCCAGATGTATCTCTTTGAGAGTAACACCGGGTGCCGTCAGATTATACGTCACCAATACGTCACCACCATCCATCGCCACGTCCACTGTTCCAACTTGATTGTGCTGACCTGCTACCAGACATACTGACTGACAGGCTGGAGGAAGAACAACGTCCTGGGTGCTCGCTTGGCTGGTTGTGCGAGGAGATGCAATGTTTTCTTTATCCGAACAACTTTGGAAGGTCAGCATCAGCGCTACAACCGAAAATAGCCAGGTTAGCTTCTGCTGTAGAGGTTGAGTTCTCATGGCTGCAAGGGTTTAGAGGGTGGTAGATCATGTAATTTCCTATAATCTAATTTATAAATTTTTTAACTAATAATAATTAAAGACATAATCATACTTGTATTATTTATATTAAAGACAATTTATTCAATTAGCTACTATGCAGTTTAGACGACGGAAGAATTGGGGTTCTTCGTCTGTTTTACCCAAAGGGTAGAAATCTCATTCCGCACGAGCTTAATTGCTCGGCTGCTTTACCGAAGTCACTAATAGCAAGCAGCGCCGGCACCATGCTGAAAGCATAGTGCCGGCGCTGCTTGCTTATCTACTATTACATTTACTTTACCCGCAGCTCAATACTCACTATAGTACCACGGCCGGGGCGGGAGTCTATAGAGAGGGTGCCCGCCAGCAGATCGACTCGGTTGCGGATGCTGGTGAGGCCGATACCGGAGTGTTTGGCCTTTGCCTGAGCAGGTTCGAAGCCTTGGCCATCATCTTCCACGGATATGAATATGTGGCCGTCTTCATGTACTACGTGCACAAAGGTTTCGCGGGCTTTTGCGTGCTTGATAATGTTGTTAAGCAGCTCCTGCACAATACGATACACCGATACTTCGAGCTGCTGAGGCAATTTATCGAAGTCGCCTTTCATATACAGATGCACGTGCAAACCCGCGTGCGGAATGCGTTTTACCAGCTCCTCCAGCGCCGATTTCAAGCCAAAATCCTGGAGTATGCCGGGCGTCAGCTCAAACGAGATGGTGCGCGTGGCTTTGATGGCTTCTTCCAGCAAGGCCAGCGCCGACACGCGGGAAGAATTGCCCCCCGCGCGGTTTTCCAGATTTAGCTTGGTAGCATAAAGCAGCTGTCCAACGCCGTTGTGTAAGGCTTCCGCGATGCGCTTGCGCTCTTCTTCCTGGGTGGTGAGGATGGCAGAATGCACCTCCTGCTGCTGGCGCAGCTTCAGCTGGGTAGCCTCTTCGGCCAGCCGGACGCGCTCGGTCACGTCGCGAATCAGCACCAGGCCTCCTTCTACTTCGGCCTCAGTATTCAGCAGGGGCACAAAATAGGACTCAAAGTGGCCGGGGCGCCCATACAGCTTCAGATTGTAGTGCGTGACGCGCTCACCCGCCAGCACCCTGCATACGGCTTCTCCTTCGAGTCCTTCGCGGTGGCGCGGAAACAGGTCAAATATATCCTTACCCAGCACCTCGGCTTCGGTTTTGTGAGTGTTCTGCTCCATCACCTGGTTCCAGGCCGTGACCCGATGCTGGGCGTCGAAGGCTATAATGCCATCGACGCTATTATCGAGCAGGCTTTCAGAGAACTCTTTCTCCCGGCGCAGCTGCTCGCGCGCGCCCCGCTGAACGGTAATGTCGCGCACTACGGAGTGCAGTATCGATTGCCCATCCAGCGAGAAGGAAGTTAGGGAGATTTCTGCCCACATTTCCTCCTCATTCGGCCCAACCATCAGCCACTCAAACCGGCTCCAACCTTTGCTTAAGGCCTCGGCGGTGTGAGCAGCGGCGGCCTCCGCAGAGGGTTTGCCATTGGGCTGCGTAGGGGGGGCAAAAATCGTGATGTGCTGGCCCTGTAGCTCGCCTTTGTAATGAATGTTAAAGAGCTTCAGGGCTGAGTCGTTGCAATCAATAATATAATTGTCCTGGATGAGCAGGGTGGCATCGCGGCTTTGCTCAAACAGCAGCCGAAAACGGGCCTCGCTGGCCTCCAGCGCCCGGCTGGCCTCCTTCGACTCGGTCATATCGATGACTGCCAGACGGCAGCACTTTATCCCCGCCGCCGACAGCATAGCCAGGCCCTCCAGCCGGGCGAAGAAGTGCGAGCCATCCTCCCGCAACATATCCAGCTCACAGGTATGGCGCGAGTCAGAGCTCATGGTTTTGACCAGAAACTCCAGAAACTTAGACCGGCATTCCATCGTCACGAACAGGGCAAAGCGCCGGTCTTGCAGGCGCTGACGCACCGTGCCTAGTAGCTGTGCCGCCCGCAGATTGAGCTGTTGAATCAGGCCATCCGCGGTGAGCGTAAAGTAGCCAACGGGCGCAAAGTCATAGAGATCAATGTATTGCCTGGTAGCAGCTTCGGCCGAGGCTTGCGTCAACAGCAGCTCCTCGTACTGCATTTCTAGTTCTATCTGGTGCACTTGCAGCTCCTGCACGAGGCGCCGCATATCGGGCGGCACGGCATCACTTACACTTTGCGTTACCAGATGCTGGCGCATTTCGGCGCGGTCGCGTAGCTGCTGCAAAGCTTGGTGCACGGAATGCAGGTGCTCGTCGTTCATAGCGCAAAAGGAATTAAATAGACCTAATTCTCAAAAGCAAAAAGCAGAGCGCTTTAGCGCTCAAAAAAGCCCCCCAGTCTATTATTGCCGGCCTTTTCGCTGAACTGTTATTGTGGTACGCAAAGTAGCAAATATGGTAGCATGGTGGGGGGCTTTTTTGTAACAGACAAGCCAAAGTAAAGTAATCGTATTGGTCTTTTAAGTGGTAACAGTTACTGCGCTGGCGCGTTGCTGCTATCGTCGCTTACTCCTAGCAGCAAACAATCCATTTCCGAGCCGTGGTTGAGCAGGCGCCGGCCATACACGAGCACCTGGCGGACGCCCAGTTGGGGCAGCTTTATTTCCAGGGGCACTTCGTCAAACTCTTCCTTCTTATCGCTTACCAAATTCAGCAACAGCGTATGCAGCGCGGGTACGTTCCAGGCGCCGCCGTTCAGCTCGATGAGGAGTTGGTTTTTGACGTCGGCAATATTCAGATTATATCGCTTGGCGAAGGCCTGGCTAATGGTAAGGATGCGCAAGTCGTTGTTGAGCACGAGCATGGGCTCCCGCACCGTCTCGATAATGCTCTCGGCAAAGCTGGTGCTGGCCTGCAGCTTTTCTTCCAAATGTTTGAGTTGGGTTACGTCATTGAAGGTGATGACGGCCCCATTGATATAGTTATCGAGGGTGCGATAGGGCAGAATGCGCATGGCGTACCACTCGCCGGTAGTGGTCTGGATGTTGGTCTCAGTACTCACCAAGCGGTCGATTACCTGCTGCACATCGCGGGCCAGGTGGTCGTAGCGTAGCGTATTGGCAAAGTCGGTGATGGGGCGTCCCACGTCCGAAGGCACCAGCTTAAAAATGCGGCCTACCGGCGGCGTAAAACGCTTGATTACAAGATCATTATCAAGAAATACAGTAGCGATTTGAGTGGCATCGAGCAGGTTTTTCATGTCGTTGGCCGACTGAGTTAGCTCCTCCGTCCGGCTCACGTACTGCATATTTAGGGTCAGCAGCTCCTCGTTCATGCTCTGCATTTCCTCCTTATTGGTCATGGCCTCCTCGTTGGTGCTTTGCAGCTCCTCGTTGGCGCTTTGCAGCTCCTCGTTGGTGCTTTTCAGCTCTTCCACACTGCTATCCATTTCCTCAATGGTGGTTTGCAGGCGTAGCTTGGTGTATTGCAGCTCCTTTTCCAGGGCCGCCACCACCGCGTCGCGGCCCAATTCTTCGCCCTGAATGCCGGACTTGCCCTTGCGCACTCTGCGGGGGGTGGGCTGCTCCTCAAACGACACCAGCAGCAGCCCCTGCAAGTGCTCGGGCTCGGCTAAATGCCTGACACTGAGACGCAGCAGCTGAAAGCCGCCTTCGGTGGCCAGCTTCACATCCTCCACCACTACATCCTTGTGGTTGGTGTTAGCCTGATGAATGGAGGCGCTCAGCTCATAGCGCAGTTCCCCGCGCACCATCTCGAAGATATTCAGGTTGCTCAGGCCGGGTGCCGGCTCCAGGAAGCGGCCTGTGCGCCCATTCACATACAGGATTTCGCCCTTTGGGTTAATCACCACGGCCGGGGGGGCAAAATAGTGCAGCAGTGCTTTCTGAACCAGCGTAGCGAAGGGGCCGTCTTTGCGGATCTGTTCCAGCCGCGAGCTGATGGGTGCACTGTGCGGCGTGGGCACCAGCAAACCCGACGGAAAATTGAGGAGGCGCGGCATCGTGGCCGTTCCTTCCAGGCGCCGCGAAATCTTCCACTTTATATCCAGGGGGGCAAATAAATCCTGGAAGCCGGTCAGGTTTTCGCTGGGCCCCAAAAACAGGATTCCGCCGGGGTTGAGAGAATAGTGGAATACCGGCAGCAGGGTGCGCTGTAGCTCCGACGACAAGTAAATCAGCAGGTTGCGGCACACCAGCACGTCGAGCTTGGTGAAGGGCGCATCCTTGTTGATGTTGTGGGGGGCAAATACGACCAGGTCGCGTACGTCCTTCCGTATCTGATAGCCGCCTTCCACCTTAGTAAAGTAGCGCCGCAGCCGCTCGGGGCTCACGTCGGCCACGATGTTGTCGGGGTAAAGGCCCGCGCGAGCATACTCGATGCCGTCTGTGTTGATGTCGGTGGCAAAAATCTGAACTTTCAGGTAGCGGCCGGGCGCAATATTTTCGAGGCATTCGAGCAGCGTAATCGCCAACGAATACGCTTCCTCGCCAGTAGAGCAGCCCGGTGCCCAGGCCCGCACCGTGCTGCCCTCGGGCTTCGTGCGCAGCAGCGGCAGTAAGTGTTGTTTGAACGACTCAAAGGCTTCCGCATCGCGGAAAAACTTGGTTACGCCGATGAGCAGCTCTTTAAACAGCGCTTCCACTTCCGATACGTTTTCCTGCAAATAGCGCACGTAATGGGTGAAGTCCTTGATTTGGTGAGAGTTCATGCGCCGCTCAATGCGCCGCATTACCGTGTTGCGCTTATAGTAGGAAAAGTCGTGGCCGGTATGGGCCCGGATGAGCAGGAAGATTTTCTGGAGGGCGTGGGCCGGCTTGGCCGCCGACTCGGCCGACTCGCGCTGGGGCCGGCTGGTCAGGGGCTTGTTTACGTATTCGAGCAGCTTGGCCGGCAGTTGCTCGGCGGGCAGCACGTAGTCGACAAACTCGGTGGCGATGGCCGAGCGCGGCATGGAGTCGTACTCAGCCGTTTCGGGCGACTGCACCATCACCATCCCGAAGTTTTCCATGATCATCTTCAGCCCAATGGTGCCATCAGAGCCCATGCCCGAGCAGATAATGCACACGGCCCGCTCGCGCGAATCTTTAGCCAGGCTCTGAAAAAAGAAGTCGATGGGCATGCGCTTACCCCGCGCCTGAGTAGGCGCAAACAGCAGCAGCGTGCCGTGCAACAAGCTCATATCCTTGTTGGGCGGAATCACATACACCTGATTGGGCCGCACTCTCATCCCATCGGTGACTTCGTGCACGGGCATGGGCGTGTACTGCTGCAACACCTGCGCCAGCGTTCCTTCCTGCTCCGGCGAGAGGTGCGTTACTACCACGAAGGCCATGCCGCTGTCGGGGGGCATATTTTTGAAGAACCGCTCAAACGCATTCAGCGAGCCCGCCGAGCCGCCCAACGCCACAATAGTGAACTTCTCGGCCGGGTTTTCCTGGCTACCCGCGCGCCGCAACTGATCCGGCGTTACGTTAGCCGGTATTTGAGCCAGGTCGTGGGAGTTAACAATAATGCCGGGCTCGCTGGCGTGGTCGTCTTGAAGAGAATCCATACTAAGGATAGTGGGCGTTGCTTGGGCAAGGCCAAAGGTATACTAAGGTAAAGTTACGGTTTTCCTAAGCCGATGAATAGTGTCAAGTTTATACTAATCGACTCAAGCAGCTTGGTCATTTCTCTCCTGTTTTTAGGAATGTTTGACGAGTAAAACCGTGTTTGCTGCTTGCCTCTTTTGATAAGACCAACTACCAGCTTGAATCACTGTGTATGTAGCCTAGTGATTTCATTTTTAAACTCAGCAACCGACTAAATACTTCATACCTCGTACCTTAAAGTAAATCTTCGGCGCAGTAACGCTGCTTTTTCGTTCTTCCTCTGTGAAAAGTCCCTCTCATCTTATCGTGATTGGCGCCTCAGCCGGCGGAATGCCAGCTCTGTGCCGCCTGGTTGAGCAACTGCCTGACTCTTTGCCGGCTGCCGTGCTGATTGTGCAGCATTTTGCCCCCGATTCGCTGGGCTGGCATCTGGTAGAGCGCCTGTCGCGTCACACAGGCCTTAGTTGTCGCCTACCCAATGATGGCGACCCCATTGAGCCCGGCACTGTGTACCTAGCTCCACCCGACCGCCATCTGCTGGTGAAAGACGGCCATCTGCTCGTGACCAAAGGCCCCCGCGAAAACCACTACCGCCCCGCCGCCGACGCCCTGTTTCGCTCGGCCGCGGCGTACTACGGTACGGCCGTAATTGGAGTGGTGCTCACGGGCATGCTCCACGACGGCACCGCTGGCTTAGAGCTGATTAAGCGCGCTGGCGGCTTGGCCGTGGTGCAGGACCCCAACGAGGCGGAGTTTCCGAGCATGCCTGAAAGTGCGCTCAGCAACGTTCCCATCGACTATGTACTGCCCATATCACGCATGGGCGACTTGCTGACAAGATTGGTACAAATACCGTCCTCGGGCAATAGCAATGTGCCAGATGATATTAAACTGGAGGCCGCTATTGCGGAAAGAGTTGTGGGAACTATGGATGAAGTACTGCGCTTGGGTACTCCCAGCACAATGACCTGCCCCGACTGTGGTGGGGCCTTATTTGAGCTAAAGCATGGTAAGCTCCTGCGCTACCGCTGCCACACGGGCCACGCTTTCACCGCCGATGCACTGCTCAAAAGCAGCCAGCACAGCCTTGAGGAAACCCTGTGGGTAGCGCTGCGCATGATGGAGGAGCGCAAAAACCTGCTTACAAGCATGGCCAGCCGGGGCGAAGGCTTGTATTCGGTGCAGCAGGAAGAGCGTATTGAGGAAATAAAGGGTCATATCAACCGCCTGCGTGAGTTTTTGCTCAACGGCGTGAAAAGCAGCACTGCCGTGACGGCTCCGGAGGAAGAGCAAAGCTAGCCGGACGGCTACTGCATAATTCAGCCAAAAAAGCCCCCAGAGGATTATCTAGGGGGCTTTTTGGGTGTTAAGCAATCCGTATAAACTACGAGCAGGTCCGAAAAATACGTTTGCCTAATTACGTGTTCGCGCCATGGTTTTTCCGTATGATGCAAGTGTATTTGTGGGCCTGAATGGCGTTAAAGAAAGCGAGTGGGCTGCTCGGAATGTGAAGAACTGCGGCCGGGGAGTATAATCCTCTGACTTTGCCGGGCAACGCCACTGAAGTAGCCGTTTGGGCTACCTCTGCTCTCCGTCGCTCCTCATCGGTGGGGCAGTCCTCACTGCTCCACTGCATGAGCACGCTAAATTCGGTTTAGTGGCCACTTACAGCTCGTCTGGATTTAGCTTAATTCTTACTTCTATACGGCCCCATTTGCACAGAATACTACCCAGGTTATGTCCTTCCCACTCCGGTTTGTTTTGCGACAAGCAGCAGAAGGTGCTGTTTTTCAGCACATGGCGCTGTGTTCGCCTACGCGCCAGCTGATGCATTGGGTGCTGCCGGGCCCCGCTCAGCGCTTACTTATCGAGGTTCCTTATTACTATTTATGTGAAGCATCCGATTCGGCATCCCTACCCGAAGTTGAGGTAGATACAGGCGAGTGTACGATAACCCAGGCGTCGGAAGAAAACCCAACTGAAGCCTTGCGCCACCACATCGAAGCGGGGCACTTGCTCCTGCACCTGCATGGCCACCGCCTGGAGGGCGATTTTACCCTGGCCCGTCTGAGTTCTAACAGTCACATCTGGCGGTTTAGCCTGGGGCATTCCATGCCGCACACTATCACGCTGAAGCAGTGAGGAACGGCATTTGGTTAATAGATTGAGCGGCGCTCTGTACACACTTACGTAGTGAGCAGTTAGAAATACGGGGGTTGAAAATGCGTGATTTTACGGTAATAAACAGGAGCGGTTCTGCTTAGATTTGTTTCATGCCCTATTACCGTATCTAACTCTGCACCTAGTAATTATTCATTCTCTCCCCTTATTCCAGCCACTCATGCAAGCGCACTCTTCTCGGCACATGACTTGGATTCCTCGCGCAGTCAAGCTGACCATTGATCCGAGCAATCCGGCGCATTTTGGCCGCACCCTCGTACGCGTTGCCACCATGCGCGAGCCCCGCTTGCACGTCAACTGTGAGCACCTTGCTTGCCTGCGTACACACGGCGTGGCGCACCTTGCTTCCCAATTGCTTCTATTGCACCAAGGTGGAGGCAAAGTGCAGCTCTATAACGTGAGCCCTACCCTATTCCGCGTCCTGCATCTTCTCCGGCTGGATACCGTTTTTGAAGTGCTCAAGCCTTCAAACAAGCGTAGCGACGAAGCAAACCGCTGGACGGCCACTGCCTGAGTCCGGCAAAAGATGATTGGCCAAATGTGCTGTCCTTAAGCATACCCTCCTTACTGGCCAGTTCGTAAATCGGGGTAATCCGTGATGATGCCGTCTACGCCGAGCTGGAGCAGCCGCTCAATCTCGGCGGCCGTATTCACGGTCCAGGGAACAATCTTTATTCCTTGCTGCTGGCAGGCCTTCACCAGGTTGCTGGTTACCAGCCGGTAATGGGGGCTATACAGCGTGGGCCGGAAGCTCAGGCGCTGCAAGTTGGCCGCAAGGCCCGAGGTGTTATCTACCAGCAAAGCCGTCGGCAGCGCGGGGCGCAGCCGGTGCAATTCCTCCAGAGCCCGCGGGTCGAAGGACTGAATCGTAACCCGGTCCTGAATGCCTTTGGCGTTGATGACGGCCAGCAGGAGCTGCACAAACTCGGCGGGAGCCGGATGAAGGGTGCCGTCGCCGGTGGGGGCCATTTTCGTTTCGATGTTGTAGCGCGGCGCGGGCCGCCCTTTGCGTTTCGCATACGCCTCAGCCGAGTCGATGACTTCGGCCAGCAGGGGCTTGTAGGTGCGCAGCTTCTGCTGGCGCGGAAACTTGGCGTTGCCCTGGCTGCCCACGTCATAGCGTCGGATGTCGGCGTAGGGCATGGCGTACAGGCGCAGGCTTTTCTCTTGGGCTTTACTGAGGGGCTGACCCTGCGGCGTGCGCACAAAATCGGCGTTCAGGTAAGGGTCGTGGGAAAGCAGCACCTGCCGGTCTTGGCTGATGACCACGTCCATTTCCAGGGTCGTCACGCCCAGATCAAGGGCCTTGCGCATGGCCGGAATGGTATTTTCGGGCATCAGCCCGCGGCAGCCGCGGTGGCCCTGCCAATCGATTGGCGGGCGCTGGGCCGAAGCGCCGAGCGTCGTGAAAGCGGCAATCAGCAAGGAAAGGATAGTTCGTAGCATCGGGGTAAACATACGCGAATTCAAAAAAAGCCCCCCACCCTACCGGCTGCGTTTTCCGGTGTGATGAAGGGCGCAAAAAAGCCCCCCGGCAGCGCTTGGGCACCAGCAGGCGGAGGGCTCAGTAGCTTTAGGCCGACAGCGTATCCGAGTATACTTGCCCAAACCGGTCGGTGACTTCCACCCGCATTTCCCGCGCCGCGCCCGTTACGTTGGCCACAAACAAATGCTCGGTCAGCGTGGGGTCAACCCATTTGTGCTTGGCAGGCAGCGCCGGGCCCGCGTGCAGCTGCACCGACAACGGATCGAGGCCGGTGTATTGCTCCATGTCGCCGCGGCGCACCCCGTCTTCAAACCACACCACTTTCCAGGCCGGGTCCCAGTTCCAGACGTTCACCACTACGGCCTCGGGGCGCTCGGGTAGGCTGCCTTTTGGGTACATGCGAAACTGGTGGGTACGCTCCTGCCCGATGGCTTTGTAGTACCACTTCAGCTCGCCGCCGCGCGCCTCGTACACGCCGTAGCCGGCGGGCGTGCCGTCGGTGCAGATGGGGCCCGTCCACCAGGCCCCGCAGATGGTGCCGTGCACGTGCTCCACCACGTTCTGCTCGGTCACGAGGGTTTCGTTGAAGTGGGTGTGGCCCGACATAATATGGGTTTTGAAAGGCTTGAGCAACCGGTATAGCTCGCGGCGGTTGGCCACCGAGCCGCCCATCGACTCCTCCTTTTCCTTGTTGCGCAAATGCTGGCGGGTAGTGGGCGGAATGTGCAGGCTCACCACCACGGTTGAGCCGGGCTTCACGTAGCTCAAATCCTGCTCCAGCCAGGCCAGCTGCTGCTCAGTGAGGTAGCCGATGTACTTTTTGGCCGCGCCGATGAAAAACACGTCGTCGAGCACTACGTAGTGAATTTCGCCTCGATTAAACGAGTAGTACGTGGGCCCGAACAGCTTGCGAAAAGTATCTGCCGAGCCTTCGTCGGTGCGGGCCGTGAGGTCCATGTCGTGGTTGCCGATAACCTGGAAAAAAGGGATGCCCGTGGCAGCCACGCCCTGCTGGTAGTCCTCAAACAACTCGAAATGGTCCCAGACCAGGTCGCCGCAGCCGATGCCGTGGAAGAGGGTGCCGGCCGGGTAGCTGGCAATGAGCTTTTGAGTATCAGGGACGGCGGTAGCCTTGAACTCGGCGGCATCGGCCTTGGAAATCATCTGCGGATCGGCCCATACCACGAAGTTGTGCTGGGTATCGTCTCGGCTGAGCTTGCGCAGCTCGAAATCGGCCTTGAAGCGGCCGCGCACGGGCTCTTTGCGGCGGTAGAAGCGGGCCACGCCCTGCTCCTGCGGAAACTCGTAGCCGCGCGGCACCGAGATGTACACGAACTCGGTGGCGCCGCTGCTTTCCAGCTCGTACTGCCCCCTGGCATCGGTGAGCGTGACGGTGGTGCCGTCCGTGACGGCCACGCCCGCCAGGCCCTGCCCGCCCGCGTGCACCCGGCCGCTGAGTGTAGCTGCGCTTACTTCCTTGCCGGCGCGGACAGGCGCCTTCGGGCGGGCTACAGCCTGGGTCCAGTCCAGGGTAGTGCCCAGCCCGGCCAGGCCGATTGCTTTGAGAAACGTGCGGCGTTGTTGTGACATGCGGTAATGGTTTGATTCTTAGAGAAGGGTAAATCGGCGTCCTCAGAATGGCCTTTAGGGGGCTTTTTAGGGCATTTATGGCAGTCTGCATAACCTAAAAAGAACGTCATGCAGAGCAGAGCGAAGCATCTCGCTCTCGGTCGTCTGATTACTAATTCTACTAAACACGCGAGATGCTTCGCTACCGCTCTGCATGACGGACTAGTGGTAGCAGGCGTCACATCGACCTACTTCTCCCACCACACTTTAGTGTTCACGTCGTCGGGGCCCTGGGCCTGCACGGCGGCGCGGTAGTTGTCGCCGTTATTGGTTTGCACGATGAGCGGGTAGCGAAAGCGCACGGGCATCACGCCGCCATTCTGCAAATCCTGGCCGCGAGGCAACACCGGCAGGCCCGTGCGGCGGTATTCGAACCACTGCTGGTAATCGTTGAAAAACAGCGCGTAATACTTTTGCAGCATGATGCGCGCCAGCGTGCCGTTGTAGGCTGCGGCGGGGTTCTGGAAATAGGTAGCCGGCAAAATTGCCCCCCACTGCTCCACCGCCGCCTTCACGCCGCGCTCGTAGTGCAGGCGGGCATCGGCGGTGGTGTAGCCGCGCTGCGCAGCTTCGGCCTTGATGAACTCCACCTCCGCGTAGGTCAAGATTACCAGCGGCATGGGCGCCGCCACTGTGGCCGTTACCAACGATACATTGAAGTTGGAAGGCTGGTACTGAAACTGGGCGTCGCTGCCGGCGTAGGCGCTCGGAATGCCACGGTAACCAATGGTAGTGCGCCCGTCGCTCGACCGGGCCTGACTGTTAAATTTAGCCAAACGCGGGTCGGCCAGAGTATTCAGGTTATCAATAAAAAAGCCCCCCGCAGCCCGGAACGTGGTAAAATCGACGGCCCGGCCCCAGGGCGACACCGTGGGCGTGACGCCGGTAATGCGCAGAATGGCCGCTTCACTGTTTTGAGTAAACACGGGGTACGTAGCGGGGTCGTTGATCATGGCCGCCAGCTGAGTGGTTGCGTTGGTTTCGGTGCGCTTGGAGATGCGCAGCAGCAGGCGCATCCGCAATGAGTTGCAGAAGCGCCGCCAGGCGTCCACGTTGTTGTTGAAGAGAATGTCGCTGCCGTAGGGCATGGTGCGGCTTTTGTCGAACATCCCATTGGCCGTTTCCAGATCGGCGAGCAGTTGGGCGTAGATCTCGGGCTGAGTGTCGAACTTGGGGTAAAGCACGCCTTCCTCGGCCTGGCTGGCCTGGGTCATGGGCACGTCGCCGAAGCAGTCGGTGAGGTTGGCGTAGGTCCAGGCGTTCAGGGTCAGGGCAATGGCCTCGTAGTTGGGGTCCTGGGCGGCTTGGGCGGCAAGGCGCATCTCCCGGATATTAGCCAGCAGGCGGTAGTACGTCGTCCAGGTGGAGTTGCCGGCGCTTTCGCTTACCACGTAGCGGTGCACGCCCCCCGACACACTCGGAAACGGCAGCGCCACCTGCATAATATCGAAGGTAAACGCGTCGGCCCGCTCAGTATTGAAGGCAGCTAGCTCGTAAATAATGGGGTTCAGCAGGGTGCCAGGGCTGATGCGCTCGATGCGGTTGGGGTCGAGGTTCAGTTCATCAAAATCCTTGGTACACGAAACGAGGCTGCCACCTAAAGCGAAGATTACTAGAGCTATATATTTTTTCATAGGAGAAGGAATGTCTGATCCGAAAGGATGATGATGGAAAGTATTCCAGGCGGTCATGCAGAGCATGTGGCGCATCAAGCCAGGGACGAAGCATCTCGCGTGCTGACGCCGGATTACTACTCTACCGGCGCGAGCGAGATGCTTCGTCCCTGGTTTGATGCGCCACATGCTCTGCATGACGTTCTAATAAAGCGGCGGCATGACCGTCTGGGGGGCATTTTCCAGCGCTAGAACTGTAAGGTGAGGTTCACGCCCATGGTGCGGGTGCTGGGCAGCTGGCCAATTTCCACGCCGGGCAGAATGGTGCCGCCGTTGAGGGCTGCCGTCTCGGGGTCAAACATGGGGAACTTGGTCCACATGGCCAGATCGCGGCCGTAGAGGCCGATGGTGGCCCCGGTCAGAGCCTTGGTGCGAGCCAGCAGCGCGGGGGGCAAATTGAACTCCAGCCGCATCTCGCGCAGCTTCAGAAACGACGCGTCGAAGGAGTTGCTCTCGATGTTGGCGCGGCGGTAGTACTCGGCGTAGTAGGCCGCCGGAATCACCTTGGTTTCATTGGGCGAGTAGGTGCCATCGGCGTTCAGCACTACGCCGTCGCCGATGATAAAGCCTTCTTCCCGGCCCGGCAGCGTAGATTTGAGCTTGCCCTGCTCCATCATTTTGTGGTGGGTCTGGGAGTAGATGCGGCCTCCATACTGCCCATCGACCAGCACGCTGAACCGGAAATTCTTGTAGCTGAACTCGTTCAGAAAGCCCCCCTTCCAGTCGGCGAAGGCCCTCCCGATGTACTGGATAGCGGCCGGCTGCACGGGCAGGCCGTCCTTGTTGTAGATGATCTGCCCATCGGGGCTGCGCGCAAAGCCGAAGCCGTAGATGTCGCCGGTGGTGCCGCCCACGGTGGCCAGCAGCGTGGCCGTGCCACCCGCCCCGATTACCTGCTGATCTTCCAGGCCATCGGCTAAGCTCAGCACCTTATTGCGGTTGCGGGCCCAGGTAACGGTGTTGCGCCACTTAAAGGCGCTGTTGTCGATGGGGCGCGCGTTGAGCACCACTTCCACGCCGCGGTTGCGCACCTCCCCGGCGTTGAGCACGGCCCGGCTGTAGCCAGTGGTCGGGTCGAGAGGCACTTCCAGAATCTGGTTGCGGGTCGTGTTCTGGTATACTGTCACGTCGGCACCGATGCGGCCCTGAAACATCAAGTATTCCACGCCCGCCTCGAAGCTGGTCGTGATTTCGGGCTTGAAGTTCGTGTTGTAGAGCGTGGCGGGCAGAGAACCCGCGCCGGGAAAGTCGCTGCGGCCGTAGTACTTGCGGGTGCGGTAGGGCTCCGTATCGTTGCCGACCTGGGCGGCGGACAGGCGCAGCTTAGCCAGCGAAATCGACGTGGGCATGGGCAGCAGCTCATTCAGAATAAAGCTGGTGCTGACTGACGGGTAGAAAAAAGAGTTGTTCTGGCTGGGCAGCGTGCTCGACCAGTCGTTGCGGCCGGTCAGGTCCAGAAAAATCTTGTCGTCGAAGGAAAACGAGGTCAGGGCGTACACGCTATTGATGCGCCGGGCAGTGGTGGTAGCCGACAAAATCGGGCTGCTCACGCCGTTGGTGAGCTTGTACACGCCCGGAATCACGAGGTCGCGCACCACGCCGTCGATGCCCCGGAAGCGGCGGTCCATGCGGTTGGCGCCCACCGAGGCGCGCACGTCAAAGTGCTCGCCCAGGGGCTCGTAGTAAGTAAACAGAGCGTCGGTGTTTACCTCGTATTGGCTGATATCCTGCTGCTTATAGTAGCCGCGCTGGAAGTTGGCGGTGCTGTAAGGGCGGCGCTGCTCGCGCTCCTCCTGGGTCATGGCAATGCCGGAGCGCACCAGCAGGTCGAACTTGGGCGAAAACTCGTAGGTGGCCGACAGGTTGCCGACCGTGGTGCGGTTGTTCACCGAGTTGGTCATCTCCTGGGCAATCAAATATGGATTGTCGATGAAGGAGCTGAACGGGTGAACCTGATCGAGCTGCTCCTGCCCGTTTTTCCAGATGGTGCGGTAGGCGTCGAGCGGCACATTCGGGTTCTGGAAAATCATGAAGTACGATATCGACTGGTTGTTGTAGCCAGTGGCGGGCAGGTTGTCGCTGGTGCGATTGGTGAAGTTCACTTTGCCCCCCAGCTTCAGTTTAGCTGACACGGCGTGGTTCAAACTCAGGGCGGCGGTCAGGCGCTCGAAGCCGGTGTTGGGCATAATCCACTCGTTTTTGGAGTGGGTAACGGAGGCCCGCGCCGAGGTCGTTTCGGTGCCGCCTTCCAGGGCCACGCTGTTGGTGAGCGTGGAACCCGTGCGAAAAAAGCCCGTCACGTTGTCCTCATAAGGCCGCCACAGCAGCCGCTCCGCCGACTGGGCCTGCGTCACCGGGTCGTACTGAAAATACTCCTGCCCCTCGAAGCGGGGGCCGAAGGCGCTGCTGGTGCCGCCCGTGCTGGCCCCGTCGGGGGAAGCGCCGTAGGAATAATATGGCTCGCCGGCCGCATTGAAGGAGCGCCCCGTGCCCTGACCGTACTCGTACTGGAAGTCGGGCCACCGGAGCACGGTGTTCACGCTGTAGTTGGTATTCACCGTCACGCCGAGACCTTTAGGTTTGCGGGCGCCGGTTTTGGTGGTGATAATGAGGGCACCGTTGGCGGCACGGCTGCCGTAGAGGGCCGTGGCGCTGGCCCCTTTCAGCACTGTGATGCTGGCAATATCATCAGGGTTGATGTCGGCAATGCCGTTGCCGAAGTCCACGGGCACGTCGTTGCCGGAGCCGGCTCCGTAGGCGCTGCCCACGCCGGAGCTGGTCAGGCCGCTGTTCAGGGGCACGCCATCAAGCACGATGAGCGCATTGTTGCCATTGGGGTTCAGCGAGTTATCACCGCGCAGCGAAATACGCGTGGAGTTGACCGGCCCCGAACCGGGCGAAATCAGATTCAGGCCCGCCACTTTACCCGATAAGGCCTGGGCGAAGTTGTTGGGCCGCGCTTCCAGCAGCGCATCGCCGTTGATGGTCTGGGTTGCATAGCCCAGAGATTTCTGCTCGCGCTTGATATTGAGGGCCGTTACCACTACCTCGTTCAGCTGCCGGCTGTCGGGGGCCAGACGCACGTTGAGTTCCGACTTGCCATCCACGCGCACTTCCTGGGCCAGAAAGCCGATGTAAGTAACTTGTAGCGTAGCATCTGAGGCCACCGTAATAGCAAATTTGCCCCCCACGTCGGTGGAGGTGCCGGTGGTGGTGCCTTTCACGACGACGGTAGCGCCTGGCAGGCCTTCGCCCTTGTCGTCGGTTACGGTGCCGGTAACGGGTTGGCCCTGAGCTAGGGCGGCGCTGTGCCAGAGGAGAAGCGCGAAGACCGCGCACAGCCTGAGCAGCGAAGCCAAGTAATTGTGTTTCATAGTTTTGCCTGATCGATGTGGCCGCAAAACTAGAAGCGTGAGGTTACCGGGAGATTAAGCCAGGACTATGAAAACATGTAGAATAAGTTGCCTTACGGTTAACTCAGAAACCTTGCGTTAACAGCGCGCGGCGGGGAGGAGCGCCGCCGTGTGCAGGAAAAGTCTGGGGCTCTTGCAGTTGCGGCGCTTTGGCCGTGGGGGGCTTTTTTGGCGGGCAAATGAGACCGGCAGTTTTCGGCAGCCGTACGTAAGCTGACAGGTTCGCCTGCGCCCGGCTTAGCTTCAGATTTGCCCCCCATGCCTGCTTCCACTACGCTCACCCAGCCTACGCCTACGTCTCCCTTCGCGCCCCTGCGGATTCCGTTTTTTCGGATGCTCTGGATAGCGTCGTTTGTGTCCAACATCGGTACCTGGATGCAGAACGTGGGCGCCGTGGGCCTGATGACGGACCTGACGCCTTCGCCCGTGCTGGTTGCCTTACTCCAAACGGCTTCGGCCCTGCCCGTATTCCTGCTCAGCCTGCCGGCCGGCGCTCTGGCCGATCTCGTGGATCGGCGGCGGATGCTGCTTTTCACTCAAACCTGGATGGCATCGGTAGGACTGCTTCTGGCCCTGCTCACGCTCATGGGCCTGACCACGCCCTGGCTGCTGTTGCTGCTTACGTTTATGCTGGGCCTGGGCGGCGCGCTGAATAATCCGGTGTGGCAGACCGTAACGCCCGAGCTGGTGCCCCGCTCCGAGCTGCCCCAGGCCATTGCCCTGAATAGCGTGAGCTTCAATCTGGCGCGGGCGTTTGGGCCGGCTTTAGGGGGCATTGTAATTGGCTATTACTCAGCCGGGGGGGCTTTTTTGATTAACGGACTATCCTTTCTGGCTACTATCTATATGGTGTGGCGCTGGAAGCGCGAGCCCCAAGCCACCTCCACGCTGGCCACGGAGCGGGTAGTAGCTGCTATTCGGGGTGGTATCCGCTACGCCCGGTTTGCGCCGCCGGTGCAGCGTATTCTGGTGCGGGGCGTCAGCTTTACTTTCGGGGCCAGCGCCCTGCTGGCGCTCATGCCGGCCGTAGTTTCCCAACGGCTTCAGCTGCCTACTTCTTTCTACTCCACGCTGCTTTCGTGCATGGGCCTGGGAGCCGTTATTGGGGCGGTTGTGCTGCCTCGTCTCAACCGTGGCCTCACCATCGACCACCGCGTGACGCTTGCTACTATTGCCTTTGCGATGGGCTTGCTGGGGCTGGCTTTTGCTGATAACTACTGGCTGCTTTATGGCTTGCTGGTGCTGGTAGGACTGGCTTGGATGCTGGTGCTTAATTCCTTCAGCGTGGGCGTACAAACCGTGGTGCCGCGCTGGGTTCAGGCCCGCACCATCAGCCTGTACTTGCTTACTATTCAGGGCGGTATGGCTCTGGGCAGCGTGGTATGGGGAACGGTGGCTTCGCAGTGGGGTCTGCCTGTTGCATTATCCGGGGCGGCTATCTGGCTGGGACTGAGCACGCTGCTGGTGTTCCGGTATTCACTTATCAATGCTCCGGAAAGCCTCGACTTCACTCCCGCGCGCCAGCGCCCAACGCCCGTGCTGGCCGAAGATGAGCCGGCCCCGGATGCCGGCCCCATCATCATCACGACCACCTACCGCGTTGCCCCCTCCGACCGCGCCGCTTTCGCGGCTCTCATGGAGGAGCTAAGCCGTATCCGCCGCCGTGAAGGGGCTATCCGCGTTGGTCTCTACGCCGATCTGGCCGACCCCACCCGCATGGTAGAATACTTTATGGTGGAGTCGTGGGAAGAGTATGAGCAGCTTCACGACCGGGGTGTAAGCCGGGAAGAGGCCGAAATAAAGAATCGTGCCCGGGAGCTGCATATCGGCCCCGACATGCCCTATGTAGCCCGTTTGCTGGCTCAGCACCCCGAGCCGGCCCAGCCACTCCGCGTAATGGTGCCGGGCAGCACCCGCCACATCGCCAGCACCGCCGGCGAGACGTCGGCTTAGTCATTCAAAGCATCTACGCCGCCTGTTTTTTCAATTTTCTACACAAAGCAAATGACTTTGAAATATGACCTCTCTAGACCATCTGTTTATAGTCCTGTGTTAAAACACTAGCACTTGTCAACCAATCTTCGCTGGGTGCAGGCTTTATATCACTTCTATTAAATCTATAAGCCTTTTTACTTAAAAGAATAGGAGCTAAGTACAAGGCAGGCAACGCGATAAAAAGAAGCATTATCGAAGATAATGGGTAGATAAATAAATGATTAGATATTTGATAAAAGTAAATATTGCTTAACACTTCATTTAAAGGCTTAAAGACAACTATGAAAACTACATGAAATGAAAACACTTCCAGTGAATATTGCCCTAAATAACAAATAGGTTTAAACGTAAACCATTCGCTTTTTTTGGAGCAAACTAATATTATAATTGAAATAAGTGCTAAACAATTAAGAAGCCTTACTGGTCCCAATACATCTCTCAAAAACAAATTTTCAAATCCACTTAAATCAATATGACTACGTTTTATTGCAAAAAGCGTCAAACAAATGGCTAATGACAGCACAAGTGTGACTTTGCTTTGCATGAGCTGCTTTGCCTTACCAGAACAATAAGCAAATCCAGCAAACACGCCTAAAAAGAAAAGGAGTTGCCATGACAAAAGATTAAAGAAGCCGGTATTTACATCTCCGATTTGTGTTATAGTATCTAAAGAAGTTAACCCTTTAATGACAGGAAGCAGGTAAATCGCAATTGAACATGTCACTAATTGCCACTTATATCCTCTTTTAAGATATTTAATCACCATTGGCACAAACAGTATAAAAATCATATACATAGGCAATATATCCATCTGAGCAGGCTGATATAATAATAGCGCACTTAGGGCAATAGCAATAAAGGGCTTTTGAGATAACAAGCCGTAATCATTTATCCAGTATTCATTCAAACCATAGCCAAACAGTAGAGCAACTAGAGCACAAAGCAATATACCTGTATGATTCTTGTAGATTAACCAGGCTCTTTTCTTTACTGCTTCATTGACAAAAGCTTCGCCCTTATCATTCATTTTACGGGTATAGACTATACCTGCCGTTAATCCTGATAAAAACACGAAGCCCTCAGCCGCAGTTACCCACCCAACAAACTCGTATGTAAAGTATTTGATTACGTCATTTCCGGATAGAAAATGATCTACCGTTATCAATATCAATAGAATACCTCTAAAGAAATCGAGTTGAAGACTCCTTCTCATAGTTATATTATTAACCTAACAGTTATAATTTTTCCTCTAAATAAGGGTTAAATATGGTTCTTTGGAAATATTATTTTTTATAAGACGATAATCAGTTGACGTTTAACTTTTTAAAGTTAGATCATAGGAAGGTTTTTATCAATAAAAAAATTTACAGACAGTTAGCAGGGGCCTACGCGCCTTAAACAAGCACGAGCAAACACGGCGCAGGTAAGACTACAGCCACGTAATCATTTTTGCATTTTTCAAAGTTAAAGTAGGGAGGAGAGATACTCACGTTTTAGCTTCATCTCCAACCTTCCGGCCTGTAAGGGGTTGGTAATCTGAATTTGCCCCCCATAAGCTATTTCTATTGGTCTGAACAGCTACGAATACATACCTCGACAGCACGGCCCACCGCCACTGCTATTTATCGGGGCCTTGCTTATTCCTTATTCTATAGTCTAGCCTATGTGGATGGTTCGTTTGGCGCTTTCGCGTCCGTATACCTTTATCGTTATGGCCCTAGTGATTCTGGCGGGGGGCATTTTGACCATCTTCACCATGGCGGTGGATATTTTTCCCGAAGTCAACATTCCAGTGGTGGGCGTGGTGTGGAGCTATTCGGGCATGAGCGCCGAAGAAATGAACCAGCGCGTGCTCAACGTGAATCAGCGCGTGTACACGACTACGGTCAACAACATTGAGCACCTCGAATCGCGCGCTATTAAAGGCGTTGGCATCATCAAAGTATTCTTCCAGCCCGGCACCGACCCTGACGCGGGCGTAGCCCAGCTCACGGCCATTACGGCAACCCTCATTCGGGGCTTGCCCCAGGGAATTGGCCCCCCGCTGATTATTCGCTACTCGGCGGCCAACGTGCCCATCGCCCAGGCCAGCCTTTCGTCCCAAACCCTCGGTGAAGCCGACCTCTACGATGCCAGCCGCTCCTTCGTGCGGCCGGGCCTGGCGGTAGTGAAAGGTGCCTCGCTGCTGGTGCCCAATGGGGGCCGATCCAAGCAGATCATGGTTGATCTGAAGCCTGATGCGCTGGCAGGCAAAGGCCTTTCCGGCAATGATGTGGTGAATGCGCTGACCGCGCAGAACGTGATTCTGCCCGCTGGCACGGCCAAAATCGGGGACCGGGAATACGACGTGCGCCTCAACAGCAGCCCCGAGCTGATTGCTACCCTCAACGATCTGCCCGTGAAGGTGGTAAACGGCATCACGGTGTATATCCGCGACGTGGCGTTTGTGCACGAGGGCGCGGCCGTTCAAACCAATATTGTGCGCCAGGATGGGCTGCGCACTGCCGTTATTCCCATCCTGAAAAGCGGACTTGCCAGCACGCTTGATGTAATTGATGGTATCAAAAAAGAGCTGCCTGATGTAGTGGCCACTTCGCCGGAAGGCTTGAATGTGAAGCTGCTGTTTGATCAATCTTTCTTCGTGCGCTCGTCCATTTCGGGGGTGGCGGTAGAAGGCTGCGTGGCGGCGGCTCTCACCGGCATCATGATTCTGCTGTTTCTAGGCTCGTGGCGCTCCACGCTCATTATTACCATCTCAATTCCGCTTTCGGTGCTGGTGACCATTATGCTGCTCCGCGCCTTTGGGCAGACGCTTAACATCATGACCCTGAGCGGCATTGCCCTTTCCATCGGCAATCTGGTGGACGACGCGACGGTGGAAATCGAGAACATTCACCGCAACATGGGCATGGGCAAAGGAGTGAAGAAATCTATTCTGGACAGTGCCTCCCAGGTGGCACTGCCAGCGCTGGTTTCCACGCTGGGTCTGGCCATTGTGTTTGTCCCGATTTTCTTTCTCTCGGGCGTATCGGCCGACATTTTTACGCCGCTGGCGCTCACGGTTATTTTCGTGCTGTTCGTGTCGTATTTCCTTTCCCGGACGCTGTTGCCCACGCTGGCCCGCGTGCTGCTGCGCAAGGAACTGCCCATTTACCACGAGCAAGGCCCTGAGGAAGTGCCCAGCGACCACCTACGCAACGGCAAAAAAGTAAGTGAGCGAGAAAAAGAGCTGGCCCAGCTGCGCCGTCAGCAAGTAGATGAGGAGCAGGCCGCCAATCTCGATGGTGAAGACGAAGAACAGCCCCTCACGGCCGAGGAAAAGGAGGGTGCCAAAACCATCCAGAAAAGCTGGGTCTGGCGGGCGCATCAGGCCTTTGAAAAACGGTTTGATAGGGTGCGCGAGGCTTACCAAAGTACGCTAAACTGGGCGCTCGACCACCGCAAAACCGTGGTTATTGGATTTACGGTGCTGTTTATTGGCTCTGGTTGCTTATATCCTTTTATTGGGCAGGATTTCTTTCCTAAAGTAGATGCCGGCCAAATGCGCCTGCATGTGCGCGCTCCTACCGGCACCCGCCTGGAAGAAACCGAACGGCGGTTTCGGGAGGTGGAAGGTATTATTCGGGAGGTAGTTCCAGCCGAAGAGCTGGAGCTGGTACTATCCAATATTGGCTTGCCGAGCATTCCGGTAAATCTGCTGCTGAGCGACAACCCCGTTATCAGCTCGGCTGATGGGGAGATTCTGGCTTCGCTGAAAAAAGGCCACGGTCCAACCCAGGATTATATCACCGAAATCAGGCGGCGCGTGCAGCGCGAGCACCCCGACCTGACCATCTTCTTTCAGCCCGCCGACATCGTGAACCAGACCTTGAACTTCGGTCTGCCCGCCCCCATCGACGTGCAAGTGACAGGCCGCGACATGGAGGTAAACGAGAAGGTAGCCAAGCAGCTTCAGCAGAAAATCGCGGCTATTCCGGGTGTGGTTGATGCGTTTATCTTTCAAATAAAAGCCCCCCAGATTCGCCTGGACGTGGATCGGGTGCGGGCCCAGCGGGCCGGCCTCAGCCAGGCCGACATTGCTGACAATGTGCTGGTTAACCTCAGCTCCAGCACTCAAACCGACCCCAACCAATGGCTTAACCCAGAGAGCGGCGTGAACTACACGGTGGCCGTGCAAACGCCCCCCAGAGAGCTTACCACGCTGGATGATGTGCGCACCATCGGCATCACCAGCCCTACGCAAACCCAGGCTCAGCTTTTAAGCAGCTTTGCCCAAACCCGCCGCGACCAGACCGATGCCGTGGTAAGCGACTATGACATTCAGCGCGTGGTAGATATCTACGCCAGCGTGGAGGGCCGCGACTTGGGCGGCGTGGCCACGGAAATCCGCAAAATCATTAAGGAAGCGAGCGAAAATCTGCCGAAAGGCACCACCATCGAGCTGCGCGGACAGGTGGAAAGCATGAAAACTTCCTTCACGGGTCTGGGCATTGGTTTGGCGGGCGCTATCCTGCTGCTCTACCTGCTGATGGTAGTC
Organism: Hymenobacter qilianensis; assembly: GCF_014638675.1. Lineage (NCBI taxonomy): Bacteria > Pseudomonadati > Bacteroidota > Cytophagia > Cytophagales > Hymenobacteraceae > Hymenobacter > Hymenobacter qilianensis. The sequence continues at coordinate 697,933 of NZ_BMFN01000003.1, forward strand.
AACTTTCAGAGCTGGCTCGATCCGTTTATCATCATCACGGCGCTGCCGGGGGCCATTTCGGGTATGCTATGGATGCTGTTTGTTACCCAAACCACCTTCAGTGTGCCTTCGCTCATGGGCGCCATTATGTGTATCGGCATTGCCACGGCCAACAGTATTCTCGTCGTGTCATTTGCCAACGAGCGGCGCGAGGCCCAACCCGACCTCAGCCCCCGCGACGCGGCCATCGATGCGGGTGTTACCCGTCTGCGCCCGGTGCTGATGACGGCGCTGGCCGCCATCATCGGTCTGCTGCCGTTGTCGTTGGCGCTGGGCGAGGGTGGTGAACAAAACGCCCCCCTGGGCCGCGCAGTTATTGGCGGCCTGATCCTGGCCACGTTTACCACCTTGTTTTTCGTGCCGGTCGTATTTAGCTACTTCAAAAAGAAGCAGCTGGTAGCCGAAGAAAAAGAAGCCGAACAAGACCGCGTAGCCGCTTAAGCGCGCAATAGTCAAGCACTTATCATGATACCTGAAGCTCGCCGCTTCAAATAACGCTCTCCGCCCCTATGGCTATTATCTCCGACGACTATAAAGACCCGCCCAAGGACGACCCGCGCCCCGACGAGCCAACTGCGGACTCTGACCAGGATAATCGGCCTAAAAACGTTCAACAGCAGGCGGAGCCAGTCGACACGTTTGAGGGTAAAAAAGCCCCCCAGGCACCGTCGGAGGGAGATTGGAAGAGGTCTTCGCCGCCCAGCCCCAAAGCGGAAGATGGCAAAAAAGAAGCGAGTGAGTTGAAGGATGATAAGCAGGCAGAACCACACGATTCGGATGAGGAAGACCACGAAAAAAAGCCTCCCGGCAAGAAAAAGCGCCGCATCTGGCTGATCATGCTCGGCATCGGGGCCGTGTTTGGGGCCTTGCTGCTGACTGGTTTATTACCACGCCTGAGCAAAGACAAAAAGCGGAAAGAACAAGCCGAAAAAGACGCCAACGCGCTGACCATCGTAACCGTGGAGCCTGCTGCTGCCGCCCCCGACACCACCCGCGTAGAGCTGCCCGCCGACACCCGCTCCAACCGCGAGACCTTTGTATTTGCCCGTGCCAATGGCTTTGTAAAAACCTGGTACACAGATATCGGCGCCCGCGTAAAGCGCGGCCAGATTTTGGCGCTGCTCTCCACTCCCGAGCTCGACCAACAGGTAGCGCAGGCGCGGGCCAGTCTTAACCTGGCGCGCACTAGCTTCGAGCGGCTACGCAGTATTGAGCTGCCGGGGGCCATTTCGCAGCAGGAGCTGGATGAAGGTCGCGCCCAATACGAAGCCCAGCAAGCGGTGCTCAACGGGTTGCTCGCGCAGCAAGGGTTCCGGCGGGTTACGGCCCCATTTGGGGGTATTGTTACCCAGCGAAACGTGGAGGTCGGGTCCTTGGTATCAGCCAGCAACGCGGAGGGCACCCAGCTCTTCAAGATTGAGCAGACGGACACCCTGCGCGCCTTCGTCAACATTCCCCAGAACTTTGTTCCCGGCATCGAGCCCGGCATGACAACCGAGATTTTGGTGCCCGAATATCCCAACCGCACCTTCGCCGGCCGCGTAGCCCGCGATGCGGGGGCGCTGAACGAGGAAACGCGCACCCTGCTCACCCAGGTACAGGTACCCAACACTGATAAGCTGCTGCGGCCCGGCATGTTTGCGCAGGTTCGGTTTCAGCTGCCGCGCACCCGGCCCAGCGTTGTCATATCAGCTAATGCCTTGGTGCCTAGCGGCATCGAGCCACGCGTGGTGGTGGTCGCCAACAATAAGATTCGGTACCAGACAATCGTACCCGGCCGGGATTTTGGCGACCAGATAGAAGTAACAAAGGGGTTGAAAGGTGGAGAAATGCTGGTTGTGAATCCTATCGAAAGTCTGCGCGACGGCCAACAGGTAGAGGCCCGTAAGCCCAAGAAAGAAGACGAGAAACCCGGTAGCCAGTCAAAGCCCAAAGCGCCCGAGCGCCCCTACGACCCCGACCGGCCCCGCGTGGAAACGCCCGCCGATAAGAAATCAGATAAGTAACCGCCTGCCTGGGTTCATACCTTTTTCCTGTCCATTCTGCATGAGGCCCCTGCTCTACTCATATAGCTGTTACCTTCTGACGTTACTGTTACTCAGTAGCTTGGCCGGCTGCACCCGCGCCCCGCGCTACCAGGCCCCCGACGTAGCTTCTCCCCCCGCCTGGAAAAATGCCCCCCAGGCCGCCGCCGCGCCGCTGCCAGCTCCAGCACCCGCCACCGTGGCCCAGCAGCCAGCCATACCAGCCTGGTGGACGGTGTTTAATGACCCCGAACTGACCAAGCTGGCTGAACAGACGCTGGGGGGCAATTTTAGCCTCAAATCTGCGGTGGCCCGCGTTGATGAAGCCCGCGCTGCCATCCGGGTAGCCACGTCCACGCGCCAGCCCGAAGTCACGCTCGATCCGCAGGCCTATATCACCCGCCTCTCCGGTTTGCGGCCCGTGCCCTTTGCCCTGGGGGGCGAAAATGGTGGTGCCACCCCAACCAACGGCATTACCCAAACGCAGTATTATGTGCCGCTCAATGTGAGTTATGAGGTAGATGTATGGGGCCGTTTGCGCCGTGGTGTGCAAGCCGCCAGGGCCGAATCGGAGGCCAGCGAAGCCGAGCTACGCACCGTGCAGCTCAGCCTCACGGCCGATGGGGCTACCTACTACTTCGGCATTCGCGGCCTCGATGCGGAGCTGGCCGTGCTCGACAGCACGCTGCTGGCTCGGCGGCAAAGTCTGGCCCTTACCAACGCCCGCTTTACCGCCGGCGTCGACAATGAGATAGCCGTGCGCCGTGCCGAAACCGAATTGGCCACCGTGGAGGCCAGCTTGTTTGAGGCGCAGCGCCAGCGCAAAGGGCTTGAAGCCGCCTTGGCCACCGTCACCGGCCAAACCGCCAGCGCGTTTACGTTGGCGCCCCGGCGCGGGCCTCTAAATGCCCCCCAGGTTCCGGCTTCCGTTCCGGCCGCGCTGCTCACTACCCGCCCCGACCTGCTACAGGCTGAGCGCCTGCTTGCCGCCACCGACTCGCGCCTGGATGCGGCCCGCCTCGCCCGCCTGCCTACACTGCTCCTCAACGGCTTCATTGGGCCCCAGGCCGCCGACCTGCGTGATTTGCCCCGGATTTCGGACAACTACACCTACTACCTGGGCGGCGGCATTTCGATTCCGGTTTTCAACGGCGGCCGCTTGCGGGCCAACCAACAGATTGCGCAGGCTCGCTACGATGCGCAGGCGGCCGAATATCGTCAGAGGGCCCTGGTGGCTTTTAAGGAAGTGGAAACGGCGCTGGCCGATGTGCAGCAAACCGCTGCTCAGCTGGCCGCTCAGCAGCGCGCCCTCACGGCCGCCCGTCAGGCGGGGCGCCTCACCCTGGAGCGCTACCGCCGCGGTCTGGCCGATTATTTTCAAGTGGTCGATGCCGACCGCATTACGCTGAATGCGGCCCGCCAGCGGGTTCAGACGCAGGCTAATCAGCTGCGCTATACCGTACAGCTGGTGCGGGCTTTAGGCGGAAATTGGGAGTAAATTGGGTATTGCCTGAGGCTTTTCTTAAACTTCTACGCAGGCTCGAGGCTTTTCTGTCATAACTCTCCCCCTCCCATGCGCCTACTCTACTCATATCTGCGCCAATATCGAGGCTTATTGGCCTTGGCCTTAGCGCTGGCGGCCGTCAACCAGATCTTCTCCCTCCTCGACCCCTGGATTTTTCGCAAAATCATTGACCAGTACGTGGTGCAGCCCGGCGGCGAGCTGCACGACATCAATCCAAGCACTTTTATCCGGGGGGCAGGCCTGCTGATTCTGGCCGCAATGGGCGTGGCTATGGTGTCGCGCATCGCCAAAAACTTCCAGGATTACTACGTCAACGTCATCACCCAGCGCCTGGGCGCTCAGCTGTATTCCGATGGTCTTCGCCACTCGTTGGAGCTGCCTTATCAGGTATTCGAAGATCAACGCTCGGGGGAGACTCTGGGCAAGCTTCAGAAGGTGCGCTCCGACGTGGAGAAGCTGATTCAAAGCTTTGTAAACGTGCTGTTTACCTCGCTGGTGGGCATTATTTTCGTGGTCGTATATGCCATTACGGTGTACTGGGTTATTGCCCCGGTGTACTTTCTCACCATTCCGCTGCTGGGTATTCTGAGCTCTGTATTGAGCAAGAAAATCAAGGTAATACAGAAGACCATCGTGGCCGAAACCACCGCCTTGGCTGGGGCTACCACCGAGAGCCTGCGCAACATTGAGCTGGTCAAAAGCCTCGGGCTAGGTCAGCAGGAAACGCTGCGCCTCAATGCCACCACCGATAAGATTCTGAAGCTGGAGCTGAAGAAGGTGCGCTACATCCGCTCTTTATCGTTTATTCAGGGCACGTTCGTGAATCTGCTGCGCAATGGCATTCTGCTGCTTATGCTGTTTCTGGTGGTGAACGGGCGCATTACGGTGGGCGAGTTTTTCTCGCTCTTTATTTATTCGTTCTTCATTTTTGGCCCGTTGCAGGAGTTGGGCAACATCATCAATATCTATCGCGAAACGGAGGCTTCGCTGGCTAACTACCAGCAGATTCTGGACACGCCCAAGGAAGTGAAGCCCACCAACCCAAAACGCATTGAGCAAATCCAGACGCTCCGATTTGCTGATGTCCGGTTTCAGCATTTATCGGCCAATAACGCGGCGCTGGATGGTATTTCCTTCGATACCAAGCTCGGTGAAACCATTGCGTTCGTGGGGCCTTCTGGCTCAGGCAAAACCACGCTGGTGAAGCTGCTCGTGGGCCTTTATCCGCCCGCCAGCGGTCAGATCTTATATAACGACTTGCCCGGTACCGAACTGGACCTCGACCAATTGCGCGAACAGATCGGATTTGTAACGCAGGATACTCAGCTTTTCGCTGGCACCATCCGCGAAAACCTCCTGTTTGTGGCGCCCCAGGCCACCGACGAAGAGTGCGTGCGCGCCCTGCACCAAGCCGCCGCCGACTCGCTGCTGGCCCGCGCTCCGCAAGGTCTGGACACCGTTATTGGGGAAGGCGGCGTGAAGGTGTCGGGGGGCGAAAAGCAGCGCCTGAGCATCGCCAGGGCCCTGTTGCGCCGCCCAACTCTGCTGGTTTTCGACGAAGCTACCTCTTCCCTCGATTCACTCACCGAAGAAGAAATCAGCCAGACCGTGCGGGAGCTATCGGGCTCGCGCCAGCACATTACTATTCTCATTGCCCACCGCCTGAGCACCGTGCTTCACGCCGACCGCATTTATGTGCTGGAGCGCGGCCGCATCGCAGAGCAAGGCCGCCACGCCGAACTGCTGGCTACCAAAGGATTGTATTACGCCATGTGGCGTCAGCAGATTGGCGAACGCACAACCTCTACACCCACCGAAGGCATCCCGGCATTAGCGTAATCTTAGAACACAGATTAATCATTCAAGTATGTAACTAATAAATACCGTCATGCAGAGCGCAGCGAAGCATCTCGCGTGCTGATGCGGGATTACTAATCCCACTCACGCGAGATGCTTCGGCTCTGCCTCTGCATGATCGCCTCATTTATGACAACGGCCTTGCTAATGATGATATGCGTACTATAGGCTTCTCTCACGTAACCGCCTTATAGCTCGACAACTAAATTTTACTTTTTCTACGTTTTTCAAACGAAAAGCCCCCCAGACGACGTTATGATTTCGAACCGCTGACAAGCTGACTGCTTTGTGCCTCTGGCCGGAAAGTTGCCTTTGTAAAGCGTCAACTTTATCAAACTTTGTCTATGAAAACCAACCGCATCTTCCGCCGTTTTGCAGGCCTGTTGCTTGCTGGGGGGCTTTTTTTATCTGGTAACGCAGCTTCCGCCCAATCGAGTAATGGCGGCCAGCGCGACGTGCTGCGCGAAATCACGGATGTGGTCGGATTGAAGCCCCGCTTCGAGCTGCGCTCCACATCGGATGTGCAGAATGCGGCGGCTGTCGTCTACAACGGGCAGCGCTACTTGCTATACAACCCGCAGTTTGTGGGTGCCGTGAACCAAGCGGGCCGCACCGACTGGGCTGGCATTAGCATCCTTGCCCACGAGATGGGGCACCACCTCAATGGCCACACCCTGCGTGCCGGCGGCAGCAACCCCACCGATGAGTTGGAGGCCGATGAGTTTTCGGGGTTCGTGCTGCGCAAAATGGGCGCTAGCTTAGCCCAGGCTCAGGCTGCCATGGCCGTCATTGCCGACGATCAGGCTTCGGCCACGCACCCTGGCCGCCCTACCCGCCTCAAAGCCATTGGCGAGGGCTGGCAGCGCGCCAACGGGCAGATTGCAGCCAGCAGAAACGCTTCTGCTCCTTCTGCTGCTCCGGCCGTTTTAACCCAGCGCACCCCGCCTTCTACTCCGGTGCATACGGCCAGCAATACGGTCAGCGTGATTGGCAAAATTACCTTCCGCGATAACCCCGACGAGCAGTACTATCTCACGGATCGGCTGAGTGTAGTGCGCCTGGGGCGCAACAGCCGCTCGGCTGAGGTAGTCGGTCGCCTCACCCGCTCCAGCAGCCGCACATTTCCCTATGTACTCACTGATGGGCAGCAGCGCCGCTTATATGTAAGCGCTAATGGCGGCGTATATGACACCGACGGCGAGCAGGTGGGCCGCCTCTCCGACCCTTCGTAAGTATTGGTTGAGTTTTTGTCTAAAGCTAATTCCTCCCCCGGGGAATTAGCTTTTTTTTATATCTAACTCCCCGTACTCTTCCTACCTTAGAGGTTCCGTTCTTGCCGCGCCTATGCCCGTTTCTTACCCCTTTTTGCTTGTTGATGCTTTTACCCAAACAGCGCTAAGCGGCAATCCGTGTGCGGTGGTGTTTGATGCTGATGAACTTTCCCCGGAAACCATGCAGAAGGTAGCCCGCGAGTTCAACCAATCGGAAACAGTATTTGTGCGCCACTCAGCTACGGCCGATTTTGGGCTGCGCTACTTTACTCCGGCTGAAGAATTGCCGCTGGCGGGCCACCCTACCATTGCCGCCGTCACGGCCCTTATTTATGCGGGCCGACTGCCATTGGCGGGCATCCATACCACTCTGCAAATGGAGTTGCAGGAAGGCCCGATTCAGATTGATGTACTGGCCCCTGGGGGGCAAAAACCGACGCACGTCGTGATGACCCAGCGCCGCCCGGTATTTGGTGCCGTGCACGATCCAGAAGTGGTAATGCCCTTCTTTGGCCTCACCCCCGACGACCTTTACCCCGGCGCTCTTATCCAGACGGTGAGTACCGGCACACCGCAGCTTATGGTGCTGCTGCGCAACCACGACGCCCTGCGCCGCGCCACTCCCCCCGAGCCGGCTGCATTCCGTAAGTACCGCGCCTCCAGCGACTTCTTTAGTCCCCATTTGTTCTGTCTGGGGGGCGCTACAAAAGCCGGCCACACTTTCGCCCGCCACTTCGGCGTGCCCCCGGATACCATCGAAGATCCCGTTACGGGCTCCGCCACGGGTGGCATGGCAGCTTATCTGTGGCACTATCGCTACCTCGATACGCTCAATTTTGTGGCCGAGCAGGGTCATTGGCTCGATCGGCCCGGCACCGTGCAAGTCAGTGTCCGGGGCTCGCATGAATCCATTGAGATGGTGCAGATTGGTGGCACAGCCGTAGTGGTGGCCGTAGGCACCATGCGAATTTAAGGCAGACCTTTAGCCCTTCGAACGGTGTGGAGATGCATACTTGCGTCTCGTCGCTGCTGATGTTGTTTAGTAATGCCGGCCGTTCAACGCAGAGGCGCATATTATTGCGTCTCTGCTGCGTTAAAGCGCTTGCTATTGACTGAACTTCGGAGAGGGAATTTGGTTAGGAATACGGGATTAAACTTCCTTCTGAAAAATGCCCCCAAGGGCATTTTTCGATTCTTATTCTTCCTAAGCCGCTACCTCAGTGCCCGAACTACCCGAAGTAGAAACCTACCGTCGCTTTCTCGACGATATTATTCTCCATCAACCGATTACTGCGTTCGAAGTGCGTGACGCGCACGTGCTGGGCACCGACGAAGACACGCTACGCCAAGGCGTGGTCGGCCGGCAGGTAGCTGCCACTCGCCGCATCGGCAAAAACTGCTTTCTGGAGCTGAACGACGGTGCCGTACTGGCCCTGCACTTCGGCATGACCGGCGACGTAGGCGCCTACCGCGACGACCACGACGCGCCCCGCTTCACTCGCGTAGCCCTGCATTTGGCCGACGGCCTGCGCGTGGCTTTCATCGACCCTCGCAAGTTCGGGCGCATCCGTCTGGCTGCTAGCGTAGAAGCGTACCAAAAAGCCAAAAAGCTCGGCCCGGATGCCCTCGACGTCAGCGCCGATTATCTCAAGCAAGCCCTGGGGGGCAAAAAAACCATTCTCAAGCCCCTCCTTCTCGATCAGCGTATCACGGCGGGCTTGGGCAATTGGATTGTAGATGAAGTGTTGTTCCAGGCGAAGCTTCATCCCGAGCGAATTGCCAACTCGCTGACGGACAAAGAATTCAACGCCTTAAGTGTTGCCATTCAGCTGGTGCTGCAAACAGCCATTCAGCATGAGGCCACCTACCGCCACTTTCCGGCTTCTTTCCTCATTCACGCCCGCGAGTGGGACGACTCCGCCACGCCGGGCTCGGAGCTGCACAAGTTTTGCCCCCGCCACCCCAAAACGCTGATTGACAAAAGCTACGTGGGCGGACGAGCAACGTATGTGTGTCCGCGCTGCCAGGTTGTTTAGCTAAAAAAAGCCCCCCGGAACTGGTTTTGGGGGGCTTTTTTGTGGATGATTGGGAAGGCGTTGCTGCTGGCAACGATAAAATGAGGTTCCCGTGCATGATCCGGCCGCTCAACCCGTACCTTCCCAACGGCTACGGCCTGTGCTTCGGTCAGGCTCCAGAAAGGGCCATAAACTAACATTGCACATAGCGGTCGGCCATGAGGTGCCGAGGTACGCCACGGCATTCCAGAATTCCGATAGAAAAGTGGCGGTAGTCGTACTAATATGGCAGCGGCAAAAACAGGATTTCCTGCTTTAAGTAAAGCGCCAGGCTACTACGACCGTAAGCCAGACGTATTCCATTATGAACTAGTGCATAAAGAACCACACTCTCAACTACCTATGAAAACGATACTGCTGCTCACGCTCCTTGCTCTGGCAGGCTTGCCTACCGCTTTTGGTCAGGCGAAAAAGCCCACCACAGCCATCATATCCAACCGCGTGCAGACAGCGAATGGGTTGCTGGAAGGAGCCACCACGGCCAGCGGAATCCGTGAATTTAAGGGCGTGCCGTTTGCTGCGCCGCCCGTTGGAGAGTTGCGGTGGCGGGAGCCTCAACCGGTAAAAAGCTGGACAGGCGTGCGCCAAGCCAAAAAATTTGCCCCCCAGGCAATGCAATTGCCCATTTACAGCGACATGAACTTTCGCTCCGATGGGGTAAGCGAGGATTGTCTGTACCTGAATGTGTGGACGCCGGCCAAATCGGCGGCGGCGAAGCTACCGGTGCTGGTGTACTTCTACGGTGGCGGCTTTATTGCAGGCGACGGCTCGGAGCCGCGCTACGATGGCGAAAGCATGGCCCGGCGCGGTATCGTGGCCGTAACGGTAAACTACAGGCTGGGCATTTTCGGCTTTATGGCTCATCCGGAGCTATCCAAAGAATCACCGCACAAGGCATCCGGCAACTATGGTTTTCTGGACCAGAATGCGGCGTTGCGCTGGGTACAGCAGAATATTGCGGCCTTTGGCGGCGACCCTAATAAGGTAACCATTGCCGGAGAGTCGGCGGGCTCAATGTCGGTGAGCGCGCAGATGGCATCGCCCCTATCTAAAGCATTGTTTGCCAGAGCAATCGGCGAAAGCGGCTCTATGCTCAATACCAGCTTTGGGCCACTGCCTTTAGCCGAAGCCGAGAAAAACGGGGCTGCTTTTGCTGCCAGCATTGGGGCGGCTTCGCTGGCCGCTTTGCGGGCGTTGCCGGCCCAGCAGCTATTGGAAGCGGCCAGCAAGCCCGGCGTGCCGCGCTTCGCTCCTGCCATCGATGGCTACTTTTTCACCCAATTGCCCACGGCTACGTTTGCCGCTGGCCAGCAAGCGCGCGTGCCGTTGCTCGTGGGGTGGAACTCGCAGGAAATGAGCGCTCCTTTTCTGCTCGGAAAGGAGCCCGCCACGCCCGAAAACTTTCGGAGTGCGGTGCAGAAATTCTACGGTGAGCGCGCCGAGGAGGTGCTGAAGCTTTACCCGGCCACTACCGCGCAGGAAGCGGAACAGGCGGCCACCGACTTGGCCGGCGACCGATTTATTGCCTACAGCACCTGGAAATGGGCCGATATGCACGGCCAAACCGGTGGGCAGCCCGTGTATCGCTACCTCTACGCTCGCCCCCGCCCGGCCATGAACCCAACCGCAGGCAACGAGCCCGCCGCAAAGGGAGCCTCGCACTCCGCCGAGATTGAGTACGCCCTCGGCAACCTGGCCACCAACAAAGTGTACGCCTGGACGCCGGACGACTACAAAGTATCGGAAACGATGCAGAGCTATTTTGCCAACTTCATCAAAAACGGCAATCCGAATGGTAACGGATTGCCCACCTGGCCGGCCGCAAAAGCCGGCGGCAACGCGCAGGTTCTGCGCATCGACGTTACGACGAAAGCCGAACCCGAGCAGAATCGCGCCCGTTATCTGCTTCTTGATCAGATTTTTGGCAAATGACTCAGTTGCAAAAAAAGAGCAGAGTTATGATGTAGAGACGCAAGATGTTGCGTCTCTACATCTTAGCGCTATTTAATAATGGCTACTCATCACTCGTAAGCTCATTATTCTCCTTTTCAGCTTTGCGCGTGAGCGTTGTTACCCAGGAGCGGCTAACGGCTGATTCGCTTTCGTAGCCGTGGCGGCGCTCGTCGCCCAATTCGCCGTTTTCGCCCGGCAAGGCACGATTTACCAGGCTCAGCAGATCGGTGGTGGTGCCGGGAATCAGGCCGTGCAAACCCGCGAGCAGCTTGGCCGGCGTGCCAACTATCACTTCAGCATCGCCGCGGCGGCAGGCGCTCCAGATGCGGCGGGCGGCGGCTTCGGCATCCAGCGTCAGCACCGGCAGAGAGTCGGCCACGACGAAGGTGGCGTACTCTTCCTTGTGCTTGCCCTTCACAATGGCATGGCGGGCGCTGCCCGTACGCAGCAGGTTGGGGCAAATGGTAGTGACCAGAATGCCGTGCTGCTTCAGCTCAATGCGGAAGCTTTCGGAGAGGCCAACCAGCGCAAACTTGCTGGCGCAGTACGGGGCTAGGTGCGGAATCGGAACTTTGCCCCCCACGGAGGCTATGTTGATAATGCGGCCCTCACCCCGGCGGCGCATAGCCGGCAATACGGCCTGCATGGCGTGTAGCGGCGCCCAGAAGTGCGTGTCCATCGAATCCTGGTACTCGCGCAGCTCCATGTGGTCGAGGGGGCCGGCGGTGATGATGCCGGCATTGTTGATAAGCACATCGATAAAGCCCAGCTGCTCCTGCACCTCGGCAATGAGGGAACGAACGGCCTCCGGATCGGTGAGGTCGCGCTGCAAGGCTACTACTTCGGTGCCGCCGGCGGCCAACTCCTGGCGGGCGCGCTCCAACTCTTCGGCGTCGCGGGCACAGATGGCTACTTTGGCGCCTTCGGCTACGGCCTGGCGGGCCAGCACCAAGCCCAGTCCGCGCGAGCCACCCGTGATCAGGACCACGCGGCCCGCCAACTCGTATGAGCCGCGGCGGTTAGACCACAGCGCCGCAGCGGCTACCACGGCGCCCATGCCAGCCAAAGCCAGCCATTTAGGTTGATTTTTTTGCTTCATGCTTTCTAGTATGGAATGCCGCAGGAAAGGTTACGCTGGCTGGGGGGCTTTTTTTGCTTCACTCTGGCATAAATACCTGCTGGTTTGCGTTATAAGCCTGTTGCTCCTTTCTGGCACCATATTTACGTGCTGATAAGCTTGTTTCCAGCTCTAATTTTCTGACCCATCTTTGCACCGGGGGCCATTTTTCGGCTACCGATCTATACTTTCCGACATGAAGATTTCCTTTTTTTCTGCCTTCCTTCTCCTGACTCTGGCTCCAGGCCTTACGCAGGCCCAAACCGCCGCCAAGCCCAAAGCTGCCGCCTCAGCAGCTGCCAAACCGAAAGCGGCAGTTCCCGCCAAGCCAAGCGCCGCGGCCCCCACTCCCCCTGCCGATAAAGTGGAGGCCCGCGCCAAAGCGCTCACCGATAATATGCGCCAGGCGCTGGGCCTCACGCCGCCGCAAGTCGTAAAAGTGAATCAGATAAACCTGACCAGCGTGCGCAACGTGGAAACCGCCCGCCTGCGCTACCGCACCGACTTGCGAAAGCTAAACGGCATCGTGGAAGACATTGGCCAGTCGCGGCTGGCCGCGTTGAAAGACGTGTTGTCGCCGGAGCAGTTTAATCGCTATCAGCGCAAGCGCGAAGAGAAGATGGGCGTTCCGAACACAAGTGCCGCCCAAGGCAATCCGGTGCCCGGCCTGCCCAGCAATCAGGACTAAACACTTTCTTGCAAGCAAAAAAGCCCCCCAGAGAGTTTCTGGGGGGCTTTTTTATGCTTTGAATCTAGAACTATATATTTCAGAAGCACATCACTTCATTCCCGGCTTGAAAACCAGCGTTCCGGGCACGAGCTGGGGCAGCAGAGGCTCTAGCTGCACGGTTTCGCGGCGCTCATCGACCTGCGAAAGGTCCTCAATGGGCAGCAGATAGCTTTCTTCCCGACCATTCGATAATACCCGGATAGCGTATTGAGTACCATAGCGTTGCGGCTTCCCCTGATACCCAAGCATCCGATCCAGATACGTCGCATAATCAGCTCCGGAGAGCTCCCCGCGCTCGTAAGAAGCCTGAATTTTAGACTGGTAGCTAACCTGAATCTGTTCCGGCGAATGCTGGATTAACAGATAGGCGTATCCTACGCCTTCGGCCCCTACCTGGCTTTTCTGTGGCCAGCCATAGCGTTTTTCAAGTGCCAAAAACTCCCGCAAGCGCACTGAATCCTGGTGTTCCATCTGGCGGCGGACAGTAGCGAACTGAGTTGAGCCCGGACCGTATTGACGCAGCGTAGTCATAAACTCCTGCCTGTCTTGCTGATCGGCGGCGCCTAATTGCGTGAGCCGTAACCGATACGTGCGAGCCGAGGCTGAATCAATAGCACCAGCGCTACCCATTTGTGATTGTACGGCATCAGAGGCGGTGGAAGTGTTATCACAGCCAACCAATAATAATGTTCCCAGAATCAGAGGATAGAATCGAAGAATCATAGATGTTTTTGCCAAGATAAGGCGCACTAATGTTGATGACAGCGAATTGATGCTGAGGTTCTTAAGCAAATCTGAGATTAAGCTGCGTGGCCAAACGTATCGTACGCCAGCTTCAAAATGATGCCGCAGACGACCACCAGAAACAGCACGCGCACGAAGCCAGTACCTTGCTTTAAAGCCATGCGGGCCCCGAGCGTAGAGCCCAGCATATTGCAGGCGGCCATGGGCAGGGCAATGTGATAGAGAATCTGGTCGGTGAAGGCAAAGTAAAGCAGACTGGTGAGGTTGGTGGCCACGTTCACCAGTTTGGCCGAAGCCGAAGCGGTGAGAAAGTCGTAGCCAAACAGCCCCACGAAGGCAAACAGCAGCAAACTGCCCGTACCGGGGCCAAAAAAACCGTCGTAGAAACCCAGAATCGCGCCTACCAGCACGCCGTAGAGCGTTTCGCGGCTGGGCGTAAGACGCGGGGCGTGAATTGCACCAAAATCTTTGCGCCAGAACGTATACGCGGCAATCACAACCAACAAGCCCAGCACCAACGGCCGCAGCAGCTCGCTGGGCAGCAGACTTACCACCCGTGCGCCGGCGAAAGAAAACAAGCCGGCCGTAATTGCTGCCGCGCCCACGCTGCGCCACTGCATAGGCACCCGCCCCGAGTAGCGCCACAGAGCCGTGGCCGTGCCCGCCAACGATGACACTTTCCCCGTTCCGAATACAACAGGCACGGGCACGCCTTTGAGCAGCAGCAACATAGCCGGCAGCTGAATCAGGCCGCCGCCGCCCACCATCGAATCCACGAAACCAGCCAGAAAGGCAAAAAAACACAGTAAGGCCAGGGTGAGCGTCATCTGGGGGGCTTTTTTGAATAATGCCGGCGAAGGTAGTTTGCTGGGTTGGCTGTTTCTTATTTATCCAAAACATTTGTGGCGTGAGCACGCTCTGCTTCATGTATTGTGGCAACTTTAGAGTTGAATTTCCGATCATATCCGGCGGCAGTTGCTGCCTGATTCCAACTAAGCGCCGGATACCGCGTACCTCAGTCCGACCCGTTTGAATATGACTGACTCGCTTACCCAACGCACCAAGCTGATGACTTTGGCCGGTGTGCTGCTGGCCCTTTTCCTGGGCTCCCTCGACCAAACCATTGTGGCCACAGCCCTGCCGCGCATCGTGGGCGACCTGCACGGCCTCGATCGTTTTACGTGGGTTGCTACCGCTTACTTAGTGGCCAGCACAGCCCTGGTGCCCATTTATGGCAAGCTGGCCGATATGTACTCGCGGCGCACCATTGAGGTCACGGCTGTTCTGGTGTTCTTGTTTGGCTCGGCATTGTGCGGACTGGCGGGCGAATTCGGCACCTTGCCCCTACTCGGCGATGGTATGAGTCAGCTGATCATCTTCCGGGCCATTCAGGGTCTTGGCGGAGCCGGACTGTTTGCCATGGCCTTCATCATCATTGCTGACTTATTTCCGCCCGCCGAACGCGGTAAGTACCAGGGCTTTGTGGGAGCCACGTTTGGCTTATCGTCGGTGCTGGGACCCTTTCTGGGGGGCCTTTTAACCGACCACGGCGACGGACTGCTGCCGGGCGTAGAAGGCTGGCGCCTGGTTTTTTATGTCAACATCCCGCTGGGGGCCCTGGCCTTGTGGTTTATCCTGTCCCGGATGCCAGCCTTACGCCCCCGTGGGGAGCAGCAGCCCCTCGACTATCTGGCCGCCATACTGCTGATGCTGGGACTAGGGCCGTTGGTAATAGCGTTGCAGCTGAATAAAGCCGTGTACGGCTGGACCTCGCCGACTACGCTGGGCCTTTTTGCCTTGGCCCTGGCGGCGCTTACGCTGTTCGTGGTTCGGTCACGCCGCGCCGCCAACCCCATTCTCGACTTCTCGCTGTTCGACAATAAGGTGTTTCGGACGGCCAATCTGGCGCTGTTTCTCCTCGGGGGGGCTTTTTTGAGCATTATTATTTTCGAACCCTTATTCATGGTGAACGTGCTGGGCACGACCGCTACGCAGGCGGGAGTTAGCCTTATTCCGCTCTCGTTGGGAGTAGTAACAGGCTCCATGCTGGCGGGCCAAATGGTGTCGCGCTTCGGCCACTACAAGCGCTGGATGCTGGGCGGCGGCGTAGTGCTGATGATCGGGCTAGGTCTGCTGGCCAACATGTCCGCCGACGTAACTTACTATCAGGTAGTGTTTTACGTCGTACTCTGCGGCTTAGGGCTTGGGCCTAGCATGCCGCTTTATACGCTGGCGGTACAGAATGCCATCGAGCCCCGTTTGCTGGGTCAGGCAACATCGGCCAGCCAGTTTTTCCGGCAGATTGGCGGCGCTATTGCCGCGGCTGGGCTCGGCGCGATACTTACCTTCAATTTAGCTCAGTCGTTGCCTGCCACGCTTGCCGGGCCGGCCACATCTACAGAGGTAAGCGTCACGGAAGGACCCAGTTTACCCCCCGGCCTGGCTGAGGTTGCCGGCAATTCTACACCGGCTGTTCGGGCAGCCTTTACGCACTCTATTTCCCGTATCTATCTCTGTACCTTATTATTGGTAATGGCTGGGTGGGTAGCAACATTGTTTATTCCAGAGTTGCCGCTGCGCAAGAGCAACGCCATCAGCCAACCCGTGGCCGTAGCCGCCGAGTAGCTGCGCAGCAGGCCAACCAAACGGTATAGACTGAACATGATGAGTCGCCTTGGGGTTATAGCATCCGTTACAAGGCTATACAAACTCGCATCATGACCAATACACTTCGCCTCAGCGTCCTCGACCAGTCTCCCGTTCGGCAGGGCGGCACGGCCCGCCAGGCGCTTGAAGAAACGATACAGCTCGCTCGCCTCACCGATCAACTGGGCTACACCCGCTTCTGGGTGTCGGAGCATCATAATACCGGTACGCTGGCCGGCTCAACTCCCGAGGTTCTTTTAGGACGCTTGGGGGCTGAAACTCAGCATATTCGCTTGGGCTCCGGTGGTGTAATGCTGCCCCACTATAGCGCCTTGAAGGTGGCCGAAAACTTTCGCCTGCTCGAAACGCTTTACCCCGGCCGCATTGACTTAGGTATTGGCCGCGCGCCCGGCACCGACCGCCTCACGGCCCATGTGCTTAATTCCCAAAACACCTTCCGCGATGAAGATTTTGTAGACCAGCTCATGGATCTGCGGGGTTTCCTGCGCGATGAGGTAACACCTAACACCGTTCATGAAAAAGTGAAGGCCGCGCCTTTTGCTACCACCATGCCGGAGCTGTGGCTGCTCAGCTCCAGCGGGCAAAGCGGGCTGTTTGCGGCGCATTTGGGAGCTTCGTTCTCGTTTGCCCATTTCATCAATCCCGTCGGAGGCCCTGACATGGTGCGGCTGTACAAGGAGCGTTTCCGGCCGTCGGATGAGTTGGCCGCGCCGCGTGCTACGGTGGCCCTTTTCGTGCTGTGCGCCGATACGGAAGCAAAAGCCACCGAACTGGCAGAATCGCTGGCCCTACAAATGCTGAAGCTCGAAACCGGCGACCGAACCTCTATCGGTTCTTACGATACCGTGCGCGATTACCCGCTTACGCCCGAGCTGCGTGCTCGTCTCACGTATCATCGGCAGCGCATGGTAAGCGGCACACCCGAGCAAGTACACGCCCAACTTACCGCACTGGCCGCATCTTATGGAGTAGAGGAAATTACCGCCGTAACCATCACCTACGACTTTGCTGACAGGCTGCGTTCCTATGAATTGCTGGCCGAAGTATTTGAGTTGGCGCCCGTAGCGCAGGCTGTTGTTTAGCAGGTAGAGCCCAACCGATCCTTGGGGGGCATTTTTTGGTGATTGTTTAAAGGGCAGCTGTTCAGCCAACTGGCTGCCCCTTCATATATGCCCCGTTAAGCCAATACTCAGCATTTTCTCCTTGAGTAGCTCAACTGGAGAACTCGGTTCGCTGCTTGTTAATCAATTGCTTTTCGGGATTAGCATCTCACTCTTTAGAAAATTTCTAAAAAAGGGATGGCTATTTATAAGCATTCCAGATAACACCTCTATATTTGCAGCATCAAATCCTAACCTGTACCTTACCTAACATGTCGTTTAAATACGCTGCCGCAGTAGTCGCCCTAGCTTTTGGCTTTACTGCTTGTGACAAAAATGAAAACGAAACGGCGCCAGCCTTGCGGACAAGCATTGATGCTGCTACGCTAACCTCTAGTTCTAAATACACCGAGTCATTCAAGGATGCCAGCGGGCAATCGACCGTTGACCTAGGCACCGCAGCAGTGCGCCTGGATATGTTCTCGGAGCTGAATACCTATATGGCCAAGGTGGCCGTAGCTGCGCCAGCTACTCCCTCCACTCTGGATGCCGCTACCCTGCGCAACTATTACAGCAATACGGGCGCCCCATTTTCGGCAGCGGCCCTAAACTCCTCAGGGGTGCAGCTGCGCACTGCTACGGCCGCCTCTTTCCCCACAACCAACGCCGAGGCAGTCCGCACTTATATTGATAATAATCTGGCCGCTTTAGCGGTGGCTAGCCAGTCGGTGAACAATACGGCCACACCCGGCAACGCCGGTCGCCTTGGCCGCTACCTGGTTGATGGTAAAGGGGTTGAGGTAAATCAGGTGATTCAGAAGGCACTAATCGGAGCCTTGCTGCTTGATCAGATCGACAACGTATTGCTGACCGACCAGGCGCTGAACGCCAACAACAGCAAGACCGTTGAGGGCAAGCCCTACACGGAACTGGAACACAACTGGGACATGGCCTACGGCTACATGACCACCAATGCCATTATGGTCACTGACATCAACGTCACGCCGCGGGAGCGTTTCCTGGCCGGCTACCTGAATGAGAAAAACGGCCCGGCCTCGCCCGGCGTATATATGGCTTTCCTGAAAGGCCGCGCCGCCATTGTCAACAACGACAAGGCTACGCTGAAGGCCCAGGCCGACCTAATCCGCACGGAGCTCGAAAAGACCATTGCCTTGTCGGCAGTTTCTTACCTGAACAACTGGAAGAGCTTACCCGATCTGCCTGCCAAAGCCCATGCCCTCGGCGAAGGACTCGGCTTTATCTATTCCCTGCGCTTCTGCACGAAATACGGGGCCGACGCGGCCTTCTCCGATGGCCTGCTCAATGGCTTGCTGTCCGGCAGCCAGGGTGCCTGGAGCCTGACCAATGCCCAGGCCGATGTCGCTATCAATGCCATTAAGTCAAAGTTTAGCATTCAATAGTCTTAGGTCCGCCCGCTAGCGGACTACAACTACCGCCCTGATCAGCAAGCTGTTCAGGGCGGTTTTGGCAATAATAACCGGTCCAATGAAAAAGACGCTCATTTCCGCTCTCTCCATCCTGCTTATGGCCTTGGTGATGCTCAGCTGCCAGAAAGACCCCAGCAGCGGCACCCCGGAACCTAACCCCGGCACCACGCCCGACCGCAAAGCCCTACTCACCCAGTGGGCCGACAGCTTGGTAAAACCTGGCTACCAGCGCTTCAACGATAAGTTGGCGGCCCTGAAAACCAAGACGACCGCTTTCACGGCCGCGCCCACTACGGCCACCCTGCTGGACGCCCGTCAGGCCTGGCAGCAAGCTTATGTGGAATGGCAGAAAGTAGAAATGTTTGAGTTTGGCCCCGCCGAAACCGTGAGCCTGCGCAACCACTTCAACATCTACCCCACCGATGCCGTCGGCATCCGCCAGAACATCAGCTCCGGCACGTACAACTTCGACCTGGCCACGGCCATTCCCCAGCAAGGCTTTCCGGCTTTGGACTATCTGCTCAACGGCCTGGCCGCCGATGACGCGGCCATCGTGCAGCAGTACGTAGCCTCCGCCAATCACCGCCGCTACCTCACGGATGTGGTGGCCAAAATGGATGAGAAGTTCGGCAAGGTGTACGGAGAGTGGAATGGCTCTTACCGCAACACCTTCATCAACAACGTCGGCACCGACGCCAGCAGCTCCCTGTCGCGGGTAATCAATGCCTACTCTCTGTATTTTGAGCGCTACCTGCGGGCGGGCAAAGTAGGTATCCCGGCCGGTACGATGACGGGTAACCCCGCCCCCGATAAGATTGAAGCGTATTATTTCCGTGGAGAGCTGCCCGTGCAGCTAGCTGCCACGGCCCACGCGGCGGTTCAACTGTTTTTCAACGGCCGTAGTGCCAGTCAGCCTTCCCTGAAAGCTTACCTCAATGCGCTGGGGGCCAAAGACAGCCGCACCAACCAGACCCTGAGCGACTTGGTTAACGCTCAGCTCGGCGTATCATACCAGAAGCTAAGCTCCCTGAGCCCCGACCTGTACGCCACCATCCGCACCCGCAATGCCGACGCGGTAGCCGCGTATAATGAGATGCAGAAGGCTGTCCGCATGATCAAAGTAGATATGACCTCGGCGCTGGGTATCACCGTTACTTACGTCGACAACGACGGCGACTAATGCTGGATCGCCACCTGCAGCGCTACTTGCATACCTACACCTCAGCGGCTCCGCTGGCTACGTTCCGGTTGGCTTTTGGCCTGCTGGTACTGGCCAGCGTAGTTCGTTTCTGGAGTAAGGGTTGGATTGCGGAGCTGTATCTGAAGCCCAAGTTTTTCTTTTCCTATTATGGCTTTGAGTGGATAAAGCCCCTGGGGCCGCTTACGTATGGGCTTTTTGCGGTGTGTGGCCTGTGCGCCTTGCTCGTAGCCGTGGGCTGGTGGTACCGCGCGGCGGCCATCGGGCTGTTTCTGAGCTTTACTTACATAGAGCTCATGGACAAAAGCACTTATCTGAACCACTACTATTTTGTGAGTCTGGTGGCCCTGCTGCTTATGGTGCTGCCGGCGGGCTGCTACTTTTCCCTGGATGCCCGCCTTCACCCCCGCCGATGGCACGACCAGGTGCCCCGCTGGACCGTGGATGCTCTGCGGCTGCTATTGGGCATCGTGTATTTCTATGCTGGTTTGGCCAAGCTCAACTCCGATTGGCTGCTTGAGGCCATGCCGTTGCGCATCTGGCTGCCCGCCAAAAACGACCTGCCCCTGCTCGGCTTTCTGTTCAGCTACCCCTGGGTGGCCTACGCTTTCAGTTGGTTTGGTGCTTTCTACGACCTGACAGTGCCGTTTTTTCTGCTCAACCGCTTCACCCGGCCCTACGCCTACGCGGCCGTGGTCGTGTTTCATGTGCTTACGGCCGTGCTTTTTCCCATTGGCATGTTTCCGTACGTGATGATAGTGGCGGCCCTGATTTTTTTCCCGGCTGCAGCGCACGAGCGGGCTTTGCGGTTCCTGAGCCGCGTGCTGCGCTTACCCACTTTTGCCCCCCGCGCCGCTGCGCCGCTGGTGTACCGACCGGTGGCCCGCCAACTTCTTCTTCTGGGGTTGGGGGGCTTTTTTGTGGTGCAGTTGCTCTTGCCGTTTCGCTATCTGCTTTATCCCAATGAACTATTCTGGACCGAGGAAGGCTACCGTTTTTCGTGGCGGGTAATGCTTATGGAGAAAATGGGGCAAGTGCAGTTTAAAGTCGTGGACAGCGCCACGGGCCGGGCCCGCTTGGTGAACAACGATGAGCATCTGAGCGTGTTGCAGGAAAAAATGCTGTCTACCCAGCCCGACATGATGGTGCAGTTTGCTCACTACCTGCGCGACTATTACGCCCGCCAGGGCGTTCGCCGCCCCCAGGTGTACGCCGACGCCTACGTGAGCCTGAACGGACGGCTGGGCAAATCTTATGTCGACTCCACCGTAGACTTGGCCCGCGAAACCGATACTTGGCGGCCCAAGCCTTGGATTTTACCTTTTGATGATGCGATTAGCGGTTTATAGTTTTTGGCTGCTCGTGGTTAGCGTGCTGTTCCAGCATCCTGCCCTGGCCCAACGCCTCACGCTCAGCGGCCTAGTGCGGGAAGCCAGCACCGGCCAGCCCGTGGCGGGCTGCGAAGTGTACCTGAAAGGCTCCCGCCAGATTGCCCGCACCGACAGTGCCGGCTTGTTTACAGTTCCTAACCTGGCACCGGGCCGTCAGCAGTTGCAGCTCTCCTCCATCAGCCACGAGCCGCTCAGAGTGGAAGTAAGCCTGACGGAAAACTTGGGCCGTCAGGAGTTTACCTTGGCGCGCCGCGAGCGGACCCTGAAAGAAGTAGTAGTATCTGCCCCCCAGAGCCGGTTTGGGCAAACTCGGCTGCGGGAAGTGGAGGGAACGGCCATTTTCGCGGCCAAAAAGTCGGAAGTGATTATCCCCGATAACCTGGTGGCTAACCTGGCTACCAACAATGCTCGGCAGGTGTACGCGCGCGTGGCGGGTCTCAACATCTGGGAAAATGACCAAGGTGGCCTGCAATTAAGTATCGGAGGGCGCGGCCTCGACCCCAACCGCACGGCCAACTTTAACGTGCGCCAGAACGGCTACGACATCTCGGCTGATGCCTTGGGCTACCCCGAAAGCTATTATACGCCGCCCATCGAGGCCATCAAGCGTATTCAGTTGGTGCGCGGAGCGGCTTCTTTGCAATACGGTACTCAGTTCGGAGGCCTAATCAACTTTGAGTTGCGCGCTCCTGAGACTGACAAGACTGTAGCCATTACGTCGCGGCAAACTGTGGGTTCCTACGGTTTTTTTAACTCCTTCAACAGCGTGAGCGGCACGGTAAAGAAGCTGAGCTACTACACTTTTGCCCAGTACAAGCGCGGCGATGGATGGCGGCCCAACTCCAACTTCGACAGCAAAACCGCCTACGCCGACCTGCGCTACCAGTTCACCGAAAACTTCAAGGTGGGCGCTCAAGTAACACACATGGACTACTTGGCACAGCAACCCGGCGGCCTGAGCGATCAGCAGTTTGCCCGCGACCCGCGCCAGTCGAACCGGGAGCGGAACTGGTTTGAGGTGAACTGGAACCTGTTCAACGTCTCGGCTGACTGGAAGCTGAACCAGCGCGCCAACCTCAACCTGACCACCTTCGGCCTGCTAGCCACGCGCAAGTCCTTGGGTTTTCGGCCCAACCGTGTCGACACCAAAGATGATAACGAGCTGGGCCGCGACCTGATTACTGGCGACTTCCGCAACGTTGGTCTTGAAGCTCGCTACCTCAACCGCTACACTCTGGGGGGCAAAAATGGCGTGCTTCTGCTGGGCACGCGCTACTACCGGGGCTATAATCATAGCGTTCAGGGCTTCGGCCCCGCCGGCCGAGGCGCCGATTTTCGCTTCGTGGAGCCCGACGCGCTTTCCACTTCCAGCTACTCCGACTACCGCTTTCCCAACCACAACGTCGCCCTCTTCGCCGAGAACATTCTGTACCTCAACGACCAGGTTTCGATTACGCCCGGCTTGCGCTTCGAGTATATCCGCACCCGCGCCAACGGCTTTTATGGCGTAGTCGACCGGGATTTGGCCGGCAATATTTCGGAAGTAACGCGCCAGGATGAGCAGCGCACCAGCCCGCGCGGCTTCCTGCTGGGAGGCGTCGGGGTGAGCTACAAACCCCAGGAAGAGCACGAGTTTTACGCCAATATCTCGCAGAACTACCGCTCCATCACCTTCAGCGACATGCGCATCGCCAACCCCTCGGCCGTCATCGACCCCAACCTCCAGGATGAGCGCGGATTCTCGGCCGACGCCGGCCTGCGCGGGGAGCAAGGCCAGTGGCTCACCTACGACGTGAGCCTGTTTGCCCTGAACTACGGCAACCGCATTGGCGAAGTGCAGACCTACGATGAGAACGACCGGGTGCTGCGCCGCCGCGGCAACATTGGCCGCGCCCTGATTCTGGGTGTAGAGTCCTATGCCGAGGCCGATGTGCTGCGCCTGTGGCAGCCCCAGGCCGGTCAGTGGTCGTGGTCGACATTTGGCAACGTAGCCCTAATTCACGGCCGCTACACGGCCAGCGAAATAGCTGGCGTAAAGGGCAACCAGGTAGAGTTTGTGCCAAACCTAAACCTAAAAGCCGGCACGCGAGCGGGCTACGGCCCCCTAAAAGCATCCTTTCAGTACACCTACCTTTCCGACCAGTTCACGGATGCCACCAATGCCACAGACGGTGGCGTTTCGGCCGTGGTCGGCCGCATTCCGGCTTATCAAGTCATGGATGCCTCTGTGTCATGGGAGCATCGTTGGCTGAAACTGGAGGGCAGCGTGAACAATCTGACCAATAACATTTACTTTACCCGCCGCGCCACTGGCTACCCCGGCCCCGGTATTCTTCCCTCCGACGGCCGCAGTTACTTCCTCACCGTGGGAGTAAAGTGGTAAATAATTGTGGCGCAATTGATTATTTTTCAACTAAAGAGCGACATGACTCCCCTTAAACAAATTTAAGGCTACCATAATGAAAATCTTCTTCCGCACAATTCACCTATACTTGAGTCTTGCATCCGGCTTGGTTATAGCGGTGCTCTGCTTCACAGGGGCGGTTCTGGTTTTTGAAAAAGAGCTGGAGCAGGCCTGGCACCCAGAGCGCTACTTTGTTGAGGCGCCCACCATCCAGACTCGCCTTTCGCTTCAGCAAATAACCCAGGCAGTGCAAGCCTCGGTGCCTCAGGCCAAGGTAACGGGCATGAAGGTGTACGCCGACCCTTTGCGTACGGTGGAAGTGAGCTTGGCTGGCGACAAATCGGACAAGAAAAGCCCCCCAGTGGCGCAAGCAGGCCCGGCTGGTAATGCTAAAGGAGCAAAAGCAGGCGAAAAACCAAAAGGTGGCGGTGAAGGCGGAGGTAGCCCCAAATACTTTGTCAATCCATACTCCGGGCAGGTTGTGGGCCCTTATGTTTACCGCGACACGTTTTTCTACACCATGTTTGCCCTGCACCGGGGCATGGTGGCCGGTGCGGTTGGCAAGTTCATAGTGGGCGTGAGCACCTTGTTTTTCCTGTTTATCATCGGTACTGGCTTGGTCCTATGGTGGCCTGCAACGGGGAAGGTACTACGTCAGCGCCTTTCCGTAAAGTGGGATGCCAGTTGGAAGCGCCTCAACCATGATCTGCACATCGTGCTCGGGTTTTATAGCGCGCTATTCCTGTTTGTATTCGCTTTTACGGGCCTGGCCTGGTCCTTTGAGTGGTTTAATAAAGGCATTTTCACACTCACCAATTCGGAGATGAAAGGCCCCGAGCCACCAAAGTCAGTAGTCGCCGCCACCGATTCGCGCCTCACGTATGATGCTGCCTATGCAATAGCGCGTCAGCGGGTGCCTACGGCCCAAAACTTCAGCATTCAGCTCCCCAAGGACTCCACCGAGTCGGTGCGCATAGCTATGTTGCCGGTAAATGCCCCCCACGAGTCAGCCAATGATGAACTATACCTGGATCAGTATACCGGCCAGGTTTTGGGCAAGCTCGACTTCCAGGATCGTAATTTAGGGCAACGTGTACGCCGCTCCTTTAAGCCCGTGCATACGGGGGCCATTTTTGGGATGCCTTCCAAAATCATTGCCTTAATAGTATGCGTGTTGGGCGTTACATTCCCGATTACCGGCGTTATTCTTTGGCTTAACCGGTTACAAAAGGAGAAAAAGAAGAAGCAAAAGCATCTGGCCGCAGCCAGCTAAGAGGCTTCCATTCAAAGAGGACTCATATGTTGCTGCTACCATTTAATTTGGTAAAAGAGGGTATTGATAGAAAGAACGTGATATTGTACTTTTACGCAATATCACGTTCACTTTACCACCCTTTTGTATGAAAAAGATTGCCTTCCTTTGCTTGTTATTTATGTGCTTAGCATATGTTTCAGCAGCTCAGGATAAAAGCAAGGAGTTATATACGGCGGTTTTAAAAAGCAACACCGCCGCTGTCGAATCCCTGTTAAAAGCAGGAGCCGACCCCAATCACGTTATCGAAATTGTTCCTGGTTTTCCTACTAGTTATCTGATTACAGCGGCTACAAATAATAATGTATCTATCGTAAAATCGCTGCTTCAGTACAAAGCAAAAATCAATTGGCGTGATGCTTTTCAGGCAACTGCACTTCACTATGCGGCCGGAAAAGGCAGTAAAGAGCTCATTGAGCTACTGTTAGCCGGTGGTGCCGACCTGCAGGCAAAAGATGAAGACGGAAACACAGCCCTTACCAGCGCTAAGGCTGCCAACAATAAAGAGGTAGTCACGCTACTCGAGGCGAAGACTAAATCATAATATTGTTATATAGGCCATATAAGCCTGCTAAAGCTACCCATGTGTGAGGCTTTAGCAGGCTTTCTTATTCATCAGCTTTCTGAGCCTAAATATATATTAACAAAATGCAATTGACATAATTTTATAGGTGCGTTTTAGCCTGCTTTTGGTGGTGTATACAAAAGGGGTATCTATATTTGTAGCCAGGATACATGAGTAATTACACTTCTTCAAGGTAATTCAACTGCTCTTCACTCTTCTAGCGCTTCTGCGCATCCCCCTAAATTCATAGCTATACGGTCTATTTCTACGCGTTCATTTCTATCCACCATTCTCTCTTTTCATGACCAAAGTACGTCTGCTTACGGCCCTTTCGTTGGGCACCATGCTGTTTGCCTCTTGCGAAAAGCAGCTAGAAGAATCTCCCACTCCCCGCGCTTCATCCCAGTCTTCGACGGATGCTTCCTTGGCCGGTGATTGGCAGCTAGTAGCCTACAAAGGCATCGTGCCAACCCCAAACAACGTTAGAACCACCAATATCTTCATGATGCTAGATGAGTGCAGCAAGGATAACAAGCTGCATTTTGAAGCAACGGGTGAATTGACGGAGCTGGAAGGCGCTAATGTTTGCGATAAAGATTCTAAAACGCCAGCCAAGCCAGGCACTTGGGCTCTTAGCACCGACAAGAAAGCGCTAACGCTCAACTTGGGTGAAGCCAAAGAATACCAGGTTACTTCGCTGTCTGCTTCTTCGCTTAAGTTGCGTAGCGTAGCCAAAGCTGGTGAGCCTTACACCGAACTAGAGTACACGCGCTAATATCAGCCTGCATACTTCTTATAAAAGCGGCGGCTCCTGATCAGGAGCCGCCGCTTTTATGTAATAAGCAACCTAGGCTCAAAAACGGAGTGCTCCATACTTAGCCTACAGTAGACTAAGTATGGAGCACTCCGTTTTTTTATGTCGTGAGCTGTTTGTTAAAACGGCGGGTCGTCATTCCCGAAATTACTTTTGGGGAAAGGCACCGGGCTGGCACCGTCGTTAATTTTACTTCCCAGGCGTATGGTATTAGGCGCAAAGCTGCTAGGATCCTCGTCGAAGGTGCTGGCGGGGAACGCACCGGTGTTGAAGCTTCCTGCATCGCCACCGAAGCCTACCCCATCCAAGTCGGCAAACTTGGTGAAGCGGCCGATAAACTTGAGCTGTACGGTTTCAAGGGAGCCATTCCGGTGCTTGGCAATAATTACTTCGCCGGTGCCTTGGGTGGGGTTACCCATTTCATCCTCTGTAATCTTGTAGTACTCAGGGCGATAGAGGAACACAACCATGTCAGCGTCCTGCTCAATGGAGCCAGATTCGCGAAGGTCACTAAGCTGCGGCTTCTTGTCGCCGCCGCGCGTTTCCACGGAGCGGGAGAGCTGGGAAAGGGCCAATACGGGTACGTTCAGTTCCTTGGCAATACCTTTCAGCGCCCGCGAGATGGAGGCAATTTCCTGTTCACGGTTGCCGGCGCCCTTGCCGCCATCGGTGTTGCCACTCATCAACTGCAGATAGTCAATGATGATCATCTGAATGTCGTGGTGGGCCTTTAGGCGGCGGCATTTGGTGCGAAGCTCCCGGATGCTGAGTGCAGGCGTATCGTCAATAAAGATGGGCGCGCTCGACAGCGAGGAAATCTTATGGTTAAGCTGCGCCCACTCATAATCTGCCAGATTGCCCTTCTTGATTTTCTCAGAATCAAGCTCCGCTTCTGCCGAAATCAGACGATTGACGAGCTGTAAAGAGGACATTTCCAGCGAGAAAATGGCCACCGGCTTCTTGAAATCGACGGCCGCATTGCGCATGGCGGAAACCACGAACGCGGTTTTACCCATACCAGGCCGGGCCGCAATAATAACTAAGTCAGAGGGTTGCCAGCCGCTGGTTACGCGGTCGAGGGCCGAGAAGCCGCTGGGCACGCCGGTAAGGCCATCCTTCTGATTTTTCTTCTCTTCCAGCTCTTTGATTGCCTTGCCCATCAGGCTGCGCATATCATCGAAGTTCTTGCGGATGTTGGACTCCGAAACCTCAAACAGGGCTTGTTCCGTCTGATCTAGGAGGTTGAATACGTCGGTAGTATCCTCGAAAGCATCGCGGTGAATGGTGGAAGCGATATTAATCAGCTCCCGCTTAATGGCATTCTCGGTGATAATGCGCGCGTGGTACTCGATATTCGCCGCCGAGTTAACCTTGAATGTGAGGTTGGCAACGTAGTGATGGCCGCCGGCTGGCTCCAGCTCACCCATCTCCCGCAGCTCATGCACCACGGTGAGAATGTCGATGGGCTCCGACTTATCAAACAGGTTCAGAATAGCCTTGAAAATGCGCTGGTGTTTATCATCGTAGAAGCTCACGGGCTTCAGGATGTCAATAACGGTAGTCAGCGCGTCTTTTTCGAGCATCAAAGCGCCGAGCACTGCGGCCTCTAGCTCACGGGCCTGGGGGGGCAATTTGCCCGCCGGTCCGGTCATGGATAAAGCGGCAGGACGGCCATTCAGGGCAGCGATGCCCCGGGAGGCCTGCAACTTTACGCGCTCATTCATCTGGTCGTTCATCACTGGGTGTTGTACAAGGTAGTCAGCTTTGGAAGGTTTTGGTTCGCAACCCTCAGGATTTATTGTTGCTCACCTTCGCACTGCCAACCGTCTTTTTATGCTCAAAGGGGTGCAAATCTAGGGGCATATTTTCAGAATTAGCAGGGGGAAAAGTGCTTTCTTTTTGCTATCTGATCTAAAGTAAAAATTATGGCATTCACCCTTGTAACAGTTGAGATGCTCGTTCGTCCCGGCACGAGCCAAGTACTGGGCCCACCGAGCATCAACTTCTGCGTTGGGCTAGTAACTTTGCCAACCGGCTTGGCTTTCCGCCGATTTATTCTTGCTTGTTTCTTCAAAAATGCCCCCCACCCCCACCGCGCTCCACCGCCTTCACCTGATTGCCATCGGGGGAAGCATCATGCACAACCTGGCCTTGGCGTTGCACCGTCGCGGCGCCCAGGTTACCGGCTCCGACGACGAAATCTTTGAGCCTGCTCACGGCCGCTTGGCTGCCGCTGGAATTTTGCCCCCCAGCGAGGGCTGGTTTCCGGAAAAGATAACCGCTGACCTAGATGCCGTGATTGTGGGCATGCACGCGCGGGCCGACAACCCCGAGCTGCTACGTGCTCAGGAGTTAGGGCTGCGCATCTACTCATTCCCGGAGTTCATTTATGAAGCTTCTCGCGATAAACAGCGGGTAGTTATCGGCGGCAGTCATGGCAAAACCAGCATCACATCGCTTATTCTGCATGTGCTGCGCCACCATGGCCGCAAGTTCGACTACGCCGTAGGTGCTCAGCTGGATGGGTTTGATCTGATGGTGCAACTCACGGAAGATGCGCCGATAATCATCATTGAAGGCGACGAATACCTCTCGTCGCCCATTGATCGGCGACCGAAGTTTCACCTGTACCACCACCACATCGGGGTGATTTCGGGTATTAGCTGGGACCATATCAACGTGTTTCCGACGGAGGAAGACTACCGCGAGCAGTTTCGCATTTTTGCCGAGATGACGCCCAAAGCCGGCGTGCTCATCTTTGACCGCGACGACGAGCAGGTGCAGCTAGTAAGCGTGCCCACTGATCCGGACGTGAAATACATCGGTTACGGACCGCACGAGCATGTAGTGCGCGATGGTAAGACCTTTCTGCTCACTAAGAAGGACGACGAGATTCCAATTCAGATCTTCGGCGACCATAACCTGCGCAACATCTCGGCCGCGAAAGAAGTGTGTAAGCAGCTGGGAATTAAGGGCAAGGACTTCTTTGAGGCGCTGGCTACCTTTAAAGGGGCCGCACGCCGCCTGGAGCTGGTGCGGGCCGGCCACGATTCGGTGGTATATAAGGACTTCGCGCACGCGCCTTCAAAGCTCAAAGCCACGGCGGCCGCCCTGAAAAAGCAGTTTCCGAAGCGTCGGCTGGTAGCTTGTTTGGAATTGCACACGTTCAGCAGCCTCAATCCGGCCTTTTTGCCCCAATATGCTCACACGTTTGATGCGCCTGATGTGGCTATCGTGTACTTCAATCCGCAGGTGCTGGCTCACAAACGCCTCCCCGATTTGCCCCCCGAGCAGGTAACGGCCGCCTTTCAGCGCCCTGACCTGCGCGTGTTTACCGACAGCCGCGCCCTGGCCGCTTTCCTGCACGAGCAAAACTGGACCGATGCCAACTTGCTCATGATGTCTTCGGGCACGTTTGATGGACTGGATTTAGCGAAGCTAGCCGAGGCGGTGACCAAGGAGTCTTAATCCAGAAGTTACAGACCATAAGAAAGGGCCGCTATACAGCGGCCCTTTCTTATTTGTCGTTGGTTGGTTTCTTCTCCGGGCGCTTATCCGTGGTCAGCAGCAAAGCCAACGCGGTGAGAGTGAGGCGAATTATCCACTTGCGGCTCATTAGCGAGGAAAGAAATTGTTGTTGCTTTCTACTTCCAGGTCGCAGCGGCTGCCGCCGGTGTTTTCTTCGCACTCGGTGCCGGTAATACGGTTTTTATCGAAAGAGAAATAGCAGAACGTACACCCCACGCTCGTTACGATATAACGCTCGGCATTGGAGCGCAGGTACAAACTATTGTCGGTAGAGGTTTCTAAAGGAATAGCCATGGCGCGGTACATGCCATTGCGCAGTCCCATGCCTACCAGGTAATAAATGGCTTTGTCTTTGGGGCTACCCTG
This sequence comes from Hymenobacter qilianensis, assembly GCF_014638675.1. Classification (NCBI taxonomy): domain Bacteria; kingdom Pseudomonadati; phylum Bacteroidota; class Cytophagia; order Cytophagales; family Hymenobacteraceae; genus Hymenobacter; species Hymenobacter qilianensis. The sequence continues at coordinate 728,061 of NZ_BMFN01000003.1, forward strand.
CACCTTGCGGATACTGGTTTTGTCGACAACGGTACCGTCGTTGAACTGCCGGATGAAGGCTGTTGCGAGCTGGGCGCGAGGCACCACGTATTCTACCTGGCCTTCAATTACCCGCCCTACCAGCTTGCTGCTCACTTCTAACTGCCTCCGCTCCAGATCAGTGCCATCCGCAGCATTCACCTCCGGAATGCCGCGCTTACTGGTTTCACAGGCCGGCAGCGCGGTCAGCAGGATAACAAGCAAGGGCAATACATGCCGTACTAAGGAATGGGGGGCAAATTTCATTGGATACAGACAGTAGCAGCAGGCTTAGCGCGCTTTATAATACTTACGCGCCTCTGGCAGAAGGCTTTGAATATCGTTGATACGCGTTTCGTTGGAAGGGTGCGTAGAAAGGAACTCGGGTGGCGATGCTCCGTTGCTCCGGGCCGCCATGCGCTGCCAGAAACCAACAGCTCCATCAGGGTTGTAGCCCGCCATAGCCATAAAGATAAGCCCCAATCGATCAGCTTCCGATTCCTGGTTGCGGCCGTAGCGCAACATTCCTAGCTGAGAGCCTACGCCAAAAGCTTGCAGCGCTACTTGCTGGGTAGTGGCGGAGTTGGTTGAAAGAGCAGCCCCCAAGGCCTGACCACCCAACTGCTGCACCAAGCCCTGGCTCATACGCTCGCTGCCATGCTTGGCTACGGCGTGCGCTATTTCGTGAGCCATTACCACAGCAAGGCCATTTTCGTCTTGAGTAATCGGCAGTATACCGGTATAAACGGCGGTTTTGCCCCCCGGCATCGCCCAGGCGTTCTGCTGGGCATCATCCTGAATAAGATTAAACTCCCAGGCATAGCCCGTTAGCTGATCCTGAGCATTCTGCTGCCGGAAATATGTTTCAACGGCCTGCTGAATCCGCTGCCCCACCCGCCGAACCATGGCCGTTTGGGTGGAATTAGTAGAAAGCTTGCTTTGGCCGATTACTTCGCGGTACTGCTGGGCAGCCAGGGTATTTATCTCAGCGTCAGACACCAGGCTAAGCTGGCGACGACCCGTTATTGGAACCGTAGAGCAGCCTACTGCTACAAACAGGCAGCTGGCTACAAGAAACTTTTTAAACATGACGGAGGGGTTACTTTAAAGAAAATGTCACTTAACTACCATGGCATAGCATTTATAAGGCCAAAATGCCTTCCCGCCCAGCTTAGATAGCTATTGCCTATACGATAGCGCATGGGGTAAATGTTTACTGCTTACCTCTTAGCTGTGGCGCCCATGAAGGTGAAAGAGGTCTTATTTATTTCCTACCCCACAGAAATAGCCCTAATTTTGGCTGCACACGCTTGCGGCGTTGGGGGCCTATACCCTAAGTGCAAATCCCCGGCTGACAGGCTAAGCTGAAGTCACTAAGCATCATACAGAAATGAAAATACTTTGCATCGGCCGTAATTATGCCGAACACATAGCTGAGCTTAAGAACGAAACGCCCGACGAGCCCGTCATCTTCGCCAAGCCCGATACGGCTTTATTACAGCGAAATCAGCCCTTTTTCTACCCTGATTTCTCGCAGGATATTCACCACGAAATCGAGCTGGTGATGCGCATCTGCAAGAATGGCAAGAACATAGAGCCGCAGTTTGCCACCAATTACTTCGATGCCATTGGCTTGGGCATCGATTTCACGGCCCGCGACTTACAAAGCAAAGCCAAAGCGAAAGGCTTGCCCTGGGAGCTGGCGAAGGGCTTCGATGGCTCGGCACCCCTTTCTACCACGTTTAAGCCCGTGGCAGAGTTTGCCGACTTGGCCAATATCAACTTCCGGCTGGAAGTGAACGGTGAGGTTCGGCAGCAGGGCAACTCCGGCATGATGCTGCACAATTTCGCCGCCCAGATTGCCTACATCTCCCGCTTTATCACGTTAAAAATGGGAGATTTGATCTTTACGGGCACGCCCAGCGGTGTTGGCCCGGTACATATCGGCGACCGGCTGGAGGGGTATATAGAGAACGAAAAGCTGTTGGATGTTGCTGTTAAGTAAAGGGTTGAAAATTGTGCAGTACCAAGTTCGAGGCATTAGTAAAATAGTAAAGTGGAGTGGGTTAGGCGTGGTAGCTGGTGCGGTAGCCCTCACGGCTATGAGTCTGCGGCCCGTGCCCTTTAACGGAACTGTTGCGCCGCGCCGCACTTCCCAGGCGGCACCCGAAACCAAGCCCAGCCGACACATCACGCCCATAGATAGCGTACCGGCCGGCTATTTCATGTTTCCTATTAAGCCGGGCAAACCCAACTTTTTGACGGGCAGCATGGGAGAGATTCGCGCCAACCACTTTCATGGTGGGCTTGACATCAAAACCGATGGGCGAGTTGATTTGCCTGTATACGCCTCCGCCGATGGCTACGTGTCGCGGCTAAAGCAGTCAGCCTTTGGCTACGGCAATGTGCTGTATATCACCCACCCCAATGGGATGACAACGGTATATGGTCACCTCAACCGCTTCGAGGGTCCGGTGGCTGATTTCCTGCGTCAGCAACAATACGCCAAGCAGACCTTTGAGTTAGAGCTGTTTCCGACAAAAGACCAGTTTGTCGTGAAGCGCGGCGACATTGTAGCCATGTCAGGTAACACGGGTGGCTCGGGCGGCCCGCACTTGCACTGGGAAGTGCGCGACGCGGAAGACCGGCAGCTTAACCCGCTACGCTTTGGAGGGTTTGCGGAGATTCAGGACCATGTGGCGCCTACCCTGCAGGCATTTGCCGTAGAGCCGCTCAGCATTGACGCCCGCGTACAAGGGCGCTTTGACAAAGCCGTTTTTACGCCAAAAAAGCCCCCCACGCCTGCTGCGCCGAGCACACCCTATGCCTACCCCGATACTATTGCCGCTTTCGGTATGGTGGGTTTGCTGGTGCAAGGCTTTGACCGCTTCGACATAGCGACTAACCGCAATGGTCTGCAACGAGTAGAAGTGCGCGTAAATGGGCAGCCGCATTACCGTCATACGATCGATGCTGTTCCCTTCAGCGACTCGCGGCAGATTTCGCAGCACATTGACTATCAATGGCAACAGACCAACGGCCGGACCCTGGAGAAGCTGTTCGTGGATGATGGCAACACGCTCCCGATTTATAATACGAACGGTACAAAGGGCAAGCTGCGGGTAGAAGAAGGCTCGATATACAACGTTGAAGTGCGCCTGAGCGACTCCTACGGCAACACCACGCCCTTCACTTTTGTGCTACGCGGCCAAAAGCCAGTTTACTACAAGACGCGCAATGCCAGCGTGCGCAAGCCGGCTCTGCGTTATGATATTAACCGCAACATTCTCAAGGTAATAGCTACCGACCCGGACACTAGCCGCCAGGGGGCAAATATTACGCTGATGCGCGGAAACCGCCGCCTTGAGGTAGTGCCGAGCTACACAGTGCAAAGCGAGAATGTGTACCTCTACGATCTGCGTGCCGGCCTGCCCGATTCCATTCGCTTTGGGCAGTTGACCAAGGCCTTCGAGCCTAAAGTTCCTATCCCATCTGCCACAGAGCAGTCGTTTGCCAACGGTTTGCAGAACCTGGTCTTTTTTCCGCTCACGCTGTTTGACACTTTGTATCTGCAAAACGGCTACAAAGACGGGCTCTGGACGATTCATAATGCGCGCACGCCTTTGTTTAAGCCGATGCAAGCTACCCTGAAGCCGCCCGTAGCCGTAGCCGACAAAACCCGTTCGGCGGTGTATATGATTAACTATAAGGGTGCCCGCATCTATCAGGGGGGCAAATGGGAGGGTGAACAGATCACGTTTCCCGTGAAAACCTTCGGCTCCTTCCGCATCCTGACCGATACGCTTGCGCCCACGGCACGGCTGGTGCGGAAGTCGCCGGCGGGCCTCACTTTCATTGTAGGCGATAATCTTTCGGGGCTCAGCAGCTACCGTTTGCTGGTGAACGGGCAGTGGCGTATGCTGCGCTACGAGTACAAAAACGCTACCTTATTCACCGATCCGCAGGATAAAACAGTGCCGCTTGCCGGCGAAGCAGAGCTACGCCTGACCGACCAGGCCGGCAACGAGAAAATCCTGCAGTTTAAGATTTAGCTGGCGGCTGGGGGGCAAAAGGCCGTCATGCAGAACGGTAGGGAAGCATCTCGCGTGCTGACGAGAGGTTAGTAATCCTAACTAAACATGCGAGATGCTGCGCTACCGCTCTGCATGACAGACGTTTTTAACAAAGCACTATCTATCAAACACCAACCTATGAAAACTCGCCGTCCTGTTCTTTTCGCTGCTGCCGCTACTGTTACCGTAGCGGCTGTGGGCCTGGTGTACTCCCGAAATCGTCGTCAGGTGCCGCTGGCCGTAGCTGAGCACGTTGACCTGGCGCGCTATATGGGCGTATGGTATGAAATTGCTCGCCTTCCTACTCGCTTCGAGAAGGGTTGCCAGCACGTTACGGCCGAGTATTCGTTGCGGCCTGATGGGAAAGTAGCCGTGATAAACAGCTGCCGCAAAAACAGTCCAACGGGTCCGCTGGAAATAGCGCGCGGTGTGGCTCGTGTTATTGATTCTAAGACCAACGCCAAGCTAAAGGTTAGCTTTATCTGGCCTTTCGAGGGCGACTACTGGATTCTGGACCTCGACCCCGAGTACCAATACGCGCTGGTAGGTGAGCCCGGCCGCGAAAACCTGTGGCTGCTGAGCCGCACGCCGCAATTGGCACAGCCCGTGCGCGAGCAGCTTATTGCCGTGGCACAATCTGCTGGCTTTCCGGTGGAAAAGCTCATCTTCACGCCCCAACCTGCGGCCAACTTACCCTAGCATTTGCCCCCCATGTCTCTTCAGCCCGGCGACGCCGCCCCCAACTTCGAAGCCCTCGACCAAAATGGCAACCTCATCCGTCTGCAGGACCTGCGCGGGCAGAAGGTAGCCCTGTATTTTTATCCGAAAGATGACACCTCAGGCTGCACGGCTCAGGCCTGCAATCTACGCGACAACCAGGCCGAGCTGCGCGCCGCTGGTATTAAGGTGCTGGGGGTGAGCATCGACGGAGAAAAGTCGCATCAGAAGTTCGCCACCAAATACGACCTACCTTTTTCTCTGCTGGTAGATGAGGACAAGCAGATAGTGGAAGCCTACGGCGTATGGCAGGAAAAATCGATGTACGGCCGTAAGTACATGGGCACCATGCGCTACACCTTCCTAATTGACGAGCAGGGCAACATTGAAAAGGTGATTACGAAAGTGGATACCAAAAATCACGCGGCTCAACTGCTTGGCGCTTAATCTCACTGCTTATCTTCGCTCCCAACCTCCTACTAAGAACTACTATATGTCGCAGTCAAGCCCCGCCGCCCACGTACAGACCGAAACCCAGCCCGCTCAGCGCGAAAGAAGCATTGCGGAGCTAAAACAGATTGCCTCGCAGGTACGCCGCGACATCGTGCGCATGGTTCATGCCGTGAACTCGGGCCACCCCGGCGGCTCCCTAGGCTGTACCGATCTGCTGGTAGCGCTGTACTTCCGCATCATGAAGCATAATCCTGACTTTTCGATGGAAGGCCACGATGAGGATTTGTTTTTTCTATCGAACGGGCACATTTCGCCGGTATTTTACTCTGTATTAGCGCGTTCGGGCTACTTTCCGGTGAGCGAGCTGGCTACCTTCCGCAAGCTGAATTCGCGCCTGCAAGGCCATCCAGCCACGGAGGAAGGTTTGCCCGGCGTGCGTATTGCTTCGGGTTCGTTGGGCCAAGGCCTGAGCGTAGCCGTTGGGGCTGCCCAAGCCAAAAAGCTTAATAAAGACGACCGCACGGTGTATGTGCTCATGGGCGACGGCGAGTTGAATGAAGGCCAAGTATGGGAAGCGGCCCTTTACGCTCCTCACCGCCAAGTAGACAACCTGATTGCCATCGTGGACCGCAACGGCCAGCAAATCGATGGCTCTACCAAGGAGATTATGAACCTGGGCAGCCTGCGCGCCAAGTTTGAAGCGTTTGGCTGGCTGGTGCTCGAAACCGACGGCAACGACCTCGAAAAGCTCATTGCTTCGCTGGAGGAAGCACGCCAGCTACTCGGTCAGGGACAGCCCGTAATGGTGCTGATGGACACACAGATGGGCGCCGGCGTTGACTTCATGATGGGCTCGCACAAGTGGCACGGCGTAGCCCCGAACGATGAGCAGCTGGAGAAGGCCTTGCAGCAGCTTTTGGTAGAAGAAGCCTCGGATTACTAAAGCCGAGCCGCAGGCTTGGCTTTATAACTTTGACCGTCATGCGGAGCAAAGCGAAGCATCTCGCCAGCGATAGTGAGGTTAGTAATCCCACTAAACACGCGAGATGCTTCGGCTCCGCCTCTGCATGACGGTCAAAGCCATTTACCTGCTTATGAGCCGACTCGGGTATCTGTGCGGACTACTGCTGGGGGGCATTTTGTTGCTCACGGCACCGCTGTATGCTCAGAATTTGCCCCCCACGAAGCCCCGCACTACCCGCATCCTGTTTTTGCTCGATGCCTCTGGTAGCATGGGGGCTGTGTGGGAAGGTCGGCCACGCATGGAAGTTGCCAAGAGCCTGCTGGCCAAGATGGTCGATTCGCTTAACACTTACCCAAATCTGGAATTGGGGCTACGCGTGTATGGTCATCAGTACGGTCGGGAGGAAAATAACTGCCAGGACTCGCGTTTGGAAGTAGCTTTTGCTGCGAAGAATGCGAAGGCCATCAAGGCCAAGCTACAAACCCTGCAACCGCGTGGCAATACGCCCATCACGTATTCGCTGCTGCAATCGGCCAACGACTTTCCGGCCGATAAAACGGCTCGCAACGTGCTCATTCTCATCACCGACGGTCTTGAGTCGTGCCAGGGCGACCCGTGCGCTACGTCGTTGGCTTTGCAGCGCAAGCACATCTTTTTGAAGCCTTTTGTCATTGGCATTGGGGCCGAAAAAGAGTTTGGCAAGCAGCTCGAATGTCTGGGGCAGTATTACAACGCGGCTGATGTTAAAACCTTCCGCTCCGTGCTCGATAACGTTATTACCCAGACCCTGCAAAAAACTACCGTCCGGGTAAACCTGACCGATGCCGACGGCAAGCCCGTGGAAAGCAACGTGAACATGACCTTCGTGAACAGCGCTACCGGTCAGCCCGAGTACAACTACGTGCATTACCGCGACACCAAAGGCCAGCCCGACGTGCTCGATATCGACGCGCTCCAGTCCTACGACCTCATCATTAATACGGTGCCTCCAGTGCGGCAGGCCGACTTAAAAATCAAGCCAGGGCAAGATAACTTGCTGACGTACAAGACCCCACAAGGAACCCTCCGCTTGCAGGGACCCAATATGACACCTAATCCCTATGGCACGGTGCAGACGGTGGTGCGGGCCCAGGGCGAGGCAAGTACCGTAGTGGCGCTGCCTTTCGGGAGTCGGCAGAAGCTGCTGGGGGGCAATTATGAGGTGGAGTTACTTACGCTGCCGCGCATCGTCCGCCGCGTCACGATCAAGCAAGGGCAGGAAACGATGGTGACGTATCCGGCGCCCGGCACGCTGAACATTGTGACGGATCTGGCGGGCTACGGCAGCATCTATCAACTCAACGACGACGAATCACAAACCTGGATTTATAACCTCCCCGAAACTTCCAGTAAAATCAACCTGACGATGCAGCCGGGCGCCTACCGCTTGGTATTTCGCACCAAAAATTCCACGGGTAGTCAGTTTACGGACGTGCGCAATTTCACCATCCGCAGCGGACAGACTACTTCGGTGAGTATGTTTGGGAAATGATATGCTTGAGGAATAAGCAGAACGAGCAACTCCAACATTTTACATCTCCTTCATGAAAGAATTCCCCTACTCCGAATCCAAAGACACGCGCTCAGGCTTCGGTGCCGGCCTGCACGAACTGGGCAAAACCAATGAAAACGTAGTAGCTCTCTGCGCCGACCTCACGGGCTCGCTCAAAATGGATGCGTTCAAGAAAGACTTTCCGGAGCGCTTCTTCCAGGTAGGTATTGCGGAGGCCAACATGATGAGCATGGCCGCTGGCATGACCATAGGGGGCAAAATTCCCTTTACGGGCACTTTCGCCAACTTCAGCACCGGCCGCGTGTACGACCAGATTCGGCAAAGCATTGCCTATTCGGGCAAGAACGTGAAGATCTGCGCTTCCCACGCCGGCGTTACGCTGGGGGAAGACGGTGCCACCCACCAGATTCTGGAAGACCTGGGCATGATGCGCATGCTGCCCCACATGACCGTCATCAACCCCTGCGACTTCAACCAGACCAAGGCTGCCACCATCGCCATTGCCGAGCATGAAGGCCCCGTGTACCTGCGTTTCGGCCGGCCTGTGGTGCCCAACTTTACTCCGGCCGACCAGCAATTCGAAATTGGCAAAGCCGTAATGCTCAATGAGGGTGCCGATGTGAGCATTTTTGCCACTGGCCACCTGGTGTGGAAAGCCATTCTGGCGGGTAAACTGCTGGCCGAAAAAGGCATTGATGCCGAAATCATCAACATTCACACCATCAAGCCTTTGGATGCGGCTGCTATCCTCCAGTCGGCGCGCAAAACGCGGTGCGTGGTGTCGGCAGAGGAGCATCAGATGAACGGCGGCCTCGGCGACAGCATCGCACAGCTGCTCGCTCGTGAAGAGCCCCTGCCTCTGGAGATGGTTGCCGTCAACGACTCTTTCGGCGAGAGCGGCACCCCCGATCAGCTCATGGAGAAATATGGCCTGATGGAAAACGACATCGTGGCAGCGGTAGAACGAGTAATGGCTCGTAAGAAGTAGTGCGTGTTTTTTTAAGTTAAAAAGCCCCCCGGATATTCTCTGGGGGGCTTTTTTTAGCAGAGTATAGCAAGTAGCGAAGCACAGCAGTTGCTTACTATTTATACCTTCGCTATTCGTTAGTCAACAAACTGCCGCTTCAGCTTCTCGCTGGCATCGCGTAGGCTGGCGGGCCAGGAAGCACCGGCACCTTCCGCAAACAGATCTTTGCCGGGAATACCGAGGCGCCACCGTACGGTCTTGTTGTTTTCGGGGTTTGTGCCTTCCTCACGCAGGTACACGTCGGCGGCTACAATGTCCTGGCGGAAGCGCATTACGCGGCGCAGCTCGCTTTCTACCTGATCCACCAAGGCGGGGCTTTCAGAGAAGCCCACCATCTGTAAATCTACTTTGATGTTATCGATATTGTATTGCATAGAACAAACGGTAAGAATGGAAAAAATGCCCCCCGGTATTGCTGAGCGCATGCGGGGGGCTTTTTTCAATACGGGAACCGCGCCTCGCGGTTATCACTGGCCACCGAGTGTCCTGGCGGAATACTTGCTCAAAATCCGGAATCGAAGCCTGTCGGGCCACAGTATTCTGGGAGTAGTCATGTGTCTTGCTTTGCTGCTAGCGCGCCCTACCCTCGCCCAGGATATGCCCCCCGACACGACTTTAATCGTGTATACCGGCCAGCTGACGGGCGCTTACAGCGCGGGCGGCGTGAACCGAGCGCTGCTCTCTACAGCCCACACCGCCACTTTTACACGCGGCGAACATATCGGCTTGCCCTTAAGCGGCAGCTTTATTTATGGTAAGCAAGATCGCCTGCTCAAAGAGCGCGAGCTGCTCCTGAATGCTACGCCTTATTACCGCCTCAACCGCTTTCGCTTCTATGGTATCGGTGGCTTCGAGCGCAGCAATCTGCGCGGCATCGACCGCCGGGTACAGTTAGGAGCCGGGCCGGGCTGGGCCTTTTACTCCGATTCGCTGGGGCGCGAAATATCAGTCAGCAATCTGATCATCCGTGAGTCGACCAACTTCCAGAATGGCACTGAGCGCGTAACGGCCCGCAATTCTGCCCGATTGAAGGTGGCTTACTCGCGCAGCATCATTACGCTGAGTGCCCTCACGTATTATCAGCCTTCCCTCAGCGACTTTGGTGATTATCGCTTCAGCAATTTAACTACGCTTGCTCTGAAGCTTACGCGCCGCCTGGCTGTAAATTTCACCTACAACTACACCCACGAAAGCCGGGTAATTGAAGGCCGATTTAATGACAATACCAACGTAACAGTGGGAGTTTCTTACGCGACAAATAAGTAGAGAGATTTGGTATACAGAGCATTATAGTAGTTGAGACAACTAATTCTAAAACCTGAATAAACCCTCAGCTGTCCCTCCCCTCTAAGCCATCAAACCACGCCGCTCCTAATCCTCTCCCTCCTACTTGGAAGACCAAGAAATCCTCCTCAAGTTCCAAGACCCGGCGGCCCGCAATGTGGCCTTCAATCAGCTGGTGCGCAAGTATCAGCAGAAGGTGTACTGGCATGTGCGCAAGATGGTGGTAGACCACAACGATGCCGACGACCTCACCCAGGACACCTTCGTGAAAGTGTGGAAGCACCTCGGCAACTTCCGCCAGGATGCGTCGCTCTATACCTGGATTTACCGGATTGCTACCAACGAGTGCCTGAGCTTTCTGCAAAGCAAGCGCCGTAAGTTTTTCCTCCCGCTGAATGATGTGGGGGCCGAATTAGCGGCCAAAATCGAAGCCGACCCGCTGCTGGCCGGCGATGAGATAGAGCGCAAGCTGCAAAAAGCCATTCTGCGCCTCCCCGATAAGCAGCGCCTCGTGTTCAACCTCAAGTATTACGACGAGATGACCTACGAGCAGATGGCCAACGTCACGGGTACGTCGGTAGGTGCCCTGAAAGCGTCCTACCATCACGCCGTGAAAAAGATTGAGCAATACGTGACCGAAGAATCTTCCGCCGATTAAACCTCGCGGCCCTAGCCGCATCCAATGCATATGAAAACTCCATTTCGGCTCGATGACCACCCACGCCGGCCGCAACCGCCACTAGTCTCTCCCCCAGCGGGTTACTTCGACCAGCTGCCCCGTCAGATAATGGCGCGCGTGCAGCCCGAAGCCGCCTCTGAGTCGGTGACGTGGGGCTGGCTGACGAACCTCTCCCGCCCTTTGCGCACGGCTCTGGCCTCGGCGGTGGTGCTGGGGGGCTTTTCGACAGCTTTCTACCTGAGCCAACCCGCTACGCAAACTCCAAATTTGCCCCCCAAAACTTCGCTGGCTGCTGTGCCCGAGGCTGATCTTATTAATTATCTGGCCGTTAACAATCAGCTGGAAACCGAGGATCTGGCCAGCTTGCCTTTGCCGGATGATAACCTGATGGCCTATTTCCTGCAAGCCTCACCCCAGGAATTGGAAGCGGCACTGGGGCCTCCCAGTCTTGATGAAGCTTACTACTAACCGTACTTTTCTCCCTTTTTGCCTTCCTCCCACTATGAATAATTCCCTTTTTTCTCGCTTAGGTTTGGCGTTGGTGCTCCTGCTGCTAGCTCTGCCAAACCTGCGCGCCCAGAATACCCGATCCGCTGATATTGAGGCTCGTATTGAAAATGCGCGCATTGCCTATATCACCCGCGAAGTAGCGCTTACCCCCGAGCAAGGTCAGCGCTTCTGGCCTTTGTATAACGAATACAGCACCAAGCGCCGTGAGCTACGCCGCTCCCACGATCAGCTGCGCCGCAGCGCTACGCCCACCATGACGGACGACCAGGCCCGCGATAATCTCAAGCAGATCATTGCGGTATCGAAAAATGAGCTGAACATGACGGAGGATTATTTCGCCAAATTTCAGAAGGTGATTTCGGCCCGACAGGTTGCGCAGCTGTACAAGGCTGAGCGCGAGTTTGGCCGCGTAATGATGAAGGAAATGAAAACCGAGCGCCAGGCCAGCGGCCCGCGCGGGCGGTCGGGCCGACCGGCGGTTAACCCAGGCACGTCCAATTAACTGAGCGTGATGCCAAAGAAATAACAAAAAAGAGGCTGAGCATTCAGCCTCTTTTTTGTTGGTTACTGGCCAATAGCTGGGAGGCAAAATCCAAGCACAAATATGGAATTGCGCTTGAGAGCGGGCCACACCTTAGCTTCCGACATCGCGGTGCTTACTTTTGCCCCCCAGAATCTTTTTACCCATTCGCATGCTTACCCCTCGCCAGCTCTTTCTTCGGCATCAAGCCCAAACATCCGACTCTCCCCTACTCCTGGAAATAGAGCGGGCGGAAGGCGTATATATGTACGGGCCAGATGGCCGACGCTACCTGGATTTGATTTCGGGCATTGGGGTCAGCAACGTAGGCCATCGTCACCCAAAGGTTATTCAAGCCATTCACCATCAGCTTGATAAATACCTGCACCTGATGGTATACGGTGAGTTGGTGCAAGCGCCCCCGGCCGAATTAGCGCACGCCCTGACCCAAACCCTGCCGCCCCACCTCGATGCGGTTTACTTCACCAATTCGGGCACCGAGGCGGTTGAAGGAGCTCTCAAGCTAGCCAAGCGCCACACCGGCCGCACCGAGCTGATTTCCTGCCACCGCGCTTACCACGGCTCCACTCACGGCGCATTGTCTGTTACCGGCTCCGAAGGATTTAAGCGCAGCTACCGCCCTCTTTTGCCCGATATTCGCCACATCGAATTCAACGATTTCACTGATTTAGAGCATATTACCGAGCGAACGGCCGCCATCATCATTGAGACGGTGCAGGGGGAAGCGGGTGTGCGGGTGCCGGAGAATAACTACCTGCAAGCCCTGCGCAAGCGCTGCCTCTACACCGGTACGCTACTCATTCTGGACGAAATTCAGTGTGGTTTTGGGCGCACGGGTTCCTTTTGGGCCTTCGAGCAGTTCGGGATATGGCCCGATATTCTGGTTTGCGCCAAAGGCATGGGTGGTGGTATGCCTATCGGGGCCTTTATTGCCCCCCAACCTATAATGGCCGGCATCCGCAGCAATCCGGTGCTGGGGCACTGCACTACGTTTGGCGGGCATCCGGTATCCTGTGCGGCTTCCCTAGCTACGTTGCGCGTTATTTTAGAGGAAAACCTGTTAGCAGGAGTAGCGGAAAAAGCAGCCCGGTTTCGGCGGCAGCTGGTGCATCCGGCTATCAGGGAGGTGCGCGGTCAGGGCTTGCTAATGGCCGTTGAGTTCGACTCTTATGACGTGCTCAAGCCCATCATCGACCGTGCCCTGGAGCACGAGGGTATTCTGACCGACTGGTTTTTATTCTGCGATAATTCCCTGCGTTTAGCGCCACCTCTCACCATCACCGACGGTGAAATTGATGAAGCCTGTGCGGCTCTTCTGCGAGCGATTAACTACGTAACCGGTCAGTAAAGCCTGAACATAGAAAAACGTCTGTCATCCTGACGAAGGAAGGACCTTCTCACCGAAAAACGACCAGCGCTAAAGTGAGAAGGTCCTTCCTTCGTCAGGATGACAGACGTTTTTTTAACTAGCTAATTCTTATCCTACATACTGCTTTACTACACGTACCAAGGCATCAAAGTCGAGAGGCTTCGGCAGATAATCAGTAATGCCGGCTTCGCGGAACTGCTCCATGGAGTAGTTGTTCGCATTGCCCGTGATAGCAATGATAGGCACCTGAGCAACTTGCGGGTTAGAGCTGCGCCGGATTTCGCGGGTGCACTCCATGCCGTCTTTTACCGGAATGTTGATATCCATCAACACGCAGTCGATGGGTTGACTCTCTACCTGCTTAATGACCTCATTCCCGTTTTTGGCCGAAAGGATGTGGTATTTCTGCAGTTCCAGAATTTTTTTTGTCAGGTTCAGAATAACGGAGCTATCCTCCGCAATCAGAATCGTTTTGGACTCGGCCATGATGGAATAGATTTAGTTTCAGATGAGGTGGAGAGAGAAAAGACCAGAAAATATTGGGTATAAGATGAATTAGACTGCTTGGGTAACTTCAGGGTAAGTTGAAACGAACTCCCTAAAGTAACGCAACAAGGAGGAGAAACGCTGCTCAATGCCGGTAAACTTACCTTCTTTAATAGTATGTTCCAGACTCTTAGCGCATTCGGCCAGCTTATTTATGCCCAGCGTGAAGCCTGTGCCTTTCAGTTGGTGTAAATGGGGCAGAATCAGCGCGTACTCTTTTGCCTTAACCAGTGCCATGGCCTCATCCAGCAGTTGGCTTACCTCCCGCTCAAAGTCATCGTAGAGCTGTGCCGCAAATTCATTGCCGCCCAGCTGCCGCAGCTGCTCCAGCACGGCGGTATCAATGCTGCTGGCTGTGTCTTCGGGCAGCGGCTCCGCAACCGGCGCGGGCGCAGGCACAGGTTCGGGTTCCTGCACGGCTGCCTCTACACCCACGAGGCGCGGAGTCGTGGCAGGCTCCATCGTTATCGTGGTCCAGCGCCGCAGCACCGCGTATAGGTCCTGGGTTTTGACGGGTTTCGACACGTAATCATCCATGCCTTCCTGCACAAAGCGCTCCGCGTCTTCCTTCATAGAATAAGCCGTCATGGCCACTACGGGGGGCGTTTTTTTGCCTAAGCGCCGCCGAATCTCGTTCATCGCCGTCACGCCGTCCATCTCCGGCATCTGGATGTCCATGAAGATGACATCGTAGGTAGCCTTCGGATCGGTGGCTTTGCTGATGGCTTCGAATCCGTCGCTGGCCACGTCAATCTTGCAGCCCAGACGGTCGAGCAGCCGCACGGCTACCTTTTGGTTAATTGGGTTATCATCGACGAGCAGCACCTGGGGGGCATTTGCGAAGTGCGATACTTCCTGCGTTCGCTCGCGGGCCGTGATGCGCTCCTGTAAGATCTCGTCCTCATTGCGCGCCACCGTGCACTGAATAGTAAACCAGAACGTGCTGCCGACGCCTTCATTGGATATCACGCCAATTTCGCCCCCCAGCAACTCTGCAAGCTGCTTGCTGATAGCCAGGCCCAAACCGGTACCACCGAACGACTTGGTCGGTGTGGTATCGAGCTGGGTGAAATTGGTGAAGAGCAGTTTCTCATTCTCCGACGAAATTCCGATGCCGGAGTCCTGCACCGCGAAGCGCAGCGTGTGGTTGTCGCCATCCGTCGATACCGACGACACCTGAATATTCACCAGCCCTTGCGAGGTGAACTTGATGGCGTTGGAAGTGAGGTTTGATAATATCTGAAGCAGGCGCGTTTCGTCGGTGTGAATGAAGCGCGGCGTGTGCGGCGTCACGTTGTATTTGAACTGCAGATCCTTCTGGGCCGCGCGGTTCGAGAACAGCGAGTGCAACTTGTCAAGCGTGTAAGACAGGTCAATACCGGACTCGCTGAGCTGAAGCTTACCCGCCTGTATTTTCGACAAGTCCAGAATATCATTCAGAATAGCCAGCAGCGCATCCGACGACTTGCGTAGCGTATCCACATAGTCTTCCTGCTCCTCACTTGCTACCGTCTGGTGCAAAAGGTCAATCATGCCGATAATGCCATTCATGGGCGTCCGCAGCTCGTGGCTCATGTTGGCCAGGAACTGGGTTTTAGCATGCAAAGCGGCCTCCGCTTCATTTTTAGCCCCCCGCAGATCTTCCTGAATTTGATTCAACTCAGTAATGTCGCGCGCAATACCTTCTGTCCCGCTCATCGCCCCCGATACCGCACGGGCATTGATGAGCAGCGGTACTGCGTGCCCATCTTTATGCCGCAGAGCTGCTTCGAAGTTGCGCAGCGCCCCTACAGTTGAAACTTCAAGTAGCAGTCGGTCACGATCTATTGGGTTTACATAGTAATCCACAATGCGCTTACCCAATACCTCTTCCGGCTTATAACCCAGCACATCATACACCGAGGGACTCACGATAGTGATAATGCCCTGATCATCAGTGCGGTAGTAGATATCCTGGAAGGACTCGAAGATAGCCCGGAATTTCTCCTCCTGAGCTGCGAGTTCCAGTTGCGAGCTCTTTGTCGCCGTGATATCGTGGGCCATGCCCGAAATCTCCTCGAAGGAGCCGTCGTCGAGGTAAATTGGGTTGAGGTAAATTTCCCGCCACGTATCCTGACCACGAGCATCGCGCAGGCGCACTTCGAATCGTTGAGCCAGGCCCTGGAAGGCTTTTTTGTAATTCTCCTGAAAAATATCGTGCGCCTCCTCGTCCATCATGGCCATATCAGCCTGCCAGAGGTTCACATTCAGCGCCGGGTACACACCGTTGCGCCGCAGGAAATAGGCGGCATAGTTGCGGTTGAAGGACGTGAGACGCGAATGCATATCCACGGACCACATCAAATGGGAGCCGCTTTCGAAAATAGCGTTCAGACGCGCGTTCTGCTTATTAATCATTTCCTCATTGCGCTTACGCTCAATTGCCAGGGCTACCTGGTTGGAAATAAAGTGCAGAATCTCAATATCAGTCGTCGCGTAGGCGTCAGCTTTATGATAATCCTGCACGGCAATCACGCCGATGATACGCTCCCCAATGCTCAGCGGAGAACACAGCATTACCTCCGGCATCAGGCCAAAAGCGGTAATGGTACCATCCGCAATCAGATCGTGTAGCTCCTGCTTCAGCAAAAACTGCGGACGCCCGGTTTGGATGATATATTCCGATACGCCCGTTGAGAACGGACGAGCGCCCATGCCCCGGCTGCCCTGGGAGTTTTGATCCACGAAATACGCAAACTGCAACGTGGTGCGGGCGTCGTCGCAGAGGGCAATATAGAAGTTATTGGTTTCGATAATCTTGCTTAGCTCCCGATGAATTGCGCCGTAAAGCGAGTTCAAATCTTTGGAGCTAATGGCCAGATTAGCAATGCTGTAATAAACCTTCTGCAGACGTTCCGCCTTGATGCGGTCGGTAATATCATGCAGAATGGCGCGGGTCGAAACCGGCTCGTTATCCTGCCACGAGCAGGAAATACTGCCGATCAGGTGAACCGGCTTGCCCGTCTTGGTCAGGAATACGGTTTCAAGCTTATTCACCTTCTCCCCCTTGTACAGGTTGCGCAGCTGATAGAGCAGCTTAGCTTTGTAGTAAGGGTGCACTACCTCGTTGAGAGTCAGCTGAGTAAGATCATCGTCGGTGTAGCCTAGCTTTTCTTTCCAGGCTTTGTTCACAAACAGAAAGCGGTTGTCAATGCTCAGATTCTGAATCAGATCGTGGGCATTGTCGAGGAAGTCTTGGAGGCGGTTGCGGTTGTCGGTGAGGGCGCGGGCGGCCACCAGCCGGTCGGTGTGGTCGCGGCCCACAAAAAAGGCCCCCGTCACATTTTGATCAAAGTCGCGGGCAAACTCTACGTGCCAATGCACCAGCCGCGTCTGGCCCAGCTTGGTTAAGAGCGGAAACTCGCACGCATCAGCAACGCTCTCCTCTTTGATGTTTTGCAGAAACGCCTGGCGGCTCAACTCCTGATCGGAGGCCGGCGGGAACAGATCGAAATAGTTTTTTCCGATCAGCTCGGCACGCGAGTACTCAGTGAAATCCAGAAAGAAATCATTGACATCCTGAATGATACCTTCACGGTTCACCAATACATACGACAGATCGGTGCGGCTTAGCACATCACGCAATTGCTGCTGCGTCCTATCGGCCTGCTGGCGCTGCTCGCTGGCCTCGTGGCGACGACGACCCTTGGTTACGTCGCGCAGGGTGAGCTGCACGCGCAGGCCCACGGGCAGCTGAATGCGGTGAAGCGTGACCCAACCATCTATCATGACATGATCGGTGCGCCGGCCATGCCACCACTTCGAGAATCGCTCACCCGTCCGAGCTGTCAGCAGTACTGCTTCGCGAAGCATGAGCTCTGAAAGCCAGTGATCCTGACGTTCATCGGCTGGCGGCATGGCAAAGGCCATCAGGCCGGAAGTCAGCAGCATAGGCCGCGTGGTGCCCAGCATGCGTAAAGCCGTCTGGTTGCAATCTACCAGTCGGCCCTGCTCATCATAGAGTAATAATCCATCATATGCATCGTCGAACAGGGTGCGGTAGAAGTCGGACTGGGCCGGCATGGCTCCCAGCGCGGAAGGAGGAAGCGATGATGCGGAGCGAATAGGCATTGCAAGAGGTAGCACCGGCAGGTCAACTCAAATTAAACCACCGGCCGGTACGCGGTTTAACTTCTAAATTTGTCAAAAATATATCAAAAACTGCGCTTTACCATTTGCTTTCGCCCATCGGTAACTAGCGTTTTGTGCCCGCTTTCGTATGCGTCCTTTGCTCTTTGCGGTCACCACCGATTTAAACTATGATCAGCGCATGCAGCGAATTTGCGGCAGTTTAGCTGCTCATGGCTACTCTGTGCTTTTAATCGGGCGCGAATGGCCGCACTCTCAGCCTCTTAGCCCCCAGCCATACAAGCAGCATCGTTTACGGTGTTTATTTAAAAAAGGCAAGTTATTCTATTTAGAATATAACTTAAAATTGTTTTTGTATTTAGTTCGGCAGCGAGCATCCGCGTGGTGCGCCATCGATCTGGATACGGCGCTTCCTATGTGGCTGCGGGCTAGGCTGGGTGGTCAGCCTTTTGTGTATGATGCGCACGAGTTATTTACGGAAGTACCTGAGGTTGTGGGTCGTCCGATAATAAAACGCGTGTGGCAGCAGGTAGAGAAATTTATTGTACCGCGGGCTACCTTAGCCTACACAGTTGGTCCAGCTATAGCTGATTGGTTTGTGCAACAATACGGCCAACCATTTGCCGTAGTGCGCAACATAAGCCGTCTAGAGGTAGCAGAATTGCCCCCCATGCCCATGGCAGCCCCTGCCAACGGATATATTCTCTACCAAGGAGTGTTGAATGAGGGACGTGGCCTGGAAGCACTCCTCGATGCAATGCCCCAGGTAAAAACTCGCTTGGTAATTTGTGGGGAAGGCGACTTATCTGCTTCGTTGCGGGAGCAGGCTCAGAAACTAGGGCTGCTGGCCAGCGGGCAGGTTGAATTTCGGGGGTTTGTACTGCCCGACGAGTTACGGCTAATTACGCAGCAGGCATCTTTAGGCATTATGCTGCTCGAAAACCGGGGCTTGAGCTACTATTATTCTCTGGCCAATAAGTTCTTCGATTATCTGCACGCCGGTGTGCCTCAGCTCATTGTGGACTTCCCGGAATACCGCCGCCTCAATGATTTGTACGACGTGGCGGAGGTAGTAGAGCTAACGCCCGATGCCTTAGCCGCAGCTATCAATCGGCTATTGTTTGATGACCCTGAACGTTATCATCAGCTAGCTTCAAACTGCCGCCGAGCCCGCCTTGAGCTGAACTGGCAGCGCGAGGAGCAAACTCTGTTGGTACTCTACGCTACCTTACTCCAACCGGCTTCTGTACCGGCCTAGCTATGCTCAATTCTTTGTCAAAAAATGCCCCCCAGCGCCCCACGCTCCTTGTAGTGACTGGTCCTACGGCCGTGGGCAAAACGGCGCTGTGTGTTCGCCTAGCCCAGCACCTGCAAACCGTTGTGGTATCGGCCGACTCGCGGCAGTTTTTTCGGGAACTGAGCATTGGCACCGCCAAGCCTACCGCTGCCGAAATGCAGGGCGTGCCTCACTATTTTGTTGATTCACACTCTATTGCAGAGGATTATAACGCGGGCCGCTTCGAGGTAGATTGCCTGACTCTGTTAGAGCAGTTATTTCAGGAGCACGCTGTTGTTATTCTGACAGGCGGCTCGGGTCTGTATTTGCAGGCTGTGACGGAAGGCTTTGACGTGATGCCACCCATCGAGCCTGAGGTGCGGGCTGGTTTGCAGCAGGAACTCGCTGCGCACGGCTTGGAGCCACTGGTAGCCGAGTTACTGGCTACCGACCCCGTTACCTATGCCCGGCTTGACCGCCAGAATCCCCAACGAGTGCTGCGTGCCTTAGAAGTTACACGCGGAACAGGTCAGCCGTTTTCAAGCTTTCATGCGCAGAAAAATGCCCCCCAGCGCCCATTTCAATCTCTGAAAATTGCCCTTACGCGGGAGCGGGAAGAACTGTACGCCCGCATTGATCAGCGCGTTGATGAGATGTTGGCGGCGGGCCTGCTTGCGGAAGTAGAATTGGTAGCTACACATCGACACCACAACGCTTTGCAAACCGTGGGGTATCAGGAAATATTTGGTTTTCTGGACGATAAGCAGGACTGGCCTGAAACCGTGCGTCTTCTTAAGCGCAACACCCGCCGCTACGCCAAGCGCCAACTCACCTGGCTGCGCCGCGACCCGGCTTATCAATGGCTGCACCCTGATACCGCGGAAGAGGAAATCATGGCGTTGCTGACCGCTCAAGTTAATGAAGAGCCGAGCAAGAAAGCGGATTAGATAGACTTAAAAGCGGCGGCCTACTTTGAATTGCAGGGCTAGGAGTGAATTGCCAAACGTATCGTTTTGAAACGAGGTTTTGCCGCCAATCAGCCAATCTTGTGTCTGACCAAGCCGGACATCAAAGTTGAGAGAGAACATATAGCCGGCATGCACACCCTTTTCGTGGTCTAGGTCTAAGCTGGTTTCATTGGTGGCAAAATCAATGTGATTCTGCGGATAACCGTATCGGTTAGAGTAGCCTACGTAGCCGCCGCCACCCACAAAAAAGCGGGCTTGTCGATCATTCCCAAATGGATACAGATAAAATTCATGCTCCAGATTAGCCGTATGATAGCTCTGCGATAAGGGCACATTTACGCCGGTACTCCCCGGTTTCTGCGGATTATATACCGTTTGAATTCTCTCTTCGCTACTACCACCGGCAAAAGCCAAACGTGTACCTGAGCCGAAGTATCCTAAAAAAGGCATTTCGTATTCCAAATGCGCTTTTAGCATCTTATAATCGCCGGTGCCCATCATGGCCGTTCCCACTCCCAGTTGAAGCGTTCCTGGGGAGCTTGTGTTGGTTGACTGGGCGCTGGCTGAAGAGACAGCTACAGTGAGTATAAAGGCAAAAATAATACGGCGATACAAAGTCATAGGTATGGATTGAAGAAGTATAAATTGTAAAAAAGGAATACGGCACAGCAATGTATTATATAAATATATATTTAAGGTAAAGGGCACAAAAAAACGCCCTTTCGGGCGCTTTTAATAAATACTCAGACTTATCCGGCTTTTATACGGACAGAATCTCTACCATTCGCATAAAGCTTTGATTAATAAGCTTTTTCTTATAAATGGTTTCGTGAAAAGGCGTGTAAACCAGCTTGCGGTCTACGATGCCGGCCATCACGTTATGCATGCCATTCATCAGGCCTTCCACTGCTGCAATGCCTATCTGGGAGCCTAAAAGCCGATCGGCGGCAGTTGGGGAGCCGCCGCGCTGCACGTGGCCGATGATGGTCACGCGGGTGTCAAGTTCAGGAATGGCTTCTTTTACTTTGGCCGCTACAGTAGTGGCGTTATTTTCTTCGTCGCCCTCAGCTACAATGACGATGAAAGAAGTTTTGGAGCGCTTCCAACCAGTTCGCAAGGTATCAATGACCGCTTCCGTCGACATCTGCGTTTCCGGAATCATCACAATTTCGGCCCCACCGCCAATAGCGCAAGGAATGGCGATATAGCCTGAGTCGCGGCCCATTACCTCAATAAAAAAACAGCGGTCGTGCGAGTCGGCCGTGTCACGTATTTTATCAATGGCTTCCAGCGCTGTATTCACGGCCGTATCGTAGCCGATGGTGTAATCAGTGCCGTAAAGGTCGTTATCAATTGTGCCGGGCGCGCCTACTGTAGGGATTCCGAACTCCTGCTCAAAGAGCATGGCCCCGGTAAACGTACCGTTGCCGCCAATAGCTACCAGGCCGTCAATTTTATGATTGCTAAGTTGGTCGAAGGCCTGCTGCCGCCCTTCTTTGGTCATGAATGTCTGGCTGCGGGCTGATTTGAGCAGTGTGCCACCTTTCTGCACCGTGTTTGAGACCGAGGCTGAGTCAAGCTTCACGATTTCTCCTTTAATCATGCCCTTATAGCCGCGCATGATACCATAAACCTCAATACCGTGGTACACGGCCGTGCGCACTACGGCACGGATACAGGCATTCATGCCGGGCGAATCGCCACCACTGGTAAAAACTGCAATACGTTTCATCATTAATCAAAATTGAAAGCTGCCTAAAGCGGCGGGGCAAAGGTGGCAAATACAAGCTAATATTGCAGCAGTCAATGGCCGAGTTCTAAAAAGCCCCCCACGGCTGGCTGTTTTTTGGCCATCTGCGTAAAGGGCGCTATTGGAACCTTCGGGCCAACCTCCTACCTTACCATTTGGTCGGAGCCTGCGTTTCGACTAACCATGCCGTTCCCATCCCACCCTGTACTTAAGCAACGCTCTGTATGTTTGGTTTTTTTGAAAATGAGCAAACCAAGAAGATCAAAAGCCATATCGTGAACTTGGCCGCGCTTGCTAAGGCCGATGGGCATATTGATGAGCGGGAAATGAGCTTTATCGTGGCTATTGGCCAAAAAAACGGTATGCGCCCTGCTGATGTGCGGAGTGTGGTGGCTAATTCAGGCAGCGTAAACATGCTCCTGCCCGATAATGACTCCGAGCGCTTCGATCAGATATTCGATTTGGTGGATATGATGCTGGCCGATGGCGTGATCGATGACCACGAGATGGAGTTCTGCGTTGATATGGCCTGCAAGCTGGGCTTTCGCAAAGCTATTGTGGGGGTGCTGGTGCGCAAAATCTCGCTGGGTGTGAAAGATGGCCTGCCCCGCGAACAGATTAAGGAAGAAACTCAGGCATTTTTAAATTTCAACGAGCAAAACAGCGGTGCTGGCTGCGACTAGCAGGTAGGCCGTATCTTGGCCGTTGTATTGTAGCTGGTCGGCACGCCCGACAGCTGATTTTTCTCTGGCATGCAAATTACCATTCTCGGTTCGGGCACCTCGCAGGGCGTACCCGTCATTGGGTGCCACTGCGCCGTTTGTCGCTCCCTGGATTATCGTGATAAGCGCCTGCGCGTGTCGGTGCATGTGGCTGTGGGGGGCAAAAGTATCGTCATTGACTCGGGCCCCGACTTTCGCCAGCAAGTACTGCGGGAGCGGGTTGACCACCTCGATGCGCTGCTGTTCACCCATGAGCACAAAGACCACACGGCCGGGATGGACGACATCCGCTCCTACAACTTTAAGCAGCAGCGCGATATGCCTGTGTATGCGGAGCAGCGGGTGCTCGATCAGCTGAAACGGGAGTTTGCCTACATTTTTGCCGAATACAAATACCCCGGTGTGCCCCGCGTGCAAACCATTCCCATTCTGGACGACCAAAACAGCTTTTCGGTCGAAGGCATTGAGGTGCATCCCATCAGAGCCTTACACTATAAGCTCCCAGTACTGGGCTACCGGATCGGGGATTTTACGTACCTGACCGACGCTAATTACATCTCACCGGCCTCCATGGAGCGGATTCGGGGCTCGCGCGTGATTGTGCTGAACGCTCTGCGGCGGGAGCCGCATATTTCGCATTTCTCGTTGCCCGAAGCCGTAGATATTCTTACGGATTTAGCCCCCCAGCGCGGCTATCTGACGCATATCAGCCACCTGTTGGGTCGGCACCGCGACGTAGAAGCCGAATTGCCGGAGTTTATCCGGCTGGCCTATGATGGTTTAAAGATTGAGATGTAGCCTCTAGCTATCCTTGTCTGCATTTCGTGTATTGTCGGCACCAACTCATAGAATTGGCTGCCTAAATACTTACATCTTCCGCTGTCGGGGCATCATCATCATCTGTGCATAATAACTACTATTTCCTGCGCCAACTCGCTCCTGCTCTAGCCGCGCAGCTTTCGGGCTACGAGGTGGCGGCCTGCTTTTCGCAGGAAAAAGACGAACTGGTTATTGGCCTGACGAATGGCGGCGCTGAGTTTTGGCTTAAAGCGCAGCTTACGGCTTCTTTTCCGGTTCTGGCGCTGCCCACCAGCTTTCACCGTACCCGAACCAACTCCGTTGATCTGCTGCCGGATTTAGTGGGCCGCACCTTGGCCGGCGCCGGTGTTTTCCCCAACGACCGGGTGCTCACCCTACAGTTTACCGACGGCGCCTCCCTGCTTTTCAAGCTCTACGGTCCGCGGCCGAATGCTATCTTCCGCCCCGCCCCTGATGCACCCGCCCAGCTGTTTCACCAACGCTATACCACCGACGCTGAATTAGCCCCCCAGCCTGATGCTGTAGCGCCCCGCCAAGCAGCTGACCCGCTGAAAAGCTATCCGGCGCTCGGCGATTTGCCCCCCCGCTACCTGCGGGCGCATGGCTCCGATTCGGCACCTGAAGCTGAAAAAGAACGCAGAGTAAAGAAAGTGGTAGCGCTTCTGGAAAATCCGCCGCACTTCTACATCATTCAGCTGGAGGGTCGTACCCGCCTGAGCTTGCTGCCCTTAGGCGAGATTGAGCAGACCTTACCGCCCGACCCAGTGGCGGCGTTGCGTGCGTTTGTGCCGATGTTCCTGAGTCGGCGGGCATACGAAACGGAATCTCGACAAGTACGGCAGCAGCTGGAGCGGCGGGCCGAAGAAGCAACTATCAGCGCCAGCCAAGCCCGCGCCCGCCTGCATGCCCTGGAGCACGGCGCCAGCTACCGCCAGACCGCCGACCTCATTATGGCCCATCTCACCCAGATTCCGGCCGGGGCTGCGCAGGTGGAAGTCGTTGATTTTTATCAGGATAATCAGCCTCGTATCATCAAGCTCAAGCCCACCGAGACACCCCAGCGCACGGCCCAAAACCTTTACCGTAAAGCCAAAAACCAGCAAATTGAAACGCGGCAGCTACAGGAGCGCGTAGAGCGCCGGGAGGCCGACGCCCTTTGGTGCTTGGAGCGCCTGGAGGAGCTGGGGGGCATTTTCGACTTGCGCGCCCTGCGCACCTGGCGCAAAACCCACGACCTGCAGCCCGAGACCAAGGCCAAGGCTGCTACTGAGCTGCCATTCAAAGTATTTGAAGATGAAGGCTTTACCATTCTGGTCGGGCGCAACGCAGCCAATAATGACTTGCTTACCCAGCGGTATGCCCACAAAGAAGATCTCTGGCTGCACGCCAAGGACGTAACCGGCTCCCATGTGGTTATTCGGCACCGGGCGGGCCACGCGGTGCCGGCTTCGGTGGTGGAGCGTGCCGCTCAGCTGGCGGCCTGGTACTCGCGTCGGCAGCACGATTCGCTTTGTCCGGTTACCGTTACACCCAAGAAATTTGTACGCAAGCCGAAAGGCGCTTTGCCCGGACAAGTACTGGTAGAGCGGGAAAAAGTAGTGCTAGTGGTGCCCGCTAACCCCTTTGAGCGCGTGGGGGGCAAATAGTTGCGCTCCCGTAAAGAAGCTGCCCTATAGGCTTACAGTCCTTTATGTTGTGCAACAAAAAAGCCCGACCAATTACGGTCGGGCTTTTTTGTTTGTGCGCGCGGGGAGATTCGAACTCCCACACCCGGAGGGCACCACCCCCTCAAGATGGCGTGTCTACCAGTTTCACCACGTGCGCAGTAGGCTGACAAAACGCTTAATTCCGAAAATCTGCGTTTTCGGCTTCGCTGAGGCGGCGAAGTGGGCACAAAAGTAGGCACTCGAAAGGCCCTACGCAAATGCCAGGCAGTATTTTTTCACTATTAAAGGCTTGATGGAATTGCTGGGGGGCTTTTTTAGATGCAGCGCAGTTTCATTCTGACAATAATACGGCGGCCTCTCTCATTGGAAAGGCCGCCGTATCATCAACTTGTGTTATTCGAGCGCTGGCTACGAACGAGCCAAAGGCGTGTCAACTACATGTTCTGACACAAACCAGGTTTGGAGCTCGTTGGTCCGAATCAACTGACTAACAATCAGGTCATTGGTGCCATCGTCGCCAGATTCGTCGGCTTTCTTGGCAAACTCATGGCACTCTTTCAGAATAATTTCGTGGGCCTCAAGCAAGCGCGAAACCTGCACGGGTGCTTCTTCCCGGTCGCGGGGCGGACGCGGAATATGAGTTGTTTCGGCAATATCGGCAGCCATGGCTAAGCTTACGCCTCCCAGCAGTTGAATGCGTTCTGCAATAGCGTCTACCAATACACTTTGCTCTTCATAATGCTTATCGTAAAGCAAATGAAGCTGGTAAAAAGTAGGTCCTACGACCTGCCAATGATGCTTTTTGTACAGATCACGAATCGTAATGGTGTCTACCAGCAGTTGATTGAGCATGTCAACGCTCTGCTGGCGCACTTTCTCCTCCAGTCCTACTGGCATGCGAGGAGATACAACCCCAAATTTTTGAATAGCGGCGGCGCGTTGGTTTACAATAGGCTGCTCCACATTGCCGGGCTGAATCTTGCCCTGATTAACAGCGGCGCCATTCGATTTTTTAGGTGCGTCAGCCGCCGTTTTTTTGGCAGCGGCCGGCTTCTTATCAGTGGTTTTGGTTGCCATAGAAAGGTGAGATTTGAAAACAAAAAGGAAACGGGCGCAGGCGCTTGGCTGGTAATTCAGCAGTCCATTTCCGCTTCTTGTCAATACGCAGGGTTGCCCCGCAGGTTAGCACGATCTGCTTATTTACTGTCAGCTTTTAGTAAAAAGCATCATGCGTATATCACCCCATCAGCGAGCTTACTTCAGCCAGTAATAGTAGCCCTCTCCGTTTACTACGGCTGCTACTTATGTACCTAAGGAGCAAATAGAAGCAAAATACTAAAAGCTGCTACCTGAATCAGTATTTTGCTAGGTGCTGAAACATGTCACATACGACACAATTAAGGGCTAGTTGCCAAAACCAATGTTTTTTCAATAAAATATGCCCAATGAAAAAATATGCCCATTTATTAATCCATTTCCTATATTTTCCTCGTAACAAAAGCTATATAAAAGTTTAGCTTTGCAGACCTTCTTCGCCTTTCAGACAGCTTAAACGGTATTATAATTTCCATTTTTAAAACCCTTAGTCGAATGCAATTAACCATACTCTCTCCCTCCTTCGGTAAAGCTACCCGCCGTGCATCCTGGCTAGCAGGGGCTACGCTAGGCTTATGCCTTAGCGCTATGGCACCAGCAATGGCCCAAACGCTCCCTCCCCTGGCCGGGCAGCTTATGTATGCCACGCAGGTGGTTGGCACTGTTACGAACTTGGTGTCCTTTGACGAAATGGCACCTGCTACCCTCCGCTCAACCGCTCCCATTACAGGCATAGCGACTGGTCAGATAATCGTAGGTATGGACGTTCGTCCTCGCACGGGTCAGCTATACGCGTTGGCTTATAATGCTGCGCTAACTGCTGCCAATGCGCGCCTGTACACCATCAACCCTACTACCGCCGTTGCGACCCCCGTAGGTGCCGCTGCCATAGACTTAGAATTGGGCGCAGCTACGGCGCGTATCGGCATAGACTTCAATCCCCTTGTTGACCTTCTGCGCGTAGTAAGCACGAACAGAGCTAACTACCGCCTCAACCCTACGGATGGTACCGTAGTGGATGCTGACCCCGCTACTGCCGGCATTCAGCGCGATGGTGACTTAACTATCACGGGATCAAGTGGTGTGGTTCCGACTATTTCGGCCGCTGCCTACTCCAACAATTTCTTCGGCACTGGCAACTCATCGCTAGCTGTATATGATGAGGCTCTAAATCAATTCTTTTATCAGTCGCCAGCTAATGCCGGAGTGTTAACGCCTGTTGGTATCTTATCGGGCATTACAGTGAACCGTAACTCCGGTATCAGCCTGGATATCAATTCAGTAAGATCAGGTGAAGACCTGGTACTACTGGCCGCCGCTACAGGTACCAGCACGAATACCCAGTTATTCGAAATCAATTTGGGCTCGGGGGTTGCTACCCTACGAGGTACGCTTGGCAATGGCTTATCCATCAGCAACGTTACGTTTGCTACGTTCGCCGTTGACCCAGTGTCGCCACCGGCTGCACTCACGGGCCAACTGATGTTTGCACTGACGGGAAGCAATTTAATTTCCTTCGACTCGAGCAATCCTCGCGTTATTCGCACTTCAACGCCTGTCACCAACTTAGCCGCTGGCCAGACCCTAGTGGGACTTGATTTCCGGCCAGCTACCGGCGAGCTATTCGCTCTTGGTTACAACGCCACTGCTGCTGCTCCTACCGCAAATGCCCAGCTCTATACTATAAACCCTGGCACGGGTGCTCTTACGGCTGTAGGCGCTGCCCAGCGCTTAGAGCTTGGGGATGCAGCAGCCCGCGTTGGCTTTGACTTTAACCCTGTTGCTGACCGGATCCGGGTGGTAAGCACTAATAACAAGAACTACCGCCTCAACCCTACGAATGGGGCAATAGCAGCGACCGACCCCGATTTGAACCCTGCTGGCGGGGTTATCTCATCGGCGGC
Organism: Hymenobacter qilianensis; assembly: GCF_014638675.1. Classification (NCBI taxonomy): domain Bacteria; kingdom Pseudomonadati; phylum Bacteroidota; class Cytophagia; order Cytophagales; family Hymenobacteraceae; genus Hymenobacter; species Hymenobacter qilianensis. The sequence continues at coordinate 756,123 of NZ_BMFN01000003.1, forward strand.
CTATACCAATAGCGGCCCAGGCGCTGCGCCTGCAACTACTGCTCTTTACAACTACAATGCAGCCAACAATCAGCTTGTTCAGCAAGCCGACGCCAACGCTGGTACGTTCGCGACGGTAGGCGCCTCCGGTATTACCGTAAATGCGGCAGCTGGCGTTGATTTCGATATCTACTTCGATCCAGCTGCCCCTGCCGCTACTCAGAACAAGGCTTTCCTGGTAGCCAGCACGGGTACCGGAAATTTTGTTAATAGCGACAGACTATATACTGTAAATTTGACGACAGGCGCGGCCACCGAAGTGGAAATTATTGGTACCGGCATGCCTATCACGGGCGTATCAGCACTGATTTCGGGTACTGTTCTATCCAGTAACAAGGCTTCGGCCAAAGTTAGCGCGCAGGTAGATGTGTACCCAAACCCAGCTACCGGCGAGGTGTCCATCAATATGCCCGCTTCTTTGCTTAAGCAGTCGGTGCAGGCTACGCTTGTTAATGCTTTAGGTCAGTCGGTATTAAGCCGTACCCTTTCCGCCCGCGACGGCGTCACGCAGCGTCTCTCGCTTACCAATGTGGCGAAAGGCATTTACATGCTTCAGCTTTCAACTCCTGAAGGCGTAGTAACGAAGCGACTGATGGTTCGCTAACACAAAGTACATCACTAAAAAAAGCCCCCCAGTGCTGCTGGGGGGCTTTTTTGTTTACGCTATTTTAAACTCTAGCATTATATCAGGCTCAGCGTACCGACTCATAGCCTCCCAGCAGGCCGCGTTTGGAAAGCACCATTTGCCAGAGCTGGTTGTGGCGCGCACGGAAAGACGCAGCGCTGGACAGTAAATAATACTTCCACATCCGATAAAACCGGTCGCCGTAGGTAGGCTGCAACTGGCCCCAGCTCTGGTCAAAATTCTTAAACCAAGCCAGCAGCGTATAGTCGTAGTACACGCTGAAGTTGTGGCAATCTTCGAGTACAAAGAGATGCTCCATTGCTCCGCCAAGCTGCTTGATAGAAGGCAGAAGGCAATTGGGGAAAATATACTTATTCGTGAACGGGTCGGCGGAGGTGCGGGAGTAAGCCATGCCAATGGTGTGCAGCAGAAACAGGCCATCATCCTTAAGGCAGTTCGCGGCCGTGCGCATGTAGGTGCGGTAGTTGCGGTGACCTACGTGCTCGGCCATCCCCACCGACACTATGTGGTCGAACTTCTCGCGCACGTCGCGGTAGTCTTGCAAGCGTATTTCGATGGGTAGGCCTTTGCACAGCTCCTGCGCCAGCTTTACCTGCTCGCGGGCTACCGTCACGCCTACTACTTCTACGTCGTAGCGCTCGGCGGCAAACTTGGCGAAGCTGCCCCAGCCGCAGCCAATATCGAGCACCCGTTGGCCGGGCTTCAGGTATAATTTGCGGCAAATCAGGTCCAGCTTGTTTTCCTGCGCCTGATCGAGGTTGTCGGCATTCTTCCAGTAGCCGCAGCTGTAGGTCATGCGCTTATCTAGCATCAACTCGTACAGGTTGTTGCCGATATCGTAGTGGCGCTGGGCGTTGCGAGCGGCTTTATCCTTGGCCTGGCGATTGAAAATTTGCGTGAGCAGCACCTCCAGTATGCTTTTCCAGCCCAGCCGGGCCGTTTTGTACAGATCAGCCCGCAGCGCCCGGAATATAAACTCGTCTATCTGCTCACAGTCCCACCACCCGTCCATGTACGATTCGCCCAGCCCCAGCGTACCCTGGCTTAGCACCCGCTGATAAAACCGGTCGTTGTGGATTTGCAAATCCCAGGGCTGCGAACCATTCACCTGTATGCCCGCCGGAGCAAGAATCTGGGCTACGTTTTGTTGTAATTGCTGTGCCTTCATTCGCGGATCGTATATGTCAGCTGCTCTTACAATAAGGCTATAATTAAATTAATTATTACAATAATAAAATATATTCTCCCTCCGACTTAAGCAGAGAAGCCGATGTTAAGCCTATCAGCGGGGCACCCCGCACGTAAGCTGCATCATTGGTCAGCGTTACTTTTGCAATCACAAGCACATTAACTCCTATAAGATGCCTTTCCCTTTTTTCGGCGACGATAAATCGACCATTGCCCGACTGCTGTCCACGTTGCCCCAAACCGGTCGCGTTGAGTGGATCGGGATCCGGCCGGTGCGGCGCGAACCATTAGTATCGCTGCCCGAGGTAGAAGTACTGACAGATAAGCACCTGCGCGGCGACCACGCCCGGCCCAAGCCCGGCGGCAAGCGGCAGGTTACGCTCATTCAGCATGAGCACTTATCGGCCGTGGGGGGCTTTTTGGGGCTCGATGGTCCTGTAGAGCCGGGCCGGCTGCGCCGTAATCTGGTGGTGAGTGGCCTGAACCTGCTGGCGCTGAAAAACCGCCAGGTGCAGCTAGGCGAAGAGGTAATTCTGGAAATAACCGGCGAGTGCCACCCCTGCTCACGCATGGAAGAAGAGCTAGGGCCCGGCGGCTACAACGCCATGCGCGGACACGGCGGCCTCACGGCCCGCATCATCCGTGGGGGGCAAATTCGGGTGGGCGACGTGGTGCGCGTGCTCGAATCGGCTACTTCAGCTCCGGCATAGCGGCTACTGCTTCGTCACTTTCAGGCCCGATGGGTGTTGGGCATCATGGTACAAGCGCAGGGTGGCCTTCACAAAATCTTTCTCCTCGGCTTCCGAGATATCCACAAACGTCTGCGGGTTGCGGTCGACGAGCGGAAACCAGGAGCTTTGCACCTGTACCATCAGGCGGTGGCCTTTTTTGAAGGTGTGCAGCACGCCGGGCAGCTCGTATTTCACTTCCGCCACCTGACCCGGCTGAAACGGCTCCGGCTTCTCAAAGCTGTTGCGAAAACGCCCCCTGATCACCTCCGCGCGCACCAGACGCTGGTAGCCAGCCATCTGGAGATTTTTCGGATTGGGCTCGGGGCTGCGGGCCGTATCGGGGAACACGTCGATGAGCTTAACCACGAAGTCGGCGTCGGTGCCGGTGGTAGCTACGAATAGGTCGGCGGTGAGCGGCCCAGCCAGGGTTAAGTCTTCGGTGAGCGGCAGGGTTTGGAAGACCAGTACATCGGGCCGGCGAGCGGCGAAGCGCTGATCCTCGATCATGTATTCGTTGTTGCGACGCGCAAAAATACCATCGGTGTAAGGCACTGGTTTACTGGGGTCGCTCACGTACTCGGCGAAGCTTTCCGAAGCGGTAGCGGCCGAGAATGTAAGCCCACCGTTAGGCTGAAAGAACAGCGTTTGGGCTTGGGTAGCGGCCGGTGGCCACTGCTCAAACGTCTTCCACTCATTCGTACCGGTGTTAAATATTGTGGCCTCAGCCTGCGTGAATTTGCCTTTGTCCTTGAGGTAGGCGTTGAAAAATTTCAACTCTATATCTTCCTGAAAATACTTGGCCGTGTTGCTGCCAAAGCGCAGCGGCCCAAACTGGCTCCACTCCCCCCGCGACCATGCACCATGAGTCCAGGGGCCCATCACCAGGCGGCTGTTGTTTCTGGGGTTTTGCTCCTCAATGGCTTTATAGGTATTGAGCGCTCCAAACAAATCCTCAGCGTCAAAAAAGCCCCCCACAACCAGAACCGCGGGCTTTACATTTTTCAGAGCCGTTCGGATGTTGCGAGCCTGCCAGTAGGCATCATACGTATCGTGCTCCTGGTACTCATTCCAGATCTTAGCCTTGTTATTAAAATACTGCGGTGCGTTGGCGTTTTTGATGGGGCCTAAGTCGAGGAAAAACTGGTATACATCCTTTGCCTTGAAAGGGAAAAACGACTTATACTCCTCTACTGGCCCGGTGCGCGGCGCATCGAAATAATTGGTGAATGAGAAGTTATCAAGCAGAAAAAAAGCTCCGTTGTGGCGGGCGTCGTCGCCAATAAATTCATCCGTCACCGGGGCCTGCGGCGACACGGCTTTCAGGGCCGGATGCGCGTCGGGCAAAGCGGCTGTGGCGTAGAAACCGGGATAGGAAATGCCCGTGATGCCGGCGCGTCCGTTGTTGCCGGGCACGTTCTTGAGCAGCCACTCAATGGTGTCGTAAGTATCTGAGCTTTCGTCAGTTTGCTTTGTTTTGTTGCCCGGTATGTTGGGCGTTACTTCTTCAAACTGGCCCTCGCTTTTGTAGCGTCCGCGCACATCCTGATACACGAAAATGTATTTCTCCTGCGACAATGCCCGGCTTGTGCCAGGGCCGGTTTTGGGGTAATTCGTTTCGCCGTATGGCGCGGCCGAATAAGGCGTGCGCTCCAGCAGAAACGGATACCGGTTTTTCTTCGTCGCGTCGGTGGGCACGTAGATGACCGTGTACAGTTTCACTCCATCACGCATCGGAATGAGGCGGTCGAGCTTGCGGTAATTCTGGCGGACGAAAATGGAATCCTGGGGGGCATTTTGCTGGGCTTGAGCCGAAGGCGCAGCAAAGAAGAAAAGGCTAGCCAGGCAAGCGGCAGCGGCGCTAAAACGGAGCATCTTAGAAAGCAGGTGAAACGGAGAAATGCGGTTTCAATAGTAGGCAATAAAATGTTCAACAGGTGCCTGACATCGTCTTGGATCACTTTCTTGATGCTTGCTCTGATAACAAACCTCTATAAACGGTCATGCAGAGCGGCAGCGAAGCATCTCGCTCGCGGTCGTTAGATTACTAATCCCACTACCGCGAGCGAGATGCTTCGGCTCCGCCTCTGCATGACGGTTGGTGAGTTAATCCAGTAATCACTACTGAACGTCTTAAGACTGGGGCTGCAACAGGCGCACAATTAGGCCAGTCCAGCCGGTTTGGTGGTTGGCGCCCATGCCGTGGCCGTCGTCACCGTGGAAGTATTCGTGAAAGAGAAGGTTGTCTTTAAAATGCGGATCGGTTTGCAGCAGCTCGGAGGGGCCGAATGCAGGTCGGTGGCCGTTTTTATCTTTTAGAAACAGCTTGGTCAGGCGCTCAGACAACGCGGCGGCAATATCGCGGAGGTTGCGCAGCTCGCCGGAGCCCGTTGGGTATTCTACTTTCAGAGAGTCTCCGTAGTAGGTATAAAACTTCTCCAACGACTCGATAATCAGGTAGTTAATCGGAAACCAGATAGGTCCGCGCCAGTTGGAGTTGCCACCGAACATGCTGGACTCTGCCTCCCCCGGCACGTAGCTAACAATGAAGTTGGCTTCGGGCGTGGGGAACACATAGGGATTCTTCAGATGATAGCGCGACATAGCCCTCACTCCAAATTCTGATAGGAATTCAGCTTCATCCAGCATGCGGCGGAGCAAGCACTTAAGGCGATGACTGCGTAGCAAAGACAGCAGATGTCGGTCGCCCTTTCCTGGCTCCAACCACCGCGATACAAGCTCAGCCAGTTGGGGCCGATTGTCGAGCATCCAGCGAAGACGGCGCGTGAAATCGGGCATAGCCTTCAGCAGCTCATCTTCCAGCACTTCTACTGCAAATAAAGGAATCAAACCCACAATAGAACGCACTTTGAGCTTGGTGCGCGTATTATCAGGCGTGTGGAGCACGTCGTAGTAAAATTCGTCCTCCTCGTCCCACAAGTTGAAAGCGCCGTCGCCGCTCCGGGTCATGGCCTCCACGATGTAGAGGAAGTGCTCGAAGAATTTGCTGGCGATATCCTGGTATACGAGGTTTGTCTGGGCCAGCTCCAGGGCGATGCGCATAAGGTTGAGCGCGTACATAGCCATCCAGCTGGTGCCATCCGATTGCTCGATGGTGCCGCCGGTGGGCAGCGGGGCCGAGCGGTCGAACACCCCGATGTTATCGAGTCCCAAAAAGCCCCCCTCAAAGATATTGCGGTTGCTTTTGTCCTTGTGGTTTACCCACCAAGTAAAGTTGAGCGTCAGCTTATGATACACCGACTCCAGAAAGTGGGTGTCGCCTTTACCTCCGTTCTGCTCTTTATCCATCTGATATACGCGCCAGGTGGCCCAGGCGTGTACGGGCGGGTTCACGTCGCTCAGGTTCCACTCGTAGGCCGGCAGCTGGCCGTTGGGGTGCATATACCAGTCGCGGGTGAGCAGGCGCAGCTGGTGCTTGGCAAACTGCGCATCGACCATGGCCAGCGGGATGCAATGGAAAGCGAGGTCCCAGGCCGCATACCACGGGTACTCCCACTTGTCGGGCATCGAGATGATGTCGTCGTTGTAGAGGTGGCGCCAGTTGCTGTTGCGGCCCGTGCGCCGCTCATTGGGCGGCGCTTGCATCAGTGGGTCGCCGTCGATCCACTGAGCCATATCATAGTAGTAGAACTGCTTGCTCCAGAGCATGCCAGCAAAGGCCTGCCGCTGAATGTTGCGCGCATCGGGCTCCTTCACTTTCTCTTGCACAACGTCATAAAACTCATCGGCCTCCTGCTGACGGGTAGCAAATATTTCGGCAAAATCAGCGAATGGAGCATCCAGCGTGGCCTGGCTCAGGCGCAGGCGCACCGACCGCGATTCGCCCGGCGGGATGTGCAGCGTGTATTGGGCGGCGGCTTTGGTGCCGGTCTGCGATGGGTTAATGGCGTTTAGCTTGCCATCGACGACGAAATTATTGATGCCATCTTTAAAGAATAAGCCATCGGCCGGCAGGTTGTAAAGCCGTTCGCCATTCGTGTCGTTGTCGCAGAAAAGTAAGGGCGGATTCTGGTCGCAATAGAGTTGGTAGGTACCCATCTCTTTATGCGCAATCCGCACGAGGCTGGGCTCAGGCGTGCTTAGCTCCGGCCGGTAAGAGTCGTGGCCCCACGACCAGGTATTGCGAAACCACACCTGCGGCAGCACCATGATGGGGGCCAATTTTGCCCCCCGGTTGTGCACCGTTATCTGAATCAGAATGTCATCGATTCCTGCCTTCGCATATTCGATATACACATCGAAGTAGCGGTTATCGTCGAAGATGCCGGTATCGTGCAGCTCGTATTCGGGCTGTTCGCGAGTGCGCTTGGCACTTTCCTGAACCAGATTCACGTACGGAAACTCCTGTTGCGGATACTTGTACAGCATCTTCATATAGGAGTGCGTGGGCGTGCTGTCGAGGTAGTAATAATACTCCTTCACGTCCTCGCCGTGATTGCCCTGGCCGTTGGTCAGGCCAAACAGGCGCTCCTTCAGAATGCCATCGGCCCCATTCCAGAGCGCCACCGAAAAGCACAGGCGCTGGCGGTGGTCAGAAATGCCCCCCAGCCCCTCTTCGCCCCAGCGGTAGGCGTAGCTGCGGGCCAGGTCGTGGGTGATGTACTCCCAGGCGTTGCCACTGGCGCTGTAGTCTTCGCGTACGGTGCCCCACTGCCGCTCCGTGAGGTAAGGACCAAACTTCTTCCAGACAGTATTTTGAGCGTTTGATTCAGCTAAGCGTAGTTGTTCTTGCGTCATTATGAATGATAAATGCAGTGTGACGCCTTGCTTGAGTAATATTTGGAGGGCGGACAAGCTCCCCTCCTTTGAAGTAAGAAGGGGGATGGTTTGGCGAAGCCAAAGCTGGGGTGGTTGCGTCGTTGTTTAGTTGAACGACGGGCCACGAACAACGCTGGGGGGCTTTTTTGTAACACTATTTTAATCAACATCAGCAACGACCGCAACCACCCCCGTTTCAGCTACGCTGAAACATCCCCTCCTTAGTAAGGAGGGGAGCTCGTTGTTTATCTCTTTCCACCAAGCAAAGCGTTCACCCGTTGTCGGCAAAGCCCGGATACAAGGTCATACCACCATCTACGTACAGGGTGGTTCCATGGACATAATCAGCCTCATCGGAGGCAAGCCAGGCGGCTACCCGCCCAATATCCTCCACCTCCCCAATGCGGCCGTAGGGAATAAGCTCCAGCAGCTTATTGGCCGCTTCGGGCGTTTCCCAGGCTTCGTTGTTGATGGGCGTTTTGATGGCACCCGGCGCGATGCTGTTCACCCGGATTTTGTGCGGAGCCAGCTCCTGAGCCATGCTTTTCATGAGTAGCATCAGGCCACCCTTGGAAGCGGCGTAGTTTACGTGACCCGCCCACGGAATAGTTTCGTGCACCGAGCTCATGCAGATAATCTTGCCGGCCGCCCTGGATATGTCCTGCTGCACGCCGCGCTTGATAAACTCCCGCGCCGCCTCGCGGGCACACAGAAACTGGCCCGTCAGGTTCACGTCAATCACCTTTTGCCATTGCTCCAGGGTCATGTCGACCAGCGTCGCGTCCTGCTGAATACCGGAGTTGGCAACCAGAATGTGAAGCGTGCCAAACTGCTGGATGGTCTGCCGAAACATCGCCTGCACCTGGTCTTCCTTGCTTACATCGGCTTTGATGGCTACGGCATTGCCGCCGTTCTCTTTTATTCGCGTTACTACTTTCTCCGCCTCTTCGGCATCGCTATGGTAGTTGACCACAACGGTTGCGCCCGCCTCGGCCAGTGCCACGGCTACACCCGTTCCAATACCGGAGCTGGCGCCGGTTACGAGCGCTACTTGATTAGTTAAGCGTTTGGTAGAAGATGAAGACATAAGAGTACGTATGGAGTAAAGCTTAGAGAGCGTGGCGCGGCAGGAAGCTGGTCACACAAAGGCAAGTTCAGCGGTACTCGATTTTTGGGGCTGGGGTTGCTACGGAGGAGGTTGAAAGATGCTGATAGTTATTGCGAAAAGCTTCATTTGCTATCAAAAAAGCCCCCCAGCTACTCCCCTCGTCCTTTTCCTCTGCTTCCGCCCGCATCCATGCGCACTACTTTGGGCGTGAACGTACCCAGCACATCCACTAAGTCGCGCTGGTGGGCCATTACCTGGTGAATGTCTTTATAAGCACCGGGCGCTTCGTCGAGGCCGCCGCCGATAAGCTCTATACCGTGGTCGCGCAGCTGGCGGCGCATGTCGCCTTCCCCTATTTGGGCTTTGGCCTGGGTGCGACTGAGGCGGCGCCCGGCACCATGGGAAGCCGACTGAAGCGAGTCCCGCTCGCCTCGCCCGCGCACGATAAAGCCGGGAGCCGTCATGGAGCCCGGAATCACGCCGAGCACGCCTTTGCCGGCCGGCGTGGCGCCCTTGCGGTGCACAATGGCTTCGCGGCCATCGGGTAGCGTTTCCTTCCAGGCAAAGTTGTGATGATTCTCGACTTGCGCCAACGGCTGATTACCCAGGGCTTTGCTGAGGCGGCGGTGAATATCGTGGTGGCAGGCCGACGCGTAGTCGCCCGCCAAGTTCATGGCGCGCCAGTACTCCTGCCCTTCTTGCGAATCCAACGAAAGCCACGCCAAATGCCTCGCTTGCGGTGGCAGGGGGCATTTTTCCATGGCTACTTTGGTGAAATGCTGAGCCACGGCCGCCCCTAAGCCCCGCGAGCCGCTGTGCGACAACAAGCCCACGTATTGCCCCACCGGCACACCCATCTCATTGTTCGGGTCGGTAATATCAACCAAGCCAAACTCCACAAAGTGGTTGCCGGAGCCGGAGCTGCCAATCTGGGCCATGGCTGAATCGCGCTTGTGCCGCACCACCCCGATTTCGCGAAACTCTGGCCGCTCGAAAATGGGGTCGTCGGTGAAAGGCTTCTTGAACACTTCCTTGTTGCCAAACTTGGTGTGCTCCAGCAACAATTTGCGCAAATCCTGACTATGCTTACCAAGGTAGCTGGCCGGCATGTCGAAGATAGACAGGGCCATGCGGCAGCCAATGTCCATGCCCACCCCGTAGGGAATCACTGCATTATCTACCGCCAACACGCCCCCGATGGGCAGACCGTAGCCCTGGTGAGCATCGGGCATGAGGGCCCCATCAATGGTCACGGGAAGCTGCATGGCGGTATCCATCTGCTTGTGGGCGCCGTCTTCAATGAAGGCCTCGCCGTAGCGGCGGTAGTCTTTTATTTCAGGATTGAGGGCCACATCGCGCGAGGGCTGGGGCACGAGTTGCTCAGCCAGAGGTCGCCAGTTTTCGTCACGCAGGTATTTGAACGGGTCGTTTTTTATTTCCTGTAGCAAGGCCTGTGCGCTGCCCTTATCGAGGCGACGCAGCTCGCGCTGGTCCAGAATATCGAGGGCGAGGCTGATGTGCTGGTCGTTGGTAAAGCCGATTTGGCGCAGGTCTTTGCTGTGAAGCTTATTGGTTGCTTTGGCCATGATGCCTGGAGTTGGGTGGTACCGGGTTGTAGCGCTGATTGGTGGTGATAGGTTATGGACGAGGTTAGATTGGTGAGGTTGATATAGCAGGTTTTGTGCTTGTAAGAACGTCATGCAGAACGGAGTGAAGCATCTCGCGTGCTGATGTAGGAGTACTAACTATTTTGAATCAGACGGTCATGCTGAGCTTGTCGAAGCATCTCTACCGCTTCGTTGAGTTTACCATTGCGTAGAGATGCTTCGTCAAACTCAGCATGACAGTTACTAATCCTGCGTTAGCACGCGAGATGCTTCGCTACCGCTCTGCATGATCGCCTTTTTCTTTTTATAAAAAAGCCCCCCGAAAACTTCTGGGGGGCTTTTTACTTCTTTTATGCGCCATCCATGCGCACAATTTTCGGGGTGAAGGAGCCGAGCACGTCCACTAGCTCCTGCTGGCTCTGCATCACGGCTCGGATGTCTTTGTAGGCCATAGGCGCTTCGTCGAGGCCGCCGCCTTGCAGCACTACGCCGTGGTCGGTGAGGTGCTGGCGCACCGCCGACTCGCTTAGCTCCTGCTTGGCCCGCGTGCGGGACATGAGGCGGCCGGCCCCGTGCGAGGCCGAACCTAAGGAATCGGCCACACCCCGACCACGCACGATAAAGCCAGGGGCCGTCATCGAGCCCGGAATCACGCCGAGTACGCCTTTGCCGGCCGGCGTGGCGCCCTTGCGGTGCACAATGGCTTCGCGGCCATCGGCTAGCGTTTCGCGCCAGGCGAAGTTGTGGTGGTTTTCCACTTTAGCCAAGGGCCGCTCGCCCAGGGCTTTGGCCATCCGCTGGTGAATGTGCTCGTGACAGGCCGACGCGTAAGCGCCCGCCAAGTTCATAGCCGCCCAGTATTCTTGCCCGAGTTCCCCGTCGAGGGAAAGCCAGGCTAAGTGCTTGGCTTCGTTGGGCAGCTGGCAGTTTTCCATGGCCAGCTTGGTATAGTGATTGGCCACACTTGCGCCCAGTCCCCGCGAGCCGGAGTGCGACAACAAGCCCACATACTGGCCTACCGGTACGCCCATTTCGTTAGTCGGATCGGTGATGTCCACGATGCCGAATTCGACGAAGTGGTTGCCGGAACCCGACGTGCCGATTTGGTCAGCGGCGGTTGCCTGCTTGTTGCGCAGAAACGGAATGTCGCGAAACTCCTCCCGATCCAGCACTTCGTGGCCCATTTTTCGGCCGTGCTGAAAGCCAGTGCGGTTGCCGAAGCGCGTATTGTCCAGGAGCAGCTTTTGCAGCTCTTGTACACGCTGAGTGAGGTGCTTGGGGGGCAAATTATACACCGACAGCGCCATCCGGCAGCCAATGTCCACGCCCACGGCGTAGGGAATCACGGCGTTGTCGGTGGCCAGCACGCCGCCGATGGGCAGGCCGTAGCCATGGTGGGCGTCGGGCATAAGGGCGCCGGCCACCGTCACCGGCAGTTTCATGGCCGTGTCCATCTGGTGCAGGGCGCCGGCTTCAATGTGCTCGGCCCCGTAGAGGGCGTAAGGTTTGCGCGCCACCAATTCAATATGGCGCGAAGGTGGCGGAAGCAACGCGGCTGCCACGTAGCTCCAATCGAGGTGCGTAACAAAGTCCATGGGAGTAGTTAGAATTTGCTGTAAGAGCGTGAGTTGATTGGTAAGAGAAAGCCTCTTGAGATGCTTGCGCTGCAATTGAGCCAGCGCGAGACCGATGGCGCGGCCCTCGGGGAAGCCAAGCTGCCGGAGGTCGTTACCGCGTAATTGTTGGGCCATGAGTGGGTTAGCGAAGGAATACTTCGCCTTTGATTAGAAAGAATTGACGCGAACGGACTGTATTCCTCAGCTGAGAAAATAAGGCGCTCTAGAAAAGCTTACCGAAGCACGGAAACGGGTGAAAAAGCTGGGGAGCCTATGACAGGTTCGTTGAAAGCGAAGTAAGGCTACCCGACGACACCGTTTCCGGCTCGGCTCCTGCTGGGGCAATGAGGCGTGCAGCCACTGTGCTATGCTCTAACCGACTGAGCTACTGCTTAAATAGCAGGAAGGACTCGAACCTTCGACCTTAGCATTCTGGCGAAGTAAGGCTGCACTACGGCACCCATCAGGAAAACAAGCTGCTACCCAAGGCAACGAACGGCAGGCGTTGCCAACACCCTTTTGCAAGCGTGTCTCTTGCGACCGAAGCCACAAGTTGCGGGGGTTGAACCCGCTGATTCACAAGTGAATCTCACCGAAGTAGCGCCTTCCTACGGCACTTGGGTAGCAGGGATAATAACTCATTGGGGCAACAAGGCGCCCAGCCAACTGTCCTGCTCTAACCAACTGAGCTACCGCCAGCCCGAAGGCTGACGAGAGGGAATCGAACCCCCGACCCGGCGAATCTGAATCGAAGTAAGGCTAAGCTACGGCACCCAATGAGGTACTTTTATTTATACCAACCGGGGTAAAGAATGGGAAGCGCGGCCGAAACCATTCTGCTCTACCAACTGAGCTACTTTCGCCGTCTGAAGCGGTAGGCAAAAGGCAGGACTCGAACCTGCGACCCGAAGGAACACTACCCGACGACACCCGGCGGGATACAATAACCAAACCCAGCGGCAAGGGCAACAGCGGTAGGCGTATCTGGGTGGCCAAAAGCCCCCCAGCGGGACTCGAACCCTAACAGGTGGCCCGAAGGCCGCCTGATTCACCGACGAAGTAACGCCCATCTACGGCACCTTGCCTGTAGGTTGGTTTCCAAGTAGTCGGGAGCAGGCCTAACCCGTTTGGCTGTGCATTTAGGCCCCCGACTTTTGGGTTTAGTATTTGTGATTTTTAGTATTTGTGATTTAATTAGTTCGTCATGCAGAGCGCAGCGAAGCATCTCGCGTGTTTAGTAGGATTACTAACTCAACGTCAGCACGCAAGATGCTTCGCTCCGCTCTGCATGACCGCCATATTTAAGCGCTAGCCCAAATCAATTTTCTCTATTTCAGCCAAGGCCGATTCGCCGTTTTCCAAGGCTTGCAGCACATCGAACACTTTATCCGACCAACCCGCAATTAGGGCGACGCCGTGGCCGGCGCGCACCTCTAGGGGTGCCGTGCCGTGGCCGGCCAAGTCGAACAAGTACAGGCGAGCGTTGGGCGCTACGGTGCGGCGGTAGTCGATCCAGGCTCGGGCCAGTGTGTCACCGTCGCCGGTGCTGTTCCAGAGCTGTACGTCGGTGAAGATCATCACCTTATCTACCACTTCGCGGCGCTGCACCAAGTGACGTATAACCAAGTGGCCGTTGGTGCTGTAGCCTACCTCGCCTTCGCGGCGGTAGAACTCCTGCACATTTTGCAACACTCGGCCGCGGGGCAGGCTGATGCGCTTCCACGTATCACCGAACATGCCGGTAACTACGTGGCTGTATCGACTTTGCAACAGCATTCCGAGCACTAGGCCCACGTCGTAGAGCAGCACTTTGCTGCGCGCCGACACGGGTTGTTGCATCGAGCTCGACACGTCGCAGGCCACGAGTACGCGGGTGCTGGAGTCGAAGCCGCGCAGGTTGGCCGCGCTTTCGGCAATGGCCGTTTCCAGGGCTTCCAGCACCACCGCCACGTAGCCCGACTGTACGGTCAGGACCTCGCGGTAGGCGGCCAGGAAGCGGAAAGGCAACTGCTTAGAACGTGCCACCGCAAACCGATCGGTGAGGCGGGCACACACCTGCTCCACTGCCACTTCCGATACGTCGGCTTCGAGGATGTTGCGCAGGTTGCGGAGCAAGGCCATGTAGCCCAGCTTGCCGCTCCCAATCAACGTTTCCCAAGCCAACCGGAATGCTGCCTTACGGTCCGCAGCCGAAGCAAACTGCTGCTGCCCTAGGGCCGACAACTCGGTTTCCCAGGTGTAAGGCGTGGGCAACGTACCCTGCACGAGTTGGTCGAACAAGGTTTGCTGCTCCGCGTTTCGGGGCGTAGGGTGCACCAGAAACAAAGCGTCGCGGAGGCGCACTCGGCCGGCGCGGTCGTACTTTGCCAACTGGTAGCCATCGAAGCGATTGAAGGCCAGGGCCAAACCTTTCTGCAGCTGCTTAGAGAGACGGTTGAGGGTTTTTACCCCGTCGCGCTCATTGGCTTGGGCATAGAAGGCCAGCAACTCCGTGATTTCGTCGGCGCGCTGCACCACCCGAGCCACCAAGCGGCTTACTAGGTTGTCACCGCGGTGCAGGCGGGCCAGCTCCACGGTGAGCACCAACGGCACAGTGCGCAAGTACAGCTGCTCGCGGGCATACACTGCCAGACGTGCCACAAACGCAGGGTCGTTGCGGGCTACCAATTCGCGCAAGCGGAGCAAGCGAGTGTCGGCGGTTTCGTAGAACTGGTCGCTGAGAGCGGCAGTGGCTACGGCGGCGTACAACTCCAACTGGGGAGTGAGAGCGAAGCCCGCGGCGCCCTCGTGGTTACGGACGCTTTCGTTGCGGCGGAGAGTAAAGTTGAAGCGCATAATCGTGGATTTGTAGGAGTGAGATGTTTATTACCGCGGCGTTTTTATAAAATAACTATTGACCTTATTTTTGTAATAATACTCAAACAAAAAGCAGTTAATTACTTTATTTATTTCACAAATAGACACACTTCTTCCACCTTGAAAAATGATTTATTTTTCAGTTAAATAAGCATGAAAAAAGCCCAGCTTTGGGGGCCGGGCTTTTTTTCATGGAAGGGTTACGCAAGGATTATCTACGTAAAGTATCCAGGGAAAAAGCCCGGTCGCACCAATCTTGGAAACGGTTCTTTGACCGTTTATTCGGAGAGCAATGCAGGAAGGTGGGGCGTTGATAACGCATGACCGTGCGGGTGTAAACTGTTGTAAAACAAACAACCCGAACTATTTAGGTTCGGGTTGCGGAAGTATCAGAGGAGAATCTGCTACTTAGCTGTACCGAACCGCGCTGGAGTTCCGTGGCTCCATGGCGTCTTGCTTTGAAATAAAATTGGTGCAGCGTAGCATGGCGTTGTGTAGTTGATGGGACAAATATGCAGGGTTGATTTTATTCATGCAATAGGTAATGCATATATTTTTAAAATAAATTTTATCAGCGTCAACTATTGATTTACAAAACCTCATTTAAATCATTTTTAAGCGTGTTTTTCTAATTGTTTAGTTAAATAAATTTTTTATTAAGTAAAGATTAAACTACTTGATTCAGGTTGTTACTGACCCGAGCGCTCCTTATCGCGTTGTGCACGTATGTTCTGGTTCATTCTCATTCGCGTCCTTACCTTATGCCTTGCCTCGCTACTTCCGAACGCTACACGCTGGATTTGCCCCCCGGTCATCGGTTTCCGATTGCCAAATACGAGCTGATTCGGGAGCAGCTCCTGTGGCAAGGAATTGCCCCCCAGACCGACTTTTACGACCCTGGCCTCTGTGCCGAGGAGGATATACTGCGCGTGCACACCCAGGAGTACTGGCACAAAGTGCGTGACCAGCGCCTCTCCCCTGCTGAAGTACGACGACTAGGTTTGCCCCAGAGCGAGCAGCTAGTACGCCGCTCTTTGAGCAGCAGCGCTGGTACGCTACAGTCGGTGCGGCGCGCCCTAACTGACGGCGTGGCGCTGAATCTGGCGGGGGGCACTCACCACGCCTTCGCCGACCGGGGTGAGGGTTTTTGTGTGCTCAACGACATTGCTATTGCCGCGGCGCACTTGCTGCATTACGAGTTAGCGAAGCAAGTATTGGTGGTGGATCTGGACGTACACCAGGGCGACGGCACGGCCAGCATTTTTCAGCAGGAACCGCGGGTATTCACCTTTTCTATGCACGCGGGGGCCAATTATCCGCTGCGCAAGGAGAAATCGGACCTGGATGTGGAGTTGGCGCTGGGCACTTCTGATACCCAGTACCTTCAGCAGCTAACCTCTACTTTGCCCCGCCTGCTGGCCGAAGTTCAACCTGATTTCGTGTTTTTTCAGGCTGGCGTTGATGTATTGGCGACTGACAAGCTCGGCAAGCTAGCCCTGACGAAGGAGGGTTGCCGCCAGCGGGATGAGTTCGTACTGGAGCTTTGTCGAGAGAAGAACCTGCCGGTGGCCGTGAGTATGGGTGGCGGCTACTCCGAGCGAATCGGCGACATCGTGGATGCGCATTGCAATACGTTTCGGGTGGCGTATAAAGTGTGGAGTGAATCGACAAGCCTTTGAGCCGCTTCCTCGTCTCGCGCAAATATGAGTGGCTAATGGCCAGTTCAGTGGCAACTTAACTAACTATCGATTGAGCGTCGGCAGTGCACTAATTAAGTCTGGCAAGAACGATTCCAGGGTAGGATAGCGCTGCCGGTCCGCTTCATAGCGCCGGAGCTGCTGCTCAAAAAATGGCAGGTACATCCAGGCCGCGTAGTCTGCTCGGAGCTTCTCGCTGACGTCGCCTCGGCCAAGTGCCAGCGCCAGGCGAACCTCGCCAGCCCGTACCAAATGCTCGTTGAATGACGTTTCCCAGTCGCGGTATTGGCCCTGCCCTGGAATGGGCTGAAACAAGGTGCTTTGCGCTTTAATACCCGCCGCGAAGGCTGGCCGGGCCGTTAAGGTATTGACAAAAGTGTGTCCGAACTCATGCACCGACAGGTTGCGTACTTCTTCGGCGTTGTCAAACCCAGCTTTTAGCAAGTTTCCGCGAAAGCGCATTTGTTCTCCGAAAGGCGCCGCAATCTGGTTAGCAACCGGACCATTGGCACCTGCTACTTCCCAAGCCATGCCCCACTGTGACTTAAAAAATGGATTGACGATAATACAATACGCAGCCTTTTGGGCGCCATAATAACGCTCCATGGTCGGTATGAAGGTTGGAGAAGGAAGGTTGCGCCTCACTTCCGAGATGGCTACCTCGTACACAGTCTGGTTGGCACGCTGAAATTGCGCGAAGTGGGAGTCCTGATAAAATCGCCCCACCAAACGCATATAAGCATCAGCTATGCGTACTGCTGAGTCTGGATTCGCGTGAATGGCTTCGAGCAACGGCGTCGAAATGGGCGTGTGCCGTCGAGGGCGCGGAAATCCCTGATAGAATAAGGGTAGCAAATACACGCCCGTACCGATTTTGTCGGCCAGCCATTGGGTGCGGCGCACGGCGGCGTGGGTGCGAAATGGCGCAAAGTGGGTGTAGCTTTCGCGCATCAGCCGGGTGGTACGAAACAGGTGTGGGTCGGCCACCGAGTCCTTTATAAATTCGGGGGAAATCTGCACCATGAGGGCATTTACCAACTCTACCCCAAGGTCTGTTTTCACCGTAATAGCCTGCCCTTGCGCCCGGAGCGAGGGACGGAAGCCCAGCAGCAAAAGTGCGAGCAGGCAACAAAAAAGAAATCGGTTTTTTTGCGGAAACACGGACGTGGCAGTAAGAAGTCGGTTGGATACGAATGCAATGGAGGCAGCCGAAAATACCTGCCAGCAGGCAATGAGCCAACACAACTCATAAAAGTATTCGTGGTTTGCTCCAGGCTTAGGCTTTTTACCATCGTGTCGCACCCTTAACACCGGAAAGTGTAGGTAAAGGTGCTCTCGAATTTATAACGCAATGGTCATCGCTACCTTTGCAGGCCTATGAATACTTCCGCTCACTCCGACGTTCCAGCCGCTAACTCCTTACCCATTCCGGCTACGGATGCGGCTATCAATCCTGCCCAACAGGCGTTTCGGGAGGCGGTGCAGCAGGTAGAGGGCTTGCGCCAGCGCCTACGCGACTTGCAGGCGGAGCAGGCCGTAGCTCGGCGCCGCTATTGGCAGCAAGTGGGGCCAGCGGCGCGGGCGGTGGTGGAGGCGCGGCAGAAGTTGTTTGCACCGTTGGAAAACGCTCTATTGATTCACTTTTTTAGTCGGGCCGAGGAGCAGCAGATTACGGGGGTAATCATTGGAAATGCCCGCGCTTTGCAGGAGCGGTTTGGAGAAGATGCGGCGGATATATTACTGAAATATGCCCCCCAGAGCCGGTCAGGCAAGGCTCGAAGTGCTGCCTCAGATTCCGCAGACGCCAACGCCAGCTTCGATTCTTCGCTACCCCCGCACGAGCAGGCGGCCGAGCAAGCCCGCGCCCGGCGCAAAACTAAAGCTCAGAAGGCGCAGGAAGCTGCCGAAAAAGCCGCCCGAGAAGTGGAGCAACGACTGTTATCAAACACCAAAACGCTCTACCGCCAGCTCGCTCGCACCCACCACCCCGACCTAGAGCGCAACCCCGACGCGCAGCAGCAGAAAACCGCGCTCATGCAGCGCATCACGGAAGCCTACGAAGCCAACGACCTTTACACGCTGCTTCAGCTTCTGTCCGAATCTGCCCCTACCGACCACGCTGATGACGATGTGCTTACGCGCTACACCCAGGCGCTCCGCCAGCAGCAAATTGAGCTGAAGCAGCAATTAAACGAGCTGAAGTACGGCCCCTCCAAAGTACTCAGCGGCACCGGCAAAAAGCAGGAAGCGGAGTTGCGCCAGCTCAAGCGCTACTTGCGGGCCGAAGCGGAGTACGTGCAGCACGTCGCCCGCCTGATTCAGGAGCCTGAAGGCCTGCGCGAAGTGCTGCGCGGGCTGGCCGCCGAAAGCCAGGAAACAGTGTAAGAAGCGGAGGCTTCTTGAAAGGCATAGAGATTAAACGGCGTGACAAACAATGCGTCTGTCATGCAGAGCAACGCGAAGCATCTCGCCCGCTGATGTTCGAGTACTATTGCAACGAAGCGGGCGAGATGCTTCGCGCTGCTCTGCATGACCGCCTTTTAGCTCACAACCTCAGCCCACGAGCTGCTTCGCTGCCGCTCAGCATGACGGTCTGATTTGAGAAACATATCTATCATACTATAAAAAGCTTCCCAGACATCATTAACAACGTCTGGGGGGCTTTTTTAAAAATAAACTTGCCCTTTCTATTCCATAAACTCCATTACCTGCCGAATCACATGAAGGTCGCGCATGATGCGGTTGTGGCCCAGGCCAGTAGTGGGACGAAACTCTAGGGCGGGCCAGTGCTGAGCTATTTCTTCGGCTTCGGCGAAAGGCACGTTGGGGTCAAGATGGTCGTGGAAAAGCAGGGCGCGCTGCACGGGCAGTTGGCGACCGGTCTCAAGTAGGCTAAAGCTTTCGGCACTCCGGCCGTATTGCTCCTGAATAAACTGCCCCATGCGCTGAACCACGCTGGGGGGCAAATGCAGCAACTCGGCGAAGCGCGCGGCTACGTTGCGGGTGCTGCTGGGCACGCTCATTAGGATAAGACGCGGTAACTGCTCCCCAGCAGCTTGATTGAACCGCACCGGCACACCCGCCGTGCAGGCGGCCCCAAAGGAGTGCGCCACCACTGCGTGCACCGGCCCGACAGCATCAGCCACCGCCTGCACGGCCCCCGCAAAGCTCACCAATGTAGCCCGCTTCCCGTCGGACAGGCCATGCGCTGGGCCATCCAGCGCTACCACCCGAAAGCCGGCCTTCGCTAGCCCGTCGGCCATGTGGCCCCAGAAGCTGGCCCGATGCTCCCAGCCATGCACCAGCAGCACCGTGCGGTTGCCGCCGGGGTTCCACTCGTAGTAGGCTACGCGGCCGCTTTCGGCCTGCGCCCAATGCTGGGTAGTATGGGCCAATGCCTTTGCTTCCCAGGCCTTGATCGGCAGTCGACGCGGCGTAGTAAACACTTTCCAGGCCTCCCGAAACGCCCACTCCGAGGACACCGCCGACAACACCCGAAACTTCAGCCGCAGCAGCTTCAGGCCGGACGGCACGGCTGGGTACTGCGCCTTGACGGATTCGGCGGTGGGGTTGGGAGGATGCATAAAAAGTGAATCAGCGGGCAGTGAGTATGGCCGAATACGAGAGTTTAGGCAAAAAGACGTCTTGAGTCGAACGCTCATCTGCCAAGTCAAGGTTGAGATTGTTCGGAAAGGACTATCTATCTTACCTGCGTTTCACTTTTACCCCCACTACCCCTAAACTCGACAGCAAGCTCTGATTACCCGTAATTGGACGTGTAGCTGCACCTGAAGCGGTCATATTTATGAAAATGAGCTGGCTTCGGCGCGTATTAATTGCGGGGTTATTGCTGGTAATCATTGGACTAGGGCTAGTGGCTGTGTTGGTGGGCACTGGCGTGGGGCAGCGGCGCGTGGAGCAATGGGTGCGGGAGCAGCATAAGCAGAACTCGGCCCTGGTGCTGGCGCCGTTTGAAGTGCAGATTTCGCCCTGGCGCGACTTTCCGCACCTGACGGCCTCCCTGCTGCGGTTGCGCCTCACAGATACCGCGTACCAACAGCCCCTGACGGTACTAAGCATCGCCCGGACCGATATGCGGCTGTCGTTGCGCGAGCTGCTGCGGGGGCAGGTGCACGTTACGCGTTTGGTGATTAATGACGCTGTTATGCAGGAGCGGGTCGATTCGCTGGGGCGCAGCTGGAGCGTGGGGCGCAAAGGCAAGCGCCATCCGGGTCCGGGCAAGGCGCCGAAAATGAACCTGAAGCTGGATGCGCTTCTCATCAACAACTTCCGCATCGTCACCCGCAACGACTTTACCGGGGGGCTTTTTTCGGCGCACGTAAGTCAGGCCCGGCTGAAGGCTTATATGCAGAAGGGCGTTCTGCGGGTAGATGGCACGCTCGATGGCGAGCTTGGGCGGCTGGGCTCCACCACGGAGCCTTTATTTCAGCGCGAACCCATGCAGGCCTGGGTCAACTACCGCTACAAATTTCGGGAGCGCCAGGGCTATATCTACCGCACCCGCGCTACGCTCAACGGCGACACCGTGCAGATCAGTGGTACGCACACCGTTGTTCCCGGCCAGCTTGGCACCCAGCTCAATTTCCGGTTTGTGGGCACCCAGCCCCTACCCGATGTGCTCCGCCTGGCGTTGCCGCAAAGCCTGCGGCCAGCTGTGGAGGGCGCCACCAGTCCCAGCAAGGCGTACATTCGCTACACTATTCGGGGGCTGAGCGGGCCCACTATCCGGCCGCGCAATATCCTGCGCTTTGCCCTGCGCGACGCTCAGCTTACCTGGCCCGACACTACGCGCCACATCAACAACTGGGACCTAACCGGCACTTACGACAATGGACCCGAGCACAACCTTAAGTCGACCACGCTCACGCTGCCTCACTGCCGCATTCATACCGCGCCGGGTTGGCTTGATGTATCTCTCACAATTCGTGACTTTACCCGCCCGTATTTGAACGGACAAGTAATTGGACGGACTGAGCTGCCCGAGCTAGCAGCGGTGGTGGCTCCGGAGCTGGTGCGGGCACGGCGCGGCACGGCCGAGCTCGACCTCAGGCTGCAAGGGCCACTGCCACCGCAGTCGGATCGTAACGCCCCGGTTTATTTGGATAGCTTGTCGGTGCGGGGCGCGGTGACCTTGCGCGACGCGTCCTTCGCCCTGCTCGACCGGGGGGCAAATTTCTCGGGCGTAAACGTGCAGGTGGGTTTGCAGGATAGTCGCTGGCACCTCACCAATGCCACGGGGCTGCTGGATGGCATGCGGTTTCGGGCCACCGCCACCACTACGCACCTGCTGGATTACCTGACCAAACGACACCCAACCACCGACATTACCGGCAACTTTGCCGTCGATGAGGTGCGCTTGGACCGCGTGCGTGAGCTGTTGCGGCCGGTTGCGGCCGGTTCCGCGCGCACCGTACCGCCCCCAGCCGCTAAGTCGGGGAAGCTGGATATGAGCATGTTTCCGCCGGGGTTGCGCCTGAATGTGGGGTTGCGCTGCGACCGGCTTTTCCTGCCCGCCGATACCGTCAACCACCTGGCCGTGACCGTGCGCCACGATGGCCGCCGCGTACTCCTCAATAATATTCGTGGCCAGGTGTGGGGGGCAAATGTGAGCGGGCGCGCGTCCTGGCCTTCCGATACAAGTCAGCAAGTGGCTCCCATCCGCTTCGAGCTGGCAGTAAACTACGATCAGCTCAACTACCAAAACCTGCTTCGGCATGCGGCCCGTCCGCCCCAGCGCTCAGCCAAGGAGCCCGCGAGTCCGGCCCTGCGGGAGTTGCTGCTGGCCGCCAACGGGCACGTTACCTGCTCGATCGATGCCATGCATCTCTCGGCGGGGGAAAACATAAAGGATGTGCGGCTGCGCCTGGAAAAGACGGGTAGCTCGCTGCGAATGCCCTACCTCAACTTTGCCACTACGCGCGGCGGTATTGGCAAAGCCACAGCTACTGTGCAGGTAGAAGGCACCCGCGTACAGGCCGCCAATGCCACCCTCGATCTACGCTACGCCACCCTCGATGTGCAGCAGCTATTGCAAATGCTGGCCGGCCTGGACGTGAAGGAAGAAAATGCCCCCCAGTCCGCCCAGAATGGCAGTCGCAGGAAAAGACCGGCCGTAAATGGCAACGGCACTGCCCGCGACAAGTCGCTGCTTTCCAGTGGTATTCTGAGCGCCGTGGTGCGGGTGCAGGCCGACAAAGTACAGTACACTGCGGTGCGCGGCACAGATTTCCGGCTGGTGTCTCGGCTGCGGGAGGGCGAAGCGGTGCTGGAGGAGTGCTCCCTGAATGCCTTGCAGGGCCGCATTAAGCTGCGCGGACGCATGCTCACCAATGCGGGCCAGAATCATCACCCCCTGCACGTCCAGACGCAACTGGAAGACATTGCTCTTCCTGAGCTTTTCACCACGCTCACATACATGAACATCAACCTGCT
Source organism: Hymenobacter qilianensis (assembly GCF_014638675.1). NCBI lineage: Bacteria > Pseudomonadati > Bacteroidota > Cytophagia > Cytophagales > Hymenobacteraceae > Hymenobacter > Hymenobacter qilianensis. The sequence goes on from NZ_BMFN01000003.1 coordinate 778,840, forward strand.
CGATGGTCACAACGTGCGCGGCACTCTGCGCTGCTCCGCCGATATTCACACCGACCTAGACTCGACTTTCCTGCCCGTATTCGCTACCACCCTGGGCTACCTCAAAACGGATATTCGCAACCTGGAGCTGCTGAACGTTGATTTTTTCACGGAGGCGCTGAAGTTTATGAAAACGGAGCGCACCAGTCACCTGTTTTTTGAGCCCGTCAGCACCCAGCTTTTGCTGCATGATGGCCGCATCCTGATTCCCAGCCTGCGCCTGAACAGCAACCTGAGCAACCTGGAAGTCAGCGGCTACTACCACCTGGATGGACGAGCCAATCTGTACGTGAGCCTGAACCCGTTGCAAGTGCTTTTTGGCAACAACCAGAAGCGTGTGGAGCGCATCGAGCAAGGCCGCCTGATTCGTAGCGCCCGGGGTCGCCCTACCTACATTAACCTGCGGCGCGCCGCCGCTAAAAGCCCTTATAAGGTGCGCTTATTCAAGAAATCTGAACAGCGCGAGCAGCAGGAAACCTTGCGCCAACAGTCCCGGCAGCTACTCCTCACCCAGCCTCTGGACACGACGCTGCGGCTTTTGCGGCCGTAGGGGGCATTTTCCAACATTAAGGGTCAGTTATCCTCTCCCAAAGTTCGTCTGTCATGCAGAGCATTTTGCGCCTCCAGCAGCAAAGAAGCATCTCGCGGGCTGAGGTTGCCACACTAACTGTCATGCTGAGCTTGCCGAAGCATCTCTGACGCTTGGTTGCAATGGTATTGATTATACTAACCAGTAGAGATGCTTCGGCAAGCTCAGCATGACGTTCTATTTGTTGAGACTACTACTCTCACGTCAGCCCGCGAGATGCTTCGCTACCGCTCTGCATGACCGCCTAATAGGTTGAATTGGATATGTCGGTTTGACTCTGGCTACTATTTCGCTTTAAAGGTACACTTCCCCAGAATAGCCCCCCAGCGGGATGCTACTACCTTCTAAAGCTCCATAGCGTCATCTACTTATCCTTCTGATACAAATAGTAAAACCGCTATCTTCCAGCGTTGCTATCCCCTAACCGCTGCGCTTATCGTGAAAAAACTACTTCTGCTTCTGGCGCTGCTGGGGCCTTGCTTTTCCGCCTACGCTCAACAATCAGCTAAGCCAATTACCACCATTCCTCAGCTTACCGATTCCATCGAGCGCATCATGCGGCGGGAGCATATTCCGGGGTTGCTGCTCACCATGGTTAGCCGCGACTCGGTGCTGTATGCGGGCGGGCTGGGGCTGGCCAATGTAGAGCAGAAAAAACCCGTAACGCCGCACACTCTGTTTCGGGTGGGATCTGTTACCAAACCTTTTATTGTAGTAGGGTTGCTACAGCTGGTGGAGCAAGGCAAGCTGAGTCTCAACGACGAGCTGCGAAAGATTGCCCCTGAGGTACCCATCGACAACCCCTGGGAAGCTACCGATCCAGTGCGCGTGGTGCACGTGTTGGAGCATACCGCCGGCTTCGACGACATGCAGATTAACCACGTCTACAACACCACGCCCACCGACCCACGCGGCGCGGCCGCAGTCCAGATTTTTCGCAAGGAGCTGCGTTGCCGCTGGCGGCCCGGTGAGCGAATGTCGTACTCCAATCCCGGCTATCTGGTGGCCGGATATCTGCTCGAAAAGCTGAGCGGGGAGCCGTATGAGCACTACCTCGCCAAAAACGTGCTGCGCCCCCTGGATATGCCTGAAGCCACTGCGGCCCTGCGCCAAGACTCAGATCCGAAGCTGGCCCGTGGCTATGTTTACGACGACGGCGGTTACCACCCCGTACCCCTATTACCCATTTATGCAGGGCCGGCGGGCTCCATGAGCGCCTCAGCTACCGACATGGCCCAGTGGGTACAGTTCTTTCTTCGCGACTTCCGCACCCCTAGCGGTACGGCCCTGCTCCAGCCTGCCAGTCTGCGCGAAATGGAAACCGTGCATAGCCCCCTCGAAGCCAGCGCCGGCCTGCAAACCGGCTATGGCCTTGCCAACACCATCGTCAACAAAAAAGGCAAGGCTCCGTTTCGTGGGCATAATGGGGGCATCGAGGGTTTTATCTCCACGTTTGCCTACAACCGGGAGCTGGGCCTGGGTTATGCCCTATCCAACAACGGCTCGAAGCCACTCACTTCCATTAGTACCCTGGTGCGGGATTTTCTGCTGCGCGACCAACCCACGCCGCCTACAGCGCCCATGCTGGCTCTTGACACGGCAGCCATTGCTCCCTACCTAGGTCACTACCAGAGCGCTGCACCCCGCAACGCGCTAACGGGCTTTAGCACTCACCTGCTGGGGGGCATTTCTTTGGAAAGACACGGGCAGCTGCTCACGCTCAAGCCCCTCTTCGGCGACCCCGACACGCTGCTGGCTACCGGCCCGCTCACTTTCCGGCTCAGCGGCCAAACCCTGCCGAGCGTGGCTTTAACCAAAGACCGCGACGGGGAGCTGGTGCTGATATCACCCCAGGGCTACGCGCTCAAGGCGGGCATCTGGTGGTGGCTGCCACCTACGTTGTTCTGGCTTAGTATCCTGCTGGCTACCACATCCAGCGTGGCGGGACTGATCTGGCTGATTTATGCTTTGCGCAAACAACTGCCGCGCATACAGCTGCTACCGCGCCTACTGCCGCTGCTGGCCACGGTAGCACTGATAACACTGGGGTTTGCCCTAGGCAGCCTGGGGGGCAATGTGGCGGCGGCCGGGCGCTTGAGCATCCAAAGCGTGCTGCTCTTTGTGGCGCCGCTGGCCTTCACCGTGCTCACGCTCTGGGGCCTGATTCTGACGGTGCGCCGCTTCCGCCTGTTCCGCAGCCGTGTGGTGGCCTGGTACCTGCTGCTCACCTATGGTGCCCTGGGCCTGGTGGCCACGGTGTTGGGAACGTATGGCTGGCTGGGGTTGCAACTGTGGAGTGTGTAGTTATCTAAATGCAGCTTTCAACCAAGTAAAAAGCCCCGCTTTATCAGCAACCCTCAAGCAGCCCCAGCTGACACCGCAGCTGGGGCTGCTTGAGGGTTGCTGCGTGAAAGCCAGACTCAACAAAAAAGCCCCCCAGCGCGGCCGTACGCGCAAGCTGCTACCTGACTACTATTCTTTGTCGCATCGATCTGCTTTTGCCGCTGCTGCGACGGCTGGCCCGGGGCAGCTGGCACATCCAGCTCTTTTGAGAAGAAATTCCCCGTTTATGTTTCACTATCAGCCGATTGAGATAGCACAGGAAGATAATGGGCGGAGCATAAAGTGGAGCTCTAATATTGTTTTATTGAAGTATAATATGTAAATTATTACACCAGCCTCACCGGCGCGTGCAGCATTTGTATACACCCTTTTCTCCCCTTACTGTCATGCAAAATATCCTTGTACCTACGGACTTTTCCCCCGAAGCGCACAACGCCTTCGAGGTGGCTATGCAGTTGGCCCACCGCACGCATGGGCAGATTACGTTGTTGCACGTAGTGGATTCGTCGGCCGGCAGTGGTATGGTAACTACTGGCGGTGTATCGAGCGGAGCATCGCTGCACGGCGTATTTATGGTGGAGCTGCTCCAGCGTACCAAGCACCGCATGCGCCAGCTGATTGCCGAAATGGCCCGCATTGCCCCCGAAGTAACGGTGCACGACCAGGTAGCGACCGGTAACGTAGACGAGGCTATTCTGGAAGTTATCCGCGAGCAGCACATGGATCTGGTAGTAATTGGGGCCCATATACACGCGCCGGCGTTCCTGCATTTATTTGAGATGGATTCGCACGCCGAGCGGCTGGTGCGCCTGGCGCCTTGTCCGGTGCTTACGGTGAAGCTGCCTGCGCCTCATTTCGAGGTGCGCTCCATCGTTTTTGCCTCCGATTTCTCGCAGGAAGCCGACCGCGCCGTCAAGAGCTTGCGGCAGGTGTGCGCGGCCTTCCCCGAAGCCACGCTGCACCTGCTCGACGTCGTCACCCGCGCGGAGGATTACTCCAACGCCATCGACCGTATTCACGCCTTCGCCGACCGTCACCACATTCTCAACTACGAGCCCGACGTGGTAAATGCCCCCCAGGTGAGCATCGGGGTGCCGCGCTACGCCGAGCAGTCGCACGCCGACTTGGTGGTGATGCTCTCCCACGGCCGCACGGGTCTCTGGCACTTCCTGCACGGCGGCAGCACGGCCGAAAGCGTAGCCGTGCAAGCCAAAGCGCCGGTGCTCACCTTCCACCCGGAGACGTATTAGAAGCGTATTTCGGAAGTTCAATTGACGGGCTACGACACAACCATTCTCCACTGGTTTTGTCGTAGCCCGTTTAGCGCATTAGCGCAAACCCCTTCCGGCCGTGCCATCCGTCACCGGCCCGCCTGTCATCCTTGCGCTGGGGGCTTTTTTGGTAGGGTGAACCTGCTGATAAGCGTGCCCAATTCCCCCTTGGGCCAGGTATTCAGAAGCATATAAAGTCAGGTGGCTTTTTTTATTTTTGTAGGCTGATTTGCCCCCCAGCCACTTTCCGTGACTGATTATTGGCATCTCGCGGCCCTGCTCTGCCGGCTGGTTTTGCTGTAAGCAGTAGTGGCCGTGCAACCCGTTTTGCCACTCCTTTTCTCTCCCTAACCCACCTTTCCTGTATGGCCTACTCCTTCCGCCCCGGCTACACCTATGCACTTTTACTTTGGGCACTATTGCTGCCCACTTTCTTACTCGCCGGCGGCCGTTCTACTCCGCTCGCCAATGGCACCCCCACTATTACCACCAGCGACGGCTTAAAGCTTTACACTAAAATCTCGGGGCAGGGCATTCCCTGCGTGTTTGTGCACGGCGGACCGGGTGCCTGGAGCGGCATGCCGGAAACCCTGGCGGGTCCTAGTCTGGAGGATAAGCTGCAGGTGATCTGGTACGACCAGCGCGGCAGTGGCCGCTCCGCCAACGACCCGAATAAGAACTACTCTCTCGACCGCATGGTGCAGGATATGGAAGAGCTTCGCCAGCAGCTGGGCCTCGACACCTGGGTGGTAATGGCGCACTCTTTTGGCGGCACCATCGCTACGGAATACGCCGCGCGCTACCCTCAGCACGTGCGCGGCCTGGTGCTCGTGAATAGTACGCTCAGCCTTCACGAAGCAATGAAAAGCACGCTCACAAATGGTTTGAACTTCGTGACTTTGCCCGATAAAGCTCCTTACCTCGACGAGAGCAAGCCCCTAGATGAGCGCTTCGGTATGCTCATGCCCTACCTGAGCGAGCAAAATATCTGGTTCAAGCTTCAGTATCAGACCGAGGCCGGCCATCAAAAGGTAACCGAAGCCGACAAGGGCAACCCCGGCACGGGCGAATTTGGCAGCTACGGCTTCAGCCTCCCTGACTACCGCAAGGATTTCACCGCCCTTACTCCCCAAATTAAAGTACCCGTGCTGATTATCACCGGCGCCAAGGACTATGCCGTTGGGCCAGACCATTACAAGATGTTCCGCTTTCCCAACCAGCAAGTAGCGCAGCTGCAAACCGGCCACGTACCCTTTGTAGAGCAGCCCGAAGCTTTCCGCAAAGCCATTCTCAGCTACCTAAAGAAGCTTCCCCGTAAAAGCGCATAACCAACAGCTCATGCCCGTAAAAACAGTTGAATTAAGCTTATTACACTCATTATTACTCTCTTAGTCAGTAACTTACAAAATTGTTCTACTTCTTTTCTCCGGGCACCAGGGTGCACTTTTCACCCATCGCCATCAGCGTACCGTTGGCGTCATATACAGTGACGCTTGCGCAGATTACCCGCACCGACGATTTGGTTTCGGTATAGCGTAGCGTCTCTGCCTTGGAAAGTGGCCGGGTCAGCGTTACCATCACCGACATTTCCCGGTTGCGAAACGCGGAGGTACGCCCCAGAAACCCATTTGGTGCCTCAGCGCCAAGCGGTGTAGTTATAAGCGCTGGCTTGCTCACCACTACTGCTTTATTACGGTAAGTATTCAGCACCTTAGGCGTTGTTTGGGCCGTGGCGCAAGCCGCAATTGTCAGCAGTGCCAGTATGCAGCATACGAAGCGTATTTTTCTCACTTGATGGGCCGGAAAAGTGACAGAATATCAAACCATAGTCAACGGGAAAACACCAACTCATAGCGCTACAAATAGGCCATCTTGTTTCTACCGATTACGCTGCTGCTTTAGGCCTGCGTTTTGACCTTCAATTCTCTAAATACCAGACGGCGTCAGCGGTCAGCGAAAGGCCAACTGTATCGCCGGGGGTTGCGCGGCCTACGCTGGTGCGAACCTTAACGATACTACCAGCGAATTGAATGTCAATTTCGGAATACGAACCGAAGAAACGCACCTTTTGCACCTCACCCGAAAGGCCGCCCGTATTGACGAGATCTAAGCTGAAATTCTCCGGCCGAATCAGCATCGTTTTACGCTTGCTTTTCACTCCGGCCGCCGCTGCTAAAGCCTTTGCCTGAGCGACGCTTGTTATCAGATTATAGGTACCAAAAAGTCCCGCTACATACTCATTGACGGGCTGGTTGTAAATGTGGTTTGGGGGGCCTTTTTGCACGATTTGCCCCCCATGCATCACCACTATCTCATCAGCCCACGAAAGCGTATCCAGCGGATCGTGGGAGATGAGAATACAGGTGATTTGCAGCTTCTCGCCGATATCCTGAATCACAGATTTCAGGATATTTTTATGCACCATATCCAGGTTGGAAAACGGCTCATCCAGCAGCAGCAATTGGGGTGAGGAAAGCAGCAGTTTTGCCAGGGCAATCCGCTGCCTTTCGCCGCCGGATAGCTGGTCGGTGCGGCGCCCGCCCAGATGGTCTATTCGACACACTTCAAACAGCGTGTGGGCCTCCTCTGCCGACAGCTTATTGGCGTATTTCAGCACCTGCTCCACCCGCAAAAATTTAGGCAGCTCAAACTGTTGCGACAGGTACGAAATTCCCGGGTTGCCGGGCATCAATTGTTCGGCCGGACCTTTGGCTTTCCGACCATCAAACCATACTTCGCCAGCATCGGGCTGCACTAGGCCGGCAATGGTCTGGAGAAGGGTGCTTTTGCCCGCTCCGGTTTCGCCGGCCAGGGCTATTTTCTGTTGTTTTTGCTGGCTGAAGCTGACGTCATTTAGAATGTACTTCTCTTTTTCTCGCAGTGTAATTCCTGAAACGGTTAATAAACTCATACTAGCGAAAAAGAGGGTGAATTGGCTGCATTAAGCGTACGCAAAAGTAAGCACGCCTAGGCTGGCACGTTGGCCGAGCTATTCTGCACCACTTCAGTGGCATTGGTGGCGGCAACGGTCGTTTCGGGGGTGTAAACCAGAACGTGAGCGGGCGGGATATTCAGCAGTACATACGTATCGTCGAGTAGGCGAAAAAAGCGCTCGAACAGGCGTTTGTTCTGGAGAGAATACTGAAACAGAATGAGCTTACCATCAGGCAGTAGCACCTGCTGGGTTTGCTGCATAATGCGCCAGCCCAGGCGGCGCGGCAGGGAAGAAAATGGCAAGCCGCACACCACATAATCGACGGTATCCAAACCCAGTTTCTGCAAGTATTCGCCGGTTTTGTCGGCTGAGCCGTGGATGATGTGTACGTTGGGTTGGCCTGAGTAGCGCTCCTTCAGCATCTGGCTGAAACGGCGGTTTACTTCGATTAGCACTATGGCCGTTTCGGCTTTGCGGCGCTGAATAAGTATATCTGTAAAAACGCCCGTGCCGGGGCCGTACTCCACAATGCAGCGGGCGCTGCCAAAGTCGATGGGCGCCATTACTTTCCCGGTTAGCTCGCGGGAGCTGGGCACCATGGAGCCCACTACGGCTGGGTTACGCAGAAATTCTTCTAAAAAGGACGACATAAGGAAGCAAAAATCTGGTTTGAAAACTGGCAGAGCTGGCAGCAGCTTGTACGGCAATTACCATTTGCGAGTACACAGCTTTCCCCGTATTCGCGACACAAAAAAGCCCCCCAGCACTGCCATCTACGGTTGACAGCGGCGCTGGGGGGCTTTTCGACGTAAAGCGGCTCCTTATTTTTTCCGGAAGGCCAGGTAGTCGAGGTAGTAGAGCACCTTGACGGAGACGGAGTTATTGTGGGGCGTGTTTATGGTATTGCTGAGATTATCAAAGTAGAGCGGTGTGGCTTCGTTGGCCTGCAAAAACGAGGTGCCTGCGTTCTTCCACACCACGCTGATCTGGGAGCCGGGCGCAAACCACCACGAGTACACCGCGTCCACGTTGAAGGCATTGTAGGTGTTGTCGCGGTTGCGGCGGTAGTCCACAAGCTGCTCATCGCCGCCCGGCGCCAGAGCCGAGAAGTCGGCGTAGCGCACGTTGCTGGTGTAGTGGCGCGTGCGCAGCGTAAACGACATGCGGTTGGTGAATGTGTAGGCCACCGAGAGCACGTTGGAAACCGTGGCCACATCGCGGCGGCCGAGAATAACCTGTCCCATAAACGGCTCATCCATAGGCTCATCGCGCGACATTCCGCCATTTACGTAGCCAATCTGGTTGCCATCAAAGCTCCAATCGAGGCTGTAGCGAAAGGTGAGGTGGTCATTTACGCGGTAGCGTGGGTAAGCGCCAAACCGGTAGCTTACCCGCCGGTCGCGGGCGAAGCGGTCGTCGAGGGCGTAGGTGCTGTTGCCGGCGTTCATGCCCAGCGCAAACTTCTTGCGCGTATCCGAATTGAAGAATACAATCAGACTGGTGCTGCCGGGCACGCGTACATAGTATTCGCCCAGCGGAAACACGCGCGGCTCAAAGTAATCGTGGTTGCGCGGGTCCACGTTGAAGTCGAAGCCGACTTGCAGAAAGTTCTTGGTAAACGTGGTGTTAGCGCCCAGGTAAAAGCTCGTGCTTTGGTAGCGCGTGGGCTTATACAACAGCGTGTGGCGGGCCTGCCCAAACAGGTAGAAGTTATTCACCTTCCAAAAAGGCTTGTACTTCCAGTAGCCCATGTCCAGCGACTGCGTGATTTTGTTGTTGCCAAACAGGATACCCAAATCGTTTGGGTTGTAGGTATCCGACTCAATGCCGTGGTTTAGGCCCCAGGTAAATTTGCCGCTGATTTTGCCCACGCCCACACGGTATTTGTAGCCGTCTTGGTCGCTTACTTGGTCATCGGAGCCGAAGGCGGTGCCGCGCCGCCGCGAATACACGACGCTGCCATCAAAGGCATACGCGTTCTTCTTGTCAGCGAAGCGAAAAAGCCCCCCAGTTACGTTGGCGTCGTAGGTTTTGCCCCAGCGCGTGACGTTGGTATTGATGAGGCTCACGTAGGAATTGTTCTTCAGGCTCTGGTCGAGCACGGCAATATTGTAGTTGCTGAAGGGCTGAGTTTGCACCTCGCGCTCCTCCCCCGTTTCGGTGTTGCGCACGGTGGCGTACACGTCGTTGCTGAGCGCGTTAAACAAGCCAACTCCCAAGCCTTTGCTGGTGCGGCCCGATACTTTCGTAGCGTTCAGCAAACGGGTTTCGGTGGGGTTACGCACGATCTTCTCATTTTCGCCCGCAGCCACATTATAGAAGCCGATGGGCGTGGCACCCACGCGGCGTGAATAGAATAAGTTGCCTTTGTTGAACAGCTCGGTGCCCTCAGTAAAGAACTGTCGGTTTTCGTTGAACTGCACCTCAAATGGCGACAGGTTGAGCACCTGATTATCGCTCTGCACCTGCCCAAAATCGGGCACCAGCGTAGCGTCCAGCGTGAAGCTTTCATTGATACCCCATTTCAGGTCGGCGCCGCCGTTGAAGCTCGTTGTTGTGCGGCGCGTGCCGTCGGCGTTCAGCGGGTTGTGGTTTACGTAGGCCGATACGTAGGGCGTGAGGGAAAGACGCAGCGGCGGCTCCACGTTTTGGATGCCGCGCAGCTCGCCCCACTGGTTTACAAAACCGTCGACTTCGGGCTTCACTTCATTCCAGAAAAACTGCGCGTTGTCGCGCTTGCGCTGGCGGGCAAAATTTAGCCCCCAGAGCTGCTCAGGCGCTTTGCTGAAGCGAATGGCCGAATACGGAATGCGCATTTCGGCAATCCAGTCGGTGCCGCGCTGGCTGGTTTGGGCATCCCACACGGCATTCCAGTTCCAGTCTTCACCGCTGGCCGGCGAGTAGCGCGCATCCAGCTGCACGCCCGAAGTTGTTACGGTGAAGTTGTAGCCGTTGAGCTTGTCATTATAAGTATCCAGAAAAATGGAAAACAGATCGGTGTTGCCAAACTGGTCGCGCTGAGTCATTTCGCGCAGAATGGAGTCGGGGCTAATGTCGTGCATGATGGCGCCGATGTAGAGGTTGGCGTCATCATAGAGTATGCGCACTTCGGTTTTCTGCTTTTCCGGTACGCCGGGGTTGGGCCGCTGCTGAATAAAATCGGTGGCTACCGTGGCCTGTTGCCACATGGCTTCATTGAGTTCGCCATCGAGCTTAATGGGCTCCGTGATGCGCAGGGCCTGCAGCTGGCGCTTGGGAGCGGCCGTGGCGGAGCTGGTGGGAGCCGGCGTTTGCTGGGCTACCGCAAAATGCCCCCCAGCCACGAAAGTGACAAGCAAAAGGCAAAAACGCAGCGTAAAATTGAAAGACATAGCGCGGTGAAATTTTAGAGTAGAAAGCGAAAGGGAAAGCGCAGATTTCTCGGAGCCAAAAATTTGGGCACAATAATGACCGGCGACCGAAATAAGCGGCGCGAAAAGCGGTTGAAACAAAAAGGTGAGGGCCGGTTGGCGCGGCCGGAATCAGCTACTAAAAATCAGTCTGCTTCTAGCAGAAATTTGCTGTATAAATGATAAGCTAGCAGGCTACTAAAAACGAGAGCCAGGGTATTGAATGAGGCGATTACCAGAACGAAGTCGAAACGTTACAGCCGGATGAAAATATTTTTTCAACTGACATAGGCGATGCGAGTAGCGACCGTATTCGGCGCTGGTAACTGCGCGATTTGGCCAAGGTTACAGACGGAGAGAAAAATATTTTCCTGGCACAATGAGTATCGGTTGTGTTGCCCTGTAGAGACGCAACATCTTGCGTCTCACCGTTGAACGATTGGTATCGAAGATTCAGATAACACAACAGCAGCAACGACAAGACTCCAACTATTGCGTCTCTACGCCGGGCTACCATACATAGGAAGGCCGCTTTCACGCCAGCAGTAAACTACGGCCAGCTGAAAGGAACCGAACCGTTCCTTCTTACCTTTCAGGCTCAAACTGATTTATCAACTACTGTATACCTCATGCCCAAACTATTCTTTTCTCCTGGTAGGCTTTTACTGGCAAATACTCTTTTCACCTTCAGTTTTGCTGCCTCTGTGAACCCAACTTCCAGCCACGCCCAAACGGCGGCACCCACGTTTACCGCCACCGCCACCCGCCCCGACAATAATGCCTTACTAGCCCCCTGGGCCGGTCCTTATGGCGGCGTGCCAGCCTTCGATAAGGTAGAAGTGGCTCAGTTTAAGCCGGCTCTGGAGGCTGCAATGGCCGAAAACCTGAAGGAAATAGAGGCCATTGCCAGCAATAAGCAGGCTCCCAATTTTGAGAACACCATTGCCGCCCTGGAACGGGCAGGCCAAACCCTGGACCAGGTGCAGACCGTGTACGGCGTCTGGACCGGGACAATGAGCAATCCCGAAGTGCAGTTGGTGCAGCGCGAAATGGCCCCCAAGATGGCCGCCTTCTCCGACCAGATCACCCAGAACGAGGCCCTGTTTCGCCGCATTGAGGCGGTGTACAACTCACCCGACAAACAGAAGCTGACGCCTGAGCAGCAGCGTCTGGCGTTTGTGTATTACAACAACTTTGTGCGTGCCGGTGCCAAGCTTGATGCCAAGGCGAAGACGCGCTTGTCGGCCATCAATCAGGAGCTGGCGGGGCACTTCACCAAGTTTAGCCAGAACGTACTGGCCGATGAAACCGACTCGGTGCTGGTGCTGAAAACGCCCGCCGACCTCGGTGGTTTGTCAGCTTCTCTGCGCGAAGATGCCGCTAAGGCTGCCGCCGACCGCAAGCTCACGGCCGCGGGCGTGATTACCAACACGCGCTCTTCCATTGATCCGTTCCTGACTTACTCCGACCAGCGCAAGTTGCGCGAGAAAGCGTGGCGCATGTTCTACAGCCGCGGCGACAATGGCGGCGCCCACGACAACAACGCCCTCATTACCCAGATTCTACAATTACGCGCTGAGCGCGCCAAGCTACTGGGCTACAAAACGCACGCTCACCTGCGCCTCGACAACACCATGGCCAAGACGCCTGAAAAGGCCATGGCGCTGATGGAAGAAGTATGGAAGCCGGCCGTAGCACGCGTAAAAGAGGAAGTGGCCGACATGCAGGCGTTGGCCAAAAAGGAAGGCGCTACCTTCAAGATTGAGCCCTGGGACTACCGCTACTACGCGGAGAAAGTGCGCAAAGAACGCTATGACCTCGACCAGAATGAGGTGAAGCAGTATTTGCAGCTCGATAAGATGCGCGAAGGCATGTTTTGGGTAGCCGGTGAGCTGTTCAACTTCACTTTCAGCCCCGTCACCAACGTGCCCGTGTACCACCCCGATGTGAAGGTGTGGGAGGTGAAAGATAAGACGTCCGGCAAACAGGTGGGCCTTTGGTACTTCGATCCGTATGCCCGCCCCGGCAAACGCTCCGGTGCCTGGATGAACGCCTACCGTAAGCAGGAGCGCATGGACGGCAAGCCCGTCACAACCATCGTTTCAAACAACTCCAACTTCGTGAAGGGGAAAGACGGCGCGCCCACGCTCATTTCCTGGACCGACGCCACCACGTTGTTTCACGAGTTTGGCCACGCGCTGCACGGACTTTCTTCCAACGTCACCTACCCTACTTTATCCGGTACTAGCGTGGTGCGCGACTACGTAGAGTTTCCGTCGCAGGTGCTCGAAAACTGGCTTTCTACGCCCCAGGTATTGCAGAAATTCGCTGTGCACTACCAAACCGGGAAGCCCATTCCGCAAGCATTGGTTGACCGCATCGAAAAGGCAGCCACGTTCAATCAGGGCTTCGAAACTACCGAGTTTCTGGCCAGCGCCCTCATTGATATGAAGCTGCACCTGGCCGGCGACCAAAAGATTGATCCCGACAAGTTTGAGCGCGAAACGTTGGCTCAGCTAGGTATGCCAAGCGAGATTGTCATGCGCCACCGCACGCCTCAGTTCTCGCACGTTTTCTCGTCTGATGGCTACTCGGCTGGCTACTACAGCTACCTCTGGTCGGTGGTAATTGCCGCCGACGCGTACGGCGCCTTCACCGAAGCCGGCGGCCCTTACGACAAAGCCGTGGGCAAGCGTCTCACCCAGCAGATTTTCTCCGTAGGCAACACCGTTGATCCGGCTGAGGCTTACCGCTCGTTCCGCGGCCGCGACCCCAAAACGGAAGCACTGATGCGCGAGCGCGGCTTCCCCGTTACGGAGGCCAAAGCCAGCAAACCAACCGATAAGAAGGCCCCCGCTAAAAAGAAAAGCTAGCTTGATTTTCGATCTTGAAAAAAGCCCCCCAGAGCTGCTCTGGGGGGCTTTTTTGTTTGGCTGCGGGACCTCACCCCCGGCCCCTCTCCCCGAGGAGAGGGGAGCCTTGCTTAACAATGGCCTATTTAAGTATCGTCTGGCTCCCCTCTCCTCGGGGAGAGGGGCCGGGGGTGAGGTCCAGCGCCTGCCGGATTTCGGCGAACAGTGGCCGGGCCGCCGCGTTGGGCTGCGCGCACTGCTGCTGTAGGTTTTTCAGTCCATCGATAGCGTCCGAGTCCGGGCAACGGTCTAGCAATTCTTCCAGCAAGCAGCCAAAAGCCCGCACTTCCAGGCGTTGCAGCGCATGAGCGGTTGCCACATTTTCGGGGTCGAAAAAACAGGCAGCCCCGAAGTCGCTGAGCATACTGACGCCGCCTTCCGCGGTCAGAATATTGTGGGCATATAAGTCGCCGTGCATGATGCCGCGCTCGTGCAGGTGCTCAGCGGCGCCGGCAATGCCAGCGGCAATATGTAGCGCGTCTTCCACGCTGAAAATGGTTTCGGGATCGTAAATATCGCGGGTGCACGTCACGAAGCTTGGCGGGCCAGCGAGGTTGCCAAACGCTGGATCAATCAACTCCAGCACCAAGCCTTCAGCGCCCGCAGGATGGCCACCAATTTTGCCCCCCACCGCTATCAGATTTGGGTGAGCGCCGGCGCTGATGCAGGCGGCCATTTCGCTGCGCGGCAGGCCGTCGCTGGTCACAGCGCCTTTGAACAGCTTCACGGCCACGGCCTGCGGGGAGGCATTCTCGCGCTGCCATTGCCCCTGGTAGATAACACCCGAGGCACCCTCGCCCAATTGCTGCTGCAAGGTTAGTGCTGCCCAATCGATGGTGGTTATGGGGTGCTGGACTACGGCGGCCTGCTCGGCTGCCTCACTGAAAGGGTTGCCCGCATACGCCAGCCACGACAGCCGCGGCAAGGACAACAGCCACTCGGGCAGAGCCTTAAACCGATTCGCAGCAATGCGCACCAGCTCCAGCCGCGTGCAGGCCGCCATGCTCGCGGGCAGCTCCGTCAGCTGGTTGCCAGCTAGCATAAGCTTCTGCAAATACTTACAGTTGCCTAGCTCGGGGGGCAAATTTGTCAGCTGATTGTCGGTGAGGATAAGCCAGCGCAGGGCTGGCGTAAGCGCCGCCGCGGGCAGGGTTTGAATTTGGTTGGCTTTGAACCCGACCATGCTCAGTTGCGGGCATTGACCTAACACTTCGGGTACGCTGGTAAACTCGTTATTGGAGCAAAACAGAATGCGCAGCTTGTGCAGCCGCCCCAGGTCGGGGGGCAAATCTGAGAGCTTATTACCGGAAAGATTGAGGATTTCGAGCGTGTCAGCCAGCTCAAAAATCTCAGCGGGAAACTCCGTGAGACCTTCGGATAAGTCAAGGTGAGTGGTGCCGGCCAGCTTGCCGGCGCGCAGTTGATCGAGCGTATGCATCCGGCAAAGGTAGCGGCAGAAGGTCGCGGGCAGCGTTTCAATTGCTAGCTGGCTGCCAATAAAGCTGAAAAAAGCCTCCCAACCATTCCAAAATGACCTGGGGGCTTTTTCAGTTTTCGCGGCGGCACTAGCTTTGGGGCGGCACCGGGTATTTATCAAACAAGGTCCTGATGGCGTCGTTTATGCGCTTGGTCAGCTTGTCGGGCTTGGGCGTCAGGACGCTGGCCACGGAGCCTTCCCAGATCAGCTCATTACGGGCCGCATCCACCACTTCCACAGTGGCGGTACCCTCTTCGTAAGTGCCCGTTTTCACCTCCTGGCTTTGCCAGCGGTAGTTGCGCTGCCCAATATAAAAGGGCGCTTCCTGAATAGTCGTCTGGCGGGTTTGGGTTTTGTCTTTAATAACGACCCCAATATTCACCAGCAAATCCGGCGTATCCGACTGCTGATACCCGCGCCGCGCCATCTCGCGGCTCACGGCTTGCTTCAGGGTTTCGATGCCGGTACCAGGGCCCTGAAAATCGGCCTCGTTGCGGGCATTCACATCCATGAAGTTGTAGGTTTTATAAGCCTTAAAATCGACGCCCGATTGCTGGGTGATATTTTTTACCTGCTCAGGCGCGCAAGCAGCTAGGCTCAGCAAGAGCAATAGAAAAACAGTTTTCATACCCATAAACACCGAGAAATAACTATTGATTTAAGCAAAACCCAGCACCGGGTGCGGTAAATAAAGCTCTTCCAAACGGGTGATTTCTTCCTCCGAAAGCTGCACGTCCAGAGCGGCGACGGCATCCTCCAAGTGTCCGGTTTTGCTGGCCCCGATAATGGGGGCCGTGACCACGGGCTTCGATAGCATCCAGGCCAGCGCCACCTGGGCATTGGGCAGCCCGCGGGCTTCAGCGATTTCCGTCACGCGGGCGGCCACGTCGAAGTCATCATCGCGGGAGTAGAGCGCCTGCCCGAAGATATCGGTGCGGGCGCGCTCGGTTTCGTTGCGCGCCTTGCTGCGCTTACCCGTGAGCAGCCCCCGCGCCAGCGGCGACCACGGAATCACACCGATTTTCTGATCCTGGCACAGCGGCAGCATTTCGCGCTCCTCCTCGCGGTACACCAGGTTGTAGTGGGGCTGCATGCTCACAAAGCGCGTCCAGCCGTGCAGATCGGCCAAATACAGGGCCTGCGCAAATTGCCAAGAGAACATGGAGGAAGCCCCAATGTAGCGCGCCTTGCCCGCTTTCACCACATCATGCAGAGCTTCCATTGTTTCCTCAATGGGCGTATCGTAGTCCCAGCGGTGAATCTGGTATAGGTCAACGTAGTCGGTGCCGAGGCGCTTGAGGCTGGCATCAATGGCCTTCATTATATGCTTGCGCGACAGCCCTTTATCGTTGGGTCCCGGCCCCATGGCATTATACACTTTCGTGGCAATAACCACCTCGTCGCGGGAGGCAAAATCGCGTAGGGCCCGGCCTACTACTTCTTCGCTGGCGCCGTTGGAATACACGTCGGCTGTATCAAAGAAGTTGATTCCCAGCTCCAACGCCTTCTGTATAAAAGGCCGGCTCTGCTCCTCGTTGAGCGCCCACGGCCAGCGGTCGGTGGGGGTGCCGTAGGTCATCGTGCCCAGGCAAATTCTGGAAACCTGTAGGCCTGAGGCCCCTAAGCGAATGTAGTCCATGCTGCTATGTTGAAGTGCTGGCTATCCTATACGCTCCGACCATGGTAAAGGCCGTTGTTGAGCTTGTGGTAAACGCTCCTTGCACTTCTGGGGGGCTTTTTTATGCTTCTTCCCGCAGCTTAGGCACCAGCCAGACCACCAGTCCGCCCAAAAGCGCCACCAGCGCAAACGACCAGCGCAGGTCCGAGGCTTTGGCCACAAACCCTACCAGCGGCGGCACGATTAAAAAGCCGAAATAGCTTACCGTAGAGACGGAGGCAATGGCGGCCCCGGCACGCTCGGGGCTGGCCTTGCCCACGAGGCCAAACACCAGCGGCACCACGCACGACACGCCCAATCCGCCCAGTACAAACCCAAGGCCGGCCAGTATCGGCGTTGGGAAAGCCGCAGCCAGCAGCAAGCCGGTTGTCATCAGGATGCCGCTGGCTTGGAGCATTGGTTTGGTGCCAAAACGGCTTACTCCCCAGTCGCCGAGGAAGCGGCCTGTGGTCATGGCAACTAAGTAGGCCGTGAAGCCCAGCGTGGCTAACTCCTTGGGTGCGTGCACGGCCTGCACAAAGTACACGCCCGTCCAGTCATAGAGTGTGCCTTCGCAGGCCATGGAGGCGAACGTGATAAGGCCGTATTTCAGCAGCGGCTTATCGGGCCAGGAAAAGCGAGATTTGGTAGCCGGCGGCGAAGGAGGCAGCGCCAGCGCATTGGGGAAAAACGCCAGCGACAGCGCCGTGAGCAGCACCGCTACCCCCAGAAAGTGATAGCTAATAGGCACCGCACCTCTTATCAGCAAAGTGCCCACGCCCGCCGCCGCGAACCCCGCCACGCTCCAGACACCATGAAAAGAAGCAATAATGGAGCGCTCGTACAGCGTCTGCACACCCACCGACTGCGCGTTCATACTCAGATTGAGCAGGTTGCGGGAGGAGCCGAAGCAAAAGAGCAGCGCCACCAGCTGCCAGGTGTGGGTAGCAAAGCCCAACAGCGCCAAGGCTACATTATAAAGCACTGCGCCCGCCATCATCACATGGCGGCTACTAAAGCGCTGCAACAGCTGCCCCGTGACGGGCAGCGTGAGCATCAGGCCAGCCGGCAGGGCCAGCAAAACGCCCCCCAGCTGGGCTTCATTCAGCCCCAGCCGGTGTTGAATCAGAGGAATGCGTGAGGCCCAGGTAGCAAATCCAAACCCTGACACAAAGAAGAATAGCGCAATGGCAATGCGCGCCCGCGTGGCAGATACACGGGGCTCGGCAGTCAATACCTGACTCATAGCAAACGGATAAGCAGCACCAGAATAAGCCCCCTCATACGCAAAGAAGACCTGCATAGCCGCCGCGCGGTTATACAGGTCCTCTTTTTTCTGTCCTGTTGCTACACTCTGAGCTAGGCGCTTATAGCGTGCCGCTGCTGACTAATAAGCCAGTTGACGGCCTCGGCTTCCTGCTCAAAATACTGGTATGTAATCGATAAGTCGCGCACGGCGGCTATTATAGTAGACGTCGCCAGGCGTGCGAATACGTTTTGCGCCACCAGAACGGCGCCATAGCGGTAGCCACCTTTCTCTACTAAGCGCGGCAGCCACTGCTGAATCACGTATTCCTGCTCCTCAGGTGTAAAAGGACTCATCAACCGCTGATCTACCAGTAGGCAGCCATCCTCGCGCCGAGCCATTAGCTTCGTAACGTTATTTAGCAAGGCTTTAAAGTCATCCTCGGGCCGCGAGCCAGCCTGATACATGAGACGGGCAAAACCCAGCGGATCGTTCACGGCCCGGCCCACGGGGTTCTCATAATAAATGTGATAGCTATTCGATATTCTCAACCTTACCTCCCTTTCCCAAATTTTGCTAAATGCCGCCCCCGAACGCTGACGCAGCACCCACAGCCCCCAACTACCATACCAAGGGCTGATTTTTACATAATTTACCTTTCACGTTCTTTTCTACTCCCGAAACCAGTTTAGTTGATTGACGAATAGCATTTTAGCTTGTCGCAAGAATGGTTATAATTTTTCTGGGGGGCTTTTTCGCCCACCACTAGTTAATTACCCGGCCAGGTTGGTGTCATAGCTCTAAACGACTGCGATTTCATTGCACAAGCTGTGCATGCAAGCGCGCCAGCGTAGCGGCGGCATCTTCGCAGAGGCCGGGGTGCACGGGCGAGGTTTGCACAACGGTGCTGCGCGTAGCCGTAAGCCACCGAAACCGCTCCGCAATGGGCAACTGACCGATAGGCCCACCCTCGGCACGCCCCCTACAGATTCGCTCGAAGGCCTTCAGGCGCTCCGTTAGCTCCTGCATATCCACCTGGTCGCCGGAGAGGGCACGCAGGCGGGCTTCGGGCAGTTCAAACTGCGTTTGCAAAAACCCCTGCGCCCGACAGTACACAATGACGCCGACGTTGAGGAACTCCTCTCGCTCCACGCGCGGCACCACGCGCAGAACGGCATACTCAAATAAGTGCTTGTCGGGCATGCTGCGCTTCTTGAACAAAGGTATCTGATGCGGCAAGGCGAGCTTCCAAAAACTCTACATAGGCCGTCCGCTGCTCCTGGGCCGTGGTGTCCGTTGAGAAAGCTTCCAGCAGCCATTCGTCGGGCACCAAAGCCACAATCTCCCGAATAACATCACTTGTTAGCAGCGCTCGGCTTTCGGCGTTTACGGCTGCCAGCTCAGCGGCTTTTGGCAGCAGCACATGGTCTTTTACTTGCGCAAAAGCGCGCTGCCGGTCTGGCTGAGCCCAGCCCGAGCCGGCGTGGTGCACGTAGAGGGCCGCGCCGTGGTCAATCAGCCACAGCTCCTTGTGCCACATGAGCATATTCGTGTTGCGGGCCGTGCGGTCTACGTTCAGCGTCAGCGAGTCCAGCCACACAATTTGCGAGGCCAGATAGGGCTCGATTGCAGTCACTAGCGGGTCGAAGGTGATAGCGCCCGACAAGTAATGCAACCCCAGATTGACGCCGGTGCTGGCGCGCAGCAGGTCCTGAATTTCCTCGTCGGGCTCGGTGCGGCCGAAGGCTTCATCGAGCTGGCAGAACACCAGCTCCGGCACGCGCAGGCCCATCACCCGCGCCAGCTCGCCCACAATGAGCTCGGCAATGAGCGCTTTGATGCCTTGTCCTGCTCCTCTGAATTTCAACACGTACAGAAACCCGTCGTCGGCTTCGGCCAAAGCTGGCAGGGAGCCACCTTCCCGCAGGGGCGTCACATAGCGCGTTACATCAACGGTTCTCAAAGAAAGATTAGCCGGCATAGCCACACGAAACAGAAGAATGACCCGCAAAGGACGCACAATGCGGGGAGTTTATCGAACTAGAACCAAAAACCACGTTAAGGCGTGGCCAGAAAAGGGATGTATTAAGTCCGACCGTCATGCAGAGCGCAGCGAAGCATCTCGCGTGCTGATGTTGCCAAGCTAAACAACGACGCACGCGAGATGCTTCGCTGCGCTCTGCATGACGTTCTTATTGGTCGACAGAGTTTATATTTTACTTACTGTCATTACCGAGGAAACGCGCTAAGTAAGGGGCGGTACGGCTGGCTTTGCTCCTAGCTACTTTGGCAGGTGCATCGGCGGCTACTACCTGGCCGCCTTCATCGCCGGCACCTGGACCCATGTCAATCACCCAGTCGGAGCCGGCTACTACGCGCATGTCGTGCTCTACTACAATGACTGTGTTGCCGGCTTCCACCAAGCCGTCGAGCTGAGCCATGAGCTTTTCCACGTCGGAAGGGTGCAGGCCGGTGGTAGGCTCATCGAGCACGTAGACAGAAGTGCCGCGCTGGGTGCGCTGTAGCTCCGTGGCAAGCTTAATGCGCTGGGCCTCACCGCCGGAAAGTTCAGTAGCGGGCTGGCCCAGCCGCAGATAGCCCAAGCCCACTTCCCGCAGCACAGTGAGGGCGCGCTGCACGGTAGGCTCGGCGGCGAAAAACTTCCAGGCCACATCTACGGTCATGCCCAGCACCTCGGCGATGTTCTTCTCCTGATACGTTACTTCCAGCGTCTTAGCGTTGTAGCGCGCGCCATGGCATACCGGGCAGGGCGCGTACACGCTGGGCAGAAACAGTAGCTCTACCATCACAAAGCCTTCGC
Source organism: Hymenobacter qilianensis (assembly GCF_014638675.1). NCBI lineage: Bacteria > Pseudomonadati > Bacteroidota > Cytophagia > Cytophagales > Hymenobacteraceae > Hymenobacter > Hymenobacter qilianensis. The sequence continues at coordinate 799,519 of NZ_BMFN01000003.1, forward strand.
CCTGGCAGTTTTCGCAGCGACCTTTGGCCACGTTGAAGGAAAAGCGGCCGGCATCGTAGCGGCGGGCTTTGGCCATTTTAGTGGCGGCAAACAGCTTACGCACGTGGTCAAAAAGGCCCGTGTAAGTAGCCATATTGGAGCGCGGTGTGCGGCCAATGGGCTTCTGATCGACGCGCACGAGGCGCTTGATATTTTCCATGCCGCTCACAATTTGCCCCCCAGTGGCAATGGGTGCGGCCCGGGCCAGTTCGTCGCCTTCCTGCTCATCGTCGGCTTCGATTGTTTGGCCTAGATGCTCAGCTACCAGCTCCACCAGCACCTGGCTTACTAAGCTCGATTTGCCCGAGCCCGACACGCCGGTAACGGTCGTGAGCACGCCCAGCGGAAATGCTATAGCCAGCTCATTCAGGTTGTTGCGCGTGACGCCGGCCAGCCGCAGCCAGCCGCTGGGTGTGCGCGGCGGACGCGTGGGGGGCTTTTCTTCGCCAAACAAATAACGGCGCGTTTGCGAAGCAGAGACATTTGCCAAGCCGGCCGGCGAGCCGCTATAGAGCACTTCGCCTCCCTGCTCGCCGGCCGCCGGACCCACATCCACCAGCCAGTCGGCCTGCCGGATAACGTCCAGATTATGCTCGACCACAAACAATGAATTACCGCTTTGCTTCAAGCTCGCCAAGGCGGCTAGCAATGCCTCCGTGTCGGAGGGGTGCAGGCCGGCGGAGGGCTCATCGAGCACGTACACTACGCCAAACAGATTGGAATACAGCTGCGTAGCGAGTCGCAGCCGCTGTAGCTCCCCCGGCGACAAGGTTGGCGTGCTACGCTCCAGCGACAGATAACCCAGCCCCAAATCGAGCAACACGGCCAGGCGCGCTACCAGATCGGCAGCGATGCGCTGGGCCACGATAACCTGCTCGGGGTGGGCGGCATCGTGCTTTTTGCGGCCGGTGTGCGTGCCATCGGCGTAAGGACGCAACAAGTCAGCGAAGCGCTTCAGGGGCAGATGCGAAAGCTCGGCTATATCCAGGCCGGCAAACTTCACCGACAAAGACTCGGGGCGCAGGCGCTTGCCCTGGCAGAGAGGGCACTCCGTGCTGAGCATGTATTGCAAGGCCCGCTTTTTCATCAGAGGGCTGTGCGTGGTGGCAAAGGTGTGCAGCACATGGCGCTTGGCGCTGCTGAAAGTGCCCATATAGTTTGGCGGCTCCCGACGCTTCAGGGCGCGCTGGGTTTCGGCGGGCGAGTAGCCCGGATACACCGGCACCACCGGCTGCTCCTCCGTGAACAGAATCCAGTCGCGGTCTTTCTGGGGCAGCTCGCGCCAGGGCCGATCCACGTCGTAGCCGAGCGTGACGAGAATATCGCGCTGATTTTGCCCCCCCCAGGCCTGGGGCCAGGCCGCAATGGCCCGCTCCCGAATGGTGAGCGAGTCGTCGGGCACCATGGAGCGCTCGGTTACTTCATAAATGCGGCCCAGACCGTGGCAGGTGGGGCAGGCACCCTCAGGCGTATTGGGCGAAAAGGCTTCGGCATAGATAATTCCCTGCCCCGCCGGGTAGTCGCCGGCCCGCGAGTAGAGCATGCGCACGAGATTGGAAAGCGTCGTGACCGAGCCCACTGACGAGCGCGTGGTGGGCGTGCCGCGCTGCTGCTGCAAGGCCACTGCGGGGGGCAAACCTTCAATGGCATCGACCTCGGGCACGGCCATCTGGTGAAAAAGCCGCCGCGCGTACGGCGATACCGACTCCAGGTAGCGGCGCTGGGCCTCGGCGTAAAGCGTCCCGAAGGCCAAACTCGACTTGCCCGAACCCGACACGCCCGTAAATACCACTAATGCATCGCGCGGAATTTTCAGATCAACGTTTTTGAGGTTGTGCTCGCGGGCGCCGCGCACCTCTACAAAGCCGGTAAAGTCTGGTGAAGCAGGTTGGGAAGTGAATTTAGGCATGCAGGAAGAGCACAGAGTTGGACAGTCAATAAATCAGCCTTCCAATACGCATCTGGCGTCGCATTATACAGGCAGCAATGTCAATAACCTTGTCAACCCCTGACAATGAATTGATTATGAATGCCTCACGCTTTCTTCAGAGACGCGTATTCGCGTCTAGTCGTTGCCGACGTTGTTTAGACTGCTTATTTTGACACAAGTCGTTCAACGATTATTAGACGCGAATACGCGTCTCTACAGAAGGCCGGAAACCGAAGGGCATGCCCAGGCCAGTTAATTGGCTCATGTTTATAAGCACGGCCTCGGTACTTTTACGCTCATATTGGTATACACGAATTTTCTTTACCTGCGGCTTGCTCTTTTTGCGTTCAATTTCCCTTTTCCTGGCACTGCTGCTGACTTCGGTTCTGGCATTTAGTCAGGGCGTCATTCGCCAGGTAACAGCTCGTCCCGGTGATGGCACCCACACTTTGCTACGACGGCATGGCTTAAATCCGGCTACGCATTTACAGGCCTTTCTAGTGCTGAATCGGGCCAACCTGAGCAAAAATCAGGGTCTGATTGCCGGCCGAAAATATCGCCTTCCTCCCGCTTCTGCCCGCTCAAGCACTAAAGCAGCCAGCCCTAAGGCTTCCACCCGAGGAACTTTAGCGCCTATTTCACGGGCGGAACTGTATGGCAATGAATACGCTAACATAGTTGTCCGCGACCAGCAGCTGCGGGGGGCTGTTTTGTACTTGGCGGCCGGACACGGCGGGCCCGACCCGGGGGCCATTGGGCAATATGGCAATGCAGCATTGGCCGAGGACGAATATGCTTATGATGTGACGTTGCGGCTGGCGCGGACCCTGATGGAGCACGGTGCTCAGGTGTATATGATTACACAGGACCCCAACGACGGCATCCGCGACCAAGCTGTACTCAAGACCGATTACGACGAGGTAACGTATCCGCGCCAGACTATTCCGCTAAATCAGTTGGCTCGTCTGCGCCAGGGCATTAATACTGTAAATAAGCTGCATGCCCGGCATAAAAGCGCTTACCAGCGCCTGCTGACTTTGCACGTGGACAGCAGGAGCGCGGGCCAGAACATAGACGTTTTTTTCTACCACAACTCCAACAGCAAGGCCGGCCAGCAGCTTGCCCAGCGCATCCACCAAACCTTTACCGCCCGCTACCGCCGCGCTCAGCCCAACCGACCTTATTCCGGCAACGTGACGACGCGCAATTCGCTGTACGTGGTGCGCAACAGCCTCGCCCCGACCGTTTTTATGGAGCTCGGCAACATCCGCAACGACAAGGACCAGCGCCGGTTCGTTATTCCTGATAACCGGCAGGCGCTGGCCAACTGGATCTGTGAAGGCATTATAGCTGATTACCGCTCCCATCGCTAGGCTGAAATTTGCCCCCCAGAGCCACTTCTTTGGTCTGAACTAAGCTCAACGAATTCATGCAGTAGCGCAAACCGCTCGGCTCAGGTCCGTCGGGAAATACGTGGCCGAGGTGGCAGTCGCAGACGTTGCAGAGGGCTTCGAGGCGCTGCATGCGGTGGCTGTTATCGAAGACGTATTTGATGGCATTTTTGGTAATCGGCTGGGTGAAGCTGGGCCAGCCGGAAATGGCGTGGTACTTCTCGGTGGAGTTGAATAACAGGCTGCCGCAGCCCACGCAGGCATATACGCCCGGCTCGTAGGAGCGGCAGTAAGCGTTGCGGTACGGCGGCTCGGTGCCTTTCAGGCGCATCACTTCAAACTGCGCGGGCGTCAGCTGCGCCTTCCATGCCGCCTCCGACTGCTCCACCCGTCTGGGAGGTTCGGGGTTGCTGTATTTGGCATATTTCAGCACGTCGGGCCAGCGGAGCATAAGGCGTATTCTTCGTTTTTAACGTAGTAGGTTTTCCGGGTAAACGGGCGCCCGGTTCGGGTAACGTGTTTTTCCAAATTCGGCTCATCTCCCTCCTACTTTCTACTCCTTATTCTTATGAACAAATTATCCCTGGCGCGGCTCATCAAAATTGGCGCGGCGCTGCTTGTGCTGGCGACGCTACTAACCGTGTCGGCGTACCGACCCGCCGCCGACCGCGAAATGTACCAGCTCCGAATTTACCACGTAAAGACTGGGCAGCAGGAAGAGCAGGTGGAGAATTTTCTGCGGGGGGCTTTTTTGCCGGAGCTGCATAAGCTGGGCGTCCGGAAGGTGGGGGTTTTCAAGCCCATCGGCAACGATACGGCCACCGACCGGCGCGTGGTGGTGCTTATCCCCTACGCGTCGCTGGCGCAGCTGGGGCGCGTGGCGGAGCGCCTGGAACAGGACGTGGACTTTGGCAAAATCAGCCCTGCCTACTGGAACGCTGCCCACACTTCTCCTCCCTACTTTCGCTTAGAAATGATTCAGCTGGAAGCCTTTACCGATCAGCTGCGCCTGCGGGCGCCCAAGCTGCAAGGGCCGAGGCTGGAGCGCGTGTACGAGCTGCGCAGCTACGAAAGCGCCACCGAGAAGCAACACCGCAATAAGGTGCACATGTTTGCCCAGGGCGGCGAAATACCACTGTTCGAGCGCCTAGGCTTCAACGCGGTGTTCTACGCCCGCGTGGTGGCCGGCAGCCGCATGCCCAACCTCATGTACCTGACCACGTTCGAAAACCAAGCGGCCCGCGACGAGCACTGGAAAGCCTTCGGCGCAGACCCGGAGTGGAAAAAGCTGGCCGCGGCGCCTGAGTATCAGAACAACGTATCGAAGATTGATATTCTGTTCCTGCGCCCCACCGCTTATTCCGATATCTAGACTCTTGCCCGGATGCCGGACGAAGAGCAAGTAATGTTGTTTTATATAAATATTAACTCTGATGAATTATCCGGCCGCTCCGACCGTTCACACGTCTTATCCATTGCGAATCCGGCGGTGGAAAATGCCCCAGCACATGGTTTCAGTGGGCAAAGCCTTGGGCCCCGTTGAAACCATTCGGGCTACCTGATACACGCATACCTCCTCCGTAAAAACAGGGGCAAAAAAGCCCCCCAGTAGCATCAATGTCTAAGCAACAGTACTTTTTTCTGATTCTGATTCTGGGAAGCCTTTCGGCGCTCGGGCCATTTTCCATCGATATGTATCTGCCGGGCTTTCCGGCCATCGCCGAAGACCTGAATACGACGGCCGCCCGCGTGACCCTGTCCTTATCCAGCTTTTTTGTGGGCATCTCTGCCGGCCAGCTGCTGTACGGGCCGCTGCTTGACCGCTTTGGCCGCAAAAAACCGCTATATGTGGGGCTGGCCGTGTACGTGCTGGCTTCTATCGGCTGCGCGGCTGTTCAGACGATCGACGGGCTTATTTTCCTGCGCCTGATTCAGGCTGTCGGTAGCTGTGCGGCGGGCGTTGCCTCCGTGGCGATGATCCGCGACTTGTTTCCGGTGAAAGACAGCGCGAAGGTCTTTGCCCTGATCATGCTGGTCATCGGCCTCTCACCCATGATTGCGCCCACCGCTGGCAGTTACGTGACAGCGGCATTTGGGTGGCACGGAGTGTTTATCGTTTTAGCTGTCATGGGTCTACTACTGCTGGTTGCCACGTTCTTCTGGCTCCCCGAAAGCTATGAGCCCGACACGACCATGTCCCTGAAGCCCAAGCCTATCCTGGCCAATTTCTGGTCGGTGTTGCGCGAGCCGCAGTTCTACACCTACACGTTTACCGGCGCCATGTCCTTCTGCGGACTCTTCGCATATGTGGCTGGCTCGCCGCTGGTATTCATGGAGATTTTTGGGGTAAGCGGCGAGATGTACGGCTGGATTTTCGCCTTCCTGTCGGTGGGTTTAATTGGTGCCAGTCAGGTAAACAGCTACATGCTGCGGTATTATCAGAATGAGCAGCTGGTGTATGCTGCCCTCATCTGCCAGGTACTAACCGGCGTGGTTTTTCTGGTGCTGATCAGCGGCGGCTGGATTGGCCTCTACGGGACGATTGCCCTGCTGTTTATTTTCCTGTGCTGCCTCGGCTTTAGCAGCCCCAATACCGCTGCGCTTTCCCTGGCTCCTTTTTCCCGCACCGCCGGCAGCGCCTCCGCTCTGATGGGCGCCATTCGGATGGCGATGGGCGCGTTGGCCTCTATGGGGGTCAGCCTTTTTAGCAACGGCACGGCCGTACCCATGGTGGCCATTATGGCTGTTACCTCGGTGGTGGCTTTGGTCCTTTTGCTTACCGGCCGCAAACACATTACCGAACAGGTGGAAGTATCCGCTGAGCAGATGGCAGAGCCGGTACACTAGCAAACGGCCAGAGTTCTTCCTGAGATATTGGCTTCGGCCCCACGATAGCGCAGCAGTTTGCCGCGCCGTTGTGGGGCCGTTGGCATTAGCAAAAGGGTAGCAGCAGGAGGCATATATTTCTAAAATCCGCCTGGCTCTGCTTAGTAGAAAGCGCGTGTACTTGGGCTGCACTTCTCATCCGAAAAAAGACTGACTGCAAGCACTCCTGCAATGCTCCGCGGGCTAAGCAACGCAAAGGCAGTCACAAAAACCTTTCTGTAGGGGCAAGCTCCTCACTTGTTTTTTATCCGTGTCTTTTTGGCTGCTATAAGTCCGAAAAAAGTCCCCCAGAGCAGAATAAACGCCCTTTCCGGGTTGTGCACTAAGCGGTTCAGCCTTGGCAGCGATGCGCGGCCGCCTCCGATCTTTCCCCGCATAAAGCTTGCATTACCGGAAAAAGGAGGGGTAAATTGGTGAACCGTAGCCTTGTCGTAAATCCTTTTTTTACGGCTGATCAATCATGAATTAAGCAGGAGAACGAGTATCTTACACTTGCGCGTCAGTTTTTAATTACTCTCTGCTTATTGCCCACTCACGACCGTACATTTCCTCTCCCTCCCACTAACTTCTCCCCATGACCTCTCGCCGTTCCTTCGTGAAGTCCGCCGCGCTGCTGTCTGCCGGCGCACTCGTTTCGCCGGCTTTGCTGGCCGCGCCCAAATCGTATATCGGCTTGCAGCTGTACACCGTGCGCGACGCCATGCAAAAGGACCCGGCGGGTACGCTGGCCCGCGTGGCGAAGATGGGCTACAACTCGGTGGAGGGCGCCACTTACACGGGCAGCCAGAAGTTTTATGGCATGACGCCGACGGCATTTGCTGGTGTGCTCAAGCAGAATGGCCTCATCATGCCTAGCAGCCACTACCGGCTGGGCCAGGAGCAGGAAAAAGGGCAGCCAGTGCAGGGCACCATGCTGCACGGCTGGGATAAAGCCGTGGACGATGCAGCCCAGGCCGGCGTGAAGTACATGGTGTGCGCTTACCTCTCGGACGCCGAGCGTGGCGGCCTCGACCAGTATAAGTACGTGGCCGACCAGCTGAATAAAGCAGGCGAGCGGGCCAAGAAAGCCGGCATTCAAATGTGTTACCACAACCACGACTTCGAATTTGCCCCCCAGAGCGGCAAAGTGCCTTACGATCTGCTGCTCAGTGGCACAGACAAGGAGCTAGTGAAGATGGAACTCGACTTATTCTGGACCGTGAAAGCCGGCAAAGACCCCGTGGCGCTGTTTCAGCAACACCCCGGGCGCTTCCCGCTCTGGCATGTGAAGGACATGGACAACACGCCCAAAAAGAACTTCACGGAAGTAGGCAGCGGCGTCATCGACTTCAAGAAAATCTTTGCGCAGGCTGGTAAGTCGGGCATGAAATATTACTTTGTAGAGCAGGACCAAACGCCCGGCTCGCCCTTCGACAGCATCCAGAAAAGCATTACGCATATCAAGCGTACCTTGGTATAGTCCGGTACGGATTCTTGCTTGCGTTTCCATTATCCTTATCCCACCCCTTATGGAAAAGAACACCTACGATGCCATTGTCATCGGATCTGGTATTTCGGGCGGCATGGCCGCCAAAGAGCTGACAGAGAAAGGCCTGAAGACCATCATGCTGGAGCGCGGCCGCAATGTGGAACACGTAAAGGATTACGTGAATGCCAACAAAAACCCCTGGGAGTTTCCGCACCGGGGGGGCAAAACCCAGCAGATGATCGAGGACTATCCGGTGCTCAGCCGCGACTACACGCTGAACGAGCAGAATCTGGACTTCTGGGTAAAGGAGAAGGAAAGCCCCTACGTGGAGGTGAAGCCCTTCGACTGGTTTCGGGGCTACCAGGTGGGTGGCCGCTCGCTGATGTGGGGCCGGCAGTCGTACCGCCTGAGCGACTACGACTTCGAGGCCAATGCCAAGGATGGCATCGCCGTAGACTGGCCCATCCGCTATAAGGATCTGGCGCCATGGTACAGCCGCGTGGAGAAATTTGCCGGCATCAGCGGCAACCGCGACGGCCTGCCCCAGCTCCCCGACGGCGAATTTATGCCCCCCATGGAGATGAACTGCGTGGAGAAGGACGTGGCCGCCCGCATCAAGAAGAATTACAAGGACCGCCACATGGTCATTGGGCGTACGGCCAACATTACGGTGGGGCATAACAACCGCGTGGCCTGCCAATACCGCAACAAGTGCTGGCTGGGCTGCCCGTTCGGGGCGTATTTCAGCACGCAGTCGGCGAGCTTGCCCGCGGCCGTAGCTACCGGCAACCTCACGCTGCGCCCGTTTTCCATCGTCACCAAGATTCTCTACGACAAGGACACCAAGCGGGCCAAGGGCGTGGAAGTGCTCGACGCGGAAACCAATCAGACCTACGAGTATTTCGCCAAAATCATCTTCCTGAACGCCTCGGCCCTGAACTCGGCCTGGGTGTTGATGAACTCGGCTACCGACGTGTGGCCCGAGGGCCTAGGCAGCAGCAGCGGGGAGCTAGGCCACAACCTGATGGACCATCACTTCCGGGCGGGTGCCAGCGGCGAGGCTGAGGGCTACGATGATAAGTACGTGTACGGGCGCCGGGCCAATGGTATTTATATTCCGCGCTACCGCAACCTGTTTGGCGACAAGCGCGACTACATCCGCGGCTTTGGCTACCAGGGCGGCGCCGGCCGGGAAGGCTGGGGCCGCGAAATCGCGGAAATGAACATTGGGGGCGAATTCAAGGATGCGCTCACTGAGCCGGGCAAGTGGACGATGGGCCTGACCGGTTTCGGCGAAACCCTCCCCTATCACGACAACCGCGCCTACCTCGACAAAACAAAGAAAGACAAGTGGGGCTTGCCGGTGCTGGCCATCGACGCTACCATTCGCGAGAATGAGCAGAAAATGCGCATCGACATGATGCAGGACGCCAAGGAGATGCTGGAAAAAGCGGGCCTAAAAAACGTAAATACCTACAACGGTGGCTACAACCTGGGCGGCGGCATCCACGAGATGGGCACCGCCCGCATGGGCCGCGACCCCAAAACCTCTGTGCTCAACCAGCACAACCAGGTGTGGGATGCGCCCAACGTGTACGTGACCGATGGCGCGGCCATGACTTCCGCGGCCTGCCAGAACCCGTCGCTGACCTACATGGCCCTGACCGCTCGGGCCGTAGATCATGCAGTAGGTGAGTTGAAAAAGCAGAATATCTAATTCTTAATCGGCAGCATTATGAATAGAAGAGACGCATTAGGCCGGGTAGCCCTCATCATGGGCGGCACTATCATCGGCGCCGATTATTTCCTCACCGGCTGCTCCTCCCCGAGCCAGGAAAAGGAAGAAAAAACCGCAAAAAAAAGCCCCCCAGCGGCCAAAGAACTAAAGCCCGTTCTCAATCAGGAGCAGGTCGCTTACCTGAATGAAGTAGGCGACACTATTCTGCCAACTACTTCATCTCCAGGTGCCAAAGCCGCCGACGTGGGCGGTTTTATGGCCGTAATGGTGCGAGACTGCTATAAGCCAGCCGATCAGCAGATATTTCTGAAAGGACTGACACAGCTAGAAGAAGCGTCGAAGTCGAAGAACGGCAAAGGCTTTCTGGAATCGGATACCGCCCAGCGTACGGCCCTGCTCACGGCCCTCGATGCGGAGCAGAAAAACTACGCCAAGACCAAAACGAAGGAGGACCCCAACCACTACTTCCGCATGATCAAGGAGCTGACCTTGCTCGGCTACTTCACCTCGGAAGTGGGCAGCACCAAAGCTCTGCGCTACTCCCCCGTACCGGGCAAGTACGACGGCTGCGTGCCTTACAAAAAGGGCGACAAAGCCTGGGCTACCACTTAATCTGCGACCTTGGACCGTATGAAACTACGACTGGGCATGATTGGCGGCGGCCAGGGGGCTTTTATTGGCGCCGTGCATCGGCACGCCGCCGCTTTGGATGGCCTCTATGAGCTGGTAGCCGGTGCTTTCAGCAGCAACCCCGAAACCTCCAAAGCCAGCGGCCAAATCCTGGGCCTGTCTGCCGACCGCGTATATGGCTCCTACCAGGAATTGATTGAGCGGGAAAAAGCCCTGCCGGAAGCTGAGCGCGTGCAGGTGTTGTCTATCGTGACGCCCAACCACTTACATTTTGCTCCCGCCAAGCTGGCTTTGGAAAATGGCTTTCACGTCATTCTGGACAAGCCCATGACCTTTTCCTTGGCTGAAGCCAAAGAGCTGCAAACCGTGGCAGCGGCCAGCAATGCGCGCTTCTGCCTTACGCATACTTACACCGGCTACCCTATGGTGAAGGAAGCCCGGCAGCTGGTAGCCTCCGGCGAGCTGGGCGCCGTGCGCAAAGCCTACGTGGAGTACCCGCAGGGCTGGCTGAGCAACTTCGAGGAAGGTTCCGACAACAAGCAGGCCGCCTGGCGCACCGACCCGGCCCGCAGCGGCGTGGCCGGCGCCATGGGCGACATCGGCACCCACGCCTTTAACCTGCTCGAATACGTCACAGGCTTGTCGGTAACGCAGCTTTGCGCCGATATTAATACCGTGGTGCCGGGCCGCAAGCTCGACGATGATGGCGCGGTATTGCTTCGCCTCTCGGGTGGGGCCAGCGGCGTGATGGTGGCTACGCAGGTCGCGGCGGGCGAGGAAAACAACGTGCGCCTGCGGGTGTACGGCGACAAAGGCGGCCTGGAATGGCAGCAAGTAGACGCCAACACGCTCCAAGTGAAATGGTTGGATAGGCCCACCGAAATTCGGCGGACCGGCACTGGCTACGTCAGCTCCTACGCCCGCCACAACACGCGCACGCCTTCCGGACACCCGGAAGGCTACCTCGAAGCGTTTGCTAACCTGTACCGCAACTTCGCCCTGAGTTTGCAGGCCGATCTGGGGGGCAAATCTGCGCCGCCCGAAGCCTTAGATTATCCGGGTATGGAGGAAGGGGTGCGGGGCATGGCTTTTATTGAAAATGTTATTGCCTCGGGCCGCTCCGATCAGAAGTGGACCGAATTCACCGTATAGCTGCGCATGAAAACCATCAAAGGACCCGCGATTTTTCTGGCGCAATTCATCTCCGATCAGCCGCCTTTCAACAGCCTGGCTTCCATCTGCGAGTGGGCCAGCGGCCTAGGCTACAAAGGCGTACAAATCCCGACATTGGACAGCCGCTTTATCGATCTGCAAAAAGCCGCCGAAAGCCAAACCTACGCCGACGAGGTAACAGGCACGGTGCAGGCCGCAGGTCTGGAAATCACGGAGTTATCCACGCACTTGCAGGGCCAGCTGGTAGCCGTGAATCCGGTGTACGATACGCTGTTTGATGGCTTTGCCCCCGAAGCAGTTCGCGGCAACCCTAAAGCCCGGCAGGCTTGGGCGGTGCAGCAGCTTAAGTACGCGGCCAAAGCCTCACAGAACCTGGGGCTGACGGCCCACGCCACCTTCAGCGGCGCGCTGCTCTGGCCCATGGTGTATCCCTGGCCTCAGCGCCCTGCAGGACTGGTAGAAACGGGCTTCGACGAGCTGGCCCGCCGCTGGCTGCCCATTCTGCAAACCTTCGATGAGTGCGGAGTAGATGTGTGCTACGAAATTCACGCCGGCGAAGACCTCCACGACGGCGTCAGCTACGAGCTGTTCCTCGACAAAGTGCAGCATCATCCCCGCGCCTGCCTGCTTTACGATCCCTCCCACTTCGTACTGCAATGCCTTAACTATCTGGAGTATATCGACATTTACCACGAGCGGATTCGGGCCTTTCATGTGAAGGATGCGGAGTTTAACCCCAACGGGCGGCAGGGCGTGTATGGCGGCTACCAGAACTGGGTAGATCGGGCCGGCCGCTTCCGCTCCTTGGGCGACGGGCAGGTTGATTTCAAGGCTATTTTCAGCAAAATGGCCCAATACGATTTCCCCGGTTGGGCCGTGCTGGAGTGGGAATGCGCCCTGAAACACCCCGAAGACGGCGCCCGCGAAGGCGCCACCTTCATTCGCGACCACATCATCCACGTCACCGACAAAGCCTTCGATGATTTCGCGGCCGCCGGCACCGATGAAGCCCACAATAAAAGCCTGTTAGGACTTTAACCTTCCCTCAGACCCCATGAAAAAAGTCTTTCTGCTCCTCAGCTCTTTCGCTTTTTTAGCCGCTTGTAGCTCCGATTCTAATAAAGCCCCCCAAGAGAAATACACGCTGGCTGAACCCGAAGAAACCATGAACGCTGACAGCACCACGGGCGCCAACATGAGTGCCGTGGCCCGCCAGCCCCAGGTGGATACCAATGTTACCAAAATTGGCACTACCCCAACGGGCGGGGCACTGGCCAAAGGCGCCAAGCTCATGGAAAGCAGCGACTGCGCCACCTGCCACCGCGTAAACGAGAAGCTTCTCGGCCCAGCGTATCAGGCAGTTGCGCAGAAATACCCCGCCACGGAAGCCAACATCAAGATGCTGGGTGGCAAAATTATTACCGGCGGCAAGGGCAACTGGGGCGATATCGCCATGACGCCCCACCCCGGCATATCCGTTGCCGACGCCGAGGAAATGGCCCGCTACATTCTCACGCTGAAGTAAGAGTAAAACTCGTGTCATGCAGAGCGCCAACGAAGCATCTCGCTCGCGCCGTTAGATTACTAATCCTGCGTCAGCACGCGAGATGCTTCGCTGGCGCTCTGCATGGCGTTCTAGATTAAGCAGTTAAGTTGCTAAATTAAACTCTCTTCCTTACCGACACCAACTTACCCCACCATGACTTCCTCCATTCGGATTAAGCTGTCTATCATGATGTTCCTGGAGTTTTTCATCTGGGGGGCGTGGTTTGTGACGTTGGGCACCTACCTGCTACGCAACCTCAGCGCGACGGGCACGCAGGTGGGAGTGGCGTTTCTGACGCAATCGATTGGGGCAATCGTGGCGCCGTTTATCATTGGCCTGATTGCCGACCGGTTTTTCTCGGCCCAGAAGATTCTGGGCGTGCTGCACCTTGCCGGAGCGCTGCTGCTCTGGCGTGCATCGTCGTCGCCGGACTTTGGCTCTTTTTACCCCAACATTCTGACCTACATGGTCTTGTATATGCCTACGCTGGCGTTAGTCAACTCGATTGCGTTCCGGCAGATGCAGAATCCGCAGAAGGAGTTTGCCACCATTCGGGTGCTGGGCACGCTGGGCTGGATTGTGGCCGGCCTAACCATCGGTTGGCTGAACTGGGAGCAAAGTGGGAGCCTACGAGCTACTTTTCTCATGGCCGCTGGCGCCTCGGCTTTGCTGGGGGTGTTCAGTTTCATGCTGCCCGCCACGCCGCCTGTAAAGCGCGGCCAATCCTCTTCCCTGGGCGACATGCTGGGCCTCGACGCCATTGGGTTGCTGAAGAACCGCTCCTACCTCATTTTCTTTCTGGCTTCTATCGCCATCTGCATTCCGCTGGCGTTTTACTACGGCTTCACCAACCCGTTTCTGAATGAGGTTGGTATGAAAGCCGCGGCCGGGGTGCAAAGCTTGGGGCAGGTTTCGGAGCTGCTGTTTATGCTTTTGATTCCGTTTTTCTTCACCCGTTTGGGCGTGAAAAAGATGCTGGCAATCGGGATGCTGGCCTGGGTGGTGCGCTACGTATTCTTCGCTTACGGCGACGGGCAAAGCAATTACTGGATGCTCATTGCGGGCATTGTACTGCACGGTATCTGCTACGACTTCTTTTTCGTAACGGGCCAGATTTACACTGATAACCTCGCCGGGGAGCGGTTTAAAAGCTCGGCGCAGGGCTTTATTACGCTGGCCACGTATGGCGTGGGCATGCTGATTGGCACCTTGCTCTCGGGGCGCATTTTCGACAACTATCAGCTCTCCGAAGGCGTGCACGACTGGCGCATGATCTGGCTGATTCCGGCTGGTATTGCCGGGGCGGTGGTTCTGCTGTTCCTGCTCTTGTTCAAGGACCGGCCGCAGGACCAGGGGTCGGAATCCACTTCCTTCGATGCAGCACCCGAGCTAGCTCAGGCTAAATAACTGACTGTATGGCAATCTGGAACCGAAGAACTGCTTTGAAGGGCCTACTCACCAGCACAGCCGCCGTCGGGACGCTGGGCATTGCGAGCGCCTGCACCACCGACAAAAAGCCCCCCAGCCAGAATACGCCATTGAAAAACAACATTAAGCAGTCGGTGTGCCGGTGGTGCTTCCAGGATATGCCGCTCGACCAGCTGTGCGCGGCGGCCAAGGAAATGGGCATCAAGGGCATCGACCTGGTAGGCCCGAAAGACTGGCCTACGCTCAAAAAGTATGGTCTGGACTCGCCCATGTGCAACGGGGCCGAGATCAACCTCACCGACGGCTTCAACGACCCGCAGTTTCATGCGCGCCTGCAGAAGCAGTACGCCGACATGATTCCTCTGGTAGCCAAGGCGGGCTACACCAACCTGATCTGCTTTAGCGGCAGCCGCAGGGGAATGACCGATGAAGCGGGCTGGACCAACTCCGTGCGCGGGCTGCAGCCGCTGGTGAAGCTGGCCGCGCAGCACAAAGTAGTGCTGGTAATGGAGCTGCTCAACAGCAAAATCGACCACAAAGACTACCAGTGCGACCGCACCGCCTGGGGCGTGGAGCTAGCCAAGCGGCTGGGCTCCGAAAACTTCAAGCTGCTCTACGACATCTACCACATGCAGATCGATGAGGGCGACGTGATTCGTACGCTCACGGAGTATCACCCCTATATTGCCCACTACCACACGGCCGGCGTACCGGGCCGCCACGAGCTCGACGAGACCCAGGAGCTAAATTACCCGGCCATTATGCGCGCCATTCTGGCCACCGGCTTTAAAGGCTATGTAGCGCAGGAATTCATCCCGCAAAAAGCCGATAAGCTCGCCTCACTCCGGCAGGCCGTGCAGCTCTGCGACGTCTAATCGCCTTGTCTCCCACCACTTTACCAAGCACTCTATGCGTCTTCCTGTCCTTGCTTCCGTTTTACTATTCAGCACTTCTTTGATGGCTCAGGCACAGCAGAAGGGAAAACCAGAAGACACGGAGGTGTGGGAGCCAGTGCCCAAAGTTGTGACTGCCAGTCCGCAGTTCACCCCCCCGCCCTCCGATGCTATTGTGCTGTTTGATGGCAAGGACCTGACGCAGTGGGTATCCGCCGACGACCGGAATGCGCCGGCGAAGTGGAAGGTTGCGGGGGGCATTTTTACCGTGGACAAGAAGACCGGCAACATCGAAACCAAGCGCGCTTTTACCAACTACCAGCTGCACCTGGAGTGGCGCGTGCCGGCCACTATTGCGGGCACCGGGCAAGTGCGCGGCAACAGCGGCCTGTTCCTGGCTTCCTTAGGCAAAGGCGACCTGGGCTACGAATTGCAGATTCTGGACTCCTACGAGAACAAAACCTACGTGAACGGCATGGCTGGCAGCATCTACAAGCAGCTGATTCCGTTGGCCAACCCCACCCGCAAGCCCGGCGAGTGGCAGTCGTACGACGTGCTGTGGACGGCGCCCACCTTCAAGGCCGACGGCTCGGTGCAGTCGCCGGCCCGCGTGACGGTGCTGTTTAATGGCGTAGTGGTGCAGAACAACGTGACGCTGGCGGGGCCGACGGTGTACATCGGGAAGCCCAGCTACCAGAAGCACGGTCCCTCGCCCATCAAGCTCCAGTCGCACGGCGACCCGAGTGAGCCGCTGAGCTTCCGCAATATCTGGGTTCGGGAGCTGTAGGCCGGCTGGGGGCAAATTTGGGAGTTATCTGGTTGGCTTGTTATTAAAATACTTGGCGTACTCCGCTGGCATGGCATCCAGGGGCTTGATCATAATGCCTTTATAGTACACTTCGGCGGCTTCGCTCTGTAGCTGAATCTTGCCGTGCGTGAGCGGCAGGCGCTGGCCATTTTCCACGTAGCCTGAGTTGTTGACGGCCAGCACCACCTTGCCGTTCACGATGTGAATGCTCTGGCCATTCACGTGAATCAGCTCCAGCTCATCCCATTGCCCCGCCGGAACGCCGTAGTTAGCTGAAGCCTGGCAGAACCCAGGGCCGCCCCTGCCAAAAGTGACGGGGGCCGCATCTGGGTTGTATTTCATCCCGTCCTTCGTTTCGTTTTGGGTTGCCGTAATGTCGGCCGTGGAGTTGGCGATGCACCAGAAGTCGCCCATCGCGTTGCCCTTCTCGAACTCGGACACCTGAAATTCCTGACTCAGCATCCAGCTATGCCAGTAGTCTACCCCGCACTCACCCTGGCTATTATAAAGGATACCACTGTCGCGGGGCTCGTTGAGGCGCGGCACCCACTTCTTCTCGCCCCACTTTACCTTTAGCTTAAGGGCGTAGTTGGTAAAATCCTGCTTGGTGAATACGCAGCCGTATATCTCCCCGCTGATGCGCAGTACTGGTTCGCCCTTCTCCATCCGGACCGAGAATACATTTGCCTCATTTTTGCCGTAGCCGATGGGCGCAATTTCCTTTCCCTGAGCATCGGTGGGCACTTTCCCTTTGTAGCCTAGCTCGTGGCGGTAGCTTAAGAAGGTTTCCCACTTGCTCAGTTTTTTATCCAGCAACGGCTCCCAGCCATCGCGCGGGGCCTTCGACGAAGTAGAGAAAAACAATAAGGTAGCGCCGAGCGCCAAAGCAGTGAGTTTTCTCATGATACGCAGCGCTGAGCCATGTTTTGATGAACATCAAAGCTAGTCTTTTGCCGGGTTTGAGCAAGGTAAATTGTGCTATGACGCTTAAAAGAATAAGTCCGGCAGGCTGTACCAACAGAAAAAAGCCCCCCAGATGCGAACCGGGCACAGCACAACCGATAAAGGAAGGATGCGTTGTAGATAGCTGGTTCCGCGCTTTACTTCACTTATGCCATTAGCTCACCGTTTGCTGTCCGCGCTACGTCGGCACTGGCCACACTACGTTGCGGAAGCATTGGGCCTGGCCTTTTTTGTGGGAAGTGCGGGTTTGCTGACCATCCTGCTGGAGCATCCGGCTTCGCCTGTGCGGCAGAGCCTGGCGGAAAGCCACCTGCTTCGCAGAGGCGTTATGGGCCTGGGTCTGGGGCTGGTGCTGGTCATTATTATTTATAATCCCTGGGGTAAAAAGTCGGGCGCGCATATTAATCCGGCAGTTACGCTGGCCTTCTGGCAATTAGGCAAAATACGCCTCCCCGATGCGGTGTGGTACGTGCTGGCGCAGCTGTGCGGCGCCATTGGGGCGGCCCAACTGCTGAAGCTTGGCCTGCCCAAGTTCTACGCTCATCCGGCCGTAAAATACACCGTTACGCAACCCAATCCGGTTTTTGTTCAGGGTGAGCTGACTGCCTTCGTAGCCGAGTTCATTATCTGTTTTGTGATGATGCTGGTGACGCTGCTTGCCCTGCATTCGAGTCGGTTGAAAGCGTGGGCCGGGTGGCTGCTGGGCGCGCTGCTTGCGGTTTATGTCCTTGTTGAAACACCTTATTCGGGGATGAGCCTGAACCCGGCCCGTACGCTGGGCACCGCCGTGGCAGCCGGCCGCTATCATGGACTCTGGATCTATTGGTTAGCGCCTTGCCTGGCCATGTGGCTCGCCACGGTTGGTTTTTTACGCTTTCACCACGGCCAGCCCTTGGAATGCGCCATTCTGGCCGGGTGCGGCCCCAGCCCTGTTTCCCCGCACGCCTCCGACGAAGAGCCGCCGCAGTACCCGGATGAGTGAGTTTTTTATTTCTGACGTGATATGGGTTTGCCGCCGGCCAACGTTCTGCTACTTTGATACTTTCGTAGCTACGCAGCAGCTGTTACCAAAGACCCTGGGAGCCTTTTGCTGCCTTTTCCAGTTCTTGATCTATGGATTTTTTTGTGCCGAAGCATTCCGTGGTGCGGGCCATCTGGGGCAAGGCCGACACGGTGCTTTTTATTTTTGCCGGCGCGGCGGCAGAGTTTGCCCTGAATAAAGCCGTTGACTGGCTTTACTTCACCGGCCGTCTGCCCGCCGACCCGATGGCGCGCTTATTCTCTACCGTAGAGTATGCCCGGCAAATCGTATTTGCCCCTCAGCCCGCCGCCGAACGGGCTATCGACACCATTGCCGCCATTCATGCGGCCGTGGAGGCAAAGCGCGGCGCAGCCATTCCCGACTGGGCCTACCGCGACGTGCTGTTTCTGCTTATCGACTATTCTATCCGCTCGTTCGAGCTGCTGGAGCGCCCCATGAGCACTGCCGAAAAAGAAGAGGTATTCACCGTATTCGCGCGCGTAGGGCAGCGCATGGGCATCCCCGATTTGCCCCCCACCTACGCGCAATGGCTGGTAGTAAGGCAGCAGCACCTGGCATCCGACCTGGAGCATAGCCGCTTCACCCAAGATCTGTATCATCAGTATCGTAAGCACCTGGGGCCGGTGCGGTACTGGCTGTTGCTGCACGCGCAGCGCCTCGTGGTGCCGGCTACCGTGCGCGACTTGCTGCGTTTGGGCAACAGGTCGTGGCTGCGGCCGGTGGTGCCGGTGTATCGGCGCACGCAGCATTTATCCCTGAGTCAGTGGGTGAAAACTGCGCTGCTGCCGCCGGCTTATAAAGCAAAGATTCAAGCCCTTGACCGCGACCCGGTTGAGTTTGCGCGCTCCGCTGGCGTGCACTCTTAGGCGCATTAGCGTGAGGCGTTAGTCTGCTGATGCAGACGACGTAAAGTCCAGGTTGTAAACCACGTTCAGCCGAAACCCATTGTTGTTTTCAAACACCGACTGCTGCGTATTGGGAGCGGGCTCGGCGTGCTGGGTCCACTGGTTCAGGTAGCTCAGCTCCAGCTTCCAGTTGTCGCGGATCTGGTAGCCCAGGCCCCCAGAAATACGGTTTTGGTTGAATACATTGCGGCCCACATTCTCCCCGAAGCCGATAAATATCTCGTCGAAAAAGGTGATGTACAGCTCGCCGTCGTCGATGCTGGAGCCTTGCAGTGGTAGCTCGCCGGCCACCTGGTAGCGGGCGCGGTTCTGGTATTCCCAGCCCTCCACCCGCCTGGGGTTGCTTTCAGCTAATTGCCCCAGCCAGCGCTGCTCCAGCCGAAACCGATGCGTGAGCTGAAGCCGGCCGTAGGTGCTGGCCAGCGTGATGTCCTCATACACGCGGTTTTCGGGTGTCGCTTCGCCTAAATTGGCCGTGGGGTAGTCGCCGTAGGGATAGGTGGTCAGCTGCGTATAACCTCCTGAAAGCGTCACGCGCTCGGCCAACGAATACACGATGCCCAGGCGCGACAGCAGCTGCTGGCGGCCCAGGCCCAGGCGCGTGCGGCGCAGCTGCACTTCAGTATGCACGGCCCACTGGGGGGCAATTTGGTGGTCGCCATTGTAGGTAAACCAGCCGATGGTGTTGCGGTCTATTATCCGCTCAGCCGACTGGCTCCTGGCCGGAACAACTGACCCGATGAGCAGCAACAGAGCAGCCAGTTTCAGAGCGAAGGAATAGATTGACGGCATTGCTTCCTTAACAAGCAGTAGATAGATGGGGCAGCGTATGGTTTCAGGCAAGCAGCCGCAGCGCCAGATTTATGTGTCACACCTCCCCGACTCCACACGTTTCTGAAAGGCTGCTTCTGCCTACGCTGTACCGATTGCAGAGCTGCATAGTTGTGCGCAGGTGCTGGAAGAAGCCAGGAAAGGATGAGCCCATTAAATTATAAATACACTATATTAGACTAGAAACCAGGCTGATTTAGCCACATGACCACTTCACCGAGTTAGTTGCGCTGAAGGCAATGTGGAAGCATACTAAACCGCAACGCCATTAACATCACCAGCTATGGAACGCCGACACTTTATTCAGACATCGCTTGCCGGCCTGCCTTTCGTGGCTGGGGGGCAAATGCAGGCCCCCGCTGTCACCACCGGAAAAGGATTTAAGATACGCGCCGGTGAAGGTCGCCGCCACGGCCACCTGAAGCTGCTGGGCGTCAACGCGAATATTCTGGACCTTAAAGTTTCGGGCAAAGACACCAATGGCGGCTTAGCCATTTTTGAACAGATCAGCCTGTCCCCCGGCCGGGGAACGCCCCTGCATGTGCATTTCAAACAGGATGAGGTATTTTACGTGCTGGACGGGGAATATTATTTCCACGTCGGAGAAGAGAAATACGCTCTTAAAACGGGTGAAAGCATCTTTCTGCCCCGCCAAGTGCCTCATGCCTGGACTCAAGTCAGCCAAACCGGCCGCATGCTGGTGGCCTTTCAACCCGCTGGAAAAATGGAAGAATTTTTTGTGACACTGGCGACTTTGAAAGCGGAACCCACGCCTCAGGAGATTGCCAGAATATTCGCTGCCAACGAGATGAAAGTAGTGGGCCCGCCTCTGAAGATTGGCTGAAATCGAGGCAGATATACCCCGCACAAGAAGTCCTGTTTAACAGTTGGTTTTCAACATTTAAAGGCGTAAAAAAGCCCCCCGTTACCCTATGGAGGTTCGTTTCTCCCTATCTGGCTTCTGCCGGTTTTACTCTGCAACGTGCCGCCCGACCAACGCAGCAGCAATACTCAGCTCAGTGCTGCTCCTTGCGGCCACGGCCTGCTCTACCAGCAAACCAGCAGCACCACCACCCACCGCCGCCGTGCAGTTGCCTGAATCGAAGGAGCTGTACGCTACCATTGCCCGCCTCGACAGCGCCATGTTTGCGGCCTTCAACCGCCACGACGCGGAGCAGCTTCAAACGTTTTTTGCCGAAGACCTCGAGTTTTACCACGATAAAGGTGGCCTGGCCGATTTTCAAAAAACGATGGCCGGCTTTCGGAGCCTGTTTGAGCAAAACAAAACGACCGGCCTGAATCGGCAGTTGGTGCCCGGCAGCTTAGAAGTGTATCCCATTCCGGGCTATGGCGCCGTGGATGCTCACCTGCACCGCTTCTGCCACGTGGAGAACGGCAAAGACGACTGCGGCACCTTCAAGAATATGATGGTCTGGCGACTAAAAGACGGCCAGTGGAAAGTAACACGCGTCGTCAGCTACGACCATC
Organism: Hymenobacter qilianensis; assembly: GCF_014638675.1. NCBI lineage: Bacteria > Pseudomonadati > Bacteroidota > Cytophagia > Cytophagales > Hymenobacteraceae > Hymenobacter > Hymenobacter qilianensis. The sequence continues at coordinate 820,678 of NZ_BMFN01000003.1, forward strand.
AATAAATACATGCCGAAAGGCTCCGCTGCTAAGCTGTATTTCCAGAAAAAAGCCCCCCATAGCCTTGCAGCCACCCGACTGCAAAAGAAAACACTTTCACCATCAGCATCAAAAGCCAAAGCGGTAAGAAGTATGTGAAAGAAGCGCGGCTAAACGGGCAAAAATTGAAGCGGCCGTTTCTGGCGCATCAGAATATTGTAAAGGGTGGGGAGTTAGTGTTTTTGATGGCGGCGCGGCCTTAAGTGCATACTGTAGATGTACTTTAGTACACATTTTATAAAGAAACTTTGTCTTCTCCGTCAACTTTAATGACTCTTGCTATACAGCGTATTATCCTACAGATAGGATGCGCATTATCGACTATCTCAGGTTGCGCGAGTTGTGTATCTATAAGTGAGGATTCAATAGCTGGAACTTATGTGTTTGATCATAATAGCTACACAAATGATACACTTAAGATTTTTAAGGGAGGAACGTATGAGAAACGAATATATAATCGAGATACTAATAGACTAATCTATCTAAATAAGGGTGTATGGAAGTTTAATGAAAGCAGGATTACATTCAAGGATTTTCTTTTAAATGAAGAGGGACAATTCACCGCTGCTACCTATGATAATGTATTAATGACTGTATCTCTACCAGTTGAAGAGTTTAAGTTGAACAAGATCAGGATTGAAGAAGGAATTAGTAATAAAGGCGGAAGTACTTATTATAAAAAACTATAGTAAGCCCAAGCTGGCGCGAGTTTAGCGCAGCTAAACTCGTGACCGACCATAATGTGGAGGTTGTACCTCCACTGTCGCCAAGCGGCAAGCTGGTACAGCGCAGTTGTTTAGCGCAGGATTAGGATTTCGCATTCGTGTCATGCTTCGCCAAGCTGAGCATGCCTCTACTTAGTTGTCACCTCATTTTTTTAATTCTTAAACTTAACAAAAAGCCCCACCCCTGAGCCAGTACCGGCCAGGAGTGGGGCTTTTACATAACATCCGGCGGAGCGCCTACAGATTTGGGTTGAAGTTGGACACGTTGGTATTGGACGTACCAGTGCCCTTATTCTTATTGCGGTTGTAGAGGTAAGCAGCACCGGCAGCCAACAACGCCCCGGTAGCCAGCTTGCGCCCAACGCCCCCAGACCGGCCGGCATTACCATATGTACCAGTAGCAGGGTTTACGGCCCTTCTACCACCGCCAAACAGGCCTGAAAGCAGGCCACCTAGTGTACCGCTTGAGCGGTCAGAACCAAATATGCTCATGATTGACAAGGAAAATGGTGTACGCTATATAACGTAGCCAGAACCTGTGAGGTTAGTGCTAAGAGGATCTAAACCAGGAACCGCATTCAAAAAGTTGCGGCGTAAGTTTAGCACAGCGTAACTCATGACCAGCCAAGCAAACGCCAGTCGTCCGGACGGGTGAGGCGCAGCCTCACAACAAAATCAGCACGGGTTACGCTACGCTAAACTCGCGCTGGCCCTCACACCAAAAAAGCCCCCCAGGCAGGTGGTCGGTGGCAAGAGCAATAGTCGGCGTTCACTCTTTTTTTCTCCTCGCTATGTATTTATCTGCGTTCAAGAAAATTCTAGTAGTAGCGCTGCTGGTGCTTGGTAGCCGGGTAGAGCTAGCTGCTCAAATGATGAAGGTGGCGACTTACAATATCCGCTACGATAATCCGCAGGACACAGTAAATGGCTGGCGCCAACGGATGCCGCACTTAGTCAATCTCATTCGCTTTCAGGACTTTGACGTCTTTGGTACGCAGGAAGGGCTGTATCACCAGCTCCAGGATATGACGCGCCAAATGCCGAGCTACGCCTACACCGGCGCGGGCCGCGACGACGGTAAGCAGGCCGGGGAATTTTCGGCTATCTTTTATAAGAAAGACAAATACCAGCTGCTCAAGCAAGGCACGTTCTGGCTTTCACCCACGGGCGCCGTTCCGAGCAAGGGCTGGGATGCCGCACTGCCGCGGGTTTGCAGCTGGAGTCAGCTGCGGGAGAAAAAAACAGGCTTTACGTTCTACTTCTTCAACACTCACTTCGACCATGTAGGCACTGAGGCCCGGAAAGAAAGCGCTAGGCTGATTTTAAGCAAAGTGAAAGAGCTGGCCGGCCCGACGCCAACCATCCTGACAGGCGACTTCAACATCGACCAGCGCAACGAGAGCTATACTATTCTTAATACGGCCAGCAACCTGCGCGATGCCTATCAGCTGGCACAAGTGGTGTACGCGCCCAGCGGCACGTTCAACGACTTCAACTCGCAGAGCAAAACCGACGCCCGCATTGACCATATTTTTCTGAGTCCCGCTTTCAAGGCCACCCGGTACGGCATTCTAACGGAAACCTACGGTGGCGGCAAAACGCCCTCCGACCATTATCCGGTGGCTGTGGAGGTTCAGTACACTGTGCAGAAATAAGCGCTCTTCCCCACTGGTCCAACTGGCGCGATACCTTGCAGTCGCTCGGTTGCGCCGAGTGACTGCGGCAGAATCTCCCGATGTATACACAGCTATGCCACACATTGACAAATATCCAGTGCAGCCAACAGTTCAGCTATACCGTATAGCTACCTGGTAGCCATTACTTTACTAGCGGCCTTTGCAACTTATATAACCAACTGTTATGGACCCCAAAACGCCCCCCAGGCAGCCCAATCCGGCGGATAATAATCTGCCCACGAAAGGCACCGCCGATACCCAGAGCGCCGACGCTCCTACCCTTACCAACCAGCCCCGCCCCGACAGCGCCCCCACGGCCGCGCCACCCGCAACCGCTGACGCAGAAGACACCACGCCCAGCACAGAAAGCGAAGCCGCGACGGACATACCGACCGACCCCACGGCGGCCGGTACGCAGTCCGACCTGGGCGGCGACACGGACCCCGGCGCCAGCAACACCAGCAATGATGAGCCGCTGTAGAAGCTAGGAGCCACAGGCTGTATAGCGCCCAGATCTAGCTAGCTTTAATCCACCAAAAAGCCCCCCAGACCCTATGAAGCTTCTCTCCTGCCTTTTTCTCCTCACCTTCACCACGACCTTCGCTCAAACCGGCCCCGTAAAGGTTGAGGTAAAACAAGCCAACGGGCGCTACGAGCTGCTGCGGGGAGGGAAGCCTTACTTCATAAATGGAGCTGGTGGGGGGCAATTTCCGGAGCGCATCAAAGCCTACGGCGGCAATTCTATTCGCACCTGGAGCACCAATGACGCGGATAAGGTGCTGGCCGAAGCCAACAAAAACGGCCTCACCGTGATGCTGGGGCTCGATGTGGCCCGCGAGCGGCACGGCTTCGACTACAACAATCCTCAGGCCGTGGCCGAGCAGCTGCAGAAGCTGCGCGCCGAGGTGGTGAAGTACAAGGACAACCCGGCCGTGCTGTTCTGGGGCATCGGTAATGAGCTGAACCTAGAGTACACCAACCCGAAAGTCTGGGATGCCGTGCAGCAGATTGCCCAGATGATTCATGAAGCTGACCCCAACCACCCCACCAGCACCGTGCTGGCCGGCCTCAATCAGAAGGAAGTCGACTACATCAAGGCCAAGTGCCCGGCCGTGGATATTCTAAGCATCAACACCTACGCCGGGCTGGCCGCCATTCCGCAGCAGGTGCGCACCACCGGCTGGACCGGCCCCTACGTGGTAGCCGAGTGGGGCCCCACCGGCCATTGGGAAAGCCCCGTCACGCCCTGGAAAGCCTCGGTGGAAGAAACCAGCAGCCAGAAAGCTGCCGTGTACCAAAGTCGCTACCAAGCCTCTATTGCCAAAGACAAAACGCAGTGCCTGGGCACCTACGTGTTTTTGTGGGGCCAAAAGCAGGAGCGCACGCCCACCTGGTACGGCATCTTCACGGAGGACGGCAAGGAGTCGGAAGTGGTGGATGTGATGCAGTATCTGTGGAGCGGCAAGTGGCCCCAGAACCGGGCGCCGCACCTGGGGGGCTTTTTGCTGGATGGCAAGAAGTCAACCGACAACATCTACCTGCAAGCCGGCCAGAGCTACCCCGTCGTGGCCACCGTCACCGACCCCAACAAAGACCCCCTCACCTTCCGCTACGAGCTGCTCCCAGAAAGCACCGACCTCAAATCCGGCGGCGACCGGGAAAGCCGCCCCGTTGCCATTCCCAACCTGATTCCGGCTGGCGCGAAAGCCCAAACCAAGCTCACCGCTCCTGTTAAGGAAGGCGCCTACCGCCTATTCGTGTATGCCTACGACGGGCACGATAATGTGGCGACGGCCAATATTCCGTTTTATGTGAAGGGGAAGTAAAACTATTCACAAGAAGCATGAGAGCAAGGGGTCTACTCTCCTAGACCGTCATGCAGAGCGGCAGCGAAGCATCTCGCGTGCAGTCTTTGGATTACCATTGCAACATCAGCACGTGAGATGCTTCGCTGCCGCTCTGCATGACGGTCTGGAAGTTAGCGAATAACCTCAGCTAAACAGCGCCAGCAGCTCCTGCTTTGTCAGAGCCTTCACCAGCGCCGTGTCGGTTTTGATAAGCTCGTAGGCCAGCTCGCGCTTGGCTTCCTGGAGCTTCATGATTTTCTCCTCAATCGTATCGGGGCAGATGAGGCGGACGGCTACCACTTTTTTGGTTTGGCCGATGCGGTGACTGCGGTCTATGGCTTGGTTTTCTACGGCGGGGTTCCACCACGGGTCCACGAGGTAAACGTAGTCGGCTTCGGTGAGGTTGAGGCCCGTGCCGCCGGCTTTCAGGCTGATAAGAAACACGCGCACGGTTTCGTCTTCCTGAAAGGCAGTGACAGCTGCTTCGCGGTTGCGGGTTTGGCCGGTGAGGTATTGGTAGCTGATATCACTCTGGTCAAGCTCTCGCCGGATCAGGTTGAGCATACCCACAAACTGCGAGAAGATCAGGATTTTGTGCTGGGGGGCTTTTGTGCTGATTTCCTCCAGCAACGCTTCCAGCTTGGCCGACGCCGAGCCGTAATATTCCTGTTCGCGCAGCAGCGCGGGCGCATTACAGATCTGGCGCAGCTTGGTGAGGCCCTGCAGAATATGGAGGCTGCTTTTGCCGGGTGTTTCTTCGTGCAGCCCCATCAGCTTCGCCCGATACTCCTGCTTGCAGGCCTCATACACGCGGCGCTGCTCGGCGCCCATCTCGCAGTAGAGCACCATTTCGGTTTTATCGGGCAGCTCGGCGGCTACCTGGGCCTTGGTGCGGCGCAGCACGAAGGGGTTGATTTTGCGCTGGAGCGCCCGCGCCCGTTTCGCGTCCTTGAACTTGTCGATGGGCGCGGCATACAAGTCCTGAAAGTGCTGCCGACTACCCAGCAAACCGGGGCAAGCGAAGGAAAGCTGCCCGTAAAGGTCGTAGGTGTTGTTCTCAACGGGCGTACCGGTGAGCACCACACGGTTGCGGGCCTGGAGCAAACAAGCAGCCCGGTAGCGCTGAGAATCAGGGTTTTTGATGGCCTGCGCTTCATCCAGAAACACGTAGTTGAAGCGATACTCCTTCAGCCACCGAATATCCGACACCACGGTATTGTAGGTGGTCAGCACGACGTCGGACTTGTCGAAAGCACGGGTGTGCAGGCCACGGTCGGCGCCGTGCAGAACGTGTACGCGCAGCGTAGGGGCAAACTTTTCTACCTCCGCCAGCCAGTTGAACACGAGCGAAGTCGGCACCACGACCAGGTTAGCGCCTGGGGGGCTTTTTTCCCGCTGAAGCAGGATAAAAGCCAACACTTGCAGGGTTTTGCCCAAACCCATATCATCGGCCAGGCAGCCGCCGAAGTTGAAGGTATCGAGGAAGTTCAGCCAGTTAAGGCCCTGGTGCTGGTAGTCGCGCAGGGTAGCGCGCAAGTCGGGGGGCAAATTTACGGGCTTGATACCAGCAAAATCGGCCACAGCGGCTTTGTAGCGCGATAATTGGTTTTGAGCGTTGGGCAGCAGCGCTTCCGGCTCATACAGTTCTTCGAGAGTAGCGAAGCTGATGCTGGGCGTCCGAATCTTGTCCTCAACCACCTCGCCTGCTGCAAAATAGGCGGCAAACTTCTCGACCCATTCCTGGGGCAAAATACCGCGGGTGCCATCGTCGAGCTGCACGTAGCGGCTCTTGTTGCGAATGGCCCTGTGCAGATTTCGCATAGATGCCTCCTGCTTGCCAAAGCGCACCCGTAGCACGGTATCAAACCAGTTATTCTCGCCCGTTACGCGCACGGTCACGTGGGCTTTATTGGGGTTGTATGTATTGCCTTTGAGCTGATTAAAGCCCAGAATAGTGATGCCTAAGTTGCGCCAGTCCTCGAAAGCGTCCAGAAACCATTCTTCCTGCAAAAACTGGCTTTTCGGCACGTACAAACTCTCTTGATTGACCTGCTCCTGAAAATCGGGATAATGGCGCAGCAGAGCCGCCAGAAAATTGTTTTCAGCTGCCGCATCCCGCGCCAGCAAGAAGGCCCGCCCCAGCTCATCGGTAGCATACAGCTGCCGCCGCGACAAAATAGACACCTCCGTAGGACCGTAGCGCATCACCGGCAGCAGCTCCACGTGCCCGCCAGCGTCTGACAGGTAAAGCAGCAACTCCGGTGCTTCATTAAAGCCACTCTCTACCAACTGCTTAGGCGTAGCGGGCCGCATATAGCCGTAGGTGATGTGCAGACGGTTTTCCAGGTTGGCCAGCACATCGCGCTGAAACTCGCTGAACTTCGATTGGTGAATGAGCAGGGTGTTGTTGCGCTTTTGAAAAAACTCAACCACCCGCCACACATCGAGGTCGTCGAGCAAGTACAGCGCACCGTGCACGGCCACAAAATACTCGTACTGAATGGTTAAGCCTTTCAAGTCAAAAGGCTGATCGTGAAGCCAGAGCTTGCCGCTTACCTGGTAATAGTCGCCCTGCTGCTCCACCAGTATCCGCAGGTCTAGCTTGGTGTGCCGGAGCTTTACTGACGTAACAGATTGGGCCGTTATATTGTCGGAAACACTGGTGTTGTGCGCGTACACCGGCAGGCCAGTGGGGTTCTGCACCACGGCCCGCAAGGCACTTATGGCAGCACTCGTGCGGGTATCTTCGTAGTTGCGCTGAAAGTGGGAAATGGCCGTGTAAAACTTGACTTCATCGGGCTGCTGGAGCTGCCAGATGCCATCCAGCGGGTTGATGATATTCACCGGATTTTTGACCTTGCCCGTAGCCGTCATAGCCGCTTCCGCTAGGTAGATAGTCAGGTGCCCATAGTAGCGGTGCCTGCTCAACACCAGCAACTGTTGGCTGGGGGGCAAATCAGCGGCCGGCCTTCGTTTAGTGGGCAGCAACTGCGTTATCAGCTCCTGCTTGGTAGTGGCCGTAACCGCGTATAAGTCAGGGCGGCGCGGCACGGCGCTTACCAATGAAGGGCGGGTATAGGTTAGCTCAAAATGCTCATCGAGGTCTTCCGCCTGTTCTAGACCATAGTCGCGAGCCAGGGTGCGCATGTAGGCGTGACGGGCGGGCTTGTCGAAGAATAGGCGTAGTTCCTTGCGCTGCAAAATGCTCAGCAGCACCAGTGCCTGATGCTCGCATAGACTGGTTTTTGGAATGGCACAAGCACAGGATGCCACTAAGTCCGGGCCGTTTTGCTGCACAACTACCGTTGGAAATCGCAACTCGCTGGCCGCGTGCGATAAGCTGGTAAATGTGCCGTTATCCAGCGCCAGGGTTTCGGGCTGAATAGCAGCCAGCGTGCGGCTGTCAGCGGGCGGCAGCCCCACGCAATGCAGCCCGACAATTGTACTTGTCAGCTTGGCCACCGTTATGGCCGGGAGTACATACTTGTGCGGGTGCGGCCCGGCCGCCGAAAGCAGATAAGGTTCGTCTAGTCTCAATATGCAATAAGCCTCTCAATAAGTACTGGCCAGTCGTCCAAAGGTAGCCTTCGGCATGTTGAGTATTGCTTGAATAGAACGCGGTACAGACGCAACATTCTGCGTCTCGTCGTTGAACATTAATCATCTGTCATCCTGACGAAGAAAGGACCTTATAGCAGTTGAACGACTATCATAACAACCTGTGCTGAGGTGATAACGTCCTTCCTGCGTCAGGATAACAGATGCGAGGGTTACAGCCAGTTAAGGTTCAACGAGGAGACGCAAAATGTTGCGTCTCTACCGCGTTCTAACAATACGGATAAGCAACTCTTTAGGAACTGCACGATAACGTAGCGCAGCCGGCTTTGGTCCGCGCCCAGTCGGGGCGCTTGGTGGCTAGCTCGTCGTGCTCGGGCTGCTCGGCAAAAGGAGTTTTGAGAACTTCCATCAGTCGATTCAGCACCGACAAATCACCAGTTTCGGCAGCTTCGATGGCCTGCTGAGCGAGGTAGTTGCGCAGCACGTACTTGGGGTTGGCGCTGAGCATGCTTTCGCGAATAGCCTCTGGGTCAGCAGATTCCTGATGTAGCCGGTCGGTGTAGCGCTGCAGCCACTGGTGCAACATCTGCTCTCCTTCGGGCGACGTGCCGTACGAAGCAGCTTGCACTATCTCCTGGAACAGAGCATTTTGGTTTTCCGAGCTTGCTATCAAAGCGGGAGCAGCATGCGAAAGGCGGCGGAAGAATATGGTCATGTCCACTTGCGACTCGGCCATTGCTTCATGCAGACCTTCAATTAAGGCGCGGTCTTCCTCCTGATTTAATTCAGTGAGACCGAGCTTGCGTAGCATCATGGCATGCTGGGTTTCGGCCAACGTCTTCGTGTACTGATCGAGGCTTCCGCGTAGGGCTTCTGGCTCATGAACCAGCGGCGCAATGGCTCTGGCCAATTGATACAGATTCCAGAGTGCCACCTGGGGCTGCTGCCCGAAGGCGTAGCGCCGGCTGCTGAAGTCAGTGGTGTTGGGCGTCCAATCCAGCTCGTAAGGCTCCAGCCAGCCGTAGGGGCCGTAATCGATGGTGAGGCCGAGGATGGACATGTTATCGGTGTTCATCACGCCGTGCACAAAGCCCACTGACATCCAGTGCGCTATCATCACGGCCGTGCGCCGACACACTTCCTCAAACCAGCGCATGTACACCTCCGGCGACGGTTCGCCCAGCTCGGGGTAGTGGTGCTTAATCACGTAGTCGGCCAAAGCGCGCAGGTTGTCCTTCTCGCCGGCTACGGCCATCATCTGAAAGTTACCGAAGCGGATAAACGTAGGTGCGACCCGCGCCACCACGGCGCCCGGCTCTTCCTGCGCGTTGCCGTTATAAAACATATCCCGCACCACCTTGTCGCCGGTTCCTACCAGGCTTAGCGCCCGCGTAGTTGGTACGCCGAGGTAATACATGGCTTCGCTGCACAAGAACTCCCGCAGTGAGGAGCGCAGCACCGCGCGGCCATCAGCCCGGCGGGAGTACGGCGTGGGGCCAGCGCCTTTCAGCTGAATTTCCCAGGTAGAACCGTCGACAGCCGTTAGTTCGCCCAATGAAATGGCACGCCCATCGCCAAGCTGCCCCGCCCAATGGCCAAACTGGTGCCCACCATAACGGGCCGCAAATGGCTTCATGCTTTCAGTGACGAGGTTACCGGCCAGGGCATTAACGGCAGGACCGCGCTCCTCAGGCCGGGCAAGGCCCAAAAAGCCCCCCAGGTCATCGGACCAGGCTAGCAGGTGCGGGTCGCGTACGGGCGTCGGCTCAATGCGTGAATAATGATAGCCCGGCACCTGGCGCGGGTTTTTATTGCGAGAAGCCTCCCCTTTCAACTCTTCTACAAAAGAGTTTTGGAATGGTGCCTGCTCTAATGATTGGGTGGATATAGACATGATTATAGGACGGTGGAAGGAATTATCATTTATGGCAACGCACACCGGGCGCTTAGGTTCCTGTTGAGCCACGGCTTACGGCCGGTACTCAGCTTGAAAGCTGTACTGCTTTGACTTTTGATGAATGCTCCCTAACGAAATAACATAGCTATCAAGTTCGGTCGGAAACCGAAGAAGTAAGGGTTCAACGAGTCGGCTGGCTCCCCCTCTTTTTGGGAGAGGGAGAGCCAGCCGACTCGTTCTACGCGGCTACGTCGGCTGGCACCTTCGCAACTGCAACCGATTTATCGTTTCTAAAATGTAAAAAAGCCCCCCAGACGTGTATCTGGGGGCCTTTTTTATACTGAACTTAACCTACTAAAACAGGTAGCCGTACCTGGAGCGGGAGCGGAAGGTGTGGTGTAGGCCAAGCGGCTGGCTCCCCCTCTTTTTGGGAGAGGGGGCCGGGGGGTGAGGCCACTCGTTGACCCCTATAAATTCTTCATCCAGGCCTCACGCAAAGCCAGTTGCGCCGGCGTTGCGGCAGGATTAGGCACGAAAGCGTAGCTCTTCACTTCATCTGTGGTGGCAAGGCGCACGCGTACGACCTGCTCTTTGCCATCCCGACGGATGGTAAGGGGCAATTCGGTATTGGGCGTGCGCTCCCGCAGCTTACCAAACACGGAAGCGAAGTTGCGCCGATCTACGAAGGTGCCGTCAACACCTGCTATCTGGTCGCCTGCTCGAATGCCGGCGGCTTTTTGTGGCTCGCTCGGTTCGGTTACGTACACTTCATCGCCGCGCACCTGGTAAGAGGCCTGGCCGATGGTAGCGATCTGACGACCGGTACGTAGGGCACGGTCGTAGCGAATGCCCACTTTGGCGAAGTACTCCTGCAAGGGCAAGGGCTCGGCTTTCTGGATGTAGCGGGCGAAGAAGTCGCCGATTTCGGGATAGGTAAGCTGGGTGAAATCCTGGAAGAAGCTCTTCTCGCTGATGGGCTTGTTGGGGCCGTATTTTTTGGCCAACTCCAGCAGCACTTCGCGCAGGCCACGCTTGCCGCCGCTCAGCTCCAAGAGGCGCAAGTCGAGCAAGGTGGCGGTGAGGGCGCCGCGCTGGTAAATGTTGCCGTACTGCTTCTGCCCTTCATCACCGAACGAGTTCAAACCCAATTTGCTGAGGCTATAGGTGGTGTCGGCGCGGGTTTGGTTGTAAACGACTTTGTCGTGCAGGGTTTCCAAGTAATCATCGAGCGAAACAAGGCCGCCGCGCAGCTGCATGGTATGGGAGGCCCACTCCGTTACGCCCTCATACAGCCACAAATGCTCCGAGCCGGTGGGGTTTACGAAGTTGAACTGCTCGATGATTTCGGAGTGAATATTCAGCGGCGTCACGATATGGAAGAACTCGTGAGCAGCAATATCGACTACGCCCTGGGCGGTTTCGGGCGTGAGCGGCGTTTCGCGCAGTACATATTCTGAGCTGTAAGAATGCTCCCAGGCCCCAGCCGACTTATCGGCGAAATGATACAGGAAAGCGTAGCGCTTCACAGGCAAATTGCCCCCCAGAAAGCTTTGAGCGGCATTCAGCATTTTCTGCATGTAGCCCAGCAGCGGCTCGGCCTGCACCTGGTCGGTGGCGGAGTAGCAGTACAGAGCCACGTCGGCGTCGCCGAGCTTGGTGCTGGCTTCGGTGAGGCGACCCAGCAAAATAGGCGAATCGACGGCGTGGTCGTAGTCATCGAGGCGGTAGTAGCCTTGGGCATCAGGCACGAGCACTGTTCCTACTTTCCACTCCTTGGGGTGCTCCAGCTTGAGGCGCAGGGGCTTGCCTTGCATATCCTCGGGGTAGCCCAGAATGGTCTGCCCATTGAGCAGGGCGTGGTCAGTTTCCAGCGACGAGCCGCACATGAGGTAAATCGGGTGTTCTTCCACCTTCGTATCCCAGGTTTCGGCAATGGTGTAGCGGATTTCGCGGGTTTTCTTGGGGTTATCGAGCTGCCACTGATTGACAGACAACTTTTTGGCCCCCAATGGTTTGCCCTTGGCATCAAACGCTTCGAACTTGCTTACGAAGCGGCCCATATCCATGACCTGATACGTGCCGGGCGCGGTGGCCGCAAACTGGTAGATATCCTGCGACCTCTTGAGCTTGGGCAATTGAAGTTTCACCTGAAACTCGTTGCTGTTGGCCGCCGGGTCCATCGTGACGGTATAGGTGAGTTCCTTGACGGATTGAGCCTGAAGGGCGGCCGGAGCTGCGGCCAGCAAGGTTGCCAGGGCGGCGGCACGAAAGAATGAAGGCATGCGAGGGGTGGAATAAGAAAACAAACAGAAGAAGCGAAGGTAACGAGAAAGCTACTGACGCGATTTGGTTGCACCCAGACGCACGCTCTGCGCACCCGGCCCCAAAAACACAGCGCACAAGCCGCGTCGGACAGTGCAGCGAAGAGCCTAAACGCTTAGGCGGTTGTGCGTTGTATCTTTTTAGCAAGCGGGCGCGTTCAGCCTTACAAGTTCTTCCTAGCTAGACAGCAAAGTACCCAATCTCATATCCATGATCCGACTACTGCTTTTGCCGATTCTCGCGCTGGCGGGCGCGTTTGGCTGTTCCTCGACCAGCAACCCAACGCCACCCGTAGAGGCTGCACCCACCATTCTGGTTTTTTATAAAACAGCCGGCTTTAAGCACGAATCTATTCCTGTTGGCCGGGCTGCCATTCAGAAGTTGGGGCAGGAGAACGGAATAAAAGTCGATACCACAGCAAATGCCGGCGCCTTCACCGCTGATAATTTAAAGCAGTACGATGCCGTGGTGTTTCTGAGCACTACCCAGGACGTGCTCAACGACGCGCAACAAGCAGCTTTTGAGCAATATATCCGCTCCGGAAAAGGCTTTGTAGGCATTCACGCCGCCACCGACACCGAGTATGACTGGCCGTGGTACAACCGGCTGGTGGGGGCTTATTTTAGCAGTCATCCGGCCATTCAGCCGGCCGTCATTCGGGTGACAAACAAGGCCCATAGCTCCACTTCCTTCCTGCCTGATGCCTGGCCGCGCACCGATGAGTGGTACAACTTCAAGGATATTCAGCCGACCATTACGGTGCTGGCTACGCTGGATGAAAGCAGCTATACCGGCGGCACCAACGGCACCACGCATCCCATTGCCTGGTACCATGAATTCGACGGCGGCCGGGCTTTTTATACGGCGGGCGGCCACACCAATGAGAGCTACCAGGAGCCGTTGTTTCTGCGGCATGTTCTGGGGGGCATTCAGTATGCTTTAGGCAAGCGCAAGTAATCTTTTTTGCACCCAGCTGAGCTATAACTCCGGCTACTGAGGACCGTTAAACTTCAGGCTGCTTCCCTCCTATTCCTTCCAGCTATGAAAAAGCGTAGTCTACGCGGCGCCACGGTGGTTATCACGGGCGCCTCCAGCGGTATTGGCCGGGCTGCGGCCCTCACGTTTGCCCGGCACGGCGCCCGCCTCGTGCTGGCGGCACGGCGCGCTGAGGTGCTCACGGAAGTAGCCGCCGAGTGCCAACGCCTAGGAGCCGCCGCCCTCCCCGTACCCACCGACGTAACCGATGCCCAGGCCGTAGCGCAGCTCGCGGAAGCCGCAGCCGCTTTTGGGGGGCAAATTGACGTCTGGATAAATAACGTGGGCACGGGTGCGGTCGGCGAATTCGACAAAACCCCGCTGGCAGCGCACGAGCAGGTGTTGCGGGTTAACATCCTGGGAAACCTGTACGGGGCATATGCCGTGCTGCCGTACTTTAAGCGTCAGCAGCATGGCATTCTGATCTTTATGAACTCCCTGGGCGGCTGGGTGCCGATGCCGTACTCGGTGGCCTACAGCACCAGTAAGTTTGGGCTGCGCGGCATGGCCGAAGCGCTCCGCACCGAGCTGCTCGACTCGCCCGATATCCACGTTTGCAGCGTATATCCGGCTTTTGTGGATGCGCCCGGCTTTCAGCACGGCGCCAATTACTCAGGCAAGGTGGTAAAGCCCGCGCCGCCCATATTTGCCCCCCAGCAGGTCGCTGATACGTTGGTGGCCCTGGCTCAGCGGCCCCGCCCCAGCGTGATGGTGGGCTGGTCGGGTAGGGTAATGCGGGTGTTGCGGGCGGTGGCGCCGAATGTGACGCAGTGGTCTATGTTGCGCTTTTTTAAGCTTGCCCAGCGCAATGCCGACCCGGCGCCGGTAAGCGAAGGCAGCATATTTGCCCCCCAGCCCGCCCCCCACGGCACCGAAATTACGGGCGGCCACCGTGGCTACTCGAATTCAACAGGTAGTAGAGCATGGCTGGGCGCGGCGCTTGCAGCAGGCGTGGCGGTTGGCTTTTATGCCTGGCAACGTAACTAGCATTCAAAGATTATTATAAAAAAGTATGGTGGCAGATACTTAAAACCATGAATAAGTAAATGTTAGGAGCTGATTGTCGATATTGAAACGATTGTCAACACTGAAATCTTCCGTTTTGTAGGAGTGCTTAAGAAATAGTTTCTCCATACGGACTGACATCCCCCAAATACCTATGGGAGAGTAAAAATCCACACCAGCACCTCCGTGATAGCCTAATAAATTTCGGCCAACAGAATATTTCTGCGTTCGTCCTAAGGTACCACCTGCCAGTTCAGAATTAACTAGTATAAACAGAGACTGAGCACCAAATACTAGGCCGCCTGCGCCACCGACTTCTATGTAAGGCCGTAGCAGACGACCTGGGCGGCTAAAGGTATAGCGCAGCGTGAGTGGCAACCGCACATATGAAGCCTGTGTTTCCATTGTATTGGTGTAATAAAAACTGGTAGCTCCAACCCGTTTTACCACACTAAAAGAGTTATTGCTCCTACCGTATAGTAGTTCAGGCACTATTGCTACACGATGCCCCAAGTTAAATTTTACAAAAACCCCAAGTGCTGGAGATAATCCGGAAGTAGGTTTTTGATTGTAAAAAATCGGCTCATCGGGATAATAAAGCTGGCTATTTTGTACTCCCAGTCGCATGCCTACTTGGTTGCCAGGCTTAGGCGGACCACTAAATAGTTGTTCACGCTGCTGGGCAGGTTTACATGCATTATACTTTTGTACTGCCTGCTTAAAATCGTCAAGTTGGTATCTGTAAGCCCTATTATTGGCCGGGGTATCAGCAAAATCTAAAGCGAGACATCCTGCTAACACACTGTTTAGCACCTGAAGTTGTTGGCCCCGGCGTAAGGGCATAGCTTGTCCACCTTGACGCTCTATAAAAAAGCGTGCTCGTTGCTCACCCGATTCAGTTATAAATAAAGAGGCTTCTCCGCGCACTACTACCCGCAAAAACCGAGGTTGCAGACTGTCGCCAATGGGAATTTGTCGCGTCACGTACACTTCCTGAGTGCCAGTACCGGCAGCTGTCAACTGGGCGGCTGTGAACGTTTGCGCTGTAGCCGCGTCCTGCGTGGTGCGGAACATGATCACACCCTTCTTTTCAACGGCAAAGAACGTATCAACATAGCCGCGGATGGTATCAGCGGGGGCTTCTGCACGAATTACGTACCCGGGTTGAAAAACTGAAGTTTGCGCCACTGCCATACCGGGCGCTAAAAACCCTACTAACCAAATAGTAGCTCGTTTAACTAAATACATGAAATGTTTTATATAAAAAATACAGGATCAAAGTTGCTAGCAAATTCACCAAGTACCACGGCTCCACATTAAAATAATTATATGATCGTGATTTACAGTCAGAATGATTGCAGGATGCGGCTGAGCTTCTTTGTATGAGCCTGTGCATCGCTCCGACCGATCTTCAGTAAATAAATGCCCCTTCACCAGTTTCATCGACTGGGGGGCTTTTTTCAATCGGGTTTTCCTACAGAATACCATTCTGTGCCGCCCGCGAAAAAGGCAGACTCACTTTAACCTGTGGGCGTCTGCTGGCCCAGCTGCTTGAGCAACTTTCCGCCAACCCAGCCAACACCGAGCCGAGCTGCGAACCCCAGTATTTGCCCCCCAGAATACGCGTTGCAACCCCCTTCCTGGCCCTGCGTTATCAAGCAACATGAGCCGAGCATTTACCAAGGAAGACGACGCCCAGCAGCCGCCAATTATTCCGCCCCGGGCGGCCCTGCCACCCGACACGCCCAACTACGTGACGCCCCACGGCCTGGAGCTGCTCCGCGCCGAGCTGACGGCCCTGGAAGCGGAACGCGCCCAAGCCGAATCTAACCGCGACAACGACGCCGACCGCACCCGCTTGCTTAGCCTGTTCAACGGCCGCCTCAGCGACCTCAGCGCACGCATTGCCAGCGCCAAAGTGATAGACCCACGCCAGCAGCCCGCCGATGAGGTGCGTTTTGGCGCAACCGTCACGCTGCGCACCGTGAGTGGCGGCAAGCCTGGAATGAAGCGAAAGTTTATGCTGGTGGGCGTTGATGAAGCCTCCATTGCGGAAGGCAAAATCGCCTTTGTAGCACCCATTGCGCGGGCTGTGCAGGGAGCAAAGCTGGGCCAGCACGTGGCGCTGCACCTCGGGCCGAAAGAAGAAGTAGTTGAAATAGCCGCTATTACGTACGATGTCTGAGCGTCAGCTTCATGCCAAGCTCAACATAACACATCCCCGGCTGATGCAGTAAGCGTACTGGTTTGTCTTCCCTATTCTGTCCAGTCTCATGGCTATTCCTCCCCCCAACGTCAACCCGAACCAGCTGGTCCGTTACGTCGTCCAAATTGATGCAATGCAGGATACTGACAGCATCGGGCAGGTGCGCCAGCTGCTCACCGAGCTAAAGCTCCTCGTAGACCGGATAGAGCCCGGCGAAGTAGAAGTAGCCGTCACCCACCCCGATTCGCCCGGGCAGGATGATATCCGCGAAGCCTTGCTGGAGGCGGGTTTTTCGGTGCAGAATATCACGGTTCAAACGGGCTAGTAGGTACAGACGCTCTTGGGGGCAAAATCAACCAGCTGACACCGATAAACGCTGCCAGCCGGGCAACGTATTGAAGGCGAGTCTTTCCCAGCGGGTGCGCTCTACCTGCCACTAACTTATAGTACATGCGAAGCATTTCTCTGGCCCGTGTCAATGGTTTGCTGCTGCTCGCCCTGCTGGCTTTGGCCCTGCTTTATTACGGCCGGCTGTTTCTGATTCCGGTGGCGTTTTCCATTGTGCTGGCCATGCTGCTGTCGCCCGTCAGTCGGTGGCTGGAAAGCTGGGGGCTGGGGCGCGGATTTGCTTCTTTCCTGTGCCTTGTGCTGTTGTTGCTGGTGCTGGCTGCCATGGGCTGGGCCATTGGTGAGCAGGCCGCCAACATATCCGAGCAGCTTCCCCAGATTCAGGCCAAGCTCCAGCAGCTTCTCAACCAAGGCCAACAGCTGATTCAGCGGGAGTTTGGCGTGACGCCGAAAGTCCAGATCGAGTTTGTGCAGGAGCAGATCAGCAAGATTGCGCAGTCGGCCAACCGCTACCTCACTACTTCCCTGAAAGGCATTTTCGGGTTGTTAGGGGGCTTTGTGCTGGTACTGTTGTATCTGTTTTTTCTGTTGTGGCAGCGCGGCAAGTTTCGGGAGTTTTTGCTGCGGCTGGCTCCGGCCGAAAATCGCTCCGAGTACGCCCGAATGCTGCACCAGATCAGGCAGGTATCGGGTCAGTACCTAGTGGGTCGCCTGATTTCCATTGTTTTTCTGGCTGTGTTTTACGGCATCGGCTTTTCCATCATCGGCCTTCAAAATGCTGTACTGCTGGGTCTTATTGCCGCCTTCCCTACTATCGTTCCGTATGTGGGCGCCTTCGTTGGGGGGCTTTTTCCACTGATTATGGCCTTGATAGGTGGCTCATCGGGCCAGGTGCTGCCGACGGTCGGGATTATGGTGGCCGCTCAGGTCATCGACAATAATATTATCGAGCCGCTGGTGATGGGGGCCAATTTGAATCTGAGTCCCATCTTCACCATTGTTGCCATCGTGTTGGGCGAGCTGATTTGGGGCGTGCCCGGCATGATTCTGTTCGAGCCGCTTTTTGCCATCATTCGCATTATCTGCTCTCATGTGCCCGCCCTGCACCCCTACGCGTTTCTGCTGGAAGACGAAATGCAAGAGCCGCAGTGGCTTCAGAAGCTGAAGCACGTTTTCAGCCGCAGTAAAACCTGATGTTCGTCATTAAGCGCAATACGATATGCGCTCATAGCATTCATCCTGTCATGCAGAGCGGCGCGAAGCATCTCGCGTGTTCATCAGGATTAGTAACCCTGCGTCAGCACGCGAGATGCTTCGCGCCGCTCTGCATGACAGCCTTATAAAAATTGTCCTATCTGACGTAGCAGTATTTCTAGTACCCTACACCCCGTTCAAGCCTTCGGTAATATCACGCACTGCTTCCGACAAATGAGCGGGTACTTCAGCTTTGGGTTGCAGCAGGTGCAGCAGGCGCAGATATTTGGCCCGGCCTTCCCCCAGCATTGTCCGCGACACTTCTACCGTGAAGAGTTTGAAAGGCTCCACTTTTTGCACGCCTACCAGCAAAAACCGATCGGCGTGGAGAGCATCGAGGTAAAAGGCGGCCTGGCGGTCGTAGTCGTAGCCGGAGCACTGCCACAGGAAGTGGTCGTAGTCGCGGGCGTTGGTGGTTTTGAAGTCGATGATGGTGTAGCCACGGTCGGTTTCGGGCACTACCAGGTCGGCGCGGAGCTTACAGACGGTGGTGGTGGTGGGCTCGGTGAAAATGCAGCTGGGCTCGGGTACGCCGGTGGCCAGCAGTTGCTTTATCTCAGGGTTGAGCTGCACGCCTTCCACCATCCACCACACCAGCGTATCGTTGATGCCGGGCAGGCCGGGCTCGTACAGCGTTGGCTCCAGCAGGGCCGTGTGAAATGCCGTTCCCAAGCCCAAAGCGCCCGACATGGAAGCCGGCTTCTGGTAGCGGCCGTTCAGGGCATCGCGCAGCCGTGAGAGGTCGGAATTAGCAATGGCGGGCAGGGCGCGGTAATCATCGTAGGGCAGGCGCAGCAGATCGGGGCGGCGGAAGGGGTCGGTTTCGGTCATGGCTTTGTAACAGTAGCATACGATGGATAGCTCCGGCGTAGTTACTTAATTATGCCCCCCAAGGTCGAAAAAAAGCCCCCCAGCTTCGCAAATAAGGTCGAATATAAAATACCGCCGGCCGCAGCCGAACAGCCTAAACCTGTAAGCGTTTATTTAACAACGAGTTGGCCACGCAGCATATGCATGCCGCAGGTAAACTCAAAAGTACCCGCCTGCCGGGGCAGCAGTTCCACAGCCGTCGTCTGGAAGGGTGCCAACTCTCGGCGGATCTGAAAGTCGGGCAGCAGCAGTTCCTCGGAGCAGCTGTTGTCTTCGTCGCGGTAGAAGTTGAGCTGCACGGGCTTATCCTTTTCTACCTCAATCACATCGGGCGAATAGCCGCCTTTCACCACAATATCGACCTGCTGCACGCCGCTGCTCGACGATACGGCCGTGGCTACCTGGTGCGGGGCCATAAAGAAAAACCACCCCACAAAGCCAAGAGAGGCCACGCCACCAAGTAAAACGATGATTTCAGTTGTGTCCATGATTTTCAAGTTGTGATGAATACTTCAGGATGTCATGCAGAGCGGAGCGAAGCATCTCGCGTGCTGACGCAGGGTTACTAATCCTGCTAAACACGCGAGATGCTTCACTCCGCTCTGCATGACATCCTGATTGAAAAAGCTCGCCAGCTACACCTTAGCGGCGCGCAAGCGCAGCGAGTTGGTAAGCACAGACACTGAGCTGAGGGCCATAGCCGCCGCCGCAATCATGGGCGAAAGTAGCCAGCCGGTGAAGGGATACAGCAGGCCAGCAGCAATTGGAATTCCAAGAGTATTATAGATAAATGCGAAAAACAGGTTTTGGCGAATGGCGCGCATGGTGAGGCGCGACAAGCGAAGGGCCGTGACAACGCCGTTGAGGTCAGAACGCATGAGGGTGATGCCGGCTGCTTCCATCGCCACGTCGGTGCCGCCGCCCATGGCTAGGCCCAAATCCGCCTGGGCCAGAGCGGGCGCATCGTTGATGCCGTCGCCGACCATCGCCACGGTGCGTCCCTCGTTTTGCAGGGCCTTTACCTTGCTGGCTTTATCCTGAGGCAATACTTCAGCGAAGAAGCGCGTAATACCTACTTGTTGCGCTACTTTGGCGGCGGTTTGCTGGTTGTCGCCGGTCATCATAACCACTTCCAAACCCTGTCGTTGCAGCTCCCGAATAGCGGCCGCCGACGTCTCGCGTACCGTATCGGCCACGCCAAACAAGGCTACAATTTGCCCCCCAACGGCCGCATAAAGCACTGTTTTGGCCTCTTCCAACAACTGGTCGGCGGCTTGTGTGGTAGCGCCCGAAACGGAGACACCTTGTTCCTCCAGTAGCCGCCGGTTACCGATAAGCACTTGCTGACCTTCTACCGTGGCACCGGCGCCGCGGCCTTCATGAGCCTGAAAATCTGTGGCTGGCAATGACGCCACGCCCTGCGCATCAGTGTAGCGCACCACGGCTTCGGCCAATGGATGCTCCGACTGCCGCTCAAGCGCCGCTAGCATAGCCAGCACGGAAGTCTGATCAGCGCTGGGGGGCAAATTCAGGGGAATAAAGTCGGTCACGGCGGGCTCGCCGCGGGTGATGGTGCCGGTTTTGTCGAGCAGGACGGTATTTACCTGATAGGCTTTTTCCAGCGCTTCGGCGTTGCGGATAAGCACGCCGTGTTCCGCGCCTTTGCCCGTACCTACCATGATGGCCGTGGGCGTGGCTAGCCCCAGCGCGCAGGGGCAGGCAATGATAAGCACGGCCACAAAATTGACCAGCGCCAGCGGCAAGCGAGTAGCTTCCGGCGCCGCCAGAAACCAAACCACAAAGGTCGCAATGGCAATCATGACCACGATGGGCACGAACACCGCGCTTACTTTGTCGGCGAGGCGCTGTATGGGCGCGCGGCTGCCCTGGGCCTCCTCCACCAGCTTCACAATCTGAGCCAGCATCGTCTCCTTGCCTACTTTGGTAACCTGAAAGCGGAAGGAGCCAGTTTTATTTAGCGTAGCGCCAAATACAGGGTCGCCGACCTTCTTTTCTACGGGCAGACTTTCGCCCGTTAGCATGGCCTCGTCCAGCGCTGAGCGTCCTTCGGTAATGACGCCATCAGTGGCCACTTTCTCGCCGGGCCGCACGATTACGATGTCGTTCAGCCGCACTTCCTCTACCGGAATATCTACTTCCTGGCCATGGCGCACTACGCGGGCGGTTTTGGCTTGCAAATCCATCAGCGCCCGAATGGCCGCCGAGGTGCGCTGCTTGGCCCGGCTTTCCAGCACTTTACCCAGCAGAATAAGAGCAATAATGGTGGCCGTGGTATCGTAATACACCTCCGGCATCAGGCCCTGGCGCATAAACCAGTCCGGCACCAACGTAGCGGCGAGGCTGTACAA
This sequence comes from Hymenobacter qilianensis, assembly GCF_014638675.1. Lineage (NCBI taxonomy): Bacteria > Pseudomonadati > Bacteroidota > Cytophagia > Cytophagales > Hymenobacteraceae > Hymenobacter > Hymenobacter qilianensis. The sequence goes on from NZ_BMFN01000003.1 coordinate 841,829, forward strand.
AAAGGCCGCGCCCGTACCCACGGCAATCAGCGTATCCATGCTGGCGGTGCGGTGGCGCAGCCCGTTCCAGGCCGACACGTAAAACTCGCGCCCGCTATACAAGAGTACGGGTAGCGTGAGCAGCAATTGCACATAGTTGAGCACCGGCATCGACACGCGCTGCATCAGCGCCGGCCACAGCATAATCATGGACAGCGGCATGATAACGGCAGCCAAGGCAACTGCCACCCAAAAACGGCGCAGCAGCTTGCGGTAAGCGGCGGCTTTGCGCTGAGCTAGCTCTTCGTCGGAGCCTAGCACACCGGCTGCCACTGGCGCCACGGGCTCGTGCACGGCGTAGCCCGCCTGCTCCACAGCCGCGCGCAGCCCGGCCCGATCTATCTGAGCGGGCAGGTAGTCGATGGTCGCTTTTTCACTGGCCAGATTCACGGTGGCACGCTGCACACCGGGCGTGCGGCTCAACGCCCGCTCCACGAAATTGGAACAGGAAGCGCAGGTCATGCCCTCAATATTGAGCGTCGCGGTTTCCGTACCGGCGCTGAGGGGCAAATTTACCGGCTCACCGGGAGTCGGCACATGCGGCAGTGGTGCTGACGGAGTATTCATAGAATAGGTAATTTTATTGATAACAAAAGCCGGGACTAAAAACGTCCAAACCGATATTCAAATTAACGTTAGTCAGGTCCAGATAGCGGTGCGCAATTCGCATTAGGAGGTACAGAGTTATGTTCTCGCGGCGTGGGTTGTACTCTAGCTACGTATTCCGTCCGTCCTGCAAAGCAACGCGGAGCATCTGGCTTGCGGTTGTTGCTTTAATAAAGACGGTCATGCAGAGCATTCTGCGCCTCCAGCAGCGACGAAGCATCTCGCGTGCTGACGCTAGAGTACTAATCCCAACAAGTAAAACGTCATGCAGAGCAGCGCGAAGCATCTCGCGTGTTTAGTTGAGTTACCACTCTTACATCAGCACGCGAGATACTTCGTCGCTGCTGGAGGCGCAGAATGCTCTGCATGACCGTCTTGAGTTTAAACTCCAGTGACTAACAGCTTTTCGCAGGTTCATAATTAGGCTCTGAGATTATAGAACTATGGCCCGCGGCACAGGAGTCAGAGGTTCCTGAGCCGCGGGCAACGTCTGAATTCCGTTGTAAGCAGCTAATTGCGCGAAAAAGCTGACTTACAGCCTCACATTCCCGTCGAGGCCAGCTAAGGAGATTGATTTGCTTGTCAATGAACAACTGACGTAAGTTTGTCGTTAGGTATTCGCTATGTACAAACTCACTGCCCCCGTTCGTCGCCGAGTGGCCGCCAGCTTGCTGGGGGTCTTTCTGAGCGTGTTCGCGGTGCAGTTTCTGTGCTTGTGCTTCGGCGTGCAGGCCCGTAGTCTGCCCCAGCATCTGGCGGTCGCCGCGGAGCAGCACAGCCACGCGGCTGGTACGTCAGCTCATAGCCACAACACGCACGAGCATAAAGCCACAGCTCATCATCACGATCAGGACCAAGCTTCAGGCGACGAGCAAGGACAGAAAGACGAGTGCTGCCGCGACAAAACCTCGACGTTTTTCGCGTCGCTAACACACCCGCCCAAGCTTAGCCTCGACAAGGCTATGTCGCCGCTGTATTTGGCGCTGCCGCCGGCCAGCAGCTTCGCGTTGGCTCATTTCGAGGCTTGGGACCGCACGATGCCGGTTTTGCTGGTGCCGCCTGCCCACCTCAAGCCCAAGATTCCGGATATCCGAGTATTTATCGGTTCGCTCACAATTTAAGGTTTCGCGTCTGCAAAGGTCCGCGCTGCCCCGGCTTAGCCGTGGGTTGGCGCGGACCTTTTTGCGTGCCTTTCCGGCCTTCGGCTTCGCCATCTTAACGCCCCCATCCCGTCTATTACTGCTTCAAAAAAGCCCCCCAGGGCAATCTGTTTCGCTTACCCAAACCTCTCTTTATGAAAACCCTGTTCCCCTTAGGCCTGCTCCTGGCCGGCCTAACATTCTCTACCACCAGCTGCTCCGACAAGCCTTCCACCGGCTCCCAAACCGCCGCCGATGGCCACGATCATGACCATGCGGCTGAAGCCGGTGCCGCCCACTCCGGCGAGCACCAATACACCTGCCCCATGCACCCGGAAGTAGTGAGCAACGAGCCCGGCAAATGCCCCAAGTGCGGCATGAACCTGGAGCACACCGACGGCGCCAACAACGACGGCAAAACCTACCGCATGGTATTTTCCTCTCAGCCCGCGCAACCCACCGCCGGGCAGCCCGTCACGCTGTCCTTTCTGCCTCAGATTGAAGGGCAGGAAAAAGCCCCCGTGCCGCTGGCTGTAGTGCACGAGAAGAAAATGCACCTCATTATCGTGAGCAAAGACCTGTCGGAGTTCTTCCACGAACACCCCGAGTTCACGGCGGATGGCAAGTACAACGTGCCCTTCACCTTCAAAACCGGCGGCGACTACGTGCTCTACCAAGACTATCAGCCCGAGGGCGGCGCCCATCAACTGGGTCGCCAGCAATTAACTGTAGCCGGCACGAAGAAAGCGCCTGTGAAGTTTACGAAAGACCAAATGCGCTGGCAGAAAGATGGTTATGAGGCCGTTTTATCCTTCGACAAGTCTGTGAAGGTTGGTCAGCCCCTGGCTCTGCAAGTAAACATTAGCCGCAACGGCCAGCCCGTCACCAACCTCGACAACTACCTTGGCGCCCTAGGCCACATGGTCATTATCAGCGAGGACACGGAAAAGTACCTGCACGTGCATCCCGGCGACGCCGGCACTAGCCGCGGCCCCAGCGTGGGCTTTCAAACGGGCTTCGAGCAAGCTGGCGTGTACCGCGTGTTCCTCCAGTTTAATCATGGGGGGCAAATCCATACCTCCGACTTCACCGTGAACGTAGCCCCAGCCGCTGGCGCCACAGCGGCCGCTACCTACGAATGCCCCATGAAGTGCGAAGGCAGCGCCAGCACCCAGCCCGGCAAGTGCCCCGTCTGCAACATGGACTTAGTGAAGAAAAGCTAAGCCGCTAGAACGTCATGCAGAGCGGAGCGAAGCATCTCGCGTGTTTGGTTGCAACGGTATTGTCATGCTGAGCGGAGTCGAAGCATCTCTGCCGCTTCGTTGAGATTAGTAACTAGTAGAGATGCTTCGACTCCGCTCAGCATGACGTTCTATTTGGATGATTTACTAATTCAGACGACCGCACGCGAGATGCTTCGCTACCGCTCTGCATGACGAACGGGTGGGAATCAAAGACAGGGATAAGAAGTAACAGTAGGCTCATTTCTCAGTGAAAGATCTCCTAACATATCCATCAAAATTCCTGCAACTAAAGGTGCTCTTAGCGCTTGGAGTTGTAGCGCTTACGCTACCGGCGCACGCTCAGCAAGTGCTCAGCCTTGATAGCGCCCTGGCGGGCGCGTTGCGGGTGAGCCCGGCGCTGCGGCAGTCGGGGGCGGAGCAGCGCGAGCAGGAGGCCTTGCGTCGGGGGGCTTTTTCGCTGATTAATCCGGGGGTTATCGTGGAAAGTCCCACGGGCGCATTTTACACGTTGGGCGCTCAGCAAACCTTCGAGTTTCCAACCGTCTACACGCGCCAGGCCCAGGTGGGGCGGGCGCAAGTGACGCTGGCCCAGCGCAACCAGCAGATCAGCCGCAATACCGTGCAGCGCGAGGTGCGCCTGAGCTATCTGGCCCTGCAAATAGCTGAAGCCCAGCAGCGCCAACTTGCCAGTCAGGATAGCCTGCTGCGTACGCTCGCCGCCGCCTCGGAGCGCCTCTACAACGCCGGCGAAGTCGATTATTTGCAGCGCGTGAGCACCGAGGCTGAGTCGCGGCAGGCCGCCAACCGCCTCCAGCAAGCCACCGCCGACCGCCGCGCCGCCCAGGCCCGGCTGGGCTTATTGCTGGGCCAGCCCACCGCCGAGCTGGCCACCGGTCCCGACCTGATGGCCCTAGGCACCGTAGTTTTGCCCCCCACCAACGCTGTAGCGCCCCCCGATAGCGCGCAGCTGCAAGCCAATCCGCAGCTGGCGTTTGCTTTACAAAACATTGAGGTGAGTCGGCTGAACCTGCGGCTGGCGCGGGCACGGGCGCTGCCGGGTGTGGTGCTTGGCTACCAGAATCAGGGCGAGCGGGATTCGCCGGTCCGGAACCGTTTTCAGGCGGGCTTGTCGCTGCCGCTGTACTTCTGGACCTACCGCTCGCAGGTGCAGGCCGCCGATGCCCGCTTGCAGGCTTCGCTCGCCCAGCGCGCCGCTACCACGCTGGAAGTCAGCCGGGAGTACCAGCAGGCTCTGGCCGACGTAGCTAAGTTCGAGGCCAGTGTGCGCTATTTTCAGCAAACTGGCTTGCCCCAGTCCAGAACGATCGTCAGCACGGCCCAGCGCTTGTTTCGGGCCGGGGAAGTGAGCTACTACCTGTTTGTGCAGAGCGTTAATCAGGCCTTCCAAATCCGCACCGACTACCTCGACGCAGTGCGCGGCTACCAGGAAGCGCTTATTCAACTCAACTTTTTACGCGGCCAATGAAAACGTATCTGTTTGTCTTTCTGCTGCTTGGCCTTCTCGGTTTCGGGGCGCCCGCAGCCACTGCCCACGGTGGCGAAGACCATGGCGAAACCGCCACGGCCACGGCGGCAGGCGCACAGTATTTCTCGGTTACGAGCCAGTCGGCGCAGTTTGAGTTGCTGCTGCGCTACGAGCCGATAAAGGCCGGCGAGCCGGCTCACCTGCGCCTATTCGTGTCGGACTTTGCCACCAACGCGCCCATTTCCGGCGCCCGTCTCACCTTCACGGTTCCCGAAAACGACAAGCTCCAATTCGCGGCCACTCCCCAAGGCCCCGGCGAGTATCTGGTGGAAGGTCAGTTTCCTGCCAACAAGGCTTACGGCCTCACGGTGAATATAGTAGCCGATAAGCGAGCCGATCTGATGCTCCTTAAAGGCATCGAAGTAGGTAAGGAACTGCCCGTTGCAGCAGTGCTCACTGCCGAACCTTTCTTGACATGTAAAATGGGTTTGCTGCTACTGGGGGGCTTTTTGGCGGGCGTCGCCCTCACGGCCCTGCTCCTGCGCCGCCGCACTCGCGTCACCACCGCTCAACCGCCCTTGGTACACTCATGAAAACGCCCCCCAAATCATCCTTCCGCCACTGGAAAGCGGCCAGCCTGCTGCTGACAACGCTGCTTTGCGGCCTATTCGCAATTTTTCTGCCCCCGCCGCGCCCGCTGGCGGCCCACGGCGGCGAAGACCACGGCGAAACCGCCGCCGGTGCGTCCGGTGTTAGCTCGGGCGCTCCCGATGAGGTGATTATGCCCAAGGAAAGCCAGTTTTTGTTTGAGATTCGCACCCAGCTGGTTGCTTCTGATACGTTGCTCACGCGCCGTACTTTGCTCGGCCAGGTCACGGCGGCGCCCGGTGGCGAAGGCCGCGTGGTAGCGCCCCAAACTGGGCGCTTAGTAACCCTGAATGTGCGCGTGGGCCAGAACGTGAAGGCCGGCCAAGTGCTGGCGATACTCGATCAGACGCTGGCAGCCACCGAGCAAATCGGGCTGGCCACCGACCGCGCCAACGCCCAGGCCGAATTGCGCGGAGCCCAACAGGATTACGCCCGCCTCAAAAGCATCGAGGACATAGCGGCCCGCAAAGACGTAGTATCCGCCGAGCTGCGCCTGCGCCAGGCCCGCCAGAATGCTGGCATTCTGAACAACCAAAGCAGCCAGCGCCGCGTCGAGCTGCGGGCGCCCATTACTGGCACCGTCGATGTATTCGGGCTGGCTGTGGGGCAGCAGGTAAACCAGGGCGATGAGCTGCTGCGCGTCATCAACCCCAGCCAGCTGTATGTGCAGGCGCAGGTATTCGCCGCCGACATGAAGCAGGTCAATGAAGCCGGCCGCTTTGTCATTGAAGGTCTGCAAGATGGAGTCTCAGCTCCGGCTCGCTTAGTGTCGTTTAGCAATGTGGTCAACCCCGTGAATCAGGCCCGCGAACTGGTGCTGTCTGTGCAAGGCAGCTCCGCGCTCCGACCCGGCCAGAGCGTGAATGTGCGCGTGCAAACCCGCGGCGCCGAAGCCCAGCTTACCGTGCCCACCAGCGCCGTCACCGACGTTGGGGGCCGCCCGGCGGTATTCGTGCACACGGCCCCCGAGGTCTTCAAGCTCCGCTACATCCGCCCCAGCGCCGCCGATGATCAGCAAACCACCATTGCTGAAGGCCTGACCGAAAACGAGCGGGTAGTCACCCAGAATACCTACCAGCTCAAGTCCGTGTACTTGAACCAGTAAGAATATTTACACTCCAAACAAGTGGTCATGCAGAGCAACGCGAAGCATCTCGCTTGCTGATGTTGCAGCGGTAACTCCAACGACCGCGAGCGAGATGCTTCGCGTTGCATGACCACCTGTTTGAATACAAACTCCCTCTAAACCCCAAACCGTCGTGGCTCCCCTCTCCCCTAAGAGAGGGGCCGAGGGTGAGGCCCCGCCAGAATAACTCGTCCTCCTACTATGCTCGACCGCATCATTCGTTTTTCTCTCGAAAACCGCCTGCTCACCCTGGCCTTCGCGCTGGCGCTGCTTGTGGGGGGCTTTGCTACCCTGCGCGGCCTGCCCGTGGACGTGCTACCCGACCTGGATCGTCCCCGTGTGACGGTATTCTTGGAGGCGCCCGGCATGGCACCGGAAGAGGTAGAAGCTCTCGTGACGCGGCCCGTCGAAACGGCCCTGAACGGCGCCACCGGCGTGGAGGCGGTGCGCTCCAACTCGGCCGTGGGCCTGGGCATGGTGTTCATCGAATTCAACTACGGCACCGACATTTTCACGGCCCGCCAGATTGTGAGCGAGAAGCTACAAACCGTGCAGGAGCAATTACCCGAGGGAATTTCGCCAGTGCTGGGTCCTATTTCTTCCGTGATGGGCCAGATTATGCTCGTCGGCCTCACCAGCGGCTACGAGCAGCCCACCAAAAAGGACACAATTGCCCCCCAGAACCCATCAACGCCCCAACAACGCACTTCCGCCGCCGACTTGCGCACCCTCGCCGATTATACCGTGCGCCAGCGCCTGCTCAGCATCGCCGGCGTAGCTCAGGTCATCCCAATTGGGGGCGAGCAGCGCCAGTATCAAGTGCTGGTTGATTTGCCCCGCCTTAATGCTACCGGCCTGACTATTAATCAGCTGGAAGAAGCCCTGCGCCAGTCGAACCTGAACACTACGGGCAATTTCTTCGACCGCAACGGCTCCGAAGTTCTCATTCGCAACCTGGGTCGGCTGCGCTCGGTGGAGGATATCGAGAACATTATCGTGAGCTACCGCAACGGCTCGCCGGTCACGGTGAAGCAGGTGGCCACGGTGCAGTTTGGGGGGCGTTTTAAGCGCGGCGACGGCAGCGTAAACGGCCAGCCGGCCGTTATTCTCAGCATCGAAAAACAGCCCGGCGCCAGCACCCCCGAGCTCACCCGCCAGATCGAAGCTGCCCTCGCCGACTTGCAGCCTTCCCTGCCCGCCGATGTGCGGTTTAATACCCGTTTGTTTCAGCAGGCTGAGTTCATCAACGCCTCGCTCACCAACGTGGAAGAAGCCCTGCGCGACGGTGCTATTCTAGTGGTGATTGTGCTGTTCGCGTTTTTGCTGAACGTGCGCACTACGCTTATCTCGCTCACGGCCATCCCGTTATCTCTGCTCGTTACGGCCCTAGTTTTTAAGCTGGGGGGCATTTCTATCAACACGCTCACGCTGGGCGGCCTGGCCATTGCCATCGGCGAGCTGGTCGATGACGCCATTGTAGACGTGGAAAACGTGTTCCGGCGCCTGCGCGAGAACCGGCTACTACCCCAGCCACGGCCGGCTTTGCAGGTGATTTATGAGGCTTCCTCGGAGGTGCGCAACTCCATCGTGTACGCCACCATTATCGTGGTGCTCGTGTTCCTGCCGCTGTTTGCGCTATCCGGCATGGAAGGGCGGATTTTTGCCCCCCTGGGCGTGGCTTACATTACCAGCATCATCGCGTCGCTGTTCGTTTCGCTCACCGTGACGCCGGTGCTGTGCTACTATCTATTGCCCAAAATGAAGATGCACGCCGAGCAGGACAGCCGTCTGGTGCGCTGGCTGAAGGCGAAGGATACGCGGCTGCTCAGCTTCGGCTTTCGGCATCCCAAGCTGATTCTGGGCACAACAGGACTATTATTTGTGCTGGCGGCAGCCACGGTGCCTTTCTTCGGAACCGAGTTTTTGCCACCCTTCAACGAAGGCTCGCTTACCGTCAACTTTTCGGCCCCCGCTGGCACGTCCCTGGCCGAGTCGAACCGCCTCGGCACCATTGCCGAAAAGCAGATGCTGCAAGTGCCGGAAGTAGCTTACACCGCCCGCCGTACCGGCCGCGCCGAGCTGGACGAGCACGCCGAATCGGTGAACAACTCGGAGATTGAGGTAGCCTTCAAAACCGACGAAGAGTTGGAGAAACAAGGCTTGGAGCGCCGCGAAAAAGACGTTATTCTAACCGATCTGCGCCAGCGCCTGAGCCTGCTGCAAGGCGTCAGCGTGAACGTGGGCCAGCCCATCTCCCACCGCCTCGACCACCTGCTGTCGGGCGTGCGGGCACAGGTCGCCATCAAGGTTTTTGGCAATGACTTGCTGGAATTGAGGCGCTTCGCTAATGAAGTCCGCGACGTGGCCGCCACGGTGCCGGGGGTAGTCGATTTGCAGGTCGAGAAGCAAGTGCAGGTGCCGCAACTGCTTATCCGGCCCCGCGAAGATGCTATCCGAGCCCTGGGTTTGCCGCGCGGCGAGGTAGTGCAGGATCTGGAAACCCTGTTTCAGGGCGCCGTGGTGTCGCGCATTTTGCAGGGCCAGCAAAGCTTCGAGCTTATCGTGAAGCTGCCCGACTCCCTGCGCGCCGACCTCAACCAGATTGCCGCCACCCGCCTCGAAACGCCCAGCGGCGGCTTCGTGCCGGTCAGCGCCGTGGCCGACGTCAGCTACGAGCCCGGCCCTAATACCATCAACCACGAAAACACCCAGCGCCGCATCACCATCTCCGCCAACGTAGCCGGCCGCGACCTAGGCAGCGCGGTGCAGGAAATGCAACAGCGCATCCGCGAGCAGGTAAAGCTGCCTACGGGTTACTACCTCACGTATGGGGGGCAATTTGAAAGCCAGCAGGCAGCCAGCAGTAAGATCCTGTGGCTGAGCTTGTTCTCGTTGGGGGGTATTTTTCTGGTGCTGTATGCCCACTTCAAATCTTGGCTGCTCGTCGCCCAGATTATGCTCAACATTCCGCTGGCGCTCATCGGCTCGGTAGCGGCGGTGCTGCTCACGGGCGGCACGCTCAGCATTGCCTCGCTGGTCGGCTTTATCACGCTCACCGGCATTGCCTCGCGCAACGGCATTATGATGATTTCCCATTACATCCATCTAGTGGAAAAAGAAGGCGAATCGTTCTCTGACAAGATGATTATGCGTGGCTCCCTAGAGCGCTTGGTGCCTGTATTGATGACAGCTTTGGTAGCAGCTCTGGCACTGGTGCCGCTGACATTGGCTAAAGATGCGCCCGGCAAGGAAATCCTGTATCCGGTTGCCGTGGTCATACTTGGGGGGCTTTTATCCTCCACCCTGCTCGATATTATCGTCACGCCGGTTGTGTTCCGGTTGCTGGGTCGCAAAGCCCTGGAGCAATACCGCCAAAACCACTCCGCCCCCGCCCTTACTTCCTCTCTGGATGCGCCACCTTTCACGCCGCTCCCCGACCAGAATCCGGCACCTGCGGTTAGTTAATTTTTTGTTGCGAAGCTCTCCTTAAGTGCAATCCTTTAATGCCACCAAATGGCGGTCATGCAGAGCGCAGCGAAGCATCTCGCATGTTTAGTCAGATTAGTAATCCCCCTACCGCGAGCGAGATGCTTCGCTGCGCTCTGCATGACGGTCTTATTTACATGACGTTCTTATTTATTATTATACAACCGTTTATCCTATCATTCCTGCAACCATTAGCACCGTCTGTGCTTCACTCTGTTTCGTATTGATTTTACTTAATCTCATTCCGCATTTATACCGTTCAAATCAGTTGTAGCGGCTTAGCCAAAAGACAGCTTATTTACTAATGTCAGAAGCTTACTTTTGATGGCTAGGTTATTTGCCGCTTTAAAGACAAAATCATCTTCCAGTAGTACTACCTTCGCCATGATGAAAATATTAGTAGTTGATGATGAGCCAGACGTGCGCCAGCTATTTGAGCAGCGTTTTCGGCGAGAAATCCGCAATGGCACTTTCTCCTTCGATTTTGCCTACTCCGGCGAAGAGGCCCTAAAGTACCTGAATGAGCATTTTTCGGAGGTTGTTCTCATTCTCTCTGATATCAATATGCCCGGCATGAGCGGCTTGGAGCTGCTTAGGCGCATCAAGCAGGAGCACCCCACGCCGCCCCCGCCCACGGTTATGATGATTACGGCCTACGCGGACCAGGAAAGTCATCGCCAAGCTATGCAGCTGGGAGCCAACGATTTCCTTACCAAACCAGTAGACTTCACCGCCCTAAAGGAAAGGTTGATTTCCATGGAAAAGGCATGAAAACAAAGATTTTAGTTGTTGACGACGAAGCCGATCTGGAGCTGCTGATCAAGCAGAAATTCAGGCGCAAAATTCGGGAAAACCAATACGAGTTTCTATTTGCCAGCAATGGACAGGAGGCCCTCACCCGCGTGGCCGAAAACCCCGATACGGACATCATTCTGTCTGATATCAATATGCCGGTGATGGATGGGCTCACCATGCTCACCAAGCTGCACGAGGCGCATACGGCTATCAAAACGGTGATGGTGTCGGCCTACGGCGACATGCAGAACATCCGCACGGCCATGAACCGGGGCGCCTTCGACTTTGTGTGCAAGCCCGTCGATTTCAACGATTTGGAGCTGACTATCGAGAAGACCATTGCGCAGGTAAAGCAGCTGCGCGAAACCCTTCAGGCAATTCAGGAAAACAATATCCTGAAGATGTACGTGGACGAGACGGTGCTCAACTTCATGGCCCGCCCCGACTTTGAGAACAAGCTGCTGGCCAGTGAAAGCATTGAGGCTACGGTGGTTTTCATTGATATCTGCGGCTTCACCTCGCTGTCGGAAGTTTTGCCCCCCGGCGACGTGGTGAACATGCTCAATACCTACTTCGACCAGATGGTGCGCGAGATTATCGCCCACAGCGGCTACATCGACAAGTTTATGGGCGACGCCGTAATGGCCGTATTCCGGGGCGAGTACCACCTCGACCGCGCCATCGATGCGGCCCTCTCGGTGCGCAGCTTGATAGCCGCCAGCCCCGGCACTCTCCCCGATGGCTCGGCCTACCAGCCCCAGGTTTCCATCGGCATCAACACCGGTGAAATGGTATCCGGCAACATCGGTTCCGCCTCCCTTAAGCGCCTGGATTACACCGTGATAGGCGACACCGTGAACGTAAGCCAGCGCCTTCAGGGCGCGGCCCAGCCCGGCCAGATTATCGTGACCGAAGCGACCTACAACAAGATAAAAGAATCGTTTCAGTGCCAGCAGGTAGGTGAAGTAAGCCTCAAAAACAAGTCGAAACCCATCATGACCTATGAGGTCGTGGCTTAGAAACTACATTTTTATCAATCAATAGAACGTCATGCAGAGCGGTAGCGAAGCATCTCGCTCGCTTCGTTGCAACGGTAACTCCAACGAAGCGAGCGAGATGCTTCGCTACCGCTCTGCATGACGTTCTTTCGTGAAAACCTGGTTAAAAAATCTTCCTCTCCCTTCTATGAAACACGCTATACTTTCTCGCTTCCTTCTTCCCGGCAGTCTGCTGGCTTTGCTACTCACCAGCAACGGCGCAAATGCCCAGCGCAGCCCGTTTGCCGGCGATAAGCGCTCTGCCATCAAGGAAGAAGACTTAAAGCGCGACTTGTTCGCCATTGGTGGCGACCATTTTCGGGGCCGTGAGGGCGGAACCTTGGACGAGCTGAAAGCCTCCGTCTGGATAGCTGAGCAGGCCCGCGCCATCGGCCTCCAGCCCGCCGGCGACGATGGCACCTACTTTCAATTCTTTCATATTCAGCGCACTCGCCTTACCAAGGACAGCCAGCTGCGCATCGGCACTCACCAGCTCACCCATGGCAAGGACGCCATGATTCTGGCCCCCGGCGTGGCCACCATAAATGCCCCCCTGCTATTTGTGGGCACTGGAACCGCCGCCGAAATGGCCAACATCGATGTGAAAGGCAAAGCAGTGGCTATTCTGTTTTCGGGAGCGCCATCGGCCGATCTGAGCTACCGCCGGTTTGTGGGGCAAACCATGCGCGACAAGTCAGCGGAGCTGGTGAAGGCGGGTGCCGTGGCCGTGGTGTTCGTGTCGGATGCGCGGGCTCAAAATCTGTACGAAAACTGGACTACCAGCTACGAGCGCGGCCGCTACAGCCTGCCCGGCGAAGCTACGACCAAAGTAGTGGGACAGGCCCCAACTATCTGGCTGCCAGCCGAAGCGCTTACCTGGGTGCGCCAGTCCGGCCAGCAGCTGACGGCTACCCTCAAGGTCGAAAGCTTCGCGTATCCATCGGTAAATATTGTGGCAACCGTGCCCGGCACCGATGCGCAGCTAAGGAAGGAAAACGTGCTCTTCAGCACCCACCAGGACCACGACGGTGTGCGCAAAATCGTGGCCGGCGACTCTATCTGGAACGGCGCCGACGACAACGCGACCGGCTGCGCCGCTTTACTGGCTACCATGCGTGCTTTCAAGCAAAAGCCAGCTAAGCGCACTGCGCTGTTTGTGTTTCACGGGGCTGAGGAGCGCGGCTTGCTGGGCTCGCGCTACTACGCTGCCAATCCTACGGTGCCCCGTGAGTCTATCGTAGCGGTGCTCAATGCCGAAATGCTGGGCCGCAACGCCCCAGATAGCGCGGCGCTGCTGGGCTCGCAGCTGCCCCATCGCAACTCCCTGAGTTTGGTAAACACTGCTTTGGCGGCCAACCAGGCCAGCGCTCAGTTTAAGCTGGACACGCTCTGGGACAAGCCCACACACCCGGAAGGCTGGTATTTCCGCTCCGACCACCTCTCCTACGCCCGCCTTAATATTCCGGCCATCTGCTACACCACGCTGCTGCACAAGGATTATCACACGCCCGAAGACGAGCCCGAGCGCATCAACATTGCGAAGCTGGCCGGTGTCACGCGCTGGATTTACTTAACTGGCTGGGCAGTAGCCAACCAAAAGGAGCGCCCTGCTTTAGACAAAGATTTTAAGCTGGAACGGTAGCCTCAGCCAAGCTAGGGGGCTTTTTTAGCCTTAAATCCTGATTATCAGTGCGCAAAGCTGGTAAGTCAGAAAGAACACAGGTTGGCGATGAACTCGCCAACCTTTTTTGTGCCCTGTCAGCTGCCATTTTATATTATCCGAACACAACCTTAGCCATTATAGAACAGTACAGCTTTTACGACTGCGTTTATTTGCCGATTTTGTCGTAAACAAACATAGCCGCTTGCTAGTACCGATCTGCTGGATAAGGAAAGACGACAGAGAGCCAGGCTATTCGAAAAGCCCCCTGTCCGGCCTGACGCGACCCTTTTAGCTGTTGAGTAATGGTCGCGTGTTTTCTCGATTCACTAGTAACCTCCGTGTGAAGGAGGCCCGCTCAAAATTGCTGCTGCATCATCATGCGCAGGCCAATAATTGATTTCGTCGTTTTTAGTACTACGTGTTACCTGGTTAAATCCGACTTTGGAAAAGACCCGCAAACGATTGCGCTTTCTTCCTGATCTGACTGCAGTTACACAACTGACAAGTAATGCACGGCTGACCCGCTTCCGGGCACCTCCCTGCATCTGAGGCATTCCCCTGATTCTTATCTCCCACCTAAAACCCTTCGTTTATATGGTCTCTCTTCTACATTTCCCTGGGCTTCCTAGGTGTGTTAAACAGCTTACGGCCCTGGCGGGGCTGGGGGCCGTTTTGTGCGCCGGCAGCGCCCCGGCCTACGCTACCGCTGAGTCTGCAGCTATTGCCGCTCTGGCCCAAACGCCGGCCGACATCACCGTAACCGGCCGCGTGATTGACGAAACGGGCGGGGGCCTGCCCGGTGTAAACGTAGTGGTAAAAGGTACCAGCAACGGCACCAGCACCGACCCCGAAGGCCGCTACACCATCACCGCCCCCGACAACGGCACGCTGGTTTTCTCCTTTGTGGGCTACAACCCGCAGGAGGTAGCCATCGGGGGCCGCACCACCATCGACATTAATCTGGCCCCCAATACGCAGGCTCTCGGTGAGGTAGTCGTAACGGGCTATGGTACGCAAAGCAAGCGCGACCTCACTGGCGCTGTAGCCCGCGTGGAAGGCACCGAGATTGTAAACCAGCCCGTACAGACTGCTACGCAGGCTTTGCAGGGCAAAATTGCCGGGGTGCAGATCACGAATAATGGCGCGCCCAACTCCCAGCCCGTCGTACGGATTCGGGGCACGGGTACGCTGCTGGCTGGGGCCAACCCACTGTATGTAGTAGACGGAGTACAGACCACCGATATCCGTAACCTCAGCAACGCCGACATTGCGACCATCGACGTACTGAAAGATGCCTCGGCAGCGGCTATTTATGGCGTGCGGGGGGCAAATGGCGTCATTATTATCACCACCAAGCAGGGCAAAGAGGGCAAGCCCGTACTGAGCTACAGCGCAACGGGGGGCTTTAAGCAGGCGGCTCGTTTGGTAGACATGGCCAGCGCCGACCAGTATGTAAATTATCTGGGCGATGTTTCGCCGACCACCAACATTCCTGACTTTTCGGGCACTACGAACTGGTACGATGAGATTTTGCGCCGCAGCACCTTCCAGAACCACAATCTGGCTGTATCGGGGGCGAGCGAGAACGTGCGCTATTACTTCTCAGGCAACTTGCTTCAGGATGATGGTATCGTCATCAACAACCGGTTTAAGCGTCTGACCGTGCGTTCCAACACCGCATTCGACCTTTCGGATAAGGTAACCATCAGCTCCCAGGCATCCTTCAGCCACGCCAACACCCGCGATGTGAACATAGGAGCGGCCTATGGCAACGCTTACCGAGCGTCGCCTATTATTGCGGCTAAAATGGGCGACCGATATGGTAATACCTCCGCTTTCGGCAACGTGGGTAACCCGCTGCTGGACATTGAAAAAAACAACAACAAGTCGTTGGAAAACCGCTTGCAGAGCACCTTTGCAGTTGATGTAAAGCCTGTTACCGCGCTTACGCTCCGCTCGGCCATCAACCTCGACTTGAATTACAACAACCGCCGCGTGTATGACTACCAGTACCGCAACGACGAAGTCACGTTCCTGACTTCCGGCGGCAACCAGCGCGTAGATCGCAGCAACCTGAACGTAACGCAGAACAATAATTTCCGCTACCTGTGGGAAAACACAGCTACGTTTCAGCAGCGCTTTCTCGACAAGCATGACCTGACGGTATTGGTAGGCACCGTGGTAGAGCAAGGTTTTGATAATCAGTTTTCGGCAGCGCGCCGCGATGTACCCGTCGACCCCAATCAGTGGTACCTGAACGCTGGCGACCCAAACTCATCGGTGAATGCATCTGAGGCGTCGAAGGACAGTCGGCTATCGTACCTGGGGCGCATCAATTACGCTTTCCTGGACCGCTACCTCTTCACGACCAACCTGCGCCATGATGCTACTTCTCGGTTTAACCGCGACCGGCGCAACGGCTTCTTTCCTTCGGTGGGCTTAGGCTGGGTGATTTCAGATGAAGCCTTTTTGAAAGGCAACACCATACTGAACTTCCTGAAGCTGCGCGCCAGCTACGGGCAGCTTGGTAATGACCAGATCCCGGCCAACTCCTATATCGTGACGGCCAACGCCAACATTCCGTACGTGTTCAACGGCCAGCCGGTGCTGGGCGCCACCATCACGGACATCAAGGACCAGGACGTGCGCTGGGAAACCACCACGGAGTACGACTTCGCGGTAGAGTTTGGCTTGCTCGACAACCGCCTGACCGGCGAAGTAACCTACTACGACAAGACCACCTCCGACGCTCTGATTCCGATCAATATTCCCGGTATCCTGGGTGACCCAAACAACCAGTTCATCACTAACGCCGCCGACATCACCAACCAAGGTGTAGAGGCGGCCCTGAACTGGCGCACGAACATAGGCGAAAGCCCCGACTGGAGTTACAATATCGGGGTGAATGCCACCTTCAATAAAAACCGCATTGCCGAGCTAAACGGTGGGCAGGCCTTGTTTGCCGGTGGCGTTAACGGCACTGTAACCCGCTCCGACAACGGCGTGGCTGCGGGCAGCTTCTACTTGCTCGATGCTATCGGCGTGTACCAATCGGCCGATGAAATCGTCAGCGGACCCCGCTCCACATTTGACCCCAAGGTAGGCGACCTGAAGTATGCCGACAAAAACGGGGACGGCGTAGTTGACTTACTAGACCGCTCTTACTTTGGCTCGTATCAGCCACCTATTTACTACGGTATTAATGGGGGGCTAAATTTCCGCAATGTGGACTTCTCCTTTGTGTTTTCGGGCAACCTGAACAATAAGGTGTATAACGCCAAAAAGCAGGCCCGCAACGCCAGCACCGATAACGTTGAAGCCAGCTTTGCTGATGACCGGTGGACGGCTACCAACCCTACCAACTCCGACCCTCGGGCCCTGATAAGCAGCATGCCCAACTCAACTTATTTTCTGGAGTCGGGGTCGTTCATGCGCCTCACCAACGTGGTAGTGGGTTATACGGTGCCGGTGGCTGCGCTGGAGCGTTTTCGCATGACTTCATTCCGCGTATTTGCAGCCGCCCAGAACGTGTTTACGGTGACCAACTACAGTGGCTTCACGCCAGAGCTGGCCGGTGGTCCCCTCGACTCAGGCATCGAACTTAATAGCTACCCTATTAGCCGCACAATCACGCTGGGGCTGAACGTCAACTTCAAATAAGCTACGCCGATGTATTTCTCTATTCCTTCTTCCTTCCCGCGCCGCGCCGGCACGGCTGCCCTGGCCCTGACTCTCGTGCTTGTCAGCGGCTGCAAAGATTTTCTTGATGTGGCTCCGCAAGGCCAGCTTAGTGAAGATGCCATTCGGAACGACCCTGCCGCCGCCCAAAAGCTAGTGGATGGAGTGTATAACGTGATGTATCTGGGGGGCTTTGGCGCCGATGTACATGGCTTGCAATACGTTATCATGACGGATATTGCCTCCGACGACGCCGATAAAGGCAGCACTCCAACCGATTATGGTGATGCCCTTACCATCGACAACTTCACTCTAACCTCGAGCAATGGCACCCCCAATAACGTCTGGAATGGCTATTTCCAAGGCATAGCACGGGCTAATCAAGCTCTTGATAAAATTCCATTAAGTCCTGCGCCAGAGGCAGATAAGAACCGCCAGATCAGTGAGGTTCGCTTTCTGCGGGCTTATTTCTACTTCAATTTAGTACGTCTATTCGGTGGCGTGCCCTTACTTGATCGGGTACCTCAGACCTCTGAGATTAACAGCCCGGAGTTTCAGCAGCGCGCTACTGCTGACCAGATCTACGAATTCATCATCAGCGACTTACAGTTTTCTGCCGATAATCTGCCGCTGAAAGGTGCCACCCAGACGGGGCGCGTCACCAAGGCGGCCGCGCAAGGTATGCTGGCTAAGGTGTACCTATATCGCAAAAATTATCAGCAGGCCTATGAGCTGACCAATGAGATTATACAGGGCCGCTCGGGGACGTATGCCCTGCAGGATAACTACGCGGATATTTGGCGTACAGCAGGCGCCAATGGACCCGAATCCATCTTTGAGGTGCAGACTGGCGTTAATGCTGCCTGCAATAACTCGGCAGTAGAGCTGTACACCGTTTCACAAGGGCCACGCTCAGGTGGCCGTGGCGGTTGGGCTGACCTTGGATTTGGTTTTAATAACCCTACCACATCCTTAGTAAATGCATACGAGCCCAACGACGTACGCCGGGCGGCTAGTATTATATTCATTCAGCCAACAGCCCCCGCCGGCCAGCGCTCTACCGGCACCGTACTCTGGGATGGCTTCCGGATTCCGAGCAAAGATTCGGTAGAAAACTTCCGCTATAGCTATAAGGCCTACCACAGCCGCACCCGGGAAGCCAACTGCGGCAACAACGACTACCTGCCTAAGAATATCCGGGTGTTGCGCTACGGCGAGATTCTGCTTATAAATGCTGAGGCAGCCCGGCAAATTGGCAACACCGCTGCCGCCGCTACCAGCCTCAATCTGGTGCGTCGTCGGGCAGGCCTAGCCGCTATTCCGGCTCCTACCCTCGAGCAAATATGGCAGGAGCGCCGCGTGGAGCTGGCTCTCGAACACGACCGTTTTTTCGATCTGGTTCGTCAGGAAAGTGTACAGCCCGGTCGTATTGTTCCCATTTTCGCCGCCCAGGGCAAGACCTTCGTGAAGGGCAAGCATGAGCTTTTCCCCATTCCGCAGGCCCAAATTGACTTAAGCGGCGGCCAGCTCACGCAGAACCCTGGCTACTAACCAATCATTGGTAAACAAAAATAGACCAGAGCTAGAGTTAGTTTCCCTCCTCAACTGAGCAGGGAAACTAACTCTAGCTAAACTGTCGCATAGGCTGACTTATGAAAGTAAAACTCCTCTTTTTCCTGTGTCTGTTGTTGCCGGGCTTCCTGACTGCCCAACAAAAGCCAGCGGCAAAAAAAGCCCCCCAGACCACCAAATTCGACCCGCGCCAGCGTCCGCGCAACCTCACGGATGAGCAGTTGCTGGACTTGGTTCAGCGCCAAACGTTTCGGTACTTCTGGGACTTTGGGCATCCGGTATCAGGCATGGCCCGCGAGCGGAGCAACGTGGCCTACGAGTATGGCGGCGAGGTAGTAACGACTGGCGGCACAGGCTTCGGCATTATGGCCATCATCGTGGCGGCCGAGCGGAAGTGGATAACGCGGGAAGAAGCGGCGGCGCGCATTCTCAAAATTGTGAAGTTTCTGGAGAAGTCTGATTCGTTTCACGGCGTGTATTCGCACTGGCTGAATGGGGAAACCGGCAAGGTTATCCGCTTCAGCCAAAAGGACGACGGCGGCGACTTAGTAGAAACTTCCTTCCTGTTTCAGGGTCTGATTTGCGCCCGCCAATACTTCACCCAAGAAAACAAAACCGAACAGGAGCTGCGCAACCGCATTCTGTGGATGTGGGAAGGCGTGGAGTGGAACTGGCACACTCAGGGGGGGCAAAATGTACTCTACTGGCATTGGAGCCCCAACAACGGCTGGAGCATGAACCACCAGATTCATGGCTGGAATGAGTGCCTAATTACCTATGTCATGGCGGCCTCCTCACCAAAGTATGCCATCGACAAGAAGGTGTATGACCAAGGCTGGGCCACCGGCGACTACTTCAAGAATGGCAAGGAGTTCTACAAAACCAAGCTCCCGCTGGGCTTTGACTACGGCGGGCCGCTGTTTTTCTCGCACTACTCTTTCATGGGTATTGACCCGCGCGGCCTCAAAGATCAGTACGCCGACTACATGCAGCAAAATCAGGCGCACACTCAAATCAACTATGCTTACTGCGTCGATAACCCGAAGAAATACAAAGGCTACGGCCCAAATAGCTGGGGCCTCACCGCCTCGGATAGCCACAAAGGCTACGCGGCTCACTCGCCCACCGAGGATTTGGGCGTAATTTCGCCCACTGCCGCCTTGTCAGCCATGCCTTACGCACCGAAGGAGTCAATGGCGGCACTGAAGCACTTCTACAACGACCTGGGGGACAAAATATGGAGCGAATACGGCTTTGTGGATGGCTTCAGTGAGCACCATGATTGGTACGCCAAGTCCCACCTCGCCATTGATCAAGGCCCCATCATCGTCATGATTGAAAACCACCGCACCGGCCTGCTCTGGAAGCTATTTATGAGCAGCCCCGACGTGCAGCGCGGCCTCACCAAGCTAGGCTTCGAAAGCCCACAGATTAAGAAGTAACAACACTAAAAGACCGTCATGCAGAGCGGAGCGAAGCATCTCGGGTGTTTAGTGAGATTATTAATCTCTCGTCAGCACGCGAGATGCTTCGCTTGCGCTCTGCATGACACACGTTTTATAGTTTAATTATGCTCAGAACTCTGCTCTTTTGCTTTGCTGTGTTGCTGAGTTTAGTTACTCAGGCTCAGCCCACTGCCAGTCCGGGGCAGCGGACATATTGCAATCCGCTGAACTTGGACTATGGCTACACGCCCATCCCTAATTTTTCAGTTTCGGGCAGACACCGCGCTACGGCTGACCCGGTTATCACTTTGTTTAAAGGCGATTATTACCTTTTCTCCACCAACCAATGGGGCTATTGGCACAGCAAAGACTTGTACGGCTGGAAGTTCGTGTCGCGTTCCTTTCTCAAGCCTCATCATAAGGTATATGACGACTTGTGCGCGCCGGCTGTGTGGGTAATGGGCGATACGTTGTTTGTATTTGGCTCGACGCACGAGAAGAACTTCCCCATCTGGATGAGCACTAATCCTAAGGCCAACGAGTGGAAGGAAGCCGTGGAGCCCTTCCAGATTGGCGCCTGGGACCCTGCTTTTTTTCTGGACGATGATGGCAAGCTCTACCTGTACTGGGGTAGCAGCAACGAATTTCCGCTTTATGGGCAGCAAATAAATCGCAAAACCTTTCAGCCGATTGGGCAGCCAAAAGAGATGTTTGGGCTGAATGACGAGCGGTTTGGCTGGCAACGTTTCGGCGAATACCTCGACAACACCTTCCTCGACCCGTTTATGGAAGGTGCCTGGATGAACAAGCACAACGGCAAATACTACCTCCAGTACGGCGCGCCCGGCACCGAATTTAGCGGCTACGCCGACGGCGTGCAGGTAAGCGACAAGCCCCTGGGCCCCTTCACGCCGCAGCCGCACAATCCGTTTGCCTACAAGCCCGGCGGCTTTGCCCGCGGTGCCGGCCACGGCAACACCTTTCAGGACACCTACGGCAACTGGTGGCACCTCTCCACGATGGTTGTATCGGTGAAAAACAACTTCGAGCGGCGCCTGGGGCTATGGCCCGCGGGCTTCGATAAAGACGGCGTGCTGTACAGCAACACCATGTTTGGCGACTACCCACACTACCTGCCCACCGGCCCCGCCGACCACCTCAAAAGTCGCTTCGCGGGCTGGATGCTGCTCAATTATCAGAAGCCGGTGCAGGTGTCCAGCACGCTGGGGGGCTTTTTGCCCAACTTCGCCGTTGATGAAAGCATCAAAACCTATTGGAGCGCCGCCACCGGTAATAAGGGCGAGTATCTCCAGACGGATCTGGGCAATCTAAGCACCGTGCACGCCATCCAGATAAACTACGCCGATCAGGACGCGGAATTCCTGGGCAAGCAGCAGGGCACCTATCATCAGTACAAGCTCTGGCACTCCTTGGATGGCAAAAAATGGAAGATGCTGGTGGATAAAAGCCAGAACAAAACCGATGTCCCGCACGACTACATCGAGCTGACCGAGCCGCTGAAAACGCGTTACCTCAAGCTCGAAAATATCCATATGCCCACCGGCAAATTTGCCATCAGCGGCCTGCGGGTATTTGGCAAAGGCAACGGCTCAGTGCCCGAGGCAGTACAGAACTTCATTGTGCTACGGACTGAAAAAGACAAGCGCAGCGCCTGGCTGAAATGGAAGGCCGTCGACAATGCCTATGCCTACAATATTCATGTGGGCATCAGCCCTGATAAGCTCTACAATTGCATCATGGTGCACGGCTCCCCTGAGTTTTACTTCAAAGGCATGGACAAAGACCTCCCCTATTATTTCACCATTGAAGCCATCAACGAAAACGGCATTTCCACCCGAATACCCGTCGTAACAGCGAAGTAGAGACACATATTTGTGTCTCCTCGTTGAACAACACTGTCACCCATCAGCAATAGAACGTCATGCAGAGGCGGAGCCGAAGCATCTCGCGTGTTTAGCGGGATTACTAATCTTGAGTCAGCACGCGAGATGCTTCGCTGCCGCTCTGCATGACAAACGTTTTTGAACAACCGGCTGCCTAAGCTCAGCACTCGTATTACTGCTGGGGGGCTTTTTCACCTCCCTTTCGCGCTCCAATCCCAACCTATCCTTTCCCACATGAAAAGAACGTTCCGCACTACCTTGCTTCTGTCTCTGGGGCTTTTGCTGAGCCCGACGCTGCAAGCTCAGCAAGCTCCTGCTCCGCCTTCCAGTGTCAATACGCAGAAGATGAATCAGTTTGTGGAAGCACTGATGAAGAAGATGACCCTGGACGAAAAAATCGGTCAGCTTAATCTCGTGTCGGTGGGCTTCGACGTGACTGGGCCCGTGGTCAGCAAAGACGTGGATGCCAACATCCGGAAAGGCAATGTGGGTGCCGTGCTCAATACGTACACGCCCGTGGCGGCACGCAAGCTGCAAGAGTTGGCCGTGAAGGAATCGCGCCTCAAGATTCCGCTGATTCTGGGTTACGACGTTATTCACGGTCACCGCACTATCTTCCCGATTCCGCTAGGCATGGCCGCCAGTTGGGACCTTACGGCCATGGAACGCAGCGCCCGCATTGCGTCCGAGGAAGCGGCTGCTGATGGCATCAACTGGGTGTACTCGCCCATGGTGGATATTGCCCGCGACCCGCGCTGGGGCCGCATTGCCGAAGGTGCCGGCGAAGACCCATACCTGGGCTCCCAGATTGCGCGCGCCATGGTGCGCGGCTACCAGGGCCCCGACAATGACATGAGCAAGCCCACCAACGTGATGGCTTGCCTCAAGCACTTCGCCCTCTACGGCGCCGCCGAAGCTGGCCGCGACTACAATACCACCGACATGAGCCTGGTGCGCATGTACAACGAATATTTGCCCCCCTACAAGGCCGCCATCGAAGCCGGCGTGGGCTCCGTGATGACCTCGTTCAACGACATAAATGGTGTGCCTGCTACTGGCAACAAATGGCTTATGACCGACTTGCTGCGCACGCAGTGGGGCTTTAATGGCTTCGTGGCCACCGACTACACCGCCATAAATGAGATGACAGCGCACGGCATGGGCAACGACGCGCAAGTGTCGGCGCTGGCGCTGAATGCGGGCACTGATCAGGATATGGTAGGCGAGATTTTCCTGAAAAATCTGGCGCAGAACCTGAAAGACGGCACCGTGAAGCAGGAGCAGATTGATCTGGCCTGCCGCCGCGTGTTGGAGGCCAAATACAAGCTCGGCCTATTTCAAGACCCCTACCGCGGCGTGACGGAGAAGCGCGCCAAGGCTACCATGATGAAGAAGGAGTTCATCGCCGATGCCCGCAACATCAGCCGCAAGAGTCTGGTGCTGCTCAAAAACGACAAGAACACGCTGCCCCTCAAAAAGACCGGCACGATTGCGCTGATAGGCCCCTTAGCCAACCGGCAGCGCGACATGATTGGCAGCTGGAGCGGCGCCGGCGATTGGAAGCAGGCCGTTTCCTTGGAGCAAGGCATCAAAAACGTGGCCGGTGGCGTGAAAGTAGTGTATGCGCAAGGCGCCAACATCACCGATGATCAGCAGATGATTGAGCGCCTGAATGCTCACGGCGGCGACCTGAACATCGACAAACGCACCCCCGAGGCGATGATTCAGGAAGCAGTGCAAGCTGCCCAGAGTGCCGACGTCATTGTGGCCGCCGTAGGTGAGAGCCAGGGCATGACGGGCGAAGCGGCCAGCCGCGCCGATATCAGTATTCCGGCTCCGCAGATGGAATTGCTGAAAGCGCTTAAGAAAACGGGTAAGCCGCTGGTATTGGTGCTCATGAACGGCCGGCCTATGGCGCTGAGCTGGGAAAACCAAAACGCGGATGCCATCCTAGAAACGTGGTTTTCGGGTACGCAGGGCGGAAATGCTATTGCCGACGTGCTGTTTGGCGACTACAACCCATCGGGCAAAATCACGGCTACTTTTCCGCAGGTTGTAGGCCAGGTGCCCATCTTCTACAACCATAAAAACACCGGCCGCCCCTTCAATGGCACCGATAAGCTCGACAAGTATAAGTCGCGCTACCTGGACGTGAGCAATGAGCCGCTTTACCCCTTCGGCTACGGCCTGAGCTACACCACCTTCAGCTATAGCAAGCCGGAGCTAAGCAAAACGTCGATTAAGCAAAATGAGCCCCTCGAAGTACGCGTGACTGTGCGCAACACCGGCAACTACGACGGCGAGGAAACCGCCCAGCTCTACATCCGCGACATGGTAGGCTCTATTACCCGGCCCGTAAAGGAGCTGAAAGGCTTCCAGAAGGTAGCGTTGAAAAAAGGCGAAAGCAAAACCCTCACCTTCCGCCTCTCCCCCGACGATCTGAAGTTCTACAACACCGACCTGAAGTTTGTGTCGGAGCCCGGCGACTTTCAAGTGTTTGTGGGGGGCAATTCTCGCGACGTACAGGAAGCTGCGTTTAAGTTGGAATAGCAACCTGAGATTGGCCTCACCCCCCGGCCCCCTCTCCAAAGGGTGAGGGGGAACCTGACGTGAGTTGTTCTACGCCGCACTTTCGGCTCGCGCCTCCAGTACGGCTACCGCTTTCGTCAGGAAGTAAAGAGTTGAAAAAAAGCCCCCCAGATACACATCTGGGGGGCTTTTTTAAGCTAAAGCGAGTCGCACGGTAGCGGTTGCGGAGGCGCAAGCCGACGTGGCCGCGTAGGCCGGGCGCTTGGCTCCCCCTCTTTTTGGGAGAGGGGGCCGGGGGTGAGACTAGCCTCACGCCGGATTGCTGAGTGGGGCTTGCGTTTGCATCTTCTCGTTCTGACGGCGCAGGCGTTGGCAGAGCACTTTCATAATGTTGCGCAATACTTCGCTGCGCTCCTCCATCACATCGTAGAAGTCTTCCTGATCGAGGCGGAAGGCGACGACCTCGCCTTGGGCAACGGCGGAGGCGGAGCGGGGCTCAGCATCGAGCAGGGCCAGCTCGCCAAAGAAGTCGCCTTTGCGGAAGGTAGTGAGGTGCTGGGTGCCGTTGAAAATCCCAACTTCACCCCCGTACACGATGAAGAGCGACGTGCCCAGGTCGCCTTTGGCAAAAATCTGCTGCCCGTCGCGGAAGCTCACTTCCCGCATAATGGGCACAATGCTGCTCAGCACGTTTTCGGGCGTCTCGGCAAACAAGGCCGTTTGCTGAAGGACATGCACCCGGTCGCGGGCCGAAATGGTGGCGGTGGTAGCGTGGGTGTGGCTCATAAGCAAGGCAGGTAAGGCAGGCTCGGCATCCGTAAGCTGTTCATAGAGTTCGGGTTGGCGCTCCGACAGCTTTTTCAGCACAAAGAAGGCACTTTCTCGAATAAGGTAGTTGGAACTATGTATATACGGTAATAACTGCTTGATTGTGTGGGGTTCGGCATGCCAGTGACGCAAAGCTACACTGATGGTCCAGTCGGAAAAAGCAGCTTCCCCCTGCTCAATAATAAACGGCACCACGCGCGCGGGCTGGCTCAGCGGCCCCAGCAGCCGATCAAATACACGCACTTTTTCCGCCACCGGCGCTACGTCGAGCAAGGCTTGCAGGCCCTGATATAAGGAGCGCGGAATGATGTTGTCCAGAATTTCGAGGGCGTTGGCTTGGCGCTCGCGGGCCGCGTGGTCTACGCCGCGCTGGGCATCGGCAATGATATGCGGGGGGTAGAGCTGGAAAAGTAGACCAAAAATCCGTTGCTGCCCCTTCGCCAGCTCGTAGGAAAGGCAGCGGCGCAGCTCGTCGTGGCTGAAGGCCGCAATGCCCTGCAACAGCTGCTGCGCCAGTCGCATTTCCTCCTGCACCAAGCCCTGAAAGATGGGCGCGTCGGTTTCTACTTGCTCCAAGTGGCGCAGGGCCCGTAGCGCGGTTTCGCGCTGGTGGAGGTTGGGGCGGCGGGCCAGCGCCACGAGCGCTTCACGGCTGGAGGGCACCGACTGACGGGCGCACAGCTGCGCCACGCGCCGCACCAGAGCATCGCTGGCGGCCGGTGATTCCAGGGTTTGAATCAGTTCGGGCAAGACCGTGGAACTCAGCTGTAGCAGCTGAGCCGTGGCAGCCCGGCGTTGGGTTCTGTCTTCCAGCGCTTCAATCAGGGCTTGCACTTCTGCTGGACTCGCTGGCAATTGATCTTCGGCGAGAAATTCACTTGTTACAACTACCGTTTCCGCTGAGCCGCCAAAGCGGCGCCCGAGGGCGTGTTGCAGCTCGGCCATATAGTGGTCGTAGGTGCGGTGCAGGAAGAACAGCGCCCCCGCGGCAAACAGGCTCATCCAGACAAACGGCGCCCACTCATTCAGGCCGGGCAAATCGTGCAGGGCAAACAATAAAAAGCCCCCCAGCGCCATTCCCAGCGGCTCATAAAATCCTTTGGCCCGTGTGTGGGCCCGCAGTCGCTCGGGCGGCGAAAGCGGCTGAAACAGCACCAGAAACACAGGGTCGAATACGGCGCGGCGCAGCACTTCCAAGCCCAGATACAAGCCGTAGAAATAAAGCAGCAGCACCGAATCGTCGGACCCAACGAGCCATAAGCCGCCAAATAGCAGCAGCCCAGCCAACAAAGCCGCAGGCAGCGCCACCAGCATCCGACGAATGCCAACCTGCTCCAGGGCTTTCTGAGTGAGCAGCATTTTGAAGATCATCGCCAGCAAATACGTGACTACCAGCACACTACTCACATAGCGCATCACGGTGGCCTGGTCGTGGAACTTGTGCTTGACGTTGACGAAGAATGAATACTCCACGCCCGCCGTTACCGCCGCAATAGCCGTAATACTCAGGCACGTAGACAGCACCAGCTGGCTGTCGCCGAACCAGCGCTGCAACCCTGGCGCCAAGCTGGCCAGGCGCTGCGGACGGGATGTAGGCCGCGCCTCTACCGCATGCGAGCGTAGCGTGGCGCGCAAGGTGTACAAAGCTCCCAAATAGGCCCCCAGCGCCAGCAACAGCAGAAACAGCAGATCAGTGTGGGCGTGGACGAGCAGCGCCAAAATGGCCCCCAGCGCCTTCGCCGGCATATCACCCGACCCAATAAGGCCGAACAAGCGCTTGCTCTGTCGCACATCGAACACCACCGCCGATACGCCCCAAAACTCCAAATTGGTAAGCAGGTAGATAACCCGGTAGCCAGCCATAATAGCCACGGCCGCCGCCACCGAATGCCCCACGGCCACCAGCACGCTTATCACGCCCGTAAACGCCACCACGACCAGCAATACCCGCACGGCGAGGCGCTGCAAGGGCAAGTGATGCTCGAAATAAGTATAGGCCTTGCCCGCCGCCATCATGGCCAGCGCGGCGATGCCGTAGGCCAGCGGCAGGTTGCGCTCGGGGTTGTTTTCGAGCAGGATAACGTTGGCCGACACGTACACCAGGATGGTACCGATGCCCAGCAGAAAGTTATGCAGAAAGAATAGCCACACCGTTTTGACCTCGGTCGTGCGCACACCGATCAAACCGTACCACGTTGCAGGAAGCATGAATGAGCTTTAAAGAACAAGTAGCAAGGTAATGCCTTCTCCAAGGAATAGCTACCAATGAGGGATCATAGGCAATGCTTAACCTAGCATCTATGTCACTGGCCCGTCATGCAGAGCGAAAGCGAAGCATCTGGCGTGCTGATGCTGGATTACTAATCTGAATGCGTGAGCGAGATGCTTCGCTTTCGCTCTGCATGACCTCCTAACAGTTGTTGATTCTACTAATCGAAACGCTTTGGTTTTCAGCAGTATGAAGTTCAGCTAAAAAGCCCCCCAATCTGCTGGGTGAAAACCTGGGCGCTCATCCACGTCATCACCAGCACTACCAGCACGCCTACCACGGCCAGCCACAGCGGGTGCCGATACTCGCCAACCACTTTTTTGCGGTAGGCCGCTACCAGCATGGTGGCCAGCGTGATGGGCAGGATAAAGCCGTTCAGAGCCCCGGCCAGGATAAGCAGGCTGACGGGCTTTCCGATGGTGATGAAGATGAGGGCAGAAACGATGATGAAGCCGATAATGAGTCGGTTTTCGTGCCGATTGATGCTGGGATGAAATGATTTCATGAAGGAAACCGACGTGTAGGCCGACCCGATTACGGAGGTAACGGCCGCGGCAAACATCACCACGCCGAATAGCTTGTAGCCAAAGTTGCCGGCAGCCAGCTGAAAAACCGAAGCTGGCGGATTATCGGCGGCAATGGTTAGGCCCTGGCTTACGACGCCCAGGGCCGCCAGAAACAGCAGTACCCGGATAACGGAAGCGACTGTGATGCCCGCTACGGCGCTGGTCATTACCTGGGGCAGAGCGGCGGGGCCCTTCACGCCGGCATCGAGCAGCCGGTGGCCGCCGGCAAAGGTGATATAGCCGCCCACCGTGCCGCCCACCAGCGTAACGATAGCCATGACATCCAGCTTGGTTGGCGCGAAAGTTCTGACCAAGGCCTCACCCACCGGCGGCTCCGACGTGAAAACCACGTACACGATGATCAGAATCATGAGCAGGCCCATGAGCTGGGCAAAACGGTCCATGGCTTTGCCGGCCTCTTTAACCAGAAAAATGGCAATGGTGAGGGCGGCGGCCAAAGCGGCCCCGACCTCCACGGGAATCCCGAATAGCACTTGCAGACCGAGCCCGGCGCCGCCCACGTTGCCGATATTGAAGGCTAGGCCGCCGAGCACAATCAGGAAGGAAATAAAGCCCCCCAGGCCCGGCAGCACCGTATTAGCAATATCCTGAGCCCGCATTTCAGACACCGCTATTACCCGCCAGATGGTGAGCTGCACGCCCAGATCAATCAGGATAGAAGTCAGGATGACAAAGCCAAAACTGGCTCCCAGCGCTTGAGTAAAAACGGTCGTTTGGGTGAGGAAGCCCGGCCCCACCGCCGACGTAGCCATTAGAAAACCAGCCCCCAATAGCACACTCCAGTTTCGGGCCTGCTTCATTGGGCGGCTTTGGTAAACGCCTGCAAGCTCACCCCTTCGTTTTGCAGGGTTTGGTTAATATGGCGGGCAAATTCGAGGGCGTGAGCACCGTCGCCGTGAATGCAGATGGTATCGGCCCGAATGGCTACGTCGGTGCCTTGCTGAGCGCAAACCTGGCCTTCTTTTACCATGCGTACTACTTGCCGGGCAGCCTCTTCGGACGTGGTGAGCAGGGCATTGGGCAGGCGGCGGGAGGTAAGGGTGCCATCAAGTTGGTAGGTGCGGTCGGCGAATACCTCGTGGGCTACTTGCAGACCTAGCTTGGTGCCGGATTTGGTTAGCTCGCTGCCCGCCAGACCGTAGAGCACCAGCTCCGGATTCACGCGGTACACGGCTTCGGCAATAGCTTCAGCCAGCGGCGCACTTACAGCTGCCATATTGTACAAGGCGCCATGGGGTTTTACGTGGTGCAGCGTGCCTCCCTCGGCGGCCAAAAAGCCCCCCAGCGCTCCAATTTGATATACTACCATGTCGAAGGCTTCCTCTGAGGAAACAGCTATTTCACGGCGGCCAAAACCCATTATATCAGGTAGGCCAGGGTGAGCACCAATGACAACCTGGTGCTGGAGGGCGAGGCGCACCGTTTTGCGCATCACTGCTGGGTCGCCGGCATGGAAGCCGCAGGCAATATTGGCGGAGGTGATATAAGGAAGAATGGCTGCATCGTTGCCCAGCTGATAGGCCCCGAAGCTTTCCCCCATGTCACAATTTAAGTCAACGGTAAACGGTTGGGTCATATAGTGTTTCCTTGATTATGGCTCAAAAACGGTTGTCATGCAGAGCGCAGCGAAGCATCTCGCGTGTTTAGTGGGATTAGTAATCTTGTGTCAGCACGCGAGATGCTTCGCTGCGCTCTGCATGACCGTCTAGAGGCTCATTCTTAATGTCTATCACAAACGCATTTTAAGTCTTAACGCCTGCCGAAGCTGCCTAATATTCAGCTCCTGCTGGCAGTACAAGCGCTGCGCTTTGGCCAGCGACACCTCCCGAAAGCGGATTTTGCCCCCCGGCGGCACTTGCGCCAGCAGGGAAAAGTCAGCCGTAACTACCTGAGCGATGCGCGGATAGCCGCCCGTCGTTTGGTGGTCGGCCAGCAAGACAATCGGGTTGCCCTCGGCGGGCACTTGCACGGTGCCGAAGCTCACGGCGCTGGAAAGCATTTCCTCGGGCTGCATCAAGGCCAGTGCCGTGCCGTCGCCGCGCAAACGGTAGCCCATGCGGTTGGAGGCCAGCGTCACGGTGTATTCCTGGGCCCAGAAATTCTGCTGACAATCCGTTGAGAACAGGCTATACTCCGGCCCCGGCACCGCCCGAATGCTGGGGTTAGCCTGCGGCCCCTGATACAGCTCGGGGCTGGGCGTCCAGGCTGCCTGCAGCCAGGTTTTGTGGGGAGTAGCAGCGAGCATTTTTTGCCAAAACTGCTTAGCTACTGCTGATGGTCCGGGGCAGGCAATTACATCACCGGTTTTTAAGGCCCGCCCCTGCCGCCCCCCGATGCCGGCCTGCAAATACGTGGAGCGCGACCTCAGCACCGTAGGCACACTCAGGCCGCCCGCAATAGCCATATAGGTGCGGCAACCCGAGCCCTGGGGGGCAAATTGCAGCACGCTGCCCTGGCACACAAACACAGGCCGGTTCATTTTCACCGCCTGCCCGTTGATGGTGGGCGCCAGATTGGCGCCGGTAAGCGCGATAAGCTGATCCTCGTCGAACCGGATTTTAGGACCGAGCAGCGTGACTTCCAGGCCGGCTTCATTTTCCGGGTTGCCTACCAGCAGGTTGGCCACGCGCAGCGCTAGCGCGTCCATCGCCCCGCTCACAATAATGCCTTCTTTCTGGTAGCCTATTCTACCCAAATCCTGAATCGTAGTCAGGAGGCCGGGGCTGATGATGCTAAGACTCATGTCTATTCTGCTGCTCAAACTCCGCGGCCGTGATGGGCACGAAGCGTACCTGATAGCCCGCCCGCAGCAAGCTCGGATTCTCCTGGCGCGGACGAAAAAGCCGCCGGGGCGTGCGGCCAATCAGCTGCCAGCCGCCCGGCGTAGGAATGGAATATACGCCCGTTTGCTGGCCGGCGATTCCCACTGATCCGGCCGGCACCAATGTACGGGGCTGGTGCTTGCGCGGAGTGGCTAGCTGCTTGTTCAGGCCGGCTAAGTAAGGAAATCCGGGGGCGAACCCCACCATGGCCACCACATACTCCGCCTCGGCATGAAGCCGCACCACTTCCGCCTCCGACAAGCCTGCATAGCGGGCTACTTCTTCTATATCGGGGCCCCATTTGCCGCCGTAGCACACCGGTATTTCTACCAGCGTGGGGGCCATTTCCGGTTGAGGAGTGTGCACCTGCGCCAGCATGGCCTGCACAATTTCGGTCATGCGGGCGTACGGGTCGAGGCGGCCTTCCTCGCTCACCAGCCAGGGGTTATAGTACAGCGTGAGTGTTGTATAGGCCGGCACATATTCCAGCAGCCCCGTCACTTGTAGCTGGTCGAGGTAGGTGCAGCAGGCCCGAATACGCTGCTGAACCTCCGCGTTGTAGACGCGGCTGAATTGCAGCACGATGCCCGAGTCGCCCAACGGATAGATCTGGGGCTGCGACCATTGAATTTGCCCCCTACGTTGGTTTTGCATCGGCTGATTAAATAAATTCAACTCTCTTTTGTCGGCGAAATTTGTCGCCGGAATCTGTGCTTGGCTCGTCCGGCTCCAGCGCTGCACAGCCAGTTATTTGGCGTGCTTGGCTAGCTAGCAGGCATCTATACAGTTGTTAGAAGCTTGGAATTGCAGGTGAAAATCGACAAAAATATCGGGCTTAGCGCTGAAGCATCTCATTGATTAAGCAAGCTCAACTTAACTAGTTGCCCCATACCGCCGTAAGGGATATCATTACTATAACACTTATTACGTCATGGACCAATCACAGCAATCATCTCCGCAAAATAGCACCTCCACGCAGTCGCAAGGCGCAGGCCAGCTACTCGATCAAGCAAAGCAACTGCTCAACAAAGGCAACGTATCCGATTTGCTTGGCCAGTTACCCAACTCGGTAAAAGATTTGGGCACCAAAGCCACTACCGGCTATAACAAGCTCAGCACCACTCAGAAAGTAGTTGGTGGCGCAGCCATTGCGCTAGGCGTAGGTTTGTTGCTTACGAACCGTAAAAAAGGCACCGGCGACAAGAAAGCCGACACCTTACATGAGCTGCTGCTCTTCGTCAATGACCGCATTGAAGGCTACAAAAAGGCCGCTGACGAAAGCCAGGACCCAGAGCTGCAGGGCTACTACAAGCAGCTGGTAAGTCAGAGCCAACGCTTTGCCAGCGAACTGAATAACCACTTGCGCCTGCAAGGCGGCGAGCGGGAAGACGGCACTACGGTGAAGGGCAAAATCTATCGTCGCTTCATGGAGGCTACATCCGCAGTAACCGGCCACAGCGAAAAGACGATTCTGGCTACCAATATCCACGGTGAGATGTGGGCGCTGAAAGCCTACAAAGAAGCCCTCAGCGACAAGAGCTTAACCGGCGCACTGCGTCAGGAAGTAGAGCGCCAGCACACGCAGTCGCAGCAAACATATGACAAGCTAAAGCGACTGGCTGAAAAGCAAAGCTAGCCGTTAGCCTCATAAGCTAAGCCCCGTTGGGATGGTACTCAGTGCCATCCCAACGGGGCTTTTTGTTTTGTTACTTAACGCAAATGCTTCTAAGCTTTCGTGTTAAGCTGTAACTGATCAGAACGTGGTTGAGACGCAAGATTTTGCGTCTCCTCCTTGCTACTGTTGTTTGACTGAACGGCGCGGCACTAATTCTTCAACGAGGAGGCGCAAAATCTTGCGTCTCAACCACGTTTTGGCTAACCGAATCAACTTCAAAGCCAACGTAAGACAAACGAACTATTTTGGTCATCGATCCGCGATTTAGTTTGATCTTGTGGCTCTCTCTCGCTGCATTCCCTTTATGAAAAACAGGTTCAATAAGTACGCTCATTTTGGTTTACTATTATTCGTCGCGGCTGTGCTGGCTTGTTGCAATAAGGCAGTGAAAACAACCGATATAGCAGTGGAAAAAGGCGTTTCGCAACAGCTGGCGGCATATCGCAGCCGGGTAGTGTCAAATCTGGCTTATGTGCTGCACTTTACGATTCAGGTGGCTAAGGAAGAACCTATTCTGGCTACTGAATCGGTGTCGTTTAATCTGAATGAAAATAAAAGCCCCCTACAGCTCGATTTCAAGGAAAATACCAACCATCTCAAGCGTCTTACGGTCAATGAAAAGGCGGTTGATATTGACCACCGCAATGAGCACATCATTATCCCAGCGACAAGTTTAAAAGAGGGCAAAAATCAGATTAACATTGAGTTTATCGCCGGTGATTTGTCGCTGAATCGGAGCGACGATTTTCTGTACACGCTGCTGGTGCCTGACCGGGCGCGCACGGTGTTTCCGGTCTTCGATCAGCCTAGCTTAAAAGCTACTTTTCAGCTTACTCTGACTTTGCCAAAACAGTGGCAAGCTATAGCCAACGGACCGTTGCGGGATTCTACCATAACCGCGGCCAGCAATACGTATCGTTTCGCGCCCTCCGACACTATCAGCACCTATTTATTCTCCTTCGCGGCCGGTAAGTTCGACCGCATTTCGCGCACCGAAAAGGGCCGCGTCATGCAGTTTCTGCACCGCGAAACGGACCCCAATAAACTGAAGCTAAGTCTGGACCCGATCTTCCAGATTCACGGCGATGCGCTGGCATTTATGCAGACGTATACCGGCATTACGTACCCGTTCCAAAAGTTTGATTTCGTGGCTATTCCCGAATTTCAATATGGCGGTATGGAGCACGTGGGCGCTATCGATTATAAAGCGTCCACGCTGTTTTTGGACGAAGGCGCCACGCAGGATCAGAAGCTAGGCCGCTCCAACCTTATCGCCCACGAAACGGCTCATATGTGGTTCGGCGATTTGGTGACCATGCAGTGGTTTAACGACGTGTGGATGAAGGAGGTATTTGCCAATTTTATGGCTGACAAAATCACCCAGATTGCCGTCAAGAACTCCAACTACGACCTCAAATTTGTATTGGATCATTTCCCGGCCGCCTACGGCATCGACCGCACCGAAGGGGCCAACCCGATTCGGCAGCCGCTGGAGAATCTGCAGGATGCGGGCTCGCTGTACGGCAACATTATTTACCACAAAGCGCCCATTATGATGCGCCAATTGGAGCGTCTGATGGGACCCGAACAATTTCAGCTGGGCTTGCAGGAATATCTGCGCAAATACGCCTTCGGCAACGCCACCTGGCCCGACCTGATCAGCTTGCTCGATGCGCGCACACCGGCCGATTTGCAGGCCTGGAATCAGGTGTGGGTAAATGAGCCCGGCCGCCCCGTATTCGGGTATGATTTGCAGACGCTGGGGGGCAAAATTTCACGCTTAACCCTGACGCAAAAAGCCGAGGATAAGTCGGACCGCCTCTGGCCGCAGCTATTCGAAATAACGCTGGTTTATCCTACCACTACGAAGGAGTTTACCGTGACCATGGACCAGCGCGAAGTGGCGCTAAAAGCCGTGGAAGGCGAGCCCGCACCGACGTATATTCTCTTCAATTCGACAGGGCTGGGCTACGGTCTGTTTCCGGTAGATCAAAAAATGCCCCCCAGCGTGTTTGCACTCAAAAACCCAGTAGCGCGGGCGGCGGCTTACGTGAATTTGTACGAGAATATGCTCAATGGCCGCGTAGCAACGCCATTGCAGCTGTTGGCGCTAACCAGACAAGGGCTTACGCAGGAAAAAGAAGAGCTGAATCTGAAGCTGTTGACCAGCCAGCTAGGCGATATTTTCTGGAAATTTTTGCCCCCCACAAAACGTCCTGAGCTGGCTCCGGCCCTGGAAAATGAGATCTGGCAGGCGATGCAGCAAATCCCCAATAGCAACGCCAAAAAGCAGCTGTTTAAGGCCTATCAATCGTTGGCGCTAACCCCCGCCGCGCAAGCCAAATTATACGAGGTGTGGGCTACGGAAAAATCTCCTGCTGGCGTCAACTTAACGGAGGATGATTACACCGCTTTGGCCCTGGCGCTAGCCGTGCGCGACTACGG
Source organism: Hymenobacter qilianensis (assembly GCF_014638675.1). NCBI lineage: Bacteria > Pseudomonadati > Bacteroidota > Cytophagia > Cytophagales > Hymenobacteraceae > Hymenobacter > Hymenobacter qilianensis. The sequence goes on from NZ_BMFN01000003.1 coordinate 876,852, forward strand.
CACCGACGGCGAAATACTGCGGAAGCAGCTGACCCGAATTAAGAATGAAGACCGCAAAAAGCGCATGGAATTTCTGATGCCTGCGCTATCCGCGGACGTCAAAACCAGAGATGCGTTTTTTGCTTCTTTGAAAGAAGAAAAGAACCGCAGCAAGGAAGCTTGGGTAGTGGCCGCGCTAGGCTATCTGCACCATCCGCTGCGCGCTGAATCGTCGGAGAAGTATTTACCGGAGAGCCTGAACCTGTTGGCTGAAATTCAGCAGACGGGCGATATTTTCTTTCCGTATTCCTGGTTGCAAGCCACATTCGGGAGCTATCAGTCGCCAGCGGCGGCCCGCACGGTTCGCGCATTTATCACGAAAAATCCCAAGTACAATCCGAAGCTCAAAGCGAAGATTCTGCAAGCCAGCGACGATTTATTTCGGGCGGAGAAATTGGTGAGGAAGCATGTGCCAGAACCTAGCGCGTGACCTCACCCGCGGCCTCTCACCTCGGGGTAACGCGCATTAAGCGTTTGCGCGGAGCCTTGCTTACCAATGGCCTAGTTAAGTATCGTCTGGCTCCCCTCTCCCCGAGGCTTCGCGCATCAAGCGAACCGGGCCGCGGGTGAGGTCACGTTACAATGCCTTTGTTGCCACTGGCTGCTTTAATAATGGCTGCAAAATATCCCAAACGGTACGGGCAATGAGGCGGTGGCCGGCGGGCGTTGGATGAATTCCGTCGGGCTGGTTGAGCTTGGCCACGCCGCCCACGCCTTCGAGCAGGAAAGGAATGAGCACCAGCTTGTTTTCGCGGGCCAGATCAATGTAGGTCTGCTTGAATTGGGTGGCGTAATCAGCGCCGAGGTTGGGAGGAATCTGCATGCCAGCCAGCACAATCTGGGTTTGCGGACTAATGCGGCGCACCGTGTCGATGATGGCTTGCAGGTTGCGGCGCGTGTCAGTGAGCGGCAGGCCGCGCAGGCCATCATTGCCCCCCAGCTCCAACACAAATACATCCACGGGCTGGCGCAATACCCAACCCACACGACTGCGTCCGCCGGCGGTTGTTTCGCCGCTCAAACCGGCATTTACCACGGTATAACCCAGGCCAGCGGAGTCAATCTTTTGCCCTACCAGCGCCGGAAACGCCTCTTCCGGCTCTACTCCTAGGCCCGCTGTGAGGCTATTACCGAAGAACAGAATGGTGCGGGAGCGTGCCGTGGGGGGCTTTTTATCAGCAGCAACCGGCGGCGTAGCCACCGACGTGGCGGTTTGCGAATCGGAGCCGCAACTGGTCAGCGCGAGGAGCAGACAGCAACTAAATACGGACAACAGGGTTTTCATGCGTGGGGGGCCTTTTTGAAGTATATGCGTAACGACAGAAAGTATTATAAAGATTAAAACGTCGTTTAGAATGTATTCAGAACGTCATGCAGAGCAGAGCGAAGCATCTCGCCTGCTGACGCAGGGTTACTAAACCTGATAAACACACGAGATGCTTCGGCTTCGCCTCTGCATGACCGCCCATTTTCATTTTATTGCCTCTTTCATAACAATCCATACGCCCATCCTTCGTGCTTAAAGTAGAAAATCTCACCAAATCATACGCCAGCGGTGGCCGCGACCTCACGGTGCTGGAGGCTGTCAGCTTTGAACTACAGCCGCAAGACACGTTTGCTATTGTAGGGCCCTCGGGCAGCGGCAAAACCACGCTGCTGGGTTTGTGCGCCGGCCTCGACCGGGCCAGTGCGGGCAGCGTGTGGCTCAACGGAATTCAGCTGGACAATCTCAGCGAAGACCAGCGCGCCGCCGTGCGCAACGAGCACGTAGGGTTTGTTTTCCAGAATTTTCAGCTCCTGCCCTCTCTGACCGCCCTCGAAAACGTACTGGTGCCGTTGGAGCTGCGCGGCGTGCGCGGGGGCACAAAAACGGCTTTGGAGCTACTGGAGCGCGTGGGCCTGGGCGGGCGCGGTCACCACTACCCTACCCAGCTTTCGGGTGGCGAGCAGCAGCGCGTGTCTTTGGCGCGTGCCTTTGCTAATCGGCCCAAAATCCTCTTCGCCGACGAGCCCACCGGCAACCTCGACGCCGACACCAGCGCCACGGTAGTAGAGCTGCTATTTGAGCTAAACCGCGAAGCCGGCACCACACTCGTGCTCGTCACCCACGACCTGGAGCTAGCCGCCCGCACCCAGCGCATCGTCCGCATCAAAGGCGGCACTGTCGTGTCAGATACGGTTAATCAGGTAGGTGCACGGGTGGAAATATAGGGAGCACACAAAGGCCATTTTATAAAGGCGGTCATGCAGAGCGCAGCGAAGCATCTCGCGTGCTGACGAGAGGTTACTAAACTCAACCAAGAAGAACGTCATGCTGAGCGGAGTCGAAGCATCTCTACTGTGACTAATTCCAATCGGTGCTCAACGAAGCAGGAGAGATGCTTCGACTTCGCTCAGCATGACCGCCTGATGTGTGGCAACGACCGCGAGCGAGATGCTTCGCTGCGCTCTGCATGACGTTCTAGTATAGGAACGCCTATCTTATTGCAAACACTAATTTCCCTTTTATCTCATGTCTAATCTTCCCTGGCTTTGGCGCATGGCGTGGCGCGACAGCCGCCGCAGTCGTTCCCGGTTGCTGCTATTTACCTCGGCCATTGTGCTGGGGATTGCGGCGCTGGTGGGCATCAACGGCTTCGGCGACAACCTGGCCCGCAGCATCGACGAGCAGGCGCGCGAGCTGGTGGGGGCCGATTTGGTCCTCTCCGCCAACCAGCCCTTCGACTCTACGCTCCAAACCACTTTGCGTCAACTCGGCCAGCGCCGCAGCGACGAAGTAGCATTTGCTTCGCTGGTGCAGTTTCCCAAAGGTCAGGGCGTGCGGCTGGCGCAGGTGCGGGCCCTTACGGGGGGCTTTCCGTACTACGGCGAATGGCTTACGGAGCCGACCACTGCCGTAGCCGCGTTTCGGGAAGCAGGTGCCAATAGCCAACGCGTGGCACTGGTCGATGATGCGCTGCTGGCTCAGTTTGCCGCCCGCCCCGGCGATTCTATAAAAGTAGGTGAGCTGACTTTCCGCATTGCGGGGCGGGTGCGCAAGACGCCGGGCCAATCTGGCTTTAGCGCCTCCGTGGCGCCCACGGTTTTTATTCCCCGCGAACTGGTGGAGCAAACCGGCCTGTTGCAGCGCGGCAGTCGCGTGCAGTATCGTACATATTATCAGTTTGCGCCCGGCACTAACGTCGACCAAACTATTAAGCCCCTGGAGGCCCGCCTCGACCAAGCCAACATCGACAGCGACACGGTGGCCGAGCGCAAGCGGCAGACCGGTCGTTCCTTTACCAACGTCACCCGCTTTCTGAATCTGGTGGCTTTCGTGGCGCTGTTGTTGGGCTGCGTGGGCGTGGCCAGTGCCGTGAGTTTGTATGTGCGCGAGAAGGTGGCCGCCGTGGCTGTGCTGCGCTGCCTGGGTGCCAGCGGCTGGCAGGCCGTCCTGATTTATTTGCTTCAAACGGCGCTAATGGGGTTGCTGGGGGCCATTTTGGGCGCTGCTCTGGGTACCGGCGTGCAGTTGTTGCTCCCGAAGGTGGTGGAAGGTTTTCTGCCCGTCACGGTGAGCGTGGGCATTTCGTGGTCGGCGGTGGCGGAAGGGATTCTGACGGGCGTATTTGTGGCCGTATTATTTGCCTTGCTCCCCTTGCTGAGCATTCGGCGGGTGTCGCCGCTGCGTACGCTGCGGGCCTCGCTGGAAGAAGACACTGCCGGCTCTGATCCGCTGCGGGGCTTGGTGTACGGGCTCATTATCCTGTTTATCACCGGCTTCGCTTACCTGCAAACCCGCGACTGGAAGCTGGCTTTGGGCTTCGCGGGGGGCTTATTGCTCACGTTTGCGGTGCTGGCCGGGCTGGGCGAAGGGTTGCGGCGGGCGGTTCGGCGCTACTTCCCCAGCTCCTGGAGCTACGTGTGGCGGCAGGGCTTGGCCAACTTGTACCGGCCTAATAATCAGACGCTACTGCTCACTGTTTCTATTGGGCTGGGCGTATTTCTGCTCGCAACGCTGTATTTATTGCAAGGATTGCTGCTGAGTCAGGTGGAAATATCGTCTACCAATGGGCAGCCGAATCTGGTGTTGTTTGATATCCAGTCGGCCCAGCGCGAAGGCGTCACTCAGCTCGTAAAGCGCAATAAACTACCCGTATTGCAGCAAGTTCCGGTTGTGACGATGCGCTTATCGGCCATCAACGGGCGCTCGGCGGCGGAGCTGAAAAAGGATACGGCCAGCGGTGTCTCTAAGGGCGCGCTGGGGCGGGAGTACCGCGTTACGTACCGCGATTCTCTCATTAGCTCCGAAACGCTGGCGGCTGGCAAGGCTCCGTTTGTTGGCCCGGATGGTATTCCGCGCGTTTCCTTCGATGACGGCTTTACGGAGCGTCTCAAGATTAAAATCGGCGATACGCTGACCTTCAACGTGCAGGGCGCGCCGCTGGTCACCATCGTGGGCGGCACCCGCACCGTCGACTGGAGCCGGGTCCAAACCAATTTTCTGGTGGTCTTTCCGAAGGGCGTGCTAGAGCCGGCCCCGCAGTTTCACGTGCTGCTCACCCGCGTGCCCGACAACGCCACGCTGGCCTTGGTGCAGCGCGAGCTGGTCGCTGATTATCCCAATGTATCGGCCATTGATCTGGGCTTGATTCTGCAAACCCTGGACGAGATTCTCACCAAAATCTCCTTTGTAATCCGCTTTATGGCCTTGTTCAGCATGGCCACGGGCTTGCTGGTGCTGGTGAGCTCAGTGGTGGTGAGCCGCTACCAGCGGGTGCGGGAAAGCGTGCTGCTGCGCACGCTCGGCGCCAGCCGGGCCCAGATTCTGCGCATTACGCTGGTCGAATATGCGCTGCTGGGTCTGCTCTCGGCGGTGGCCGGACTAGGGCTGGCGGTAATGGCGGCCTGGGCCTTGGGTGCGTTCGTTTTTGAGGTGCCTTTTGCCCCCCAGATCGGTCCGCTGCTCCTGCTGGCCTTGCTTACCACGGCGCTCACCGCGCTTATCGGTTTGCTCAATAGCCGCGACGTGCTGACGCGCCCACCGCTGGAAGTGCTGCGCGGCGAAGTGAGCTAAAGTGGGCGGATATTTCCCGCTCTGCTGGCGAGCCTCACATAAGCTGTAGGAATGTAAGTAAAACAGCAAAATCTCCTCTTGTGGGGGCTTTTACTCATTGTCAAAGGTTCGAAAGCCAGCGGACAGCAGTAGTTTTCCTCTGTCCGCTCATTTTATTTTGCCCCCATGACCCTACTTATCATTCTGCTGGCGGTGCTGGCGCTTATCGCCCTCATCAACTGGGGTAAGGTGAATGCCTTTCTGGCCTTTTTGCTGGTTACCATTCCCGCGGGGCTGGCCCTGGGGCTCGGGCCGGGGCAGGTGTTGGCGGCCGTGCAAAAAGGTCTGGGCGACACCCTGGGCTCGGTAGTATTGGTGGTGGTATTAGGCGCCATGCTGGGCAAACTGGTGGCCGAAAGTGGCGCGGCCCAGCAAATTGCCGCCGTGCTGGTTGGTCGGCTGGGGGCCAAAAATATTCAGTGGACTATGATGGCCACGGGCTTTATCATCGGTATTCCGCTGTTTTACAACGTGGGCTTTCTGCTGGTCATCCCGCTTATTTTCTCCGTAGCCTACCAATACCGCCTCCCAACCCTGTTCGTGGGCCTGCCGCTGCTGGCCGCGCTGTCTGTCCTGCACGGCTTTTTGCCTCCTCACCCCGCCCCCACCGCGCTGGTTGTGCTATTTAAGGCCGACGTAGGCCTCACGTTCGTCTATGGGCTGCTGGTGGCGGTGCCGGCCGTGCTCCTGGCCGGCATCTTTTATAGTCGCACGCTACGCGGCATTGTATCGCAGCCTCTGACAGGGTTTGTGAGCGAGCCACGCCCCACCAGCCTTTTGCCTGGCCGGCTAAACAGCTTTCTGTCTTCGCTGCTGCCCGTGCTGGTGCTCTCGCTGGTATTCAGTTTGCAGGCAATTTTGCCCCCCAGCGGGCCGCTGGCCCCGGTGCTGGCGTTTGTCGCCGATCCGGGCGTCGTAATGCTGCTGTCGGTGCTGGTGGCTACGTTTAGCCTGGGCCGTGGCCAGGGCAAAAGCATGCCTGAGATAATGGAAACCTACGGCGCCGCTATCCGCGACGTAGCCCTGCTCCTGCTCATCATCGGCGGCGCCGGCGCCCTGAAGGAAGTGCTGATGGCCAGCGGCGCCGGCACCGTCATTGCGGCTGGCCTGCAAGGTACTGGCCTGCCGCCCCTGCTGCTGGGCTGGCTGATTGCGGGCCTCATTCGGGTGTGCCTGGGCTCGGCCACGGTAGCAGGCTTGACGGCGGCCGGCGTAATGCTGCCCACCATGACGCAGGTAGCCGTAAATCCGAACCTGATGGTGCTGGCCATCGGAGCGGGCAGCCTCCTGTTTTCGCACGTCAACGACAGCGGCTTCTGGCTGTTCAAGGAATATTTTAACCTGTCGGTGCGCGATACGCTGCGCTCCTGGTCGGCCATGGAAACCATCGTTTCGGTGGTGGGCTTGTTGGGCGTACTCCTCCTCGACTGGCTTCTGCCATTGGTTTCCGGCTAAGTGCACAGTGGTAAAACACTTCGTAAAAAAGCCCCCCAGGTATTCGCTGGGGGGCTTTTTTGATGAATTTCGGCAAGATGCTCAGGCAGGCGGCTAATTATACTGTTCGCCCGGCTCCCACCGCTCATCGGCTTTGTAAAAGGTGGAGTTTATGTGCTTGGGTTTAGGCTTGATTTCCCCATCCCGGTCCAGAATATCCCGGATCAGATTCTCCACTTTTTCCTGCGGAATGCCTTTCATGGTAATGTCGGCTTCGGGGCGCGTCATGATGATGGCTACGTCGATCAGGCCTGGAACAGCCTCCGTCTGGCGAAACGCAACGACCTGATCCAAGTTTATGGTAATGGGCAAATCTGCGCCATTTTGTAAGGGTTTGAACATCATTGGTGTGTTGCAATGGAGTGGATAATGCGCCTAAGGTAACATCTTTCTTTTAGTGAATACAGCCTTCAAGCAGACCAGTAGTGAAGCCTGTTGGCTAGCTGCGGGCCGGGGCGAAAGCGGCTTATAGGCCATTAGCTGCCACACGTTGCAGTTGTTTTACTAAAAATATTGTCAATACTTATACTAATTTAATTAGCACATCGTATACTTGCAGCGAACCTACTGCTGCGTTGCTATGCGTGAATTTGTTGTTGTCTCTGTTTTGCGCCAGCCCGTGTGGCTACCCTTCATTCAAAGTCTGGTACCGGCTGGCTTTCCCTCGCCCGCTCAGGATCACGAATCTGCTGCCCTAGATTTGAATGCCTTATTGCTGCCTCATCCCGATGCTACTTATCTGATTCGGGCCTATGGCGACAGCATGATGGGCGGCGAGGACGGCATCCGCAGCGGCTCCCTGCTGGCCGTGGACTGCACGCTCGAGCCCCGTTCCAATGACGTCGTTATTGCCTCGCTGGATGGCATGGACTACACGCTCAAACGCCTCATTCAGCGCCCCGATCAGTCGTGGTGGCTAGTGCCGGATAACCCAACCTACCCGGCCATCCCGATTGATACCCCCGACGTGTTCACCGTCTGGGGCGTCGTCACGCACATCGTGAACGAAACCCGTCCCGGCAAACTCGGCCAGTATGTTCGCGCTCGTTGACTGCAACAACTTCTATGTGAGTTGTGAGCGGGCTTTTCAAGGAAAGCTGAGAAGTGTACCCGTGGTAGTACTCAGCAACAACGACGGCTGCATCATTTCGCGCTCCCAGGAAGCCAAAGCCCTCGGAATCAGAATGGGCGAACCGTATTTTAAGGTAAAGCCGCTACTCGAACAACACGGCGTGCGGGTATTTTCCAGCAACTACGCCCTCTACGGCGACATGTCGCGCCGGGTGATGTACTACCTGAGCTCGGTGGTGCCGGATATCGAGCTTTACTCCATCGATGAGGCCTTTCTGGATCTGCGCGGCATGGAGCGCTACTGCGGCAACCTAGTTGATTACGCTGCCAACATCAAACAAGAGGTTTACCGGCGCACGCATATTCCCACCTGCATTGGCATCGGTCCCACCAAAACGCTGGCGAAGCTCGCGAACCGCATAACGAAGAAAAATCCAGAGCTGGGGGGCATTTTTTGCCTCGATACCACAGAAAAACGCCAGTGGGCCCTGGAGCAGGTTGCCGTGGAAGATGTGTGGGGCATTGGGCAGCAGTATGCTATTAAAATGCACGAGGCCGGCATCCAGACCGCGGCCGCGCTGGCCCGGTGCTCCGAGTCGTGGGTGCGTAAGCACGTAGGCGGCGTAGTTGGTGCCCGCTTGGTGCGTGAATTACAAGGTATTCCTTGCCACGCCTTCCAACCTTGCGATGAAGGTACAACCACCCGTCAAAGCATTGCCTGTACCCGCTCGTTTGGTAAGCCCCTCTCCACTTTCCCCGATTTGCTAGGAGCGGTTGGGGCCTTCACCTCACGGGCTGCCGAGAAGCTGCGGCGGCAAGGCTCGGCCGTCAACACGATGACGGTATTTATCAGTAAAAACAAGTACGGAATCGAGCCTCCACCCTACACCTTTTCCACTGTTATATCCCTGCCCGTAGCCACTGATGATACCAGCGATTTGCTACGGCACGCCCGTATTGCCCTGAAGCGCATCTGGCAGCCCGGCTCGGCTTACACGAAGGCCGGGGTGGTGCTCGCCGGACTGGAAACGGCAGGTCAGCAACAGCTTAATTTGTTCTCGACCTCCAATAAAGGGGAAGCGCGCGCCAAGCTTCTGCAAGACCTCGACCAGCTCAATCAGCGCTTCGGGGCGGGCACCGTACAGTTTGCGACGGCCGTAATTCCCAAAGGCAAGCAGCCAGTGCCCTGGCTTGGCAATGCTGACTTTAAAAGTGGGGCTTATACTACTAACTGGGATGAGCTGTGGGCTCTGTAGATCGTGGGGCCTAAGGCAACAAGCCTGCAGTAAACTAGAATACGGAGGCATTGAAAAAGCCTCAACTTTCGTTAAAGCCTATGTGACGAAACGAGGCATCAAACTGACTCTATCTTATTTAGACACCAACTTTTACCATGACTTTGTTCAGTTCCTGACCAAAGAGTTAGAGATGACGAATGGCACAGTCAATAACCATCTTAAGCGGGTTAAAGTAGTGATGAGTTATGCACTGGAAAAAAGGATTGACTGATAATCTTGCTTTCCGCAAATTCAAGCTCCTGAAGCATACGGAGACCGATGTTATCTACTTAACCCAAAGCGAGCTGCAAATTCTCTTCGAAGCAGACTTGTCAGCGGAGTCGCGCCTGGCCAAGGTACGTGACCTATTTCTATTTGCCTTAGGTTGTATCACTGGGCTAAGGCATTCGGACTTCAGCACCATTCGCCCAGAGAATATTGAGAGTGATCAGTTAGTGCTGCGCACCATAAAAATGGGGGACTGGCTTAGATTAGATCTTAACCAATACTCGCGAACGATTCTACAGCCCTATTCTAATGGGCTACCCAAGCTCTCCTAGCAGAAGTTCAATGAATATGTGAAAGAACTGGGACAGCGCTGTGGTCTCGATAAATCAACACTTGTGGTGCATTATCAAGGCACTAAACGAATTATGGAGCGCGTACCAAAGTATAACCTCTTATCCTTTGTACAGGCCGGCGCACCTTTGTGACTCAGAGCCTGGAACGCGGGATGCCCATAGAAGTACTTCAGAAATTTACTACTCACAAAGACCTCAAAACGCTAATGCGCTACGCCAAAGTCGCTGACGCACAGAAGAAGGTGTAGATGGAAAAAGTGTGGGGTTGAGAAGCCCACAATGTAGCGGTTCGACTCAGGCTCTAAGTGTTAGAATACAATCACAAGAAGCCTTAAAAGCAAAACAGCAGGTCGCCCTACCCGTTTTGTTTGCTTGACCTTTCCTGCAGTAGGTTATGACTTTCAGCTACCTCTGTTAAGTAAACTTTATCGGAGTCTTTAGTAGAAAAGATCGATAAAGATTCTAATAGTGCAACTATATAGCAAAATTTATAATCATATATCGGAAAGTATAATCTTATTCAATCATGGATCTAAGTGTATTTTTAATTATAAAGCACCCCCGATTAGCTGTTAATGATCGGTACTAAGTCGGTTCTCACTTGATGGGCCAATAGAGGCTTAACAAGCAAAAAATACAAAACCTTATCTAACTGTCTTTATATCCATAAAACCACTTAATTTAAAATTAGTTAGCTTGTAAAGACCACGAATCATCTAGAGTGTTTGCTACGCCTTTCATCTAATAACAAAAATACTACTGTTAAATACAATTTTAATCTAGCGTTTGTTGCGTGAGTAGTAAGACTCTTGATAGCCATTCAAGCGAGAGCGATAGTAAATAAAGAAGCTTATTTTGTGTTATTTTAATAACAGTTGCATTATTGTAATTTACCACAAATCAATTGCATTATTATTTGCTCTTATCCTATTCAAGGGTTAAGTTTGATCTATACTTTCCAGCCCATGGATCAGTTTGGCCTTTGGTTAGGCCATTCTACGGAACTTTACACTTTTGAAAATGATAAATTATTTATTCACCGGATAATGAGGCAGTTGTGCGATAAAAAAAGGTGACTCATACACCAATAATATTACAATGAATGCAGCAGTCATTCCTTCACGGGACAAGTAACACTTAACCTGGATGAAGGAAATAATTTTAGCTCACTTTGTAAGCACACTTGCACATAAGTTTGCTTAAAAAAAGAGTATGGGTTGCGCTCCTTTTTGATTTTTTGCTAAATTTAGAAATTTGTTATTATGAAATTCAATGAGATGTACGATAATAAAATCAATTTAGATGGGGTTGAAGAAGCAAATTATCGTCTATTGCTTTCTCAATACTTGAAATACTGGCCTTTGTTTTTACTTGGGCTGGCCTTGAGTTTGACGGGAGCATTTCTGTATATAAATCGCTCTGCGGCGCAGTACGTTGTAAACGGAACGTTGCTAATTAAGGACGGAAGAAATGTAAGTCGGTATTCAGAAAACGGACTTGTAAGTGAGTTAGGTATGATGCCCAATACTACAAACATTGATAATGAAATTATAGCTTTAAAATCCCATAGCTTAGTCCAGCGTGTTTTAGCCGAATTATCATTAACAACCAGTTATTATATAAAGGGGTGGGCTAGAGAACAAGAAATATATAAGAAATCTGTGCCTTTCGAAGTAATTATAGAAAATTTAGCTCCGGAAGGATATGAAAAGCCTATCACTATTACAACAAAAAACAACAACACTTTTTTACTAGAAGATAACGGAAAAGCATCTGTTTATAAGTTTGGTGAACTAATAAAAAAACCGTACGCTACTTTTACGGTAATTGCGTCGTCAGCGCGGCTGCCACTAACCTATAATAAACCTATCATCGTAAGATTCCATGACCTTACTACATTAGCTTATGATTATGTAGATAAGCTTCGGGTAAATCCAGTGAATAAGTTATCAACAGTAGTTACTATAAGTTTGACGGATGCTGTCCCCAATAAAGGACAGGACATTATAAATAAATTAATGGATGTTTATAACAAAGAGGCTACCGAAGACAAGAATTTAATAGCTTCTAATACTATAAAATTCATTGATGAGCGACTAAAAGGCTTGCGGATTGAGTTATCAACTGTTGAAAAAGGAGTTGAGGAATTCAAGCGCAAGAATGAGGTAGCCGATGTCAGTTCACAAATTCACCAATCACTGCAAGATGCCAGTGGGTATAATAAAGAGCTATCGGAAGCACGAATTCAACTCGAGGTATTAGAATCCATTGAAAACTATATAACAAAGGGTAACAATGTCCAAAATCAATTAATTCCTAGTGCTCTTAGTGTCGCAGACCCAACGCTTGCGGGGTTAATCGTTAAGTTTAACGAGCTACAGTTGGACCGTGAACGGCTATTGCGAACAGCATCCCCGACTAATCCATTTGTGCAAAACATGAATGAACAATTAGCTTACTTAAGAAATAACATCCTAAATAATCTAAAATCAACTAAGAACAGCTTAATTATTACAAGCAGGAGTTTATCCGCTAAATCCAATCAGTTTTCGTCTAGAATTCAAAAAGTACCCACTATTGAACGTGAACTTATGGGGATAAACAGGCAACAGGAAATTAAGAACTCGTTGTACTTATATCTCTTGCAAAAGAGAGAAGAAGCTGGATTGACTTTAGCGGCAACTGTTTCTAATTCAAAAATTGTGGATCCCGCGATTTGGTACACCAAGCCCGTTAGCCCAAAGAAACCAGCTATCTATTTGATAGCTCTTATCCTTGGGCTAGGCATACCATTCGCCATTATATTTATAAAACATCATTTCAATAATAAAATCCAGTTAATAAAGGATATTGAACAAGCTACCGCTGTTCCCATTTTAGGGGAACTTATGCATAATAAATCTAGCAATGGAATTGTGGTCGCTAAAGATAGCCGCAGCCCACTATCAGAAATGTTTCGACTTATTCGAACGAATTTACAATTTACTATTAATGTAAATAAGTCTAGTCGTGTATTATTAGTAACGTCTAGTATGAGTGGCGAAGGCAAAACTTTCTTTTGCGTTAATTTTGCATCAAGCTTATTGTTAATTGGAAAAAAGGTAGTTATAATAAATATGGACTTGCGAAAGCAAACCTTAAATTCCGAGTCGGTTAGTGGTCTAACCGATTATCTAATGCATATCGATGTATTTGTTGATGACATTGTCAGGCCTTCAGAGAGCATCCCAGACCTGTATATCATTAATTCAGGGCCACTTCCTTCTAATCCTGCAGAGCTAATGACGAGCCCTAAAATCGAGCAGTTACTACGCGTATTAAGGGAAAACTTTGACTTCATTATTATTGATACGGCCCCGGTAGGCCAGGTGGCGGATGCCTTTGCTTTAGCGCACAATGTTGATGCTACCATCTATATAGCAAGGTATAACTATACCCTTAAATCTCAGATTAGATTAATGAATAAAATGTGTGAAAATAAAAGATTAACTAATTGCATGCTTGTACTGAATGATGCTGCGGATAATCATCTGCCAAAATATGGTTACGGATATGGCTATAAACAAAGTAAATCTGCAAAAAAGTCCTTGCTATCGTGATTTAAGTACGCTTTAAGATCTGTTAATATTTATTTTCTACCTGAAATAAGCTAATAAATCATGAAAGTTTCGGTTTGTATTCCTACCTATAACCAAAGCGCTTATTTAGAGCAAGCCATTCAGAGCGCTGCAAAACAATCTCATACTCCCTTGGAGATAATTGTTGCAGATGATTGTAGTACCGATGATACATCTGCGCTTTTAGCCAAGCTTGCGGCTGAAATCCCTTATTTAAAGGTTATTCGACAACGGCAGAATGTAGGAATAATGGGGAATACAGACGCCTGTCTTCGCCACGCATCAGGGGATTTTATTGTTCGGCTTGATTCTGACGACTATTTATCACCTAATTACATAGAAAAATTAGGGCAGCAATTACTTAAGTTTCCTAAAGCTGGATATGCGCACGCTGCTGTTCAGGAAATTGATCATGCTGGGGCGTTTTTACAACATAGAAAATTGTTTAGGAAGTCAGGTTCTCAAGCAAGTAATGAGGCTTTACGGTCTATGCTGAAAGGCTACCGAGTAGCAGCCAACATCATCATGTTTAAACGGGAAGCACTGGTTACCGTGAACTATGTATCAGGTAGGCCGACCCAAGTAGAAGATTATAGTTTAGCATCGGCTATCTGTGCCGCTGGTTACGATAACATTTATCTGGATGAAACCCTAGCTTTTTACCGAGTCTGGGAAACGACTGGACATGCAAGACGCAAACGCAAGCTCACGGAAATTACAGGTCTTCAACGGGTATTTGAAGAGGTCCTGGAGCCAGCTTACCATCAACGGGGGTGGGAAATAAAAGACGTGTTGGCTAGCAAAACCCAGCTCGCGTGCAAACATGCGAATTGTTTGGCTTGGGACATCTACGACGAAACAGAGAAAAAAGAGTTGCTTGCCGCCCTACAAAAACTATCATCTACTTCCCCCGCACAACTAGTTTATTGGCTGTATTTAAATGGGTTAGGGAAACCAATAAATATAGTGTCAAACGTAGAAGCTACCTGCAAAGCTTATTTGAAGGGTTCACAGGTTCTCTGGCCTTTGGTGCGCTATAATAAATAGAATAGCTTGTTTTTTCTTCCCTTATGTCAACCGTAAAAAGGTTTCTTTCGGCAAGTGCAGCCTCTTGGGCACGCGTGGGCGTTACAGTAGTGGCGCAGATTGCATTAGTTCCCCTCTATCTTACGCACTGGGACGTCGAACTCTACGGAATATGGCTGGCTACCCACGCCCTAGCTAGCTTACTCTTTACCCTTGATCTAGGACACCAAGAGTTTTTAGGCTATGAGTTCATGCGCATTGGAAAACACAGCTGCTCAAAGTTGAGCCGCTACCTTTGGTCAGGTATCGTTTTTAGTATTGGAATTAATTTGTTTCAACTTCTATTAATCAGTTTTTTTTTAATTACTGGCGTTATATCAGATTTACTTGGTAGTTCAAGTATTCTTGCCCCGGGAATCATACGGATGGTTGGCATTATTTTAATTGCACAAGGAATTGCCTGGCTTATTGGAACAAGCATTTCAGGCTTGTTATTTAGAGTCCTCGCCCCGTTCGGCTATTATCCGAGGATGGCTTGGTGGAATTTTATTGATGCTATTATATCCGCCCTAACTCCCCTAGTTGCAGTGTCGCTGGGCGCTGATCTGCTCACTACTGGGGTTGTCACCGCTGTTGTCACCGTCATTTTCAGTATTCCGAAATACTGCGATTTGGTACGCTTGATGCGCAAAGAAAATATTCCGTTCAGCTATCCCTCTTGGCAAGTAGGCTATGCTAATTTCCTACTTTCCCTTGCTGTCTTTGGAAAAATATCCCTTGAGAATATTCGTCAGCAAGGGGTAAGGATAGTACTGGCACCGCTCGTGGGGGTGGGTGGCTTAGCTGCTTTTTCTACCATGCGTACGGGATCTAACATTGCCTTACAGGGCCTCAATACCATCACAAATCCATTGATTCCGGATTTAATGCGCTTTCTCCAGCAACGTGATCAAGCACGATGCGAGTCAGTTTTTGGGGCGGTTTGGATTATCGTAGTGGCCCTAATGGCGCCAGCAGTTGTAGTACTCCAAGCAGTGATTGAACCGGTGTACTTGGTATGGACTAGGGGACATATTGCCTTTAACCCTTGGCTGTTTGCACTGCTGTCTCTAAGTGTGCTTGTTTTCGCCGTAGTTCAGCCAGCCACGACCATCGTTGTAGGGAATAATTTACTTAAACCCCAATTACTGCTCTCGACCTTGGCCGCGCTAAGCGTGGTAGGGGGGATATACCTATTCGTACCCCGAATTGGTATTGTAGGTGCTGGTATTGCCTTACTAGGGGCTGAAATGATTACATCGGCAGGCTACAAGACGGTGGCGCAACGGTGGATGCATCAACACGGCATGAAATGGCCTAATTCTTCCTTTCTGGTGGCAGTTACTTCCATTTGTATCGCGGCCGTGGCGATGGTTCTCATGATCGTATTTCCGTTAGCAAAATGGGCAATCGTAGCCGTTTCCATTCTGCTTTTGAGTGTAAATACTTGGCGTTACTGGCGAGTCTTGCCTGCAATCGCTGTACAGCACATTCTGCGACTAGCAAGTAAGCTTCCATGGAGAAGGGCAACATTAACGGTATGATCAAACAAGCAACTAATCTGGTCTCGTATGCATGTTACTCAGATTTCACTTGGGCGGTTTCATCATTTCCATTTAGCACGACAAATGGAACGAAACGGCCTGTTGACCTGCATCTGGACGGGGTATCCCTCACTAAAATTACGAGATGAGGAAGGAATTCCCAAGGGCAAAATTCGGACGTTTCCTTGGTTGCACACTCCTTATATGGCGCGGGGGCGCTTTGGATTAGCCAAGTGGTTATGGCTCACCAGAGAATGGTCATGGTTAGCGCAAGATACCTTGGACCGCCATGTAGCGGCACATCTGAAGCAGGCAACCGCATTAATCGCCCTGTCAGGATCTGGTTTGCACTCAGGAGCAGTGGCCCAGCGACAAGGTGGTTATCATATATGTGATCGTGGTTCGTCTCATATACGGTTTCAAGACCGAATCTTACGGGAGGAGTACGCCCGCTTTGGCGTTCCATTTCCGGGCATTGACCCGCGCATAATAGCCAAAGAGGAAGCGGAATACCAACAGGCTGATTTTATAACGGTACCGTCGGAGTTCGTTAAAAAATCATTTATCGAAATGGGAGTACCGGTAGGGAAACTTGTAAAAATGGTTTATGGAGCCCGATTAGATCGCTTTAAACAAGTTGGAGAGCCGCCGAAGGATCGATTTCGAGTGCTGTGGGTAGGGAGTGTTAGCCTACGGAAAGGGTTCCTCGATTTGCTAGAGGCGTTTGCATCGCTTAAATCCCCTAACAAAGAATTGCTCGTCGTCGGGTCAGTAGAGCCAGAAATGAAAAGCTTGTTAAAAAGGCGGCGAAAGGTAGAGGGGGTATGCTTCCGTGGTACCGTGTCGAACCAAGAATTGCCCATGCTTTACAGCACGGCCCATGTCTTTGTCCTTCCTAGTATTGAAGAAGGGTTGAGCATGGTGCAAGGCGAAGCACTAGCATGCGGGTGTCCCGTTATTGCGTCGACGAATACTGGTGCCGAAGACCTGTTTAGCGATAGAGTAGAAGGATATATAGTACCCATTCGCGCGCCAGAAAAGCTTAGGGAACGACTTGAGCAATTGCTAGAAGATAATCAGTTAAGACTAGAAATGTCGGAGGCTGCCAAACTAAGGGTGAAGGCCTTAGGAGGCTGGAATAGTTATGGCAACTCATTTACCCATTTAATAAAATCACTTTAAAAAACCTAGGCGTTTAATAGTATATTAATTAATAAAAACGCAATTTTTAAGCTCCTCAAGTTGATGAAAACGCAGCCCCCTTATATCCATTGGAACCTTAGGACTGTCTTATCTAGACAGGAAGAGCAATCTCTTCCTGCCTTTATTCGCTGGTCTTGGATCATACTTGGCTTCGCTTCCTTATTCCAAGTTGTTTTATTTGGCAGTTTAGATAATAGCATTGCCACCGGAGCTGTAATTCTTGCGTGGTTACTGCTTTGCCGTGCTGTACTCAGCTATAAAAATATAAACACCTATCCCTTGTCTAGTTTTATTTTAATAGGATACGTATCGACTCAATTTTATTTCCCCCTAATCTTTACTTTGCTAGAAGGAAAACCGCTCATTTTCAATCTGGAACTGCCATTACGGGTTTTTTTCCATTCATTTGCTGCATTGCTTATATTAATACTGGCGCACGTATTATATCGGGGTTTAGTGGAGCAGTTTAGTACAAGAAGGGTGTCAACTCTGGAGAAATATAAATTCTTTACTCCTCCTAGTGCCCTGCAATTGTGGCTTATGGGATTCATTGGATTGGCTGCTACCTTTTATGTTTATTTGTATGCCTTAACAGCAACCAAGACAGTTGGAACGGCAACAGATAAGTTTATAGAAGCTTTAGTTCCATTCTCATACGCTCCTTATTTTATTCCATTCACTAAATTATACGGCGAAGCAAAACCATTATCGAAAAGAACTGCGCTGTTATTAACCGCTTACACTATTGCCATTTTTGCTATAAGTATTGCGCGCAATAGCCGTGGCACTTTTATGATTGGATTTGCTTCATTAGCATTCGCCTATGCATTGGGACTTCTACTAGGATATTACAAGGCCCGTTTTTTTACACTACGGTATCTGTTTATTGCCTTAACTTCTTTCTGGCTTTTTACCGGACCGGTAGCTGATATTGGTACGGCTATGGTTCTGGTACGACAACAACGCAATGACATCCCCTATTCCGAGCTTGTAAGTTTAACGTTAGAAGCGTTCCACGACAAAGAATCTATTCGGTTATATAGAATGGCTGAGAGTTCTGAAAAGCAGGATTGGGATGAGCACTATTTAAATAATATATTTATAGCTAGGTTTTCTAACTTAAAATACAACGATACTAGTTTATTACTATCTTCAAAAATAAGTGAATATGATCCCGACGTGTTTGATTTTACCATCAATCATTTTTTGGCCAATTTACCTTCGCCCGTATTGAACCTATTAGGAGTTAACTTCGATAAAAGATCAGTTAACCAAGTATCATTTGGGGATTATCTTTTTTCTAAAGTTTATGCGAAACCTCAAGCACTAGGCAGTTTTTTTACTGGTCATTTTGCTGGCACCGGTATGGCTGCCTTTGGCTGGTGGTATTTAGCAATATTAGGGGTAGGCATAATTCCGGTTTATTTCTTATATGATAAGTTAACTATTCAAACACGTGCTCTGCACCAACCGACAGCAGCATTTCATACTAAACTGCGCTTTAGTTTTTGCGGCTTGTTATTCCTAACCCCCATTTTTCAGTTCTTTCCAGCAGAAAGTGTAGAAAAAATTGGTGCGTTTCTGTTACGTGGCTGGCTGCAAATGATTATCTTATATTTCGTATTATATCATCTCACTTATTTTTTGGATAAGGCCTTAACAGGATTTGCTCCTTCCCGACGGGTTAAGCCCCAAAGCCAGCCGATTTATTAAGGGTATTCCAATAATTTACTGAATAGAACAAGAGCAAGTGATGGCAAATATTCTTTATTTAGGATGTGATGCGCATGGCTCTACATCCCTCCACCGGGCGCAAGCGCTTGCCCGGCTAGGACATACTATTTCGCATCATAATCCTGCGGCGGCGGCTACTGGATTCATGGGATCCTCATGGCTTGACCCTATTCATTACCGGACGGGCTACCGGATTTTGCAATCACCCATACGTTCCTGGCTAAGTAAAATTATTGATTCAATACCAAAGCCTGATCTCGTTTGGGTGGATAGCGGTGAATTCTTTGGGCCTACGGCCATTGCCGGTTTAAAAGGACTAGCATGTCCCATATTACTCTACAATGTTGATGACCCTACAGGCCACAGAGATGGTCGAAGGTTCGACTCCTTGTTAAAAGCGTTGCCTCTGTACGATTTAGTAGTGGTAGTACGTAAAGAAACGGAAGCAGAATGCCTAAGCTTGGGAGCGAAACAGGTGATGAGGGTGATAAGAAGCTATGACGAGGTTGCGCATCAACCTTTTCTGAACCCAACACATATTCCAACCGAGTTTCGCTCCGAAGTGATTTTTATCGGCACTTGGATGCGCTATGAAAAACGGGATGAGTTCCTGCTCCACCTCCTAGAACAAGGTCTTCCCCTTAGTATTTGGGGTAGCCGTTGGAAAAAATCACCGCATTGGGCCAAGTTGCAAATTGCCTACCGTGGGGGCTCCTTGAGCGGTCGCGATTATGTTGCTGCCATTCAGGGATCCAAAATTTGCCTCGGTTTACTCTCAAAAGGAAATCGTGATCTCCATACCCAACGATCCTTAGAAGTACCGTTTGCCGCGGGCTTATTATGTGCGGAACGCACAACGGAGCATCTGGAAATGTATCAGGAAGGAAAAGAAGCAGTTTTTTGGGCCGATGCCAAGGAGTGCGCAAGTATTTGCCACAGGCTACTTTTGAATGATTCGCTACGGGAGAATATACGGGTAGCGGGCCAAAAACGAGTACTAGCACTACAAGTTGGAAATGAGAACATTTGCCGCAAAATTTTGACCCATTTGCGTATTGGCTAACCACTTTATTACTCGTACTTAATAAGAATCTGCCATGCAGCTTGTTTTTTTTACCCATCCCAATTTTATAGATTCTCAAAGCATGCCTCGTTTCGCCCGGATGCTTGCAGAGGGGATGCGTGAACGCGGGCATAAGGTAGAAATTTGGTCCCCCCCCCCCAGACTTTGCCGCTTAGCGGGCCCAAGAGCGTTGAAAAAATGGTTGGGCTATATAGATCAGTACATCCTATTTCCCAGCCAAATACAACCTCGAATTAAGTTATGCTCTCCCCATACGCTCTTTGTCTTCACTGATCAAGCGCTAGGTCCATGGGTCCCCTTAGTTCATGATCGCCCCCATATCATTCATTGTCACGATTTTTTAGCGCAGCAATCGGCAAAAGGTCAAATTCAGGAAAATCCAACGAGCTGGACTGGCCGGCTATATCAATCGTTTATTCACCGGGGTTATTCAAAAGGAAAATATTTTATCTCGGTCTCGGAAAAAACGCAGCGTGATCTGCACCACTTTCTTCCACAATTACCCCTGTACTCGACCGTAGTATATAATGGTCTTAACCGGAAGTACAGTCCACTCGGCCCCCGTAAAGCACGGCTATTAGTAGGGGAAGCTATGGGCTTAAATCTCGCTTCCGGTTACATGCTTCATGTAGGTGGCAACTTGTTTTACAAAAATCGCTTAGGCGTTATTGAGCTCTATAATGCTTGGCGTTTACAAGGGGGAGTTGACCTACCACTCTTATTAATGGGCGAAGAACCAAACCCCCGCCTTTTACAAGCACAAATTCAGTCGCCTTATGCAAAAAACATTCATTTTTTTAGCAGCGTTCCGGATGAATTAGTGCAGCTAGCTTATGCAGGAGCCTTGGTTCTTCTTTTTCCGTCACTAGCTGAGGGCTTTGGATGGCCCATTGCTGAAGCTATGGCTTCGGGCTGTCCAGTCATTACAACCGGTGAAGCGCCCATGACGGAGGTAGGAGGCACGGCGGCCTTTTACCTGCCACGCCGGCCCGCGACAGGCGATGCCACCATTTGGGCGCAGGACGGGGCGCTGCTTATCGAGCAGGTCGTTACGCTCCCTCCGCGCGATCGGGCCCAGGTTGTGGCCGTGGGGCTGACCAACGCGGGTAGATTTGAGACCAATATGGCATTGAACCGCATAGAAGAAATTTATCACAGTATTCTTGACACATTTCCAAACGAATGAGGCTGCTTCACGCTGTTGCCAGTATGGACCCCCAACAGGGAGGGGTTGCCCAAGCGGTCCGCACTATAATTGTGGGGTTAACTCCCTTCGGAGACCTTAGTGAAGTTGTAAGCCTAGATGCTCCCGCTGCTCCAGAAATTCAGGCCGATTCCTTTCGCCTTCATACCCTCGGCCCCGGACGAGGGCCTTGGCGGTACAGTCCCGCTTTTCTTCCTTGGCTGCTGGAGAACTTATCGCGATTTGATGCCGTGATTGTGCACGGCCTATGGCTTTATCATAGCTACGCCGTACACAAGGCCGTGCGCCAATTGCAGGGGCAAAGCTCTGTCGCAGGGCTTAAAAAAAGGAACATGCCTGGTCTGTTTATCATGCCGCATGGCATGCTGGACCCCTACTTCCAGCGAGCTTCTGGTCGGCGGCTGAAAGCGTGGCGAAATTGGGCATACTGGCACCTGATCGAAGCGGGAGTGGTAAACGAGAGCACTGGCTTACTTTTCACTTGTGAAACGGAACGTCTACTGGCCCACGAGCCATTTACCCCCTATCGCCCCCAACGAGAACTGGTAGTCGGGCTAGGTGTAGAAGCGCCCCCCCCGTTT
This sequence comes from Hymenobacter qilianensis, assembly GCF_014638675.1. NCBI lineage: Bacteria > Pseudomonadati > Bacteroidota > Cytophagia > Cytophagales > Hymenobacteraceae > Hymenobacter > Hymenobacter qilianensis. Next base: position 898,441 of record NZ_BMFN01000003.1, read on the forward strand.
ACACCTCGGATGCAGGAGGCTTTTTTGGCAACCTGCCCTGCGTTGCACAATCGTCCCTATCTGCTGTTTCTGAGCCGGATAGACGAAAAAAAAGGCGTCGATTTGTTGATTAACGGTTACAAAGTCCTCTTTCGTCAGTTGGCTAAAGATGCGGCATGTGGTGCTCGTGCCGCTGGCCTTGGTGAGGGGTCGACTTCTCTGCCTTTCGCCTGTGCGGAAATGCCAACTCTCGTCATTGCCGGTCCAGGACTGAACTCGCCCTACGGCCAGCGCCTGCGTCAGGCAGCTGCCGAACTACCCGCATCTGCCGTTTTCTTTCCAGGGATGCTTACTGGTGCCGCTAAGTGGGGGGCTTTCTACGGCTGCGAGGCCTTTGTGCTGCCTAGCCATCAAGAAAACTTTGGGATTGCAGTAGTGGAGGCCTTAGCATGTAGCAAGCCGGTTCTTATCACTGATAAAGTAAATATTTGGCGCGAGGTTGTAGCGAACGGTTGCGGATTAGTGGCGGATGACACCTTAACGGGCACACAAGAATTATTGGAACGCTGGATAAATTCCCCCTCCGCTCAGAAAAAACTGATGGGACAGCGAGCACTGGATGCGTACCAAAATAATTTTGGTATTGCAGCAGCTGCGAAGACATTGTCAGAAGCGTTAAAAAGTATGAATCAATAATTTGTTTTCATAAAAAGTTATGGGCGTTAAACGAAAGCAAAAAAAACTTTTACTTAAAAGAGATTTCTAATTTTAAGCTGCATGAGGCTACCGAATTTATATTAAAAATTTTTCTTCGCATTCTGTTAAATAATTTAACCATACATTGAAAATACAAGCTGTAACAGCCTTACAATTATTGGTCTTTACCGATGGAATTAGCATTGGGCAGCAAAGTTGCTACTGTGTTTAGCTTGGAGGGAAGGATGCAGTCATTGAATACATAATTTTAGATTTATAGTATTGCCTGGCTGCCTGAAAAGAATATTAGAGCTTATTTTTTAATAACTGTCACATTACTAATGTACTCGTTGCTCAATGCAAACTGATCTATCCAAATTTAATGTAGGCGATTACAAAGCGGGCTCTAAAGTAAAAATAATTGCCTGGTATTTACTTAATTACTACGTTTTTGACACTGCAGTCCCTTGGCCCTATAAATTCAAAGAAATATTATTACGCTTCTTTGGTGCTCACGTAGGGGAGGGAATCGTAATCAAAACTAAAGTAAGAATCAAATATCCTTGGTTGTTAACCATCGGAAACAATTGTTGGATAGGAGAATCGGTGTGGATCGACAACCTGGATACTGTTTCCATAGGAAATAATGTAAGTATATCACAAGGGGCCATGCTGCTTACAGGCAACCATGATTATAGGGTAAGTAGCTTTCCTTATCGCCTGGGAAAAATACAATTAGAAGATGGCGTATGGATTGGAGCTCGTGCGGTTGTTTGCCCGGGAATTATTTGTAAATCTCATTCGATTTTAACGGTGCAATCGGTGGCTACGAAGAATATGGATGCTTGGTCAATTTATTCAGGCAATCCCGCAGCCTTCGTCAGAGGTCGCACCATGCGAAGTTAGAATATCACAAAAAAGTAGTTCGAATATATTTTTATCTTAAGTGTTCCCAGATATGAATACCGTTACTAAAAAATATTCTCGGCTTAGTTCAAGCTTGAGTATGCAAAAAATACCAAGGATAAATCTATTTTATGTGATTATTATCTTTATTTTATTTTTATCTATTACCGAGATAGGATTGCGTGAATATTTGGGATTTGGCAATGCGATTTTATTTAAAGAAGATCCCTATGTGGAGTATATTCCTGTTCCGCAATCAAAACAAAGATTTGGTCACAATAATGTATATAATTCCTTTTCTCAAAGGAACCGAGAAGTGTTAACTACTGATTCAACTGTTATCCTTGGATTCGGCGATTCTATCTTAAATGGGGGCGCCTTGACCGATCAAGATAGCTTGGCTACAACTATGCTTTCTAGCTACCTGTCCAAAAAATACAAGAAGGATGTATTATTCACTAACATTAGCGCGGGATCGTGGGGTCCAGACAATTGCTATGCTTATTTAAAGAAATATGGCAACTTTAGGGCTAAAGGTGTTTTGTTGGTAGTAAGCTCTCACGATGCTTATGATAATATGACTTTTGAAAAAATAGTTGGCATTCATCCTAACTATCCTAATACTCAATATCATTCAGCAATCTGTGAGGTCCTAGTACGATACATTTACTATCCTTACATCAAAGATTTTTTCACTCAAAAAGAGCGCGTAACCAGTAGCAAAACCGATCAACTATTAATAAATAAATATAAGCGAGGCGCAAACTTTAATAACGGATTTAGTGCTTTTAAATCTTACTGTGATAGTGCTAAAATACCGTTAACTATCTATCTGCATGCTGACATCAGCGAACTTAGATTCCGGCGCTACAATGCACATGGGCAACTGATAATTGAGTTTTGCGAAAGTAACAAAATAAGATTAGTTAAAGAATTAGATTATAACATGCAACCCCAGGATTACAGAGATAATATTCATCTTTCCCATAGCGGACAACGAAAAATGTTCGATATTTTAAAGACATGCTATTAAACAATCAAACGCCATGATGACTAGCAAAAAAAACCTTTTATTGATAGGCTATAATTTCTACCCAGAGCCTACTGGAATAGGCAAATATAATGGAGAGATGATTGCTTGGCTTGCTAAACAAGGATACAACTGTACCGTAATAACTACCTATCCGTATTATCCCTACTGGAAGGTTCAAGAACCCTATATTAAAAATCGCTTTTCCTTTACAACAGAAGTTGTAGCCTATCCAGCGGGAGGTAAGGCCACAATTTGTCGCTGTCCCATTTACGTGCCATCCAGGCCTTCGGGAATCAAAAGGGTTATTTTAGATTTATCTTTTCTATTTACGGCATTAATCAAAGTAATTCACTTGCTTGGCAAACACAAGTTTGAATATGTAATTACTATCGCTCCCGCTTTTAAACTCGGCTTATTAGGAATTTTATGTAAAATTTTACAAAAATCTACCTTTATTTATCATATACAAGACATGCAAATCGAGGCCGCTCGAGATCTGCATATGATTAAATCTACCTTCTTGTTCAAGTTATTATTAAAAATTGAAAAGTTTATTTTCAACAAAGCGAATTTCATCACTACCATATCGGAAGCCATGGCAATCAAAATATATGAAAAATCCGAAAAAAAGGTTCACCTTTTCCCCAATTGGGTCGATACCAGCCTTTTCTTCCCTATCCAAGACAAGTGCAAACTGAAATCATTATTTGGATTTAGAAACGCCGAAAGAATTGTTTTATACTCAGGTGCGATTGGGGAAAAGCAAGGATTAGAAAACATTTTGTCTGTCGCAAAACGATTCGGAGAATGCGACATGAATGTTAAATTTATTATCTGTGGATCCGGGCCCTATAAAGAACACTTAATAGAGTTATCCCAAGAGTTAAAACTTACCAACCTCCTGTTTCTTCCAGTGCAGCCGCTTGAAAAATTTAATAGTTTTCTCAACCTAGCTGATGTTCATTTAGTTATTCAAAAATGTAGTACGTGTGATTTAGTGATGCCTTCTAAACTCACTACCATACTGGCTATTGGGGGGTTAGCTTTAGTAACAGCTAATAACGATTCTGGCCTTAGCTCTATGATTAAGAAACACAATATAGCTTTGGTTGTTGAACCAGAAAATCAAGTAGCGTTATATAAGGGTTTAACAGAAGCCTTAAATGAACTTAATGATGAGATTAAAATAAATGCTCGCTCTTACGCGGATCGATACTTAGAAATTGACAGGATTATGAAATCGTTTCAAGTATTAGCATTACAACCTATACCTTGTGTTTAGGTTATTTTTGTCTTTTAATTTTTAATAAAATAGTGCCGTGTTTGACCGCCCACCTGGGTTTTGATTAACAAAATGTATACCCCGGCTGGAAGTTTTCGCACATTGAGTACACTCTCTCTGGTAGCCGTATAAGTAGTTTGTATCAATGCCCCTGCTACTGAGTAAATTTCAAGTAGCGCCGAGGGGGCCAATAAAACCACGAATAAATTGTTGTTGGTTGGGTTGGGATAGATATTGACCTTAGAGGCATTCTTCGTCAGAAAGTCGATTGATCGCCCGAGGCTATGCTGGATTGAACCATCAGTATTAACTTGTTCTAATCGATAGTAGATAGGGCCCTTAAGGGTTTTACCGATACCTATATCCTGGTAGCTATAGGTTGTTTTGGCTGATGTTAGGCTGCCTCGCCCATTTAGTTGCTCCACTGCAGTGAAATAAAGCCCGTCGAGACTGCGCTGCACCGTAAAGTGCTTGACATTCGTTTCGGAGGCTGTTTCCCAATGTAGAAATGCGTTTGCGCTATCAGCTTCAACGGTGAATTGTATTTGTTGGACGGGGGGCGGGGAAATGATGGGAATACTAAAAGTAGCTGGTAAGCTACTATTGCCTTTGCTATCAATAGCGCTATAGGCAAAGTTCGCTTTGCCAGTATAGTTAAGGCTAGGCTGAAAGCTTACCAACGCTGCTTGATCAATCGATACGACCGTATCTTTTGCTATCGGAGTCTCTTTAATATAGAGGACGCCACTCGTGACGGACGGCAACTTGCTAATAGCGAAGGCAGTAATCGGTCCACTGGGAGCAGAACCGGTAAGGGGCAGCAAACGAGTTAGGCCAGCACTGCTGGGAATGGGCAGGTTAGTTTTTGGATCTGCTAGCGGGAGTTGACCAGTGGTAGCGTCCGCACAGGTACTTGTATGGACTGAGGCATGATTCAGTCCTTGCAAGGTCTTATCCTTAATGCTATTTGCCGTATTAACTAAACTGGTATTACATACAACCGCATTGTACGTACCGGAGTTAAGATAAACGGCATTGTCGCAGTTGGTTGCACTATTGTTTTGAATGATACTGCCTAGTATAGCAGGAATACCTTCATCTACATAATTGTGCGTAAGCTTATGGAACTCTAAATAATTGAGGTACCCATTGGGGAAATTATCGTCCACTCGCGCTACTGCATTGGGGGTATGCGCTGTGAGCGAATTATTTCGCATCTCTACGCCAAGCGCTAAGGTGCCAAAAGGCTTTTGTTGAATATGCTGCGTCGGATGAACGCCAATAAATACCCCCATTTCGCCATTAAGGTCGGAAACCGAGTTCTTTACTATCTGTATATTCCAGGTAGGATACATCCCAACGGTGGTGTGCCAGTTTGTCGTTTCTCGTTGGAAGGGAGCAATATCAATTGAACCATTATTAGTCAAGGTGTTACCGACGATTGCTATATCGTGGTTAGCGTTTTGCGACAACATAATCCCGCGTTGGTTACCTTCCATTACATTTCCTTGCACCAGCCAATTTTCAGCCCCCCATGTCCAGACCGCATACCGGGACGTGTGATCAGGTATCACTTCCCAATTACTTTTCAGGGTAAGGGTAGTACCAGTACGACTGGTGATCTGCCGCCACTGGCCCATTCCTTTGCCCTGTACAATGCCTACCCCAACCCGAGGTTGCACTAGACTTCCCCATGATTTTGTATTGTCAGTTAGGGTGTTGCTCGTTGCACTGGTTACGGTGCCTATGGACTCATCAGGTACATAATTAGCTCCCTGTTCAGCTAGAATGGTTTCCCCGTCATTAGTATTCTGCGGGCGTCCATTAATCACTTGAAATGTATTGTTCAGGATAGCCACATTACGGGCAAAATCCCACGTAGTGACGTGCGTTATAACACGAGCATTACCAGGCCATCGCGCACTACCATCCCGGTAGGTTTTGTTGTTCTCAAACACAATATTTTGCGCCCCACCATTTGCGCGTGTATGGCCAAAGTGCAGCCCATCATTTGCATATACTATTTTATTGTCTGCATACACAACATTCTTGCTGCCATCCATGCGCAAGGGACCTCGATAACCGGTTGTAGCTGTTATTCCTTGGGTGAAGTCACAGTTGACGATACATACTTTATTGGCGTCGGCTATGTCCAGCCATCTACCTATATTCAGCTTCCAGCGCACCCGCTGCATAAAGAATTCCTCAATCCCCGATGCACTTAAGTTGGTAGACCACTGTCCACCATCGGATATATTCTCAATAGTTAAATCGGCAAACCCAGTGGTTTTTACCCCAGGATTGAGGCGTAGTCCGATACCACTCTCATTATTGTACCCATAGCGGAGCACCGTTTTATCCATTCCTTCCCCTGCTAGTACCACACGGTCTCCCATTTCCAAGCCCCCCCAACCACTATGGAGCAACTTATAGATACCTTCTGGCAAGAAAACAACCCCTCCGCCCGCTTTTTTAGCGACACTTATTGCTGTTTGAATAGCTAGTTTATCATTCGTTAGTCCATCTCCTATAGCCTTTACTGTGAGGCGAGGATCAGTTTTTACATTGTAGATGTTACGAGTAAAGTTGTATTTATGGCCCCAGCCAACAGGGAGGTCATACGGATTAGTGTTTCTTTCAATAACAGTAAGGGGTTGCTCTACTTTAGTTTCTCCTAATAAGCCCCCCAGCCCGTTTGTTATATAGACATCGTACGTCTTGCCAGCGGTTAAACTGGGAGGAATGTTAACGCGGATTTTGTATTCCTCGGCTCCACTTTCCTCGATGGTTGCGTCCGTAGAAGCACCTGAATCATGCTGCACGAACCGAACACTACAACTGCCCTCGGCAAGCCTTAAATTTCGGCCAAAGATGCGCACCGTCCCCCCCGCTATGACTTCGGGGGAGTCATAATGCATCCCTCTAGCGCGGTTTATATAGACGACAGGACTTTGGGTGGTGCTGTCCCCTACCCAAAGTTTATACATGTCTAACGGCCAGTTGTCGGGAATAGCTACGGTAGCCTGCCCCGCACTCTGCACTAGGATGGGGGGAGTAATAGCTGTACCCGTTCCTTGAGCAAGGTAAACCTTGGCTGTCGCACTAAAATGGCCTTGTAAACTAATCGCTTCACTAGGCCGCCCCGTTGGGCTTGCATTAAAAATTTTAGTTTGAGCGCTAGCAGCTAGCGAACCAATACCACATTCCCAGGCTGTGAATACAGCTACCAATAAGCCAAGGCGTCCCATACAAATAACTATTAGTAGCTACAGGCCCAATCGCATGTCTGAGGCATTAATTTAAGTATTCTTCTATTCAAATAGAAGAAATTTATAAGTTATATAAAACCAATAATGTTATAATATATAAATAAAACCAAATAAATTTGGATAAAACTGTTTGAAAACCCATTTTCATGTAGTATTATTATTTCTCTAATCGAGACTTGCCCGTATTGATAGCTGTTGAGCTTTAGCCATTTACATGCCTATTTTATCTATTACGCCAGAATAAATTTCTTTAGTTTACTTAGGAAACAACAACTTACTAGTAGCTTTTTACCCTTTTTATTTTTCCCTTTTTCACCTTTTTAAATAGTACTCTTATGAAAAAACTTGTGAGTTTTTTTTCCCTGTCAGCTCTAATCTTCCTCTTAGGGCTAACAATCACACCTGCTCAGGCTCAAAACGGTAATCCTGGAGAACCCAACCAGTGTGGAAATTGCCAAGGTAATCAAGGCAACGGTAAAGGGAATGGTGGCCCCACCGATGTCCCAATTGACGGAGGAGCTTCTTTGCTTCTTGCTGGGGGAGCAGCCTATGCCTTGCGCCGCATTAGTAAGGCTCGCCTTAGTAAGGCACAGTAATAAGCATTACTAGCTGGATTAAATAGCCTGCTTACTCGCAGAGCTATTTAATCCAGCAATGTCTTATTTATATAATGTCAAAGGTATAATACTAGCTATGAATCCTCTTCTACGTTTTATGCTGATAGCCGGAAGCCTTTATTTGGTGTGGCTTTTTGGGTATGAACATTACTTGGCTATTGATGGTCGATTGGATGCCGCCTTAACGCAAAATATCGCCATGGCTGGAGCCGCCGTACTGCGCCTGGTAGGCTTTGATGCCGTCGTATCCCCGGAACAAGCAAATTTGATTCTTTTATCCAATACACCTGCCGTTAAGGTTGGATATTATTGTGACGGACTAGTATTATACGCGTTGTTCACTGGATTTGTGTTAGCTTTTCCCGGGCCCATCCGATATAAATTGTGGTTCATTCCCATGGGCTTGATTCTAATCTATAGCATCAATATATTACGTGTTGCCGCCCTTTGTCTTAATCATATTTACTGGCACCAGACCGTAGATTTTAATCATCACTTTACATTTACCTTCATCGTATACGGGTTTATTTTTCTTTTATGGATCTGGTGGGCTACACGGCTAGCACCTCGCGTCCCTATTAACTCGGCTCCGCATGTCCACGCTTAAACGCCTCATTAATGAAGATCCCAAACCAGCATTGGAGAGGCTTACTGACAATAGAATTATTCGCATAGGGTGCTGTTTATTATTAGTCCTTCTTTTATTTAGTGCTTCGCTTTTCGCTGAGCAGCTATATGCCGTACTCGGTACCTTTTGTCAAAGCCTATTCGATGCTCTAGGCGTTGCAGCGTATCTACCTAGATTGTTTGAACAAGGTGGCGTGATCGGTCAGACTATGAATCGACCGCATAGTATTCCAGCGGTTATCTTATATAGTCTGTTGTATGTAACGGTCTGTTTGGCACTGCTTTTTTTGCTCTTACCCTACCCTACTCAACGACGATACGTACTTCTTTTCTACGGCATTATAGCTGTCGCTTCGCTGTTGCTACTGGTAACCAACAAACTGGTTGGTCCTAATTTTTCCATTACAATCCTTACTAGCCACCTCTTGCATTTCCTTGTGTCCCCTGTCCCTGTAATTATTCTGGTGCCTTTATTACGATGGTATTCAGCAAATACAAAGAAGGGTTAGCATATGCTCATCTAAGGGCTTAGAGCACTTTATAAAAAACGTACTTTAGTTGTCGACTAATTTGAGAGTAGCCTAATGCTCATAGTTGATTAAAAATTAAGTTAAGACTAGCTACAAATGATCTCATTAATTACAGATCATTTATGTATACAATCTTTAACTGTATGCCTACTAAGTTGCCTTCTTAGTAGGCTTTTTAACTAGCCGCCCTCCCACCCTCGCCCATTCCCACCAGTTTAAGCTTCCACAGGTGAAAGCTTAATGGCAGAACCGTGTCTCATTTTAATGCCTAGGAATGATGCTTGCTCAAATTCAACCTTTTTTGCGCTCAGGAGCCACCGTAGTTGAACGGGAAGAGTACTTAGAATTTCCGATTCATAATCCCTCAGCGGATCTCCAAGCGAATGCGTACTACTTCAACCATCCTGAATGGGCAGAAGACTACTTAACCTACTGCCCGTAGTGAGTCATTCAAGCTCCGCTGGGAAGCTGCTCTCGGTGTCTGTGCAGACAGCATTGTAGTAGACATTGGCTGCGGGCCCGGTAATATTTTTGCCACGCTACAAGCGAAACCTAAATTACTTATTGGTATTGATGTAGCTGCCAAATCACTAGAGTTAGCTAACTGCCTGTGCTAGCTGATGCCACCAACTTGCCCTTTATCTCCGGCTTTGCCGACTACGTGGTCTTGAATGCTGCGTTACATCACTGTGAGGATATGAGCGTCGTCTTGCAAGAAGCCGCTCGCTTAGTTAAACCAGGCGGTTTGTTAATCACTGACCATGACCCTCAGCTAAGCGCCTGGGATTATAAAGGGCTGGCTAAATTGCTCTGGAACGGGCGCTTAATCATATATAAACTTACGGGTCATGGGTTTCACAAAACAAACAGCCAACAGTATTGGGGCCTGAAATGCGAAATCCATCATAAGCCGGGACATGGTGTGACGAAACCTTTCTTTGTGAACACGCTTGAGCCCCTAGGGTTTGAAGTGGCGGTATTTCGGCACAATCATGAAATGGGAGCAGAAGTTCTGCAAGGTCAGCCAGGCAAAGCCGAATTAAAGTACAGAATGGGCAACCTTCTATCGGGCCGAAATCCTAATGCTGAAGAAAGTGCCTTATCCTTGATGTGCATAGCAAGAAGAACGAAGTAATGATCCATTAGGGTTTTCTTCCACGATTGCTTGGCACCTACACATGTCTGTTAATTAGCAATTGGCTAGTCAACAACTTACCCCAATTGTTGATATCGGCGAAGATTTATTTGTAACTCATTACAGGTTTCGGCATACAACGCTTAATTTATTGATAATTCAGTGCATGTGTGGCCTTAGGTAAAAGGTTGGTCCAAAAGGTACGTGCGCCCTCGGAAGGTTCGCCCCACACGCAGTGGTGGCGGTGCCGGTCACGGCTCCCATGGGCTACCACCCCGGGAGCGCGGTAGCCAGTGCCCTGGGCGTTACCAAGCAGAAGGTGACGTAGACCAAATAGTACTAACAGCGGCGGCACCGCGCGAGGGCGGACAACCTTGTGGACCTGTCCTCCGCGGGCACGGGTACGGGGCAGAGCCCGCACCGAATTGAGCCGCCCACAGGCAGGGGTGATGATCCTTCGTCGTCGGATCAAAGAAGCATGTAGCAGTACCCGTCAAACACGTTCCTCGGGTAACATTAAATGCCCCCCACTAGTCGCCGGCCGACGCATCGGCTACGCCGTTGAACCCGATCGACCATCCCAATAGCCCTTCAGCGCGGGAGCACCGGCAGCTACCTTCGCCCCAACGCATCGCATTTTCGATTGCTGAATTCGGGTCCTGCTCCTAGACCGAAGCGAGGGGCGCCCCTCCGCAAGCTTAATCATAAAAATTCAGGCGGTCCTGATCGTTATCCCCGCCTCCCGTCCGTGCGTCGTGCTGCGGGGCGGCGCATTAACGTGGATTGAACTAAGCGCCGCTCGTAGCGGTTGGGCATCTCCCCGCTGACTTTAGGTTGGAGACGGTTAAAGAAAGGATCCTAAAAGAACCGAGGGGGCGTCAGAGATGTCCATCTGTTACAAAAACCACGAGATCTACCCCCATGTCCCTCCTGGCACCAGCAGGTCGGCCTAAAGAGGCTGTAGGTGGTCTTCTAATGATTGGGCAACGTTTTTGGTAATAGATGACGATGTAGTGCTCCTCTAGCTGGCCTTGGATCCCGTAGCCGATCGGCTTCTCACTGAGGGTTGTGGCCGTAGCGTCGTGGTTTTATGATAGATCAACCGTGCGCTGGTGACGTACAGCCTGGGTATCCCGCGCTCGCCCCAAGAGTATACTCCAAAAACAGTGGTTTAAGGCTGTTAGGGGTATTATTAGGCGATCCTAAGCCAGCGCCGAATGGCTACCTATTACAAAAACCAGTAGTTAACGAATACGTAACTTATTTTGGCATGATGACATTGAAGCAGTCCTCATCCTTAAGGGTCCCATCCTTTATTCTGTCTGTAGTAGGTTGGAGACAATAAAACGTATATCTGCTTTTCTATGGAGCCGGAAGACGAATTTATAGAGAATGCTAGCACCCTAATGCGATTCGCAAAAGAGGAGTTAAAGCAATTCATCACTTGGACCAACCCACAAACCTCCTATGGAAAGCAGGCTGGCCTGCTTGTCCAGCAACTCGAAGCCATCTCACTACAAATGGAAGCGTTACGCCAGGACTATAAGAAACAAGTCCGCAAGAACTAGGTAAACTCATAAAGGCATTATGGGGGGGTACGCTACTTAGCTGCATTAGACAGATAGGAGCATTATTACTCCCTATAAGAATCATAGGTAGTTCTGTAAAAGTCAGGTTTCGATTTATAGATTACATCCTTGAAGCAGAATTGCTAGCTTAAAGGACAACTCCCGTAAACGTAGGCTTTAAGCTAACAGCCTACGAATAGTCGCGAGGGAAGCATTTGCTTTCTATGTGAGGGTTATGTGTCATGAGCTAATGAGACGCCAGCAGGCAATAAACACAATACAGTTAGACTAATTATTTCAGCGTGAGGCGGGCCTTAAGCAAAAGGCTGATAAATCATGTTCCTTGAGAGCTTCATGTAGTGTATCCAGCTTGCTTGATTCTGGCTCTTTAGCGTACGTACCCTACCATGTGCTCTGTCCCTCAGGCGAGTAGGTATCCTTACTTAACTAATGTGATAAGGGCACTTTGATTCAGCAAATTGGGGATACATAGCTTGCCACACCCGTACGCGCTGGGAGTTTTTTCTCCTCCCAATGAATAGCGTGAAGGGCGTCATGACCTGTGATTCATGATTTCTTGGGCAGAACCTATCATCCATTCCTAGTAAGTTTTACCTGTGGTACCCACCTTTCTAGATAGAAAAACATTTAAGGAATCCTATTTATAATCCGTGTATATAACTGAAAGTTAAGCTCTTTCAATTAGGGTATCTGTGATATACTAAAAAATCTTCGAATATAAACAGATGAGCTAGCTTTAGCTCATCTGTTTATATTCGAAGATTTTTTTTGATTTAATCTTCAGAAAAGCGGACATTTATTACTATGTTCATAAAAAATATGAGATAAGTCTAAAAGTAGAATTTTGCAGGGTTTTTACACTTGTTTTAGGACTTTGGGAAGTATAGCTAAGAAGGCCTATGAATTAAAGGAATATGGTAATCGTCAAGTAACAAAATATAAACAGCAGATGATACACTCCTATACTACGCCCAAGACGAAAATCATCGAGTATGAACTAGCTTCTAATGTACCTCATACTCCAGTTATCGTCAATCACGGCCTTAAACGCACCTTTGATATTCTAGTAGCTTTAATCGCCGTTCTACTCGTACTGAGTTGGCTGGCTCCGCTCCTAGCCTTACTAATTCGGCTTGAGTCACGGGGCCCTGTCTTCTTTAAACAGCTACGTACAGGCTGCAATGGCAAGCCATTTTACTGCTTGAAATTTCGCAGCATGCGTCTCAATACCGAAGCCGACCTGCGGCAGGCCTGCCCTAACGACCCGCGCGTAACGCGCGTTGGGGCCTTTATGCGACGCAACAATCTTGATGAATTGCCTCAGTTTATTAATGTGTTACGCGGAGATATGTCTGTTGTTGGCCCCCGGCCTCATATGCTGCGACAGACAGAAGTTTATGCTCAAGCTATTGATTACTTTATGTTGCGCCACTGCGTTTGTCCAGGTATCACAGGCTGGGCACAAGTCAATGGATACCGAGGCGAAACAAAGGAACTGATCGCCATGGAAAACCGCGTCAAGGCTGACCTGTGGTATCTGCAAAATTGGTCTCTACTGCTGGATGTGCATATCATCGCCCGCACGCTCGGCCTATGGTTGGGCCGCCAGCCCAATGCCTACTAGCCTACTAAGGCTGATTGGTACTGCCTCAGCTACCAGGGTATTAGTAATGTTCCAGCTAGCCCTGATCACGAGCGGATCACTTAGAAGCAAGCAGGCTTTCAAGGTTAACTGTGGTTGTACTTACCCACCATTGAAGTCAAAGCCTAGGCTATTGCCTTTAGCCTGATGGGGGCGCACTACCAACCTCACAACCCTCACACTCAAACTCCTCACGTTATCCAACCGGCCTTTGCGGCCTTAGGATAGCTTGCGCTCAACGCACCTTTTTATTATTTATTGATTTTCAACCACTTGTGCCCGAAATAAGGGTGGTTGATCTCAGGTTTTTCAGTTTTTTCAAAATCACTTACTATGGATCAGCACCTACTTTATGCTAAGCAGTATGTCGGGAGGAGATACTCGTGTTGGCTTGCCATTATAGGTATAATTCTATGTAGCGTTTACCCCTCAAGTTTACTAGCTCAAAAAGAAAGAAAGAAAGGAGCTAAACTGCCTCCCATCGATATCGCAGGGGTTATGCTTGCGAATGCTCAGTATAACTTCGCCCCAAGTGGGTTAAAAGGTAGCTCAATAGGTCAACCTACCTCCCTTCAGTTTGGGCCAGATGGGCGTTTATACGTAGCTCAACAAGCTGGTATTATTCAAGCTTTTACTATAAAAAGAAATGCAGCCAATGACTACTCGGTTACGGGCACCGAGGTAATTAACATTATCAATCAGATTCCCAATCATAACGATAACGGAAGCTTAAACACGAGCGTTACTAGCCGACAGGTTACCGGCATACTCGTTAAGGGCACAGCGACTACTCCAATTATTTATGTCACGTCCAGCGACAGCCGCATCGGTGGCCCCGATGGAGATTTTAATTTGGATACTAACTCCGGCATTATTTCCAGACTCACGCGTAGTGGCACTAGCTGGACCAAGCTGGATTTGGTGCGTGGACTACCACGATCAGAAGAGAATCATGCATCCAATGGCATGCAGTTGGATGAGAAAACTAATATTTTGTATGTAGCCCAAGGTGGGCACACCAACGCCGGAGGTACATCCAAAAACTTTGCCTACACTCCCGAGTATGCGCTTTCAGCCGCTATTCTCTCGGTTAATCTTAACGCCATCGACGCCTTGCCAACGCAAGGAACAGGCAATACAGCCTATAAATATAACCTCCCAACGCTAGATGACCCGGATCGTGCTAACAATCCGGATGGCTCTGATCCTTTTGATCCTTTTGGGGGCAACGACGGTCTAAACCAGGCGAAAATTGTACCCGGTGGCCCGGTACAGATCTATTCTCCCGGCTATCGCAATGCTTATGACTTAGTGATTACTAAGTCTCGGCGGATGTATACCATAGACAACGGTCCTAACCAGGGGTGGGGAGGGTATCCACAGAATGAGGGAACGGCCAATGCCAACAATAACTACGTCGTTGGCGAACCTGGCTCAACCGGTCCAGCGCCTACTGAAGCGCAGGTCAATAATCTCGATAACTTAGACTATATCGGCAACCTGGACACCTATACGCCGGGCAGCTACTATGGTGGTCACCCTAATCCAACTAGAGCTAACCCTAGTGGTGCTGGACTCTATACCCATAATGGTACCTCGGGTGTGTGGCGTACCAGCAAAACCGGGACGCCACCCTTGCCTGCTGACTGGCCACCTGTGGCAACCGCCAATCCTATAGAAGGTGATTTTAAAATGCCCGGAAGTACGCAGAGCAAAGACCTGCTAACTTTTACCGCCTCAACGAATGGAATGGCGGAGTATACCGCTTCCAATTTTGGAGGAGCCCTGCAAGGCAGCTTGCTCGCCTGCAGCTTCGATGGTAACATCGTTAAAATCGCCCTGACGGCCGATGGCACCGACGTAACGAACCCCCGGAATACGACCAATAAATTAAATGAAGATCTACCCTTTGCTTCCGGTTTTGGCTCCACCCCTTTAGATATTGTTGCCCAGGGTGATAATGATGTCTTTCCCGGCTCAGTATGGGCTATTACCTATGGATCCAATTCTATTACCATATTTGAGCCCCAGGACTTTTTGGTTTGCACGGGCAAATACGATAGCAACGACGATGACCTAGACCGTTATACGAATGCAGACGAGATTGACAACGCTACCCAGCCTTGTTCAGCCTCCAGTATGCCCCCTGATGCTGACGGCGATTACGTCTCTGATTTAAATGATGTAGATGATGATAACGATGCTATTGCAGATAACATCGATTTTTTTCCTTTAGATAAAGATAATGGGCTGACTACTGCCCTTCCCATTAAGTACGACTTATTTAACAACAGCCCTGGAACTGGACTTTTCGGCGTGGGCTTTACAGGCTTGCTTAGTAATAAGACTACCATTTATACGGAGCTATACGATGAAAATAATCTCATTGCCGGGGGTGCTGTAGGGGCCTTTTCAATAGTAAATACGACGCCTGGCGATGCACTGGGAGCCTTAAATACCCAGGAAAATGCGTTCCAATTTGGTGTGAAGGCTTCAACAACTCCTTTCACGGTGCAGGGACGACTGCTAGGGCCTTTTTTTAATAATAAGACGCCTCAAAATTTTCAGTCACAAGGCATTTACCTCAGCAACGGGGATCAAGATAACTACTTGAAAATAGCGCTTACTGCCAATAACGGTACTGGTGGGCTCGAAGTAGTCTATGAAAATGCGGGAACTCCTGTTACTACTACCTTTCCCATACCCGGTGGCATCCCTAGTTCCACTCTAGACTTCTTTTTTGCTGTTAACCCTACTACTGGCGCAGTGCAGCCCAAGTATGCAATCAATGGGGGGGCAACCACTAACCTAGGCAATCCTATTCAGGTAAGCGGGGCGCTTTTAAGCGCGCTGCAGACTGGCAAAGCCTATGCGGTGGGTGTTATCGCGACTTCCCGGGGGGCCACGCCCTTCACAGCAACCTGGGATTTTCTCTATGTTACCGCCAATACGCAAACAACCGATTGGGTGACCATTGCCCCTTCTAACACCCCTAAATGGGTTGGTGTCAGTGTTTCGGTGGCCAACAAAATGCAAGTTATGTCCGGCTTCTTTACGGCCGAAACAGGAACTACCCCCAAGTGTGAGTCGTACGACCCAGCAACTAACACGTGGACGTATCTAGCTGATATGCCTCTTCCGGTCACCCACGCAGGTGTTGCCACTGATGGGAACAAGATATACGTAGCTGGTGGCTTTACAGGATTGGAGGCAGGCAAGCCTAACACGGACGCGCTGCAGATCTATGATGTAAGCACCAACACCTGGAGTAGCGGGCCCAAGTTGCCAGCTGTAATGGGTGGGAATGCACTCGTTCGGGTCGGGCGTAAACTGCACTCGTTCGGGGGTATGATGCCCGACCGTCAAACAGGCAATGCCGCCCACTATGTGCTGGACTTAGATAACCTCGCGGCGGGCTGGAGTAACGCTGCCCCTATGCCACTGCCGCGCTGCCACTTTGCTAGCGCGGTCGTGGCCGGCAAAATATATGCCCTAGGAGGCCAGACTGGCCATGATGGGCCCGTCCTAGACGTCAGTGCGGCAAATGTTTATGATCCAGCCACGAACACGTGGTCCGACCTGAAGGCATTGCCTTATGCCCGCTCCCACAGTGAATCGGCCACCTTTGTGGCCGATGGGAAGATAACGTTGGTGGGTGGTGTGTCACTGAATAATAATATTTTAAATACGATCACCACATATGACCCAACAACGGACACTTGGACTGAACAGGCGCCGCTTCCCGTTAATTTGTTTGGCCCCAGCGCTGAAGTAATCGGGGAAGAGCTATTTGTCTCGAACGGCTCCCTCAACGCCCGCACTAACCCGCAAACGACCGCCCGTAAGCGGCACTTTCCCCGCACGCCTAACTATAAAATAGGCTTCTCGCCTGCCCAGGTACAGTTAACGGCTACGCAAGGGTCTACGACTAGCAAAGAGGTATTGCTGTGGTCACTGAGTGGCGCGCCTACTTATAGTATCGCCACAAACCAGCTCCCCCCATGGCTTACAGTAAGCCCGGCCACAGGCACTCTAGACTTGTTAGGAGGCAGTGAGGTCACGCTGACAGTGAACACAACGAGCTTATCGGCTGGTAACTACTCCGCTACGATTACCGCTACCGCACCAGGGTACCCTAATGCTACCTTGCCCGTGTCTCTAACGGTTTCAGGGTCCGCAGCTGCAGTAAAGGTGCTCTACCTCTATGGTAGTATTCCGCCTGCCGAGGTAGATATGAAACTCTCAGACACCGGCACAACAGGCATGTCGCAATTCAATCAGGCGTTAAAGGATGTTGGCATGGTGACAACAGAAGCGCTTGATGCTAGTATCACCTTAAATGCTACTACGCTGAACCAATACAAAGTATTGATCTTAAGCTCTAATAATCGCCGCTTTACTGACGCCGAAAAAGCGGCCGTTGCTACCTGGGTGAATGCGGGTGGTGGCTTAGTAGCCTGGTCTGATGGAGCATTTGGAGGGGGCATCAATAGCACGCAGGGCTCCTTAAGTGACAACGACCTCACCCAACAGTTTGGCATGCAGTTCTTGCGTGATAATGGGGTGACGACATTTAGTTTAACGCAGTGGACAACTGACCACTACATTAATGGATTTAATAAAACCAGCGGCTTAACGATTGAGGCAGAAGGAGCCAGCCCTATTCGTACAAGCGCTCCTGCTACCATTCTGGCCTATATGCCAGCCTGCTGTGCTAAACTCAACAGCTTGGATGGTGCCGTTACTCCTGCTGATGCCGCTATTTCATCCGCAAAAGTAGGCCAAGGGCGGGTCCTAGGCTTTTTTGACCGCAATGCCTTCTGGAATGCGGGCCCAGGTACGCAACTTAGCCGCGTAGATAACAAACTGTTCGCGCAGCGTTTGGTGCAGTGGGCATCAGGGGTAAATGATACCCCCACGACTTCTGCTCCGACGGTCAGTTCTCCTATCGCGGATGTTACAGTACCTAAAAATAGCCCCCCCACGCAGCTCAACCTAGCTACTGTTTTTGCTGATAACGGCGGTGCCGCCAACCTTAAACTAACGGTCACCGCTAACTCAGATCCGAACGTAGTTTCTACCTCCCTCAGCGGAACTACCCTAACGCTAACGTACGCTCCGAATGCCATAAGCTCCGCAAACGTGACCATTAGGGCAACTGACGCGGATGGCTTGTTTGTCGAAGATACGTTCCAAGTAACCATTACCAATGATACGCCGCCCCCCGCGGGGACGGCGCTATACCGGGTGAATGCGGGTGGAGGGCAACTGACCACCTCGCTGGGCACGTTTGCCGCCGATA
>NZ_BMFN01000004.1:0-215412 GCF_014638675.1 Hymenobacter qilianensis
TCACCGATAACCTAGGCAAGGCTAGCGCTGCTGATCAGGTCGTCGTTACCGTCAACTCCACCACGACCACCCCAGCAGGTCAGCAAGTAACGAGCTTCACACTTATCAATGCGGACACGGACCTGCCCATTCGCGACTTGGTCGCGGGCGATGTCCTGAACTTGGCCACCCTGCCCACCAAAAACCTCAACATACGGGCCAATACCAACCCGACGGTGGTAGGGAGTGTGGTGTTTGTCTTAAGTGGTGCCGTCAACCTGACCGAGAGTGAGAGCGATCCAAATGCGCCCTATGCCCTTTTCCCTACGACGGGCTATAATTACCACCCCTGGACCCCACCCGTCGGTAGCTACTCGCTCAAAGGCACCCCCTACACACAAAGCAATGGGGCCGGCACGGCGGGAACCGCGCTCACTGTCAACTTCACCGTCACTGATCAGACTGCTCTAACGGCTTCTACTACCTCCACTACTCTTAAAGAAAAGGAATTAAGTTTTTCAACCTCCCTAGTAAATGTGTATCCAAATCCCTCATCTGATGGGCATTTTACTGTGGAATTGCCAGAAGCTTTCCAGGGTGAGATTACCTATACATTAGTGTCTTCCACCGGGTCGAAGGTGAGTAGCGGCAAGGCTATTTTGCCTGCTGCCACTTCCCTGCTACAGCTCAATTTCGCAGATCAAATGAGCATAATAGGTGAATATTACTTGCATTTACAAGGAGCTAAGATTCAAACTCACCTAAAATTAATTCGTAAGTAAGCGGTACTCCAAAGTAAAGAAGCCAGCAGGAAGCAGTATACGTTAATAATGTATGCTGCTTTCTGCTGGCTTTCTGACTTACAGTATTGAGCGGCATAGAAGGCGACACCACCGAGGCGGAAGTAGCGTTCAATCATGGCATCGATCTTTTGCTTGGTCTGGTTCTTAGTAAAATGAAAGTGCAGGTTGGGCGAGCCGTCTAAGTATACTGATTCGCTTTTTCGGGTGGAGCGAAATGCACGGGCTTTTGCCCGGCTTAGTGGACACGGAGGAGCCTGGCCTACCAGTGGGGTGCTAAGAAGATACAAGGGCAAGGCAGCGGTTCCTCGATAGCCAGCACGGCGGCGTAGCCGAGGCATGCATAGCTTTCTGGATCGGAGTGATGCTGCCGCCTACTTCGGGAGACTATCAGGCTTTTTTAGGCGGTTTGCGCCCTCTCTCCTAGCCCATGGGGTGGGCTCTGAGAGCAGAAAAAGTTTCTACTTTAGGCTTTGAGCTAAAACATAGTCTTATAAACTCGGACTCTGGTCTTACCAACCTGAATTGCAAGACCACAATTTGGTCAAAATGTAAGACTATGTTTCAAATTACTTTAACTGAAATAGGCCAAACCTTATAAGGTTATATAGAAACATATTAGAAACAAAAAAGCCACACGGTTAAGAGTGGCTTTCGTGATCCCGCTGGGATTCGAACCCAGGACCCATACATTAAAAGTGTATTGCTCTACCAGCTGAGCTACAGAATCGTTTATTTGCAACTGGAAAACGCCTTCCTTGATTGCGGGTACAAAAGTAGAGGGCCGCCCCTTAACCACCAAACGTTTTGCTAAAAAAGCTGTATCTTTTTTTTCTTTTTTGGGCTTTTTACAGCCAACCTGTTCTGGGCCAAAAGAATAGCTTAGCTCTTGCTAAAGCAGATTCTCTGTTTGAAGCTAAGGCTTATCAGCAAGCTTATCCCTTATACCGACAGGTATTAAGGCAGGAGCAATTGGTTTCGACGCGCTTGCTGCTGCGTATGGCTTACATCCAGGAAGGATTGGATCATTATCCGGCCGCGCTTTATTATCTGAGTCTTGCACAAGCACATCAGCCTCGAGCGGCGACCTGGCGCAAAATGACGGAACTGGCCCAAAATTATCGGCTTACTGGCTATTCGAACACCTGGCAACAGCAGCTGCTCATTACTATTCGACGGTACTATTACCGCATTCTACAGGCACTATTAGTGGGCGCAGTTATAGGCGGCACGCTGCTTTTGGTGCGGCACCGCCAGATGGGCGCTGGCTGGTGGGCGGTATACGCTGCATATTTAGGGTTAACGGTTGTGTACCTGAATACATTCGGGCCAGAGAAGGTGGGTATCGTGTCCAAATCTGCCGCGGCACTGATGGGGGCTCCTAGCCCTGGAGCTGCTTGGCTAACCACCGCAGCCGCCGGCGACCGGCTGGTGGTAGTAGGCCAGCGCGACATTTGGTACGAAGTTCAATGGCGCGGGCAGTCAGCTTACATCAGACGCCATGACTTGATGCTGGTACAATAAAAAAGCCCCCCAGCCCCTACTTAGAGGTGACTGGGGGGCTTTTTTAATTGGCGGTCAGGCAGAGCGTCTTATGGATGGTTAATCCTTCATGCTTATCTCACCGGCGAGCCTTCTTCCTTGCGAAAGTGATTGAGCACCAGTTTGTCCGTAATACCAGGCAGCCATTTATTCAGGAAAACGGTCAGCTTGCCTTGGCTAGTGAGAACAAGGTCGCGGCGGCGCTGCTGCACGGCGCGCAACAGGTGGCCGGCTACTTCTTCGCTGCTCATCATCTGGCCTTCGTCGCGGGGCGATTCGCCTTGGGCCGATCCGTCGGCAGCCAGGGCCGTTTGGCGGATGTTGGAAGAGGTGAAGCCAGGGCAGGCTACCAGCACATGCACACCTTGGGGCAATAGCTCTGTGCGTAGGGCTTCCAGGAATCCTTGCATGGCGAATTTGGAGGCGGAATAGCCCGTGCGGCCCGGCAACCCACGGTAACCGGCGATGCTGGAAATACCCACGATGGAGCCTTTAGCGGCCAGAATATGAGGCAGAGCAAACTTAGTGGTGAAAACAGTGCCGAAGAAGTTGGTCTGCATCAGTCGCTTAATCACTTCCAGATCAGCATCCTGAAACAAGGCCCGCATAGAAATACCAGCATTATTGATCAGAACATCGATGCGGCCAAAAGCGGCTATAGTTTCCTCGATGGCACGGGCTGAGTCGGCTTCAACGCCTACGTCGGCGCGTACGGTGCGGTGCTGAATGCCGAGTTGGGTGAGTTGCTGGGCAGTTTCGGCGAGCTTGGCTTCGTCGCGGCCCGTGACGACGACACGGGCGCCGGCTTGCCCAAATACCACGGCGCAGGCCCGGCCGATGCCTGAGGTTCCGCCGGTGATGAGCACTACTTTATCTTTCATATGCAGTTGTTCAAGCAGAAGTGGGCCTACGACTTTGCAGCCCACCGGAAGCAAAACTACGGTTTTTGCAGCGCCGCGGGGGGCTTTTTCGAAAGCCTTACGCTTGGCTAATACGCCTCATCTTCTGGCGAGGCCGCTACTTTGCCCTACCTTTGCACTCGTGACTACGACAGCAAAAAAACTCAAGACGGAAGGACTCCGCGAAATAGAAATCACCACTATGGTAGCCGAGGGCAAATGCCTCGTGCGCCATGATAATCTGGTCATCTTCGTGACTGGCGTAGCGCCCGGCGACGTGGTGGATCTGCGCATTACCAAAGCCAAGAAAAGCTTCCTAGAAGCCGTGCCCACGCGTTTCCACAAGTATTCCGACCTGCGGGTGGAGCCTTTCTGCCAGCACTTTGGCACCTGTGGGGGCTGCAAGTGGCAGCATTTGGGCTACGATACTCAACTTCAGTACAAGCAACAGCAGGTAGAGGACACCTTGCAGCGCATTGGCAAGGTAGAAATGCCCCCCGTGGCGCCTATTCAGCACTCGCCGGCCCGCACATACTACCGCAACAAGCTCGAATACACCTTCAGCCACAACGGCTGGCTTACCAACGAGCAGATTCAGTCGGGCGCGGAGATTGAGCGCCGGGTGCTGGGCTTTCACACTCCGGCCCGCTTCGACAAGATCATCGATGTGCAGCACTGCTGGTTACAGCCCGAGCCCTCGAATGAAATCCGGTTGGCCGTGCGCAACTACGCCCACGAGCACGATTTGCCCTTCAATAACCTAGTGACGCAGGAAGGCTTCCTGCGCAACCTCATCATCCGCACGGCCAATACCGGCGACCTGATGGTGATTTTGCAGTGCTATTACCACCACGATGCCCTAATACCCCTGCTGGATTATCTGCACGCGAAGTTTCCCCAAATCACTTCGCTCAACTACGTGCTCAACAACAAGGGTAACGAGACTTTCCACGACCTGGATGTGGTGTGCTACAAAGGTGAGCCCCACATTCACGAGGAAATGGAAGGGCTGCGCTTCCGCGTGGGGCCGAAGTCTTTCTACCAGACCAACTCTGAGGGGGCATACAATCTCTACAAAATAGCCCGCGACTTTGCCCAGCTAACTGGCAACGAGCTGGTGTACGACCTATACACCGGCGCCGGCACCATCGCCAACTTTGTGGCCCGTCAGGCTAGCAAGGTACTTGGGGTTGAGTATGTGGAGCAGGCCGTGCAGGATGCCTACGTGAACTCAGAAATCAACAATATCACGAATACGGCCTTCTTTGCTGGCGACATGAAGGACGTGCTCACCGCCGACTTCACCGCCCAGCACGGTCGCCCCGACGTCATTATCACCGACCCGCCCCGTGCCGGCATGCACCCCGATGTAGTGCAGCGTCTGCTCGAAATACGCGCCCCCCGCATCGTGTACGTCAGCTGCAACCCTGCCACCCAAGCGCGGGATTTGGAGCTACTAGACCCTGCGTACCGCGTGACGCGTGTGCAGCCCGTGGATATGTTTCCGCACACGCATCATGTAGAGAATGTGGTAGCGCTGGAGCTGCGATGAGTTTTCATTAAATAACCGCCTGTCATCCTGAGCTTGCGAAGGACCTTATCACGCCTGAACAAGTCGCTGCAAAACCATTTACACCCAATTAGCGATGCCGTATTACGTGTACATCACGACCAACCCGGCCAAAACGGTTTTGTACATCGGCATCACGAATAGTCTTCTTCAGCGAATGGCGCAGCATTACAGTAATCGTGGCACGAACCAAACTTTTGCTGGACGCTATTTCTGCTACAATCTGTTGTATTTTGAAGAATACTCTGATAGCAAGGCAGCTATTGAGCGCGAAAAGGAGTTGAAGGGCTGGAGGCGAGCGAAAAAAGAGGCGCTAATTGCTTCGGATAATTCTGACTGGCTTTTTTTGCAGCCGCAGAAAACGCAAGACTGCATCGGCGATAAGGTCCTTCCTTCGTCAGGATGACAATGTTAACAACGACTGCTACGTATTATGGATTACTCTAACGACCCCGAACTGAACGGCAAATACCTCGGTACCATCACCAAGGACTTCGCCACGGTATCGGATACGCTGAAAGAAGCTTCTTATCAAATTCGGAAGCGGGAGATTTCGAAGTATCCCATTTTCGTGTTTGCCCGGCAGGAGGTGCCGTTGGGGGGCCTTTTGGTGAATGCCGACGAGCTGAATCTGGAGTGGCACGTCTTCGCCTCGTATCTGGATGTATTCGTGCAGCAACGCGTTATCAGCCCTGAAGGCATTGAGGCTTTTGAACAGACGTATAAAGACCCGGAGGAGTATTGCTGCTTATTCGTGCTGGATGAGGAGTTTACGAATTTCGTGTACGTGCCTTATCCTGAGGATTAGGTTTCAGATGAGTTCTACCAATAAAAAAGCCCCCCAGACTAGCCTGGGGGGCTTTTTTATTGGTACTTCACACGATACTATGATCTAGAAATGTTGGAACCCTTGCGCAGTAATTGGGACGGGCTGGCCGGCTTTGGTGATGAGGTTTACGCCATCGCTTTTCTCCGTGATGTGGCCGAGGATGGTGATATCGGGGTGGTTTTTGATTTTGGCGTGATCGGCCAGGGGCAGCGTGAAGAGAAGTTCGTAGTCCTCGCCGCCGTTGAGCATACACATGATGGGGTCGAGGTTGAACTCGTTGGCGACTTCCAGCATGGGGTTGGCGGCGGGCAGATTCTCGGAGAAAATGCGAGCACCAGTGCCGGAGGCCGTGCAGATGTGCAGGATTTCGGAGGCTAGGCCATCGGAAATATCGATCATGCTGGTGGGTGTGAGGCCCAGGTCGCGCAGCTCGTGGATGATGTCCAGGCGGGCTTCGGGGCGGAGTTGGCGCTGGAGTACGTAGGTGTAGTTGGCTAGCTCGGGCTGCATTTCGGGGTCGGCGAGGAAGGCGGCTTTTTCGCGTTCGAGCACTTGCAGGCCCAAAAAAGCCCCCCCGAGGTCGCCGGTTACGCAGATGAGGTCGTTGGGCTGGGCGCCGCTGCGACGCACGGCGCGGCCGGTTTCTATTTGGCCCATGGCCGTGATGCTGATGGTGAGGCCGCCGCGGCTGGCGGTGGTGTCGCCGCCTACTAGATCTACGTTATACGCCTCGCAGGCTAAGCGCATGCCTTCGTATAGCTCCTCAATGGCCTCCACGGAGTAACGGCTGCCGATGGCGAGGCCCACCACGATTTGCGTGGGCAGAGCATTCATGGCGGCAATATCCGACACGTTGACGGCAACGGCTTTGTAGCCCACGTGCTTCAGGGGGCAAAATGTAAGGTCGAAGTGGACGCCTTCCACCAGCAGGTCGGTGCTCACCACGATGTCGTGTTGGGCAGCGGGTGTCAGGATAGCGGCGTCGTCGCCGATGCCGAGCGTGGTGCTAGGCTGGCGCAGGGTGATGGTTTCTTGGATGCGGCGGATAAGGCCGAACTCACCGACTTTATCGAGAGGTGTAATGTCGCTCATAGGTGCAAAGGTACGTGAGGTTTTGGGCTGGCGTTGGCAGCATTTTGCTCAAGAGAGCTACCGTTGAGCAGGATCGCGGTTATGCGGTGATTTGCAGCACTATACTAAACGCAACTTCTGCTTGCTAACGAACGTTAGGAACCTTAGCTTTGTTTACTAGAATATGGAAGCCACTGCCCCTACCCTTTCGCGGAAAGCCCAAATCGACCAGACGGCTACGGCCCTGTTTCGGACGCGGGGCTTTGCAGCCACTAGTATGCGTGAGCTAGCGGAGGCCTTAGGCTTGGAGGCAGGTAGCTTGTATTCACATATCAAGTCCAAGCAGGAGTTACTGCACCGTATCTGCTTCCGCTTGGCCGACGACTTTTTTGCTGGCTTTGCCGCCGCTACCCACGATGCGGCCGAGCCGGCTGCTGTGCAATTGCGTCGGGCCATTGAAAGCCATGTGCGAGTCCTGACGCAGGATGTAGCTGCCTCCGCGGTGTTTTTGCACGAGTGGCGCCACCTGAGCGAACCCGCCCGCACCGAGTTTTTGGCTTTACGCGAGCGATATGAAGCCGGCTTTCGGCTTTTAATTCAGCGGGGCATTGAGCAAAACGACCTGCGCACGCCTGATGTCGCTTTTGCAACGCTCACTCTACTGGCCAGCCTGAATTGGCTGCCTTCTTGGTACAAACCTGACGGCAAATTGCCCCCCAGTGAAATTGCGCATCGCTTGGCCGACCAGTTGTTGCTTGGTCTGGCTAACTCCTAAATCTTAGCATTCCACCCTCATAATCCCACCCTTATGTACGGCTCCGCAAGCACCCACGATATTCCGGTCAGCGCCACTACCGGCCTCGAAAACGAAGATCCAATCCTGTTGGCTGAGTTTGAGGCGCGCATTGCCCGCGGCGAAAAAATCGAGCCCCGCGACTGGATGCCGGCCTTGTACCGCAAGCAGCTCATCCGTATGATTGAGCAGCATGCGCACTCCGAAATCATCGGCTCCTTGCCCGAAGGCACCTGGATTACGCGGGCTCCGGGCTTCCGTCGCAAGATGGCGCAGATGGCCAAAGTGCAGGACGAAGTCGGCCACGCGCAACTGCTATATTCGGCGGCTGAGACATTGGGCAAAACCCGCGAGCAGATGCTTTCTGACCTGATTAATGGCAAGAGCAAGTATTCCAACGTCTTCAACTACCCCGCCTTCACCTGGGCCGATTCCAACGTTATTTCCTGGCTGATTGATGCTGGTGCTATCGTTAACCAGATGGCGAATGCCAAAGGCAGTTACGGCCCCTATTGCCGGGCTCTGGAGCGGATTTGCGCCGAAGAGAGCTTCCATCTAAAGTATGGCCACGATGCCGTAGTACACTTGGCTACCGGTACCCTTACCCAGCGCCGCATGATTCAGGAAGCGCTGAACCGTTGGTGGCCGCCGATTATGACCTTCTTCGGTCCTTCGGATAAGATGAGTGTGCACACTGAGATTCTGATGCGCTGGAAGGTAAAAATGGCCTCCAACGACCATTGCCGCCAGCAATTCCTCGATATGTACGTACCTAAAATTTGGGAACTAGGACTTACGGTGCCCGATGCTAAACTGCGCAAAAACGAAGATGGCGTGTGGGAATTCACCGAGCCTGACTGGGAAGACTTTAAGCGCGTAATCAACGGCGACGGTCCCTGCAACGCGGAACGCTTAGCCGTGCGTCGTGCTGCCGAGGAAAATGGCGCTTGGGTACGCCGGGCTTTACTTTCGCCCAAAGCGAAATACGTGAAACCGTTGGCATAAGCAAGTTGAAATAAACAAGAACGTCATGCTTCGCTACCACTCTGCATGACGTTCTATCTGTTTGACATACGATTTTCCAATGTCCCTTTCCTCTCTTGATCCCCGCATTGCCCGTTTAGGGCTGCCCGATTCGCCTCCGCCTCCACCGGATAAGCCCGCTTTAGATCAGTTCGAGACCTACGAAGTATTCCACCAGAAAAAGGAAGGCACTGCCTACGCTTATGTAGGGCCAGTGCATGCGCCTTCTCTGGATGTGGCCTTTCTGTTTGGTAAAGAGCAATATAGTCGTCGTTTTGCCTGCACCGGTTTGTGGGTGACTCCAACCAGCGCGGTGCAGGTAACTGCTTACGGCGACGACACGGGCTCAGTGTACGATACGCTGCCTGGGGGGCAAAATGAGCCTACTGAAGCACCGCTTTCCGAATCTGCGGAGGAACAAGTGGCTTACGCGGCTGGGGAGGAAGATTACGACATTTTCCACCTGAAGAAGCGCGGCAAAGCGCACGTTCATGTTGGGAAGGTGCGGGCCAGCTCGCACACGATGGCCTTGCAGCAGGCAAAAGCAGTGTTTGGCGACCAGCGGCCAGTAGTGAATGTATGGGTGATTCGGTCGGCCGACATCTTGCGCTCGGACGAAGATGACCGCGACATCTGGTCGACTACTCCCGAGAAAAAATATCGCGATGCCCTGGCTTATAAAGTGCAGGACAAAATTGAGCGCTTCAAAGCCGAGAACCCCGAAAACGCCCCCCAAGCATGAACACCGACGCGCTAAAAGACCTGCTCTACCGCCTGGCCGACGACCAGCTTATCCTGGGTCACCGCAATTCCGAGTGGAACGGTCTGGGGCCTATTTTGGAAGAAGACATTGCCTTCTCTTCCATGGCCCAAGACAAGCTGGGCCACAGCCTTCAACTCTACACGCTGCTCCACCAGCTCGGCGAAGCGGAACCCGACACGGTAGCTTTCACCCGAAATGCCCCCCAGTTTCACTGCGCGCAGCTGGTAGAGCTTCCCATCGGTGAATACGACTTCAGTTTGATTCGCCACTTCCTGTATGACCACGCCGAGATTCTGCGCTTTGAAGCGCTCAGCCACAGTAGCTATGAGCCGCTGGCGCAAGTGGCGCGCAAGCTGAAGGGCGAGTTGAAATATCATACGCTGCACGCCAACACCTGGATAAAGCAACTCGGCAGCTCGACGGAAGAAGCTATTGAGCGGCTGCAAAACTCACTGAATTACACCTTGCCTTTCGCACTGGGTTTGTTTGAGAAGACAGCAGCCGAAGACCAGATAATCTCGGAAGGCATCTTCGTAGGCGAGGACGAAATAAAGGCACGCTGGCAGGAGAATATCACCAAGATTCTCAGCCAGACAGCTTTAGATATACCTGACCTGGCTGCATTGACACCGGTATTTGGTGGTAGAATAGGCGAGCATACGGAGTATTTGCAGCCGTTGCTCGATGAAATGGCGGAGGTGTTTCGGGTTGATCCGACAGCGGAATGGTAATTGGATGCAGCTTGTTATATAGCCGCTCATCGGAAACCTGCACTACCTATTCCTAACCTAATCATGGACAAAGCCACTATTCTTACTTGGCTCGAAGCGGTAAAAGACCCTGAGATTCCGGTGCTTTCGCTGGTGGATTTGGGGGTAATTCGCGACGTGCTGATAGACGAAAGCGGCCGCGTGACGGTGAAGATGACGCCTACGTTTTCGGGCTGCCCGGCCATGGACTACATGCAGCGCGATGTGGTGCAGACTTTGCAGGCGCACGGCATAGCCGATGTTCAAACAGAAATGAGCTTTGAGGAACCTTGGGACACGAATATGGTTTCGGAGAAAGGTCGGGAGGCGCTTAAGAACTTTGGGCTGGCTCCTCCGCCCGCGTACCAGGGAATTCTGGATCTGGACATCTTGGAATACGCTCAATGCCCTTTCTGCAACAGCCACAATACGGAGCTGCGAACGCCTTTTGGAGCCACTTTGTGCCGCTCCATGCACTACTGCAACGACTGCCGACAGCTATTTGAACAATTTAAACCCGTTTAACAACCTAACAGCATATGCTATTCGCCGATTTCCGGCGTTATTTCCGTTATGAAAAAAATATTTCCATTGGCCTTCATTCTTTTTATGGCCGCCTTCTCTTCCTGCAAAACTGACCGCGCTAACAAAGTAGCTATTGTCGATCCGGTATCGCCGGCGGCGGCGAAAGCTCAGCTTGATGTATTCCGCGATACACTGGACGTCCGCTGGACTCGTATGATAGCCAGTGACGACGCCAAAATGAGCGCTACTACACAGGTTTTAAGCGAATTGCGCAAGCAACCTGATACCAATGCAACGCAGATACAGCAGCTTGCCCGCGCCAACGAGCGACTCAAAACGTTGCGCTACTCCCAACAAAGCATGGCTGCCTCTGAGCGTATCGATGCCTATGACGCAGCCCAGGATTCGGTACTGCGGGCGATTTACGAGGTAGCTCTTCCTGCCAGCGGCCCTGCCAACGAAACCGTCCAGACGCTCACTGAAAGCATTCAGTCAGCTGATAGTGAAGTAGTTGGTCACCGTGTCCGCTATGATCAGGCAGCGAAGCAGTTCAACAACTACCTCAAGCTACACGAGTCTGAGATTTCCAAGATAGGTGGCGAATACAGCCAGTTGCAGCCCCTACCCTTATTTGAGTTGCAACAATAATTGTAACCTCTAAACCTAAAAAAGCCCCCCAGAAATATTCTGGGAGGCTTTTTTAGGTTTTATTTCTACTAGGAGGCGGTCATGCTTCGTGGCCTCAGCATGACCGCCTCTTACTTGTTTATACTTCTTACAACCGGGCCATTTCCTCGCGCACGAAGTCGGCTAAGGAGCGCAAATACTCAGTGCTAAAATCGAAGCGAATACCGGCGGCAGCATAAATCTCGCCGATGGGGGCAGTATAACCCAAAGCCAAAGCGCGCTTGTAAGCCTCTAAGCCCTGTTGCGGATTCTGGCGGAAGTTGCGCCACACGGCAATAGCACCAAGCTGAGCCATGGCGTACTCAATGTAGTAGAACGGCACTTCGTAGAGGTGCAACTGCTTTTGCCACAAGTACGGCTTGTATTGCTCCAAGCCCTTCCAGCTCACTGTGCGCTGGTTGAACTCGTCGAACACCTGCACCCAGCGCTCGTGGCGCTGCTCCGTGGTGTGCTCCGGGTTTTCGTAAATCCAATGCTGAAACTTGTCGATGGTGGCTACCCAGGGGAAGGTTTCGAGCACACTTTCCAGGTGCGTCTTCTTGGCCCTGCGTAGCTCATCGGCATCCGGGAAAAACTCGTCCCAATGGTCCATGCTCATCAGTTCCATGCTCATGGAGGCCAGCTCAGCTACCTCACTCGGCGGGTGCTTATCGGCTGATAGCGGCAAGGTGCGGGTCAGGAAAGAATGCACGGCGTGGCCGCCTTCATGCAGCATCGTTACCACGTCGCGCAGGGAAGAGGTGGCATTCATGAAGATGAACGGCACGCCGGTTTCATCCAGCGGATAGTTGTAGCCGCCGGGCGCTTTACCCTTCCTCGACTCAAGATCGAGGTGCCCCATTTGCCGCATTGTGCGCAGACAGTCACCTAGATAAGGGTCAAGGTGTTGAAAAACGGTGATGGTTTTTTCGAGCAATTCCGCACCCGTCTCGAAGGGCCGCAAGGGCGCTTTGCCGCTCACATCCACATCCAAGTCCCAGGGCCGAAGCTCCGGCAGATTCAGATCCTGACGGCGCTCCAAGTCGAGGTCGTCGATGAGGGGCACTACCGTTTCGCGGATAGCGCGGTGGAAGTTGAAGCAATCCTGCGGCGTGTAGTCGAAGCGGCCCAGCGCGGCAAACATGTAGTCGCGGAAGTCCTTGAACCCCGCATTCAGCGCCATCTGGTGGCGCAGCCGCACCAACTGCGTAAACAGCTTATCGAGCGACTCTTTATCCTGTAAGCGCCGCTCCTGAATAGCTATATACGCCTGCTCGCGCACGGCCCGGTCGGGGTTTTTCAGAAAGTCGGCGGCCCGCGGCAGCGTCATTTCCTCCCCATTAATGCTAACCGTCATCGCGCCCACGGTGGCCGCGTATTGCTGCTGCTTGGTGCTGATATCGGTTTTGAGCGGAATATTCTCGGCCCGGTAAATCTCCAGCGCCTGCCGCACCGACCGAATGAAAACGCGGTAGCGCTGCGGGTCCAGCTCGCCCACGTACTCTGATTGAATGAGCTTTTCGTTCAGGGCGTGGTCGTAGGGCGCTACATTGGGCTCTATCTCGCTCACGAAATACTGGAAGGCTTCGGCGCGCTCTTCGTCCTGGGTGTCGCAGGTCATGCGGATGTAGCGCCAGGCCAGGTTTTCGCTTAACGCGCTTTCCAGCTCACTCCGATCGAGCAGCCACTCTTCCAGTTCCTGGGGGGCATTTATCTGCCGGTCGCGCAGCTCAATGAAGTAGGACTCCAGAGCAGACCAATCCGTTACAATAAAATCTTCGGGCAAATAGCGGCGGGCGGGACGCTGGGTATCAGTGGCCGAGGCGAGCTGTATTTCGGGGGCGGCGTGTAGCATAGGAAGTACAAGATAAGCCAGCGATTTAATGTTGTCGAAAGTTGAGGCAAATTCCAATCGACTTACTACAAATCTACCTCAACAGGAGATATTTTCGCGAAATCCCGTTTCGCTAGTTCCTTACGCTATCTCAATAACAACGTCGGCTGTCAGCGGATGACCCACGCAGGTAAGGACGTAGCCTTGTTTCATCTCAGAATCGGATAAGCCTTCACGCTCGTCCAGGTGTACTTTGCCCGACAGGCACTTGCCGCGGCAAGCCGTGCACAAGCCCGCCTGGCAGGAATAAGGCAGGTCGATATCCTGATCGAGGGCGGCTTCGAGAATCGTTTGGTTGGGTTCAACCACCAGTTTGTATTCGCTGCCTTCGTAATTGATGGTTACCGTGCGGGTCACGATTTTGCCGTCATCGTCGGCCGATGATACGTCGCCGTGCCCATTGGGCTGAGCAACAGCAGCTTCAATAGTGTCGGCGGCCGCAACAAAGCTTTCCCGATGGATACGGGCAGCAGGAACGCCTAGCAGCTCCAGCGCGGAACGAGCTTCCTGCATCAGGCCATCGGGGCCGCAGAGGTAATATTCGGCTTGCTCGGCCGGGAACTGGTGGCGCTGCTCCAGAATGCGCAACAGCATCGTGCGGTTCAGACGGCCTTTATGCTGCGCAGCTTCCGGATTGGCAGGCTGGCTATACACATGCTCGACCTGCAAACGCCCCCCCGACTCCTGCTCCAGCGTAGCTAGCTGCTGCCGGAATATTACTGATTCCTCATTCCGGTTGCCATACACGAGCAGAATATGACTCTGAGGCTCCTCGCGCAGCACCGATTTCAGAATACTCATCAAAGGCGTAATACCGCTACCGGCACCAACCAGAACCAACGAGCGAGCCGATTTGGGACTGGGCTTTACGGTAAAGTTGCCGAGCGGCGCCATGGCCTCTATCTGCTGGCCTACGCGCACTGTATCAAGCAGATAGTTGCTTACCAAACCTCCGGGCACCCGCTTCACCGTGACGGACAAGCGCGGGGCTTCGTGCGGCGTGCTACTCAGGGAGTAAGCGCGGCGCTCTTTTTTGCCCCCCGGACCGCAGGGCAGAATCAGGGTTAGAAACTGGCCGGGCTGGCAGGCAATGGGCTGGCGGGTGGGTAGCTCAAGGTGAATCGTAACGGCGTCGGGCGTTTCGTGGGTGAGCTCGACAACGTGGAGGGTGAGGTAAGGACTGCTCATTCTGGATGGAAGACTGGGGCTTAGGAACTTGGAAACCTAGGGGGCAAAAGTACGGGATTAATGCTGCTCAGACCTTAGCTTGCGCCCGACTTTATGTGGTAAAGCCAGCGCGTGTATACGCTTTCTTCATTTTCAAATACCTCATAAACGGTCATTTTCTCCCGAAATTAATATGACTGAACTTTCTCAACTCTTACAACGGCATCAGGCGCAATTCGGTCCGGTGCTGCCCATCGACCTGAACAGCCCGGAGGTATGCCGGCTCGATTTTACCGACCGCAATCCGAGGGTAGTATCGGCTGATTTGCGCGATACCGCTGCTTTCGAGGTGTTAGTAGCTGAGCTGCTGGAGGCTCAGGAGGGACTGATTGGGGTGGGTGGCTATTTGGAGAATCGTATTATCTACCGCCGCAGCCCCGGTTTGTTTGGCGACCCGACTGTGCATCCGCGTTCTTTGCACTTGGGCGTCGATGTGTGGGTGCGGGCCGGCACGCCCGTTTGGTCGCCCTTGCCCGCTACTGTGCACAGCCTGGCCGATAATGAGAATTTCGGCGACTACGGGCCAACCGTTATTTTGGAGCACGAGCTGGAAGGCACCACTTTTTATACCCTCTACGGCCACTTAGGCCGCCGCGAAGTTGCTTTGCTACGGCCGGGAATGCTGGTCGAGCCCGGCGTCACCTTTGCCGAAGTAGGCCCGCACCCCGAGAATGGCGACTGGCCGCCTCACCTCCATTTTCAGGTAATAGCTGACATGCAGGGCCGACAGGGTGATTTTCCGGGCGTGGCGCCTTTGGAGGAGCGCGAGAAGTGGGCCGCGTTGTGTCCCAATCCTAACCTGATTCTGCAAAGCCGGCACCTTGACTAATACAGAAATTGTGGCTAGGTATTTCATCAATAAAAAAGCCCCCCAGCGCATTGCTAGGGGGCTTTTTTATTGATGAAATACCTAGTTTAGTCGAATTTGATAGCGGCTACGGGCATGATGCGCGAAATCAGGTACGTTGGGATGAGCACGGCCAAGAGTGAAGTGAGGAAGGTAGCCACGTTCAGGACGATGATGATGGTGAGGTCCCAGTGAATCGGCACGCGGTCCATGTAGTAGTTCTCGGGGTCGAGCGGAATGAGGTGGGTGTAGTACTGCACGGCACAGAAACCCAGACCAATCAGGTTGCCGATGAGCATGCCGCGCAACGTCAGGCTCAGGCCCCGAAAGAAAAACATGCTCCGAATCTGGTTGTCGGTAGCGCCAATGGCTTTGAGTACACCAATCATGTTGGTGCGCTCCAGAATCATGATAAATATGGTGGCCACCATGTTAAAAGTAGCCACGAAGATGATGAGGATCAGGAAAATAACAACGTTCTTATTCAGCAGCTTCAGCCAATCAAACAGCTGCGCATACTGATCAGTTATCTTATCCAACTTTAGGTCGTAGGGCAGCGTTTCGTACAGGTTATCCGACACGGGGTCGAGGCGCTGAAAGTCGCGCAGCGTTACCTCTAGCCCACCCACCAAGGTATCAGGCCAAGCGTTTAGCTCCCGGATTTGCCGAATATCGCCGATAATGTACACCTCGTCAAACTCGTCGAGGCCAGTCTGGTAGATACCGCGCACCTGGAATTTGCGCACGCGGGGTGGGTTCTGAATAAAATAAAACAGCGCCTCGTCGCCTACCTTCAAGCGCAGCTTATCAGCCACTTTACGGGAGAGCAGTACGTCGTTGCTGGCGCTGGAATCGGGAAAGGTCAGAAACTCACCGGCCACCAGATTTTGGCGCATAGGCGAGCGGCTCGTCTTCTCATCAATTCCTTTGAGCACGATGCCCAGCACCTCTTCCTTGGTTTTGATAATAGCCGTTTTGCGGGCAAAAGGCTGAATAACATCTACCTGCGGCGAGCGGCGCAGCGTCTGAATAAGACGCGGCCCGCTAATGGGCTCGGCGTTCAGGGAGTTGTTGGTGTCGTACTTGCTGATTTGCAGGTGCGCGCCAAAGGAAAAAATCTTGCTTTGGATCTCGTTTCGGAAGCCCTCCAAGATGGAAAATGACACAATCATCACAGCCAGCCCGAGGGCAATGCTGATAATGGCTATTTTTGTCACCGACGAAGTAAACGACCCAGAGTCGGCTCCGTCAATCTTACTGGAGATGTAGCGCGATATATTCACTGCCGTAAAGCTACTCTAACCCGTCCAGTTTTCTAGCCCCATTTCCGCATGTATTCAACCTTCCTTCCCGGCCTATTAAGTTTGAGCGTATTGATGGCCAACTGCTCCGCAGCCCAAACTACGCCAACTTTGCCCCCCAGCGCAACCACCGAAGCCAGTACGACAGTCGCGCCGGTAGCAGTGCAGTCGGCGCCGCAGCAAATCGTGGAGGAGCCGCGCATGGGCGCTGAGTTGGGCAACCGCTACTTGCCGCTGCTGAAGGGCAAACGCGTGGGGCTGGTCGTAAATCAAACCTCCCTGGTGGGCCGCTCCCATCTGGTAGATACGCTGCTTCGGCAAGGCATTCAGGTCAAAACCATTTTTGCCCCCGAGCACGGATTTCGGGGCGAAGAGGCCGATGGAGCGACAATTAAGGATGGGCGCGATGCCCGCAGCGGCCTGCCCGTGCGCTCCCTTTACGGCGCCACCCGTAAGCCCACCCCCGAAATGCTGAAGGATCTGGACGTATTGGTATTTGACATTCAGGACGTTGGCGCCCGGTTCTATACATTTAGCAGCACGCTGCACTACGTGATGGAAGCCGCTGCCGAGCAGGGCAAGACGGTAATCGTGCTGGACCGCCCCAACCCCAACGGCCACTACGTAGATGGCCCGGTGCTGGAGCCGCAGTTCAAAACGTTCGTCGGTCTGAACCCGGTTCCCGTGGTTCACGGCCTGACTATGGGCGAGCTGGCTCAGATGATAAATGGGGAAGGCTGGCTGGCGGGGGGCAAAAAATGCTCCCTGACGGTGATTCCGGTGGAAGGCTACACGCATGCCACGCGCTATAAGCTGCCCGTTCGCCCCTCGCCCAACCTGCCCACCGCGCACTCAGTCGATCTATACGCGACGCTGTGCTTGTTTGAGGGCACCGATGTGAGCGTGGGCCGGGGCACAGCTATGCCTTTCGAAGTGATTGGCGCGCCTACTCAGCCTTCTACCCGCCCGTTCAGCTTCACGCCTACTCCCAATCCTGCCTCCACCGCGCCTCCCCAAAAAGGTAAGCTTTGCTACGGCCTCGACCTGCGCCAAACCAACGGCGACATCGGTTTTACGCTGAAATACCTGCTCGACTTCTACCAGCAAAGCACCGACAAAGCGAACTTCTTTAATAAAGGATTTGAGCGCCTGGTTGGTACCGCAGCCCTGCGCCAGCAAATTATAGCGGGTAAGTCGGAAGCCGAAATCCGTAAGACCTGGGAGCCGGCGCTGGGTCAATACAAGGCCATGCGCAAGAAGTATTTGCTGTATCCTGAGGCATAATTTCCCGCAGTGTTACGCAGTGTGTTGACACCTGAACACTGCGCAACACTGCATTTTTTCACTGCGTAACACTGCGAGAAATCAATTATGCTTCAACCCCTGCGCATCGTCTTCATGGGTACGCCCGAATTTGCCGTACCCACGCTGGAAGCCTTGCTTTCCTGGCCCGGTTGTGTGGTGGTAGCTGTCATAACGGCTCCCGACAAGCCAGCAGGGCGCGGACGCCAGCTAGCCGAATCGGCAGTGAAGCAAGCCGCGCAGGCGCACAACGTGCCCGTATTGCAACCCACGAATCTGAAAGATCTGGAGTTTCAGGCTGCACTGAAGCAGTTAGAAGCTGACTTGCAGGTTGTCGTGGCGTTTCGGATGTTGCCGCAAGCGGTGTGGAGTATGCCTCCTATGGGCTCTATTAATATACATGCCTCCTTGCTGCCGCAGTATCGGGGAGCGGCGCCAATCAATTGGGCCCTGATTCATGGAGAAACGCAAACCGGCGTAACGTCTTTTTTCCTGCGCCACGAAATTGACACCGGCGACCTGATTTTTCAGGATGTCGTGCCGATTACGGACGAGGATGATTTTGGCTCCTTGTATGAGAAGCTGAAAACGGCCGGAGCGGCCCTAGCTCTGCGCACAGTGCAAGCTATTGCGGACGGCACCGCGCCCAGCTTACCTCAAATGGAAAGCGGGGAGCTACGCCCTGCGCCCAAGATTCAGAAGGAAACCGGCCGCCTCGATTTCAAGCAAAATGCCCCCCAGCTGGTGAATCTGGTGCGTGGCCTCTCCCCCATCCCTACAGCCTTCACTACCCTGCCCGACGGCCGCATCCTGAAGGTATTTCGCGCCCAGGCCCTCGACGATGAGGACTCTACCGGCCCGACCACCACGTATCCAGGCACCTGGTTTTCCGACGGTCGCACCTATTTGCGCGTACAAACGACCAATGGCCTGCTGGATCTATTGGATGTGCAGCTAGAAGGTAAAAAGCGGATGCCGATTCAGGAGTTTCTGCGTGGTTTTAATCAGTCGGCATTGCAGAAATAGCCGTTTGCCCTTCGACCAGTAAATAAGCTGCTAGTATGATCCGGCTGAGCTTGCTGCAGCACGACATTACTCAGCAGAGTGAGGAGAAATTACTTCTCGTTAATCAAAAGAATTATATGATTGCTTTAGTAGTTGCAGTAGCTCAGAATGG
This sequence comes from Hymenobacter qilianensis, assembly GCF_014638675.1. NCBI lineage: Bacteria > Pseudomonadati > Bacteroidota > Cytophagia > Cytophagales > Hymenobacteraceae > Hymenobacter > Hymenobacter qilianensis. The sequence continues at coordinate 18,958 of NZ_BMFN01000004.1, forward strand.
TGTTATTGGTCGTGATAATCAGCTTATCTGGCACTTACCGAAGGATTTAAAACACTTCAAAGCCCTGACTTTGGGCCACCCAATTATCATGGGACGGCGCACGTTTGAGGCAATCGGAAAGCCGTTGCCGGGGCGTCAGAATATTGTGGTTACGCGCCAGCCCGATTGGAAAGCCGACGGCACAGAAACAACTTATTCCGTGCCCGAAGCAATAGAACTGGCACAAACCCACGATGAAAATATCTTCGTTATTGGCGGCGGCGAAATATACCGTCAGTCACTATCAGCAGCCGACACGATTTACCTGACCGAAGTCCACCACGACTTTGAGGGCGACGTTACCTTCCCCGACCTCAACCACACCGAATGGCGCGAGGAAACCCGTGAACGCTATGAGCCCGACGAGAAGCACGCCTATCCATTCAGCTTTGTAACCTTGCGCCGGCGTTAATTGCGAATGCATATTACTAAAAAAGCCCCCCAGATAAGTTCTGGAGGGCTTTTTTATTTGAATATTCGAGGCTAACGCAGTAGCACCAGCTTGCCCCAATCCTTCTTAAAGGCTTGGTCGCCGGCGGTGCGGCGGCGCTCAAACTGGCCGGGGTTGTCCATCACCACGCGGTAGAGGTAGGTACCGTTCGCCAGCTGGTCGCCAAATTCGTCGGTGCCGTCCCAGGCATAGTCGGTGATGTTGTTGCCGATATGCAGAGGGCCGAGTTCAGCCATCATTATTTCACGTACCACTTTGCCCGTCAGCGTCATCACCTGAATTTTTAGGTCGCGGGGCAACTCGGCGCCTGTAAGCATGAAGATAAACTTGGCTTTGCTGGTGATAGGATTAGGATACGGATAAAAGTTGGTGATGGTAGACTCATTAATCACCTCGAAGCGAATAGAGTAGCGCTGCGTACTGGCCGCCAGATTAGTAGCGTCGCGGCCTTGTACTTCCAGCTTATAAATGCCATTTGGTAGAGGCGTTTGCTTGCCAGGCTGATACTCTACGCGAGCGATGCCCTTCTCCACGTCGGTCGTGAAGAGTACGTCGGAGCCCGTCATCGGCACCTTGATTGGGATAGATTCGCCGGGTTTGGTCAGGAACAAATCAAAGTTGCTGGGGTCGCGGACGGCGCGAAGTTTATCCTCATCATTGAGTTGTACCATGATAACGGGCATCGGCGACACGATGTCTCCATCCAGAATATGCTGCCCATCGAAGGCCACATCGAGCACAGGTGGCGTATTGCGGTCTTCTATGGTGAAAGGCGGCAGTATCAACTCATTATTAAAGTAGAACTGCTCCGGCAGCAGGCGCGGATTCACGTTTACCTGCCCCGTAATGGCCCCCAACAAACCGCGTACATCGAGGCGGATGTTGAAGGTAGCCGTCGAGTCAGCTTTAAGTGGGCGGAGAGATTGAATCTTGGCCGTACGCACATTATTGCTGGCATCGCGCACCGTGATTTCGGCAACAAGCGGCTGGCCGAAATCTAAGGACGACACATTTTGGAAGTAGACAGGGAAGGTCAATTCGCCGCGGGTCATGGCCTGTTGGGCCAACGTCGCAGCATCGTACACTTTCGCGTCCTTTGCTTCCGCTAAGTCGCGGCGAACAATTCCTTCCGGTAAGCCCTCATAGGTTACTAGCCATTGCTTCAGTTGCGGTGCCGTCCTATTGAGCGTGTCGCGCATCTGTAAAACCAGTTGCAGGTATGGGTAATCCTGCGCCGATACCCCAGCCAAGGCCAGCTGACGGTTCTTCACATCAGGGTTCAACTGTCGCTGATTACCGTCTTTGTCGATGCCAATCAGACGAAGCGTGTAGCTGTCGGACGGCTCCGTGCGCACGGTATGGAAGAGCGTGCCCCACTGCTTGGCCGGCCCGATCAGGGTAGAAGTTATCGTGCCGCGGGCGGCGCGGGTGCGCAGGAAAGCGTCCAGTGTTATGATCTGCTCAGCGCGAGCCACGGTGCTAGCCGCGTCAAACGTGCGCTCCTGAGCCGGCCGGGCTCCGGGACCCTTTTGTCCCAAGAACACGAACGGGTCACCATCCTGCAGCTGATCAATCAGCTGAGAGCCAAGGGCCTTCAAAGCAGCTTTTAACTCGGGTGAGAAGGCAGAGAAGTTTACCTTATTCATCGAGACCAGCGCCACATACTGACCGGGTTTCAGGTTGGTCAGCAAAGCCAGCAGCTGGGCTTGGCGGGCAGGCGTATTCAGGTTATCAGCCGTGCCTTCGCGGGCAAAGTGATAGTACATATTAGGGTTCAGGCCGCAGGAATCGTATGCGCCCGGCACGTTGCGAACGGCCTTCAGGGTCAGGCCATCAAACACTGCCGCCAGCATATTGGGCGTGGAGGGCGCACAGTTAATGACGTACGGGCTGGTTCCCTCGGGAGCAATACCATAGGAAGTGAGGAAAGTAGGGCCAGTGCCGGTGCTTCCGCCGCGGGTAGAAAGCTTCACGCCAATACTTTGGTCGCTAAAGTCCCACTTGCCCGAAGGTGCCGCGACGTCCACGGTCGTGCGCCCGTCGCGGCGAAACTGCCCATGGTGGCTCTGCGACCAGCCGCCGGGGCTACCGTTTATGAGGCGGAAAGAGCTGACGGCCCACTCCTGGTTTTCGCTAGGACCACTGGTTTGAAACCGCAACCGCCAGTACCATACTACACTGTCGCGGCCGGCCGCGGGGGGCAAAGTTGGCTTCCATTCTGGGGCAACTGCAGCCTGCACGGTGGTGCGGCGCACCAATGGGCTGTTAAACGTCGGCACCGTATCCAACTCCATTTCATAGAAGCGCAGCTGGCCTTTGGGGTCATTGTTTTGCCCGATTAAGCGTACGGCCGGGCTGGATACAATCGCAAACTCGGGAGGGCTGAGGGCCGTAACGCCGCCTTGCAGGAAATTGAACTTAATAGCCGCTTGATTATTCGTCTCGCTTAGCTCAGTTACCTTATTATCAGGATCCAACACCACCACAAACTCGTTTTCCCCGAACACATTACCCGTGTTTGGAAGCTCAAAAACATAGGTCGTATCGCGGCGGGGCTGCGGAACCTCGAAGCGCAGCACCTCGGCGGGCCGGGCAGCACTAGCCGGATAGCGGCGCGTTACGGAAATACCCAGGCTTGTGCCGCCAGAGCAGAGGCTACCGGCATTGCTGACACCCACCCGCAGCTGAAACCGGGACGACGAAGCCTGAACGGTGGTTTCGGGTGCCTGGGGGGCAATTTGCAAGCGCGAATCAGCCGTGGCAAAGTCCGGCTTGTCGGGGGCATAAAGCTTCAGCGCGGGGTCGCCTTGCCACGTCGTGTTCATCAGCAGCGAAACACCATTCGGGTTATTGCCAAACACTGCCTGCAAGCGCCGGTTCGCTTCTGCCTGAATTACGGCAATGGGCTTCCCATACCAATTCGGGTCATTGAAGAGCAGCTGGTACATCCGGTCGCAGAAAGCATCCAGCTGACCATCGTAGCCAAAGTCGGAATCAGCCAGAAATCCGATAGCGCCCTTGTCAGCCGCCAGCGTCCAGTCTTCACCAATAGAGGTAAAAGAACCATAAGCGAAGCCCCCGGCACAGCCATTAACGATAAAGACCGGGTACTTGCCCCGGTTGTTATAGTTGTTGCTGGGGTCGTTGATATCGCCCAGGTTCAGGTCGAAGACTAGCGGAGAGCCGTGGCCGAAGTAGGTTATCAGGCTTAAGCCAGCGTTCAGCTCCGGCGCAATATTGATGGTGATCGGAAAGCGCTGATAATCGCCCGGCGTGTCGCGGGTGTAGGTTTTTACTACGGTACCTCCAAAGCAAGGCTTCTCGGCCCGCTCTTTATAGCCGTTTACATAACTTTGAAACTGAGCGAATTCACTTTCATTGGCACCGCCTGCCATGTGCAGCAGATTCTTGCGCCAGGGTTCTGGCCCGAGGCCTTCATGCTCCCGCAGCTTGTTGAGGTAATTAACGACCTGCTGGGGCGTTTGGGCCGATACGCGCCCCGTGGGAATGCGAGCTACGTATTGGTTACGCTGCCACTCAGCCGTAAAAAATATATCAGATGGCGAGCGGGTACTGGTTGGCACCAAATCCAGTACCGGAGCATCTTTTTCCGGCACTTGCCGATGATAAAAAGAACCGGCAGCAGTGCGTACACCTTCTGCTGTGGCCAGCCCTTTACCCAAAAGCAGCAAATACTTCTCGCGGTTGCTTGTCAGCATCCACTGCGCAAACTGTCGAATAGCGAGGGGAGATTTCTCACCGTAGTGAAACTGGTCGTAGAGCTGCTGACTTGTTACCACGAGGGTATCGTGGCGGCCGCCGGCCGCGGAGGCACGGTAACTAGCGTAGGCCCGCACAGGGTTTGCCACATTCCCGACGGGGCGCATTAAAGAACCGTGACTAACTACCAGAAAACTGTAAGCGGCAGGCGTAATCGTGCGAAACCGAATAAGGCGGGCCGGCAGCGGCACCCTGGGACGGGCGGCATCGACCAGCAACAGATTGCGTGTGCGGCCTGCCGCCGCCGGAAACACGTAGCTGCGCTGGGCACCGCCTGTGCTATTGCCTTCAATTCGTTGAACTGCCGCGGCATCCGTAACATCGTAGCCGCGCAGGGTAGCGGGCACATTTTCGAGCACGTAGGTAGCGGGCCCCTGCAAAGTAGAATCATTGCTAAAGGCGGTACTGCGCCGTTCGCTGAATACGCGATTATCGCGGGGAGCGACCACCGTTATATAAGCCAGCCGCGACCGGTCGCGGGGGAAGCGGCTATCATTGGGGCCAGTGTTTTCGAACCGCAGTTTTACTTTTCCATCAGAGCCAATATCTGAGCGCAGCAGCGGAAACTGCGCCTTCACTCTATCAAAGCTGTCGTAATTAGCTACCGTACCTAATAGTCGCACCGTGCCGCCAGGCTGCACCACCGATACCTGCGTGATGTGTATGGATGGACTAGTCCCGACCAGCCCAACAACTACGTGCGGCGTACCACTGCTGGCTACATTCTGCAGCGAATCCACCTCAAAATCAGCTGGATTAACTGCGTTACGACCAAACTGGCCCGACAAAAAGCCTTCTCCCGCACTAGCCCACGGCATATAGGCAAGCACACCTTCTGTTATATCAGAGTATTCGCTAGAAAATATACGCTGCCGCTGCTGTAAGTGATAGGGCTGGCCACCAGAGGCAGCTACTGTTGGCTCCGCCATGCGCCGGCCGGTAGCTGTGGGGGCCACCGTCAGAAAATAAGCAGCCGTATCTGTGAAGAGGCTGTACAGCGGCTGCGGCTGATCAACGGCCTTCTTATACATGCCGCGGTCCAGACGCCCATCATTGCGCTGGCCGTAAAACTCGATGAAGGTGCTGGGGTCGAGGCTGGTTTGGTTGCCGCCCACATACATGGCTACTTCCTGGCCCCGCCGCCAGAGTTGGAGGCGGCGCGGATCGGTGCCGTTGCTGAGGCCAGCGCGGGTCAGGTATTGGTTGTCGAGGCGGTGAATACCATCCTGCGTTACCCGGATTTTATAGTAAGACTGGCCCGGCACTATCCACTCGTTGCCGTAAGGTCCTGACTGTGCGACGGCTTGGAAGCTGCTTAGTAGCAATATCAGCCCCAAAAAGCCCCCCAGCAGGTAGCGTAACTTGTAATGTTGTTTCATGCTAATTGTATGGCTGAATAATCGGATGGCGGAATGGCTAACCCAAAGCCACGTACTCATTCACTTTCTTATTTAAATCCGTAGCCCAGCGAAACGATAATGGAGTTGGTTTGGGAGCGCTGCCCCAGCTTCTCCACCGCCAGCCGCGACAATGCCAGATCCAAGCGGAGGCCACTGGTGGCTATGCCCACGCCAAGGCTGGGCTGGGCTTTCCATTCCTCTTTGCCGCTGAAGGCCTGTATCTTCTGAAAATTGCTAACCCCGCCGCGCAGAAACACGACGTTGTTGTAGCCGATTTCCAAACCAGCGTGCGGATCAATACTGATTAAGCCTGTAGAAATAGGCGTGTTGCGCTGCCCATCGGTGGTCATCTCCAGATCGGTGGCGACGAGGGCGGTAAACTGGCCCGGCAATTTGATTGAGCGTCCCACACCTAGGATGAGGCGCGGCAGGGTTACTTCCGAGCTGTTGCTGGGGATTTCGTCGATGGTAGTAGCGGATCCTTTGAACTCATCGGCATCAATAGACCAGACATTGAAGGTGGTGGTAATATCGCGGGCCATCAGGCCGAGGCGCCAGCCTTGATGCTCGTATTGTAAGCCTGCATCAACGCCAAACCCATAGGCGTTGGCGAATTTGCCGACGTTGCGGTAGATAATCTTAGCGTTGACGCCCAGTTTCAAGCCTTCGATAGCGCCAATGCGCCGCGCATACGACAGCAACAAGGCGTAATCGGCCACGGAGAAATAGCGGATTCGATCATACTGAATGTAGCCGTACTCATTCACGAGGTCGCGGGTGTCGGCAATATCATCGACGCCCAGCCGAATTAGGCTGGCCCCGATGGCGCTGTTCTCATCGAGCGGCATAGCGAAGGCCGCGTAGTCATTCTTCACGATGCCCGAAAACAGCTCGGAGTGCATGAGCACACCGTCGTATTTAGTTTTCAGATCGAGCAGACCGGCTGGGTTCCAGTAGCCAGCGGTGGCATCCTGCACAATGCTGACCTGGGTATTGCCCATGCCGAGGGCCCGACCGCCTACCCCAATATTGAGGAACTCATTGCTGTACTTGGGAGTGGCATCGTTCGACTGTGCCCACGCGGCGGGCGCCGCGCCCAAGCTCAGCCCCAAGCCAATCAGCAAAGGGACTACTTTGGAGAAGTGCAGCATAGAATAAAGTAGGGGAAAACGAATAATTGCAGCAGCAGCGCAAGTTACTTATTTCTAGTGCGTCTGCTGGTTTAATCGAGCTAATAGTGTCTGCGACGTCCGCATAAATCGGGCCGGGCGATGGCTGGGGGGCTTTTTTGAGCGCGATAAATGCGCACAAGGCCAATTTCCAATCCTCCGCTTCCAAGCATAAGCTACTGCATGAGGGCAAGCGCTACCATTTGAATTCATCTGGTATCCTGATTTTTATTAGTCAGCGAAAGCCCTTTATTTTTTATTTCAGTTGCTGCGAAGAAATAATTGATATCCAAAAAAGCCCCCCAAGATGCCAGGCGGGGCTTTTTGCTTTCATTTTACTCGCCTTTTCTCTCTATAAAAATTGTCCTTAGAGTACTTCACAAAAATTATTTTGACAAGTACCTTGCGTTACATAGTACCTTCTGTTATCTTTGACTCATTCTTCACCGATATCTGCCTCAAGCCCATGAAAGTAGAGAACACCCAAGTGCAGATGCGGAAGGGCATCCTGGAATTCTGCATTCTGGAAATTATCGCCCGCGGCGAGGTCTACGCCTCCGATATGCTGGAAGAGCTAACTTCCGCTCGCATGATCGTAGTGGAAGGCACGCTGTATCCGCTCCTGACCCGACTAAAAAATGCGGGTTTACTTGATTATACTTGGAAGGAGTCCACGTCAGGACCACCGCGCAAGTATTATACCCTAACCTCCGTTGGTCTGGAGTTTTTGCACCAGCTGCGCTTGACTTGGGAAGAGGTCGCCGACTCTATCCGCATCATTCGCCAAAAGCCGCATGTGAACGGCACTGCTCCGGCGCAGCAGTAGCGCCGCTTCCACCTTTCTTTCGAAGTTTTCCTGACTTGCAGCACTGAGATGAAAAAGAACATCAGTATCAACCTCCAGGGCATCATCTTTCACATCGAGGAAGATGGCTACGACGTACTCAGCCGCTACCTAGCGGAGGTAAAAGCCCACTTCAGCGGCTACCGCGGACACGAGGAAATCGTGGCCGACATTGAAAGCCGCATTGCCGAGCTATTCGTGGCTCGTCTCTCCCCTACCAAGCAAATTATTTCGCTGGAGGATGTAGAGGCCATGACCGCCAAAATGGGCCGGGTGCGCGATTTCCAAGCCGCCGACGATGCCGAGGACGACGAAGAGCTGTTAGCCTCCGCCGTAAATAGCGGTACGGCTGCTGGCACTTACGCTCGCCCCGAGTACGCTTATAATACCACTGGCGCTGGTGCTGGGGCGGCTTCCGCTACCGCCGCCGCTGATGATGCCGAACCCCGTCGTCTTTTCCGCGATGTGGCCAACAAAAAGATAGCTGGTGTATGCGCCGGCTTGGCCCACTACTTCGGCATCAATGCCGTCTGGATCCGGCTGATAGCACTGGCCTCCCTGTTCTCGGTAGTTATCGGCGACTTTGTGGGTGCGCTGCCTGCCTTCACCATTCTGGCCTATGTTATTCTGTGGGCCGTGCTGCCCAAGCGCAACGACCTGCCCGATCCCGTGGGAATCGGCGAGACAGCCGGCGAACGGAAGCTCTTCCGCGACACGGATACCGGTAAAATCGGTGGCGTATCGTCCGGTCTGGCCGCTTACTTCAAAGCCGACGTCACGCTCATCCGCATCCTGTTTGTGCTGAGTTTGTTTACCGGCTTTGGCCTGTTGCTCTACCTGTTGTTGTGGATTGTGATACCCGAAGCCCGCACCGTATCTGAAAAGATGCGGATGCGCGGCGACGCGGTAACGCTCTCCGGCATCGACAATAGCCTGCGCAACAACGCTTTTGAAGCTGGCGGCACAACAGGGAGCGGCCGCCAGGTAGGAACATTTTTGGAAGAGCTAGCCCGCAACCTCCGTCCGCTGGTTAACTTCCTCGGCTCCCTGATTCGTGTGTTTGCCGGGATTCTGCTCGTGATAATCGGCTTTTCTATGCTGCTGGGCCTCACAATAGCCTTGGGTATCGGCCTAGGCATGGTTCCAGCTACGAACAGCTTCATGACAGGTGACATTCCAGCTCACGTCTTCCTCAACGGCGTTCCAGTATGGGCAATGTTTGCCTTCTATCTGACCGCTGCCATTCCTGCTCTTGCGTTGCTGCTAGGCGGCCTGGGTTTATTGCTCCGCCGCTCCATTCTTACTCGCACTGTTGGTCTGACGCTGCTCGGCCTGTGGTTGCTGGGTGTAGTGGGTACTTCCATTGGTGCCACCCGCATCAGCCATGATTTCCAGGAAGAAGCCGACGTAACTCAAAATCAGGCCTTTCCAACCCTGCGCGCTTCCAATATCTATCTGGATATCCGAGGAACCGACAATGGCCACGACCAGTGGGTGAACGCGCAGATAGCCGCCGTAGACAGCAATCAGGTTGTTTCAGTTGACAAAACATTCCGGGCTGAAGGCGCTACCGAGGAAGAAGCCCGCCAGACGGCCCTTAGCAGTGTAGCGTATAACGTACGCCAGGTGAACGACACCACCCTGCGCTTCGATGACCACTTTACTTTTCGCCCAACCGCCCGCTTCCGCGATCAGGAAGTGAACGTGACACTCAAATTGCCGCGCAACCGGACCATTCGGTTGAGCCAAGGCGCTGCGCACTGGCTCGGCAGCGACAACTTCGTCGACAATGACATGCCCGAGAACGTGGAGCAACACCTCTACCGCCTAAAAGGCAACGAACTCGAGTGCGTGGACTGCACAGAAGAAGATCTGCACGGAACTACGGACGAGGACGAGAACACAGACGAGGAAGGTGAAATCAACATCGACATTGATGAAGACGAAGAAACCGGCGACACAAACGTGTCGCTGGACTACGGCGGCGCGCCTAGCTTCTCCACCAACGCCGATGACTATGGCTCGGGCCGTGAGACGTATAACCAGGACGGATTTCGCGAAGTAACCGTGGCTGGTTCCTACCGGACAGTTATTCGGCCGGGCGACACCTTTCGGGTGACGGCTGCTGGTCCAGAGCGGGAATTGCGTGATCTGAAAGTAGACCGCGAAGGCAATAAGCTGTTAGTACGCAACCGCAACCGTTCGCTTTTTGGTGGCAACTGGGGCCGTGATACAAACCGCGAAAAGGTGCTGATTACCATTGAGATGCCTGCCTTGGACAAGCTAGTTCTAGCAGGAGCCGTTCGAGCCGACGTATCGGGCTTCACGAATCAATCGACCCTAGAAGTGGACCAGGCCGGCGCCAGCCATTTACGGCTGAATGGCGACTATCGCACCCTGAATCTGGATTTGGCCGGTGCCTGCCGCACTACGCTGCAAGGCCGCGCCGAGACGCTGGAAGTGGATGGTGCCGGAGCCTGCGAGCTTGCGGCAGCCGGCTTCACTGCCCGCTCGGCCGATGTTGATCTGGCTGGCATGAGTAAGGCCCGCCTGCGGATCGAGGAGTCGCTTCGTGCTGATGCCGTAGGTGCCAGCGTGATTGAGTACAGCGGCAACCCTGCCAGCGTGAAAGTGAGCGACGTAGGTGCCTCGCGCATCACCCGCATTAACGAGTAAAAAAGCCCCCCAGCACCTAACCGGGGGGCTTTTTTACCAAGCATGTAGGCGAGCCGCTAATTCTGCGCAACAAAAACGTGACAACCGGGCAACCTTGCCTTCACAATCACCATCTATTATTGCGGTGAACAAAGGTGAACAAAGTATAGGGTCTAAAAGTGAGTGAAAGGTGGACCCTGAGGAAGTCTTTCTACCATCGAGCTGCAACTGGTGGTAGAGGCTTCCTCACATTTGTTTCAGGGCCAAGCGGTCCGCATTCAATTGAGTGCGAACCGCTTGGCCCTGAAACTTTTAATCGCAGTGTATAAACAGCTACTGCTGAGCTGAGGGCTGAACCGGAGTCAGCCCTTTTGCTTTTCCAAGCTTCAGTAAGAAATCATACGCCTCCTCCAGCTCGTTCCGCACCTTTCCATCCAGAATAGCTTCCAGTACGGCCTCCTTTAACTCCCCCACTTCGCGGGAAGGCTTCAGATTGAAAGTCTCCATGATGACTTCGCCGGTAATCACCGGCTTGAAGTTGCGCAGGTGGTCCTTCTCTTCTACCTCTTTCAGCTTCTGCTCTACCACGCCAAAGTTGCGCAGGTAGCGCTCCTTCCGCTGGTGGTCTTTGCTGGTAATATCGGCCCGGCAGAGCAGCATGAGGCGGTCGATGTCGTCGCCGGCTTCAAATAACAGCCGCCGCACAGCCGAGTCGGTTACGGTTTCCTTGACCAGGGCAATGGGGCGCAGATGCAGCTTCACCAGCTTTTGTACCTGGCGCATTTCTTCACCCATGGCCAGCTTCAGCTCCGTGAATATCTGAGGCACCCAGCGCGCCCCGCGGTCTTCGTGGCCATGAAACGTCCAGCCTACTTTGGGGTCGAAGCGCTTGGTAGCGGGCTTGGCAATGTCGTGCAGAATGGCAGCCCAGCGCAGCCACAGGTCGCCGCCGGCCGCCACCACGTTGTCGAGCACCTGTAGGGTGTGGTAGAAATTGTCTTTGTGTGCGTGCTGGCCTACTTTGTCTACGCCTTGCAGCAAGGCCATTTTCGGAAAAATAAGCTGCAACAAGCCTGTCTGAAACAGCAGCTTAAAGCCGTAGCTAGGCTGGGGGGCTAATATAATCTTGTTCAACTCATCGGTAATCCGCTCCTGCGATACAATGCGGATACGCTCTTTGTTGCGGGCAATGGCGTCGTAGGTATCCGGCTCAATGTCAAAGTCGAGCTGGGTGGCAAAGCGCACGGCGCGCATCATGCGCAAAGGGTCGTCGGAGAAAGTAATATCCGGATCGAGGGGCGTGCGGATGGTTTTGCGCTTGAGGTCGCCCATGCCATCGTAGCGGTCTACCAGCGCCCCGAAATCATCCGGGTTCAGACTCAAACCCAAGGCGTTGATGGTAAAATCGCGCCGCGCTAGGTCCTCTTCCAACGTGCCAGCCGCCACTTCCGGCTTCCGCGACTCACTGCGGTAGCTCTCCTTACGGGCACCCACAAACTCAATTTCTACCTCCGGCGTAGGCAGCATGGCCGTGCCGAAGTTTTTGAACACCGTTACGCGAGGCCGGCCGGGCAGCTTTTTGCCCACGGCCTGCGCCAACTGTATTCCGTCGCCCACGCACACTACATCGATGTCCTTACTGGGCCGATTCAGGGCCAAATCGCGCACGTAGCCGCCAATCACGTAGGCCGGAAAATTCAACTCACCGGCGGCATCGGCAATAACTCGAAAAATAGGCAGGTCGGGTAGCTCGGGAGACTTCATAAGAGTACTGGGGGCATTTTATGCCGCAAAGGTAGCACTCCCACGTTGGCTGGGGGGCAAATTCGTGGCCTGAGCCTCTACTCGCGCACCACTTCCAACTGTCCATCGGCGCCAAAACGCACCACTCGGGAAGGCGCGGTGCTGCCCACATCTTCCTGCCGCCAGCCTACCACGTGGTCCACGGCACGCACAAGCTTTGGGTCAACGGTGGCGTAGGTAGCCGGCGTGGGCTCCCCGGCCCGGTTGGCGGAGGTAGAAACCACACCGTGACCGAGGCGGCGCACCAGTTTGTGGCAAAACTCATCCTGTGGAATTCGCAAGCCTATAGTGCCATCCGGCCCCAATAGCTGTGAGGCCAACCGATGATTGGCCGGAAGAATATACGTAGTGGGGCGGGTTTGCTCGGCTATAGCTTGCTCCAACCCAGCGGGCACCTCAGCAGTATAGTGGCGCAGCATATCCAAGTCAGCAACCAGCACAATGCTGGGTTTGCCTTCGGGGCGCTCCTTTAACTTGTAGAGGCGCTCTACGGCACGTGGCACTTCGGCGTCGCAGCCGATTCCCCACACTGTATCGGTCGGATACAGGATGATTTGCTGAAAGAGCAACGCCTCGACGGCAGCTTCTACTTCTTGTTGAAAATTGGCCACGGAGGTAGTAAATGGAGGACAGAATAACGTTTTGCTTGCTCAGACAATCTCCTGACACAGCTCTACCAATACGCCGGCCGCGCTTTTCGGATGCACGAAGCACACTAGTTTATTGTCGGCACCGCGCTTGGGCTCCTCATTCAGGAGCATGAAGCCCTGCTCCTTTAGCCGCGCCATCGTCGCCCGAATGTCAGCCACTTCAAACGCTACGTGGTGAATGCCTTCGCCCTTCTTGCTCAGATAGCGCGTAATGGCGCTATCGGGCGTGGTACCAGCTAATAACTCAATCTTAGAGCCGCCCACCCGAAAGAAGACCGTATCTACCCCTTCGCTGGCTACATGTTCCTTTTTGTACGGCTCTTGGTTTAAGAGAATAGTGTATAGCGCAGTGGCGGCTTCTAGGTCGTGTACGGCTAAGCCGAGGTGTTCTAAATTTGTAAACATAGGGGGCGAACGATGCGGGTGAAGAAGCTTACTTAGAATATCTCTACTTTTGTGGGCGCAAAGTAAAACCAGTTTGTTTGTTTTGCTGTTCTAGATGCGAATGATTCTCCACTGAGTTACCTTTGGACTTTCATTGGTTTTCCGCTGACTTACTGAAATTCGAGCCATGCTCAAGCTACCTATTTACCTCGATAACAACGCCACCACGCCCCTCGACCCGCGTGTACTGGAAGCGATGATGCCTTACCTCACAGAGGTATTTGGCAACGCGGCCTCCCGTAACCACCCTTTTGGCTGGGCAGCGGAAGAGGCTGTGGATTATGCCCGCGAGCAGATTGCTCAACTCATCAATAGCGACCCCAAGGAGATTATCTTCACCTCAGGCGCTACCGAATCAGACAACTTAGGTATCAAAGGCGTGTTTGAGATGTATTCCCAGAAGGGTAATCACATCATCACCGCTACCACTGAGCACAAAGCTGTACTTGATACCTGCAAGCATATCGAGAAGCTCGGGGGCAAAGTGACGTATCTTCCGGTTAACCGCGAAGGTCTCATTAGCCTAGCCGACCTCGAAGCCGCCATGACTCCCCAGACCATTCTGGTGACCATCATGTACGGCAACAACGAAACTGGCACCATTCAGCCTATTCGTGAAATTGCCGCCATTGCCCACAAGCACGGCGCGCTGTTCATGACGGATGGTACCCAGGCTGTTGGCAAGATTCCAGTTGACGTTCAAGCTGATGGTATCGACATCATGGCGTTCACTGGTCACAAGATGTACGGCCCGAAAGGTATAGGTGCGTTGTACGTACGTCGTAAGAACCCTCGGGTAAAAGTTACTGCTCAGATGGACGGTGGCGGACACGAGCGTGGTATGCGTTCTGGTACGCTCAACGTTCCTGGCATCGTCGGTTTAGGCAAAGCTTGTGAGTTAGCTCGCTTAGAAATGGACAGCGACGCCAAGCGCCTCTCCGCTATGCGCGACCGGCTTGAGAACTCTCTGCTGGAACTTGAAGAAAGCTACGTAAATGGCTCCCGCGAGTATCGCCTACCGCACGTAACCAATATTTCCTTCACGTATGTAGAAGGAGAAGGCCTGATGATGGGCGTGAAAGACCTAGCCGTATCATCCGGTTCTGCCTGTACTTCAGCCTCTTTGGAGCCTTCTTACGTATTGAAGGCTTTAGGTCTGAGCGACGACTTGGCGCACTCCTCCCTTCGTTTTGGATTGAGCCGCTTCACCACCGACGAGCAGATCGACTACGCCATCAACCACGTGAAAGAAGCGGTGAACAAGCTTCGCGAGATGTCTCCGCTATGGGAGATGTTCAAGGAAGGCGTTGACCTCAGCAAGATTGAGTGGGCTGAACATTGATTTAGACCTAAGTATTGAGACATGAGAAGTGAGACTCTTTTGTCTGTTGCTAGTTTTAGTCTCACATCTCATCTCTAACTTCTCAACTCTACCATAATGGCTTACTCCGATAAAGTAATTGATCATTACAGCAACCCGCGCAACGTGGGCACGCTGGACAAAAGCAAAAAGAACGTAGGCACCGGCCTAGTGGGCGCTCCTGAGTGCGGCGACGTAATGCGTCTGCAAATTGAGGTAGACGAAGCCACCAATACCATCACCGACGCTAAGTTCAAGACGTTCGGCTGTGGTTCGGCTATTGCCTCTTCTTCGCTAGCAACTGAGTGGCTGAAAGGCAAAACGGTAGACGAAGCACTGAGCATCGACAACATGGAAATCGTGGAAGAACTTGCTCTTCCTCCCGTGAAGATTCACTGCTCGGTACTGGCTGAAGATGCCATCAAATCGGCCATCAACGACTACCGCGTAAAGAATGGCTTGCCAGCCCTGGAAGAAGCCAAATCGCACCATTAATCTGTTGCGAATGTTAGTATGAAGAGCTTGCTTTTGATTGAAGGCAGGCCCTTCATAATTGACAACTTACAACTCGTAACTGGCAATTCACATGATTACTGTATCTGATAAAGCAAAGGAAAAAGTAACGCACCTGATGCGCGACGCACAGCTCGACGAGACGTATCGTCTGCGTGCTTCCGTGGCAGGGGGTGGCTGTTCGGGCCTTTCCTACAAGCTTGATTTTGATAACGAAGTTAAGCCTATGGACCAGGAGTTTGAAGATAAAGGCGTGCGTGTAGTCGTAGATATGAAGAGCTTTCTTTATCTGGCTGGCACTGAACTCGACTTTTCCGACGGTCTCAATGGCAAAGGTTTCTACTTCGATAATCCCAATGCATCCCGCACCTGCGGTTGCGGCGAAAGCTTTTCTGTATAGATTCCATTATCTATAAAAAAGCCCCCCAGACTAGTTCTGGGGGGCTTTTTTGTGATTAACAGGTTCTCTTTGTGCTGACTAGTCCGCCTGCTTGATAAACTTACGAACTAGCCGTCCTTCCGCGGCCGCTATCTCCAGATAATAGAATCCAGCAGGCAGCTCTGATATATCGAGTGTAGTTAAGTCGCTGGAAGACTGTCCTTTTTGTAAAGTCCGACCAGTTGAGGACAGAATCCGGTAGTCGGCCGCCCCATTGTACGGCAAACGAAAGGTAAGCTGGTGGCGAGCAGGATTAGGAAAAAGCGCCTCCTTATACTCACCCTTCACGACTACAACGTTCGAGTAGGTTACTGTACCATCGAAGTCCAGCTGTCGCAAGCGGTAGTAGGCTGTAGAACTGCTGAAAGGTGCTGTATCCACGATGCTGTACGTTTGTTTTTGAGTGCTCTGGCCTTGCCCTTTTACGTTACCGATAGTCTCAAATAGGCGACCGTCAGCGCTACGTTCTACCTCAAAGCCAGTGTTGTTCTTTTCACTGGCAGTAGCCCACCGCAGCAGCACGCCTTGCGCCCGACGTTCAGCTGAAAATGAAATAAGCTCAACAGGAAGCGGATTATTTCCGGTCGTAGAACTCACTTCTGTACTGGATAAAACAAAAGTGCCGAGGCTAGTTAAAGGGACTGTGGAGGTAATAATACCAGCAGGTATAGCGCTGCCCGTTCCGCCAATATTTTCCCAACTCTGATTATCAAGTGAGGATTTAACGATACGCAGTTTTTCCGCATTATCTACTTGATCATCGGTGCCATAGCTGAGCTGAATGCTACCACTAAGTAGGTTGCTGGCAGCAGTACTGCTGCTCACGTTGAAGTATCGTACCGCCGATACTTTATTGACTTCGGCAGAGAAGAGCCGTGTGGTTGGTTTCCCCTTTATTTGCTCAGCCGTATAGCGCACTTCTGTCCCGTCGCTGTGATTGACGCTCAGTATCAAGGGACGAAATGCCGTGCCGAAGCCAAGTGGAAATGTTAAGCTAGTGTTGCCGCTTGCCGCCACCACTCTGGTAAGCGGACCGCTCACAAAGCTCTTATCATGAGCTGCAACAGTAGCCCCAGCCAGTAAAGTAAGCGTTCCGGCAGAAGTGTTTACGACCCCATTGACAAGGGTTAATGCTTTGGATATCTGAACAGGTGTTTGCAGGGTTACACCAGCAGCATTGTCAACGGCAAGCGTAATATTGTTACCAAACAGGACAGGTATGGCAGCTGTACTTGTAACAAGCTGGCTACTAGCGCCCTTGAAAGTTATAGTAGATGCGCCTATTGTATTTGCTAAGGTGCCGCCATTCATTATCAAATTGCCCTGAATAGCAATATTGGCAAGATTCAGTCGAACATTTCCTGTTGTAATAATTAAGTCGTCAAGAATTAGCAGAGGCAAACCGGTGAGGCTCACAGTGGCGCTGCCTCCGACAATGCCGGTAGCCGTAGTCGGGCGATTATATTCTATATAACCGTAAGTGCGACCAGGTAATTGTGGCCCAGCTGCAGTCGACGTAACCGAGTATATGTAGCGATTGCCTTTTTCCAGAATAGTCACTGGGGCAGTAGGAAGACTTGTGCCAAATGGCGCTCCACCGCCGCGATGATCGTAGGTAGAGCCGCTTTGAAAAATAGTGGTGCCACCAGACTCTGATTTATCATTAAAAGGAGAGCCTGTAAATGTCTTATCGGCCCTAAAAGTGCTACCGGCGACAAAATGGATAGTGTTAAATCCCTTCTTCTGAGAAATTAATTGATGTGGGTCGTTAGTAAGTGATGCTGTACTACTGCTGCCGAATATAAGGGCACCAGCAATAGTAGCTGTGCCTTCTGTACCCAGATGAAAGCCCATTCCAGCCGTTGACTTCACTCCATCTGGGCTTTTTACCTGCACAGAGCTACCGGCATCAATCTCGAAATTGGCCCCCGTTAAAGCAGTAGCCATCGACAATTGCCGGGCTGGCGGAGCTGCAGTTGCATCAGAATTAGGCTGCACCATCAACACTACTGTTATGTTGTTAATAAACCGTAACTGACCAATAACCTGTGGTGAGGCAAAGTCTACGTACACGCTGGCCGAAGCCGTTCGGCTGCCGTCAAAAATCAGCACGTCATCGTTGGCTGGAGTGCGTGCCGGATCCCAGTTATTGGCATTAGACCAATTATTATTACCGCCTGTTCCTACCCATGTATAGGATGCTGCATAGACTGTTGGTACGAATAGAAAACAGATAAGTAAGGTACCAATTGTAAACAAGGCGTGTCGTAAGCGTAAGTAAGCGGCAAAAAATCTCATGCTTTAAATAAGAGGAAGAATATGAATAAAGAACGAAGTGAGGATGCCGCTTACCTCAAACCGTGCCAAGTCAGTTGACTAAATAAAAAAAGCCCCCCAGAATCTGGGGGGCTTTTTACTAGCTATTTATATACAGGTTAGTTCTTCACGATTCTGCGAGTAACCTTCTTCACTCCATCATTCACGGTCACTAAATAAGTACCGTTGACCAAAGAACTGATGCTTACTTCACCGTTGGCAGCCAACTTCTCTGTGCGTACTACACGGCCGCTCAGATCAGTTATGGTTACCTGCGCTTCTGCTTTGCTGGTGTAGGGCAAGCGGATATTCAGGACGCCGTGGGTTGGGTTAGGATACATCGCAACTTCCGCTAACTCGGTGTTAGTAATGGTAACGATTCCTGACAAGCTGATCTTGCCATCATTATCGATCTGCTTGAGACGATAGTAAGACACGCCAGACAATGGCTGCTCGTCAACAGCAGCGTAAGTGCTCTTATTGTTCGTAGATCCCTTGCCGTCTTTGAACAGAATAGTGGTGAACGACGTGGCATCTTGGCTGCGCTGAATTTCAAAGCCTTTGTTGTTCTTCTCAGAAGCAGTAACCCAGCCTAAATTGACTTTATTGTTTTGCAGCTTAGCCGTGAACGACACGAGTTCTACTGGCAGGATGATAGGAGGCAATCCCACAGACTCAATTCCCACCAGCGTGGTTGGAGTAGTGGGGGTAAGGTAATTCTCTGCTCCTGTTACGCTGATATTCTGCGTAGGGTCGATGTTGTTGTAGCCATAAACGTAGAAGTAGTATGTCTTGTAAGGATCCAGACCGGTAATGGTTGTGCTTGGAACAGCAGTACCCGCAAATACGGTGTAGAAGCCCGGAGCGATTGTTCCCTGATTTTGACCATTATACACGCCATTAGCTGTCTCATACCCCTCACCATCATTAGGCTGGCTAGCCGGAGCGTTGGTTAAAGTACCATTCTCACTCGCTACAATCAGACGGCCTTCGCCGTACGTTGAAGTGCCGGTACGCTCTGGTACTGGATTAAAGGTTACTGTAGCTGATTTTCCATCAGCGCTACGAGTAATGGACTGTTGTGCCGCTACCAATGTTTGAGCGGGCTCAGTAGCAATCGACTGGCCAGTAATCAAACCGTTAGCAGTAAAAGACTGGGCTGTCTGCACTGCGAAGTCACCACTTTGATACTGCAATGCAGCATCTGCAACACCTAGGTAAGTAGGATTATAGCGAACATAAACTGGCTGATCTACAGTATAAATCGCCGCGCTACTTGGGTCCAAGTTGGGACGCAGAACTACTGTTGATCCAAACGTTTTGCCGTCCAGTGACAGTTGATACTGAGGAGTTACATTCGGGTTGAACGAATTAGGCGATTGCGCTACTGAGAGAGTAATATCGCGCTGTACTCGTGAGGCACGCACAGTAATCGGGGTTGACGCATCCTTGGAAGTGTAGATCACTACCTGCTTGATAAGAGCAACATCGGCCGTTTGAATAGACGGAACGCTGGTCGCAGATACTGGAATGCTGGTACCAGTGGCCGGAGCGCTTGTGTTTCTGACACCATCCGAAACCGTTGTAGCAGTAGTAGGATAGAAACGTACATAGACATTGACAGCTGGCGTTAGATCACTGCCTTTATTAGGAGCAAAAGTGATTGCGTTACCAGTCGCTCTTGGGTCTGCCAAGTCACTGAAATCAGCAAACTTTGATACTTGAAAAAGAAGGGGGGCAGTTACGGTAATAGGCTGTAACAGGTTTTGTCCTGATAGCTGATAAGACTGTACCGCCGAAGGCACATTAGGAACAGTGGTAAACTGTGAAAATGCGCCAGGAGACGTTACAATAACAGACTGATTACCGGTACTATTGGCTTCAATTGTCACAACCGTCTGTCTGCCTGAGCTGCTCAGAATTATGGAGCCACGAAATTTACCAGTGGGTATTGTTCCAGCCAGGTTCACTTCAATCGTACGAGTCTGAATGTTACCGTTTACTTGGTTAATCGTCAGCGGACGGTTTTGAAATAGGCTTGGCACCGAAGTATCACGGAACTCAATATTGCGAATCTCTTCACCACCAGAAGTAATGAATGAAGGAGTCAATACGAGGGCCTCAGTAAGGCCGGTGGCACTCAAAGTAAACGTCAGGGTAGTAGCCGAACCATTGCTGCTTACCGTTCCAAAGTCAAGTAGAGTTGGTGAAGCAACAATTGCAGGCTGGCCAACAGCTGTACCTGTTCCGCTAACCTGAACTTGGGCAGATGTAACACCTGAAGAGGCAATGGCAATTGCACCACTTACTGCACCAGTAGCAGTTGGTGCAAATACTACATCAACCGTGGCCTCTACCGAACCATCATTGGCGATGTTTAAGGTGATGGTATTAGTAGAGAAAGTGCCTGTTCCCGTACGGATCCGGAAAGAACCATTGGCGGGAGCAGCAACAGTCACTTGGCCTTGCAAGAACGAACCCGTTACCCTGAAAGACTGAATAAACGAGGTCTGTCCTTGTACAACTGCCCCGAAATCTGGTAGGCTAGTAGGCTCTACTACCAACAGAGGCTGCGGAACTCCTGAACCATTAAGTTTTATTATTACAGCAGGTGTAAGGTTAGTGCTTGTAATCTGGAGGGGCACTTCATTGTAGTCCTTCACCGCAGTAGGCGAAAACACTACGTCAAAACTAACATTGGTTAGCCGGTTGTTCGCTTTATTAGGGATCGTAACTGAATTGGCTGTAATACCATCATATACAATTTGATAGCCTGAGTTAGCAGGAACTGTGAGCGTTAAATCTCCTTGTAGATCTTCTCCATTTATAATTACTTGCTTTGTAGATGAAGTGTTGATTGTAACACTACCAAAAACTAAGCTATTGGTACTGGGCGTAACAGAAGGAGCAATACCTGTGCCTGCTACGTTGATCCTTTTTGTAGCTGCATTTGTGCTGCTTAGCGAAACTTTATCATTATAAGCTTCTCCTAAAGTCGGAAAGAATACAATATAAAGTTGTCCACCATTTGCTGGAAGATCGATAGAAGTACTATAAGCGCCACCGCTTGTCAAACTAACAAGAAAACCATCGGGAGCGGTTACGGTAATAGGAGAAGTTAGGCCAGTACCTGTTACTGTGTAAGTTACTTCATCCGAATATGTATTAACCGGTGTTGGATCAGGCTCGAAGAAGGTTCCTCGGTTAGGTGTGAAATCAATTCTCTGCGCCATGCCTAGAAACGGCAAAAGCATCAAACATAAAAGAGTCCAAACTCGAGGTCGCATCTGTCGGAATGCGAGACTTAGGTAAGTGTTTTTCATACGCTTGGGAAAGAAAGTTTAGTGGGAATGAGAAGTGACTTGTTCAAGATCATTTTAAAAGATGATAGATTTAACTCTAATACGAATTTTACAAGAACCTGTTGTTAAATATTTTAAATACTATTTATAACTTTTCTATACAATTAATACATCTAAAAGTTTTCACAGCATATAAAATTGACATATATCGTGCTTAACAAGCAAGTGTAAAATCAAACTATTACTGTATCACTAGATGCATTGAATCACAAGAGGTACGAATATATTGCGACAGGTGCATATATAAATTCCGTTATTAAAATAGCGATGAAATACAATTTTTTTTTGGATTAGCCATACTGCTGATTCTCAGCATTATGCAAACTCGCTTTTTAGACCTCCTACTACAATTAGCATACCTTAATTCTGTCGTCGGCTTATTTTTTTTCGACAATAGAAAACCCAGCCTACATAGTTTTCACCATCTGCATGGCGACCTATATAGGCTGGGCATTTTGTAAGTCTTCCACCTCTACCAGACTAAGTAGAAGTGCTTGCATCTATACACTGAATGAAGCGTCATTGCTGTCAGCGTAATTGCGTTCGTTCAGCAATGGATAGCAAACTAAGTTCATGCTATCATAAAGGGGTAACTTCAACTTAGAATATGAGGTACAAACTCTGAAAGGTTGGTTATAAAGCCTTTGTCACGACGGAAGCCCAAAGCGCAAGCTTCACCAGCCCAGAACACACCTGCCTGATACAGCCGCTGCTGCTCATCGGTGGGGAGTTCGGCCCAGCGCTGACGCACTTGGGGCTGGGGGGCAAACTCGCCCGGAACTTCGTGAGCCACCTGCCCATTTTGCATCTCAGCTACGTTTTGGCCTTCGCGTCCGAAAAGCGGCTTGCGCACGTTATGGCCCGGCAAATCCTGCAAGGCTGCCTCCAGCAGCAGCGGGTGATGTGGGTATACTTGCCAAAGCCACGCTAGAATACCCTTACTTTGAAACAAAAGAGCATACGCCGGATTAGCGATAATTACGTCGCGACTTAACAGTAACTCGCTTAAGTCAGCGGTAAGTGCGGGTTCTTCCTGGGCCAGAATTTCCCACGGTACCAGCTTAAACAGGAAACCGAAGCGTTGCCATTGCCCATCTTCAATCGGGGCCCATACGCCTCGCTCCTCCCCTGCCACCGATACCTGCATGTTATCTACCGGACATAGCTCTACCTGCTCGAAACCAGCCTCGCGGGCAGCTTCGGCCAACACGGTACAGTTGGCTTCATCTTCTGGGCTGCCGGGCAAATACACGATTAATAAGCTGGGCTCCAAATCAGGATTGAGGTCAAGCCACTGGGTAAATTGTGCGCTCAGCCCCTCAAACAGCCCATTAGATTGCCGGCTTTCGTCGGAAGTGCCTGAGGCCACCAAGCTAGCCCATTGCACCACGGCTGTTTCGGGAAGACTGGTTGCCGTGTCGGCGTTAAACTCAAGCAGCTTAGGCCCATCGGGCGTGGCAGCGAGGTCAAACCGACCATATATGTGCCAGTGGCGGTCATCATTCCAGGAGTGGCGCACTGCCGCCCAAAGGTTAGGAGGAATAGCCAGTAGTTGAAGAAGATCATCCGGAATGGGGTCGGGAATAGAGGCCACGAGCATCTCGTAGAGCGTATCGGCAGCTTGGAGAAAGGTATCGGCCTCGGCCTCAGTCAACACAATGGCTTCGCGCGCTACGTAAGCCGCACAGGCTTCCTCGATGGCCCAATCCCAGCCTAAGCCACGGACAGCAGGCACAATATCACCTGTCAGAGGTAACAGCTTTATCATACGTTGGTAACTGTATACTATGTATTTGCCCCCCAACTCCTTATATAAGGTGCTGGGGGGCAAATTATAAGAGGAACACTGTTTTTTATCTAACCACCGAAGCTGCCGCCTCCCCGATTCGAGAAGCCACTGCTACGTCCGGCCCGCGGTGCGGTACTACGCACCCCCGACCGGTTTACTGAGGTACTCGGACGAATGCCAGCGCCAGAAGTGCGGCTGCCAGTAAAGCCACGTCCGAAGAAGCCACGGCCCTGTTGTTGCTCCCGCGCTACATTCTGGCGCCAGCCGGCATTCTGCTGCAGCAGGCCCGGGTTGGCATATGCCCCTCGATTGGGGGTCAGGAAGCGGCCAGCCATGTAGCCGATGCCACTCCACATCAGAATATCCATCATGCCGGTGCCAGCCACCCGGTTTTCGGGATGTTGCTGGCTGTAATCCTGCATTTGCTTCTGTAAAGCTTGTCCCTGCAGCGTGTCTACCTTGCCATCAAAGTGCTTCAAAATGGCGGCCACTTCCTCTTTGCCAGCGGGGCGCTCAGCGGTTACTTTCCACTCGCCAGGCTGCACCTCGGTCATTTCCGTGATAACACCCTGCGAATAGGTTTCGCCCCCACTCCACTGTTCCTGATTAGTTTCGGAGCTGCTATTGCCCGAGCAAGCCGGCAGCACCGACAAGCCCAAAGTAGCAGCTGCCGCTACCATTAATGTATTGCGGCGCCAGTCGCCGAGACGGTGATAGGTCTTTTTCATGGTTTTTAACTCCTTGATGCGTATGTCGGAGGCTTTGCGGGCCTCATGAAAGGCAAATTAATCCGACTTCCTAAACGTGAATAGTGCTGAAAAAGGTCGAATCCACTTTCGCTTATTATTAGCTGCCAAGCGGGTCCAAAGTGCTGTAAAATAGCCCGCTGGATTCGTTGGTATATAGACTACTCCCAGAGCGGATAGTGCTCCAGATGAACCTCCTGCCCAAAGAAGATACGGGTGCTTTCCTCGAAAGACTGGGTGAAGTCAGAAACGTAAAAATGATGCGTGGGAGGCTTTTTGGCGGGCCGCGCAGCCAAGTTGTGCTCTTCCAGATACGCTTGAGCGTGGGTGGCCACGGCGTCGGAGGCGTCCAATACTTCTACTTTGCCCTCGTAGAAGTGGGCAATTTGCTCCTTGATCATGGGATAATGCGTGCAGGCCAGCACCAATGCCTCAATATCGTCAAGGGCCGGATTGGTGAGATAATTCTGAATAATCTTGTCGCTGACACTATTATTAAAGAAGCCTTCCTCTATCATCGGGGCCAGCAGCGGCGTGGCCAGGGAGTGTAGCTGCACGCCGGCGTCGAGGTCGTCCAGCTTTTTTTTGTACACGTTGGAATTGACGGTTTGCTTGGTGCCAATAAGCCCCACAGCGCGACCAGCGTACGCTTTGCCCACATGCGCTACAATCGGGTCAATTACATTGAGTACCCGCGCTTTAGAGCCCACATATTCCCGCACCAGCTCGTAGGCCGCTGCCGAAGCCGAGTTGCAGGCAATCATAATTACCTTACATTGCTGCTTGAGTAGTAAGTCGCAGATTTTGATCGAGTAAGCCTGAATAGCAGCCGTGCTTTTGTCGCCGTAGGGCAGGTGGGCCGTGTCGCCGAAGTAAATGAGTTGCTCGTGGGGCAAAAGGCGGCTGACAGCCCGTGCCACGGTAAGCCCACCGATACCACTATCAAACATTCCAATGGGCCGGGTCCGCAAATCGGCGGAAGCAGAAGAAGATGCCATGGAGGCGAAGGTACGGGCTTTAGGCAACCTCGCTGGCAATTTGAGGTCTTCTGAATTACGTAATTTTTAGTAATCTTCTATCTTGGCGCTTCTCTCGCTCAAGTTCTCCCTTTCCATGAGTAAGATTCTGAATGAAATTGACCATGCCCTTGCTGCCTTCGATCTTAGCCGAGGTCGACCGGTAGCTATTGAGTTGGGTGAGCTGAAATACACGCAGCTCGTGCTCGACGTAGCTCACCTATACCGCGACGGTGGCGAGCTAACAACCAATACTGGCCGCCCTCTTGCCTACAAAGGCCTCGAAATTCTGCGCGACGAGTTGCATGTAGACCGCGTGCGGGTCATCTAGGCTTATCCATAAGCAGTGTATCGAAAGTGGGCAAGCGCAGTGCCATGCGGCTTACTGTCGAGTTTGCACGTTCTCGAATTTTCTTTTTGAATGTCCAGCAGGATAAGTGTTAATACTTATTTGGCATCGGTATTAACTCAATATTTCTCCTTTTCCCTGTATATTGTTGAGATAAACTGGGCTCTTGAAGCTGCAGTTTCAGTGAATTACCAATAAGTAAATTGAGATTTTATCTATAAAAAGAAGGCCGACGTGCTGTTAATGCGATGAAGCGAAGTGGTGTTCACACGTCCTCGATACCAGCGCGGGTGACTCCCAGCAAACTGCTTGAGGACACCACGCTGCCCATTGGCTTAACGGATCAGTTGAAACAGGCGCTACTACTGATTCAACAAGCTTTTGCGGCCGTGGCTATCATCGACGACCAAGGCCGTCTGGAATGGGTGAACGAGAGTTTTTCTACGCTTTTTGGTAACACGGCCAGCACGCTATCAGGGCAGATCCTATGGCAAATTTTGCCCCCCGAGCACGCTGATGTAGCGCCACATTTGCCCCCCACAACCAGCCTGAACGCTCAGACTTCTTTGCACTACGAAGGCCAAGCAATTGCCTCCGATGGTAGCACTCGTTGGTTGCGTGCCAAGTTGCAGGCCAGCGCGCCGACCACTCCGCACGAGCCTACTCGCTTTTTTGTACTGCTAGAAGATATCACCAAATGGAAAGCTGAACAGGTAGCAACCCAAGCTTACCAAACGCTACAGCGCCACTTATTAGAGCAGGTTCAGGGCGTACTTTTTCAGTGGCGAAATAATTACGACGGCGCCTCGCACCTCACCTACCTGAGTGACAATGTGAGGACAGTATTTGGGTTTGAACCAGCCAATTTAGCCCAACTAGAAGAAGTCATTCACCCCGACGACTTGGCAGCGTGGGTTAAGTTCTGGAAGCAGCCTCCCAGCGCCGAAGCAGCCTCGTTTGAGGGCCGTCTGGTGGTACCGGGCAAACCATTACGCTGGATTCAAGCTAATTATCAACCCACGACCACCGATTCCGAGGGTGTTCTGTACAGCGGAATTATACAGGATATTACCCCCCTGAAAGAGGCTGAAGAAGCGGTGCAGGATAGCGAACAGCGCTGGCACTTAGCTATAGAGCGGTTTGGCGACGGCGCGTGGGAGTTTAACTACCAAACGGGCGATGAGTACTTCTCCAACGCCTACCGCACGATGCTGGGTTACCCGAACGAGGACTTTCCGACGGGCTTTCATGCCTGGCAAAACCACGTTCATCCCGACGACCATGTGGCCAGTATGCAGGCCTCCGACGCTTACCTGCGCGGCGACCTGCCCATTTATTCCGTTGAGCGCCGGCTGCTGTGCAAGAATGGTGAGTACAAATGGGTGCTGACCCGCGGCCTTATAACCAAGCGTGACGCCAATGGTGCGCCGCTCATTATGACCGGCGTACACACGGATATTTCGGCTATCAAGCAAGCTAATCTGGCTATTGAAGCCTCTACTCGTCGTTTGTCGACTACCATTGCCAACTTTCAGGAAGGTATTTTGATAGAGGATGAACACCGCCGCGTGGTGCTGGTAAACGAGGCCTTCTGCCGGATGCTGAACACGCAGGTGTTGCCTGAGCAGTTGGTAGGCGTAGAAACGGCGGCGCTGCTGGCCGCGGGCGGGCTTCCCACAGAGCTGGGCTGGCTGGAGGGCTCCGATGGCCGCGTTCTGGAGCAGCAGGCCGTAATTGGCGAGTTGCTTCCGCGCCGCAATGGCAAAGTATTCCAGCGCGACTTTATCCCCATATTCAGCCACAACGCCTCGCTGGGCTATCTATGGAAGTTTCAGGACGTTACGGAGCAGAAAAACGCGGAGGATATTCTGAAGCGGCGCGAAGAGAAGTACCGGCGCATCATCGAGCGGATGAATCTGGGCCTTATCGAGACTGATTTAACGGAGCAGGTTCTGTATATCAACCAGGCTTTCAGTGATATGCTCGGGTTTTCCAGCGCCGAAATTCTGGAGCAGCAACTCTTGCATTCGCTGCTGGCGCAGGAGGCATCGGCGGCGGTGCAGGATGATCCGGATGCTTATGAGCGCATGGTGTTAAGCAAAGATGGCAGCCAGAAGTGGCTTATGGTAAGCCGTGCGCCAGTATACAATGATGACCGCCAGGCCATTGGCTCCATTCATATCACGCTGGATATCACCCATCAGAAAACGCTGGAGCATAAGCTGCGGAAAGCCAAGGAGCAAGCCGAGGACTCGTCGAAAGCCAAAGAGCTATTTCTGGCTAATATGAGCCACGAAATTCGGACGCCCATGAACGCCATTCTAGGCATGGCGCAGCTTCTTGCCAAAACCCCGCTCGCTCCAGATCAGGATGAGTACCTGCGCGCCATTACTATATCGGGCGAGAACCTGCTGGTCATCATCAACGATATTCTGGACCTTTCTAAAATTGAGGCAGGCCAGCTGCAAGTCGAAAATATCGGCTTCAGCGCCAGCCAGTTTATGGCTCAGATTGAGCAAACCCTGCACTACAAGGCGGAAGAGAAAGGCTTGTTCTTTGAAACGAAAGTGTCATCGGAACTGCCGCCGGTGCTGCTCGGCGACCCTTACCGCATCACCCAGATTCTGCTGAACCTGGCCGGCAACGCCATTAAATTTACGGAGAAAGGCCGCGTCACGATTTCATGTGATTTGATTCGACAGTTTGATGACGCCGTGGAAATCAGGTTTGCAGTAGCCGATACGGGTATTGGCATCGACCCAACCTACCTGCGTCATATCTTTAAAGAGTTTAGCCAGGAAGACCCCTCTGTAACCCGCAAATTTGGCGGCACCGGCCTCGGGCTCAGCATCAGTAAAAGTCTGGTGAACCTGATGGGGGGCGAATTGCAGATTGAAAGCGAGAAATACCAAGGCACAGTCAGCTCGTTTTCTCTGGTGTTGCAGATAGGCAGCGAAAGTGATTTGCCACGCAAGGAATCCGTCGACCAAGGCCTACGCGAAAAGCTGCGCGGGAAGCAGGTGCTGCTAGTGGAGGACAACAAGTTTAACCGGCAGATTGCAAAGGCCTTACTTAACAACTCTCATATTCAGGTAGTTGAGGTGGAGAACGGCGCGCTGGCAGTAGAGTTATTGCAGACCCGGCGCTTCGACCTGATTTTGATGGATATGCAAATGCCCGTCATGAATGGACTGGAAGCTACTGCTATACTGCGTGAGCAGCTGGACTTAAGAACCCCAATTATTGCGCTAACGGCGAATGCCATCAAAGGCGAGCGGGAAAAATGCTTGGCGGCTGGCATGGATGACTACCTGGCGAAGCCGTTTCGGGAAGATGAGCTGCTAAAACTGATTGGCGACTGGGTGCTGGGGCCCGCTGACGCTGACCTGGCTGCGCTGCCCATAGCTCCTGCCCCGTTCGTCAGTTCCAGCTCGTCTCTTTATAAGCTTGACCTGCTGCACCAAGTAGGCCAGGGCGACGACGATTTCGTGGTCCTTATGCTCGATAGCTTTATGGAGAGCTGTGAGGAAGCAGTGCGCGACTTTGCGCAGGCGTTGCAAACCCACGATGTGAAGCTGCTGAAAGCCGCTACTCATAAGCTTAAGCCCAGCCTCGATCACCTACATGTGCAGCAGGCACGTCACCTGGTAGAGCAGCTGGATTCATGGGAAGGCGACTTCAATCTGCAGGCCTTGAAACCCCGCATTGAGGCCGTGAATAGTCTGCTACGACAGATAATTGAGCAGATGCGCCTCGATGTGAAAGCGTTAGCCGAGAAAAAAGCCCCCTAGCGGCTTATTCGGCAGTATAAAGCGTATCGTTTATGCCCTGCTGGCCAGATTACTCTTCCGGGAATCGACTCTTCTGCTTCCTTGCTGGAATGCCTTGCCTACCTTTGTGGCATGAATCTGTTATCAGCTGAGAATATCTCAAAAAATTACGCCGACCGCTGGCTGTTCCGCGACCTTTCTTTTGGCCTGAGCCAGGGCCAGCGGGTGGCTTTGGTGGGCATCAACGGGTCGGGCAAAACGACTTTGCTTCGCATTCTGGCTGGTTTGGAGCCCGGCGACACAGGCTCGGTGAGCGTGCGCAAGGATATCCGGGTGGCTTTTTTGGGTCAGCAGCCCATTTTTGATGAGGCCCTGACCGTAGAAGAAACCATTTTTGCCAGCCAAAACGACACGCTGGCCGCCATCCGCGACTACGAGCACGTGGTGAATGACGCCAACCACAAATCCGACGACTTGCAGCGCGTGATGGAGCGCATGGACGCGCTCAATGCCTGGGACTACGAGTCGCAGGTAAAGCAGATCCTGGGGCGGCTGGGCATTCTGGGTGACTTGCTGGAGCGGCCCGTTAGTAAGCTTTCAGGGGGTCAGCGCAAGCGCGTAGCGCTGGCGCGGGTGCTGATTGAGGAGCCGGAAGTGCTTATTCTCGACGAGCCTACCAACCATCTGGACCTCGATACCATTGAGTGGCTCGAAAACCGGCTGGCGTCGCCTAATTTGACCTTATTGATGGTGACCCACGACCGCTACTTTCTAGATAAAGTGGCCAACGAAATTGTGGAGCTCGACCAGGGCCGCGTGCACCGGTATCAGGGCAATTATTCCTACTTCGTAGAGAAAAAGGCCGAGCGCGAGCAGATTGAAGTAGCCGAAGTAGAAAAGGCCCGCAACCTGCTGCGCAAGGAGCTAGACTGGATGCGGCGGCAGCCGCAAGCCCGCGGCACCAAGCAAAAGGCGCGCATCGATGCCTTCTACGAAACCCAGGAAAAGGCCAAAACCAAGATCAGCGGGCCGCAGTTGGAGCTGTCGGTGAAAACCACGCGGCAGGGGGGCAAAATCATTGAGGTGGAGCACCTGCACAAGCAATTTGGCGACAAAGTGGTACTCGATGACTTCAGCTACGTGTTCAAGAAAAAGGACCGGATTGGCCTGATCGGGCCGAACGGTGCCGGCAAGTCGACGCTGCTGAATATGCTCACCGGCCGTCAGGAGCCCGATAGCGGCACCATCGACAAGGGCCAGACCACCGTTTTTGGCTATTACACCCAAACGGAGCTGGAGTTTGACCCTACCCAACGCGTCATTGATATTGTGAAGGAAGTGGCCGAAGTGGTGGAAATGGCCAACGGCGAAGTGGTGACGGCCTCGCAGTTTTTGCAGCACTTCCAGTTTCCGCCGGCCCAGCAATACACGCTGGTCAGCAAGCTCTCGGGGGGCGAAAAGCGCCGATTGCAGCTGCTGCGCGTGCTGATCAAGAACCCGAACTTCCTAATTCTGGACGAGCCAACAAACGATCTGGACATCATCACGCTCAATATTCTGGAAGATTTCCTGCTGAATTTCGGCGGCTGTCTGCTCATCGTGTCCCACGACCGCTACTTTATGGATGCGCTGGTGGAGCACGTGTTTGTGCTGGAGCCTGGGGGGCAAATTCGCCACTTCCCCGGCAACTACACTGATTACCGCGAGTGGCAGAAGGAAAATAACGCCGAAGAATACGCGAAAGAGCAAGCCAAAACGGCCAAAGCTGCCGCTGGCGTGGCGCCCTCAGCCGCACCAGTAAAAGCGGTTGCGGCTGCCCCCGCTGAAGCTCCGAAGCGGAAAGCCACGTTTGCTGAGAAAAAGGAGTACGAAACCCTAGAAAAGGAAATCGAGAAGCTCGAAGAAACTAAGCAGCAGCTCATCGAAAAGCTCAACGCTGGCACCGGCTCCCATAAAGATATGGCCGATTGGGCCGCCGAGCTCAAGCGCACCGACGCGGCCCTTGACAGCAAAGGCGAGCGGTGGCTGGAGCTGGCCGACTTGATCTAGCAGCGCCAGCATGTTACATAAAAAAGCCCCCTAGATATCTGGGGGGCTTTTTTCTTGGATCAAACTTCATCTTCCAGCTCCGGCGGCAACGTGTGCTGGCCATCGGAACCAGTTTGGAAAGGCAACGCCCGCACAATGGCCGCCAACGGAACCGGCGCGAAAATGTGAGGAAAATAATCGTTGCGAGCTTCGGCGTACTCGCGCTTCACGGGCACGGCTGCCACCCACAGTTCCGATTCATCTAGTTCCAGGAGCAGAATATCGGAGCGGCCGGCGTAGTAGCCGTTGGCGGTGGCTTCTACCTGGTACAGCTCGGAGGCGTGAATAAAGCCTTCCGCCGATAAGTCGGCGCTGGCGAAGAAGCCGGTTTGCTGGGCTGCTTGCCAGTCGGCAAGCTCCGCGATTCGGTAAATCATGCTGCTATTCTATTCAGAAAAACAAAGACTGAAAAGCCTGTCATGCTTCGCTACCGCTCTGCATGACAGGCTTTTCAGTCCCTACTGCAAGTTGTCCTGACATACGTCAGCACCATAAGCTTACGCCTGCCACACTTCCTTGCGCACCTTTTTGCCTACCGACAAAATCAGGCGCGTGGGATTGGGCACGAGCACCAGGCGAGCTTCTTTGCCCGGAAATTCATCCGAATCGACCCAGACGCCTTCCTTATGCGAAGGCTCGTAGCCAGTGTCGCCGCCTACATCGTTGGGTAGGTAGGCGGTGGGCAGCAGCACGTCGGTATCGGGGCAAAGCTGCTGGTGAACTTTTTCCAGTACTTCTTCCAGATAAGCGCCGTACTCCTCGTTGAAGTCGTCTTCCAGATCGTGCAGTTCCTCCTCGATGTCGTCGTAGCTGTCGTGGTTGTAAGGCAGCTTGTGCAGTTCCTGCTTCTTCTCGATCAGGGCGACCAGGGCTTTATTTAATTCCTCTTTATTCATAGCTACTCAGGCATAAGTGTAGTACAAAGGTGCGTAGGATTCGGCAATTCTGTTTCGGGTCCGACACCGCAGAATTTTGCCCCCCAGCCTACCGGACTGGCGTGCTTGCCCGAACGATTTAGGCTAAACTCTTATTTTTACCAAACTAACATTTTTCTCACCCGATTTCCACCCCATCCGCTATGCAGACGATGACCTCGCCGGCCGTGCAGGCCCACCCCGCCCACGACTTCCTTCCCCTGAACGGTACCGATTACGTCGAGTTTTATGTCGGCAACGCCAAACAGTCGGCCTACTATTACCAGGCTGCCTTCGGCTATGAGCTGGTAGCCTATGCCGGCCCCGAAACCGGCCTGCGCGACCGGGCCAGCTACGTGTTGCAGCAAGGCAAAATCCGGTTGGTACTCACCACTTCCCTCCTTCCCGACTCCGACATTTCGGAGCATGTGCGCAAGCACGGCGACGGCGTAAAAGTGATGGCGCTGTGGGTGGATGATGCCCGCAAATCCTTCGAAGAAACCACTAAGCGCGGCGCCAGGGCCGCTTTCGAGCCCTATACCATCAGCGACGCAGATGGGGAAGTAACGCTGTCCGGCATTTATACTTATGGCGAAACCATTCACACGTTTGTGGAGCGCCGCAACTACCGGGGGGCATTTATGCCGGGCTTCGTGGCCAAAACCAGCTTGGTGCCCCAACAAACTCCTGTGGGCCTCCTGCACGTGGACCACTGCGTAGGCAATGTGGGCTGGGGCGAGATGAACCAGTGGGTGAAGTTTTACGAGGACGTGATGGGCTTCAAGCTCCTGCTCACCTTCGACGACGAGGACATTTCCACCGAGTATTCGGCCCTGATGAGCAAGGTGGTGAGCAACGGCAATGGCTACGTAAAATTTCCCATCAACGAGCCGGCCGAGGGCAAGAAAAAGTCGCAGATTGAAGAGTACCTCGACTTCTATCATTCGCCCGGCGTGCAGCACATTGCCATTGCCACCAAAGATATTCGCCACACCGTCACGGAGCTGCGCCGCCGCGGCGTAGAGTTCCTGACCGTGCCGGCCGTATACTACGACGACCTGCTGGAGCGCATCGGCAGCATCGATGAGGATTTGCAGACGCTGAAGGATCTGAACATTCTGGTGGACCGCGACGAGGAAGGCTATCTGCTCCAAATCTTCACCAAGCCCGTGGAAGACCGCCCCACGGTATTCTATGAAATCATTCAGCGCAAAGGCGCCAAGAGCTTCGGCAAAGGCAATTTCAAGGCCCTGTTCGAATCCATTGAGCGCGAGCAGGCACTGCGCGGCAACTTGTAAAATCTGTAGCAAGGCGCTCAAGAAAGACTGTCATGCAGAGGCGAAGCCGAAGCATCTCGCGTGTTTGGTGAGAATACTAACCTCACTTCCACACGCGAGATGCTTCGGCTTCGCCTCTGCATGACGTTCTTTTGCTAGGCTGCTTTCAGTAAACCTCTTTTCTTTACACTCGTTCTTCAGCCAAACCGCATCTAATCTCTTTTCTCCCAATGGCCATAACCTCCGACGTTCAGCAGAAAATAAACACCTGGCTCAAAGGCAACTACGACGCCCAAACCCAAGCCGACATCCAACAGCTGCTAGACAGCAATCAGGAAGAAGCCCTGAATGACGCCTTCTACCGCGATCTGGAGTTCGGGACCGGCGGCCTGCGCGGCGTGATGGGTACGGGCTCCAACCGTATGAACCGCTACACCCTGGGCATGGCTACCCAAGGCCTGTGCAATTACCTGCTGGACTCATTTCCGAGTCAGGAAATAAAGGTGGCCGTGGCCCACGACTCGCGCAACAACAGCTCCGAGTTTGCGCGTATTGCTGCCGGTATTTTTTCCGCCAATGGCATCACGGTTTATCTGTTTGAAGCCTTGCGCCCCACGCCGGAGCTGTCGTTTACCATCCGTCATTTGGGTTGCCAGAGCGGCGTGGTTATCACAGCTTCGCACAACCCCAAGGAGTACAACGGCTACAAAGTATACTGGAACGACGGCGCCCAGGTAGTAGCCCCCCACGACACGAATATTATCCACGAAGTAAATCAGATTCAGAGCGTGGATGCGGTTAAGTTCAAGGCCGTTGAGTCGCGTATCCACCTGATTGGGGGGCAAATTGACGATGCATATCTGAGCGAAGTCCAAAAGCTCAGCATCAACCCCGAAGCCATTAAGCGTCAGCACGACCTGAAAATCGTGTACACGCCTATCCACGGCACCGGCATTACGTTGGTGCCAAAAGCGCTGGAGCGCTTCGGCTTTACCAATGTCAGCATTGTAGAGGCGCAAGCCACCCCCGACGGCAACTTCCCAACCGTGCAGTCGCCCAACCCCGAGGAAAAAGTAGCCATGCAAATGGCCCTCGACCAGGCCCGCGAGCTTGATGCCGACCTTGTTATTGCCACTGACCCCGACGCGGACCGTGTAGGCATCGGCGTAAAAAACACGAAAGGCGAATGGGTTCTGGTAAACGGCAACCAAACCGCCGCTCTGCTAACGTATTATCTGCTGTCGGCGCGCCAGAAAGCGGGCAAAATGACGGAGCAGGATTTCATTGTGTATACCATCGTAACCAGCGAAGTGCTGGGTGATATTGCCGAGGCCCACGGCGTGAAGTCGTACCAGACGCTGACCGGCTTCAAGTATATCGCCGGCCTCATCCGTAACCTGGAAGGCAAGGAAACCTATATCGGCGGCGGCGAGGAAAGCTACGGCTACATGATTGGCGACTTTGTGCGCGATAAAGACGCCGTGTCGGCCTGCGCGATGCTGGCCGAAATGGCCGCCGTAGCCAAAGACAACGGCCGTACCCTGTATGAGGAAATGGTGCAGATGTACGCCACCTACGGCCTCTACCGCGAAGACCTCATTTCTCTCACTAAAAAAGGCCAGCGCGGCGCCGAAGAGATTCAGGAAATGATGCGCGACCTGCGCGCTCAGCCGCCTCACACTATTGCCGGCTCGCCGGTAGTAGAAATCCGCGACTATCATACGGGCATCGTCCGCAACCTGCGCAACGGGCAGGAAACACGCACTGGTTTAGAGGCATCCAACGTGCTTCAGTTTATAACCGAAGATGGCAGCAAAATATCCGCCCGCCCCTCCGGCACCGAGCCAAAAATCAAGTTCTATTTCAGCGTAAAACAGCCGCTCGATTCAGTAGATAAATTCGAGCAGGGCTACGAAGCGCTGGGGGGCAAAATAGCCAGCATAATTGAGGATATGCAGTTGAAGTAAATCACTGAAATAGTGTAGATAGCAAGTAGCCCGGTAAGCGTTTTTGCCGGGCTACTTGCTATTTAAATACATTTATTTATTGCGTGCATTCTTTTAAAACATACGCTTCGTCCAATACAAGCACCCTTTCCTGTTAATGAAAAAACTTTTACTATTTGCTATTTCTTGCTTGATTTTCAAGGGTGTAAATGCTCAAAGCAATGGACCTTATTATGTAGTAACGGCTAAAGGCGACACGTTACGTGGACGTGTACAGCTTGTTGGAAAACAAAACAACAAAGTGCGTCTCTACCGCCCAGGCATAGAGCCAATTGAGTTTGGCGCCGAAGAAATCAGCAGCTACGGCAGCAATACCGGGCCCGTCAGAGTTAGTAAAAAAATTGGTTTAGGTGGCCCCTCTCAATTTCTGGTTCCACTCGTAGTAGGCTATGCTAGCTTGTACACTGCTGAGAATGAGAAGCAAGAAAAGCTGTACTATTTGCAAGTAGCCGACTCCGCCCATGTAAAGGTGGTTGAACGGGCTACGCATCAGCTTACGTTAGCCCAAACGCTACCTGGATGCCCATCGCTCAACTTTGGCTCCGATGAAATTCAAAGCCGTTATCCCTATACTACTCAGGGAATGATTCAGCTCATCATGGCTTACAACCAGTGTAGTCACCCAACACAACCTAGCACTGTAGTTAAGCATGCGTTAGGTTGGCAAGCTTCCTTCGGCGTGAAGGCAGGTATTAACAGTTCAAGGTTTGACTTGGATGGAATATCCTACGCTGGTTTTGGTGAGCGGAAAGACGCAACTGGTTATCAGGTAGGTGCTAGTGTCAATTTCTCTACCCTAACGCATTTCTCGCTACAACTGGAAGCTAATTATGTACAGTTGCGGGGCTCCTATGGCCCCTATGAACTTTATTACTATAACCTCGGGAATCCGGAGAATATCCACACGATTCGCATCAATTATTCTCAAATTCAAATCCCTTTATTAGTACGTTACGAGTTTGGGCAAGGTGTGTGGCGGCCTTACTTGAACGCAGGCCCAAATGTGGCAATCAAAATCAGTGACTCCTCGGCAGACACATTTGCCCCTACTACTAGCCCGCAGAGTGACCCCATCGAAGTAAGTAAACGCGCCTTTGGTGTAGCAGCCGGAGGTGGAATTATGATTCACCGGCCTTCTTCACCTATTCTTAGCCTTGAGATGCGCTATAATAGAATGAATCATGGAGTCGCACATACAGGCTACGCTGTGCATTTAAGACGACAGCATTCTATTCATCTGGTTTTAGGTATTGCTTTCTAAAAGTTGTACGAAGTAGAAAAGGCCAAGCTTTAAATAGCTTGGCCTTTTCTACATTTATTATCTATTTCCACGAAACCTATGACTGAAAACTCTACCGTTATTATTAAGCCATCTAGACCTTCTAATGCTGTATTCATATTAGGTCAAGCCAGTGTATGGCAAGCGTTACTACTGGCAATAGGAGGATTGTATGTCATTTATCACGGCTATATGTTTCAGGGCTTTATCGCAATTATCATTGCGATACTAACCGGTACTACACGTAAAGGAATTGAGGTAGAAACAGACGCCCAGCGTTATCGTTTTTTTACCCTAATACTAGGATTTAGAATTGGTGAGTGGGAAATATTGCCGAATGTTCAACGCGTAATCATGAAGTATTATTCCGACTTAGTGACGCACGGTAAACCTGGCCGTATGCGGACTGACGCGGACCAACGCTACATCATTATGTTTTCCATTCCTAATTCTACAGAAGGAGTAATCATCCATAAATCGTATGGCCGCCAGTCTGCTTTAGATCTGACTTATGCTCTCGCCGATTTTCTTGGTGTAGAAGCAAAGGTTTATGACAAAGTAGTTTGAGCATTTGCTTTACAAAGCAAATGCTTAATGATCTAGTCTCGCGGCTTCCGCAGCCCCATTATCACCAGCACCAATAATAGAAAGCCCGTTACGCCCAGCCCGAACCACGTCAGCATGGGAATGCCGCGGTGATAGGCCATTTCGGCTGAATATCTGCCCATCAAGCTCAGACCTGAGAACAGCAGAAAAGCCACGGCCAGCAGGGCAATAATTGTGCGGCTCACCAACTGATCGGCTTTGCGCAGCAGCGACTGATAACCGCCCAATTCTACTTTCACCCGCAAATCACCGCGGGAAATTTTGCGCATAATCTGCCGCACATCCGTGGGCAATGTGCTCAGCAAAGACAGGAGCTGCACGCCCGTATATTGGGCTTCGCTCATCAGGTTTTCGGGCGAGTATTGCTCGGCAATGATGCGGGCGCCGTAGGGACGCACAAACTCAAATGTGTTGAATGACGGGTGCAGCACCTTGCCGATACCTTCCAGAATTACCAGCGCCCGCAGAATCAGGAAAACGGCCCCCGGCACCTGCAATTTGTAATCGTAGATGATAACTTGCAGGCGGTCGGCGAGGTCCGACATGCTCATCTCCTTCACGTCGAGTACCGTAAAGTCCTCAATCAGCTCGTTGAGGTCGGCTTCGAAGCGGCGCATATCCGGAATTTCGGCGTGGAGCGCGAGGCGGCGGAAATTGAGCGCCATGCTGCGTGCGTCCTGCCGCGCCATCCCGATAAACACGCCGGCAAACGCGTATTTCTGCTGCTTGGTGAGCTTGCCTACCATGCCGAAGTCGATGAGCACGATGGTGCCGTCGGGCCGCACCAGTACGTTGCCGGGATGCGGGTCGGCGTGAAAAACGCCAAACTCAAAAATCTGAGTCAGGTAGATATCCATGCCCGTTTCGGCCACTTTAGCCGGGTCGAGGCCCCATTCCAGCAGCTGCGGCTTGTTGGATATTTTGCAGCCGCTCACAAACTCAATAACCAGAATTTTGCTGGTAGAGAACTCGCGGTAAGGCTTCGGCACATAAAACGTCTCGTAGTCTTCGTAGAGCTTGCGAAACTGGTCCATGCTCCGGGCCTCTGAGGTGTAGTCCAGTTCCTTGGTCATGCTGCGCTCGAAGGCGTCTACAATATCTTGCGGATTGCTCAGGCCCTGCTTGCGCAGAAAGCCGGCCGTGAGGCGCACCAGCTCGCGCAGCAAGCTCAGGTCGGTGCGGACTTTCTCCTGCACGCCGGGCCGCTGCACTTTCACCACCACTTCCTCGCCCGTGAGCAGGCGCGCCCTGTGTACCTGCCCGATGCTGGCCGAACCCAGCGTCGTATCATCAAACTCGCTGAAGACTTCCGAGATGGGCCTTCCCAATTCTTCCTCGATCAGGCGGCGAGCCGTGACCACTGGGAAGGGCGGCACGTCACTTTGCAGCTTTTCAAACTCGTCGATCAGGGCCTCGGGAAGCAAATCGGGGCGGTTGCTCAGGGCTTGGGCCAGTTTGATAAACGTGGGACCTAGTTCTTCAATAATCAAGCGAATGCGTTGCCAGCGGTTGGTGTCAAACACCGTTTTCTCCGCGTGCTGCCACGATACCCGGCGTCCCTGCGGCACTAAGCGGCGCAGCGCCGTACTGGTTACTACATCCTCAAACCCGTAGCGCACCAGCACCTCCATTACCTGCCGGATGCGGCCCAGATTAGAAATCGTGTTTTTGAACATGCCCGAAAAAAGAAGCCCGTGAAAAGGTAGCTTGGCCAGCCTCGACAGGAAAGGTAAGCAAAATGCCCCCCAGCAAAGCAAAAATCAAAACTGCACTGCTGCTATTGCAACACGTAGTGTTTGCCTACGAAAAAGCCAGCGCCCGCAGAAGCGGCGCTGGCTTTTCACGCGTTGCGCTAACAGCAGAATTACGAAGCGCTGGGGGCGGCGCTGCTGCCACTGTCAGCAGCCTTTGGCGCATCTTTTTTAGCGGCTGGCTTGGCGGCACCTGCTTTTGCAGCGGCCGATTTCTGGGCGGTGCCAGCGGCGCCGCTCACTTTGTCGGCGGCCTTCTTGGTAGCACCAGCGGCTTTGGCCGTAGTGCTGGAGGCAGGCTTCGCGCTGCTTTTGCTGCCGGAAGCAGAGCTGGTTGCCGCTTTAGTGCCACGCACACTGCGCTTTAGCTCCTCTACGTCGGCGTTGGAGGCTACACCCACACCTTTCATGAGGCGGTTGGCGATGCCCGTGATCTGGGCTTCCAACTCCTTACGCTTGGTGTCGGTGTTCTTTTTCAGATCGTCCATGATTTTCTGCCCCTCCTTCTCCGACAACTTGCTTTCCTTCACCAACTTATCGATGGTGGTTTGGACACGGTCGTTGGTCAGCGATACAAAGCCAACGCCTGCATTGATGAATTTTTTAAACAGATCTTCCATGTTGTTGGGTTAGTTAAAAGGAGGTGAAATGAAACGAAAAACGGCGTTGCGGTTTCGCTCGCCGGGAAAAATAGTATGCAAGCCGACTACTTTCGACAAACCTACGAAAACATAGCTATATAGTTGGTGCTGAGGCAGAAATTTTTCAAGCTCCTTATCACAGCCATGCTATACTATCAGGTTTGGGGGGCTTTTTCACCTATTTAAAGTGCCCGGGGGGCTTTTTTTCGTCTCCATTTTATGCGGCCCTTTTGCGGGGGCGCGCCGCACTTGCAATGACTATCGGGCTAGTGGGCCTGAGAGTGGGCAAGTGCAACACAACCGGCTGAGTTGCCCAGATGCTATCTACGAATATGGCTACACCGTCCAGGGCTTCGCGGGCTTCGGGCAACAATCGCCAGAACAGGTGCCACCAGTGCACTAAGCCTGTAAATGACTGTAAAGTAACCTCTACGCCCGCTGTGCGGGCTTTATCGGTGAAGCACAATACGCTTTCGCACAGCACTTCCGAATCTGATATTTGAATGAGCAGCGGCGGCAACCCGTGCACCGCGGCGCGGGCCGGCGACACTAACGGGTGAGAAAGAGGCGTTTCGCCGGCGTAGTGAGGGCCCCAGCCGCGCATTTCAAGCGCCTCCAGCAGCTGGGTTTCCTCGCGTGCCACCCGGCGCAGCAGGGCATCGGGCATATCGAGGTCGGTCCAGGGAGAGAGGCCGACGGCAGCAGCCGGCAAGGGCTGGCCTTCTTCGCGCAGGGCAATAAGCAAGGCCAGCGCCAAGCCGCCGCCGGCCGAGTCGCCGGCCAAAATGATGTTGTGGGGGGCAAATCCTTGCTTCAGCAGCCAGTGGTAGGCCAGCAGGGCATCGTCGAGGGCGCCGGGGAAAGGATAGTCGGGCGCTTTGCGATAGTTGATGGCTAAGGCATTGGTATTGCAGCGTTTGGCTAGCGTGCCCACCAGGCTCCGGTGGGTATTCAGGGAGCCCAGCACGTAGCCGCCACCATGCAGGTACAGCATCACCCGGTGCGGATTGGCACCAACAGGGCGGGCCCACTCGGCACTCATGCCTTCAATCGTTGTCTTTTCGAGGTGAACACCCCACGGCATAAACTGAAACAACGAGCTCATTTCCATGGCTAGGCGCATGGCTCCAAGGCCGGGCCGCCGCCGGGCAAGGGGCCCGGTTGCCGCCGTCAGGATTTGTTTGAGCAGTAAATGCTGGGTGGAGGGCATTTTTCTTAATTAGTAATTAAGAACTAGTAATGAAGAATTTCTTTATGTGTTTACGCCAAATTTCTTTTCAATCTCTCTCGTTTTAACAAACATCTTATAGATATAATCACACGCATCATTCTCAGAATCAAAACTTTTCTCATCGTTTCTTCCCCCTCGTTCATCTAAATAAAATACTTCCCATTTATAGTAGTTACGAACTAATACTACAGTATCCGGTGTCAGCTCGCCAAACAATGAATAACTTTTGGATTTGACTCCTAATAAATCAAGCTGTCTTTTTAATTCACTTGTACTCATGACTCGCCAATTATTAATTGCTAATTCTTAATTAATAATTGATTTCCCAATCCGATGACCTTTGTAGCCCCGGATAGCAATGGGTATCCATCCTAATACGGGAATGAAGAAAGTGAGGGTGAAGGGGTTGCGCCAGATCATGCGCAGCCAGGAGCCGGGCTTGGTGAGGCGAAGATCTACACCCTCAGGACCTCGCTCGGCATACTGGCGCTCAAACTCCCGGAAGAGCTCGGGCCAGGCGAAGGGCAGAAAGAAGGGGAAGTAGCTCCAATTGGCCTTTATCCTTTGCCAAAGCTCGCCCCAGCGGTACGGCTGCTGCCCGTGGGCACGCACGGCGGCATCCAGCTCGGTCTGCATTTGTTGGCGCACCTGCTCCGACAGCGCCAAGTAATCTTCGCGGGTCAGCTCGCTGGGGGGCTTTTCGGTGAGCTCGTAGGGCTTGATGCGCGTGCCCAGCACAAAGGTGAGCTTGGCCGGGTAAGCCAGATAAAAAAACCAGGGCTGAAGCAGCACCATGATAATAATGGGCCCCACGGGAATAAAGGGAATACCAATCTTCTTGGTCCATTTATTCAGCCAGTCCCAGCTGTAGGCGTAGGGGTTCAGGTATTCCCCATTCACGGTATAATAGGGCATAATATCGGTGCGGTGCTCGATGCCGAGCCGGATAATGCTGGTAGCGAGGCGCTGCAGCTGATACTTGCGGTTGAAGCCTTTGCCAATGCCCGGCACGCCCTCGGGGTAGAGCATCAGGTTGTGGTCGTTGCAGTACATCATCGTCTCAAAATTGAGCGTGGTAGCATCAACACAGCCGCATTTCTTCCAGAAGTTCGGTATCAGATACGGGTTCATTAGCACCGACTGGGAGAGCATAGGCGCTGAAAGGGGCCGCGGTAAGTGGTACATACCAGGCAGGATGCGCAGCAAGTGCGACAGGGCCACCATCGCATCCCAGGGAAACGCCATGCCCGAATGGTTGCTGGCAAAAAGCAGCGGGCGCTCCGGGTTATTGCGCTGCGGATAGTTTTCGAAACCCACCAGCTTGGAGCGAAACCACACCCGGTCGAGTAGCTGCAAAAGGTGCTTATCTACCGCTCGCACGTAATCCTCGTCGAAGTAATCGGAGTAGATATGCTGATTAGCCAGGATGGCAGGCGACGGTAGCGGCAGCGCGGGCGAAGGGGCCGTTGGCATCAGGCGAAAAGCAAAGTAGGTGGGCTTCTAATGTAGTGGTTTTACGGGCAATTTGTAAGCAAGGTCAACCGCCGCCGATTGCTCAGATGGCTAAATCTGACGCCTCAGACGCACACTGGTTGTAATCAACTCACCATTGGCGCGGCGCACGATGAACAGGAGCTGGCGGCCATCGTCGGAGTGCAGAATCCGGCTGATCTGAGTGAGCGAAAGGCCCGCGACGGGTATCAGATTGATGGCGATAATCTCGTCGGTGGGCTGCAGACCGGCTTCGGCGGCCGGCGAGCCTTCTTCTACTTTGAGAATAATATATTTATGATAGTCGGAGCCGGTAGCCAGCAAATCCAGGCCGCTCATGTCGTGCTCGAAAGGGTCGCGGTAGAGACTATTGGGGCGCAGCCAGAGCTGATTACGTGAGTAATCAATGATAATATCAAAACGCTTGAGCAGCTCCAAGCCGATGTTGCCATTGCGAAATACCTCTGCCCGGTGGCTTACATCGGCAGCATCGGGGAAAGAGGTAACCAAGGATTTGACCTTGTATTTACCTAGCTGCAAAGAGGTTACTCGTCCCAAATACCCATTGATCAGGCCATTGAGCCCCCGGCCCAGCTGCGACCGCACCCGCCGGGGCGGCAGGGTAAGGCGCGGGTCGGAGGCAGTTTCGAGCGACAACGCGTGGCCCG
The DNA here is from genome assembly GCF_014638675.1 of Hymenobacter qilianensis. NCBI lineage: Bacteria > Pseudomonadati > Bacteroidota > Cytophagia > Cytophagales > Hymenobacteraceae > Hymenobacter > Hymenobacter qilianensis. Next base: position 61,805 of record NZ_BMFN01000004.1, read on the forward strand.
CGCCGGTGTCGAGCACGAGCTTGAGCGGCAATTTCAGCGAATCGTGCACCACGGCCTCGGTACGCAAGTAGGCTTTGCTGCCTTCCAGATCGATGCCCATCGTAGTCCAGCGACGCCCCTTAGGTGCCCGAAACGACGCAGGATTAATGAGGATTACCCGGGACTCGGCGGGGTGAATGCGCACCACAAAGCTGCGGAAGACATCGTAGCCCAGAATGCCGTGAATGGGCATACCCACGTAGCCCGACAGGTTGAGCACGTCGCTGGAAAGAATCAGGAACGTGAGTGCCGGCGCTACCACCTTTCCATCGGCTAAGGTTACGTGCACACTATCGGTCTGGAAGGCTTCCAGGGCCTGATCCTCGCCGGCCCCGGCTACGCGAAAGCGCTGCCCCAGCCGTAGCCCCAACTTCGTGCGCAGCGTCGGGTCGGTGAGAATGGACGTACTCACGCCGGTATCCAGCAGAAAGTTGAAAGGCCCCTGCCCGTTGAGGGAAGCGCTGATAATAATCAGGTTGCGCTGCATTTCTACGGGCACCGTGAGGCTGCGCGTGCGGTCGCTCTTGAAAGCGAACAATGCTGCTGTGGACTTAGCCGGCTGGCCAGTGGCTGTTAAGCTTAGCAGCAACCCCAAAAAAGCCCCCCAGCCCCGTAGGGTTCTACCTAAAAGCAGCAGGGTAACGAGCCAAGAGGCAATCATGTAGGGAGGGTGGTGGGTTGGGTAAGTTACTGAAAAAACCGCCTTACCACCAGTTCTCAACAACCTATGTTAGCACGGAATTTCCCACTCCCCTGCCGGGTCATAATGCAGGTGGCCGGATGCTATTCGGAGCGGTGCCGCCACGTTGTTATGATAAAGCTGGCCCGTGCCCAGCCCTTGGGGAAAATCGGGGCGAACGTACTCGCCCGCTAGCTGGCTAACGGCATTCAGCCCCACATTCGACTCCAGGGCCGAGGTCAGCCACCAGTCGGCATTATGGGCCTCTGCCGTGCGCAGCCACTGCCGCGTAGCATGCAGCCCGCCCACCAGCGTAGGCTTGATGATAATGTAGGCGGGCTGAATCTGGGCAAGCAGCGCGTGTTGCTGCTCGGGCCGCGTTACGCCAATCAATTCTTCATCCAACGCAATAGGAACCGGCGACTGCCGACACAGGTCCGCCATAAGCGCCGGCTGTCCGGCGGCAATGGGCTGCTCAATGGAATGCAAATCGAAGCGGGCCAGCTGCTCCAGCTTGCTCAGGGCTTCGTGGGGGGCAAATGCACCGTTGGCGTCCACGCGCAGCGTCAGCTGCTCGGGGCCAGCCACGGCCCTGATTTCGGCCAGCAGCTGTAATTCAGTGGCAAAATCAATTCCCCCGATCTTCATCTTCAAACAGGAATAGCCATCGGCCAGCTTTTTCTGAATCTGGGTTTGCATGAAGGCCGCTTCGCCCATCCAGACCAGCCCGTTGATGGGAATTCCGGCCTCGCCCCTGCTGAAGGCATTGTCGAAAAGCTGGCGCCGGCCGCCGTGCTGCCAGTCCAGCAGAGCCGTTTCGAGGGCGAACCGCAGCGCGGGCCAGGTTGGCTCTACCAGCTCATCGACCAGCTCGTTGGTAGCGCTGGGGGGCAAATCGGGGAGCTGGCAGCGGTTGAAAGCGGCGCATAACGCGGCTACGCGCGGCTCGAAAGCTAACCCAAAATCGGGGCTGAGACCAGCTAGCGGCGCTGCATCCCCTATACCCAGATGCTCCGGCTGCGCCGAATCGCGCAATAGCAGGTAATAGGCTACATGCTCCGTAAGCGCACCGCGCGAGGTACGGGCCGGAAAGTTGAAGCGCAAGGCGCGCTGGCAATAGGTGAGATGGAGCATTAAAAAACAGGAAACGATGTTTCTTAAAACATCATGCTTCGTATCCTCAGCATGACAGACACGTTGGAACATATTCAACCATCGGACAAGTAACTAACAAAAAAACCAGCCTTCGCGCTAAGCGCGGAGGCTGGTTTTTAAAGTCGGCGGCACCACTACGGGAGCAGTGCCGTCGTTACATCAATGGAAACTATCGGGTAGCACCGCCCTGGTTGCTCCGTCCGCGGCTCGCCTGACCCCCCTTACGGCCGGCGGCGCGGGCTTCCTCTGATGTAAACCGGTGGCCGCGGCCGCTTTCGTGCGAGGCTTTACCGCCTTCGCTGGCGATGCGGCGCTGTTCGGCAGGGTCCATGGCAGCGAAGCCGCGCAGGCTTTTGCCTGAAGAAGTTGTCTGCTTAGCCGCACCAGTGCGGCCAGAAGATTGGGCTGCGGCAGAGTCGCGCTTGTTTTGCTGGTTCGTTATCATAGCGTTGAGAGTTAGGGAGAGTTAAGTGTGTTATTTAAATCGCGTGCAAAGGAGTGCAAAAGGGAGGCGGAACCGCTTATAAGTTGAACGGGATACCGACAGTAAGGATAGCGATTTCGGAAGCAAAAAACGCCTTTACAGCTCAAAATACCGCTTTGTACCGACGTGCGCTCCGTAGTCGAGCTTGCTATAAACGCGATAAGTACCCGCTACTACTGTCGTGCTACGTACTAGCCGCGAAGCATCATTTACATAGTCTTTTTCGAGCGTTTTAATCCGGTATTTTCCGAAGTATTAGAGCCGATGAATTGGGCTCTAAGCCACCAGAGGCAAAACCCGTCGTCGTTTTTTCAGTTAAGGTTAATAAGTAGTTAACCCCACTCCCTTGTCTATGTCTTCCTCCGTATTTGTCCCCCAGATCGTCGCCGAGCCCGCGCTGGCGCAACTGCCTGTCCGCTACCACGCCGTGCGGCAGCAAACCGAGGAACTATGCCGGCCCTTGCTGCCGGAAGATACCGTGGTGCAGCCCATGCTCGATGTGAGCCCGCCGAAGTGGCACCTGGCGCATACCACCTGGTTTTTTGAAACCTTCCTGCTACGCGAATATCTCACTGACTATCAAGTCTTTCATCCTGATTACGCTTACCTGTTCAACTCCTACTACAACTCGCTGGGCAGCCGCGTAAACCGCGCCGACCGGGGCACGATCTCCCGCCCTGCCCTCGCCGATGTGTACGCCTACCGCGCCCACGTAGATGAGCACATGGCGCGCTTGCTTACCACGCTCGCTGCCAACGATTTGCCCCCCAGCTTCGCCGAAATCTTTGAGCTGGGCCTTCAGCATGAGCAGCAGCACCAGGAACTGCTCGTTACGGACATCAAGTACATTCTGAGCACCAGCCCGTTGGCTCCGGCGTATAAGTCGGCGCCAAAAGCAGCGCCCACGCCCGAGCCCACCCCGGCTACCTGGCTGCCGGTTGCGGGAGGCGTTTACCGGATTGGGTTTGAGGACGAAGGCTTTTGCTTTGATAATGAAAAAGCCCCCCACGACACCTATGTGGCTGATTTCTCGCTGCAAAACCGCTTGGTGACCAACGGCGAGTACCGCCAGTTTATGGAGGCCGGTGGCTACCACGATTTTCGCTACTGGCTGGGCGAAGGCTGGGACTTAGCACAGCAAGCTGGCTGGGAAGCACCGCTGTACTGGGTGCAGAAAGAGGGCGTGTGGCACCGCTTTACGCACCACGGCCTGCAACCCATCGATTGGGCCGCCCCCGTCACGCATATCAGCTTTTACGAGGCCGATGCCTATGCTCACTGGACTGGCTATCGTTTGGCCACTGAGCAGGAATGGGAAATAGCCGCCCGTCAGTTTCAGCCGCAGATTGAGGCCGGCAACTTCCTGGAAAGCAACCTACTCGACCCTCAACCACTTCCCGCCGATGCTGACCCCGAGCAGTGCCATCAGCTGTTAGGCGACGTGTGGGAATGGACGTATTCGGCTTATCACCCGTACCCCGGCTACGAGCGCGCCGCCGGCGCTTTAGGCGAGTATAATGGCAAGTTTATGCTGAATCAGCTGGTGCTACGCGGCGGCTCCTGCGCCACTTCCGCAAGCCATATCCGACTCACATACCGCAATTTCTTTCACGCGGATAAGCGCTGGCAGTTCACGGGTATCCGCCTGGCACGCTGAGTTTTGACTACCATTCCTGGTCAAAGTCTCTAAGCTTATTATAGCTGCGGAGTCAAGCCGAAAATACTACTGATATATCTGTCGTCTGTAACTGCTCTTTATGCCCCACCTTGCCACTGCCACCACCGAACTTGCCCGTCATGTAGCGGCTGGTTTGCAGAAAACACCTAAAACGCTTTCCTCTAAGTACTTCTACGACGATGCGGGCAGTGAGCTGTTTCAGCAGATTATGGCGCTGCCAGAGTACTACCCAACCCGCACGGAGTTTGGCTTGCTGACTACCCATCGGGCCGCCATAGCCGCTGCCCTGCGTCCGACTTCTGACGAGCCGTTTTACCTCATAGAACTAGGCGCCGGTGATGGGCTCAAAACCAAGATATTACTGCGTGAGTTACTGACACTGGGGGCCAATTTTAGCTACGTACCCGTTGATATTTCGTCGGGCGCTTTGGATGGGCTGGCAGCTAGTCTGCGTACCGAGCTGCCCACACTGCGGGTAGAGCCGGTAGCCGCCGAATACACGGCGGCACTGACGTTGATGGCCGCCCGGCCGGGTCGCAAGGCGGTGCTGTTTCTGGGGTCGAATATTGGCAACTTTTCCCCTTCCGACCGCCGCGAGTTTCTGCGCGCCCTCACCCAGCCTCTTTCCCCCGACGACCGCCTGCTCATCGGCTTCGATCTGCAAAAAGCCCCCCGCCTGATCCGTGCCGCCTACGACGATGCGCAGGGCGTAACAGCGGCCTTCAACCTCAACCTGCTTACCCGCCTAAATAGGGAGCTGGGGGGCAATTTTGACTTGGCTTATTGGCATCACTACACCGATTATGATCCGATTGCGGGGGTCGTGCGGTCGTTTTTGGTCAGCACCTGCGCCCAGCAGGTGCATCTGGAAGCGCTGGCTCAAACCATTGATTTCGCGGCCTGGGAGATTATTCATACCGAAAATTCATACAAATTTACCCGGCCCCTCATCAGTCAGCTAGCGACGGAAGCGGGGCTGGAAGTGCAGAATTTTTTCACCGATGAGCAGGCCTATTTCGCTGATGTAGTCTTGGCTCCGCAAGCATAAAACCCGTGGCCGCTTTGCTCCCCGATTCCTTACAGACCGCACCGCCCGCTGCGGCGAATTTCCCGGCAGTTATCAATCTGGCTTCGGGCTACGGCAATTTTGCTACGCCAGCAGTAGCCGCGGAGCGGGCCATAGCCGCTATCCAGGCTGACCGCCTGCTGCAGGGGCCGGTGGAAGGCTTGCTGGCGCTGCGAGAGGCAATAGGAGTCAATTTTCATCGCCAAAATGCCCCCCAGGTCACGCCCGTCCATATTATGATCACGCCTGGAGTGAAGGCGGCGCTGTTTGCATTGTTGAAAACCATTCTGCGCCCCGGCGACGAGGTGTTAGTACCCACCCCCAATTGGTTTGGATTTGGTGAGTTAATCACGCAAGCGGGCGGTATCATTCGCCCACTCCCGCTTGCCCCGTCCGATGGCTACGCCTTGCCACCCGAGGCATTGGAGGCCGCCATTACGCCCCGCACTCGGGTGTTTCTCTTCTCGAATCCGAACAACCCAACGGGCCGAATCTACCAGCATGATGAGATAGAGGCGCTGTTAACCGTCACGCGCCGCCACCCAGGTTTGTTTGTTCTTTCCGATGAGATCTACAACCTCATCAATTTCAGTTCGGCTCCGGTGCCTTGCCTGCTGGCGTTTCCCGACCCACACGGGCAGCACCTGGTCGTGAATGGTTTCTCCAAATCGTTGGCGCTGATTGGTTGGGGCGTGGGTTATCTGGTAGCGCCGCCAGCCGTAGTTCAGGCCGCTGCTGGGGGGCAATTTGCCACCGGCGCGGCCGTACCGGTGCCAAACCAGCACGCGGCACTGGCGGCTACGGAGCATAGCGCGGCCATTGCGAAGGAGCTGCTGGTGCAATTAGCTCCCACCCGTGCTTTGCTGCTGGAGGCCTTGTCGGCGCTGTCTGGCGTCCGCTTCGTGGAGCCGGAAGGCACGTATTACGTTTTTGCTGATTTACGGCATTTTTTGCCCCCCACTCAATTACCGGCAGAAGCTTCGGCTGCATTGGTGGCCAAGCTCCGGACCGGCGGGGTGGATGTAGTGGATGGCGCCACCTGCGACGCTCCGGGCTTTGTGCGCATCTCCTACGCCCTACCGGAGCCAGAATTGCGGGAGGCACTGCGGCGTTTGCAAGTGGTGCTCCTGGAGCAGAAATAGCAGGTAAGCCAGCAGTAAGATACCTGTTTACTAGTATCTGACTGATTCATAGCCCGAATTAGAGGCGTACCTTTGCGGCTCTTTTTCTGCTTCATCATGCCGCTCACCGCTGTTCGTCCGCATATCAAACCCATGCTGCTACTGGCTTACCCAGTAATACTGAGCCAATTAGGCCACGTGCTGGTAAACGTAGTCGATAGCGTGGTAGTCGGCCAGACCGGCAAAGTAGCCTTGGCGGCCGTGTCGTTGAGCGTGAGCGTGAGCACCGTGGTGATGGTGCTGGGGCTGGGTTTATCGATGGGTATCACGCCCCTGGTGGCGGCCGCCGATGGCAAGCGTGATATGCCCCTGCTGGGGCGGCTGCTGGTAAATGGTGTGTTGCTCAGCACCCTGGCTGGCGTAGGATTGGCTGGTTTAGGGTTAATAATTGCCCCCCAGCTCCGCTACCTCAATCAGCCTGCGGAAGTAGTGGCGTTGGCAATGCCGTGGGTACGCCTCATCTTCCTGTCGTTTCTGCCCCTGATGATTTTTCAGGGCTTCAAACAGTTTGCCGAGGGGCTTGGCCTTACGCGGCAGGCCATGTATTTGTCAGTGGGGGCCAATTTGCTGAATGCCCTGCTGTGCTACATGTTCGTGTTCGGTAACCTTGGCGCCCCGCAGATGGGCATGATTGGAGCGGCCTGGGCCACGCTCATTTCCCGTGTTCTGATGGCCATCCTGATGGCTACGTATGTGTTGCGGGCGGCCCGCCTGCGGCCCCACCGCGAGGCAGCGGCAAGCGGGCTGGGCCTCCACGGCCCCACGCTGCGCCGCCTGCTGGGTTTGGGCTCGCCTATTGGCGTGCAGATGATGTTTGAAATGGGCGCGTTCAGCTTTTCGGCCATCATGATTGGCTGGTTGGGCACTACCAGCCTTGCGGCCCACCAAATTGCCATCAATGTGGCTTCGGCTACCTACATGGCGGCCAGCGGTATTGCGGCGGCGGCTACCATTCGGGTGGGCAATATGCGCGGCCTCGGCGACGCGGAAGGTGCGCGGCAGGCTGGCTTTACCGCCTACGGCCTCACGTTCCTGTTTATGAGCCTGATGGCTCTGATCTTGATCTTGGCCCGCGACTTTATTCCGTACTTCTACAACAACGATGCGGCCGTGGTAGCGCAGGCGGCTACGCTGCTCTTAATTGCGGCGCTGTTTCAAATTTCGGATGGCTTGCAGGTAGTAGGGCTGGGCGCACTACGCGGCCTGGAGGATGTTAAAATTCCTTCGCTGGTGGCTTTGCTGGCTTATTGGGCCGTGGCGTTGCCGCTGGGCTACTTCCTTGGCTTTAAGCTGAATATGGGCGCAATCGGCATTTGGATAGGCTTGCTTACAGGCCTTACGCTGGTAGCCGGGCTGTTGCTCTGGCGCTTCCGTCAGCATAGCGCGGTGCCGGTGCCGGCCGCTATGGCGGTGCATTAAAGCCAGGCTGGCATTATTTTTTAGAAAGAACGTTTGCACGCAACCGGCAGGTAGCTGCGTTCATACCCCAGAATCGCTTTTCTTTCCTAAAAAGCCCCCCAGACTCCTCTCTTATGTTGCATGGCTTATCGCTTTCCTTTATTTCCCTTCTGCTGCCTTTCCTGACGGTTGTTAGCCCACCCCAAAGCACCCCGGCACCGGCCGATGCGCCTGGCACCATCGTTTGGTCGGCGAACCGGCCGCTTACCTGGGCCGACTTTAAGAGCAAGCCTACCCCGGCCGACCGGCTGGCGGCTCTTACCTCAGCCACCATTGATGTAAAGGCGGGCTGCGTCGATTTCAAATTCACGTCTTCGGTGCAGGCCGTATTCGTACCTACCGAATCATGGGTGCGCAACTCAGCCACGGCCACGCCCAACTTGCTGCGTCACGAGCAGATCCACTTCAACATAACGGAGCTGCACGCCCGGCGCATGCGCCAGAAAATAGCGCTGCTTAAGCTGGACTGCAAACGCCTGCAACCCGCTTTTAAGAACGCAACCAACGCCATTTTTACGGAGTGGCAAAAAGAGGAAGCACGCTACGACCAGGAAACCAACCACGGCCTGAACCTGGACCGTCAGAAAACCTGGGAGATTCAGGTGAAGCAGCGAATGGCTTTGCTGGAGCAGTACGCGTCTAAGCCTACGTCCGCGAAATAGTTGTTTTTGCTACTTTTCGGGCATGGAAACATCCTTAGCTCCGCTTACCTGGTCAGAGTTTGAGCGCGTTGATTTGCGTGTCGGTACGGTGTTAGAAGCCCGAACTTTTCCCGAAGCACGCAAACCCGCTTATCAGCTGTTGATCGACTTCGGCCCCGAGATTGGCACCAAACGCTCCAGCGCTCAGATTACCCGCCATTACCAACCCGAGGATCTTGTTGGCCAGCAGGTGCTGTGTGTGGTTAATTTTCCGGTTAAGAAAATTGGTCCCTTCCGTTCGGAAGTGCTGGTCACCGGCGCTGCCGACGAAAACGGTGATATCGTATTGGCGTCGGTGGCAGGCGCAGTGCCCAATGGCAGCCGGCTGATATGATTCTTAAATAAGCATTAAGTCAACGAGGCCATTCGGCCGTCATGCAGAGCGGAGCGAAGCATCTTGCGTGTTTACTAAGATTAGTAATCCTTCATCAGCACGCGAGATGCTTCGCTCCGCTCTGCATGACGGCCGAATGGCGATTAAATAAAAAACTTCTTACTGCCGACGCTTGGCGGCTTCCGCCTGATCTTTGGCCCCCAGCTTCGCTTCGCGGGCTGAGAGGCTGTCAATTACGGCGCCATAAATGTCGTCCAGGTCTTTGTCGTGGATGGCGTAGTAGCGGTAGCTGCGCTGAAAAATGGTGTCGGTAACGTTGTAGCGAGTAAGCAACTGACGATGCAGCAGGTTGAAGGCAGCGCGGGCCGAGTCGGGGGGCAAAGCGGCGGCATCCACGCGGCTCTCGTTCAAATGCACGTCTATGAGCATAGCCACCATTTTGGCTTTAGGTAGCAACGGCTGTGGCGCCAAGGGCTCTTCGGGGCGCTGACACTGCGTAAATGCCAGCACTAGCAGCAGAGTCAGGGTAGATAAAAGGGATGCAGGGAGCTTTTTCACAACGGCAAAGTTAGGAGGAACCCGTAGTTTAGCTGAAATGAATACCGCCGACCTCACTCCGCTCCAGCAACTCATACGTAAGCTTCGGCAGATGGAGATACGCATCATCAAGACAGTGGATGCGCAGCTGCAGGGCAATTTTCACTCCGTCTTTAAAGGAACGGGGCTTGAATTCGACGACGTGCGCCTCTACCAGTACGGCGATGAGGTGCGGGCCATCGATTGGGCCGTATCGAGCAAAGGGCACGGCACGTTCGTCAAAACCTACAAGGAGGAGCGCGAGCAATCAGTTCTGCTGCTGCTCGATGTGAGCGCCTCCCAGCAAGTTGGCGCGGCCGGCCGGCGTAAGCTCGATGTGGGCCGCGAAATCTGCGGCCTGCTGGCGTTGGCGGCGGCCCGCCAGGATGCACAGCTCGGTATCCTTGCTTTTTCCGACCAGAAGGAGCTGTATTTGGCCCCCGGAAAGGGCATCCGGCATGCCTATAGCCTCATTAAGCGCCTGTTTGAATTGACGCCCCGCTCCCCGCGTACGGCAGTAGGGCCCGGCATCAAACAGGCCTTGGGAATGCTGAAGCGCCGTAGTATTGTGCTCCTGATTTCGGATTTTATCGACACCAACTACGAGCGGGAGCTGACCATGCTGGCCCGCAAGCACGACTTGGTGGTACTACAGTTGCTCGATAAGCGCGAACGGGAATTTCCGCCGCTCGGCATTGTGCCGCTGCATGATCAGGAAACCGGCCGTACCATGTGGGTAAATACTTCGTCTGAGTCGTTTCGGGCGCGGTATCGGGCCACGTATGAGCAGAACCGCGAGCAGATCGGGCAGATCTGCCGGCGCCACCGCACGGAGTTTTTATCCATTGCCACCGACGCCGACTATGTGACGCAGTTGGCCAGCTTGTTTCGGCGGCGCAATCAGCGGGGCGGCCGTGCGTAAGGTTTCAGCTAAAAAAAGCCCCCCAGCCAGGCTATTGTGGAGCTATCTACAGTCGATGGCACTTAGCGCAGGGCTGCTGTTTCTTCCGTTTTTTGTGCAGGGTCAGGAATTGCCCCCCGAGCAGCCACAGGGGCGATTTTTGCGCCAAACGGTGCGCGTGGGAGAAATCGTGAGCTATGAGCTTACCTTTCGGCACGACCCCAAGCTGGAGGTAGTGTTTCCTGACTCTACGGCCGCGTTTAAGCCTTTCGAGTATGTAGGCAAAACCTTCCAGCCTACGCTCACCCGCCGCGGCCGCAGCTTCGACCGCACCGTGTATCGGCTCCGCACGTTCAGCCTCGACTCGGTGCAGCGCCTGAGTCTGCCGGTGATGATTCTGCGCGGGCACGACACGCTGACGGTCAACACTTCAGCTGCCAGTATTCGACTGGTACGCACGGCGCCCGTGCCAGAAGTTATTCCGCCCACTACGCCCGTGCTGAAGCAGAACACTACGTTACTGCCGGTAGATGAGGCTTTTAACTACCCGTTTTGGCTAGCTGGGTTGGGCATTGCAGTCCTTGTGAGCGCGGGCTTGTGGTTTGGGTTTGGCAGCTACTGGCGCCGCCGCTACCAGCTCTACAAGCTGCGCAAAAACCACGCGTACTTCCTGGCTCAGTATGCGCGCCACATCGAGCGGTTTGAGCTGTCGCGCTCCCTCACCAATATGGAGCGCGCCATCACGCTCTGGAAAAATTACCTCACAACCCTCGAAAACAACACCATCAACAGCCTCACCACGCGCGAAATTGTGGCTTACTATCAAAACGACGTGTCGGTGAGCCGCGCCCTGCGCATTACGGATCGGCTGATTTACGGCAATCAGTTCAACGAAGACGATACGGAAACCGGCACCGCGTTCGACCTGCTGCGCGACTTTGCTGACCGGCGTTATACCTTGCTTAGCGGAGCTGCCCGAAGCTGATAATAACGGGGGGGGGTTGCGGCAGCGACAGAAAAGCATGTGATGCATAGCGGGCATATTTGCGCAGTATTTAAGGACTAAAACCAACCATGATTGAACAGCTTTGGCAACGCTTTTTGGCTCCCGTAATCGATGGGCTGCGCTATGCCACGCTGAGCAGCTACACCTGGCAGGAGCCGCGCCTGTTGTTGCTGATTCCGGCCTTGCCCCTGCTGTTTGGCTTGCGCTGGCTGCTGGTGCATCGGCGGCGCCCGCACCTTGATGTGGCTTTCGTGGCGGGCCAGGCCCGGCGCGACTGGAGCGCTTTGCTGCGCTTTTTGCCCGATATCGTGCTGCTGTTCAGCCTGGCCTTCGGCATCGTGGCGTTGGCGCGGCCCCAGCGCACAGACGAGCGCGTAGTGCAAACCGGCGAGGGCATTGATATCCTGCTGGTTATGGATGTATCGGGGTCAATGGAACTTCAGGATTTGCTGCCCAACCGGCTGGAGGCGGCCAAGCGCGTAGGCCGGGAGTTTGTTGCCGGGCGCATCGGCGACCGGCTGGGCCTGGTGGTTTTTGCCGGTGATGCCTACTCGCTGGCGCCCCTCACCACCGATTACGATTTGCTGCGCGAAAGCCTCGACGGTCTGCGGCTGGGCATGATTGCCAACGATGGCACTGCCATCGGTACGGCCCTGGGCGTAGCCACCAACCGCCTGCGCGACTCCCGCAGCCGCACGAAAGTCATCATTCTGATTTCGGATGGCGAAAACACGGCCGGCAGCCTCGACCCACTCACCGCCGCCCAGTTGGCCCACGCTTTCGGCCTTAAAATCTACACCGTGGGGCTGGGGCAAGATGGCACGGTGCCCTACGGAACGGATGAAACTGGCCGGGTGCGCTACGTTGAAACCCGCCTCGACGAGACCACGATGCGCCAGATTGCCGAGGCCGGCGAAGGCCAGTTTTTCCGCGCCACCGACAATGCCGGCCTGCGCCGGGTGTTTCGCCAGATTGATACGTTCGAAAAATCAGAAATTAAACAGACCCGTTTTCGCAACACCAAAGACTATTACCGCTTGTATCTGTTCTGCTGTATAGGTTTGTGGCTTGTTTGGCTGGGGTTGAAAAATACGTTTTTGACCAATGCCTTGGAGGACTAAATCAAAACTTGCACTGTCCAAAACGTATGTCATGCAGAGCAACGCGAAGCATCTCGCATGCTGACGAGAGATTAGTAATCCAACGGTGTGAGCGAGATGCTCCACTTCGTTCTGCATGACGGGCTGATGTTAAGCAGCATTAATTGATCATTACTAATCGAAATTAAATGTCTATTGCTGAGAATTTCCATGCTTTTCAAAACGAGTTGCAGGGCACTAACTGCCGCCTGGTAGCCGTCACCAAAACGCATCCGGTAGAGCGTTTGCGCGAAGCGTATGATGCTGGCGCGCGGCTTTTTGGCGAGAATAAAGTACAGGAAATGGCCGCCAAGCAGCCCGATTTGCCCCCCGACGTGGAGTGGCATCTTATCGGCCATCTGCAAACGAACAAAGTGAAGTATATCGCCCCATTTGTACATACCATTCAAAGTATCGACAGCCTAAAGCTGCTACTCGAAATTGAAAAGCAAGCCGCTAAAAATAACCGCGTTATCTACGGGTTGCTCCAGTTTCATATAGCCGCAGAAGAAACAAAGTCGGGCCTGAGCCTGCCTGAAGCGGAAGAAATCCTGCAATCAGAGGCATTCCGCACCTTGCAGCACGTGCAGCTGACGGGCGTGATGGGCGTGGCCACCTTCACCGACGATGAGGACCAGCTCCGCCGCGAGTTTCGGGAGCTGCGAGGCTATTTTGAGTTGCTGAAGCAGCGGTATTTTGCCCCCCAGCCCGAGTTCAAGGAGATTTCGATGGGTATGAGCGCCGATTATAAGCTGGCCATTGAAGAGGGAAGCACGCTTATTCGGGTGGGCAGCGCTATTTTTGGTGCCCGGCCAGTTCCACAAGACTAACAACAAAATTCAAGCTCAGTAGCCACTTTCTTTCCTGGTTTAAAAACCGCTTCTCCATCACACGATACATCTCATCCGATCTACTATGACGGCTCGCTTAATTCTACAAATCGCGGCTTTACTTGGCGCTTTAGGCGTGGGCATTGGCGCCTTCGGGGCACACGGCTTGCGCAAAATGCTGGAAGAAACCGGCCGCTTCGATACGTTTGAAACCGCTGTGCGCTATCAGTTTTTCCATACGCTGGCGCTGCTGGCCGTGGGTATTCTGCTGGCCATGCGCCCCGACATTCGCGGGCTGAGCTTAACCGCCTGGCTGTTTCTGGGGGGCATTTTACTGTTTAGCGGCTCGCTCTACACGCTTTGTTTTACTGGCATTACTAAAATGGGAGCCGTAGCGCCCATTGGCGGCCTGCTGCTGATTGCCGGCTGGTTAGGACTGCTATGGGCGGTCCGCCAACTATAAGGGCAGGAATTCACTTTGCTATCAGCCCACAAAAAAGCCCCCCAGAAGCTTATTTAGCATCTGGGGGGCTTTTTTGTGGGCTTTCTAATTACGAAGACTTACGCTTCGCTTTGATTTTGCTGTCGCCAATCTTGGTTTTCTGCTTGGCGTCGCCTTCCCCGGTCGAAACGTCGGTTTTGGCCGGTATAGCTTCGGTAGTGGCCGTGGCGGCGTCTTTTATTTCGCCTACCAGCGCTACCATCGTGTTTCCACCGGCTGAGTTCGACTCAATGGTGAGGACTTTATTCTGCATTCCCAGCTTACCGGCGCTGTTGAACTTGGCCGTTACGGTACCCGATTTGCCGGGCATAATGGGCTCCTTGGTCCAGTCGGGCACGGTGCAGCCGCAGGTAGTACCGATATTAGCAATGACCAGCGGCGCAGTGCCTATGTTCTTGAATTTGAACACGTGCTCTACGATATCGCCCTGCTTCACGCTGCCGAAGTCGTACTTCATTTCCTCAAACTGAATCTGCGGGCCAGCTACTTTTTGCTGGGCGTTGGCCGGCTTCACGGCCGCCGTTTGGGCTTGGGCGGCAAAGCCAGCCAGCGAAAGCGACAAGGCCAGAACAAGTGCTTTTTTCATGAGTTGAATGCTTAAAGTGTTGAGAGGTAGAAATGGTTGAGTTATCGATTTCAGATAAGAAAGGCTTAACACAAATTGCTTGCCCCAAGTCAGATATACGTTTTAACTTATTCAGCCAGCAGCTTACTATTGAAATTAAGCAAAAATAACCGATCGGCGGCACGCGTGATGGCGGTGTACAGCCAGCGGGCAAATTCGGCGTTCACCATGTCTTCTTTCAAAAATCCGTGGTCGACGAATACGGCCTGCCACTGCCCGCCCTGCGCCTTGTGGCAGGTAAGAGCATAAGCAAATTTCACCTGTAAAGCGTTCAAATACGGGTCTTTGCGTAAAGCGGCGCTTTTCTCGCGCTTCGTGCCCAAGTGCGCATAATCGGCCAAAACGGTTTGGTACAAGGCGTTGCTGCGGTCGGCGGGCAGGGCGGGCGCGTCGGTGTGCAGGGTATCCAGGAGCAGCTTTACCTCTATTTCTTCCTCGTCGGGGTAATCGACGAAGCGGATGCGGGCATCGGCGAAACGGAAGCCAAATTCCTCCTGCCGCCGCACGATTTTGCTGACCTGCACGAAGTCGCCATTGGCCAGAAAGCCCATTTCGGAGTCTTTGGGCAGCCAGAAGTAGTTGTTGCGCACCACCATGAGGTAGTCGCCGGCCTCTATCTCCTCCTCCGCCCCAAACAGCGCGTGCCGGATGTGCTGGTTATACATATTCGCGTTCTTGTTGGAACGGCAAATGATGGTCGTATTCTCGTGGCCGAAGTTTTTGTAGGCCCAGCGCAGCCCGTCTTCCAGCTTTTCGCCCCCCACCGGAAAAATATCGGAGTAGCCGCGGGTATGAAACTGGATGTGGGGCTTTTCTTCCCGCAATTCTTCCCGCAGGATAGTCGCATTCACCAGAATCCCCGATTCCTCGGCCTGACGCATCACCTGGCGCAGCTCCACCGAATCTACCTTCGCTCGGAAGCGCCCGGCCAGCAGCTCAGGGTCGAGGGCAGGGCTAAGCAATTGGCCTACAGGCGGCAACTGGGCCGTGTCGCCGATAAGCAGCAGGCGGTTGGTGGGCTTTTCGAACACGTAGCCCAGCAAGTCATCGAGCAAGCCATTCTCGCCAAACGCTTTCTCGTCGGAAATCATGGAGGCCTCGTCCACGATATAGAGCGTATCGGCGGTGCGGTTGGGCTGGCGCTGGAAGCTCAGGCTTTCGGAGGGCGTACCGGAGGTTTGGCGATAAATTTTCTTGTGAATAGTGCTGGCCGCTACGCCCGAGTAAGCGCTCATCACCTTGGCTGCCCGGCCCGTAGGCGCCATCAGCGTGTACTTTCGACCCAGCTGATGCAGCCATTGCACCAGAGCACTGACCACGGTGGTTTTGCCCGTACCCGCGTAGCCGCGCAGCACAAAAACCTTGCGGCCGGGCAGGTCGTCTTTCAGAAATTCATCGAGCTGCCGAAATAGCTGGGCCTGATCCTGAGTGGGTTCGTAAGGAAAATAATCGCGGACAGAAGGCGTGCGGACAGTGAGCATAATTTAAATATGTTAAAACCAGAACGTCATGCAGAGCAACGCGAAGCATCTCGCTCGCGCCGTTAGGTTACCATTGCAATCAAACACGCGAGATGCTTCGCGCTGCTCAGCATGACGTTCCGTTCATCTAAAGTAGATATACCCTACTGAGGTTCAATCACGGCCATTGTCGCGGTGGCTTTGGCAATCAGCACGTCATCGCACCACACCTCAGCTTCGCAGAAATGCAGGCGGCGGCCGGCTTTCAGCACCCAGCCTTTAGCTACTATTTTTTTTCCAACTCCCGGATTCAGGTAAGACACTTTCAGATCGGCCGTCACCATGCCGTAGTTATCCGGGATGAGCGTGACGCCGGCAAAACCAGCTACCAGGTCGGCCATGGTGGCAATAACGCCGCCGTGCACGAAGCCGCGCTGCTGCTGGTGCTTAAGTTCGAGGGGTAGCTCGGCTTCGACGCGGCCGGGCTCAATGAGCGTGAGGTTGGCACCAATGTGGTGCATAAACTGCTGGCGGGTGAGCTTTTGCCGGATTCGGTCGACTAAATCGGGCGCTGGGGCGGAGTTTTGCGTAGGAGGCATCAATAGTCAAAGATACCCGGTTTTGGCCGGCCCCACCAATCCATTTATGCCCCCCGAATCCCACCCCGATTTGCTCAACGCCTATACTGGCCAAGTGCGCGTGCGCGTTTGCGGCCTGCTCGTGCACCAAGGTGCCATCTTACTTACTGGTCACCGCGGAATGCTGCCCACTGCTGCTCTCTTTTGGTCGCCGCCGGGCGGGGGCTGGCATTTTGGCGAGTCGGTGAAGGAATGCTTGGTCCGGGAGTTTAAGGAAGAAACCGGGTTAGATATTAAAGTAGGCCGCTTTCTACATCTCCACGAGTTTCAGCGCGATAATCTGCAGGCGTTGGAGCTGTTTTTTGAGGTAAAACCCGTAGATGCCGCTGCCCTTCCCAAGCTCGGCTCCGACCCAGAACATGCCGCAGATGCACAGCTACTTACGCAGCTGGCCTTCCACACGCCCCGGCAGCTGGTTGGAATGCCTCTTCCACAGGTTCACCCCATTCTCCATCAAATCATCAGCCCTGATGACATCTACATTCCGAATATCCAGTTTAAGTAAATAGAACAATGGTTAGACACCTGGCGGTTAGATAGTTAGTTGCGTCTACAGCTCGTTGAACAATCAGCCATTTAACCGCCAGCCATTTAGCTATCTAGCCATTCAGCCATTCTCTCATTACCTTTAGCGGCCTACCTGGCGCTTATTGCCCTTTCTGCCGTGTCCGCTTCCTCTTCTACTTTTTCCTCCTCGTCGCCTACTTCCCTGCTCGATCTGCGCGACGAAACCTTCGATGCTGCCCAGCTAGGCACTTACAATCTTTACCTGACAGCAGGACCTGCGGGTTTGCGCGTAGGTGTAGCCGATGTGCGTCGCAATAAGTTTGTGGTGTTGGAAGAATACTCCGCACCCTCCGCTACCTCGCTGGCCGGACAATATCGCACCCTGGCTGCCCAACACGATCTGGTAGGTCAGGCGGGCTGGAACCACGTTCGGCTGGCGGTGCAGAACCGTCATTTTACGCAGTTGCCCCAGCCTCTTTTCCGGGCCGGCGACGAGAGCCGTTATCTGCAATTGCACCACGCCTTCGATCCGGGCCATGAAACCGTGCATCACTACACGCACCCGGGTTTGGAGATGGTGAGTGTGTTTGCAGTCGAAAGAGCGCTTGCTGATTGGTTTCGCAGCGTATATCCCACTGGACGCCTCATCCACCAAACCAGCGCTCTGCTCGAAGGAGTAGTACATCAGAGCCAGCAGGCCACGCCCCGCCGCCTGTATCTGAGCATTGGCCATCAGGAGGTTACGATTGTGGCCGTGCGGGGCAAGCGTCCGGAGTTTTGCAACACGTTTGCCTTCACCACGGCCGAAGACCTCATTTACTACACCATCCTGGTGATGCAGGAACTTCAGCTCAATCCTGATCAGGACCCAGTGGTGCTGTGGGGCGATTTAATGCACCACTCCGAGCTGTTTACTATTCTGCGCAAGTACATTCGCCACCTCAAGTTTGGCAATCGCCCCCTGGATCTGTCGTACAGCTATCGGCTGAATGAGGTGTTTGAGTACCGCTATTTCGAGTTATATAGCCTGCATCTTTGTGAGTAAAGCAGATTGTCTGCTTGCTTATCCTGTGCGTGCTCAAATTCTTTGTACTGTATGAAAACCCGCGTTGCCTTATTTCCCGGCTCATTTGACCCGTTTACCAATGGGCACCTTGATGTAGTGCGCCGGGGGGCAAATTTGTTCGACGAGGTGATTATTGCCATCGGCAACAACAGCAGCAAAAGCCGCTACCTGCCCGTAGAGCAAATGGTGACGATGATTGAGGAAGTTTTTCGGGATGAGCCGCGCGTGTCTGTACGATCCTACAAAGGATTAACGGCTGACTTTGCCCGCGAGGTAGGCGCGCGCTACCTGTTGCGCGGACTGCGCAACACCACGGATTTTGAGTACGAGAATACCATCGCGCAGGCCAACCGCCACCTGAATCCGGAACTGGAGACCGTCTTTCTGATTACGGCGCCTGCCTTAGCCGCCATCAGCAGCACCATCATCCGGGAGGTTCACCGCTTTGGCGGCAATGTAGACAGCTTTGTGCCCTTCAAATTACCGGCTTACGCAGCTGCTAGCGGCGCTTAATTACCCGTACGCCCAATAGTTCTGTGGCTGCCTCAGGGGCAAATACTGGCAGCACGATGTATGAGGGTGCCGTAAGAGTCAGATTACCGCGCTGCATGAGTTCTTCCTCATTGCTGCCGGTAAGCACGATATCGCGCACTTTACGGGTGCGGGCGTTGAAAGTAACAATGAGCGTAACGCCGCCTGTCTCAAACGTGTTTATCCAGCCCTCATCTATTATCCGAAACGACCTGCCTTTCCGTGGTTTAGGCTGGGCAGCAGGCGGCTCCACCTGCGTTTCGCGCGGTGCGCCAAGGTGTTGGCGAACTTCCTCGATTGAATAGCCAATTAAGGAAGGCAGGTCTACGGCCACTGGTACAGTGACGGGAGGCTCTACCGCAGTGGGGGGCTTTTTTTCACTCGGTGACTGCGAGCGGGTGCATGCCCCCGCGCTCAGGACCAAGACTACAAAAACAAACGAGTAAAATAAACGCATAGGCTCCCACGTAGCGAAGATGCTACTTCGCGGGAGCTTCTTCGGCAGAGGTCGTGCCAACCTTTTCGCTCAAGTAGTGCCGCACGACTAAAGTGATTGATGCATATGACTCCGAAAGTACTGCCAGCGCCTCCTGAGGCGTCATCCAGCGTACTTCCTCAATATATTCCTCGGCCTGAGGCTTGATGAGCGAATCGTCGAGGCATTTCATCACGTACCAATTCGTCTTCTTCAGAATCTTATTGCCATTGTAGGCATAGGAGTGCCAGGTGCTGGGCAGCTCATCACCTAGCTCAACCTTCACGTTGCACTCCTCCTCTACTTCGCGCAGGGCGCCCAAAGCCGGATCTTCATCCTTTTTGAGTTTGCCTTTGGGCAAATCCCACTTGCCAAGCCGGTAGATCATCAGCACCATACCATCCTTCACTACCAAGCCCCCGGCCGCTTTCACGATGCGGAACTGGTCTTTAAGATGCAGAATGAGGCGCTTCTTTTTGCGGGCTAGCAAGGTCAGCGAGGTCAGCTTTTTCAGCTTTTTCACTTCCATCAGCCGCAATAACCGATCGACGAACACGTCGGTTACGTCGCGTATCAGCACGTCGCCTACCAGATCCTTGGAGATAAACTCATCTTCCGCGTTCAGAATCAGGTCGTAGCGGTGCTTGTATACTTTCTCGCTGTTCTTCTTGATGATCAGCGGAATGTCGTTGATGAACACATTCATCGGGGCAATATGAAGAGAGGGCGGAAAGAGAAAAATCAGGCAAAGCTTGCCGTAAAACACCGGATAAATATCCGCAAACGAAAATTACTTAACGGATGGGCAAGATACGAGGTAGTATGTTTAAGAGTTGGTGAATGCCGTTGTTTCAACTAGTATAGTTGATTTCTAAGCCGTATTCAATGTTTTATGCGTTTTATACTCTCCTGCCTCCTATCCTATTCCTGCTTTGAATGAAGAAAATTGGCTTACTATCAGATACCCACAGCTACCTCGATGAGCGCATTTGCCACCATCTTACCGGCCGCGACGAAATATGGCACGCCGGCGACTTCGGAACTGCTGCTGTAGCGGAGGAACTGGCCGAAATTGCCCCCCTACGCGGCGTCTACGGCAACATTGATGGCCAGGATGTACGCCGCACCCAACCGCTGGTCCAGTCGTTTGAGATTGAGGGCCTGCACGTGCTCATGACGCATATTGGTGGGTATCCGGGCCACTACAGCCCGGCGGCCAGACCATTGCTTGCCCAAGAGCGTCCGGGCTTATTTATCAGCGGTCATTCTCATATTCTCAAAGTAATGCCCGACCCGAACCTGGGATTATTACACCTAAATCCGGGCGCTGCTGGCCGGCATGGCTTTCACAAAGTGCGCACGCTGTTGCTATTTGAGGTGCTGGGGGGCAAAATTCAAAAGCTACAGGTGGTAGAGCTAGGGCTGAAATAACTATTTCCTCTAACTAAATCTGCAACAAAAAAGCGTCTTTCCCTTGCAAGAAAGACGCTTTTTGTAATTTATAGAGCCAACCGACACCGGTGGCAGGCCAATTTAGAGGGCAATTTCAGGCTTAGGCTTGTCGCCTTCCTGGCCGTCTTCGTTTACTGGCTTGGTTACGGCTTCAGCCTCGTCGAAACCTTCAGTACCAGTCTGGTTGGCTTCTACCGACTGGGTAGGAGCTGACTGAGATGCTGCATCGGCAGCGTTAGCATCAGCCTGCTTTTGTGAGCGGGCAGCAGCTTTTTCAGCCTTCGTTGCAGATTGGGCAGGCGCAGCGCCGCCATTGAAGCTGGCTTTCAGCTCTTCGATGTCCACGTTCTTAAGAACGGGCGTGAGGAGTAGCTGCTTAATGATACGCTGCTTGTTATTTTGGCGCGCAATGTTCTTGCGGTGCTTGCGCTTCAGTCGGGTGACGCTCATATCCGGGTCGGTTAAAGTCGATTTGTAAAGGAGGGGCAAAAGTAAGTCTTATTTTTGAATCCTGAAACCATCGTTTGTATATCTGTATTCTCACGCCCAAGCCCTATGTCTGAACCTATTATCGATTTGCGCTCTGATACCGTCACCCGTCCAACACCAGCCATGCTGGAAGCCATGTTCCGCGCTCCGGTCGGCGACGATGTGTACGAAGAAGACCCCACCGTACGGGAGCTAGAAGCAACCGCCGCCGCTCAGTTTGGATTGGAGGCCGGCCTGTTCTGCCCTTCCGGCACCATGACTAACCAGATTGCTATCAAAGCGCAGACTGAGCCTTTGGCTGAGGTTATCTGCGAGCAGACTGCTCACGTCTATCTCTGGGAAGTGGGGGGCATTGCTTTTCACTCGGGTGCCTCAACGGCCCTACTCCCCGGCGACCGTGGCCGCATCTCAGCGGCGCAGGTGGAAGCAGCTATTCGCCCTGTTCATAACGTGCACTATCCTGACACCCGCCTTGTGTGCCTCGAAAATACCAGCAACCGTGGCGGTGGCAGCTGCTATTCGCTGGAAAGCATTCAGCAAATAGCAGAAGTGACGCGTCGCCACAGCCTGAGCCTACACCTTGATGGTGCCCGCGTTTATAACGCTTTGGTTGCCACTGGCCAGTCGGCGCAGGAATATGGCGAGTACTTTGATTCTATCTCGGTATGCTTGTCGAAAGGCTTGGGCGCACCGGTTGGCTCTGTGTTGCTAGGCAGCAAGGCGCTGATTCAAAAATCGAAGCGCATTCGGAAGGTGATGGGCGGCGGTATGCGGCAGGCGGGTTATATAGCAGCAGCTGGTTTGTATGCGCTGCAAAATAACGTAGCGCGCCTGGCCGACGACCACCGTCGGGCGCAGCAACTAAGCACCGTGCTCCAAAACCAGCCCTATGTAGCTGAGGTACTGCCCGTTGAAACTAACCTAGTAATCTTCCGCTTAGCCAACGAAATGCCCCCCAAAGCTTTCCTAGAGCACTTGGAAGAACAAGGTATTCGGGCGTCATCATTTGGCCCTCAGATGATTCGCTTCGTCACCCACCTCGATATTGATGACGCTATGCTGACCCGCGTAGAAGCGGCGCTGGCGTCGGTGCCAGTAGCTGCGGTAAGCGCTTAGACTTCCTTAACCAACTCGGGTTTTTCGGACGTTGCGGCAACCATATTTGGGCGTGGACGCAGCAGGAAAATACCCACCAGGGCAGAAAGGACGGAGCCTAAAATGACGGCTAATTTGGCTAAGTCAATGCGGCTGGCATCGGAGAAGGAAAGGTTGGCAATAAATATTGCCATCGTGAAGCCGATGCCAGCCGTGAAGCCCAGCCCCAGCAAGCGCCGCCAGTTCACGTTGGCCGGTAACGAAGCCATTCCGGCTTTAATCATCAGCCAGCAGGCGCCAAAAATCCCGATGGGCTTGCCCAGTAGCAGCCCCAATACAATACCTAAGCTCAGCGGTGTGCTTAACTCCCGCAGCGTATCAACAGAGAGGATGATGGCCGTATTAGCCAAGGCAAATAAGGGCAGAATGATATAGCTGACAGGCTTTTGCAGGGCATGCTCTACTCGCTCGATAGCGTCGGTGGGGATAGTGAGCGCCAGTAATACTCCCGCTATGGTAGCGTGTACCCCCGATTTTAGCACGCAGTACCACAAACCCAGACCAAGTAAAAAGTACAGCGGCAGCCACCCTATTCTCAGCCGGTTGAGTGTGATCAAAACTGCCAACAAGCCCGCACTACCGAGCAAATAGGTTATGTTCAGATCGGCAGTGTAGAAGATGGCGATAATCACGACCGCCATTAAATCATCGATAATAGCCAGCGCCGTCAGGAAAATACGCAGGCTGAATGGCACTCTATCTCCGAGCAACGACAGAATACCTAGCGAAAAAGCAATGTCGGTAGCGGTGGGCACAGCCCATCCGTGCGTCAGGTCGGTGCCCGCTGTAAATAGCAAGTAAATCAGGGCCGGCGCCGTGACTCCACCCACAGCCGCCACTACTGGCAATAGTGCCGCCCGCAGGTTAGTTAGCTCACCGTAGAGTACTTCGCGCTTGATCTCCAGCCCTACCAAAAAGAAAAAGATGACCATTAACCCATCATTTATCCAATGGGACACGGTTTTCTCAAGCGGAGCAACACCTACATGCATTTCCCACAGGCGCAGATAGCTTTCACCCCAGGCCGAATTACTGATTGCCAGCGAAAATATCGTAGCTAGCAGCAGAAGCAGGCCCGAGAGCTTTCCACTATCTGATAACTCGCGGATGGGACTGATAATTATTCGAAACGATATAGACATTAGGGGCAGTGGTAAGGCGCAGGCAAAAGAATAGTACGGATGGGGGGCAAATTTACGGCTCTTACCAACGATAACTAAAAAATAGGCGACCTTAGGCACGTTCGGGCCGGGTGCCCGCCATCTATTTTCGTTTATCGCTGCGCATGAAGCTCTATAATGTATTCGCCGTTTTAATGGTGGTGGCCGCCTCTTTTGCCTACCTCAATCACCGGTTTTTGCGGCTGCCATCAACCATCGGCCTGATGATATTGGCCCTGGTTTCGTCGTTGCTGGTTGTTGTGCTGGGGCGCCTGGGAGTGAGCAGCGTGCTTACCATAGTGGAGTTGGTTCGCAGCGTCGATTTCAACACCATACTCATGCAGGTGATGCTCAGCTTTCTGCTTTTTGCGGGTGCCATTCACGTGGACGCACAGAGTTTGGGCGAGGAGCGGGTACCGATATTTGCCCTAGCTACTGTGGGCATGCTCATCTCCGCCCTACTGGTAGGCGGCACTATGTACCTGCTGCTGCCGCTGTTCGGGCTGACCATCAATTTTATTTACTGCCTACTATTTGGCGCCCTCATTGCCCCCACCGACCCCATCGCAGTGCTCGGTATCCTGAAGCAGGCCCGTATTCCCAAGAGTCTGGAAGTTAAGGTCGTGGGCGAGTCCTTATTCAACGACGGTGTTGCCGTGGTTGTTTTTGTAAGCTTATTTCAGATTGCTCAGGTGGGTTGGGAAGAGCTAGGGCCGAGCGGCGTAGCCCTTTTGTTTCTGCAGGAGGCTGTGGGGGGCATTTTGCTGGGCGCACTACTCGGCTATGGCGGCTACCACCTGCTCCGATCCATCGACAACTACAAAGTCGAGGTGCTGATTACCCTGGCGCTGGTAACAGGCGGCACGGCCTTAGCAGCGGCACTGCACACTTCCGGGCCGCTGGCTATTGTGGTGGCGGGTCTTATTATTGGGCAGCAAGGCCGCTCGCTGGGCATGTCGGATATGACCCGCGAGTACGTGGATAAATTCTGGGAAATCATTGATGAGATTCTCAACGCCGTGCTTTTTGTGCTCATTGGCCTTGAGATATTGGTTGTGGATATCGGCACCACTGATTTGCTAGTGGGCGCGGTAGCTATTGTGGTGGTATTGCTGGCCCGTTTCGTGGCCGTATCTCTGCCCCTAAGCGTTCTGCGCCTCCGCCGCAGCTTCACCCAGCATTCCGTCAAGATACTGACCTGGGGCGGGTTGCGGGGGGGCATTTCTGTAGCCTTGGCGCTTTCATTGCCTCCTAGCCCCGCCCGCGACCTTATTGTGGGTATCACTTATGTGGTGGTTATTTTTTCTATCATCGTGCAGGGCCTCACCATCGGGCCATTGGTAAAACGCCTGGGCTTAAGTATCTCGGAAGTGCCGGCAAAAGAAGAAGACAACAACTAGGGTTTGTGCTACTTTTGCTCAACCATTCCGCAAAGCTCCCCTGTGGTTCGTCAGCGCGTATGTGGGCGGCCACCACGGAGGTCTGTTTTTGTCCTCCGGCTTTTAGCTTGATTGCTTTCGTATGAACCTGTTTATAGTTGGTGATGTGCATGGCTGTTATTTCACCTTTCTGGAGCTGTTGCAGCACTGGAACCCAGCCCGGGAAATGCTCATTCAGGTGGGCGACCTCGTAGATCGGGGTAACTTCTCGCCCGAAACGGTAGCCGCCGCCATTTCTCTCAACCTGAAGCACCCTAAGCAGACTGTATTTTTGAAAGGCAACCACGAAGCTGGTATGCTGAAGTATTATGGCCCCCAAGGCCCGTATCCGAACTGGCTGGAGTGGGGCGGGCGCGAAACCATGGAGCAGTATAATGTACAGCCTCATTTGCAGTTGCCCCACCTTATCTGGCTAGCTCAGCGGCCCTTGTACTGGGAAAACGAAGCCGTGTTTGTGAGTCACGCGGGCCTGGCCAATACGCCCAACCCGCTGGATGAGGATGACCAAGATGGCGTGCTGTGGCGTCGGGGGCCCTTGCGTAATATTGGCCGCTTGCAGATAGTTGGCCACACGCCTACTCAGGATTGTCGGCCGGCTTTCGATGCGGCGCATCAGGCCCTATACCTCGATACGGGCGCCTATATGGGTAACTGCCTGACCGGCGTAAAGCTGACTGCTGACGGCGAGGTTCTCGAATATATTGCCGTAGACACGCACCGCACTGATATCAGTTTTCGTTAAGCCAGCTTTTGCTCCTATGCTTACTGACTTTTCCCAAGAAGAAGCCTTAGCGCACCTGCGCCGCGACCCTGCCCTGGCCGCCGTTATTGATAGCTGCCGCCCCGTTCAGCCCCGCCCCCACGAGGATATCTATCTGGCCCTGCTCAAAGCCATCGTCAGTCAGCAAATTTCGACCAAGGCTGCTGCCGCCGTTTGGAAAAAGGTAGAAGCCTTGTTTATGCCCGATGGTTACCCCGAGCCCAGTATGCTGGTGCTGATGAGCGATGATGAGTTGCGCGCTGCTGGCCTGTCGCGACAAAAAGCAGGCTACCTCCGTGCCATCGCCGAATTCTCTCTGCAAGACAAGCTCGAATACACCTTCATTGCAGGCTTGAATGAGGAAGAACTCACGAATCATCTTACGGTCATTCGAGGGGTAGGACGCTGGACGGCGCAGATGATTCAGATGTTCGCTCTGGACCAGCCTGACGTGTTTCCTGAGGGTGACCTGGGCGTGCAAAACGCCATGCGCCGCATGTATCAGCTGGAAGAAACCGGCCGGCCGCTGCTGCGCCGCATCACGCAAATAGCGGAAGACTGGCGCCCTTACCGAACGCTGGCCTGTAAGTACCTATGGCAGTCGTTGCCAACTACCCCAAAACCAGAAGAGTAGCCGTATTCTGCCTGGTGGGGGGCTTTTTACCGCACTTTTCCCCGCTTCACCAGATACGCATAGAGCGCCTTATCAAACGGCTCCCGGATATCTACCGGCACGAAATCAATCTTATACTGCCCACAGCGCAAAGCTAGTTCCTGCTCGTAGCGCTGCATGGCGGCGCGGTATTGGTCGCGTACTTGGTTGGGCTGAAGCTTGATTTGCTCCCCGGTTTCTATGTCCTCAAACAGATACGGGCGGTCGGCAAAAGCAAACTCCGACTCTGTGGCGCGGTCCATGATGTGAAACAGTAACACCTCGTGATGCTGGTGACGCAGATGTTGCAAAGCCGCCAACATGGTAGTTTGCTCCTCAGGAGCCCGACCCAGCATATCACTAAAGAGCACCACCAACGAGCGCTTGGGAATTTGCTGGGCAATCTGATGGATAACATGCGCTACATCGGTAACGCGGCGCGTGGGGGGCCTTTCCAGCAGTTGTTGCAGTGTGAGCAGCAATGTATGGCGGTGGGTGCTGGTGGAACGAACCGGCGTTTGCAGCTCTACTTGGTCGGCAAAAGTTACCAGACCTACAGCGTCGCGCTGCTTTTGGAGCAAGGTGATAAGGGCAGCGGCGCAGAGGATGGAGAAGCGCAGTTTGTCGTTGCCCGGCGCCGGATAGTACATACTCGGGCTCACGTCGAGCAGTAGGTGGCAGCGCAGGTTGGTTTCCTCCTCGTAGCGTTTTACAAACAGCTTATCGGTGCGGGCAAACACTTTCCAGTCGAGGTGGCGGGTACTTTCGCCGGGGTTGTAGAGGCGGTGCTCCGAAAACTCCACCGAAAACCCGTGATACGGCGACTGGTGTAAGCCTGTAATAAAGCCCTCGACCAGCTGACGGGCCAGAAACTCCAGGTTCTCAAACGAACTAACGGCAGCTAAATCAAGCGGTTGGGCCATATAAAACAGGGATATGATACGCTGAGAAACAGCCTAAAGAAACAGGCAGGCATGCAGAGCAATAGCGAAGCATGACATTCCTTTATAGGTGGTTAATTCTCGCACAAATTATAAGTACAAGAGTAAAGATACGTAGCAAATTGCCCCTGATGATAGTAACTGCCGCTAATACGCGCAGCCGAGCTACTCCTATTCTGGGGGGCTTTTCTATTCAAAAACCTGAGATTAAAATTTTTATATCCCATTCGAGAAGAGTACTTTGGTCGGCCATTCAACTATTTAACAAGAAAACTTTACCGTAGGAACCGTGGAAGACCGTCACGATCAGGAAGAAATTTATTCGCAGCGCATTAAAGCCGGTAAACGCACGTACTTCTTCGACGTGAAAGCCACGCGCGGCCAAGACTATTACCTCACCATCACCGAGAGTAAGCGTAAGCTCCGCGACGACGACACCTTCTCCTACGAGAAGCACAAGATTTTCCTCTACAAGGAAGACTTTGCCAAGTTCGTAGATGCCCTGCAGGACGCCGTGGATTATGTACGTGAAGAGTTGTTGACAGAGGAAGAAGTGGCCGAGCTAGACCGCCCCCGCCCCGCCTACAACGACGAGCCCTACAACGGCAACACCACCGACACGACTTACTAAGCAAGCCTAGCGAAACAAGCTTTTACTCCGATTTATCGCGCGGCGCGCTTTGGCTTCGGCCAAAGCGCGCCGTTTTGTTGTTAGCAAGCGGCGTCATAGGCATATCGTTGGCCCACCGTGCTTTCCCGGTGAACAACCCGTACCTTTGCCCCTCGAATTTGCCCCCCAGGGCTAGTTCATCCCTTACTATTCATCCCTCAAAACTTCAAAAGAATGGGTCTCCGCTGCGGAATCGTCGGTTTGCCGAACGTGGGTAAGTCCACGCTATTCAACGCCCTCTCGAATGCCAAGGCCGAATCGGCCAACTATCCTTTTTGCACCATCGAGCCCAATGTGGGCATCATCACCGTGCCCGATGAGCGCCTCCAGATACTCGAAGCGCTGGTAAACCCCGAGCGCGTGCTGCCTACGGTTATTGAGTTCGTAGATATTGCCGGCCTCGTAAAAGGTGCCAGCAAAGGCGAAGGTTTGGGTAATAAATTCCTGGCCAACATCCGCGAGGTTGACGCTATCATTCACGTGGTACGCTGCTTCGATGACCCCAACATCGTTCACGTAGCCGGCTCCGTTGACCCTGTATTTGACAAGGAAGTTATCGACACCGAGTTGCAGCTCAAAGACTTAGAAGGCATTGATAAGAAGCTGATTAAGTCAGAGCGCTCGGCGAAGGCCGGCGATGCGAAGGCCAAGAAGGAAGTAGCGGCTCTGCAACGCTTCAAAGCCCACTTGGAAGCTGGTCAGAATGCCCGTTCACTCCAAGTTGATGCCGATGAGCTGGAAGCCGTAGAAGACCTGCAATTGCTTACTATTAAGCCCGTTATCTACGTGGCCAACGTAGACGAAGCCACCATCCGCTCCACCAATAACCACCTGGAAGCGCTACGCGAGTACGTGAAAAGCGAAAATGCCGAAGTAGTGCCAATTTCGGCCGCTATTGAGTCGCAGATTGCTGAGATGGAAGACCCTGAGGAAAAGGAGATGTTCCTGGGTGAGTACGGTCTGAAGGAGTCGGGCCTGAGCCGCCTGATTCGTGCCAGCTATGAGCTGCTCAACCTGATTACCTACTTCACGGCCGGCGTAAAAGAAGTGCGCGCGTGGACCATTCACCGCGGCGATAAAGCCCCCCAGGCCGCCGGCGTCATCCACTCCGACTTCGAAAAAGGCTTTATCCGCGCTGAGGTAATCAAGCTGCCTGATTATCAGAACTATAAAACGGAAGCCAAGATCAAGGAAGCCGGCAAAATGGCCGTGGAAGGCAAAGAGTACGTGGTGCAGGATGGCGACATCATGCACTTCCGCTTCAACGTCTAACTCCGTCGCTTTTCAGCTAGCCACATGGAAGTAAAAGACAGCAACGGCACGCTGCTCAACGAAGGCGACTCCGTTACGCTCATCAAAGACTTGAAGGTAAAAGGCTCGTCGCTCACGCTGAAGCGCGGCACGATGGTGAAGAATATCCGTCTCACCAACAGCGATAAGGAAATCGAAGGCCGCGCCGGTGGCAGCACCATGGTGCTAAAAACTGAATTTGTGAAGAAGGCTTAATCCCCCGGCACGTCATGCAGAGCGGAGCGAAGCATCTCGCTCGCGGTAGTGAGATTAGTAATTATACATCAGCACGCGAGATGCTTCGCTGCGCTCTGCATGACGGACGAAAAAACTGCAGTTTCTTTAGCGGCAATCAGTAACTTAAACGCCCCGGCCAGTATTTGGTCGGGGCGTTTAAGTTGTTATTCAAACAAAGCCCAATATGAAGCTCCTTATTTTTCTTTTGTCCCTGATTATCTGGGTTTCGAGTTGCAGCCAGCGTAAGAAATATATTCATGAGAACGGCATATTGGTATTAGACAGTGCTCGAAATCATGGCAGCTTTGATTATTTTATTCCGTGCAATATTAATGACACTATCAATCTATGGAAAAATCTTAATAATATCAAATTCCCTATAGCAAGACGTGTCAATCCTAGCATTTATGAATTTGACATTCTTGATGTATCCTGGATTTCAACTATTGATTCTTTTTATATCTTTAATAAGACCACTAATGCGCCGCTTCGATATATAACAGCGGTTCAACTGACGCTTGAAGAGAGTAAATATTTTAAAGAAGAAAATGATATAGTAAAACGTGTGGATACTGTACGTTTAGCAGGAATACTAAATATTGACAAGTTTCACAATAAATATTATCGAATAGTAAGAGTAAAGAAATTCATTTTGCCAAATTACAGCGAAGATGAAACAAGAGAGAATATGCACTAATGTGATATTCTCTCTTGTTTCATTAATCTCAGTCTGGACTATTTCCCAACCACCTTATATAAGCTCCCCGCGCTTAGCGGATCTGTGAGCTTCATACCATTCAGCACAGCTAGCTCTTCGCGGCGGGCGGCGGGAATACCGTTAGCGGCCAGCGCCTGGGCCAGCGTAGTAGCTTTGGCGGCCGTTTTAATGCGGATTTTCTCCGACTGGCGGTTTAGCTTGCTGGCGTCCGTAAGGCGGGCGAAACCTTGGGCGCTGCGCTGAAACTGGGGGGCATATGTGTTGAAATCGTTGGGCGACGTAAGGCCTACCAGGGCGTAGATGGTCTGGCCATCCTGGATGAGGTAGGAAAGCGTGCGGGCGCTTACCCCCTGCTGACCATTTTGGGCCTGCTGTACCTGGTCGGCCTGGATGGCAATGGCGGGGAAGCTGTTGATGGTAGTGCGTTGCGCCTGAGCCGACTGCAAGCTCAGCTGCTTCACTAATGCTTCAGCGGCAGCGTCCAGAGAGTTGCCGGGAGCAGGTAAAAGCACCAGGATGGCTTTGCCATTAGGCTCGGCCATCTGAAACTGGGAAGGCGAATTCTGCGACTTCCAGCCCGACGGAATAGGAAAGCGGAACTTCAGATCGGGGTGGTAAAAGGTGCCGGCTTCTACATAGCCCTGGCGCGGGTCCTCGCCGTAGGGCAAGCCTTCAATCAGGCGCAGATACTGCTCGCGGTTAACGGCCAGCTGACGACCAGCTTGCTGCTCGGCCTGCTGGGCCAGCTTCTTTACGTTCTGGTAGCGGTCGGCGGAGTTGGGGTGCGACGAGAGAAAGGTAGGAATAGGAGACGCGCCGTTACTTTGCTCGGTGCGCTGCAAAGTCAGGAAGAAGTCGGCCATAGAGGCCGGGTCGTAGCCGATTTTGCTGGAATATTTCACGCCCAACTGGTCCGATTCGTTTTCGTCGTCGCGGCCGTATTTGAGCAGGCCCAGCCCAACTACCTGCGAGGCTGGCTGCGCAATAGAGGCAATGCGTTTGGAAAAGATAGAGCCCAGCAAAATGGCCCCCGTGGCTACAGTGGAGCGCGTTTGCTGCTTCTGGCCGTGGCGGGCCGTAATGTGGCCGATTTCGTGGCCCAATACGCCGGCAAACTGCGCCTCATTATTAAAATGAGCCATGATGCCCCGCGTGAAATACACATGGCCATCGGGTGTGGCGAAAGCATTAATAACCGGCGAATCGACGACGGTAAAGCCTTTGACATCGGCGGGCCGGTCGGAGATTCGGCCCATCTCCATGCCTTTGCTATCGATGTAGCTCTGTAGCTTGGCATTATCAAGCAGACCAAACTGCGCCACAATCTGTGGATCGGGCTGCGCGCCTTGCACGGGGGCAGCGGCTTTAGTAGGGTCTGAGTTCAGGCTGACAGCACTGGACAGGGGCAGAAGTGCTGTCAGCAAAGCTGCGGCACTCAAACGACGAAATTGGGTGGATTGCATAGGAATGAGGTGTGAGTGAGGTGGCCGCCGGGCGAAGGTAAGACTCATAAAACCAGCAGGTTGTCCTCGCTCTAAACGGCAGGGCTGCTGGATTTTATTTTGCTACCACCTTAATCAGCGTGCCGGCCGTCAGGCGGTCGGTGAGCTGCATGCCATTCAGAATAGCCATTTCTTCGAGGCGGTCATTGGGTACCTGGAAGCGGGTCATGGCCTGTGACAAGGTAGTGGCACTGGTTACCGATTTTATCCGGATGCGTTCAGGCTGGCGGTTAAGCTTGTCGGCGTCGGTGAGTCGGCGGAAGTTTTGCATCGAGCTGCTAAACGTCGGGAAGTACGTGGCAAAATCCGGGCCGCTGCTGGCTCCGATCATCGCATAGATGGTTTTGCCATCCTGAATAAGGTAGATCAGCGTGCGCACGGCCGGCGCCTGTTGTTGCTGTTGCTGAGGCTGTTGCTGCTGTTGGTCGGCCACCTGATCTGCCACGATAGCAATGGCCGGGAAGCTGTTCACCGTCACCTGCTTCGACTCGACGGGCTGCAACTTAAACTGCTGCACCATCTGCTGGGCCGCTGCCTCCAATGACTCGCCGGGGGCCAGAGTCAGCAACATCATGGCTTTGCCATCAGGGGCGGCCATCTGAAACTGCTGGGGGGAGTTTTGGTGCTTCCAGCCAGTCGGAACCGAGAATTGAAATTTCAGCTCAGGATGATAAAAGGTACTATTCTCCACGAAGCCTTGCTTGGGATCATCGCCATACACAAGCCCCTCAATCATACGCAGATACGAATCGCGGCCTACTGCCAGGTTGGTCGCCCCAACCTGCTGCTGCGTTTCGGCGGCGAGCTGCTTTACCGTATTGTAGCGGTCTTCGGGGTTGGGGTGGGAAGAGAGGAAACTGGGAATGGGCTCGGCGCCAGCACTAGCTTTCTCTTGTTCACGCTGAAGCGTGAGGAAGAAATCGGCCATCTCCTTGGCATCATAGCCGATTTTGGTGGAATACTCCACGCCCAGGCGGTCGGATTCGCGCTCGTCGTCGCGGCCGAATTTGAGGAATAGCACCTGCAAGCCCTGCATAGCCTGCTCGCCATACTGGGCCAGCTGGGGCGAGGCAATCATGCCGCCGATAAGCAGCAATTGTCCGAAGGTGGCTTTGGTTTGCTGCTGAGCCGAGTGGCGGGCTGTGATGTGGCCGATTTCGTGGCCCAATACGCCGGCAAACTGCGCCTCATTATTAAAATGAGCCATGATGCCCCGCGTAAAGTACACGTAGCCGCCGGGTACGGCGAAAGCATTAATGACTGGCGAATCGACTACTTTAAACTCGTATTTCAGTTCAGGGCGGTGCGAGACTGCGGCCATCTTCTGACCTTTATCCTGAATAAAGCGTTGCAAAGCAGGATTTTCGACCAAGCCAAACTGAGCAAGCACCTGGGGGTCGGACTGTTGGCCCAGTGCTACTTCCTGGCTTTCCGACATCAGGCTGACTTGCTTTTTGCCCGTGACGGGGTTCGTCGTGCAGGCCGCCAGCAGCAACAGAAACGCTGCGTTGCAGGCGAAGAGAAAGGGTCTTTTCATAGGAGTGGGTGGCAAAAAGCCCCCCAGCGCTAGTCTGGAGGCGTGGAAGAAGCAGGGCACTGGGAAGTGTTCCTGCAACGACAACGTAGCTGAATGGTTGCACTGTTCACCCTCAGGAATACACTATAGCAGCTATATATTCCTATGTATCTTCTAATTATAGATATTAGGGCCGCCGGAATGCACGCGTATTTCATACTCAGACAAGCGCAGCATCATCTGAATCGAGCTTATCGACAGCAAAAAAGCCCCCCAGCGCCGCCGTATGTTCTCCTGACGATTGGAAAGCATATGCTGGAGCGCTGGGGGGCTTTTTTGCCGCTACTCTGACAACTCAAGTGCCTTGCTTAGGGTCGCCGGCCGTTTGCGGTTATCGTCTGGTAGCCGATTAGCAAATCGGCGCGGGTGCCGGGCGGGCGGTAGTAAACCAGCAGATCATACTGGTTTTCGGTTTCCTGGTGGCTGCCTTCCCATACTACGCTGTTCGGGCCCTGGGGCGTTTGGGTGGCGTAGTAATAGTTGTAGTAGCCTTGCTTCAACAAAGCGGTGGTGCTGTAAATCTGGTTTTCAGCGTCGTACGTAAGCTTGAACTCGTCCTTGAACTGCCAGTCGGTGAGGGCGCCAATGATATAAACGGGTCCCGCGGCGGGTTGCTCTGCCTTTAGCTCGAACGTAACGTTGGCGTAGTCGGCGTTGGAATCGCCGTTGCCGAACTCGCGGTTTTCGAACACTCGCTGGCCGTTGATGTCCTCGTACTGCGTGTAGCCCTGGCCGTTTCGGGTTCCTTCCAGGGTAAGCAGCACGGCGCGCGGGTTTGCTTCGGGGTCCAGTTTGGCCATGCCCTGGCCCAGCACGCGCAAGGAGCGGGTATCAAAAAAGCGAAACTCACTGAGGCCAGGGAAGGCATTTTCGAAGTTGAAATACTGGTACTGAAGCAGGCGCTCCGCATCGCGCACGAAGGTGGGCCGCAGGTTGATTTTGGCGTTATCCCAGCGAAAATTCTGCCGCAGAATCACCTTTACCTCCTGCGCCGGATTCACCAGATTCATGGCCCCATAGCGAATGGCGAAGTCTACCTGCTGCAAGGTGTAGCGCTCCTCCCCTGCCACCGGAATGCCCTGGCGCAGATCTACTTCCACGTCGTTCTGGTACACCATTAGCCGCCGGGTGAGCAGCGGAACCCGGCCGGCGCTTTGCACCACCAGCAGGTAATTGCCGCTAATTTTGACCGGCGGCACGCGCAAACGGTAATGGTAGTAAGGCACTTTGGTACCTACGCCGGTACGGTAATCGGTGAAGAGAAACTCGTTTATCTCGTTCAAAAACTGCATATCCGTCAGCACGGAGGGCTTCCAGTCCACATCGCAGTGCACGAGCTTGGCCGTCAGCCGCTCCGACTTACTGCCCAGCAAGTCAAACTCTAGGGTGAAAGCCTGCCCTTGCAAAGGCGCTACGGGCGGCTGAAACACCTCCGTGGGCTGTCCCGTGGCCACGTAGCACTGCACCGACTTTACATCGGGATTATAGATGAAGTCCTGATAGCGCAGGGTTTTGTCGGCGTAGTACTCCGGGGGCCGCTGCTGACCGGGCGAGCGAGCGGCGTTGGGGTCGGTGATAGGCGTACCCAGCGGCACGCAAGCAGTGGCAAGGATAAGAAGAGAGAGGTATCGACGCATAAGCGAATGTAGTATTAAGCTTCCGCTTCGCGTGCCGTTGCTTAGTTAAAGAATTTAGCTAAATAACGATAATAAAAGCCCCCCAGATGTCATTGTTCAACGATACGCGAAGCAGAAGATTGGCTCTGCTGTCCTTCGGTTCGCGCTACCCTCGTTCTATCGGTCGCTTAATTGAAATGAACCTCCCTCCATACACCGTTTTTCCAACTATTGCGGGCGATAATATTTCGCTAAGGGAAATTATGCCAGCGGATATTAAAGACCTTGTTGAGATTTCATTTTATGACTCTGTTCAGGCCATAACGGTGCAAGAGGCGACAGAAATGCAAGCTAAAATCGACAAGGATTATGTTGACGGCAATTCAATTCATTGGGGTATTGCGCATAAAACAACTAATAAAATTGTAGGGACTTGTGGTTACTATCGGGGGTTTGATAAAGGTGAGGGCGAGCTTGGCTGTGTTTTGTTGCCTCACTATCGTGGACAAGGCTACATGACTTCGGCCATGGTATTAGCCATTCAATTTGGCCTACATACAATCGGACTAAAGCGTATTTGGGCGAGCACAAGTCAACATAATCTGGGAGCAATTAAGCTTCTCGAAAAAATTAACTTTATAAAAGTTGCCAATTTAGACGGCCAAGAAGTAGAGTACGAATTAAGATAGTGTGTACTAAATAGGAAGCTGATGGAGTCTACCCACAACCTGAGTTCACAGCCGTTTTATCATGGCACGAAGGCCAATCTGAAGCCGGGAGACCTGATCGAAGCCGGCTTTAATTCAAACTACGGTAAGCGGAAGCAGGCAGCCTATGTCTACCTGACCGCCACCTTGGATGCGGCTATTTGGGGCGCGGAACTTGCCGTGGGCGAAGGACGCGGCCGAATTTATATAGTAGAGCCAACCGGCCCGATTGAAGATGACCCTAATTTGACGGACAAGAAGTTTCCTGGCAATCCAACCAAGTCCTACCGCTCTCGGCATCCGCTTCGGGTCGTGGGTGAGGTGCTGGAGTGGCAGGGGCACTCCCCCGAGCAGCTTGACGCCATGCGTGAGAACCTGGAGCAACTGAAGCAACTTGGGATTGAGGCAATTGAGGATTGAGTAGAAAGGTGATAATTAATTTGTCGCTTCACATAGCTAAAACATCCAATTAATATTGGGGTCGCAGTATATCATTTGATGCACTGTTATCATCAATTTTATGAGCACGAAATAATTATTGCGGACCGACAACACGTAACACTAGTTGAAGTATTAAAAAACGAAAAACAGCAAAAAAATGGAATCAAAAAGCATGTTCAAAGAATTAAAGAGCGACCTGCCCGCCAGTATTGTGGTTTTCTTTGTAGCCGTTCCGTTATGTCTCGGCATTGCGCTTGCCTCCGGCGCACCTTTATTTGCAGGTATCATTGCCGGCATCGTCGGTGGTATTGTTGTGGGGGTGGCAAGTGGTTCAGCTCTCGGTGTTAGCGGCCCTGCTGCCGGGCTTGCGGTTGTAGTTTTGAACGCTATTGCTTCACTAGGGTCGTGGAACACGTTTTTATTAGCTGTTGTCATTTCCGGCGTTTTTCAGCTAATAATGGGGTTTGCCAGAGCCGGCTTTATAGCCTACTACTTTCCATCCTCTGTTATTAAGGGCATGCTCACAGGCATCGGATTGCTGATAATTATCAAGCAAATACCCCACGCCTTAGGGTATGACAAAGATGCAGAAGGCGATTTAGCATTTATGTCTACTACGGGAGGAGAAAACTCATTTTCTGCCCTGACCAACGCTTTGCAGCATGTTACACCCGGCGCCGTATTGATTTCGGCAATATCGTTAGCGATACTTATATTATGGGATTCGGTGCTCAGCAAGAAACATAAAATATTCCAACTGATACAAGGGCCTATAGTAGTGGTTATTATAGGCATTGCAATGAATTACTTGTACCAGTCAGGAACTCTTAATTTTTCCCTTGAAAAGGATCAACTAGTACAACTACCTGTGGCAGGTAATTTAAATGAGTTTTTTAGCCAGTTTACTTTTCCTGATTTTTCGCAGATAACAAATCTGGAAGTTTATAAAGTAGCAATTGTATTAGCTATTGTGGCCAGCCTCGAAACTCTGCTTTGCGCAGAGGCAACCGATAAACTTGACCCTTATAAGAGGGTTACACCAACCAACAGGGAATTAAAAGCCCAGGGGCTCGGAAATATGGTATCTGGCTTAATTGGGGGACTGCCGATTACTCAAGTGATCGTGCGCAGCTCTGCCAATATTAACTTCGGAGCGAAAACAAAAATGTCAGCCATACTGCATGGGGTATTCATCCTGATTTCTGCTATAACAATTGCAGAAATAATGAACATGATACCGCTCGCAAGTTTAGCCGCCATTTTATTAATGGTAGGCTATAAACTGGCCAAACCGGCTCTCTTCAAACAGATGTACAAATTCGGTTGGGAGCAGTTTGTACCGTTTACCGCTACGGTAGTAGCTATCCTACTTACAGATCTGCTGAAAGGTATCACTATAGGTCTTTTATTCGGCCTCTTCTATACCCTTAGGCATAGCTATCGTAACTCCCACCACATGAAGGATGTGGCAACAACGGAAGACGGACGCGAAGTGCATCATCTTGTACTGGCTGAGGAAGTATCTTTTTTCAATAAAGCGAATGTTCTAAAAACATTGAATGCAATACCTGAAAATTCAAAAGTGATTATTGATTTTGGAAAATCAAAGGCTGTTGCCCATGATGTACTTGAACTGATAGATGATTTCCAAGCGAATGCAAAAACAAAAAATATAGCTGTTGAAAAAATACATATTAATGACTACAACACGCTTCATCTCGATTGATATCAATAAAACCAAGAAGATCCTACCGCTCTCGGCATCCGCTTTGGGTCGCAGGTGAGGTGCCGGCTTGGCAAGGCACTCCCCCGAGCAACTCAACGCCATGCAGCAGAACTTGGAGCGACTGAAGCAACTTGGGATTGAGGCAATCGAGAACTAAGTAAAAATCAAATCAACCTTGGTTTGCCATTACTTGCGAAATTCAAATGTTAGCGGTAATGTGCTGACATCAAAAACGAACTATAAATATTCAAACTTGAGGAAGTTCGAGATACTTTCAATCCTGGTGTCAGCTCTCACGATTATTAACTTAGTTGTTGACTATTACCACGTAGAAGAATTTAGAGTTGAAAGTGCTTTCCTTTTTACATTTGCCATTCTTCTGATGTTCAATATAATACGACACACGAACCCAAAACTTTGCAAGAAATTATACTTGGGTCTTTCAATTAATACATTGATAGAATCCTTTTCACTATTTGGATTTTATGTTTTAATAATAACCCTATTTGGATACGGCTTCACAGGCAAAGAGATACAAATAATTTGGTTTACAATGACATTCAGCAATAGTTTGCTATTCATCTTGACATTCGTTGACATCAGACGTATTTTGTCAATTAAACGGGAAGTTGGTGGCATTTAAAATAATGGAGGATTTATGACTCAATTAGTATTAGCATTAAATTTTTCTTCTTCGAAAATTCTGAATTGCAATCCGGTGTAGCCGAAAGAAAAAGCCCCCCAGAAATATTTCTGGGGGGCTTTTTGCATATCCAAGAGGCTACTTTATATTTCCTCACACTAGTTCTTCCCAGCGCTTAGTTTGGGCGGTCAGTTCTTTCTGCACTTGCTCAAATTTCAGCGTGGCGTCTTTTAGTTGGGCGGCGTTGCTGTAAATGTCGGGGTCAGCGAGCTGGGCTTCGTACTGAGCCAGCTCCTTTTCAAGGGTGGTAATGCGGCTTTCTACTTCCTGTAGTTCCCGGCTACTTTTGGCGCTGCCGTTGCTGGTTGGTTTGGCCGGCTCGGCTTTAGCAGGTGCTGACTTTTGGTTGGAGGTTGCTTTAGCGGAGGGCGCGGGGGCAATTAGGGCAGCTTTCTTGGCGGCTTTGTCGCGGTCTTCCTGCCACTGCTCAAACTCGGAGTAGGTGCCGGGGTATTCCTTGAGCTGGTAATCCTCGATAAACCAGATCTTGTTGGCCACATTCTCCACGAAGAAGCGGTCGTGGCTGATGACGATGTAGGTGCCTTCGTACTGCTCCAGGGCCTGAATCAGGATGTTCACTGACTGCATGTCCAGGTGGTTGGTCGGCTCGTCAAGCAGGAGGAAGTTGGCTTCCGAGATAAGCGTTTTGGCCAGGGCCACGCGGCTTTTTTCGCCCCCCGATAGCACCTTGATCTTCTTGTATACCTGCTCGCCGGTGAAAAGGAAGGAACCCAGCACGGAGCGCAATTCCATCTCGTTGCGCTTGGAGCCGGCCTCGTTCATCTCTTGCAAAATCTCGTTGTTCACGTTCAGGCTTTCCAGCTGATGCTGGGCGTAGAACGACATAATCACGTTGTGGCCGAGCTGGTGGTTGCCGTTAGAAGGCGCCTCCTGCCCCGCTACCAGGCGCATCAGCGTAGATTTGCCCTTACCATTAGCCCCGACGAGCGCGATTTTGTCGCCGCGCTCGATGTGCAGGTTGGTGTCGCGGAAGATGAGTTTGTCGCCGTACTTCTTGCCCACGTGCTCCATGCGCAGAATGTGGCGGCCGGGCTGCACCGTGAAGTTGAACTTGATGTTCACGCGGGCCGCGTCGTTGGCTACGTCGTCGATGCGTTCCAGCTTGTCGAGCATCTTCACGCGGCTTTGCGCCTGCTTGGCCTTGGAGGCTTTGGCTTTAAAGCGCTCAATAAACTTCTCTGCCTGCCTGATTTGGGCCTGCTGGTTCTCAAATGCGCCTTTCTGAATGGCGTTACGCTCTTCCTTTTCCTCTAAGTAATAAGAGTAGTTACCGGCGTATTGCACCAATTTGCCCCCCGTCACTTCCACCGTCGTGTTGCTGGTGCGGTCAAGGAACTCGCGGTCGTGCGATACGATAATAACGGCGCCCTCGTAGTCGGCCAGGTAGTTCTCGATCCACTTGATACTGGGAAGGTCCAAGTGGTTCGTTGGCTCGTCGAGCAGGAGCAGCGAGGGTTTCTGGAGCAGAATTTTGGCCAGCATTACCCGCATCCGCCAGCCGCCGCTGAAGGTTTTGAGCGGACGCTGTAGCTCCTCCGTCGTGAAGCCCAGACCTTCCAGAATCTCTTCGGCCTCTGCCTGCATGGTGTAGCCGCCGAGGGCCTCGAAGCGCTCCTGCAAATCGGCGAGCTTCTGCACGAGGTCGTCGTGGTAGTTATTCTCAAACTCAACCAGAATCTGGTCAATCTTCTTCTGCACGTTCAGGGCTTCCTCAAAGGCCTGCATGGCCACGTTGAGGATGCTCTCGTGGGTATCGTAGCTGAGCAAATCCTGATTCAGGAAGCCCAACGACACTTCTTTACCCATCTGAATGCTACCACCGTCGGGCTTGTACTCGCCCACCAGAATGCGCAGCAGCGTGGATTTGCCCGTACCATTCAGCCCAATCAGGCCGATTTTGTCTTTGGGCTTTATGTGGAGACTGGCCTTGTCGTAGAGCGTACGCGAGCCAAAATGGAAGTCTAAGTCGTTAATGGAAATCATCCTACTTTGCTATGAAGCTGCAAAGGTACGATGTATCAAGTTGTTGGTGAAGGAGAAAGTGTAATCTGAGGCCCTTGTCACTTATAGTCTAGTCAGTATAAGTGACATTGAATCGCCCATTGGTAATGGTAACATAGTTATTGGGTTTAAGGCTATTACTCAAACGTCCCTCGAAAGTGCCTGATATAATATGATTAACAGTATCCAATTTAGTTAAGACAATACGTGTGGAATTTTGAGTTAGACTAACGTATTCAATGGAATTTAACTCATCACTAAAAGTTAAGCCATTGGGTGTATAAATAATGGTGCTGGGAGGCAAATTAACAGGTCGCGTACCAGCTGTATATATACCAGGCCCACGTACCGTATCAATGCGCAAGCTAAATCCTTCATCCCGTGTCCCCCTAACAGTATATCCAGTCCATATATATAAGCAACGCACTCCATTACAGCTTCCGTAATCCACTTGTATTTTATTATCAAAACACCCCGATAAAAGAAAGCAGCGCTGTCCATAATTCACCCATACGCGACCATCCACTTCAAAACCAAGTGTATTGGCACCAACTGCTGAAATAGGTGGTAATGTAAATTCTGGCTCAGGATCAGCCTTGGTACAGCCGTACAATAAAAAGACACAAAGTATTAATAGCCTATATGACCGTTTCATAGCTTCATTAATTTGTTAAAAAGCACATATTAAAACACGCACATTAATTGACTTGACCTACTTACATGCCTGTGCAAACCGACAGAAGAATACAAGTAGGTCAAGCTATAATTGCACCAGTCTTAATCTGCTAGGACCTAGTCTATCAGTGAATCTACCCCACAAAAGGCCCCCGAAACTCCGGTGCCTTGCGCTGCTTCGAGGCTTGCTCGTAGGCATAGGCCAGGCTCAATAACCCCGCCTCCCCGTACGCCGGCCCGACGAAGGACAAGCCCACCGGCAGGCCGTGCGCCTGGCCCATGGGCACCGTAATGTGCGGATAGCCAGCCATAGCGGCGGGTGAGGAGAAACCGGGGCCGGGCCAGGAGTCGCCGTTGATCAGGTCGATGGCGGGGGCCGGACTGTTGGTGATGCCGATGATGGCGGCCAGCCTATTGTTGCGCAGCGTAGAGCTGAGAATCTGGCGGGCGCCGGCGTACGATTTGCGGCGGGCTTCCAGGTATTTGGGAGTGCTCAGGTCGCCGAGCTTCTCGGAGGCTTCTAAAATTTCCTGCTTGAAAAAGGGCATGGCTTTCGGCTCGTTTTGCTTGTTGAAGGCAATAACGTCGGCCAGAGTTTTCACCTTGGCATTGGCCGTAGCCAGATACTTGTTTACGCCGTCCTTGAACTCATAGAGCAGCACATCGTACTCAGCTTCGCCCAGTGGATTGATCTGTTTGAGCACGTCCACTTCTACAATGGTAGCACCCTGTGATTTAAGCACTTCAA
This sequence comes from Hymenobacter qilianensis, assembly GCF_014638675.1. Classification (NCBI taxonomy): domain Bacteria; kingdom Pseudomonadati; phylum Bacteroidota; class Cytophagia; order Cytophagales; family Hymenobacteraceae; genus Hymenobacter; species Hymenobacter qilianensis. The sequence continues at coordinate 103,515 of NZ_BMFN01000004.1, forward strand.
TGGCTTTTTTGAACAGCGGAATAGCATCGGAGTTACCTTCCAGGTGCGACTTCTCCACGCCGATAATTTTGCCCCCCAGCGCCTGTGGAAACAGGAATTTGGTGTAGTCAGGTGATGTTTTTCCGGCACTTCCTTGGGTAACCGGGTCTGCATCATCGGGGCCGGCGAGGGCGGAGAGCAGGATGGCCGCGTCGCGAACGGTGCGGGTCATAGGTCCGGCGGTGTCCTGGGTGGCGGAGATGGGAATGATGCCGGTGCGGCTCACCAAGCCTACCGTCGGTTTGAAGCCGACCAGCCCATTGCACGAAGCTGGCGACACAATAGAGCCATCCGTTTCGGTACCGATGGCCATGGCGCAAAAGTTGGCAGCCACGGCCGTGCCCGAGCCGGAACTGGACCCGCTGGGCGTGCGGTCGAGGATGTAGGCGTTCTTAGTTTGCCCCCCACGACTACTCCAACCGCTGGTAGAGCGCGTGGAGCGGAAGTTGGCCCACTCGCTCAGATTGGTTTTGCCGAGCAGCACTGCGCCAGCGTCGCGCAGCTTCTTGACAATAAAGGCGTCCTGCGAGGCTTTGTTGCCGGCCAGCGCCAACGAGCCGGCGGTGGTTTGCATCTGGTCGGCGGAGTTGATATTGTCCTTGATGAGCACTGGAATACCGTGCAGGGGGCCGCGCACTTTGCCGGCTCGGCGCTCTTTATCCATCTCTTCCGCAATGCTGAGCGCATCGGGGTTTAGCTCAATGATGGAGCGCAGCTGGGGGCCTTTTTTGTCCATGCCCGCAATGCGGCGCAGGTACAGCTCCGTAATGCTGCGGGAGGTATACTGACCCGCCTTCATTTTCTCCTGCAGCTCCGTCACCGTGATTTCGTTGAGGGCGAAGGTGTCGTCGGTATCAGCAGCGGTGGCAGCGGCAGTCTTGACGGTTTTAGTATCGGTAGTGCAGGCGTCGAGGGAGAGAGTGGAAAGGGCGACGCCAGCTAAGCTGCTATTACGCAGAAATACTCTTCGGTTCATCTTCTCTTTTTTCTTGTCAAGATAAGATGAGTTGGCGTGTGTAGCTAGTTAAGCACGAGAGGAAAAATGGGAATAGATCATGCTACAAATTTCAGAACGTCATGCAGAGCGGAGCGAAGCATCTCGCGTGCTGATGTTGCTACAGTTATTACACACGGTATTTATCTACAATCGTCTGTCATCCTGACCAAGGAAGGACCTTCTCACCGATGAACAACCAGTGGAGCAACTACTCTTGCTGCTGTGAGAAGGTCCTTCCTTGGTCAGGATGACAAATAGGACTGCAACGACCACCTCACGCACTGCCGCTCTGCATGACTGGCTATTTTAACATGAAGGCTCTAAAAACCCGCCCCGATCCGAATACCGGTATCCAGCTTCTGCCCCGAGCGCAGAGCGGTATACACATCTACCCGGAAGATTTTGAAGATGTGCTCGATGCCCGCGCCCAGCTCCACGTAATGGCCTACATTGGGCGTGCGCAGGTAATTCAGCGAGGCTACCTCCTGCCACTTCAGGCGGCGCAGCAACGGTATCTTATTCAGGAAGAAGCCGTTGAAATGATGATTGTAGTGGCCTTCAATGTAGCTGCGGCGCGTGCTGAAGTTGTAGTAGTCGAGGAGCTGGAACTGGCTGAAGTCGGCGGCGAAAATGGTTTGGTTGCCGGCAAAGTGGCGGTAGTCCATAAACGAAAGCTGGGGCCGGCCCAAAAAGCCCCCCACGGTCACGTCGAAGTTGCTTTCGCCGAAGAGGCCCAGCTCCAGCGTTTTGCGCAGGCCGCCCTCCAGACGTGAGTAGCGCACATCGGAGCCGAGTACGCCCCCGAAGCCCTGGCGCAAGCCCAGCCGAAAAGTTGGGTACTTAGAGCCTAGGTTAAACTTGCCCGTGGGTCGGATGATGTACTGCTGCCCCGGCTGCCAGAGCAGCTCCGCATAAGCCGTCAGCGACTGGTTTCGGCCGAAGCTGGTGCCGTTGGGCAATTCTTCGTTTATCGGGTCATTGGGCGTGAAAGCGCGGCTGGGCACGTCCACGATAGTTTTTATAGTGGCGTTTTCCAGCTCGCGCCGGTCGGCGTAGCCGAGGGCAGTACGCAGCGTCAGGCCGTTGACTAGCTCGGTGCGGAAGTTAAGTTCGCCGCCGTCGCGCTGGTAGTATTTGGCGTAGTTGGTGTTGCGCAGCAGCGTGTACTGCGTGTTAATAAAAGGCGTAAGCTGGCTGGCCGGGTCGAAGTTTTCGATGGTGCGACCCACAATAAAACCTACGCGGCTAAACGACAGCGGCTTGTACGTGTAGCCGCCCGACAAGCTGGGGCTGAACAGCTTAGCCGCGAATCCATAGCGCAGCGTGGGCGTGAAGGAGTAGTTGCGGCGGTCCTCGAAGCGCTGGGTGTAGGTGGCTTGCGCATTCACAATAACTCCCTCTACCGTGCTGTATTGCAAGGTGTTGAAGATGGGCTCCAGCCGCACGGTACGCCGCCGAAACGAGTTAGAATACTCATAGCCGGTTAGGAGTATTTCTGCCGGCTCTATCTCATTACGCTTGCGGTCCAGCGAATCCTGGTAGGGCCGCGACCTTTTAATAACCTCCGTGCTGTCCTTCACCTGGTAGTCGCGGGCTTCTTCGTCGGTGAGCGGAATGGGCCGGATCTGGGCCCAATAGGCGGAGTCGCGCTCGTTGGCGCCTTCCTCCACGCGCATTACTTCGCCTTTGGCCAGGGGCTCGATGCCCGCTTCGCGCGCTTGTTGCTCCAGTTGCTTGTCGGCCAGCTTGGTTTGCTTGCGCACCTGGCGAGAAATGCCCCCCAGATCGGGGCGCTGCTTTTTAACATCGGCTACGGTTTCGCGGCCCACGGGTGCGGGCGCTGCTTCGGGGGCAACCGGCGCGGCGGCTACTACTTTTTCGTCGGGACGGTTGGGGTAAGTGGACGTGACACGGTAGTTGGACAGGATGGCGTTGAAGGAGCCGTTGCCTTTGAACCCCAGGCCCTCCCCTACCAGGTTTACCTTCTGCGACTGCATCACCCACACATCCGACGGTCCCGGCGCGGGCGCAAACTGCTGGGCAATGCGAATGCTTTCCACGTACTCGATACCCGAGTTCTGGTTCAGGCTCAGCTCTAGGCTATGCAGGCGCCAGATGCCATCGACCAGATAAATAAAGCCGGTGAATGCCGGATCGTTGCGGCGGCGCGGCGTGACGCGGATTTTGTGGATTTGTCGGCCGTCCTGGGTGCTGGTGCCTACCAGCTCGTAGCGGTAGAACAGCATGGCATTCTGGGCAATGGGCGACACGAAGCCCCGCTCCGAAAAGCCCGACTGAATGAGGTTGTCGTAGAAATTGAAGCTGCGCCCCGAGGCCCGGTTAAAGCTGAATCCTTTGCTGCTGCCGCTTACCCGCGAGGAAATCATGCGTTCCCGAATCTGGCCCGGCTGGCGAAACGACAGCTCCGACACTGATTCTGACAAATACACTACACCCGGCTTCAGGCTAGGATCAGTCTTGATAATGCCCAGAATCCTGCCCGGCACATCCGTAAGCCGGATGATGGCCTTGATGTACGTACGAGCCGAAAACGCGGCTATTTCCGAGCGGTGGTAGCGCCGCCACTGAATGGCGTGCTGCACCATGGCATAGGCTGGGTCGCGGTCGGTGGAGCGCACCAGCACTTCGCCCACGTTGTAGGTTTCGGTTTGCAGACTCACGTTGAGCACCGTGACCGTGTCGCCGCCGGCTACTTTCACCGCCTCGATGCGTGGTTTGTAGCCCACGTACTGAAACACCAGTTCGTAGCGACCGGGGGGCAATTTTAGCTGATAATCACCCTGCTCATTGGCGGCAGTGCTGGTGGCAGTGGTGCGCACCGCTACGTTAGCATAGGCCAGCGCCGTTCCCTGCGCATCCGTCACCCGGCCCCGAATGATACCGGCATACCCGCTAATTGTAGTGAACAGGATAGCCTTGCAGAAGACTAAAGCAAAAAGTAGATAGGAGCGCATCGGGCGGATAGTTCAAACTTCGTCAAGGTAGATAGAAACTAGGGCAATAAGGTTGCTTAGGCGCTTTACTGGCAACCGGAATACTGCCTGGACGCACTGGAAACCGTAATTTTTAAAACAAAAAAGGACAGCCCACGGGGCTGTCCTTTGAAAGATTAAGCGAAATGAATTTACGCTTACTTGATAAAGTTATTGGCAATGGCAAGCACAGTTCCCATATCCAGGGGCTCGTCAAAGGCCTCAGAAGCTTCTGATGGCGACACCTGACTGATGTTCTGCACATTGAGGCCACCCTGAATCACGTTGGCTTCGCTGGGGTATAAACTAGCTGGATTACCGGCTCCATAAATGGCAGCTGTAATGGCTGGTGCCGGACCGCCATTATCATTGCCCGATGGCCAGCTTTGGGGAGTGCTGCTTGGGTCGAGAGGCTCGCCCTGCGGTCCGCCGCGGCGCATGGTGCGCAGGTGCGAAGCATGGCGGGCTTCTACGGAGTGAATATTCAGGGCAGCTTCCAGTACGGTGTTATTGCTGATCAGCAGGGGCGCACCACCTTTGTAGGCGCGTACACCAGTGTCCTCAAACGATTGAGCCAGCGCTAAAAAAGTACCAAGGTTGGTGAATACGTTCGGGAGCAGCGCTGCACGAGCACCACCTTTGGCCCCGGTATAGTCGAAAGCATTAGGAGTAGGATCCGGAATAGCATCGGCGCCCAATACAGAACGCAGAAACTTAACGTGATTCTGCTCATCAATATAAATCAGGTTGATGTCGGAGCGATTCTGGCCCGTGAGCAAACCGGGCGCAGCCAGTCCCAACTGATAGAAGTAGGTTTCCAGATACTCCAGACGCAGGGCAAAATTCAGAACCTCCCGAATTTGAGCGCTGAGTCCGCTAGACTGGCCGTACGCCTTCTGGAACATGGAGCCCATAGCCAGCGGCACAGCAGCCACAGCGAGTTTTTTGCCGAAACCAGCGAAATGCTTGAACATCTGGCGGCGCTGGTCGAGACGCTCGTAGACTTCTGGATCTACTTTCTCGATTTCAGTAATGATTTTGAGAATATTCATGGGTAAGATTTTTTGGCGATAGAAGGAATGGATATGGCAGACGCAGCTTAGTCCTTAGGCAGGCTGCTGACGTCAATTTTAGAGCCTTGAGCCAGGAAGGTATTGGCAATGGCAGCTACCTCGGCAGGCGACTTCGATTTTTCCAAACCTGTGTTTAGATCTACCACGTCGGGTCCTACGAAGGTGCCATTCTGCAACAAGTCGCGGATAAGGGCCGCGTGGCGGGCTTCTACCGACACAATTTTACCGGCAATCGTCAAATACGCCGGATTGCTGATCAGCTTTCCAGCGCCGTTATAGGCTGCTACACCCAAATCTTCAAAAGCTTTAGCGGTACCCAGCACACTAGCCCGACTGGCAAAGTTGACGGATGAGAAATCAGGAGTCAGCTTCTTGATAGGAATAGCTCCTGCCGCTTTAATTGCTGCGTACAGGAATTCAGCATGAATTTTTTCGTGATCTGCCAGATCCTTCAGAATAATTCTTTCAGCGCGGGTGGCATTCTGATAGAACATCTCCTGCATCACCTTAGCGTAGAATGCGGCTTCAAGCTGCTCCAGCGCATATGCATAGTTCAAAATACCAACATCACCACTGCCTACGTTCACTATGCCACTGTTCCGGTCAACCTGCTTGAATATGTCATTCAAACGGTCGTCGGTACAGCCAGCTAATACCAGTCCGCTCAGGGCTACACCAGCCCCAGAGTAGCGCAGAAACGCCCGGCGTTGCAAGGGCACCATTACTTCCCCCTGAGCATTTTCTGCCTCAGAGCTTTTGTGAGAAATATGCGACATAATTATTTGTATTAAGTGGTGAAAATTATTGATTATCTCCATACGTAATTAAGGTACTAGTTATATTTCACAAAATCCAACAACCCGTATTTATATCATTTAAATAAGTATTTATTGCGTTATTTTACTATATTATTTCTAGTGAGATTGCACTTTATACAGGAAAAAGTCATCCATATTTAATGTTGTTTAACACTTTACAACAACCATAATATCAGATAATTGTGCTATTCATAGCTCGACCTTAGCGTTGGTAGAAAAGCTAGTGTTGAGTATGAAACTGAGGCCACCAAGCTACCCGCACAATGCTTCCACAACACTCGGTATGGAGAGTGGGTGGAGCGGTTTAATCCGCAAGGCCGGCACGCTGCCTAAATGGCGGGTGTCGGGCCTGGAAATGCTGAAACTTGTTGGCGTACTTACCTGAGCTTTCAGGTTGAATATCTAAAAAAAAGCCCCCCAGCAGGCTTTAGACTACGGGTTGGGCTACTGGAGCCTGCGGCACGGCACGATGGCGCCGCACATACCAGGTATTCAGCACTACACCCAGTAGCACCAGGCTAATACCTAAGTATACCTCGGGACGGAACGCTTCGCCAAAAAAGACAAACCCTAAGCCCAGCGCATACAGAATGCCTATATAGTTTAGGTTGGCTACGTTGGAGAGCTTTTCGGCTTGGTAGGCTTTGGTCATGCACACTTGGGCGCCTTGTGCGAATATCCCTGCGAGGATTACCCACAGCCAGTCGAGGCCATGCGGTTTTACCCAATGGAACATGCAATAGATAGCGGCAATTGGCAAAGCCACCATTGGGAAGTAAAACACCACAACCAAGGGATGCTCCCGGCCCTTCAGACGGCGAATAGAGTTATAAGAAAACCCCGAGAAAACGGCCGAAGCAATACCAAGCATAAAGTACAGCGGATTCACGCGCGTATCAACCCCCTCAACTACTAAAACCCCGGTGAAGGACAGCAAGAAAAATGCCCACTGCCACGCTTTCACTTTCTCTTTTACAATGAAAATGCCTAGTACTGTAGTGAATATGGGAGCCAAATACTGCAGCGTAACAGCCGTGGCCAACGGCATATTCTGAAGAGTAAAGAAGTAGAGAATAAGGGAAAGCGCGCCAGTAACGCCCCGCGCAATGAGAAAGAAATGGTTGGAACCCCAAGGACGGATATCTAGCACCCGAAGCGTTATGTAGCTAATAACAATGGAGATAACCGACCGAAACAGAATAATCTCGAGGGCGGGCAAATGGGCCAGCAGCTTCACACACACATTCATGAGCGCAAAAAAAAGCGTGGAGAGCAGCATGTAGCGGGCACCCTGGGTAAGCGGCATAAGGCAGGCAAAAAGGAAACACAAAGGTCGGATGGGGCGACCAATGGTGCCTTAACAATTTTATGCGCCTTTTGCTGCTGACCTCCAGAAAAGCCCCCCACGTGGGCCAAAAGCTAGGCGGGCACCGGCGTAGCGCTCAGCTCGCGGTAGCGCACCAGCAGCACGGCCGCCGAGGCCACAATAAAGCCCCCCAGCAAGGCATAGCCCCAAGCTATATTGGAGCCAAGCGTGAAAAAGCGAAGCGAGAACAGCAAAATAAAACCCGTACGCAGCAGCACGTTTACGACGTTAAAAATGCTGTTTACCCGCCCAATCACCTCATTCGGCACGTGCACAAACAAGTAGCTCACCCGCAGAATGCGCGTGCCGGCATTGGTGAAGCCCAGAACCAGCGAAAACGCCAGAAACAGCCCCACCGACCGCGTAGCCGCGGCCACCCCAAAGCTCACCCCGGCAATCATCATCAGCACGATGACGGAGCGCAGCGTGGGGTGGCGCAGAAATACCCGTCGCACAAACAGGCCCGCACTTAGAGCACCGACGGCGTAAGCCACTTCGGCCGCGCCAAACACCGCCGCCCCGGCCTTCAAATGGTTATGTACATACAAGGGCATCAGCGCATTCAGGCTCACCAGCAAGCCCACAAACACCGAGAAGGAGAACAGCCCGAACACCCACACGGCGCGGTGCTCCTGCAGATAGGTGACGCCCGTGCGCAGGCGCTTCCAGAGTGAGCCCAACTCAACTTGGGTCTGAATGATAGGCTGGTGGCGGATAAACGCAATGAGCCCCACGGCCACGGCGTAGGTAATGCCATCGAGCAGAAATATCTGGTGCAAAGGCCAGGCTTCCAGCGAGAAAGGCAATTGCAGCTGTGCTCCAAACAAGTTATACGTCTGGCCCACGGGCAAGCCTTCCAGCAACAGCGCTGCCAGCGCGCCGCTCACCACCGACGTAGCTTGTCCCACTATTTCAATAGCGGAAGTGATGCGCGGGTAGTCTTTGGGCAGACTGATTTCCTGAGCAAAAGCGTAGAGGTTGGGGTAATGAATGCCGTAGCCAAACACGGTGGTGGTGAAAGCCAGCAAAATGCCCCCCAGCGGCACGCCACCCGTGGCAAAGCCATAGCTGGCCACTCCCAGTAGCACCGCCCCTTCCACCACATTCGACGCCAGAAATACTCGTTTGCGGTCGAACCGGTCGACTAGGGCACCAGCATACATTCCCCAAAATAAGGAGGCAAACGTGACCAGTCCATACAATAGGTTAAAGGTGCTGGAAGCATTCTGGCGGGCAAAAAACCAAGGGACAGCCAGCATAGTGATGCCTTGGGCGAAGCCGGAAATAGCGTTGGCCGTAAACAAAAGCGCCACGGCGCGGCGGTTATTTTTCAAAGGAATAAGAATGGGAACAGCTAACGCTGCTGGTATAGTATCGATCTTAACTCATTAGCCACTTGTGCGCACGCCACTTTCGCTGTCAGCTTGCATGAAAGTAGAAGCGGTTGTGGCAGGCACTTATTAAAAGGCAGTTAAAAATAGGGGTCTGGTAGGTCAGCGGCAACGTTTTTGTGCGCCGGCGGCTTCGCTAATTCACTATCTTATGAAATTCCTGTTTCTGTTTTTGTCGGTTTTCTTCCTGACAGCAGCTTCGGCTTTGGCCCAGCAAATTGAGCCCGCCGAACTTACCAACAACTCACTCGACAGCCTCTATGTACAAGAAATAGAAGATGCGCAGGAGCCAGACAAGGTGCTGCACGCTGAGCCTCTGTTCGTTGACCTTATTCGCGACCTAGGCGCTAGAAAAGGGGAACGTGAGTGGAATGTAGGCGCGGGCCTGACCGATAACCTGCGCTACGACAGCTACGAATTGTTGGTAGAATATGAGTGGGCGCCTCTCAACCGCCTGGGGTTGGAAATAGAAGTGCCCTTGACTTTCTACTCCGGCGCCCGCGGAGAGGATGTGCGGCAGCCCCGCAACCAGCTAAATGGGCTGAAAACCGCGTTTCAGTACTCCTTTTTCGTGTCAGAGAAGCTGAAGACGTCCATGGCAGTTGGCTATATCAATGAGCTGACCATGAATGAGTTTCGGGAGCTTAACCGCAAGTTTATCACGGGCAACGTGTACAGCCCCTTCTTTGTAGGCGCCAAGCGCTGGGGCGATAATTACCACTCCCTTATTTATACCGGTCCCATTGCCGACCAGCACTTTGACACGGGCCACGTCGAGTGGTCATATCAGCTCAACTCCAGCTTACATTATATGATACCAGGCACCCGCAACTTTCTGGGCGTCGAGTTCAATAAAGGCTGGCGGCACGGCGACTTTGACATGACCATCCGGCCCCAAATGCGCGTAGGTATAGCCGACAATCTGCTTGTAGGCATTGTGGGGGGCATTCCGGTGCGGCGGGAGGAGCAACGGCTCAGCTCTTTCGTGCGCCTGATTTATGAGCCCGGTCACAAGCACAAATAAGAGTGCTGGGGGGCTTTTTACACTTGGTTTTTGAGCTTGGAACGCTGGCACTTCTCGCCGCAATACTTTACTTCGTCCCAGCAGTTGCGCCACTTCTTACGATACTCAAAAGGACGGCCGCAGGTGGCGCAAATCTTTGTGGGCAGGTTGCCTTTGGTGAGCTTAGCCGGCAGCATAAAACGAGTGTAACGTGTGTTGAAGTAACACTATTGGCGGCTGAATAGTTGGTGGTGGGCTTGCGCACCCGAGGGCTGTGGGGGCAAGAATAGTTGCGCTACCAGCAAAAAACAAAAAGGCTGCCCGTGCATTTGGGCAGCCATTTTTGTAATCTAGCACTTGTTAAACCCTTGTTGCTAGCGCTATGTCACTGCCGCCGAATGATGCACTGGGCCAAGCTGTATTGGCCAATCTGCGCCACACCTTTGTTCAGTATAAAACCTTGGCTGATCGAGCGTTGGCGCAGATTCAGCCCGCCGAATGGCTGTATAACCCTGCGCCGGGTGCTAATAGTGCGGCCGTTATTGTGCAGCACATGGTCGGCAACCTCCGCTCCCGCTTCACCGACTTCCTGACCACCGACGGCGAAAAGCCCGACCGTCGCCGCGACCAAGAGTTTGAGGAACCCAATGCACCCGCCGAGACATATGTGCCGGCTTTGCGGGAGCAATGGGAAGCGGCCTGGCGCATTCTGTTTGACTTACTAAACACGTTGCAGCCCGATGACTTGCTGAGCACAGTTACGATTCGGGGTGAAGCGCACACCGCGCTTGCGGCTCTGGAGCGACAGGTAGCTCACTACAGCTACCACGTGGGCCAACTCGTGCAACTGGGCAAACTGCTTCGGGGCGCTGACTGGCAAAATTTGAGTGTACCACGGGGCCAAAGCGAAAACTTTACCCAACAAGTGCAGCAAAGGGCCAACCCTAAACCCAGTTCTATAGTTTGAGGGCTATGCTCGCAATTACTACCCTGCTCAGTCCGCCCAACGCGGCACGCATCAACCGCATCATAAAGGAGCTGGAAACGGAATTTGGCCTCGACGACGTGCAGGCTACCGCCGATCCGCACATCACCTACCAGCTGGCGGGGGTGCGCAAGCTGTCGTTGCTCAAGGCTGTACTACGCGATGTAGCCCGCACTACCAAGCCATTTCCGGCCTTTACTACGGGCCTGGGGGTGTTTCCGGGCCCGAATCCGGTTATCTATATTCCGGTGCTTCGCTCCGATGCGCTCAATCAGCTGCACATGCGCATCGTGAATGCCACCGCGCCGCTTTGCCTGCGCACCGACAAGTTCAGTGGCCCCGATTGCTGGATGCCGCACATTTCCCTGGCCCTGCACGATACCTCACCGGATCTACTCGGCCCAGTATTGCAACACCTTAATGAACAAACGTTTAATCTGCGGCTAAACATCAACAACATCACTATTCTGCGGCAGGAAGGCGAGCAGTTTGTGCAGGAAAAAGTCTTCAGCTTTGAAGGGCATAAAAATGAGAAAGCACCTCTGCTTTTTTAGCTTTTTGCCTTTTAGTCGCTGCCTAAAAAGGGCCATAGCCAACATTTTGCCCCCCAGCGTGGCATTTTCGTTCCCACTGCCGACCTTTACCGCCTCACTTTTCCTTTCTCCTATGTATGATATCGTACTTGCGCTGCACTCTTGGTCGCGCTGGCTGGTGATTATTTTTGGGCTGATTGCTGTGTACCGGGCCTTCGTGGGCTGGCAAAATCGTCGCCCTTATCTCGGCGCTGATAATGGTATGGCCGCGGCCTTTGTGGGCTCCATGCACCTACAGCTACTGCTAGGCCTGATTCTGTATTTCGGCCTGAGCCCGGTAGCGAAGGCTGCCACCCAAAGCATGGGCGCCGCTATGAAAAACCCCGAGCTGCGCTTCTGGGGAGTGGAGCACATTGTCACGATGGTTTTGGCCGTCATTTTTGCTCAGGTGGGTCGCTCCATCTCCAAGAAGGCTATTAATCCAGTATCCAAGCACAAAAAAGCGTTTATCTGGTTTACTGTGGCGCTGGTGCTGGTACTACTAATGATTCCGTGGGGTATCTGGAACCCCGAGCGGCCGCTGTTTCGGCTCTAGATTTCTATTTGTATAATTAAAAAAGCCCCCCAATCATCCGATTGGGGGGCTTTTTTCGTGCTATAACTCAACTCTACACTTTCTACCAATTGTCGTCTCAACTTTTAACATAAACTATTAAAAATTATATTTTAAATTAAAATATAACCATTTTTTTAGACTTCAATTGTAAGAATGCGTATGGGACTATATTCTCCCATTTAACTCCCTATTCGTATGAGCCAGAACTTATTAGAGCTTGTTCAGAGCTACTTCAGCGGCGACACGGTACGCCAGACCAGCACTGCCCTGGGCGAAAACGAGAGTAGCGTTGGCAAAGCCTTACGCAGTGTTGTGCCCTTGGTATTAGGTGGCTTATTTGCCCGCTCTCAACAGCCCGGCGGCAATGCCGAGTTATTCGACTTATCCCGTCAGACGCACAGCAGTGGTATTCTGAATAATCCGGGTACCCTGGTGGGCGGAATGGGTAGCTCAAGTACTACCGCGCCCGCCTCCGATGGCGGCCTGCTAAACAAGGGGGCCGAAATGCTGCGCTCCGTATTTGGCAGCAATTACACTTCCGCCGTAGATGGCATGAGTCAGCAGGCAGGCGTGCGCAACTCCACCACCAGCAGCCTGATGGGCATGGCTACACCGGTGATACTTGGCCTGCTGGGCAAGCACGCAGCCGACAATAACCTGGATTCCACCGGTTTTGGTAATTATTTGAGCAGCCAGCGCAGCAGTATTATGGGTGCTCTGGGCAGCCTGCCTGGCAACATAGGCAGCATGCTTGCCGGCTTGGGTCTGGGTGGGGCAGCGGCCAGCGTGGGCAGCGCAGCCAGCTCTGCTACCCACAACCTTGGCAATACCGTTTCGGCCGCTGCCCACCGCACCGGCGACGCTGCCCGCAACACGGCCCGCGACGTGGAAACCGACACCGATTCCCCGAATCGGTGGCCATGGATATTGTTAGGCCTTCTGGCTCTTGCCGCAGCGTTCTTCTTCGTGCGCGGCTGTGATAGAGAGCCCGAAGCCGCCGCGCCAGCCACCACCGATATGGTAGCTGATACGACCACCGTTGCCGCGGCTCCCCTTGCGGCCCCTACCGGTCGCTACGACGAGGCCAGCGGCAACTACATCTACGATACGGGTGCCAACACTGATATTAAGCTACCCGATGGCACAGTGCTGAACGTGGGGGGAAATTCGTTTGAGGCCCGGCTGTTTAATTTCCTGAACGACCCAAATCAAACCGTGAGCGATGATAAAACCCAGGGCTGGATGAGCCTGGATCGCGTGTACTTCACCACCGGCAAATCCGCACTCACAGCCGAATCGCAGGCGCAGCTGAAAAATACAGCGGCTATTCTGAAGGCTTTTCCCAATGCAGCTATTAAGCTAGGTGGCTACACCGATAACAAAGGCAAGGCTGATATGAACCTGACTCTCAGCGCCGACCGTGCCAACGCCGCCCGCAAAGCCCTGATGGATAATGGCATCGACGCCGGCCGCGTAACCGCTGAAGGCTACGGTCAGGAGCACCCCATCGCCACGAACGACACCCCTGCAGGCCGCGCCCAGAACCGCCGGGTAGATGTGCGCGTCACCAAAAAGTAATCTGGATTTAAGGTCAAAGAGAAAGCCCCCCAGAAAACTTCTGGGGGGCTTTTCATGGTTGACTTTAGAAGCAATTATTGCCCTAACACCATAGCAAACACCAGCGGCGCTACAATCGTGGCATCCGACTCGATGATAAACTTAGGCGTGTCCTGGCCCAGCTTGCCCCAGGTAATTTTCTCGTTGGGCACAGCGCCGGAATACGAACCATACGAAGTAGTAGAGTCCGAAATCTGGCAGAAATAGCCCCATAATGGAACACTGGTGCGGCCCAAATCTTGGTGCAGCATCGGCACCACGCAGATTGGGAAGTCACCGGCAATACCGCCACCAATCTGGAAGAAGCCTACTTTGCTCTCGTCGGTGGCTTGCTTGGTATACCACTCAGCCAGATAAATCATGTACTCGATGCCGGTACGCACGGTGTGTACGTTCTGGATATCACCCGAAATAACGTGGCCCGCGAAGATGTTACCCAACGTAGAATCTTCCCAACCTGGGCAGATAATCGGCAGGTTTTTCTCAGCAGCAGCCAGCATCCAGGAGTCTTTGGGGTCAATTTGGTAGTACTGCTCCAGCTCGCCTGACTTCAGGATTTGGTAGAAGAACTCGTGAGGAAAGTACCGCTCGCCGGCCTTATCAGCCTGCTCCCAGAACTTCAATACTGAGTGTTCGAGGCGGCGCATAGCTTCCTCTTCCGGAATGCAAGTATCAGTTACGCGGTTCATGTGGCGCTCCAGCAGGGCTTGCTCGTCGGCCGCCGTCAGGTCGCGGTAGTTAGGCACCCGCTCATAGAAGTCGTGGGCTACCAGGTTGAAGATATCCTCTTCCAGGTTGGCACCCGTGCAGCTGATGATTTGCACCTTGTCCTGGCGAATAAGCTCGGCCAGTTGAATGCCCATTTCGGCTGTGCTCATGGCACCAGCCAGCGTAATCATCATTTTACCACCTTCCGCGAGGTGCTTATTGTAGCCTTCAGCGGCATCAATCAAAGCAGCGGCGTTAAAGTGGCGATAGTGGTGCTTGAGGAAGTTCGTTACGTTCATCGAATCGTTGTTCTATGTAGTAGTGGTGGGTCGTGGTGTACAATCAATTAGCAACTCCGAATCGTTCAAAAAATGTGTGCTATATCGAATATTCTGAATAGCATACAATTGAGACTAGGTTGCTCACAATAGCAGTTCAGTTAGGCTGCTATTGTGATTAGTTAAGAGGTAAGTCAGGGGGCTTGAGTTGCGCCACAGCGCTCTGCTTCAGAATATACTCTAGCAATTGCTCTGGGTTAAGATTAACGCCACTCAAGTTTACTGACAGACATGTGAAGCCAAGCGCTTCATTGGCGCTCGCTAACTTACGCTTCAGGGGCGACAGGCGGCTTATATACTCCTGTTCATTGTACAGGTGCAGGCATATAAAATTATTCTGGTTAATAGACCGTACGTAAGCACCCATTATATCGGCCCAAGGAATTAAGCCTACACCTAGGGTGCGGTCTAGGATACCCTGATCTGTGATTTGCAGCCGGGGTCGAGTATCAAAAAATTGCCAAGTTCCAACGGCGGCGCAAGCTCCGAAAAAGATAATGCTTACTAAGCCTATTCCCCACTTGCCCGCAGTCAGAATTAACCAAACCCCCATTGCTACAAACGCCAGCCCACCTATGGTAAGCAGCGCATAATGCCAGCGGGAATTGTAGTAGATCAGGTTTTCAGTCATGATCTTGAGACCGTTTAGCTAGGCTCCTCAATCATAAGGTTATGGTTGGTGTAGATGCAGATATCAGCCGCAATGTGCAGGGCATCTTCCACCATTTGGCGGGCCGTGAGGTGGGGGGCGTGCTTCTTCAGAGCCAGCGCGGCAGCCTGAGCAAACATGGCACCTGAGCCAATGGCAGCTACGTCGAAATCAGGCTCCAGTACGTCGCCGGTGCCAGCCACGATAAGCAGCTCGTCTTTATCAGCTACCACCATCATTGCTTCCAGCTTGCGCAAATATTGGTCTTTGCGCCACTCTTTGGCGAGTTCAATGGCGGCGCGGCGCAGCTGTCCGTTGTAGCTGCCCAGCTTCTCCTCAAACTTGTCGAGCAGCATAAAGGCGTCGGCTGTAGAGCCGGCAAAGCCAGTCACCACTTTTCCGTCATGCAGCTTACGAATTTTACGCACATTGCTCTTAGCCACGTGCTTATCCATGGTGGCTTGTCCATCGGCGCCCACGGCAATCTGCCCGTTGTGGCGCACTCCGAGAACGGTGGTTGATCTTATCTTAGTCATTGATTATTCCTTGTTAATTTCTGGTAGTCAGTAAAAACGATTGTCAGTTGCCAGATCGAAACGATCTAACAACTGACAACCATTAACTGTCACTTAAAAAATCAAATCAGCATGCGCATCGGGTCTTCCAGCAGAGCTTTCAGCGTTTGAAGGAAAGCGGCGCCGGAAGCACCGTCTACTACGCGGTGGTCGCAGCTCAGGGTTACTTTCATGATGTTACCTACTGCCAGTTGACCGTCTTTTACCACGGCAGTCTGCTTAATGCCCCCCACAGCCAGAATGCAGGCATCTGGAGGATTGATAATGGCCGTGAATTCGTCGATGCCAAACATGCCCAGGTTCGAGATGGTGAAGGTGCTACCCTCCCACTCGGCTGGCTGCAACTTCTTGCTCTTGGCTTTACCGGCAAGTTCCTTCACCTCAGTAGCTATCGTAGACAGCCCTTTGCCGTCGGCATTGCGCACCACGGGCACCAGCAGACCTTCGTCCACAGCTACAGCCACACCTATGTTGACCATATGGTTCTGACGAATCTTGTCGCCCAGCCACGAAGAGTTGATGGTTGGGTGCTGCTTTAGCGCCACAGCAGCGGCCTTGATTACTAGGTCGTTGAACGACAGCTTCACCGGCGACAGCGCGTTAAGCTGCGTGCGAACTTCCATGGCGCGGTCCATGGTGATTTCCATCGTCAGATAGAAATGCGGCGCCGAGAACTTGCTTTCCGCGAGGCGGCGCGCAATAACGCGGCGCATCTGCGAAACGGGGGTATCAGTGTAAGTACCTTCGGGCTGAGCGCTGGTTGGCGCGGCAGCAGGAGCGCTTGGCTGTGCGGCGGGTGCGGCTTTTGGCGCTTCAGCTGGCGCGATGTATTCAGGAAGCGGTGCGGCGGCTGGCTTCGCGGCTGGAGCAGCCGTGGCAGCGCCGGGCTGGAAGTTCTCCACGTCGCGCTGCACAATGCGGCCGTTGTCGCCGGAGCCTTTTACCTGATTGATATCGATGCCTTTTTCCTGTGCGATGCGCTTGGCCAGCGGCGAGGCCAGCACGCGGCCACCACTTGAAGCGGCAGCCTCGGCCGGAGCTGAAGTAGTTGCTGATGCCGGTGCAGCAGCTTCAGCGGCGGGAGCGGCAGCAGGTGCTGCGGCTGGCGCAGCAGCGCCACCAGATTTGCCCCCCAGTAGGGCTTCGATGTCGGCGCCTTCTTCCCCGATGATGGCCAGTACGCCATCAACAGCTACCGATTCACCATCCTTCGGGCCGATATACAGTAGGGTACCGTCCTCGTAATTTTCCAGCTCCATGGTTGCCTTATCGGTTTCCACTTCGGCTAGTACATCACCTGATTTCACTTTATCGCCTACTTTCTTGAGCCAGCCGGCAATAACGCCTTCCGTCATTGTGTCGCTCATTTTGGGCATGCGCACAACGGTGGCTTTTTTACCGTTGCCAGCGGCGGCTGGCGCAGCAGCTTGCGGCGCGGCGGCCTGAGCAGCAGGTGCTGGAGTAGGTGCAGGAGCCGCTTTGGGCGCTTCCGCAACAGGCGCGGGTGCTGCAGCCTTGGGCGCTTCGGGAGCAGGTGCAGCGGCGGAGCTACCTCCGCTTATGCCGGCCAGCAGGGCTGAGATATCTTCGCCCTCTTTGCCTACAATAGCTAATACCCCGTCTACGGGAACAGAATCTTTTTCTTTGGGGCCAATGTAGAGCAGGGTGCCGTCCTCATAGTTTTCCAGCTCCATCGTGGCTTTGTCGGTTTCCACTTCGGCCAGGATATCCCCGGACTTCACTTTATCGCCTACCTTTTTGAGCCAAGCCGCGATAACCCCCTCGGTCATCGTGTCGCTCATTTTGGGCATTTTTATGATTTCGGCCATCTGCTTTTTGGGCTTGGGTTGTGAAGGGTCAAAATTAGCCTGAAAATCTGCGCTGGCAAATGCTAAACGCAGGATGGGCGTAGGCTAAAGAGCAAAAGTAGCTTTCAGTACCAGAAAGGGTAGTTGTGTTAACGCAGCAAACCGCTTTGGGTGTTACGTTAAATGCGCCGTATCTAAAAAACTTCGCACCGAGAACATAGAGCCCGTGTAGTGCAGCCGGTACAAACACAGGTTGCGGTGCTCAAAGGCATCCATGCAGCTTAAGTTGTAGTTGAGCAGCTGGCACAACAGCACCCGCATGGCCCGGCCGTGCATGCATACCAGTATGGTTTCTTCCTCGGGGCGGCTGATTATCAGGTCGATAAAAGTACGCTGGCGGGCGGCTACCTCGTCGGGGCTTTCGCCGCCCATAAGGCGGGCGTGCGTTTCGCCCTTGGCCCACTGGTTCAGTACACCCTGGTATTCAGCATCTTCCTGAGGTGTGATGCGGGTGCCCTCACGCAGGCCCCAACTAATTTCGTTCAGGCCTGGATGCGCCTCGTGCGGCAGGCCCAAATCCAAGAAGCCCTGCACCGACTGCTGGGTGCGCTGCAACGTGGAGGTATAGACTTTATCGAACGCCAGATGTTTATAAGCAGCGAAGAAACGGCTGGCCTGTTCGTGGCCGGCCGCGTTCAGGGAAGAGTCGACGCCACTGCCCTGCACGATACCCTGCACGTTAAAATCGGTTTGCCCGTGCCGAATGAGGTATATTTTTTTGACGCTCACTTTACCCCTAGCTTTGTTGTGACGGGTCCGAAAGTACTGGTTTTTCAGGCCGCTGACCCCGATTTTTTCATTTTCCTCTATGATACCACCCGCCCCTACCCTCGCGCAGCTCAATGCTTGGTGCCGCAATACAATGGGCGAACACCTCGGCATGGAGCTGACCGAAATCGGTGATAAACTGCTGGTTGGTCGCATGCCCGTTGATCACCGTACGCACCAGCCCATGGGCCTGTTGCACGGTGGCGCTTCTGTGGCGCTGGCCGAAACCTTAGGCAGCATAGGCGCCGCCCTGCAGGTCGACAGAACCAAGAAAGCTTGTGTAGGGCTAGAAATCAACGCCAATCATCTGAAAGGAGTTCGCTCGGGATATGTGGTTGGCCGGGCGGTAGCCCTGCATGTGGGTCGCACTACGCAGGTATGGGAAATTCGCATTACACATGAGGAAACGGAGGCGTTGGTTTGCGTTAGTCGCATCACGATGGCCGTCATTGATTTGCCTCCCAGAGCGGGCGAAACGGCATGAGTCAGCGCCCCCGGCCAACGCTGGTGCCGTACCCCGGCGGTGAGCAGCTAGCGCCCACGGAGCAGCTGCGGCAGCTGGTGGCGTTTGCCCTCCAGGCAGATTTACCGGTAGCCTTGTGGCGTCTTCCAAACGCAGCACACGCGCAGCTTTGCTTAAGCTTTTCGTGGGAAGAAGCGCTGACTGGTTTGCCTCCTAACCTTGAAGCAAGCGCCCCGTCGGGCTTCGCCTTTTTCCCCTTCCGCGATTCAGACCACAATCCGGCGTTATTTCTGCCCGCTAATGTATTCTTCGACAGCGGACAACCAGCACTATTTTGGGTAAATAAAACCGGCGCGGCCGACTTTCGCCTGTCTGAGCTGCGGCAGTTTCTGCAAGCCTCCCCGGATACCGCTTCGTTGCGTTGGCACCAGAGTCCGCAACCCGCGCCTGCCACGGCTTCCCTTGAAGAGTATACTGCCCTGGTACGGCGTGGCGTGGCGGCTATCGAGCAGGGCGAAGTCCAGAAAGTGGTGTCGTCGCGGGCAACGCGCCAACTTTTGCCCCCTAGCTTTGATGCGCTGCAGGCTTTTGAGGATTTGCAAGCTAGGTACCCGCAGGCGTTTGTGTCGCTGGTGAGCGCGCCGGGCGCGGGCACCTGGCTGGGCGCCACGCCTGAGGTATTGGCTGAGGTTACGCCGGAGGGCACGTTTCGGACCATGGCGCTGGCCGGCACTCAGCCGCTCACGCCCGGCCTGACGGCCCAAAAGGCCATTTGGCGGCAGAAGGAAATAGAGGAGCAGGCGTTGGTGGCCCGCTACATCGTGAGCTGCTTCAAGCAGTTGCGCCTCCGCGAGTACGACGAAATTGGCCCCCGCACCGTGGTTGCGGGCGAGCTTTTGCAC
This sequence comes from Hymenobacter qilianensis, assembly GCF_014638675.1. Lineage (NCBI taxonomy): Bacteria > Pseudomonadati > Bacteroidota > Cytophagia > Cytophagales > Hymenobacteraceae > Hymenobacter > Hymenobacter qilianensis. The sequence continues at coordinate 123,217 of NZ_BMFN01000004.1, forward strand.
CTGCGTACCGATTTTGCGGTGCATCTGCGGCAGGTGCCTTTCCCCTCATTGGGCACCGATATGCTACGGCTGCTCCATCCAACGTCGGCGGTGGGCGGCATGCCCCGGCAGGCGGCCCTCGACTTTTTGCAGCAGTATGAAGGCTACGACCGGGCGTATTACAGCGGGTTTCTGGGCCCGGTTAATCTGCCGCAGGCGGGTGTGGCGCGCTTATTTGTGAATTTGCGCTGCATGCAGCTCCGCCCCACCGAAGCAATTCTGTACGCTGGCACCGGCCTCACCATCGACTCCGACCCGGAACGCGAATGGGAGGAAACCGAGTTGAAACTCCAGACCGCCGGAGCCGTGCTGGCGACATTTAACAATTAACATTCATCAGTTAACAGTTTCGTTTTCATCCCTTTTTTTCGTCCTCTATCAGCCTCAACCAGTCGCGCCTACCGCACAACAACTATTAAATGTTAATTGAAAATGCAGGCAGTTTATAACATCGCGGAAATTTGTGCTTGCCACGGCATTACGGATGTGGTGCTGTCGCCGGGCTCGCGGTGTGCGCCTCTGACGATTGCCTTTGCCCGCCACCCGGAGATTCGGGTGCGCACGGTGCCGGATGAGCGGGCGGCGGCCTTTATCGGGCTGGGCTTGGCGCAAAGTCAGCGGCGCGCGGTGGCGCTGGTGTGCACGTCCGGCACGGCGGGCCTGAACTACGCGCCGGCCGTGGCCGAAGCTTCTTTTCAGCAGATTCCGCTCGTCATCTTCACCGCCGACCGTCCGCCGGAGTGGATCGACCAGCTCGACGGCCAGACCATTCGCCAAACCGACCTCTACGGCGCCCACGCCAAAGGCTCGTTCACCTTTCCCGCCGACACCAGCCACGCCGATGCTAAGTGGCACTCGGAACGCATAGTGAATGAGGCAATTAATACGGCGCAGCAGTTTCCGGCCGGGCCGGTGCAGGTAAATATTCCTTTGCGCGAGCCTTTTTATCCGAAAGCCGGTCAGGAGCTGCGCTTTGAGGAAGTCAAAATAATCCGAGAGCAGGCAGGCACACCAACTTTGCCCCCCAGCGAGCTGACCGATTTAGCCCAGACCCTGCGCCGAACTGCGCGGGTGCTCGTGGTAGCCGGGCAACATGTTTTTGATGAGCAGCTGGTGCGAAGTCTTCGGGCGTTTGCGGCGGCTTATCAGGTGCCGGTAGTGGGCGATGTGATAGCGAATCTGCATCAGCCGCTGGGGGGCAAACCTGAGGTTTCGGGCGCCACGTCGCTGGGGCATCAGGATGTGTTTTTGGCCGTGCCAGATGCTGAGCTCAAAGCTGACCTCCGACCTGAGGTGCTGATTACGTTTGGCCAGTCGCTTATCTCCAAAGCGCTGAAGCTGTACCTGCGCGAATTTGCCCCCCGGCAGCACTGGCACGTGCAGGCCACCGGCCCAGTCGCTGACACCTTTAAATCCCTGACGCGCATTATCCGGATGGAGCCAACCGCTTTTTTCGATCAGCTGCTTCCGCTTGATAAACAGCCATTTATCACTTCAGAATTAACAGCAGCCAAAGCAAACAGCCTTACGTCCGTGGCAGATGCTACCCGAGTTGCTCCCCCTCCCGTGCCATTAGGGATTCCGATGCAAGCCAACACGTCGGAAGGCGAAGATGCGGGTGCAGCCGATGCTTCTTACGCATCGCGTTGGCAGCGGGCTGAGCAGTGGGCGAATGGCTTTTTGGCTGGTTTTTTTGCTGCCCCCAACCAGCCTTTCAACGAGTTTACGGTGTTTTATCGTACCCTACAGCTGCTTCCCGAAGGCACCGCTCTGCACCTTGCCAATAGCATGGCCGTGCGCTACGCCAATATTCTGGGCTTAGCCAACCGAACTGCGGAGGTATTTGCCAACCGTGGCACCAGCGGTATTGACGGCTGCACCTCCACGGCCGTGGGCGCGGCCTTAGCGCAGCCTACACGGCCGGTAGTGCTGCTCACCGGCGACGTTGCTTTTTTCTACGACCGCAACGCGCTCTGGCACAATTATCCGCTACCCAATCTGCGCATTGTGCTGTTCAATAATCACGCGGGGGGCATTTTTCGGCTGATCGACGGGCCGCGCCAGCAGCCGGAGCTGGAGGAGCTTTTTGAAACCCACCAAGCCCTCTCAGCCGAGAACACGTCGCGCGATTTCGGGTTACGCTACTTCCCCGTTTCCACCTTCGCCGAACTAGAATCGGCTTTACCGGTTTTCTTTGCACCCGAAGGCGGCGCGGCCCTGCTGGAAATCACCACCGACAGCGCCACCAACGCGGCCTTTTTTGAGCACTACCGTACTTCTGTCAGAACCTCTTTCTCTTAGAATAACTCACCTTCCCTATGGCCATTACCTGGACTCCCATCAAGGAATTCCGCGAGATTCTCTTCACATTTCACGAGGGCATCGCCAAAATCAGCATCAACCGCCCGCAGGTGCACAATGCCTTCACGCCGCTCACGGTGCAGGAGATGATTGAGGCTATGGACATCTGCCGCAACCGCACCGACATTGGCGTAGTTATTCTTACCGGCGAAGGCGGCAAAGCCTTCTGCTCGGGCGGCGACCAGAGCGTGCGCGGCCACGGCGGCTACGTGGGCGAAGACACCGTGCCCCGCCTCAACGTGCTCGATTTGCAGAAGCAGATTCGCTCCATTCCCAAGCCCGTTATTGCCATGGTAGCCGGCTGGGCCATTGGTGGTGGCCACGTGCTGCACGTCGTCTGCGACCTGAGTATTGCTGCTGAAAATGCCCGCTTTGGCCAGACCGGCCCCAAAGTAGGCTCCTTCGATGGTGGCTTTGGCGCGAGCTATTTAGCCCGCGTAGTAGGTCAGAAAAAGGCCCGCGAAATCTGGTTTCTCTGCGACCAGTACGATGCTCAAGAAGCCCTCGACATGGGCCTCGTAAACAAGGTGGTGCCTCTGGAAAAGCTCGAGGAAACTACCGTGGCCTGGTGCCGCAAAATCCTCGAAAAAAGCCCCCTGGCGCTGCGGATGCTCAAATCAAGCTTCAACGCCGAGCTCGACGGCCAGGCTGGTATTCAGGAATTAGCCGGCAACGCCACACTGCTCTACTACCTGAGTGAAGAAGCCAAGGAAGGTCGCAACGCTTTCGTGGAGAAGCGCAAGCCCGACTTCGACAAGTATCCGAAGTTCCCGTAACTGCTGAACAGTCATTGTAAAAAAAGCCCGTGCCACATGGTACGGGCTTTTTTTAATGAAAAGCGCATATTCCAGTAGTTCTTTCTTCCGTCTGTTTAAGTATAAAAAGCAGGACTAAACGATAAGCTTAAGCTACTAATGTTCAAGCAGATCATTATGAGAAAACTGTAAATATTAGCTGATATAATACTATATTAAACTTGAAGCTTACAAAGGACTTCAAGGGCGACATGAAAGAGACACAAATTTGCCAGGGCTGCTGGGAGCATATGCATATGCCGACTGCCATACGCGGCCCATTCTCTGCATTCTTTAGAACATTTGGCATCAAGAGAAGCAAGATGCACCCAAATATGTGCACCTTCTGCGAGAGCAATTTTGCCAAGATCATGAAGCATAAACAGGTCCCTGTTTCCACCACTATTCTCTTCGCTGATATTCGAGGGTACACGGATTTGTCGCAGCAAATAGAGCCCGAAAAACTGAACGAATTGCTACACCAGTTTTACGACCGATGCTCAGCAGCAGTATGGGAAAAAGATGGAATTGTCAACAAGTTCATCGGCGATGCGGTGCTTGCCATTTTCAATTTCCCACTGATCAGGAAAGACCATGTACAAAATGCAGTCAGCGCCGCTGTGCAACTGCAAAAAGACTGTAAGCACATGAAAGAGGAGATTGGCTTAAGTGATTTTCAAACCCTTGGTGTGGGCATAGGAATTCATACGGGAGAATCTTACGTGGGAGAAGTAGGAACCACTTATAAGGATTTTACGGCCATTGGCCCGGTAGTAAACTTAACGTCCAGGTTGCAGGGAGCTGCTGGTGTAGGTGAGATTATGGTCACGGAAGAGGTATTCAGTCAGGTAAAAGAGCAATTTCCCGATGCGCAAAAGAAGGCCCTTACCCTGAAGGGCATAAATAGTACTGTAGATGGCTATGTGCTTGCATAGCAGTAAAATGCAGGTGAAAAAGTTATTATGGGGAGTTAGTTCAACCCAGCTCAGATTTGTAGACCTGTTACCAACACGGGGGGCAATTTATAAGCGTTTATAACCCGTCACTAGCCACCAAACGCAAAGCAGCAGCCGTATTAAGCCTCCATCGGTATCAAACGAACGGAAGCGAAACGACATGGCTAGCGAATCTCAAAGTGCTACGCGTGCCCTAGGTACTCCTCCCTCTTACTGGCTCACTCGCTTTGTTCTGCTGCGCCTGCTAGGAGCGCTGTATGCCGTGGCCTTTCTCGTAGCAATCAACCAGATTATTCCGCTGATTGGCTCTAACGGGCTGCTCCCGGTCGGGCTGTACTTGGAGCGGGTGGGTGAGGCGCTTGGGTCAGATACAGCAGGCTTCCTTCGGCTGCCGTCGTTGTTCTGGCTTGGGCATTCGGACGCGGCTCTGCTTACGGCGGCCTGGGTCGGTTTTGTGCTTTCCTGCGTGGTGGTGGCTGGCTACGCCAATGCCTTGCTGCTGGCGGTGCTTTGGTTTCTCTACATGTCCTTCGTGCATGTTGGGCAAGAGTGGTATGGGTACGGCTGGGAAATTCAGCTTACCGAGACTGGCTTCCTCGCCATCTTCCTTTGCTCGCTGCTAGATCTACGGCCCTTCCCTCGGTATGCGCCCCCCATGCCCGTCATCATTTTATTCCGGTGGCTGGCGTTTCGCATTATGCTTGGGGCTGGCTTGATAAAACTTCGCGGGGATGAGATATGGCGTAACAGCACTGCTCTTTACTATCATTTCGAAACCCAGCCTATTCCCGGCCCGCTGAGCCGGTGGTTTCATTTTCTGCCACAACCTGTGCTGCAACTTGGTGTCTGGCTCAACTGGCTGGCCGAGATTGTATCTCCTTTTTTCGTGTTCTGGCCTCGGGTAGCACGCCACATCGCGGGGGTCGTGATTATCGTGTTTCAGCTTAACATCATTCTCAGCGGCAACCTTTCGTTTCTCAACTGGCTGACAATTGTGCCGGCGCTGGCTTGTTTGGATGATGGCTTCTGGGCGAAACTACTTCCCCGCGTGCTCGTGCAGAAAGCGGAAGCTGCTGCGGCCCGCGCCGAAGTATCCAAACCAATGCTCACGACGGCCTGGGTTGTAACGGCTCTCGTTGCTATTCTAAGTATTCAGCCAGCACTGAACATCGTGTCGCCCGGGCAAATCATGAACACCTCTTTCGACCCGCTGGACCTCGTCAACACCTACGGAGCGTTTGGAACGGTGGGCCGGGAGCGGCTAAATGTGGTGTTTGAAGGAACCATGGACCAAAACCCCAGCGACCAGGCCAACTGGAAACCCTACATCTACAAAGGCCTGCCCGTGGCTCTGGATCATCGTCCGCCGCAAATTGCCCCCTACCAGCTGCGACTAGACTGGCAAATGTGGTTTGCCTCTATGTCCTCTCCCGCCGAGTATCCTTGGACGGTGAATTTGATCTGGAAACTCCTGCACAACGACTCGGGGGCGGTAAGTTTGTTTGCGAGCAACCCTTTTTCTAAACAGCCACCGCGCTACATTCGGGCCGTACAGTACCGATATACATTTGCCAAGCCCGACAACGACCAAGGGCTTTGGTGGAATCGCGAACGGATTGGCATCTGGCTTCGGCCTATGTCTGCCGATGATCCGCAGTTGATTCAAGTCTTGCAGAGCGCCGGCTGGATACCGTTGGAATAACTTACATGATAATCTGGGCCCGCCGCAGATTTTTCCTGCTACTTACCTGCCTGTTTGTACGAGAGGAGGTGGTTATTTTCGTTATTTACACTGGCAACTTTATTGCCGCTTACTCCAGCAACCAGCAGCCCTATGAAGTCTTTATTAATGCTACTTGCCCTCGGCTTTTGCGCAGTATCTACTGCGAATGCCCAAACTACCAAAGCCACTTCAGGTGTAGCTGCCGCCCCTGACAAGGCCAAGAAAGTGATGGTAGTGGACGCTTCGTGTGGGCAGTGCAAGCTGGGGCTGCCGGGCAAGGAATGTGATCTGGCGGTGCGGATAGACGGCAAAGCGTATTTCGTTGATGGATCAGACATCGACTCGCACGGCGATGCCCACGCTAAAGACGGATTCTGTAGCGCTATCCGCAAGGCGGAAGTGCAGGGCGAAATAGTCAACAACCGCTTCAAGGCCAGCTACTTCAAGCTGCTGCCGGAGCCCACGGCAGCTAAATAGCGACCCGGATCCGACGCGGTCAAGAGCATATTCTGGTTGTAGCGCGCTACGCGGCCGAAGGCATGGCAGACCCCACATACGACGAAGCTATGCGGCGCATTCGGCGCATGCACTGGCTGCACTACCCCACACAGGCGGCCGTAATGGCTGCTTTAGTATTGGCCGCCAGCCGCCGCACCGCCAGCTCGGGCGCCGTAAATCCGCAGATTGCGACGTGGCCCGCGCTGTTGCTGCTGGGGGGCTTATTGGTGGTGGTAGGCGTGCTCGTTTACCTGGTTTCCGCTCAGATCAAGCCGAACCTGCGGCGGCCGGCGGCCGAGAACATCCGCCTGTACAAAAGCCGCGTCTTTCTGCGCAACAGCTTACTAGGGCTGACGGGCCTGCCGCCGTTAGTTACTTTCACCATCACCAGAAGCCCTCTTGATTTGGTTTTCTTTGGGTGTTTGCTGCTGGCGCTCTGCGTGGTAATGGCACCCTCAGCCAAGACGTATCAGCGGTGGCTGATTAGGTAGCTCTACATTTACGGTCTCTGCTTACCTACCACAAGGCTCACCCCCTAACAGATTATTTATGAGAGTTCCGGTACTCTTCACTTTCTCCCTCCTGCTCGTCACGGGCGGGCTTCGAGCCCAACAGCAGCCAGTCCAGAAAGAGATAGCGGCTGCCCTGGCGGCAATCAAGGATTTTGAGAAGCAATCGTGGAAGCGCGACAGCAGCAGCAACCAGGTATTGCGCTCCCGGACAGAAAGCAGCTTTGCAGCCAAAGGCCGTTTCTACCAAAAAATTAACGCCCAACTAAAGGCGATTAATCAGAAATCATTGTCTTTCGATGACCAGATTAACCTGGAATTATTAAGCCACGATGTGCTGGATGAATTGGCCGAATATCAATTCAAATCCTACTTAAATCCCATCCAAACCGATGCTGGTTTTCACGCTACACTGGCCTCAAGAGGAAACACCATTATCCATTCTAAAAAGGACGCTGAGCAGTACCTTATTTTATTAAAAGACATTCCGCGTTTCGTTGATGAGAACCTGCAATTAATGCGGCTGGGTATTGCCGCCGGCATTACCCAGCCGCGAGAAGTGCTCAATGGCTATGAAACCAGCTACACCCAGCACATAGTGGAAACGGCTGAGCAATCGGTGTTCTGGAAGCCGTTTGCGACAAAGCCAGCCTCAATTTCCGAGGCCGACTGGGCAGCACTGCAAACCACTGCAAAAGCCGTTATCAACAAGGATGTAACGAGCAGCTACCGAAAAATAAAGACGTTTTTTGATCAGGAGTATTTGCCCAAAGCTCGCCCTACGCTGGGCGCCTCGGGGTTTCCTGATGGTCGGGCTTATTATGAGGATCGGGTGCGGCACTTTACCACCACCAATCTTACTTCGGAACAGGTGTATCAGCTTGGCTTAAAGGAGGTAGCGCGGATAAGGGGTGAAATGGATAATGTTATCCGCGACGTAAAATTTAAAGGCAACTTCAAAGAATTCATCGCCTTTTTGCGCACTGATCCGCAGTTTCAGCCAAAAACAGCGGATGCCCTACTGAAGGATGCGGCCTACATTGCCAAAACCGTGGAGGGCAAATTGCCTTCGCTATTTGGTAAGCTGCCCCGGCAGCCATTCACAGTAGTGCCCGTCCCGGAATATTTGGCCCCCAATTATACTGCGGGGCGGTATTCGCGGGCGCCTATCAGCAGCACGCGGGCCGGTGAGTACTGGGTAAACACGTCCAATCTGCCGAACCGTACGCTGTACACGCTTGAGTCATTAACGCTGCACGAAGCCGTGCCAGGTCATCATTTGCAGATTTCCTTAACCCAGGAATTAACCGGTTTGCCCGAGTTCCGCAGAAATAGCTACATCAACGCCTTTGGCGAAGGCTGGGGATTATATAGTGAATACCTGGGGCACGAAATGGGTTTTTATAAGGACCCGTACAGCTTATTTGGCCGACTGACTTATGAAATGTGGCGGGCCTGCCGCCTGGTGATTGATGTAGGTATTCACTCCAAAGGTTGGACAAGGGAGCAGGCCGTGGCTTATCTGGCAGACAATACAGCGCTTTCGCTGCACGAAGTGAACACCGAAGTCAACCGCTACATTTTGTGGCCTGGGCAGGCGCTGGCCTATAAGATGGGCGAACTAAAGATCAAGGAAATGCGCCAAAAGGCTGAGGTAGCGTTGAAAGACGACTTTGACATTCGCGCTTTTCACGACATGGTGCTTTCCAACGGCACGGTTACGCTATCCATTCTCGAGAAGATGACGGATCGGTTTATTCAGGAGCAGCAGGGGAAGATCAAAAAGAAGAAGAGTTAAGAACGATTTATGCCACAGTTACTCGGCCACTTTAGGCAGCTCCAGGCATTATCCGTATGCAGTTATGGCTCTTTACAAACGTTTGCCGCGCTCCTCTGCTTTGCCCATGCCTGATACTTCCCTCCTTCCCGATTCCCTTCTCCTCAACGGCCGCGAGTTTCGCTACGCCGACATCAAGCAATACCCCGCCGATAGTCCCGTAGATCTGAATGGCTACGAGGCCAAGGTGCTGGACTTCTGCCGGCAGTGGCTGAATGGCACGCTGGAATTTGGCCTCCAGACCTCCGGCTCTACCGGCGAGCCCCAGCGGATACAGCTGCGGCGGCAGCAGCTCGCGGCTAGTGCCCACCGCACCGGCGACTACTTCGACCTGGGGCCCGGTGACCGGATGCTGGTGTGTTTGAACTGCGAATATGTGGGTGGGCTGATGATGCTGGTGCGCGGCCTGGAGCTGAATCTGCACCTGACCATCGTGGAGCCTCACGCCGACCCGCTGGCCCTGGTGCCGCCTGGGGCGGCGTTCGACTTTGCTTCTTTCGTGCCGTTGCAGCTGCGCACGGTGCTGGAGAATGGGCACGCGGCGCGGCTCAATAAAATGAAGGCTGTTCTGGTAGGCGGCGCGGCCGTGGAGAGCGGGTTGGCGCGGGCCGCCCAGGCCCTCACGGTGCCCGTGTATCATACCTACGGCATGACCGAAACCGCCTCCCACATTGCGCTGCGCCGCCTCAATGGCCCCGATGCTTCGCTGACCTACAAAGTGCTTCCCGGCATTCATGTGGAGCAGGACGAGCGCGGCTGCCTTGCGGTGCGCGCCGACGTTACCAATGATCAGCTTATTGTAACCAATGACCAGGTGCGCCTGCTGCCCGAAGAGCACGCGTTTGAGTGGCTGGGCCGCGCCGACTTTGTCATTAACTCCGGGGGCGTGAAGGTGCAGGCCGAAAAGGTGGAGCAGGTGCTGGAAGTAGCGCTGGCGGAACTCAATTTGCCCCCCAGACGCACCTTCGTGACCGCCCGGCCCGATGAGCGCTTGGGTGAGCAGGTAACGGCTTTTCTGGAAGGCGCCCCGCTATCGTCGATGCAGAGCGAGCAGCTCCTGGCGCTGCTCACCGAGCGTCTGGGTCGGTATGAGCGGCCCCGCGAGCTGGTGTTTGTCCCGCAGTTTGAAACTACGGCATCCGGCAAGCTGGACCGGCGGGCAACGCTGAAAGCAGCGCTGGCAGCCGGCGGCGCGGGCCGCGGTAATCAGTGAGTGGCTACGCCAACACCGCCTCCGTTACCCGGCTGATATCGCCGCTGACTTTCTGAATAAACTCCAGCTGCTCCAGCACCTGCCGGTCGTCGGCGGTGGGGGGCTTTTCTGCGCGCTCCGCCGGGGCGGCAGGTAGCGCGGGCGCTGATTCAGGGGGCGCGGCGGGAGTCAGCTTTTGCAGGCTGGTGGTGAGGGCGGCCAAGGCCCGGCGCAGGGCGCGCTGTACTTCCACGGAAGGCGCTAGGGACGGCTGGGCCCGCACGGCGGCACTCAGGGTGGCGATATTGGAGGACAGAATATGGTTGAGCACCACAAACTGATGCACATCCTCGCTGCGCTGCTGCTTGCTTTTGGGCTCGGACAGCATGCGCTGAAAGGCCGCCGCCAAGTTGGCCGAACTCACGTACACTTCCTTGCGCGCCAGTCGGTAAGGAATAAAATCGGGGGGCCGGCCGGCGAGGCTTTCCGCCAGCTGCTGCAGGTAGCGCCGGTTGGCGGACAGCACCCGGCCCATATAGTCGCGCAGCTGCTCCGACTCCCAGTTGGGAAACAGCAGGTAGCCCGCCGTCAGGGCAATGACGCAGCCGACCACCGTATCCAGCAAGCGCTCCTGGGCCACGGCCAGGTAACTCCCGCCCAGAAAGCTAAGCATGACAACCACGAAGGACGTGATGAACGTGACGTAGGTAAGGTAGTGGCGGCGCTGAAAGCTGAACGACAGCACCATCAGAAGCAGAAGAAAGGCAAACTGCAGAGGCTGGCTGGTGATGCTGACCAGCAGTAGCACCCCCAAAAAGCCCCCCAGCAGCGTCCCGATGATGCGCTCGTAGTTGCGCTTCTTGGTCAGGCTGAAGGCGGGCTTGAGCATGTATACCGCCGTCATCACAATCCAGTAGCTGTGGCTGCCAGCAAACACCAGCTTGGCAACAAGGAATGCCACCCCGCTGGCCAGCAGCACGCGCACGGCGTGGCGAAAAACGGCCGATTTAAACGTCAGGTTGCTGCGCAAAACGCCTAACCCGTAGTCCTGATGCGATACGAAGCGGCCGTACTCCACCTCCGTGGTGCGGCGGGTGGGCGCGGGCGCCGGGGCATTGAAGTAGCCCAGCACATCTTCCAGGCGCTGAACGAGGTTGCGCAGATTAACGAGCAGCTTTTTGAGCACCAGCGTACGAACCTCCGGGTGCTGCTGGCCCACGGCCTCTATGTGAGCCTGCAAGTGCTCCAGCTGCTGACTGTGGTTGGCGCGCGCATGAAACGCGCGGTTGGACTGCATGGCCAGGCTAATCGTGTCCAGCTCCTCGGCCAGCTGCTCAATCATGCGGCCTACTTCCGCCAGCACGCCCGTGGTTTGAAACTGCGTCCGCAGGGCCGCATAGTCGTAATACGTGGTGGTAATGTGCTCGTACAGGTCGACCACGTCTATGAAGGTGAGCAGGAGCCGGCGACTCTCGGGCGTGGATTCGCGCACGATCTGCCGGGTTTTGAACAGCAACTCGCGCACCGCTTCCTGCTTTTCACTTACCACTACCTGTTGGGCCACCAACTGGCGGTAGCTCCTGTCTAGGTCGGTATGGGCGTGGTAAAAGTTTGCCTTTATTCGAAGAAACTGAGCAATAGCGTGCACGCATTCGCCGATGGCCTGCTGGGCCGGCCGGTAGGGCCACACGCGAAAAATCAGCAGCCCCAGCGCCATGTACCAAATGCCCCCCAGCAGGGTCAGCAGGCTGTGCGTGAGCACTTGCGGGGGCGTAAGCGGCCGATCCATGTTCAAAATCATGATCAGCAGCGCCGCCGAGCCGAGCGCCGCCGCCCGGTTGCCATAGACGTTGAACATGGTAAACAGGAAGCTGAGCACCAACACCTCCAGCCCCATCGTCCAGGGGCTGAGCCGGGCAAAGCCAGTAAGCAGCGCCACCAGGAATATAGCCAGATTGCCGTAGAGCATGCCATTGCGCTTGTGCTTTACCGGCCCCGGCGAGTCGATCAGGCTAATGCACAGCGCCCCAATGGAAAGGGAAATGCCCGTTTCGAGCTGCCCAAGCTGGCCCAGCACCAACGGCGGCAGCAGCACCGCCAGGGTGATGCGCACGCCATCCGAGAAATCCTGGCTGAATAAGAAATACTGTATTTGACGAGTCGCATTATTCATGGGGCAAGGGTGCGGCGGGACCAGGCTAGCGCGGCGGAGCGAAGAAAAGCCCTAGTTACGCAGCCGGACACCTTTACGCAGAATACGAATCCGGGAATAACTGCGCGGCGAGCCGCCGGCCGCTAGTACCCGTGGGCAAACAGGCGGCCTGGCCGCTACAGAAGTCTGCATGGAGTAGCTGGCGGCGCCCAAAAAAGCCCCCCGAGGACAATTCGGGGGGCTTTTTTACTTTATAAAACCAAGAAAGGAACACGGTAGCGGTTACGGAGGCGGCAGCCGACGTAGCCGCGTAGGCTGAGCGTCTGACTCCCTCTCTCCTAGGGGAGAAGGGGATAGGGGTTGAGGCAGCCAGAAGCTATATTCTACTTTTGCCAGTCTTCGGCGCGCAGCCCATCTTGGGAAAGGAGCCTCTGCCGGCCTCTCATTATCTTGTACAAATCACCCAGAAACAGCTTTACCCGACCGTAGAAGATGACGCCGCTCAGCTCATCTTCCAGCTTGTCGTTGATAAATAGCATCTGGCGGTAGCCAGCGCCCCCGCCCAGACCCAGCCACTTAAACACCCGATAATGGCTGACGATGGAAGGCTCCAGAATATAAATCTGGTCTTTGTCGGAGCGGCGCACTTGGCCGTTGGGGAGTTCATAGCGGGAGTAAAACTTACCCAATCCAATCTGTACGGGCGTGCTCAGCTCCCAGCGCGGGTTACCGATGAGCACATATTCGCCGTAGCCTACCAGGTAGCGAAAACGCAGCTCATCGCGGGTGTTAGGGGGCAAATCGGGGGGCAGTGGAGCATCGGTGGGCACGCCGCCGCTGAGCAGGTACACGCCCAGGCCGGCCCGCAGACGCCCATTAAATTCGATTCCGCCTTTCAACCCATTGATACCGACCACCTTGCCATTAAGCAGCGAGAAGCGCTGGTCGAACTGAAACACCGGGCGGCGGTGGGTTTGCCGCACGAACGCACTGTCGGGCACCACGGCCGCGTGCGTTGCGCTGGCCGCGTGCGTGGCAAGTGCCGGTTTCAGCAGCAGGAGCAGCAGGAGTACGAGCTTATTCACAGGCTAAAAGTACGCGTCCACCAGGCAGAAATACGTGAGTGGAAGGATGGCCAGCCCACTTGCCCCGGAGTACTTTAATTCAACGCAGGTATCATCTGTGGGTTATCGGTCGATGGAAAGCCAATAAAAAAAGCCCCCCAGCTGGGTTTCCCACATTTGCCCCAGCCCACAGCAACGGTTCACCACAGAATATTGCCGGTTCACCCGGCGTGGGGTCGGCTTCGCTTGGTTAGGGATTTCCTGGGGTAGAAATCAGGGGTAGTTTAGTAGAAATAAAGCTCTCTGCTATGCTTACGCCCACTACCTTGTTCTCCGTTGCCAACACCGTAGCCATGCTGGGATGGGCCTTGCTGCTGATTGCGCCGCGCTGGATGGTTACGCGCCGCCTGGTGCTCAGCGGGGTATTGTCGCTGGGGTTGGCTGTGGTTTATGCCGTAGTCATTGGGGTGCATTATGCGGGGCCGCAGGGCAGTGTGGGGGGCTTTTCTTCGCTGGCTGAAGTTGCGCTGCTTTTCCAGGATCCGTGGGCGCTGCTGGCGGGCTGGGTGCATTATCTCTGCTTCGATCTGGCCGTGGGCGCGTGGTCGGCGCGCGATGCGCACCGCCGCGGAGTGCCGCACCTGCTGCTGATTCCGTGTCTGCTATTCACCTTTTTGCTTGGGCCAGTAGGGCTACTGCTGTACGCCATCGTGCGCCGCTTTTACCCGCTGAATTTGCCCCCCAGCCCCGCCCCAGCCCTGGATTCTGTTCGTTCATCTTATTCGTCATAGGTATGAAAACGCTCCTCTTCGCTTCTGGCAACTCCGCTTCATTTGTCCCCCGCCGTCCGCTGCTCCTGAGTTCGGGCCAGGATCTGCGCGAGTGGCTGGTCATTCTGCACCGCTGCAATCCTGTATTGTCGTGGGCGGGGTGGCTGAGTGCGGGATTGGCCCTGCTTGCCCTGGCGCTGGTGCCGTTTGATGAGCGCGTGGTAACGGGCCTCAACGTTTGGTTCAAGCCCCTCAAGTTCTCGCTTTCCAACCTTATCTATTTGTGGACGCTGGGCTGGCTGCTGGCCGATTTGCCGGCGCCTGCACAGCGGGCCGTGCGCCTTATCAGCTGGGGGGTAGCCATCAGCATGACGGTCGAAATTGCGGCTATTTTCCTACAGGCAGCCCGTGGCACTACTTCGCACTTCAACAATAGCTCCGTCTTCGATGCGCTGGTATTTGCCGCCATGGGCCTGTTTATCGCCATCAATACCCTCTTGCTGGTGTGGGCCTTGTATCTGATGCTGCGCCACCGGCCTTTTGGTTCGGCTGGGTACGTGTGGGGCATGCGGCTGGGGCTGCTGCTGTTTTTGCTGGGCAGCGCCATTGGTGGAGCCATGATTGGGCAAAACGCGCACACCGTAGGCGCTCCCGATGGTGGCGCCGGCCTGCCCGTGCTGGGCTGGAGCACCCGCGCCGGCGATTTGCGCGCCGCCCACTTTCTGGGTTTGCACGCTTTGCAGGCGCTTCCGTTGGCCGGTTGGCTGCTGGCCCGCGCGATGCCTAGTTGGAAGACTGGTGCCCAAACAGCGGGGATTTTTGCTTTCGCGGCGCTCTACGCCGGTGGGGTGGCCCTGCTATACTGGCGGGCGCTGAGCGGTCTGCCGCTGCTTTCGCAGTAAGGGAAAGTGCGTAAGTTGCCGCCAGGCCCACGGGGGCCAAAACCCACGCCACCCACCATGCAAGACCGTCAGTTGCTGCTGTTTGGAATTCCGATTGTAAGTCTGCTCATGCTGCTTCCCGAGGCCGACTACGCTTTTCGGTCTGTTCCGGTGTTCCTGGTCAGCTGGCCGATTTCGCTTGTTTACACGCTTACCATTTGGCTGGGAACGCGCGCTATCTGGCAAGGGCTTATTCGCCGGTTTCCTGATGTGGGTCAAACATCGGTGCGCATCTGGTGGCTGGCCGCTGCTTGCCTGCTCTACGCTAGTTTGGCCACCGTTTCCATCACCGTCGGGCTCACACTTTTGCTGCCCACCGAACTATTTGGGGTGCTAAGTGCCGAGCGAATTTTCGTGCAAGTACTGCTGAATCTGGTGCCTACTTCGGTAGTGCTGCTTGTGTACGAAAGCCACCATTTTTTTCAGAAGTGGGAGCAGAATGTGCGCCATGCCGAGCAGCTTACCCAAGCCGGGGTACAAAGCCAGCTCGAAGCCCTGCAAAACCAGCTCGATCCGCATTTTTTGTTTAACTCGCTCAATACGCTTTCGGCCCTCATTGAGCCTGGCAATGCGGCGGCCCAGGAGTTTGTAGAGCAGCTAGCCGATGTGTACCGCTACGTGCTGCTCAGCCGCGAAAAAGTAACGGTGCCGCTGGCGGAGGAGCTGGCTTTCGTAGACACGTATGTGGCTCTGCAAAAAGTCCGCTTTCGCGATAACCTGCGGGTTGAGCAGGAGATTCCACCGGTGGCGCTCACTTGGCACGTGGCTCCCCTGAGCGTGCAGTTACTGGTGGAAAATGCGCTCAAGCACAACGTCGCCTCGCGCGAAAACCCGCTGGAGCTCCGCCTCACCGCCGATCCGGCCACCGGGTATTTTACAGTGGAGAATATTCTGCGACCAAGGCTGGCGGGGCTCGTGCGCTGCACCGGCACTGGCTTGCGCAATGTGCAGCACCGCTACGAGCTGCTGCATGCCTCTCAGCCAGTAGAAATCAGCACTGAGAATCAGCGGTTTCGGGTGCGGCTGCCGCTGCTGGGGCCTCGCTGAGGCAGGGCTTTTTTCTTTTACAGCTATCGGTATGAAACCATTATTTGTGTTGCTCGCCATGTTCGGTCTGTTGGCTGGCGGCACGTATATCCTGCATGGCAGCCCAAATTATGTCTTCGCCGGAAACGGAGCCATGGCTGCCATGCTGCTGTTTACAGGAGTGGCGCACTTTGCCTTTACCAAAGGGATGATGCAAATGCTGCCGGACTTTCTGCCCGCCAAAAAAGCATGGATATTGGCAACCGGCGTGCTGGAGCTACTGGCGGCAGTGGGGCTGCTACTCCCAGCGTTTCGCTGGCATACGGGCTGGTTACTCATGGCCTTTTTCGTCCTGATTTTGCCCGGCAATATCATTGCGGCTCAACGCCATCTGAACTACCAGACCGGCACCTTGGATGGGCCAGGGCCTCGCTACCTCTGGTTCCGCATTCCGCTCCAGCTGTTCTTTATTGCCTGGACGTGGTATTTTGCCTTAGCTCTGCCTTTATAGCTCGCTGCATTTCTCCAGGAGGCCTATTTTATCCCCTATCCCCTCAATTATCTAATTCATTAATCCAGATGCCCCTCAAGCTATCCATGACCGTTCTGGTGCTCGAAGATGAATACCCGGCGGCGGAGCGCCTCCAGCGGCTACTCCACCAGGCGGCGCCGGAGGCCAAGGTGGTGGCGGTGCTGGATAGCGTGACGGCCGCCCTGGCGTGGCTGAAGTCAAATTTGCCCCCCGACCTTATTCTGGCCGATATTCACCTGGCCGATGGATTGAGTTTCGAGCTGTTTGAGCGCACCGTTGTACGGAGCCCTGTCATCTTTACCACCGCCTACGACGCCTACGCCATCCGGGCTTTCAAGACCAATAGCATCGACTATTTGCTGAAGCCCATCAAGCTGGCTGAGCTGGAGGCCGCCCTCCGGAAGCTGGAGCAATGGCGGACGCCTACTGCGCCGACCCCACCCGACGCGGCCCAGCGCCTGGAGCGCCTGCTCGACAGCCTGCCCCTCCCCAATCAGCCCTACAAATCGCGCTTTCTGGTGCGCAGCGGGGAGCAGCAGCTGCCGCTACTCGTCGGGCAAATCGCCTGGTTTCAGAGTCGCAATGAAGTCACGACGCTCGTGGCGCTGGATGGCCGCCGGTTTGTGGTGGACTACACGCTGGAGCAGTTGGAAGGTCTGCTCGACCCTAGGCAGTTTTTCCGGCTTAATCGGCAGTTTGTGGCGCATTTGCAGGCGGTGCAGCGCCTGCACCCTCATTTCAACGGCAAGCTGAAGCTGGATTTGGCCCCCAGCCCCACTGATGAAGTGGTGGTGAGCCGGGAGAAAGCCAGCGTATTTAAACACTGGCTGGAAGGCTGATGCAGCGGGTCCGAACTTGGGCTGGGGGGCAAATTTGCTACCTGTCCAGCCACGCTTTGAAAGCCGGCACCCGCTCACGACTTACCAGCACAGGGCCCTCGGGGCAATGCTGAAGCACGGTTTGCAGGCGGTAGTTGGTGTAGTGAATAATGTCCTGAATGGCGCTGGCCTGGGCAAGATACGTGCGGTTGAGGCGGAAGAACTGGCGCGGGTCGAGCAGGCTTTCCAGCTGCTCCAGCGTGTAGTCCACCACAAACCGGCGGTTCTCGCGGGTTTGAAGCAGCGTGGCTTTTTCGAGGCTGAAAAAGTACGCTATCTGCTCCGTGGCGATGGTTTTGAGATGCTCCCCTACTCGCACCACGAATTGCTCCTTGTAGGTGGGCCGGGGGGTTTGCATCTGCTGTAATACTTGCACCAGCAAGGCCGGATCGAAGGCCGTGGGCGCGGCCGCATGAGTGCTGGCGCGCCGCTCGCGCAGCTTTTGCACGGCCGCTTCCAGCTCTCCGGCATCAATGGGTTTGAGCAGATAATCCACGCTGTTCACCTTGAAAGCCCGGATAGCATATTGGTCGTAGGCGGTGGTGAAGATAACCGGACAGGGCACCGTAGTCTGCTCAAACAGCTCGAAACTCAATCCGTCGGCCAAATGAATATCCAGAAACAGCACGTCGGGCGCAGACTGCAATGTAGCGAGCAGCACCTTGGCCGCCGCCACCGATTCGGCCGTGGCCACTACCTCCACCGCCGGCTGCTGCCGCCGCAGCAGCTCCGTGAGACGCCGGGCGGCCAGGGGTTCATCTTCGATGAGGAGGGCACGAAGCGCAGGGGAAGTTGACATGAGTTAATCGGTGTTTTTGGGTGCTCTGGGGGGCTTTTTTCGTGCTGGGTAGAGACGCAATATCTTGCGTCTAATGGTCGCGGTCGTTGGTCAGCTTAAATCTACCTACTAATCAGCATGAGTTGGCTGCTGGCTAAGTTCAACGATAGGACACAAGATATTGCGTCTCTACACCCTGAATTAGCCTATTTCTAACAACGGCAGCGTCACGACAAACTCCGTGGCGGTGGGCTGAATGAGTAGGGGCTGCCTGGTTAGAAAAGCGTAGCGGGCTTGCAGGTTGCGCAGGCCCAGGCCGCTAGTTTCTTCGGGGCTGAGGCGGCGCGGCCGTAGCGTGTTGCGTAGGGTGAGCTGTCGGGCGGGCAAGTTCAGCTCGAAGCCGATATGCAGGGGTTGCTGCTGAAGCGCCACGTTGTGTTTCAGTGCGTTTTCCAGCAACAGCTGCAAGCTCAACGGCGGCACCATCAGGTTCGGCGGCACGCTGTCGGGGTCGGGCAGCTCAGCCTGCAAGGCCTCACCGTAGCGAATGCGCTGCAAAAAAAGATACGCTTTGGCAAACTCCATCTCATCGGCGAGCGGCACCACTTCCCGGCCACGGGCATCGAGTACGTAGCGGTACACCTGCGACAATTGCCGAATGAAGCGCACGGCCAGCTGCGGCTCTTCCTCTACCAGCGAAGTAAGCGCGTTCAGGGCATTGAACATGAAGTGCGGATCGAGCTGCTGACGCAGGGTTTCGGCCTCGGCCTGCGCCATTTCCTTTTGCAAACGCTCGGTCTGCACCACGGCCTCGCGCCAGCCCAGCAGGAACGACCGGCTGTGCATAAACATGGAAATCAACGCCGTGATGACCAGCGGAAACAGGTAGCCGTCTATATATTGAGGCGAGACCAGCAAGGCCGGATTTTGCCCCCTGTACAGGATATAGCCCAGCCGCACGAGCACGATAACCACCAAAGAGCCCCCCAGCGACACTAGCAGCGTAAGCGCCAGCCGCTTGGCTGGGGCCTGCTTCCATCTCACGTACCGGTCTAGCCAATCCACGGAGTAGCCATTGGCCAGCCACAGACCCGTGGTGTAAATGGCCGTCAGCACGAAGTTTATGGTCAGCTCCCGCGGATTGTCCAAGCATTTCAGACAGGTAAGAAAGCTGATAGTCACGGAAAGCAACAGCAGCGTCAGAAGAATGCGCAGCCAGGCCCGGGTGGCTTGTCTGGGGGGCATTGTGGGATTGTGTGCGGACATAGAGCAGGCGGGGAAACCAGGCTCAACAAGCGTGGTAGCGCTGGCAAGATACGGGCTGGTAGACAAGGGCTAGAAGGAGCGGTTAATGGTGATTAAATCGGGCTTAGAAGCGTCTGGACGCAACGCATAGTAGAGCCCAAAGCCCAGCACTAGTGTCATCCCCACCACCGATGGCCCAAACTGGCTATATGGCTTGTATTGTGGTAGCACTGTGCCTGTGAAGGCTGATACCAAGGCAAAATAGGCGCTTATCATCTTCCAAAGATGGTCGTAGCGCCACAAGGTGCGACGCCATAGTGGCACAAAGCGGAAACGCGCCAAATCATACAACGTCATGACTACTAAGGCACCTAGGGTCGAGTAAATAATGCCCGGCGTCCAGACCAGCTCAATGGCTTTAAGGCAAAACACCAGCACTACACTACTCACTAAAGCTCCGGCGGCCACCCACCCATCGAGGCGGGTAGGGCCAGTCGCGCGGGTGCGCACCGCCCGATACCCCGACCACGCCTGATACACGCTCAGCAGCACAATTCCGACCAGGTAGCCGCGAAAATCGAACACCGCTAGGCCAAGCACTGCTGTGAGCAACACACCTGCGGTTGCCGCCAAAAACCAGCGGCCGAAGCGGCGGTGACTTGCTCCACCCTTGCGCCCCGCCATCGGCACGAGGCCAAGCAACATAGCCAGCGTGCCGCAAACGATGTGTAAGCCAATGTTGAACTGATGCAGCAGGTCCATGATGGCAGAAGTTACGGAGAGAAACTGAGTACACCCGGCGCCGCTCTCAGCCGCGCCAGGTGTACTTAGAGTTATTGCTTAGCAGCCTGCGCGCTAGCGGCTTGTTCATATGCCTTCAACCGGCTTGTTAACTGCCGTTCGCCCCAGCTGGGTGCTAACGGGCTGCTGGGCTGAAAAGCAGCAAACCGGGCTTTCGCTTCCTCAAAAAGTGGCTTAGCAGCCTCAGGGCCGCCCCCAAACATCTTGGGTGTAAAGTAGACGTTGTTGCCGAGCACCAGATAGATGCGTGGGTTAGCGGGGTTTATGCCTTTAGCCTGCCCAAGTACCTCACTCACCATGCGCGAGTATTTGCCCGAGCGGTCCATGGGTGAAATACCTAGCCGTGCCTGGTAGATGTAGCCTTGCAACACCAGCAGCTCCGATTCGTCGCCGCGCAGCTTGCGGGCCTGGGCTAGCGCAGCCTCGGCCTGGTCGAGGTACTCGTCTTTGGTGTCGCCGTCTTCTTTGCTTTGAAAAGCGGTAATCAACAGGCCGTACGCCTGATAATAGGCGGGCAGCCAATCAGTGGGTGCGGCGGTGGCCGCTCGCTCAAATTTGCTTACAAGCTGCCTGAGTTGAGCAGGGTCGCCGGTGCTGTTTAGCTCCATAATGGTGGCTGCCATCATGTCGGTGTAGCCGGCGGGGGCGGCGGTTTGTTGGGCGGTAGCGGAGAAGGAAGCAGCCACGAAGGCCAGCAGGAAAATGAACGTTTTCATGGTTTGCAGAGGAAAAATGAAGTGAAAAAACTGTGTAGTGGAGAGCTTGGGTCAAAGGTGGACCCGCGCCGAGAGGAGAAAAATTTTGTGTTACTGAAGCGTCGGTTGAGCCGGATGAAGTGCAGAAGTGGGCGGATGAGGCTAGCTACTCCGGCGCTGTATCGATATCGGCCGGGCGCTTTTTGTTGATGGAGATAAGCAAGGCCACGAACACCATGCGCGGCGCCGATGGTCGCAGGGCCGTGCCGGAATACAGGCCATTCGCATCGGGGGCAGCGGCGTAGCGGTAGCCAAATACATTCTCCCGCCCCAGCACATTGGTGCACGACACGTGCACGATCGTCAGGTTTTTCCAGAGCGTGGTGAGGTAGCTGGCATTCAGGCTGAAATCTTGGAAGCTGGGCAAGCGGCCCTGGTTGTAGCCGCCAGCCTCATTCGGATTGTGAAAGGTGCGGGGGCTATTGTAGGTGTAAGTGGCGCCTACCTGCGTGTGCAGCTTCGCCAGCCAATATTTGCCCACTACCGATAGGTTGTGCCGCGCGGCAAAGGTGGGCACGGCCAGCACGGGGTCGAGGCGCTGCTGCCGGCGCGTATCTAGGAAGCCGTAGCTCACCCAGTAGTCGGCATTCTTGAGGGTTTTACGGTCGCGCCACAGTATATCTACTCCGTTGGCGTAGCCGCGGCCCGTGCTGCGGTACGAAGTTGGGTCGAAGGGCGTAAGCGGGTTCTGGGGGGCATTTTCACGGAAGCGCACGAGCTGGGCGTAGGTTTTGGCGTAGGCTTCTACCCGCAGCGTGCGGTCATCGTGGCTGCGCAGATACGTAAGCTGAAAGTGCTGGGCCCGCTCGAAGCGCAGCCGCTCCCGATTCTCTGCCCTGATCAGTAGGTCGCTGGCGGGAGTTTGGTAGAAATAGCCCCAAGCCCCCGAAAGCTGCGTTTTTTCATTTACCTGATACGCCAGCGCCAGGCGCGGGGCAGCATTCCAGCGCTGCAGCACGCCGGAGTATTCGGCGCGGCCGCCCACCCGGCCCACAAGCTTGTTGCTGAAAGCAACGTCAGACTCAGCAAACGTGGCCAAGCGCCGCTCCGAAAAGCGAAACATAGTATCCTGGGGGGCAAATTCGTAGCCCTGCTGGTTGCGTTGCACCAAGCCTTCCACCCCAAGCTTCAGATTCCAGTAGGAGCTGGCCGAGTCGTTGGTGAGCACCATGCGGCCTACTATCGACTGCTCCAGCTCGCGGCGGGCCTGGTCGCTTACTTGGTGGGTTTGCGTGTCGCGGACGGCAATGCGGGCCGTTTGCACATCGCGCGTGGCCGCCGCGCCCGTCTGCACCGACCAGCCCCGCCGCAACGGACTGCGAAAGGTGGTATTTAAGTACACATTGTTCGCCTCCAGGTTCACGGGCCGGCCTCCCTCCCATTCGGCCTCCGGCTGCCGCACCCCCATGCGCTGCTGATTCAGCGCGCCATAAACTTTCACCATGCCCGCCGCCCCCGTACGCTGACGCAAGGCCACCGAACCGCCCGACGATTGAAACGCCGTGAGTAGCCGCTGAGGCACCACTCCAAAGTAGGGTCGCATGTTCATATAATCGCCCGTCACGGCCACCGATGAGCGCTCGTAGCGCTGCTGGTGCGACAAACTCAGCGCCCCAAGCGAGAGCAGCGAAATACCCGTCTGGGTTTCGGGGGCCAAATCTTCGGACTGCAAGGCTACAATTGCCGACAGCGCCTGCCCATACTCGGCCGAGTAGCCGCCCGTGCTAAAGGCCATGCCCTTGAACAGCATCGGCGAAAAACGCCCCCTGGCCGGCACGCCGGATACGCTGGCATTATAGGGGCTTTGCAAAGGCACGCCATCCAGATATTGCCGTGTTTCGCCGGCCGCGCCGCCGCGCACAAAAAGGCGGCCTTCTTCCCCGTTGCGGGTGGTGCCAGGCATCGTGTTCAGCGCGCCCGCCACGTCGGCGGAGGCACCGGCCGTCGTTACCACGTCGCGGGATGAAAAGACCGTGTTGCGCTTGTCGCCGCCAGCTTCAAACGTGCCGGAAGTAATGGTTACGGCCCCGAGCTGATTGCGGGCTTCTTTCAGCGTGAAGATGAAACGCTGAGGTTTGCCGTCGAGTTTCACCATCTGCTCCTGAGGCTGATAGCCGAGCAGCGTAACCACCAGCGGCAGCGTACCAGCCTGCCGAGTATGGAAGCGAAAGTGCCCCAAGGAGTCGGTGCTGGCGCCATCGAAGGTCGTTTTCAGGAATACGTTGACGCCGGGCAGCCCCCGTCCGCCTGGGTCGCGGACGGTACCGCTGAGCGTGGTGGGGGCCGTTTGGGCCGCGAGGTGGCCAGCCGTAATCAGGAACAGAAGCAGCAGAAGCAAGATGCGTTTCATGAGGGTAGCAGCGAAGTGATGACCAAAAGTCGTCGGCTGCTAAGCCCGATGAAAAGAAAGGTTGCCGAAGTGTCGGATAAGCCGGATGAAGCGTGCGGCAGCCCGGCAGCGCGGAGCCGGACGCCTGCCCGAACCCAACCTATAGCAGGGATTCGCCGTTGAAAAAACTCCTTTCCATGGGAGCAAATATTCCCGATCTTCCTACTCCATTCTCACTCCCTAACCCCGATCTGCCATGGCATACACTGTAATTGGCGTGTTTGAAAACGCCGACGTTGCGAATAAAGCTCTCCACGCGCTTGTCGGTCATGGCATTGGCCGCGAGTATATCGACGTGACCGCGGCCGATGTCAACCAGGATAATCCCACGGGCGAATTTCCTGAAAACGACGCTTTTCACAACTTCTTCCGGGCTGTGTTTACGGGCCACGAGCACGATGTGCGCGACCACTCGGAAGCCGCTCGCCGGGGCACCACGCTCACCATTCATGTGCGCACCCGCCATGATGCCGAGCAGGTGCAGGCGCTCCTCGATCAGCACGGGGCGGTAAATGCCTCTGAATACGCCCGGCGCTACGTGGCGCAGCACGGCGGCGTTCCGCTGTCGGCCCATGGCCCTGCCCCATTTCCTCACCCAGATCCTACGGTTCCGGCAGCTCAGCCTGTCGCGACGAATACCACCTTGCGCAGCCGCATCATCGACCGGCCACTTGACGACAACGAGCGCCTGCGCTAACAATCATTTGCTATCCATCACAGAGGGGCAGCTGCGCAGTCAGCTGCCCCTTTTTGTTACTTCTTTCTTACCTACAAGTTTAATTTTCTGTTTACAAGATCATCGTTGTTACCAGCCTGTTAGCGCAACCCGGCGCTGGCTGGCGAGGTAATGCTACCATACCCCAACTCTCTGCTATGAAAACCTACGACGATATCTCCTCTTCTTCTGCCAGCGCTTCCGCCTCGCGCCGCGACTTTCTGCGCCACGCCTCCCTGGGTCTGGGGGGCATTTTGCTGGGTACTTCGGGGCTGGCTGGCTCACTTACCGGCCTGGAAGCAAGCAGCTTTGGTCCGGCCAGCCTGGAGGCGTGGCAGGCGGGCAAGCAGCTGAATGTGGCACTGGTAGGACTGGGCAAATACAGCACCGGGCAGCTGGCGCCGGCCTTGCAGGAAACCAAGCTGTGCCGCCTGGCCGGCATCGTGACGGGCTCGCCGGAGAAAGTGCCGGTGTGGAAAGCCAAGTATAATATCCCCGACAAAAACGTCTACGACTACAAGTCGTTCGACCGCATCATTGACAACCCCGATATTGATATCGTGTACGTGGTGCTGCCCATTGCTATGCACGCCGAATACACGATCCGGGCCTTGCAGGCGGGCAAGCACGTGATCTGCGAAAAGCCGATGGCCATGACGCCCACCGAGTGCCGGCAGATGATAGATGCCGCCAAAAAAGCGGGCAAGAAATTCAGCATCGGCTACCGCCTGCACTTCGAGCCCCACAATATGGAAATGATGCGCTTGGGTCAAAAGGAAATCTACGGCCCGATCAAGCGCTTGGTGGCCGACAATGGCTACGTGTTCAACAACGATACGCCCTGGCGTGTGGACAAGGAGCTAGCGGGCGGCGGTCCGCTGGTCGATTTAGGTATTTACTGCGTGCAAGGCGTGGTGTACACCAAAGGGCAGATTCCGGCCTCCGTTACGGCGAAATTTACGCCTAAGCCCAATAATGGCTTGTTTAAGGAAGTGGAAGCGGGCGTAAACTGGCAGTTCCAGTTTGCCGATGGCTCCGTGGCCGATTGCCGCACCAGCTACGCCGAAAGCCTACCCAACCGCCTACAAGCCGAAGCGGCCAAAGGCAAGTTTGAGCTCTCACCGGCTTTTGGCTACGGCGGCATCAAAGGCACTACCAGCAAGGGCCCGATGAACATACAGAACGTGAATCAGCAGGCTCTGCAAATGGACAACTTTGCCGATTGTATTCTTAACAACAAACCCACCCGCGTGCCCGGCGAAATGGGCCTGCGCGATGTGCAGCTCATGGCCGCAATTTACCGCGCCGCCGAAACCGGACAGAAAGTATCGACCAAGGACGTGCAGAATATTATTGACCGCACCAATAGCCGGTAGCCCGGGAGTAAAAAGCCAATAAATGCCCCCCAGACGGTCATGCAGCCCATCGCGAGGCATCCCGCGTGCTGCCGTTGCCAAGGCTAATCTTACCCAAAAAGGCGGTCATGCAGAGCACCGCGAAGCATCTCGCGTGCTGACACTGGGTTACTACTCCAGCTAAACACGCGAGATGCTTCGCGGTGCTCTGCATGACGAGCGGGTTTGGTTGGTTGATAGCAAATTGTAGAGATGCTTTGACCAGCGGATGCCACAGCAAGCAGGACAGTTAGTGTGGCAACATCAGCCCGCGAGATGCTTCACTTCGTTCTGCATGACGTTCGGGTGAGAGGCAATAGATTGAGGTGACGGGAAGCACTGGGGGCAAATTCCGCTACTTTAGCGGAGCCAATTATGGCTGAAATATCTCAGCCTCCTACTTCTCGCTGCGTCTCTGATTTTATGAAAATATCTATCCGCACCGCCGCCGTTTCGCTTGCCTTTTTTCTGACGCAATGTGCCGCAGTAAAGTCAGATAAAGCTGATTTGGTTATTACCCACGTCAATGTGATTGATGTGATAACCGGCACCGTGCAGCCCGATCAGAATGTGGTCGTATCAAACGGCCTGATTCAGCGGATAGAAAGCGCTGAAAAAGCCCCCCAGCGTGCTACCCAACGCCTGGATGGCACCGGCAAATACCTTATGCCTGGCTTGTGGGATATGCACGTGCATTTTCGGGGCGGCGACACGCTGACGGAAGCAAACAAGAACCTGCTGCCGCTGTATATGGCGCACGGAATCACCACCGTACGCGACGCGGGCGGCGACCTGACACCGGCCGTTTATGCCTGGCGCGAGCAGATTAACGCTGGCAAGCTGGCTGGCCCCCGAATCTTCACTTCGGGTCCTAAGATTGATGGTCCGGGCGGCACATGGCCGGGCTCTCTGGCAGTAGAAACGCCCGCCCAGGTAACCGTCGCGCTGGATTCCTTGCAGAAGCTGCGGGTAGATTACGTCAAGATTTATGAAAGCAAAATCTCGGGTGAAGCTTTCCTGAACGTTATTACCGAAGCCGAAAAACGCGGGCTCAAAACCACGGGCCACATGCCTTACACCGTCACGCTGCGCGAGGCATCAGAGCGTGGCCTCGATGCCAGTGAGCACCTGTATTATGTGTTCAAAGGGTGTTCGTCGCGCGAAGACAGCCTAACGGCCGCCGTCAAGCAGAGCCTGCTGACGCCCAAGCCGCTCGGCTTGTTTGCGGTGCTGCCCACTATCTACAAAACCTACGACCCGACGGTGGCAGCCGCCATGTTCAAAACCTTGGCGGAGCGAAAAACGGCAGTGGTGCCGACCTTATTCATTCAGAAAACGCTGGCCGAAATAACCGAGCAGGACCACGCCCGCGACACCATGCTCGCCTACATCGACCCCAGGATTCAGGCTACTTACATGGGCCGCTACAACAACGCGAAGCGGCAGCCCAAGGAAACCGTTGCATTTGGCAAAAAACTCTCGGCCAAGTTCATGTCGATGATACCGGAGATGCAGGCCGCTGGCGTCACCATTCTGGCCGGCTCCGACAGCGGGCCTTTTAACTCGTTTGTGTATCCGGGCGCGTCGTTGCAGGGTGAGCTGGAGCTGCTGGTGCGGGCCGGACTTACTCCCGCGCAGGCCCTGCGCACGGCCACTATCAACGGCGCTACGTTTATGGGCGTAGCCGATCAGTCGGGCAGTATCGGGGCGGGGAAATATGCTGACTTACTACTGCTGGCTCAGAACCCGCTGGCTGACATCAACAACATCAAAAAACTAGACGCGGTTGTCTCCCGCGGCAAGGTTTATTCGGCCCAGGACCTGTCTGAATCAGTAAAGAAAATCAAGCGTAAATAAGCACCAACCGGCCCAAAAAGCAGCAATACTACACATGACATTATCCTGGACCTGCAAGAAGTTTAACGACTTATCCTTAACCGAACTGTACGAATTGCTGCAACTCCGCAGCGAGGTATTTGTAGTGGAGCAAGCCTGTGCGTTTCAGGATATCGATGGCCAGGATATGGCGGCGTATCACCTGTTGGGGCACACGCCGGACGGAAAATTAGCAGCCTACGCCCGGCTTTTCGACGCGGGCATAGCTTACGAGGAAGTCAGTATTGGGCGGGTAATTGTCGCGCCTAAATTTCGGCGCTTTGGGCTCGGGCAGGAATTGATGCGGCAGGCAATTGCGCACTGCGAGCAGTATTTTGCCCCCCAGCCCATTAAGATTGGCGCGCAGCAGTATTTAGAGAGATTTTACAGCAGTTTTGGCTTTGTGCAGTGCGGCGATATGTACCTGGAAGACGGCATTCCGCACATTCCCATGCGCCGGTCTTAGTCGGGCCTGATTCCGCCGCATAATTTAGTTGGATGAGGGCTTGGCCAGCGCGATAAAGAGCGCGCCCGCAGCCATCAGTAATGCCCCTACAATTACCTGCCAGTTAATCTTTTCTTTCAGGAAAACGACGGCCAGAATTATAGAAAATACCAGCGACACTTTGTCGAGGGGCGAGGCGCGCGAGGCATCGCCAAGCTTAAGGGCCTGAAACGACAGCAGCGACGACACGCACGTCACGATGCCGGCTATTACCAGAAAGGTCATGCTGCGTCGGTCGATGCGCGATACATCCGGCAGATTGCCCTGATACGCAACCACGCTCCAAGCCACCAGCAAAATCAGCACCGACTGTATAGCGAAGGCCAGGCTGGAATCAACATTCTTGATGCCGGCCTTGGAAAGGGTAACTACCACAGCCGCCGACACGGCCGCTAACAACGAAAATACAATCCACATACACTTTGGCTTCGTCAAATACTCCGGCACTTACGCCTCCCCGGCTCCCTAGGCACGTCGGTCTTACCGGGCACTCCAGAGTACGGCGGTCAGGGGGCAAAGTTATTGAGTCACAGGCTCCATAACTATGACGTTGGACCTCGGGCCTTCCCGTGGCATGGTCAGTTACTGCGGTAGCTGAAGGTAGGTGTGGGGGCTTTTTAGAGGCCATCAAGGCCTAGCCCAACACGTGCAGCAATAAATTAATCTCAGGAATTTTACTACTCGACACACTAGCCATATGCGGCTAAAGTGCCTTTCATGCGCAGTAACTAATGGTTGAGGTTGAGCCTCGACTTATTTGTGCAAAAACCTCCTATAGACTAAAAAATGATATATAACATTTTTTCATTTCAATAATTATATAAGCTCCTCCTTAAGGCATCGCTTATTTTCTAATCCACTTACCTAACTATTCCAGCATGAAAAAACATTACCTGAAGCAGCTTTTGCTCGGCTCCTTAGCCCTTGCATTAGTTAGCGAGACCCAAATACTGGCTCAAGGCAAAAGCCCAGAAAGAGGCCTAGGCGTAGCCAAAAACAAGAAATCCAAGGTTTCTACCGATCTAGTGAAGGTGGCCGAAGACCAGGCAGCAAGGGCGCAGCGCTCGGCTCCCGTGATCAGCCAGGTAGAAGGAATTTCTGTAACGCCCGATGTTCAGATCTTTGATGGGTATGTTGTTATAGAAGCTACCTCAGTTGAAGGCAACGCAAGTGGACTATTACAGGAACTACAAGCTCAGGGCCTGAAAAACGGTGCCTCCTATGGGGTTATGGTTTCGGGCCTATTCCCAATTGCTAAGCTGGAAGGCCTAGAAGCGGTTAGCTCGCTGCGGTTTGTGCGCCCGGCTTACACGCCGGCCCGCAACATAGGTGCCGTAACCAGCCAGGGCGACGTATCACTGAAGTCGGACTTGGTACGGGCGAAGTACAATGTATCAGGGGTGGGTGTGAAAGTGGGTATCCTTTCCGATAGCTACAATAATCGGAATGGGGCCGCAGCCGGAGTGGCCAGTGGCGACTTGCCAGCCAATGTACAGGTACTCGAAGATTTGCCCAGCGGCGGCAGCGACGAAGGCCGCGGTATGGCTGAGCTGGTGCACGATGTAGCGCCCGGCGCCAACCTCGCCTTTAACACCGCTTTTCTGGGTCAGGCCAGCTTCGCCCAAGGCATCATACGCCTTGAAGAAGCCGGCTGCCGCATGATTGTAGACGATGTTGTCTACTTCGCTGAGCCGTTCTTCGAGGATGGTGTTATCGCGCAGGCCGCCGAGGAAGTGGTAGATCGGGGCTCCTCATACTTCTCATCTGCCGGCAATCAGGGCCAGCAATCTTATCAGGCTCCCTACGCCAATTCGGGCCTCACAGTGCCGGGCATTGAAGGTGCAGCCCATGCTTTTGGTCCTAATGATGTACGTCAGAGCATCACTATTCCGCCCCGCGGCTCGCTGACCATATCGCTGCAATGGACTGATCCATTTTTCTCGGCTAACGGCGTAGCGGGTGCCAAGACCGATATGGACATGTACCTCTTTCTCAACGGAACCCTCGTCAGGTCGTCGGCCGCCGATAACATTGCCAATGGCGACCCAGTTGAGATTATTGGCGTTACCAGCAATTCTACCCAGCCGCTCACTGTGGAGTTGGTTATTGTAAAATATGCTGGTCCCGATCCCAAGCTGCTGAAGTACATCAACTATGGCAGCACTCCCCGTTTTGTGGAGTACGACACGCAGAGCTCTACAATAGCCGGCCACGCCAACGCGGAAAAGGTTATTGCTGTGGGCGCTTCGGCTTATTTCAACACACCGCAGTTTAACCCCAATACACCGCGTCCGATCATCAATGGTTTTTCGTCTTTGGGTGGCACGCCGATTTATTTTGAGGATGGTGTAGAGCTGAAAAAGCCACAGGTGTATGAGAAGCCTGAAGTAACCGGCCCCGACGGCGCCAACACCACGTTCTTCGGCGCTGACACTCCGATTGATGCAGATGTTTTCCCCAACTTCTTTGGTACATCGGCCGCCGCGCCGCACGTAGCGGCGGTGGGTGCGCTTATGCTGGGCGGCGTAGTCGGCAATTTGCCCCCCATCCAAATCAAAAAGCGTCTGATTGACTCGGCGCTTGATATGGATAACCCGCTGACTCCTGGCGTTTTCGATACTGGCTTCGACCTCAAAACCGGCTACGGCTTCGTGCAGGCTGATGTAGCATTCGAAGAGCTGGGAAACCGCGTGAGAAGCGAATCGCTGACCGCAGTAGCCGCCGCCGATGCGAAGGTGGGCAGCACGCGCGCTGGTCTGCCCGCTGGCACCGAAGCCAGCGTATATCCTAACCCATCCACAGGCCAGGTGACCTTCAACGTATTAGCGGAGGAAAATCAGCCCATCAGCGTGGTGGTATCTGATTTGAGCGGCCGCGAAGTATTCCGCACCAAAGGCACGCAACGTCTGTCGCTGACCCAGAACCTGGGTGCACTACCCAAGGGCATGTATATCACCAAGTTTGAGGTAGCAGGCCGGTCCTCTTCCCAGAAGCTGGTGATTCAATAGCCCGGACACGAACCATCTTTTTTAATGCAAAAAGCGCAGCCAGTGGCTGCGCTTTTTTGTATGGTGGCCGCTGGGGGGCTTTTTTATACTTCGGGCAGTCGAATTCTTTCCAAATAAGCAGCCAGCCCTGCCGGGTGCTGAAATAGATGAATGAACAGGATGCGCTCTTCGTCCTGCACGCGCCACACTTCGGCGTAAAAATCGCCGAACGCATAAAGTTGCAGGCTAAAGCTATCTTGCTGACGCTCGGCCAGGAAATGCCCCCCTTGCCGCAGCAAGACGGCCTGATGGCCCATGGGTAGCAGTTTGAAGGCGGTAAGTTGCATAAAGTGTAATGCCTCAACGGACGATGCCGCAGCGGGGGTTCCAGGAGAGTACTTCAGCGGGCTGCTTTAAGCGTTGCGTCGCTAAATTTGCCCCCCAGGCCCCAAAATTAGTACGTTGCCAAAGACAACTACCAGTCTTACTTCACACGTACTGCCCAAACCGGATACTTCGCTCGGGCTGCACTAGTGCATCTGAGCTGATTTGGGGGTAACTAACTTTAGCATGACAACTCCCATCCTCATTATTTTTATCGGTTTCCTGATCTTCCTCGGCCATTACTTGGCCGAGATGTTCGACCGGACCCGTATTCCTGATGTGGTGGGCTTGCTACTGGTGGGAATACTAATAGGCCCCGTATTTCACCTCATCGATCCGGCTTCGTTCGGGCAGGCGGGCAGGGTTTTTACCAACATCGTACTAGTATTTATTCTGTTTGAGAGTGGGCTGGAGGTACGTTTTGAGCAGCTGAAATCGGCGTTGCGGGGTACCGTTACCCTCACCACCCTCAACTTCATTGTGACCACCATGCTGGTGGCGGCCATGGCCCAGATGTTCGCGGGCCTCGACTTTCTCAGCTCCGTTATTCTGGGCAGCATTCTGGGGGGCACTTCCTCGGCGGTGGTAACCACCCTAGCCCGTAAGGTGGATATTCAGGACCAAACTTCTACCACCCTGGTCATGGAGTCGGCCTTCAGCGACGTGTACACGCTGGCCATTCCTATCTCGCTGATCAGCCTTTACACCGGTGCTTCGTTTAGTCTGGGCTCCATGTTTGGGCACATTTTCACCTCGCTGGTGCTGGCTGTAGTGGCGGGCGTGGCCTCCGGCTACCTGTGGTCAATACTACTGAATAAAGTACCCACGCTTCTCAAAACGCGCTTTTCCACGCCAGCTTTCGTCTTTATCGTGTACGGATTGGTGGAGCAGCTTGATTTCAGCGGCCCAATTGCGGTACTGTTTTTCAGCATCACCTTGGGCAACGTTACGCTGCTGCGCCCGCGCCTGCTCTATCCCTATCTGCCCAGTCGCCACATCGAGCTGACCGCAGTTGAGAAAGACTTTTTCTCCGAGATGGTATTTCTGCTGCGCACGTTTTTCTTCGTGTATGTGGGCATGTCCATTGTACTCGACAACGCCTACCTGATTGGGCTGGGGGCCGCTATTACGCTGCTGCTTTTTCTGGTGCGCATCCCGGTCGTGCTGGCTTCCGCCGACACCAAAACCCCGCTGTTCGACATGTCCTTCATGAGCATCATGATTCCCAAGGGTTTGGGGGCGGCCGTACTGGCCACGCTGCCTGCCCAGCGGGGTTTGCCCAGCGGCCCCACTATTCAAACCATCACCTTTGCCGTAATTATTTTCACGACCGTTTTCTGTACGCTGCTCTTTTTTGTACTTGAAAAACGCAAGATGCTGGGCTTCTACCGGCTTTTCTTTGGCTCCCACCGCCCCCTCGATGCCGCTTCTATGCTGCCCGCCGAGCCTGCACCAGCTGCCGGGGGCAAGCCCTGATTACCCACGATTACCTCGCTGGGGGGCAAATCTGGGAGCAAGTTGAGCCTTAAGTCGCTGGGCAAAGCAATATTTGCTGCGCCAATTTGTTCACTTCTTGGTGACGCGCTATATAGCTTATGCAATTATTTATTTGTTATAAATAATCACTTGGCAGACAGCTTTTTACAAGCTATTCGCTTTAAAGACTAGAATAGCTACTGACGCTGTTAGAAGTTCGGCTAAGCTGGACCATTCTTTGTGTTGTCATATTCTAAGCACAAGAAAGGATTGAACAGGTGGCGTGCTTAGACTTCTGTTTTTAGAACAGGCGAAAAAGCCTTGGCCTGCCAAGTAGCTGCAATCCATTCCCGTTCTTAATTAAAGGCAACTGTTTGGTATTTTGCCTTTTATCTTATTATGCGTTACAGCTTACCGCTCAGCGTAGTTGCTTGGCGCTTTCATCGGGGGCCATTTCACATGTCTGTTTTTTATCAACCATCTGCGGAGTTACTGCAAGCATTGGGCTTCGTGCAATTCCGCTCGCCGCCCCGCCAAATGCGGTATAGCCGCCCCAGCGCCTGCGGACAAGAAACCGTTGTGCTCTACGAAGACGATGAAATCACTTTGCTGGAAGTAGTCGATGGCCAGATGCTCTATAGCTTTCAGGGCCGCGTAGCGTCCGAAGCAGAATTCCGCGTGTTGCTGCGGCAGGTAAACTGGTCAGCGGAGCCTCCCGAGCCTGGTTCTTGTTAGGTACCAGGGGCCACTAGGCAGGTCTAGACTTTAGCTTTTCTGCAGTCTTCAAACAGTATCACTTCCGTTTTCCTTTTTTATCAATACGCTTATGAATGAAGACTTACGCCTCAGCCTAGCCAACAATGCGAAGGAATGGCTGGCTCTTTCGCTTACTATTTCTTCCGCTGAGAAAGTGGTATTCAAGAGTATACATGATGGATTCCTCTCTAGTCACGGCGCCGAATTTATGGTGCACGTCTACCGTACTACTTTTGAGCAAGCCTTGCAGAGTATGCCCGATACCGAGCGCAATAAGCTGCTAGTGACTTTTCGCGAAGCCATGGACAAGTCCATCGATGAGCACTACGCCAGTATCTCCGCCTGATTTATCGGGTTGACCCGACACGTATTTACGCCTCTGGTTTGCTCTGGCTGCCACAGTCTGCGGCCACTTAGTTTTAAGGCTGATTAGTGGGGAATGCGTTTTTTCGTGGATGTTTGCTGACAGTACAGCATTCCTTATTCCACATCATGAACACCTTTCGCTTCCCGCACCCGCTGGTTCTTCTAGTTGGGTTTATTGTGCTGGCCACACTGCTCAGCTACGTGCTGCCCGCCGGCGTATTTGAGCGCCGCGCCGATGCAGCCACTGGCCGCGAAGTAGTCATTCCTGGCTCCTATCACCGGGTGGCACCGTCGCCGGTCAGTCTGCTGGAGGCCGTGGTTAGTATTCCGCGAGGTATGCAGGAAGCGGCCAGCGTTATCTTTTTCGTTTTTCTGACGGGCGGCGCTTTCACCGTAGTCGACCATACGGGCGCGCTGCGGCGGGGTGTCGACTGGCTGTTGGTGCGCTTTCGAGGGCGTGAGGCGCTTGTTATTCCGCTTATCTCCTTGCTTTTCGCCACGATGGGCGCGCTGGAGAATATGCAGGAGGAAATCATTCCGCTGGTGCCCGTGCTACTGGTACTTATGCGGCGCCTGGGTTATCCGGTGCTTACGGCTGCGGCGGTGAGCCTGGGGGCGGCAGCCGTGGGCGCAGCCTTTAGCCCGATTAATCCTTTTCAAGTAGGCATTGCTCAAAAGTTGGCGCAGCTGCCCCTACTATCCGGGGCGGGCTTCCGGCTGATTTTTCTGGCCGCCGCCTTGGCTCTCTGGATTGGCGGCACCATGCGCTACGCTACCCGCCACCGCATAGCCCCTGAACTTGCAGAAGCCGAAACCGAAGCTACGGGCGGCGTGGGCCGCCATGGGCTGGTGCTGCTGTTGCTCCTGCTCACGTTTGCCGCATTTACCTACGGCGTCCTGAATCTGGGCTGGGAGTTCGAGCAGATGGGCGCGTTGTTTTTCGTGCTGGGCGTAACGGCCGGCTTAGTTGGTGGCCTGGGCCTAACGGGCACAGCTGAAAGCTTTATTGCCGGCTTCCGCGACTTGGCTTTTTCGGCCCTGCTGATTGGTTTTGCGCGCGCCATTTTTGTGGTGCTAGAGCAGGGCCAGATAGTGGATACAATTGTGCAGGCGATGTCGGCACCACTGGCGGGGCTGCCGGTTACACTGTCGGCCCTGGGTATGATGGCGGTTCATACGGCCCTGCATTTGCCCGTGCCCAGTGTGAGCGGCCAAGCGGTGCTCACTATGCCCATTCTCACGCCCCTCTCCGATTTGCTCGGTTTGTCGCGCCAGGTTACGGTGCTGGCGTATCAATACGGCGCTGGCCTCTGCGAACTGATCACTCCCACCAATGGCGCCCTCATGGCTATTGTGGCGGCCTGCGGCGTGCGGTTTGATGCGTGGTGGAAGTTTGTGCTGCCCTTATACCTAGGGCTACTAGTGCTGGGCGCACTGGCTGTGGTCACCGGTATTATAATCGGTTTACAATAATTCTTTCACGAAAAAAGCCCCCCAGATAGTCGTCTGGGGGGCTTTTTTCGTGAAACTGACTTCAAATAACGCTACACGCTGCGCAATTCCTCGGGCTCAAACACCCGCTTTATTTTGCGCTTTTTCTCCACAATTTGAAATCGGGGCCGGTCGCTGCTTTCGTCCCAATACACATCGGAGATGAGGCCACGGTGCGGCGCCCGGCCCGGCTCGGGGTTTATTTCTTCTACTAAGTCGCCGAAGCTGAACACGGGTTTTTCGCTTAGCTCCGTGAACAGTTCGCCACTGACTTTGAACTGCTGCTCGTCGTAGCGAATCAAAATCCAGTCGTCAGTTTCATCAATTTTCTCAAATAACTTACCCATTGGCTCCAGCCACTCGAAGGTGCGGCGGTTGGCCGGATGGATGTAGCGCAGGCCATAATCGGGAGTCCAGGGGTATAAGCCGTAACGAACAGGTTTAGGTCGAGCCATGAAAGCGAGATAGATACAAAAATTCAACAACCAGCCGCCCGCCGATAGGTTGGGCATGGCTGGGGGGCAAATTTGAGAACACGAAACGCCGGCAATTTATTCCGCAATGCCCACTACTTCCCGTGCTGTCGCCACTTTTCTCTTGGGCTGCCACGGCACACTATTTCCTGCCTTTCTCTGTGGCATGGGCCAGAGGCCGGTCGTGGTAGGCGGGAAAGCAGGATTTATAGCCACTAAGCACGGCAAATTTCACGGCTATTGTAGTGCTCTGACGGGGGCCGGCTGCGCCTCAGACAACCAAATACTAACCTCGTCAGTTTAACACGATCTACCGTCCGGTTTTCGTAGCGACGGCTCCGTGTTTTACTACCCCTAAATGCCAACTCACCCTACCCCCACCGCCCCTACCTTACAGCTGGGTATGGGCGCTATTCCACACTCCACTGGCACCACCTTTCGCGTATGGGCACCTCATGCCGAGGAAGTTAACGTAATTGGCACCTTCAACGACTGGTCCAGCAAAAGCCACCCGCTTCAACCCGAGGCCGACGGCTATTGGGCTACCGATGTTGCCGGCGCGAAGCCCGGCGATGAGTACCGGTTTCTGCTCTGCAACAACGGGCAGGAGCTAAGCAAAAACGACCCCTACGCCCGCGAGGTCACGCACTCGGCCGGCAACTCCGTGGTGCCCAACCACGACTTCGACTGGGAAGATGACCACTTTGAAATGCCCCCCTGGAACACGCTCGTTATCTACGAGATTCATGTGGGCACCTTCAACGCCCCCGATCCGGATAAGCCCGGCACCTTCTACAACGTTATCGAGAAGCTGGATTATCTGCGGGAGCTGGGCATCAATGCCATCGAAATAATGCCCCCCACGGAGTTTCCGGGCAGCCGGAGCTGGGGCTACAATCCGTCGCATCCCTTCGCCATCGAAACCGACTATGGTGGGGCCAACGCGTTCAAGCAACTTATAAAAGAGGCTCACCGGCACGGAATAGCTGTTATTCTGGACGTCGTTTATAATCACTTCGGCCCCGGCGACCTCGACCTGTGGCAGTTCGACGGCTGGCAGGAAAACGACGGCGGCGGCATTTATTTCTACAACGACTGGCGGGCCGAAACGCCCTGGGGCCATAACCGCCCCGACTACGGCCGCCCACAAGTGCGCCAGTACATCCGCGACAATGCCCTGATGTGGCTGGAAGAGTTTCGGGTCGATGGCCTGCGGGCCGACTCTATCTCCCACATTCGCAACGTGCACGGCAGCACCGACCCCTCCACCGACTTACCCGAAGGCTGGGACCTGATGCGCTGGATCAATGAGGAGATTCGGGCGTGTATGCCCTGGAAAATCACGATTGCGGAAGATCTATTAGGTAATGAGTACATCACCCGCCCCACCGATCAGGAGGGCCAGGGCTTTTCTACCCAGTGGGATGCCGCCTTCGTGTATCCCGTTCGCGAAGCCCTGACAACTCAGCACGACGCCGACCGCGACATGCCGGCCGTAGCCGCCGCCATCATGCAAACCTATAATGGCGATGCCTTTCAGCGGGTTATCTACACCGAGTCGCACGACGAAGTGGCCAACGGCAAGTCGCGGGTGCCGGAGGAAATTATGCCCGGCGCGGCCCATCATTGGTATCCCAAAAAACGCGCTACGCTAGGCGCCGCGCTCGTGCTCACCTCCCCCGGTATTCCGATGCTGTTTCAAGGGCAGGCAATGCTGGCCGACGGCTTTTTCTCCGACGATCAGCCCCTTAACTGGAATCACGCCGAAAAACATAGCGGCTTGATTCACCTCTACCGCGACCTGATCAGCCTGCGCCGCAATTTCTCTGGCATTACGCGCGGCCTTTCAGGTCAGCATACAGAGGTTTTTCATCTGAACAACGAAGCCAAGCTCATTGCCTTCCGCCGCTGGGACCAAGGCGGCCCCGGCGATGAAACCATCATTTTGGCCAACTTCGCCGACACCACCCACGAGGCGTACTGCATTGGGCTGCCTGCTGCTGGCCAGTGGCATGTGCGCTTTAATAGCGACTGGGAAGGCTACGACCACGAGTTTGGCAACTTCGAAAGCTTCGGCGCCGAGGCTACGGAAGGCGAGTATGACGCGATGCCTTTTCACGCCTGTTTTGGGCTGGCACCGTATTCAGTCTTGATTATCTCGCAATAAAAGTCGTAAATCGAATCTTACAGAAGAGCGCAGAGCCAGTTACCTGTTCTGCGCTCTTTTGCGTGTTTACATGTGCCCGTCTGCCGGAAAATCCGTCAGCCCGTCTATCTTGCCAGCCCTACGACCTCCTAAAAACCCTTTCCGTATGCAGCCACCCGCCTCAGCCCCCGAAATCATTGCCCCCGATGCACTGCTCGTTGAAGTCGCGTGGGAAGTCTGCAATCAGGTGGGGGGCATTTATACCGTTATTCGCTCCAAAGTGCCCGCCACCGTACAGGGCTGGGGCGACCGTTACTGCTTGTTAGGACCTTATTTTCCGCAGCAGGCGCAGGGCGAGTTTGAGCCCATCGAAGATCATGAGCTAACCTTGCTGACGGATCCTTTTGCCGGGGCCGTGCGCCAGATGCGCCTCATGGGCTACGATGTGCAGTACGGCACCTGGCTGGTAACGGGCCGGCCGCGGGTGGTTCTCATCAATCCTTTTCAGGTGTACGACCGCCTCGGCAGCATCAAAGCCGACCTCTGGCAGCACCACGGCATTCCCACCCCCGACCACGACGATCTGCTGCACCAGGTAGAAGCCTTTGGGCATCTGGCTACCATTTTTCTGCAAATTCTGACTTCCGAAGTGGTACCGCCCCAGCGCGTGGTGGCTCATTTTCATGAGTGGATGACGGGCGTAGCTATTCCGGTGTTGCGCCGTGAGCAAGTACCTGTTCACCTTGTGTTTACCACGCACGCCACGCTGCTGGGCCGCTATCTGGCCATGAACGACCCCAACTTCTACGACCACCTCATGCAGGTCGATTGGGATGCCGAATCGCGCCATTTTAATATTGAAACGGCCGTACGGATAGAACGCGCGGCCGCCCACGGCTCCCATGTATTTACCACCGTGAGCGAGCTGACGGTGCGCGAGTGCATTTATTTACTGGATAGAATTCCGGACGCGGTATTGCCCAACGGCCTCAATATCGAGCGCTTCGTGGCCCTGCACGAATTCCAGAATCTGCACCAGCAGTACAAGGCCAAAATCCATGACTTTGTAATGGCGCACTTTTTCCAGAGCTACGCCTTCGATCTGGATAATACGCTGTACATGTTTACCTCGGGCCGCTACGAGTATCACAACAAAGGCTTCGATATAACGCTGGAAGCGCTGGCGCGTCTGAACTACCGCTTGCAGCAAAGCGGCATGGAAGGCCAGGTGGTGATGTTCTTCATCACGAAGCGGCCCTTCACCAGCATCAACCCACTGGTGCTGCAAAGCCGGGCGGTGCTGGATGAAGTGCGCGAAACCTGCGCGGCCATTGAGCGGCAGGTAGGCGAGCGTCTTGTGTATGCCGCCGCCGCCAGCACCGATCATCGCTTGCCCAATCTGTCGGATATGGTGGACGACTACTGGCGTCTGCGCTACCGCCGCACGCTGCAAAGCTGGAAAACCACGCAGCTGCCTTCCGTTATCACCCACAACCTGGTAGACGACGCGAAGGATGACATTTTAAATTTCCTGCGGCGCTCCAACCTGGTTAACAATCAGCACGACCGCGTAAAAATTGTGTACCACCCCGATTTTGTTTCGCCTACGTCGCCTTTGTTTGGCATGGAATACGGGCAGTTTGTGCGCGGCTGCCACCTGGGTATTTTCCCCTCCTACTACGAGCCCTGGGGCTATACGCCGCTGGAGTGCGTAGCCCGTGGCGTACCAGCCATTACCAGCGACTTATCCGGCTTTGGCGACTACGTGATGCAAAACGTGCCCGACCACGAAGACAAAGGTATTTATGTGGTGCAGCGCCAGGAAAAAACCTTCGACGAAGCGGCCGAAGAGCTCACCAACATGCTCTGGAACTTTGTGCTTTTGAATCGGCGCGAGCGAATTATGCAGCGCAATAAGGTAGAAAGCTCCTCCGAATTGTTCGACTGGAAAAACCTGCGTGAACACTACGACCGCGCCTACTCTCTGGCGCTGGAAAGAAGGTAGAAACCAGTAGCCCACGCAGCCAAAAAAGCCCCCCAGACACATATCTGGGGGGCTTTTTTGGCTGCGTGGGCTACTGGTTTAGCGTTAGGGCAGCAGCACCTGATCGATGACGTGCACTACGCCATTGGTAGCCAGAATATTAGCGGCAGTAATGTTGGCAGCAGTGCCGGAGCCTCCGCGCACGGTAAAGCCGTTGCCAGCCGCAGCAATAGTCACATTACCATTAAGCGTAGGCACGTTGCCCGGTGCCAGATCGGACGAGAATACCCGGCCCGTACCGATAATATGCTTTTGCAAAATACCTACCAGCGTGGCATCAGGTATCTGATTTACATTTTGCAGG
The DNA here is from genome assembly GCF_014638675.1 of Hymenobacter qilianensis. Lineage (NCBI taxonomy): Bacteria > Pseudomonadati > Bacteroidota > Cytophagia > Cytophagales > Hymenobacteraceae > Hymenobacter > Hymenobacter qilianensis. Next base: position 163,373 of record NZ_BMFN01000004.1, read on the forward strand.
TTCAGCGCTGTCAAGGCTGCTTGAAAAGCAGCGTCGGTGGGTGCAAATACGGTGATATTGGAAGTGTTGGCGGCGGCGGTCGTTAGCAGGGCCTGGGCTGCGGGCCGCGATAGGGCCTGTAACAACAACGTAAACTGGGCTGGGCTAGCAGTTGCGCTGCTTTGCACGATGCCGGCAATTGTCTGGCTGGGGGGCAGCAGTACGTTATCAATAGCGTGGATAGTGCCGTTGCTGGCATCTATATCGGCTGTTACTACTCTGGTGCCGCCATTTATAAAGACGTTGTTGCCAGCTTTGGTCAGGTAGATGGAGTTGTCATTGACGCCCGGAGCACTCGCCGGCCGCGCCGTGGTACTGGTGCTAGCTCCGGCAGCAATATCGCCGGCCGTTACGTTGGCCCCTAGTACGTGATAGAGCAATACGCCACGCAGGGCAGCAATCTGGTTTGCATCCGTTACGGCATTAATTTTGGCTGCCGAGCTAAAGGCGTCAAGGGGACCGCCGGCTAATTTGGCAAAAGCTGCATTGTTGGGAGCAAACACAGTAAAGGGTCCGGTCCCGCTTAGCGTCGTGGCCAGATCAGCCTTGGTGACGGCAGCTACCAGAACACTGAAGTCGGCATTGCCTTGGGCCACCTGCACGATATTTTGCTGGGTAACCGGCGGCACATCTACTTCATCGTCGTCGCAGCCGGTAGCACCCAGCCCAACTAGTACACCAACGGCGAGTAACCGCAATGCCCGCCATGAGGGAAGTGAATGAAATAAAGTGTTCGCTCTCATCTGTTAAAGGTTTTTAGTAAAAAGTTAAACAAGCATTGTGAAACTACTACTGACGAATGGAAAAATTGTTTATATTAATTTTTCATTAAACCCTAATAATCAACCACATCCACAATTTATCTTACTTATTTGGTGCGCTTTCCTCAAAAATTACTGATGCTCCTGCCCCTACTAGCATGGTCAGTGGCGGGCTTGGCTGGTGAGTTCTGGCTGCTGCCACCGCGCTTCTTTGTACTAGCTGGCAGCCAGCAGAATCTGCACCTTTTTAAAGGTGATAATTTTGTAGGTGAGCGGTGGGCTGGTAAAAGCGCCCGCCTCGCCAGTCTGTATCATTACACCGCCACCGACTCCGTTGATTTGACCGCAGCCGCTACCAGCGCCGACACGCTGCAAACGGCCATTACTTTCCCAACGCCAGGTATGCACCTGCTAGCGCTTACCACCACTAATTCATTTGTGGAGCTGGCAGACGATAAATTCACTGCTTACTTGCAAGAGGCTGGCCTCGATAATACCATAGCCCTGCGCCGCCAACGTGGCGAAACCACCAAGCCCGGCCGCGAACTATACCGGCGCTGCGCCAAAACGCTTCTTGTGGCCGGACCAATTACCACTTACGACAGCACGTTTGCCCGAGCCAGCGGGCAGGCACTGGAATTGATTCCGGAGCAAAATCCTTATGCGCTGAAAACCGGCGCCGCTCTCACGGTGCGGGTATTGTATGAAGGCAAGCCGCTACGCCGGGCGCTGGTGCAGGTGTGGCAACGAGGCGCACCCGATCAAACAATTACCCGCCGAACCAAATTATACACCAACCAAAGTGGTCGAGTACTGTTTCACTTGTCGGCGCCGGGCAGCTATATGCTTAGCGCTGTGCATATGGTGCCCACCACCGACCGGAAAACAGCCGATTGGCAAAGCACCTGGGCCACGCTCACTTTTGGATTTGCCCCCCAGAAGCGCCTTTAATACTCTTGGGATTAGTACTTAAATTTGATCAGTATTTCTCGTAGCTTAGTGTATGTTTTGAATAAGCAGAACAATAAAACAGAGTACTTATTCCGCTTTTCTACGCCTGATTAAACCATTCTGTACACTTACTTTTGTCTGCGTCCGAGTATTCCTTATCCGGGACTCGCTCATTTCACGCCAACTGAATTTTTGTTACCTTCGCAATTCCCTTTAACCCGTCCCTCACGTCCGTATGAAGTACTCCATCGATAAAAAGGAAACTTACACCATCATCACTATTGATGAGAAGAAGCTGGACACCACGGTGGCCCCGGACCTAAAATCGGAGTTTGTCAAGCTGAACGCGGAAGGCATCAACAACCTTATCCTGGATCTGGGCAACGTGAAGTACACCGATTCCTCCGGGCTTAGCTCTATCCTGATTGCCAACCGCTTGTGCAACTCTACTGGTGGCTTGCTGGTACTAACGGGCCTGCAAGACCACGTGATGAAGCTTATCACAATCAGCAAGCTTGAATCAGTACTGCATATTCTGCCCACCGTTGAAGAAGGTATTGACCGCGTATTTCTGCACGCTATCGAGCGCGACTTGACCAGCAAGGAATAGGTTTTTTAGTTATCTGCTGTTGGTTGTCTGTTGTCAGTTTATCGAAGCTGATAGTAGACGACCAACTTTTTTTATGGCTAAATGGCTGTAGGGTAAATGGCTGGTCGTCCTGACTGTGCATTTGGTAACAATAGAACGACCAGCCATTTACCCTACAGCCATTTAGCCATTTTACCTTTACATGGAGTTTGAGCTAAAAATCCTGGGTAGCGCTTCGGCCACGCCTTTTCTCAACCGGCACCACACAGCCCAGGTGCTCTCCGTCGACGCGAACTCTTACCTCATTGACTGTGGCGAAGGCACTCAACGACGCCTGATGGAATACAAAGTGCGCCATCAGCGACTGGGGGCCATTTTTATCTCTCACCTCCACGGCGACCACTTTTTTGGACTGTTTGGGCTGCTTTCTACCATGCACCTGCACGGCCGCACCGAGCCGCTGCTGCTCTTCGGCCCGGCCGGCCTCGACGATATTCTCAGCACACAGTTTCGCTACTCCCATACCCAGCTTTCATTCGAGCTGAACTTTACCCCCGTCGATACTACGCAGCACGCGCTGGTGTATGAGGACAAGTACCTGACGGTGCATAGCCTGCCCATGCGGCACCGGATTCCGTGCTGTGGCTACCTGTTTCGGGAGCACCCCAAGCGCCGCCACCTCGATAAAACCCGCCTTCCCGCCGACCTCACGCCAGCTCAGCTGGGCCGCTTGGCTCAGGGCGAAGATATCTTCGACGAAGCCGGCAATCTGGTGGTGGCCAACGCCGATGTCACCACCGATCCTTCGCCTTCGCGCAGCTACGCCTACTGCGCCGATACGCTCTACACGCCTGCCCTAGCCGACCTGGTGCGCGATGTGGACCTGCTGTATCACGAGGCTACGTTTATGGATGATATGCGCGAGCGGGCCACGCTTACTCATCATTCTACGGCACGGCAAGCGGCACACCTGGCGCGTCGGGCCAATGCCCACCGCCTGCTCATTGGTCACTTCTCCTCCCGCTACCGCGAGCTGGAGCCTTTATTGAATGAGGCAAAGGCAGTGTTTGAGTGGGTAGAGCTGGCCACTGAAGGCAAAATTGTGAGTTTGTAAGAACACGATTTTGCCTTCACAAGAACGTCATGCTTCGCTCTGCTCTGCATGACGTTCTTGTGATCAACGATTACTAAATACCGCCTACTAGCCACCTTATGACGCCTTTTGCACGCAAAAAACAGCAGCTTTATCTCGTACTCAGCGGGATTTTTGTGGTGAATGCATTGCTGGCAGAAATCATTGGAGTCAAGATATTTTCGGTGGATGCCCTAATGGGACTGCCCGGTAACCTGACGGCCGGTGTGCTGATCTGGCCGGTCGTATTTGTCACCACCGATATCATCAACGAATACTTTGGGCGAGCGGGCGTGCTGCGCATCAGCTACCTCACCGTCGGCCTGATTCTGTATGCCTTCGTGGTTATTTTGGCCACCACACATTTGCCCCCCGCCGCCTTCTGGCTCGATGTAAACAAGACGGACGCGGCTGGCCGTCCATTCAATATTGACTTTGCTTACCAAAGCATTTTCCGCCAAGGTCTGGGAATTATTGCCGGCTCCATCACGGCCTTTCTGATTGGACAGGTGCTCGACGCGACGGTATTTCAGGCTATACGGCGCCTGACGGGTGGGCGCTACGTGTGGCTGCGCGCTACTGGCTCCACGCTTATCTCGCAGCTCGTGGATAGCTTCGTGGTGCTGTATGTGGCGTTTTACTTATTCGGCAATTGGTCGTTCGACCAAGTACTGAGCGTAGCCAACACGAACTACTGGTATAAATTCGGGGCGGCAATTCTGCTTACGCCGGTTATTTATTTGGCTCATTTTCTGATTGACCGCTACCTCGGCCACGAAGAGACTGTGGAATTGCAGCAGGAAGCAGCGGCTGATGTAAGTGTTTGAGTCTAATGCCTCTTTATCAATTCCTGAAAACTTTATATGCGTTCCTTTCTTCTGTTTATATGTATTCTTTTTCTACCAATTCTAACAAAAGCACAGTTCGATTTTAAACCCGGTTCTTACGTGCTAGAAAATGACATATATGTTCGTCATTATAGCGCCATCAAGGAAAGCGGGAAATATTTAACATCAAAAATTGATAAAGACAGAACGGTAAAATATCTCTGGAAGGATATTCACTCGTATCGAATTGGTCTGCGTCGTTATATCAAAGCAAGTGGCTTTCCGGTGAGATCTCAATCAGGATTCACGGACGAAACTGCTAATAACATATTTGTTGAATTACTTGATAGTGGAGCAGTATCTCTTATGCGGTATGAATATCAACCTATAGCAGGCTATATGCCACCACCAAATATTTATTTATTACAAAGAGCAGGCGAAACTTACGCATCTGCTATTCCATATACCGTATTTGATGAGGGCGGAAAGAGATTCCGTGAATATGTTTCTTTATTTGTTAGCACGCGTCCTGATTTATTAAAAGCACTAAAAGACAAAAGAGTTAATATAAATAATCTACAAACCTTTATTCAGGCATTTAATAGAGGCGAACCATTTTTAAATTATCCTATGCAGTAGGTTTCCTAAAGCAAACACGAACTACGAACAACTAAATATGTCCCGAATTCTCACCGGTATCCAAAGCACCGGCCGCCCACACCTCGGCAACTTGCTGGGGGCCATTTTGCCTGCCATCGAGCTGTCGAAAAGCGCCCAGAACGACTCGCTGTATTTCATTGCTGATCTGCACTCGCTTACCACGGTGCGCGACGCGCAACTGCTGCGGCAAAACACCTACGCCGTGGCCGCAGCGTGGCTGGCCTGCGGATTTGATACCGAGAAAAATCTGTTTTACCGCCAGTCTGATGTGCCTCAGGTAACGGAGCTGACCTGGTATCTGAGCTGCTTCACGCCGTATCCGATGCTGGCAAATGCGCACTCCTTTAAGGATAAATCGGATAGGCTAGCAGACGTAAACGCGGGCTTGTTCACGTATCCGGTGCTGATGGCGGCGGATATTCTGCTCTACGACGCCGACATTGTGCCTGTGGGCAAAGACCAGATTCAGCACCTGGAAATAACGCGTGACATTGCTGCTACATTCAACAGTCGCTACGGCGAAACGTTTGTGCTGCCTAAGGCTCGTGTTGATGAGCAATTGATGACGATTCCGGGCACCGATGGGCAGAAAATGAGCAAGAGCTACGGTAATATCATCGACATATTTGCCCCCGAAAAAGACCTGCTCAAAACCATCAAAACTATCGTGACGGACAGCCGCGGACTTGACGACCCGAAAGACCCGGAAAACGACACTATTTTCAAGCTGTATTCGCTGCTCGCTACGCCCGCCGATACGGAAGTAATGCGCGCGAAATATCTGGCTGGCGGCTACGGCTACGGCCACGCCAAACAGGCGTTATTCGACCTGATTATGCAGCGTTTTGCTACCGAGCGCGAGCAGTTTTCTTTCTACATGGAACACCTGCCCGAGCTAGATGCGCGCTTGGCCGAAGGAGCCCGCAAAGCGCAGGCGTACGGCCGTGAGGTTTTAAATCGGGTACGCGAAAAAATTGGGTATTCTGTCTAAAAACGAACTACTTGAGCCTGACAAATAGAACAGCATAATTGAAGCAGATTTTCTAACAAAAAAGCCCCCCAGAACTACTTCTGGGGGGCTTTTTTGTTGAACTAAAATATCCTTACAAACCTATAACCTAATACGTCAGCGGGTCAATCATTCCAGGTGATGCTGGCCACTATAGAAGCTAAAACCTAATTTACTACCGCGGCTTACCTGTTGATTTTCAATTTTTTGCTTTACCGTAATTTTCTGGATTTCCTGGAGCGGCGGCGCAATCAAATCGTTGTTTACGGCGGCAATCATAGCGCTCTCCACGAACAGTTTCAGGGCGTCGTGGGTGAGCATGTTATCAGCCATATTTATATCAGGCAGTTCGAGCTCTTTTACACCCTCGATGAAGTAGTGATTTTCGATATTAATGAGCAGTCGGCCCACTAAATAACCAGGGTCATTGAGGCGCTGGTATTTGATGCTATCGGCCATGAAATTATAGGCCATAATATGGCCGAAAAAGCGGCGCCGAAAATCCTCTCCTACGTACTTGCTCGGCATGGGGCCGTAGTCATCGGGAAAAGTGACAATATTGGAGTGCATCACGAACATGAGTAGGTCGCCGGAGAAACGAATGTGAAACTCCATCTCGTTGATGGGCCGGTACTCAATTACCACTGTAGAATCGATGGCCGTGATGCGCCGACTTAGCTCCAGCGTCAGCTCCATCGATACCTGACGCAGCAACTCAAAGGCGGCGCTGGTATTACGGAAGATGGCTTGCTTAGCCGTGGCTTTTTGCTTTAGTCCTTCCGAAATAAGTGCCAGACGCTCAATAGCTACCTCAGCCGTAATTTCTTCAGCGGCAGCCATCGCCTCCTCATGTTTATGCGTAGTTTCAGCATCCTTTAGAGGAGCAGCAACTGGTTTTTTGGGGGTTCTTTTGGCCATAATTGCAAAGGGTGGTAAAGGTGGCCGCCGGGCCGGAAAGCCGTGAGCAGTAGTAGGAAGTTACGCGGTTGAGCTTGTTAAGTTAATGGACCAAAGCTGTGCCAAGCCGGATTTTGCCAAATCGGTTTGCTACGATTCAGGGGTCAGCAATCCATTTTCTGCCTGATGCTGAGCCAGATGCGGCGGGCTTGTGAGTGCGGCTGCGGATTCCCAAGTATTGCTCTGAAAAGCAACCGTTCGCAGACCCGAATGCGGAAAATCGGCTGTAGGGGGCAAAATCATCCGCTCCGCCGACTCGTGCCTTATCGCCTCCCCTACCGTGCGCACGGCGCCCGCTGGTACGGCCTGCTTTTCCAGCGTTTGCAGCAGCTCATCGCCATTTACTTCCCCTATGCGCTGGCGCAGCAGCTCTTCCAGCGCTGTTCGATTAGCTACTCGCAGGGCATTCGTTTGAAAGCGCGGATGTGTCGTCCAATCCGGCCGGGCTAGAGCCGCACACAGCAGACCAAATTGCCGGTCGCTGCCCACGGCCAGCACCAGATGTCGGCCATCGGCGGCGCAATACACGGTACCGTAGGGCACAATGCCCGGATGCCCGGATCCTAAAGGCTTGGGGTCGTGGCCGGTAACGAGCCAGGTCGCGGCCTGATTAGCCAACGAAGCCAATGCACTGTCGAGCAAAGACGTCTGCACATAGGTGCCGCGGCCGGTGTGCGTACGCTGGTAAAGGGCGGTCAGCAAGCCTTCTTTCAGCTGATGCGCGGCCAAAAGATCAATCAGGGCCACGGGCATTTTCAGCGGCTCACTCCCGGGTGGGCCATTCAGATACATAAAACCCGCTTCGGCCTGTAGCACTGCATCGTAACCCGCGCGTTTGGTGGCAGGGCCGTAGCCAGTGAGATGACCGTAGATGAGACGCGGATTGGCGGCCGAAAGGGTAATATAATCGGCGCCCAGCTTTTCAGCATCGCCTGGTTTATAGCTAGCCAACACGATGTCGGCGCGAGCAGCGAGAGCCTGGATAGCTGCTTTGCCATCAGCCGTGGTGAGGTCCAGAACGATAGACTTTTTACCCCAATTTGAAGCAGCGAAATAGGCGGAAATATCAGTTTCAGAATTTTCAGAGGCGGTCTTCCAGGTGCGAGTTACGTCGCCGCTGGGGGCTTCCACTTTTATAACTGTCGCCCCAAGTTCTGCGAAGAACTGACCGACCTGCGGCCCCGCTAATACGGAGGCTAATTCAAGAACAAACAGGCCAGCGAAGGGCTGGGGGGCTTTTTCAACGACAGGGGCAGCGGAAGGCAAGGTAGTCAGATCCATTTTTGGCCAGCAGAAGTTCGGCAAGATAAATCCGATGAGCGGCACATTTTCAAGCTGTCGGCTCCGTCTGCTTTTGAACCCCAGCACGAAGACGTTTGTCTTATTCCATATACGCCGCACTTATCCGTGACATAGGCAAATGCAGCCCCAACGGCAGCGCTTCAAAATGGCGTATATTTGCACTAAATCAAGCGGTTCGCTGACCAGAAAAACAAGGTCAGCTATTTCTTCACTTCACTTAGCTGTACCTTGAAATTTAGCGAGTTTAATCTGCACGACGACCTTCTGGCCGGTGTGGATGCCATGAATTATCTGAATGCCACTCCCATACAGGAGCAGGCAATTCCAAAAATTATTGAAGGTAAAGACCTGATTGCCTGCGCCCAGACGGGTACCGGCAAAACGGCGGCTTATCTGCTTCCTCTCCTCGACCGCATTTCGCACGCCAAGCACGGCCACACCTCCACCCTCATTCTGGTGCCCACCCGCGAGCTGGCCACGCAGATTGACGAGCAGGTAACCGGCTTCGGCTACTTTGTGGAAGCCAGCAGCATAGCCATTTATGGCGGCGGCAAAAGCGAAGGTTGGGAGCAGCAAAAACGCGCCCTCACCAGTGGCGCCGACATCATCATTGCCACGCCCGGCCGCCTGATTGCTCACTTGCAAATGGGCTACGTGAAGTTCGACCAGATCAAATATCTGGTGCTGGATGAGGCCGATAAGATGATGGACATGGGCTTCTCCGATGACATCCTCAACATCGTGAGTCAGTTGCCGAAGAAGCGCCAGACGCTGCTTTTTTCGGCTACCATGCCCAATAAAATCCGCGACTTCTCGAAGCAGATTCTCAACGAGCCCGAAGAAATCCGGCTGGCCGTATCCAAGCCCGCCGCCGGCATCGACCAGCAGTTGTACATGGCTTTCGACCGCCAGAAAATCTATATTCTGGAGCACATTCTCAAAACCCAGAATGTGCAGAGCATGGTGCTGTTTACCTCACAGAAAGCGGCCGTGGGCAGCATCGTGCGGTCTATTAACAAGCTAGGTTACGTGGCCCAGGGCATCAGCTCCGACCGTACCCAGGAAGAGCGCGAGCAAATCATGCGCGACTTCAAGAACAAGCAGTTCCCCATTCTGGTAGCTACCGACGTGCTCAGCCGTGGCATTGATATAGATAGCCTTTCGCACGTAGTGAATTACGATATTCCGCGGGCTGCGGAAGATTATGTTCATCGCATCGGCCGCACGGCCCGCGCCGCCACTACCGGCACGGCCATCACCTTCATTGCCGACCAAGACCAGGACCGCGTTCTTAAGATTGAGAAGCTCATTGAGCGGGAGCTGGAAAAGAAGAATATCACCGAGGAATTGGGCTTGGGCCCTGCACCGGAGTTTGACCCCAAGCGCTTTAGCGGTCTGGGGGGCAAAATTGGTGGTCGCCCGGCTCGCAATGGCCATTCTGGCGGCGGAAGCTCACGTGATGGAGGCCGTGGCCCCCGCCGTGAAGGCCCTCGGGATGGTAGCCGCCCGCCCCGCCGCGATGCAGATGCCAACGATCCTGGGCAGAAAGAGCGTATTGCCAAGGCTAACGCGGCCCTGGCTGCTCTCGACGCCGGTGGTGCGCCAGCTCAGCCCTACCAGCGCCCGCCCCGCGCCCCGCGTCCGGAAGGCGAAGTGCGGGAGCCGCGTGCACCCAAAGCTGAAGGCGAACCAACAACTGGCAGCAGCCAACCACGCCCACCACGCGAGCCTCGAGCTGAAGGAGACGCTGGTGAAGTTCAGAAACGTCGCAAGCGCGGAGGCCGTAACCGCAATAGTCGTGGCCCACGGCCTGAAGGCGGCAGCACCGAGACCGCGCAAGCGGCGCCTTCAGTAGCTGACAAAGACTAGAACTCAAGTAAAAGCCCCCCAGATAACTATCTGGCGGGCTTTTTTTATAAGAAGCCAAGCTGCCAAATTCCTAAAGTTGCTGGCGGAACTAGCTTAGGCAAGTGGGTCACCGATCTCGCGTCCTGTTGGGAGTCGGGCAAGGTAATTAACTACTTAAAAGTTGACTTGAGCCTGCAGGCGCAACAACCCACCGCGCTGCTGGTTGCTGGGTCGCTGAGAATCCTCGAAGCGTCGCGAGGAAAGCGTGTACATGGCCACCAGTTCGAAGCTGCTGAACGGCTGCCACTCCGCCCCGATTTCGGCCTCGCGCACGGTGTAGCTGCGGGCGTCACGCTCGTGCTTTTTGCCGCCATCGTAGTACTGAATGCGCAGAAACGGATAAAGCTGCTGCTGCTTATAGCGCAGCCGGTAGTTCAGCAGCATGTAGCCGCCGTGCAGGTTCTGGGTTTCAATGCTATCGGTGCGGGGGTTAAACTCGGGGCCTCGGCCCACATTGTATTCGGCCTGCACCCCGAACGGCTGGGGATAAAGCACGAAAGTGGCCGCCACGCGCTGATCGGGGTAGCGCAGGTCGGGTCGATACTTCACGCGGGCCGACAGTTGATCCTTGGCTACCACGTACTCGCCAGTATAGGCCTGTAGTCCCGGCTCTATGATCTGCTGACCCACGACCAGCGGGTACGTGAAGCGCGCTACTATGTGGCGCTGGTTGTTAAGTTCCGGGCGGTTGGCGGTCTGGCCATTGTAAGCGCCCACGCCCAGCATGCCGTAGTCGCCGGAGCCTTTGAGTCCATCCTTGACGAGCTTTGCCAAGCGCTCCCGCACGGCCGTAGGCGCCCAGTAGAACATGACCCCTAGATCCCGCTCATTAGCCACAGCGCTATTCAGGCCGTCATTGCGGTCGAGGGCCAGACGGTTCTGGCTCGATTGCATATTCTCGAAGCCATAAGGCACTTTGCTCTGCCCTATCCGCAGCCGAAACCGGCTAGCCTTATCCAGGCCCAGATCGATGTAGGCATCGCGCAATTGCCCAAAGTTCTGGGAGCTGCTCCCACTTGGAACGCTGGCAAAGTCAGGCTGCAAATAAAAATAGACGCGCTCGTGCAGCTGCCCGAAGAAAATTACCCGCACCCGCCGCAGGAAAAATCCACCATTTCTGCCCCACGACCTGTCGCACTGCTCACAGGTCAGGTCGGGGTTGGTCTCAAGCAAACGGTTGTAGCGTGCCTGCGCGTAGCCCCGGATAGCAATGTTCTGGTACCATTTTTTAGCAGCCGGCGTGGTTGGAGGCAGCGAGTCGGCCATTTGACCGTAAGCTTGACTGGCTAGTAAAACCAGCAAGCTGAGTAACAATTTCTTCATGAAAGGATAATGCTGGCACAAAGTGCGGCATTATATGTTACCCCTATGTTACCTAAGTGTGACCTTAATGTTACGAATGAATTGCCGGCTTTAAGGTTAGTCGTCAGGATGCATCTTTTTAAGAACAAAAAGCCCCCTAGTGTTGGTATGGGGGGCTTTTTTGGGTCTAGACAATATTGCTGGGTAACGGAAAAGCGGCAATTCGCTCTACAGCCCATCTGCTTATTCAACCTCCCATTACACCTACCCTGAATAGGCAAATGAAGGTGCTAAGCAAGGGAAGGTAAAAAATCAGCAAATAGATGCCTGAATAAAAAGGCCTTACATTTGGCAATTCAATGAGTGAATGTATCCTTCTCGGAATATCTACCGTTGATAAGCACCTAAATACTTCCCTTATGAAGCCTACCAAATCAAAACAGGTTGAAGAGCTGAAAGACGCAGCTACCACCACGCGCCAAGCAGAAACGCCTCTGGAGGCGCTATATCGCCGGGTTAAGCAGGCCCAACAGCGTCGTATCCAAAAGCGCAAGCGCATTCACGCCCACTAATCTGGCCGTGCAGTTTCAATAAAAAGCCCCGGCTACTGTTTACGTAGCTGGGGCTTTTTATTGAAACTAGAGCTGATGGTGAGCCTGAGAATGAGAGTTTATTTCTCTCATTCTCAGGCCACAGATTTTTCATCAGTGAAAATGAGCGTGGCATACGCATCAAATCTAAAAAAGCCCCCCAGCATATTGTTGGGGGGCTTTTTTAGATTTGATGCGTATGTCTAGTTGCGGGTCATCAGCGCATTTGCCTGCAACTCGCCAGCCGGAATTGGCCACACATACAGCGGATCTGATGGGGCAACGGCGCTGACAGAGCTTTTCTCTGGAATCGTGGCATTCAATCGCATGATGTCCATGTTGCGAATTCCCTCGCCCAAAAACTCGATACGGCGCTCAAGCAGAATATTACTGACCGTAGCCTGCGTATAAGGGGTGCCTGCAGAGCGCGTACGCACAGCATTGAGCAGGTCCAAAGCCTGAGCATCGGTGGGCCCGTTTACTCGAGCACGCGCCTCAGCCAAATTCAGGAGCACCTCAGCGTACCGAATAACCGGCGCTTTATCCAGGAACGGGTTTGTGGAAGTAGAGCCGTTGGAATACTTCGTCAGAAAAGGAGTCGTTCCGACCCGGAATACGAAATTCGTCCTGCGCGCATCCGTAGCCGACCAGGCCGCATTGCCCAGAATGCCATCGGAGTTCAGCGCGTACTCACCGTTGCCACCGCGTGAGCCTGGCAGGAAGTAAAATCCCAGCTGATTTTGGGTGCCAGGAGCGTTCTGAGCAGTAAATGGGAAGCTCAAGATGCTCTCTGAGGTTTCCTCTGGAAAGGTAAATACGGCGGCTATCGAAGGATTGAGAGCATGAGCCACGCCACTAGTCGCGGTAAAAGGCGCGGCGGCAGACACAATCTTATTGGCCTCCGTAATAACCTCTGCGTAGCGTCCCATTGCCAAGAGTACACGCGTTTTTAGGGCAATAGCGGTATTGCGATGTGCTCTGGTTGTGTTTAGGGCAGCACCACTATACGTCAGGGGCAAATTTTGCTCGGCAAAGATCAGATCAGCTAAAATCTGATCATACACTTCAGCTACTGTGCTGCGTGCCAAGTCGTTGTTGGTGGAGCCGGTTTCTGCCATGATGCGCAAGGGCAAACCGGGCCTGCTCCCCTGACCATCGGCATAGGGCCGGGCATAGAGTTGCAAAAGCGCGTGGTAGCTCAGCGCCCGGAGCAGCCGTGCCTCACCCCGGTAAGTATTGGCTGTAGTAGTTGCGAAGTCGGCGGGAAAAGCCGGAGCCACAAACTTTGCCGTGTTGGCATCAATGCCAGCCAGAAACACATTAACCTGGTTAATAGCAGCATACGCGGCGTTCCAGAGGTTGGTAACGTCATTTTGCGACGACTCGGTAAGCGTATGATTCCATACACTATAGCCCGTCACGTTATTACTCGTTTGCACGATAAAATCGTCGGCCCGAATATCGCCATACACCTGATAGCGGCCGCCATAAAAGGCGCCTGCCTTCACATAGGTGTAAAGGGAATTAACCTGTAGCGCAACCCGCGTGGGAGTGTCAAACACCACCAAATCGGAGAATACCGTTTCTGGAACCGGCTCCAGCAAATCAGTCTGGCAGGAGAAGGTTCCCATGCTTAGTAAGGCAGTGCAGATAGCCACCTTCGCCTTGTTCTTTAATATTGTATTCATCAGTGTCAGAGAGAGCTAGAATTAGAAACCAATGTTGAAGCCAGCCGTGAATGTGCGGGCCTGACCGATGGAGTTGCGGTCGACACCGGCGCCAGTGTTGGTATTTCCGTTTGTCGAGATTTCGGGGTCAATACCTGAGTAGTTCGTGAGCAAGGCAGCATTCTGAACCTGCACATACACGCGAGCGGTGGCAAGTCCCAACTTGGTAGCCAAGGTTGAAGGCACCGAATAGCCCAGCGACACATTGCGCAGACGAGCGAAATCACCCTTTTCTACATTGCTCGATATTACCAGCGCAGAGCCGTTCGACACGTTGTCGCCGTACACCACGCGGGGCCATTCAGCATTCGTGTTTTCTGAAGTCCAACGGTTCAGGATATCCTTCTCGTTGTTCCAGAAGCGCTGATCATGCAAACCCGACTTGGTGCCATTATAGATATAATTGCCCCCCGAGTACTGAATGAATACACCCAAGTCGAAATTCTTGTAGCGGAACGTGTTATCGAAGCCGCCGTACCACTTTGGCAGCGTTGGGCCAAAGTAAATACCGTCGGCCAGCTGCGTAGGAGCCGTGGTGTTCACGCCGTCAAGCGTTGTCCAGCCGGTAGAGCCGGGGCCGGACGTACCTAAGTGATTGTACTGAACGACTGTGCCGTCAATTTTGCGCACCATACGCTGACCGTTGGCTGGATTCACGCCCATGGAGGGAACAGCCAGGATTTCGCCCACCGACCGGCCCACTTCCGTGAAGTTGACAATCTCAAGACCGGAAGTAGCCGTAGCAATGCGCTGGCCTTCAGTAACAAGCGTCAATACGCGGTTTTTCAGGGTTGTAAAGTTGCCGTTAACTGTCCAGCTGAAATCCTTGCCCTGGATAGCCCGCAGGTTAAGGTTTAACTCAACACCAGTGTTGTGCATGGAGCCTACGTTGGCTGCAATAGTGTTATTCGGAACACCTCTGGAAGGCGCCTGGGGCACATCCAGAATCAACCCATCAACGAGGTTGTGATAGTAAGAGAAGTCACCCTGTACCCGATCCTGGAATACGCCGAAGGAAAAACCAACATCGGTCTTTTTGCTGGTTTCCCACGTCAAATCCGGGTTGCCAGCCGTAGAGTAGCCCAGCGTTGCACTGGAGCCATACAGACCCGAACCATACGTCGACAATGAAGCGAAGTCGTTGATGCCCTGGCTGTTGCCTACCTCACCGTAGCTACCCGTAAACTTCAGGAAGTTGAAGACATTAGAAAAGGCGGCATCCTTCCAGAACTGCTCTTCCGATACAATGTAGCCCAGAGATGCCCCGTAGAAATTGCCCCATTTTTCGTTGCCCCAAGCTGAGTAGCCGTCACGACGCACATTGATAGAGGCCAGATATTTTTTGGCAAAATCGTAGGTCAAACGGCCGAAGTAAGAAACTAAGTAGTTTTCTCCCTGAGAGTTGCCCGATACGGCAATGTTGGTGTAGTTGCCTTGGTACGTGTTAAAGAAGTCATCAGCTACCTGCGTACGACTGGCTCCCCAGCGGTCCACCTGCGTGCGCTGTTGCTCGCCGCCTAGCAGGATGGAAGCATTATGGTTGCCGAAGCTGCGGTCGTACTGAGCAGTGTTCTGCCAGTTCCAGCGCTTGTTAGTGCGGAAGTAATTGGCGGCTTGGCCCCCGGTGGCATAGCCGTCGCCGGATAGGGCGGTATAGAACAATTGATCTTCAAAGGAGCTATTGTTCAAACCATAGGTGGTCCGTACGTTCAGGCCTTTCAGTATCTCCCAGTTCGCATACAAGCTACCCTGAATCTCGTTGCCTTCGGAGGTGAAGTAGTTGTTCTCCAGGTCAACCAGTGGGTTGTAGTAGCCCGTGACCAAAGGAGCGTAATTCGGCGCGGGGTTGGTATTGGCTCCCGGCCCAACGCCATTGCCCGCCGTATTGATATTTGGAGTGCCGTCGGGATTGCGAGCGGCTACGTTTGGAGGCAATACCAGCGGAGCCCGACCTAAGCCGGCTATGCTGAAAGCGGCATCACCAATAGAGCCAGAGTTGGGCGAAGAATTGTAGTTATTAGAATAGCCGATTCGAGCGCCTACGGTGAAGTTCTTGTAGACTTTGTGGTCGATGTTTATCCGGCCCGACAGACGCTGAAATTCGTTATTCTTCAACATGCCATTCTGGCCCGTGTAGCCAACCGAGGCATAATAGGTCGTCTTTTCGGTACCGCCCGAGAAGTTCAGAGCGTTGGAATGCGAAAAGCCGGTGCGGTAGATGTAATCATACCAACGGGTATCAACGACATTTCCATCAGCATCAAAAGAAGGCAGAAACCCTTCCCGGTTGTTGGCAACGGCCCCTACAGAGGCGCGGTTTGCATTCAGATTGCGAACAGCCTCGTTTTTGATCAGCATGTAGTCTTCGGCACCCAGCACTTCGTACAGGCGGACGGGTTTGCTCCAGCCTACCCATGAGTCGAGCGATATGCGACTCTGCCCTTTTTTGCCACTCTTGGTTGTTACCAGAATAACGCCCCCCGCAGCCCGGGAGCCGTAGATAGCAGCCGCAGCGGCATCCTTCAGCACTTCAATGCTTTCAATATCGTTGGGGTTAACGTTGCTGAGCGGGTTGTTTGGCACGCTGGAAAGCGCCGAGTTGTTGCCGCTGAACGCCGGAATGCCGTCGATTACATACAACGGAGCCGAGCTGAGGTTGATGGAGTTCACCCCCCGAATCCGGACGACGGGCGGCGTATTCAGCACGCCATTAGGAGTCGTGACGTTTACGCCGGGGGCGCGGCCCTGCAACGACTGCTCAAAGCTCTGCACTGGCTTCTGAGCTATATCCGTTCCGCTGATGGTCGCTACTGAGCCCGTCAGCTCGCGGCGAAGCTGGGTACCGTAGCCAATCACAACTACTTCGTTGAGGCCGGTAGTATTAGGCACCAAGCTCACATCGATGGTCGTCTTGTCTCCTATTGCTACCTCTTTTGTATCGTAGCCGATAAACGAATACACAAGGATAGTAGCTGTGGTTGGCACCGCGGCCAAGGTGTAAGCGCCATTGGCATCAGTAGAGGCGCCCTGCGTGGTTCCTTTTACCACCACAGTAACGCCTGGAAGCGTACTTCCATCTGCTGCTGCCACCTGCCCAGAAATGGTGCGTACCTGCGCCTCGACTTGGTGGACGAGGAGGGCAAATACTGTAAGCATGCACAGTAGTAATGTTTTTCTCATGTGTCGGTTTTTAAGCGTTAAAAAAATTTAACTGATGCCGACAAGAAATGGGCTTTATTTTAACTGAACAACTGGATCTTTGAATTATGAAATTGTAAACGTTTGAGTTAGAAAACATTGTTTCTTAAATCATATCATATGTAGATACGGTTTTTATTATCTAACTATCACTTAGACGATTACGCTCTGTAGACAATTAACTTTTTAAACAGCTTCACTTTTGTAATTTCTCTTTTAGAAGCCATTTAACCGAAAATAAAAATGGCTAACACAGTAGTTTTCACGGCTCATTTCATTTAAAAATATGGTCTGTTATTAGAAAAAACTCGAATCAAAAAAGGCTCATTTTATCTGTTGCTTCACAGATAAAATGAGCCTTTTTTGATGCTATTCTACTGCATCGATTATTTCTTACTCGCTTAAGAAGAGCAAGAATTTTGAACCGACGTATTCCAATAAAGTCAAAGAGCCGGCTCGCACCTCAAACGCGACGAACCGGCTCTGACACTTGCTACCAAACTGAATTGCTCAGTCTGGAGCAAGGATTGATTAACTGTTGCAAAGGCTAAGGGTTACTTAGAAAAAAGCCCCCCAGAGGTCAGCTAAGACGCTTTTGCAGCAGCTTTATTTGTACTGATAATACCGCACGTAATCAACCTGCATCTGCTTGGGAAATGTGGTGCTGGCATCGGGGTTGCCATCAAAATCGCCCCCCACGGCTACGTTCAGGATCATGTAGAACTTATTGTCGAAGGGATATGGGGAAGCGTCGTTGGGCGTAATGGTGAAATACTGCTGCCCATCCAGAAACCACCGCAGCTGGCCCTTGCTGCGCACCAAGCTGAAGATGTGATAATCGTCGGAAAAATCGCCGCTGGGCAAGCGGATCTCTGTGCCTTTGAACTTGCGCTCGGCCACCGTATTACCAAAGTGCACGGTACTGATATTCACCGCTGGCTGACTGCCGCGTAGCTCCATAATGTCGATTTCGCCGCAGGCTGGCCAGGGTGCCTGGCTGTCGTTGCTGCCCAGCATCCAGATGGCCGGCCAGATGCCTTTGCCCTTGGGTAGCTTCGCACGTACATCGATGCGACCGTAAGCAAAGTCCTGCTTGCCCTTCGTAATGATGCGGGCGGAGGTATACTGCCGGTTGCGCAGCTGCTCCTGCTTCGCCTGAATGGTCAGGTTGCCGCCAGTGAGAAAGAGGTTTTCGCTGCTGTTGGTAGTGGCTTGCAGCTCATTATTGAACCAGTTGTCGCTCACTTCATAGGTCCACTTTGTCTGGTTCAGTGCGCTGCCCTCAAACTCGTCGCTCCACACCAGCTCTGTGTACTGATTATAGTCGCGGGGGTCGGCGTTTACTTCGGTGGCGGCGGGTGGCGTGGGCGTTGGGGCCGGCACAGAAGCTTCTTTTTCCTCTGTGCAGGCCGTTGCTGTTAAGCAACACAGTACAGCACCAACAAAAATGCCCCCCAAGCTCCGATAATACTTCAAATCATTTTTCATGCAACAAACAGTTAATCAACAGCATACAGAGCTCTCAGCACAACTTTACTTGGCCACGAATTTCATGGTAAATACGGTACCTCCGTTTGCACCACTACCCGCCCGCAACGTCATCTTCTTATCATCGATGGAGATAATGCGGTACACGCGCTCGGTGGGTGAGGCATCGGTAGTGCCGATAAAAGCATTGTTCCGCGCCAGAACAAACTGCGCTAAGCCAGTGCCACTTGCTGGGCCAAAGGTGAAAGCTGAAGTACCAGACTGCGCTGGCTGACAGGTAAAGCCGGCGGCAGCCGAGAACGTTTCAGCCTTCGCATTATAAGTCAGCGTATTCGTCGTGGAGAACGTGTACTCGTCATCGGACTGGCAAGTGGGCAACTCGCCTGCCTTTACGCCTGCGAAGTACTGTAACGGATTACCTTCCGTACCTACTATAATAGGCGCATCGGTAGCGTTGTCGAGCATCCAGGTCTTAGACGAACCACCCGTAAGCAGCTGACGAACAGGATCAGTAGCGTTGAAGGGCACAAGTGTTACTACGGTTTTGGTGCCATTGGCATTCGTGCTTTTCAGACGCAGACGCTGGGCAGTGGCCTCCACGATGTCGTAGGTGCGGGCCGCGGCGGGGCTGGAAGTGCCAATGAAGGCATTATCAGCCTGGAGAACAATTTGGGCCGGGCCGCCGCCATTGGGACGAAACCGGAAGGCAGAATTGGCATCAGCTGCGGTAGCGCAAGCGCCGTTCACTGAAGTTTGCCCCCCGCTCTTGTAGATATACTGGTAGCCGCTGCTGAAGCTGAACTGATCGTCGGCCTGACAGGCAGGCAGGCTATTGGCAGCCGAGCTCGACACCACCGTGCGGTCATCGGCCGCCAGCACTTCTATCGCGCCGGCGGCGCGTGAGTACGTCCAGACCGTGACACCTCCCCCGTTACAGTCGGTAAGGCCCGCGAAGGATGCATTGGCGCAAGGCGAAGGAACTACTACGTCCTTCTCGGGCGAAGTGCCGGTACCACCCCGACCCGCGGCGGTAAGGCGAACCTTATAGGTGCCCCCCCGGGGATAGGTGTGTGTCACGGTTTCGCCGCTGCCAGTAGAGTTGTCGCCAAAGTCCCACTGGTAGAGAAAGCTATTCTGGCTGGTATTTGTGAACGTGACAACGGTAGGAAACTCAGTGGTATTGACCTCAGCCGTAAAATCGGCCGTTGGCACTACGCCTTCTATCTCCCCCGTGTCTTCTTTATCGCAGGAGGCCAGCAGCAACGAGCCGCTCAGTAGCGCCAGACCCGCTTTATTCCAGATATTTTTCATACAAATCAAAGTAAATCGTCGGTGGGAAGTGGCTTAGTAGCCAGGATTCTGAATGAGAGCAGGGTTGGCATCAATCTCCGACTGCGGAATGGGCAGCACCAGATTGGTAGCCGTTGGTACGCCGCGCTGCACACCAAGCGTCCGCAGGAAAGCGGAGTGCTCAGTCATGCGCGTAATGAACTTGCCCGTCCGCTTCAGGTCAAACCAACGGTCCATCTCAAAGGCCAGCTCGTAGAGGCGCTCGCGCAGCACGGCATCCGTAAAGTTGGGGGTCGTCGTGGTCAGGTCGCGGGCGGCAGAAGGCGTATTAATAGGCAGCCCGAACGCACGGCGGCGCACTTTGTTGATGGCTTCTACGCCCTCAGCTGTTGGTCCTACGGCCTCCGCCAGAATCAAATACACCTCAGCCAGGCGCATCACCTTCATATTCAGGGGCGAATCCCAGATGTTGGTGTTTACTTTACCGATAAACCATTTCTTGGAGCTGTAGCCGAAGGGAGAACCCGGCAGGCTACCAGGATTCGTTCCGCCACCGGGCCACGCGTCGCCAGGTGCGAAGATGCTGACGGCTTTGCGCGTATCGCCGGCCTCGTAGCCATTCACGAAGTCGGGCTCCGGAATGTTGAAGCCGTAGCCATCGCCTACGGGCGTGAGTCCACCACCGCGGGGGGCAAAAAACTGGTTGGCCGCCGAGCCTACATTGTTGCGGTCGTACTGGTTGCGGCCGTTCACGAACTGCACCTCAAACAGCGACTCCTGGCCGTTGTCGTTTTCTACTTTAAAGATATCGGCGTAGTTGGCGTACAGGGTTTTGCCGGAGCCAGCAATGACCTCGCGGGCCCGCTGCGCGGCTTCGGTCTTTTTATCCTGGGTGAGATATACCTTGGCCAGCAGCCCCGTAGCTGCCCACTTCGTAGCCCGGCCGATATCTTCGCCGCTATACGAAGCGGGCAAATTACCGATAGCCTCAATCAAGTCCTTTTCGATCTGCGCATATACCTGCACGGCGGGCGTACGTGGGATATTTACCTCAGCCGCCGTGACGGGCGGCACAGTATACAAAGGCACATCACCGTAGGCCCGCACTAAGTCAAAGTAATACTTGGCCCGCAGAAACTGTGCTTCGCCCAAGCAGCGCTTTTGAATATTCGGATCAATATTCGTAATCAGGGGCACCTTCTGCAGCACAATATTAGCCCGCTGAATACCAATAAAGGACCCGCCCCAGAGGCGGTTAGCAATGATATTGGTAGTGGGAATATTGTAGTTGTCGAGCTGCTGGTATTCAATACCATCGCCGCCGCCGCCGCCGCCCGTAGTCGAGACGTCCGCCATAATATCCATGGCCCACAAAGCCGCGTTGTACTGCCCTTCCTTCGTCAGCTCGCTATAAGCGGCCGTAACGGCCTGAATGGCGTCGGTCTGGGTTTTGTAAAAGTTGGCGTCCGTTATCTGGTCGGTGGGGGCCTCCTCCAGGAATTTCTCGCCGCAGCCGGTCAGTAAGCCCAGCGTGAGCAGAAAAGCGCCGCACGTATATTTTGAGATAGTCATTGTTCTGTGGAAATTTTAGAAAGGATTAAAACCCGATGTTTAAACCGGCCATGAATACGCGCGACTGGGGATAGATACCCAGGTCGACGCCGCTGGCGCTCACCTCAGGATCGAAACCGCTGTACTTAGTCAGCGTGGCCAGGTTCTGAGCCGTGACGTACACGCGCAGCTGGGTGGCCGAAATCCGGCTCATCAGGCCTGTTGGCAGCGTATAGCCCAAAGTCAGGTTTTTGATGCGGGCATAAGAGCCATCTTCGATAAAGTAAGTAGACACACGCAGGTTGGTGTTCGGGTCGCCACTAACGGCGCGAGGCACGTCGTTGCTGGTGCCGGGGCCGGTCCAGCGGTTCAGTACGCGGGTAGTGCCATTGGTAGTACCATACAGGGCGCCTTCCGTGATGTAGCGGTTCAGGTTGTACACGTCGTTGCCCTGCGAGCCTTGAATAAAGAAGCTCAGATCGAAACCCTTGAAGGTCAGATTGTTGGTAATACCGTACGTGAAGTCGGGGTTAGGATTACCGATAAAGGTCCGATCATCGGCGTTGATGACATTATCCCCATTCAGATCGCGGAAGCGGATATCACCGGGTGCGGTGCCGGTTTGCTGGGTGGCGTGCGCGGCTACTTCATCCTGCGTCTGGAACAGGCCATCGGCCGTGTAGCCGAAGAACGAGCCAAAGGCATAACCCTCGTCGTAGCGCACAATGGTGCCGCTCAGCGAGCCCAATCCGTTGTAAGGCAGGCCTTCACCCAATGACTCCAGCTCCGTTTTGAAAGCCGACAGGTTCAGCGTCGTGGTCCAGTTGAAGCCTTGCCCTGAGCCCTGCACATTGCGGGAAGTAAAGCTAAAGTCGACACCACGGTTGTAAGCGGAGGCCGCGTTACGATTTACTGGCTCGTAGGTGCCCGAAGCGATGAGCGGCGGCACGGGAGCAATCAGGTTGGGCGAGCTACGGTTGTAGAGGTCGATGCTGGCCTCGAAGCGATTTTCCAGGAAGCCCATGTCCAGACCAATGTTTGCCTGGTTGTTGGTTTCCCAGCGCAGCTCAGGGTTAGCTAGGCGCGTGGGTGCGCCGCCCGTATTGATCGTGCCATCCGGACCGAACGGATACGTGATACCGAAATTGACCGAGTAGAGGTAAGCAAAACGCCCGGCGTTCAGTGGGTTACCCACTTTGCCGTAGCCGGCCCGCAGCTTCAGGTTGCTGACGGTGGTGTTGTCTTTCAAGAACTCCTCTTCAGAGATGCGCCAGCCGGCGGATACACCAGGGAAGAAGCCAAACTTATCGCCGGGAGGGAACACGGAGGAACCGTCGTAGCGGGCTACGGCTGAGAGTAGGTACTTACCATCAAACTCGTAGTTGAGGCGACCAAAGTAGCTGGCCAGGCGCTGGGGGGCATTTATGGTGCCCGCATTAGCCAACTGCGTATTGAGCGGACCAGCATTGATTACCTGCAAGTCGTTGCGAAGATAGCCCGTGCGATAAGCCTCTACGTTGCTGCGGTTAAACTCCTGAGCCGACTGGCCTAACAGAACTGTAACCTGGTGCTTGTCGGCGAAGAGATGATCGTAAGTGGCCGTGTTCTCGATCAGATAGGTAGGCGCGTAGGCGGAAGTAGCCGTGGCACCTGCCACCGTATAGCGTGAGCTGTAGCCTGCCAGTGTCGGCGCAGAAGGAGCAAACGCATTGAAGTTGTCGAAGATAAAGTCGCCACCTACGTTGGTGCGCAAGCGCAGGCCTTTAACTGGCTCAAGTTCAGCGTATAAGCTGATCAATGCCCGGTTGCGAGTAAACTTCTGGTTGGTTCGCTGGGCGCTGGCGAGGGGGTTCTCCTCAATAAAGTTATCGACGCTGCCGCTTGGCTCATACCAGTAACCATCGGGGCGGTAAGGCTGCACGGTAGCCGGGATACGCAGTAAGTGCTGCACCACGCCATATTCTCCGCTGTTGGTCGTCACCTGACGGTCCTCTAAGTGCGTGAGCTGAATGCTGTTGCCTATCTTCAGCATTCTGCCTAACTGCACGTCGCCATTGGCCCGCAGAGTAAAGCGCTCGAAGTTGGTGCCGACAATTGTACCGTCCTGCTGGAAATAGGTACCCGACAATGCGTAGCGTGCGCTTTCGCTGCCGCCCGTAGCCGAGAGGGAATAGTTCTGAATCTGAGCCTGACGGAATACGAGGTCCTGCCAGTCGGTGCCTTCGCCCAACGCGGCCGGGTTGCGCAACTGGTCCACCACAATGGGCAGACCCGCCGCGATGCGGTTTTCGTTGTTGATGAGGGCATATTCCTGGGCGTTCAGCAAGTCCAGCTTGCGGGCCACGCTCTGGATACCGCGGTACACATCCAAATTGACGTTCGTCTTGCCGGCCTTGCCGCGCTTGGTTGTAATGATTACAACTCCGTTGGCAGCACGCACCCCGTAGATAGCCGTCGCCGATGCATCCTTCAGAATATCAATGGTTTCGATATCATTGGGGCTGATGGCGTTCAGCTGATTTTCCTGGTCGCTGGAAGGCAGCGGAAAACCATCTACAACGTACAGCGGGCTGTTATTACCCGCTGAAGTTATGCCGCGAATACGTACCGAAGTACCAGCAGCGCCGCCAGGAGCGCCGCCGTTGGAGATAATGGTAACACCGGAAACCTTGCCTTGAATAGCCTGGGTAACATCAGCTACCGGCTGGCGCACAATCTCTTCACTGGCCACCGATGAAATAGCGCCGGTTACGCTGCCCCGCTCCTGGGTGCCGTAACCTACCACGACTACTTCGCTCAGCGACTTCGTATCGCTCTCCAGTGTCACATTAAGACTGGTAGTTGCTCCTGTT
Organism: Hymenobacter qilianensis; assembly: GCF_014638675.1. Taxonomy (NCBI): domain Bacteria; kingdom Pseudomonadati; phylum Bacteroidota; class Cytophagia; order Cytophagales; family Hymenobacteraceae; genus Hymenobacter; species Hymenobacter qilianensis. The sequence goes on from NZ_BMFN01000004.1 coordinate 187,506, forward strand.
ACGGGGAACTCGCGGCTGGTAAAGCCAATGGAACTGAACACCAGCGTGCTGCCCTCGGGCACGTTGAGCGAGAAAGTACCGTCGCTGCTGGTAGAAGCACCTATGGATGTGCCCTTTACGAGCACCGTTACGCCCGGCAGGGCTTCGCCATTGGACTGAGTTACGCGCCCCGATACGGGCACATCAGCCGTTGCCAGAGAAGCGGCAGCGGGGCTGGGGGGCAAATTTCGCCCGGCCAAAGCGGGAGCCACAACCGCTGGCAACCCACAGGCCGTCAGCAGAATGGCTCTTCGCAAGAAGGATGAGTAAGAATTTAGGGTCATGTGGGTAGGAATAAGTAAGCTGAAAGCAAGCGTGAAAAAACCGATCAGCACCGACTATTCGTCGGCGCTACAGGTGAGAAATTAAGGTTTGGAATCTTTTGCGGCGCGGCCCGCTCCTCCTGCCTGAGCAGAAGCACCCGCGTAGCGAAAACGTTTTAGTTGATCGCCAATACGAAGCGTGAAATAGCCATCTTCTAGTTGCCGGCGGCCATCAGCGTCTGGATAAGTTAAATCGCGTTGGGGCTGAATCTCAAAAACCAGCTCACGACTTTCACCAGCCTTGTATTCGGCTTTTTCGAAGTGCTTGAGCAAGCGCACGGGGCGGGTGATGCGGCCTACTTCATCGGTCAGAAACCAGAGCGCAGCCTCTTTACCGGCGCGGGAGCCAGCATTGGTCACGCGCACGGTAGCACGCAGCGTAGCGTTGCCGCTGAGCACTGAGTCGGTGAGGGTTAAGTCGCTGTAGCGGAAGGTGGTGTAGCTCAGGCCCTGCCCAAACTCGGTGAGCATAGAAGGCTTGTATTTTGCCCCCCGGTTCTCAAAGCCAGCACCAAAGTCGCTAAGCTCCAGGCTGTTCTCATTATTATCGTGGTGATAGGGCGAGAAGTGCCCGGCAAACTGCGGATAAGTGAAAGGTAGCTTGCCACTGGGGTTCACCTTGCCGCTGATAATCTCGGCAATAGCCTGGCCACCGCCAAAGCCGGGCAGCCCGCCCCACAAAATGCCCCCCGAACCATCGGCTACGGCCCGAATGATGCTGGGCCTCCCTCCTATCACCACCAGTACAGAGGGCTTGCCTACGGCCTGCACTGCCCGAGCCAATTGCAGTTGATCTTCGGGCAGCGTCAGGTCGCTGGTATTACCTAATCCTTCCGTGTAAGGCCGTTCGCCAAGAGCCATAACAATAGCATCGGCGCGGCGCGCGGCAGCCGTTACGCGCGGCAGCGCCAACGCCCCCGCGGCATCACGGTAGGCCACGGTTTCAACCTGGGCATTCGGGTACTCCTTCTTTAAGGCTGCGTAAATAGTCAGAACTTCCTTAGGATAAGCCTCTTCTGCCCGGCCCTGCCACGCCAGTGTCCAGCCGCCGGCCAGGTTTGCGCGCGAGTCAGCTGAAGGACCAACCACCAACAGGCGCTTTACTTTAGACGCTGCAAGGGGCAGTAAGTTATTCGTGTTTTTGAGCAGCACGATAGACTCGCGAGCAGCCTCTACGGTTTGTTGTTTCAGGGCGGGGTCGCCAATCCGGCTGAGGCGGTCGGTGCGGGGCATGGGGTTTTCGAACAAGCCCAAGTCATCCTTTAATTGCAGTATGCGGCCTGCCGACAAGTTGATGCGTTCTTCAGTCAGGCGACCTTCCTGCACTAGCTCCTTTACCAAGGTGCAAAAGGTCGTCGTGTAGGGCGTCATGGCCATATCTACGCCCGCATCAATGGCCATAAACGTGGCTTCCTTCTCGTTGGCGGCTACTTTCTGAATGCGCACTAAGCGTATGATGTCTTCCCAATCGGTGACGGCCACGCCCTGAAAGCCCATTTTGGTGCGGAGCAGATCGGTGAGAATGCGGCGCGAAGCGTGCACCGGCTCACCGTTGATCTGCCCGCTATTGATCATGATGCTCTTCAGTCCTGAATCGATTGCGGCCTGAAAAGAAGGACGAAAAAACTCCTCGATACGCTGATCGGAGATTTCGGCTACCGTGCGGTCCCATCCGGTACGCGGATCGGAATAGCCGAGGAAATGCTTACCGCAAGCGGCCACCTTATAGGGGGCAATTTCCTTGTTTTCCTGCATCTCCCGCACAAAAGCAGCGCCCATCACCGACGCTACCAATGGATCTTCGCCATAGGTTTCGTAAAAGCGGGGCCACTGCGCATTTACCCCTAAGTCTATGACGGGAGCGAACACCCAGTGATGGCCCAGATCAGCCGACTCAAGCACGGTAGCGCGCGCAGCCTGACGGGAAAACTCAGGATTAAAAGTGGCCCCCAGGTTTAAGTTGTGAGGAAAAATGGCCGCCCCGGAAACATAGCTGGCCCCGTGCATATGGTCGATGCCATAGATGATGGGAATATGCAGACGCGATTCGCGCATCGCAATTCGCTGTAAAGCAGCCGAATACTTAGCCCATTGCGCTGGCTCTACAGCCTCACCATTTAGAAAGGAGCCGACGTGGAATTGCTTGATGAGCGGTATCAGCTTGGCGGAGTCTAAGGTGATGTCCTTCTGCTGCCCAGTATTATTTATGGTTGTGTTGGCGAGCTGAGTCATCTGCCCGATTTTCTCCTCCAGCGTCATTTGCGCGAGCAGGGCGCGCACCCGCTCGCTCACAGGCGCAGGCTTAAAGCTGGTGGCGGGCTGAGCCGAACCAGCGACAGTAGTTGCTGGAACTGTGGCGGCAGAAGTGCTTGCCCGCTGGCAACCCTGACTAGCACTGAGCAACACCCCAAGCGTGAGCCCTTGCAGAGCAAGCTTGCCAAGATGGCTCGGCGCTGCTGCTCCCGTATTTGTGAAAGGAAAAGATACCCGTAAAAAGGAAGTAGGTAATCTCATAAGGACAGGGAAGTTTTCCCAAATATATCCGTCCTTGTTTTGAAAATGCAAAGCAAAAAAGCCCCCCACAGCCTCAAAACGAACTTTTTATAGGTATACTAAATCTAATTTATACACTTACTGCACACGTAAAACCCAGCTAATTACGGGCTGCTGCGCTATAGCTGACTTAAGCCCGAGAAAGCAGACAACGGCTAAGAAACAATGAAAAAAAGCGAAGTCAGACAGATTTTTTTTCAATAAAACACTCAGCTAGTCGTCTTTTAAATGGTTTTCCTCTGAGACACCGTATACCAGCTACTCTGCCCAGCGTTACCTGCAAAGCCTACTTCGCGTCTGGGCGGCAGACATAAGTTTAGTTTGCTGCTGGTGGGAGGCTTCAGGCCTTTTGAGAAAGTGAAGCGGAAAATTCTGATTCAGAAGTTTCATCTGCTTCGCTGGTCGCGTCAAGCAGGATATGTGTCCAGCTTTCGTTTACCTCATAATCAGGTGACAGGCGGCGGCGGCGCATGGCATCCATTACTTTCTGACTAAAGCTCCAGCACGTGGCTTGGCGCAGGTCCAGAAGGCGGGACATCTCCTGGGAGGAGTAATTGCCTTGGTGGGCATTGATCAGGAACACTGCATACAAAGCCTTGACTATCGAGAACTTACACTTCTGCAACATAGTGTAGGCCGTGGCCGACTCCACGTAGCGGCAGCGGGTACAGCGCCGCGCGTGGGGCTCGCGGCCGGTGCAATACTTCTCGTAGCCACACTTGCGGCACTGGTAGCCGTTTGCCCATTTCAGGTCCGCTAAGTAGCTCAGACAGGCATCTTTGTCGGGATAGATCTGGCTGAACTCGCCAAAATCTACCTCTTTGGCTAAGACACGGGCGGTCTGGGCCTGCTGCAAATCGTGCTGAAGGTTGGCATTTAGCTTTTCAATAGCGGCCGATTGCAGGGCTAATAATCCGTTGGCTTGCAGCAGTTCGCGGTTTTGGGCAGCTATGGTTTCGCTTTGCTGACGCAGTTCCTGGGTGCGTCGGGCTACCTGCGCTTCCAGCTCTGAGTTGAGTTGATCCTTGAGCTGCTGATTTTGCTGGAGCTGCTCCACCAGGCGGTCTTGGGCCAAATGCTTTTTGCGGAGCTGCTTCACCAGGCGAGCCTGCACGGCCAGCCGGGCATCTTTAATTCCCTTAATCTTTTCGCCCAGCGCATAGGATAAGATAGTCACTTCCACCACAAACGCCACGTTCATGCTATACACGGTGAAGTGATTATTTAAGAATTCGATGCCAAGCTTGCGGGTAATGAGGAAAACCAAACTGACAGCTACCAGCGCGTGCGCCAGCAAAAAATAGCGCGCCGCCCGCAGCCCCTGCTGATACACCAGCACAGCGGCATAATAAATAAGACAGTAAGGCAGTAGATACAGCCAGAAGCTGAAGCCCGATTGCACTACCAGTATATCGGCCAGCAGCAGGGCCACGCTCAGGGCGCCAATCAGCCGAATCCACCAATCGAGGCGGGGCACGCGTAGGGATGTATCGAGGAAGCCGCGCGCGTAGTGCATAAAGGTAAAGAGCAGCACTACGGGTGCGCCAGCATTGATCAGGCGATTAAGCCACGGCAAATCTGACCACACATACTCAAACCCCAGCCCGTCCTCGGATAAGAACAATAGGCTACAGCTCAGCACGTACAGCACGTAGCGCAGGTAGGTTTCTTCCCCGATAAAAAGGTAGATGCACAGATTATACACTACCATGATGAAGAGCACTCCATAAAAGCCCCCCAGCAATCCGTATTGGGTCTGGAAATGGGTGAGCAGCACCGGCTCATTGCGCATCATGGCGCGAAAGCTCGTCTTGGAATCGGACGCTAAGCGCAGGTAGTACGTTTGAGTCTCACCCAGCGATAAGGGAAGGTCAAACAGAAAGTCTTTGTAAGGATGGGGGCGCGTGGCGAAAGGCAGATCGGCACCGGTATGAAACTGCTTGTAGCCGGTAGCGGTAGGCTGAAAAAATCGCACATCATTGATGTGGGAGTCGAATAAATCGAGGAACCAATGCGTGCCAGATGGGTCTTCGTTGCGCACGGTAAAGCGCAGCCAATACGCCGAATTCGTATTACTCATGTTCGGTGCGCCGGTGTAGGGGGCAAACTGGCTGGCCTTGGCCGGGCGGCGCACGTCATGAATTGTTAACTGGCTCGAGGAGTCTTCCAGCACACTATAGTAGGAGCCATCGATGAAAAAATCGGCTCCGGAAGGTCGCATTACCAGCGTGTCTTCCGTGGCGGCCCGCGCCGAAGTAGTGGCAAAAAAGCTGAACAAGCAGCTCCACACTAATATAAACCGAGTAGAGAATAACAAGGATAGGCTTAGGGCACGCATAGTGCTGGCTAATGTACACATTTGCCCCCCAGAAATTGCTACAAATGCGCAAGAGCCGGGTCTACAGAAGCTGCCCTATTCCAAACAACAGCACAAATACCAGTGTACTCATGGCCATTTGCTTCAGCAATGGGTCGAGTTTTTTGGAGTCTTGTCGCGCCCAAACCTGACGGCCATTAAACCAAAACAGTGGTACAGAAAGCAAAAACAGCCACTGCCAAGGCGAGTGATAGGTAAGCGCCACGTATACAGTGGCGCTGCCCAGGCCGAATATCAGCAGTAGCCAGTGGTAGCGCCGCGCCGATTTGCCCCCCAGCCGCACGGGAATCGTGATTTTACCGGCCAACTCGTCGGAGCGCAGGTCGCGGATATTGTTCACATTGAGCACGGCCGTAGCAAAGCAGCCCAGACTAGCAGCGGGCAGCCATACAGCCAGCGGTAGCGTCTGGGTTTGCAGAAAGTAAGTGCCGCCCACGCCCACGAGCCCAAAAAAGATGAACACCGACACATCGCCCAAACCGGCGTAACCATACGGATTACTGCCTGCCGTATAGTTAATAGCGGCCCAAATAGCGGCCAAGCCCAGCAGCAGGAACGTGAGCAGAACCCACATGCCAGCCGCGCCTAGCGCTACCCACAGCAGCGCCAGCCCAGATACAAATGCAGCCACGCCAAACACACCCATAGCCTGCTTCATACGGGCCGGTGTGATATAGCCGGCCTGCACCGCCCGCAACGGGCCTTCGCGGTGCACACTGTCGGCGCCGTTTTGGGAATCGCCGTAGTCGTTGGCGAGGTTACTCAGAATCTGGAGTAAGATGGTAGTGAGCGCCGCCAGCCCAACGACTGCGCCATTAAATTGCCCCCCAGCGGCAGCTAAAAAGCCCCCCGTGAGAATGCTGGCTAAGGCCAAAGGCAACGTGCGCGGCCGAAAAGCCGAAACCCAAGCGCTGACGGGGCTTGGGTGGGGAGGTGTAGAAGAAGCCGAAGAGGAAGTCATACGCCAGAAGCGAAAATCAAAACGTCATGCTAAGGATCTCGAAGCATGACGTTTTGCAAAGCAAACAAAAGCTATAAACCTTTTATTTCAGAATAGCACTCACCAGTTCATCGCTCATGGGCTTCACTTTGGAAGGATAAAAGCCGATTACGTGGCCTTGCTCATCCACCAGGTATTTGCAGAAATTCCAGGTAGGCGCGTCGCTGATAGCGCCGTTCTTGGTTTTGTCGGCCAAGAACTGAAACAGGGGCGCCGTGTCGTCGCCTTTCACCGATACTTTCTCAAACAGAGGAAAGGTTACACCAAAGTTCTTCTCGCAGAAAGTGGCAATCTCCTCGTTGGTACCGGGCTCCTGACCACCAAAATTATTGGCTGGAAAGCCCAGCACCGTCACTTTGTCGCCGTGATTTTTGTGCAACTCTTCCAACTCCTTGTATTGTGGCGTATAGCCGCACTCCGAGGCCACGTTTACGATGAGCAGCTTTTTGCCAGCAAACTGGCTTAGCTTCAAATCTTTACCATCAATGGTTTTGACAGTGTAATCGTACACGGTGCCAGCAGCGGCGGTTTCGGGAGCAGTGGTAGTCATGGTATTAGAATTAGAATCGGTTGTAGGCTGAGAGGAAGAGGAAATTCCGCAGGACGCAAGCGCGACCGTTAGAAGAATGACTGATGCTTGCATGGGGGGCTTTTTCAAGGGCTAAGTATAAAAACCAATACGGGTAGCATCGCCCAAACCGCTGGTACTGACACAATGTTTCGGACTTGATATGTCAGAGGATAGAAACAAAGTCGTGCTTACTTCTATCTCCTCAATCAGCCGGTTGTCGACTTAAGTAGTGGGTGGTGTCAGCCATTTTTCTACCTCAATCGGCTCAAAATGCAGCATCTTATCCAGCAGCACTGATGGCGATTCGTGCTGCAAGAGCTGCGCACGGTTCTCCTGGCGCAGCAGCCCCTCCCGTGCCATCGTATCGAGCAGGGCCAGCAGCTGATCATAGTAGCCGCCTACGTTGAGCACAGCCACCGGCTTGCGGTGCAGTCCCAATTGCGCCCAGGTCAGCACTTCAAATAGCTCTTCCAATGTGCCGTAGCCCCCGGGCATAGCCACAAAGCCTTCCGCCAAATCAGCCATCAGCAGCTTTCGCTCGTGCATTGACTTCACGATGTGCAACTCGGTCAAACCGCGGTGCTCTACTTCCTTCTCCACCAGAAAATCGGGGATGACACCAATGGCCCGGCCACCATGGCGTAGCACGCTGTCGGCCACAGCACCCATGAGGCCTACCCGACCACCACCATAAACCAGCATCATATTACGCTCGGCCAGGGTTTGCCCCATTACTTCCGCCTGCTGGCGGTAGATATCATTGAGGCCGGCATTGGCACCGCAGTATACTGCTACACTTTTCATACAGGAAGGTATTCGTCGAAACACATAGGAGCGTATTTCGGCTTTGACTACTTAGAAAACTGCCTGCCTTATTATTTAAGTGAAGGCAGCTTAACTTTTACATTCGCTCGGGCACGGTGATACCTAGCAGGCGCATACCGGCTTTGATGGTACGGCCGGTTTGGGCCGAAAGAGCCACGCGGAAGCGACGCTTCGTTTCGTCGGGCTCGCCAAACACAGGTACTTCCGTGTAAAAGCGATTGTATGCTTTCGCCACTTCGTACACGTACTGCACCAGGATGGAAGGCGCCATAAGACGAGCAGCCTCCGCCACTACCCCAGGGTAGCCGGCCAGCAACTGTACGGCGTCGCGCTCGGTTTCGTGCAGGCTTTCGGGAGCGTCAATTTGCCCCCCAGTCAGGCCCAGCTCGGTGGCTTTGCGCATAATGGCCGCAATGCGGGCGTGCGTATACTGCACAAACGGACCGGTATTGCCCTGGAAGTTGATGCTTTCCTCGGGGTTGAAGAGCATGCGCTTTTTAGGGTCAACCTTCAGCAGAAAATACTTGAGCGCGCCCAAAGCCAGCGTGTGGTAGAGCTGCTCGGCTTCCTCGGTGCTGAGTCCTTCAATTTTGCCCAGCTCCTGGGTAGTGCGGCGGGCCGTGTCTATCATTTCCTGCACCAGCTCGTCGGCGTCGACTACCGTTCCCTCGCGGGATTTCATGCGGCCCGAAGGCAAATCGACCATGCCGTAGCTGAGGTGATGAATGGCTTCGGCGTAGGGCTTGCCCAGCTTGTGCAACACCGCCTGTAGCACCTGCATGTGGTAGTTCTGCTCGTCGGCAATCACGTAGACCGACGAATCGTAGTTGAAATCCTGGTATTTGAGCTCGGCCGTGCCCAGGTCCTGGGTGATGTAGACGCTCGTACCGTCGGCGCGGAGCAAGAGCTTTTCGTCGAGGCCTTCTTCCTTCAGATCAACCCACACGGAGCCGTCGTCTTTGCGGAAGAAGACGCCTTTTTGGAGGCCTTCTTCCACGCGCTCTTTGCCCAGCAGGTAGGTTTCGGACTCGTAGTAATACTTATCGAAATCGACGCCGATGGTGCGGTAGGTTTCGTCGAAGCCTTCGTACACCCAGCCATTCATCTGCTTCCACAGAGCAAGCACTTCCTCGTCGCCCTGCTCCCACTGCTGTAGCATGTATTGGGCTTCGGTCATCAGGGGAGCCTGGCGCTTGGCCACATCCGGCAGGACGCCCTCCGCTTCCAGCTGCCGGATTTCTTCCTTGTAATGGCGCTCAAACAGCACGTAGTATTTCCCGATCAGGTGGTCGCCTTTGATACCGGAGCTTTGGGGTGTTTCGCCGTGCCCGAAGCGCTGGTAGGCCAGCATCGACTTGCAGATGTGGATGCCGCGGTCGTTGATGAGGTTGGCCTTGGTAACGGTGGCGCCAGTGGCTTTTACAATCTCGGCCACGGAGTAGCCCAGAAAAATATTGCGCAGGTGGCCCAGATGCAGCGGCTTGTTGGTATTGGGCGATGAATACTCCACTACTACCCGCTGGGGGCCATTTGAAGGCACCGGAGCGTTATCGGGCCGGGCCAGCATCTCAGCAAATTGGCGCAGCCACTCACTGTCACCTATTTCCAGGTTCAGAAAGCCTTTCACTACGTTGAACCCACTCACGCGGGGCTCATTGGCGGCCAGCCATTCGCCCAGCGCCTGGCCTATCTGCTCCGGACCTTTGCCCAGACTTTTCGTCAGCGAAAACGTTACGAGCGTAAACGTGCCGGCGAATTCCTTGCGGGTGGGCTGAATAACAAGCTGCTCCGTTGTAACCGTAGCGCCAAATACCTGCTGAATAGCTGCGCTTAGCGCAGCTTTGATGTCTTGTTCGAGTTGTTGCACGGGGTGCGGAGAATTAGGAAGTTAAGCGGCACAAAAGTAGTGCAAGCTACGGCTTAGGTTACGAAAAAGCCCCCCAAGCGCTTATTTAGCATTCACTTGCTGAAGCACAATGTTCACGTCGAGGGGGTTGCCGTGGGTGATAACGGGGTAGGCTTGGGTAGTAGTGAATAGCAATTTGCCATCTGCCAGAATGCGGGCCTGCACGGCGTAGGTACTCTGCGCGTTGATTTGGGCCGGATCGTAGCGCAGCAAAAACTCGTAGGGCACCTGCTTGCCCTCCGAGGGGCGCAGGGTCAGGGAGTCGAGCACGGTGGCGGCCACATCGGCGAAGCTTACGTCCAGAAGCTGCAGCTTCACTATGGCCGTGGGCGGCAGTGCAATTCGCTCGCGGTAGCTTACGGTGCCCGTAACGGCGGCGCTTACGGTCTGGCCGGGCACATCGCCCTCAGGGCCGCGCTTTTGGGGCGATACAGAGCAGGCACTTAGCGCCAAAGCCATTATTCCCAACCGCGCGTTACTGAGCTTCATAGGACTGGAGTTTTAGTCTGAACTTGAATTGAATATAAGGAAGCCACCGCAGCTTTAGCAGTGATAATCGGAATCAGGCACCACAGGCCGCGAAAAAAGCCCCCCAGCATCCTGTATTGCTTGTGTTCTCGTTAAACTTAGCAGACTACGTAGTGGCGCGGCTTTGGCGCGAGGTAGCATCGGCGTGCTGCAAATGATTCTGGATGGTATCGGTGGCCGCTTCCAGAATGTCGAAAGCGTTTCTGGCCATCGTGTTTTCCGAGTCGAGCGTCGGGTTTATTTCTACCATCTCGAAGCAGACTATCCGGTCGTTATCCAGTAGCGCCTGGCACAAAGCAATGGCTTCTTCTACATTCAGGCCTTCTTTTACGGGTGTGCCCGTGCCTTTGCTGAAGCGCGAGTCCAGAGAGTCAACGTCGAACGACACGTACACCAAGTCGCAGTAGCGGAGGCGCTCATAAATCTCACGGGCTACCTGCTTCGGACCCTTTTCTTTGAATTCGGCCAAGCCGAAATTCTTGATGTTGTAGCGCCTGATTACTTCATTTTCCTCGTGCTCCGTATCGCGCACCACTACATACACTAGGTGTTCGGGCTTGAGCTTGGGACCCGGCTCGCCCAGGTTTTTGAGGCGATGCCAGAAGAATTCGGTTTCCGGCTCCGGCACATTCCGCTGACACTCCAGGTTATCCTCGTTCAGCGCCATGGCGATGGGCATGCCATGAATATTACCCGAAGGCGTGGTGTAAGGAGAGTGAATATCGGCGTGAGCGTCTATCCATACTACGCCCAACGTTTTGTGCGGATAAGCTGTTTTAATGCCCGCTAGGGTTGCGGCGGCGTTAGAATGGTCGCCGGCTAGCACTAGTGGGAATTCGCCGAGGCGTAATGTTTGTTCAACCGTATTGGCAATGTTTTTCTGAACCGTATAAACTGAGTCGATGTGCTTGGCGTAAGGGAAGTGGTTTTTATCGAACAGCACATGATTCAGATCCGGCACAGCCACGGAATTGAACCGGCGGAAATAATCAGAACCTTTGTTTAAACAGGCAATCCGTAGCGCATCTACGCCCAGACTGGCCCCGCGAGTCCCGGCTCCTAGCTCGGAGCGGACTTCGATGAGCTTAATACGTTTCATAAAAGAACGATGCGCCGACAGGAACGGACGGCTAAGGGCCTTGGCCGAATACCAGAGAGCAGGACCACGTCTCACCGCTCTCGCCCTGGGCGCCCCATATCGGAGTACCCACCTACCGCCTATCTTTGCCGGCCCACAAAGGTGCGGAAAAGCCCGCAAAAGGCCAATCTGTTGTTAACTGGCGGAAAAGGCAGTTAGTGATTTATCACCTGACCACTTCGTCCCCTAATTCTACCCATTCAGTTCCTTACTTCCCCTAATGGATACCTACCACGACCTGATTTCCCAAACCTTCGATTTCCCAACTGTCGACTTCACCGTTCAGGACAACGAGCTTCGCTTCCACGATATTCCGCTCATGGATATCGTGAAAGAGCATGGCACCCCGCTGCGGCTCACGTATCTACCTAAAATAAGCTCCCAGATTCAGCGGGCTAAAAAATGGTTTGCGGACGCTATCGAGAAAACCGATTACCAAGGCACCTACACGTACTGCTACTGCACCAAGTCGTCGCACTTCAGCTTTGTGCTAGAGGAAGCGCTCAAAAACGACATTCATATCGAGACTTCTTCGGGCTTCGATATTCACATTGTGCGCGAGCTGTATCGGCGCGGTAAGCTCAATAAGCAGAGCTATATCATTGCCAACGGCTTCAAGCGCGAGCGGTATCGGCGGCACCTCACGGAGCTGATAAATGAGGGTTTCGTGAACTGCATGCCTATTCTGGACAACCTCGCCGAGATAGATTATTACCACGATCACGTAACCGAGAAGTGCAACATAGGTATGCGCCTGGCTTCCGACGAGGAGCCTCGTTTCCAGTTTTATACTTCTCGCCTCGGCATTCGTTACGCCGATGCAGTGCCGCTATACGAGCAGAAAATCAAGGAAGACCCGCGCTTTCAGCTCACCATGCTGCATTACTTCATCAATACGGGCATAAAGGATACCAGCTACTATTGGTCGGAACTGTCACGCTTTGTGCATAAATACTGCGAGCTGCGCCGCGTGTGCCCTACCCTTACCACTATTGATATCGGCGGCGGCTTGCCCATTCAAACCAGCATTCAGCCCGAATATGACTATCAGTACATGGTAGAAGAAATTCTGCGCACCATCAAGCGTATCTGTAAGGAGGAAGGTGTGCCGGAGCCGCATATTTTCACGGAGTTCGGCATTTTCACAGTGGGCGAAAGCGGCGCTACTATCTACTCTATTCTGGATGAGAAGCTTCAGAATGACAAGGAGTTGTGGTATATGATCGACGGCTCTTTCATCACCAACCTGCCTGATACCTGGGCCCTGAATCAGCGCTTTATTATGCTGGCGCTGAATGGCTGGGAGAAGTCTTACAAGAAGATTCAGCTGGGCGGCCTCACCTGCGACTCGCAGGACTACTACAACGCCGAGAAGCACATTTATCAGGTGTTCCTGCCCGAGCGCAAGCCCACCGATGCCAAGCCGCTCTACGTTGGATTTTTCCATACCGGCGCTTATCAGGAAAGCCTTTCGGGCTACGGCGGCCTCAAGCACTGCCTTATCCCGGCGCCCAAGCACGTCATCCTCGACCGCGACGCCGACGGCACGCTGCGCAATTGGGTATTTGCCGATGAGCAGGACAGTGACAGCATGATGCGTATTCTGGGCTATCAGCAGTAGAGTCTTTGTTTATAGACAAACCTGAGGCTACAAAGCCATTACAGTACTAAAAAAGCCCCCCACGTTCGCTTTGGGGGGCTTTTTTAGTACTGTAGAATATAAATAGCTGGCAGCAGCAATCCGCAGATGTTTTTCCGCGCAGGAAAGTGTTCTTAACACTACCTACAATTGAACATTGGACAAGACTGAAGTATATTAGAGGACAGGATGTACGCTGACGCACTGATTTTGCGTAGGCTCCACCTAATTCCTAGCCTCACAGACAATTTAAATTGCGCCTGACCGTTATCGGGCATAACATTTGAGGAATGCATTATCAGCGTCCGAATTTCCTCTCAACTTGTATTTTATCATGAAAAAACTGCTTCTAGTAGCCGTTGTCGGACTGGCCGGCCTGGGCTCATGCCGCACCAAGTGCCCGGCTTACTCCACTACCAAGCCTGCTACCCAGGTTTCGTCTTCCATTACGGCTAGCGCAGAACAAACTTCGGCCGCGCGGCAGTAAGTTGCCAAGGTTTTGCTACACGCATCAAAGCCGGCTTTCCTTCACTGGGAGGCCGGCTTTGATGCGTGTAGAGAGGCCAGCAACGGGTTAGCTATTTCTGAGTATGAAGTCGGTGGCTTCTACTAAATCATTGGCTTGCACGAGGTTGGAATGAGTCGTAGTGTCGCCTACCAAGATGCCGCGCACGCCGGCGCGGGCACCCGCTTCCAGGTCGCGGAGCCGGTCGCCGATTATCCAGCACTGAGCCGGATCGAGATGAAAGCGGGCCAGGCCTTTCTCCACCATCAGCGAATCCGGTTTGCGCAGCAGCGACTCGCTTACCGAAGGATGCCCCGGCGCGAAGTAAAGCGCATCCAGCACATCATTGCAGGCTGCTTGTAGCTTGGCATAGCAGGCCTTTACCTCGGCAGCCGTGTACAAGCCCTTGGCAATGCCAGCTTGGTTGGTCACCACAATCAGATGATAGCCAGCCGCTTTGAGGCGGGCCAGGCTGTCGGGCACGCCTTCCAGTATCTCAAAGTCCTCCAAGCGCCAGACGTATTCGCCGATTTCTTTATTCAAAACCCCATCGCGGTCCAGAAATATGGCTTTGGCGCGGGAGGAAGTAGCAGTTTGCGGGTTATTCATTGGCATAAAGCTACTGATTCTGGCTGGGGGGCAAATTAGCGGCCTTACCTTTGACGCCACTGCTGATCAAGGGCATTTATTAGCGGCAGGTTGTGTTGATGAAAGTGTCGCTCGTGGGTCACTGTTCAGCTCGCACAACTTAGCGGCATTTATTTTTCGCTGACTATGAAAGTCGCTATTCTGGGGGGAGGAATTTCGGGGCTTACGCTTGCTTTTTACTTGCAAAAAGCGGGCATTGCGTACGATTTATTTGAGGCTGATGAGGTGCTGGGGGGCAATTTGCGTACCGAGCGCCGCGGTAGCTACCTGCTCGAAACCGGCCCCAACTCCCTGCAGCTCAGCGACGAGCTGCGCGACTTGCTCACCGATCTGAACCTTACTACCGAAATTCAGGAAACGGCCGCCGTCAGCGCCAACCGCTATATACTCCGCGATGGGCGCTACCATCGCTTGCCGGCCTCGCCGCCGGCTTTGCTCACCAGTGGCTTTTTCGGCTTCAAAGCCAAGCTGAATCTGCTGCGCGAATTCGTACGTCCGGCTGCCCCAATCAATACGCAGGAGACGCTGGGGGGCTTTTTTCGGCGGCGCTTTGGGTCTGAAGTCGTGGATTATGCCCTCAATCCATTCATCTCCGGTATTTACGCCGGCGACCCGGAACAGCTGCTGCTGCACAAAACTTTCCCGAAACTCGCGGCCCTGGAGCAAACGCACGGATCGGTGCTGCGCGGCTTGGCCAAATCGGGCGGTGCCGGCGGACGGCGCAAGATTTTTTCGCTGCGCGGCGGCCTCCAAACGCTGGCCATAGCCCTTACCCATCACCTCACCAACCGCCACACCAGCCAGCCCGTTACGGGCCTGACGCGTGATGCGGCAGGTAAATATCTGGTTCAGACGGCTCGGGGGGCTTTTTCGGATACCTCCTACGATGTAGTTGCTTTGGCCCTGCCCGCCTACGCCGCCGCGCCGCTGCTCAAACCGCTTTTTCCGGAAGCAGCTTCGGCCCTGGCCTCCGTGAATTACCCGCCTATGGCGGCCGTATTCACCGCCTACCGCCGCACCGATGTAACCCACGCGCTTGATGGCTTTGGCGCCCTTCACCCGAAGGTAGAGCAGCCCTATGCGGCTGGCAGCATCTGGACCAGTTCTATCTTTCCTGACCGAGCCCCTGCCGATCAGGTGCTGTTTACCACCTTTGTGGGTGGCAGCCAATACAGGGCTCATGCCGGGCAGCCGGCCGATGCGCAAAAGGCGGCCGTACACACGGAGTTAAGCCGCTTCTACGGAATTAAGAGCGCCCCGCTGTGGCAGCACCAATACTACTGGGCCAAGGCTATTCCGCAATTTGATGCAAATATCGTAGCGGCTCATGCCGCAGCCGATGAACTGGCAACGCAGGGAATAGAGTCTGTGGCCAATTGGCGGGCTGGTGTTGGCGTGCCCGACTGTGTGCGCTACGCTCGTCAGATGGCAGAAAAAATCGCTAAGAGTGCAGCTTGAGTGCCTATATTTCTATCTTTGATCCAATGAATGATGGGCTGGTCCTAATTCCGACGTACAACGAGCGCGAAAACGCAGAGTTGATTATTCGCAAGGTATTCTCGTTGCCTAAAGCCTTCGACGTGCTCATCATCGACGATGGCTCGCCTGACGGTACCGCTCAGGTTGTGCGGGAGCTGCAAAACGAGTTTCCTGGCCGCCTGTTTCTGGAAGAGCGGCGCGGCAAGCTGGGCCTAGGCACGGCCTATATTCATGGTTTTGGCTGGGCTCTGAAGCACGGCTACAGCTATATTTTTGAGATGGACGCCGATTTCTCGCATAACCCCGACGACCTCTCTCGCCTTTATGAAGCCTGCGCAGTAGAAGGCTACGACATGGCCATCGGTAGCCGCTACTGCCAGGGCGTGAATGTGGTCAACTGGCCTATGGGCCGGGTTTTGATGTCATGGTTCGCCTCGGCTTATGTTCGCTTCATTACGGGTATGCCTATTGCCGATGCTACGGCGGGCTTCAAATGCTATTCGGCAGAAGTATTGCGTACTATTGAGCTCGACCGAATCCGTTTTGTGGGCTACGCCTTCCAGATTGAGATGAAATGGCTGGCTTACAAGTATGGCTTTCGCATAAAAGAAGTCCCGATCATCTTTACTGATCGTACCCGCGGCACCTCCAAAATGTCGAAGGGTATTTTTAAAGAAGCTTTTTTTGGCGTCGTGCAGATGAAAGTAGCCAGCTGGTTTCGTCGCTTCGATCGGACTTCAGTTGCCAGTTCCGACGCTATTTCCGTTACGACCGCAACCCCGGCCCGCTAAACGAGGTAAGGCACCTACGGCGGAGTTGCTGCCGGGCAGCGGTCCAGTATCTACCTACTAACAACGAATGGAAAATACCCCCGCCTTTTGGGTTGGCTTCAACATCTTTGTATTGGCAATGCTAATGCTGGATTTGCTGGTGTTCAACCGCAAGGCCCACGTGGTAAAGATGCGCGAAGCCCTGGGATGGAGCGCCTTCTGGATTGCACTTTCTCTTTGTTTCAATTACCTCGTGTACCGCACGATGGGGCAGCAGGCCGGACTAGAGTTCCTTACCGGCTACCTGATCGAGAAGTCCCTGAGCGTGGACAATTTATTCGTGTTCCTGCTCATTTTCAGCTACTTCAAGGTTCCGCAGCAGTATCAGCATAAGATTCTGTTTTGGGGTATTATCGGGGCCTTGGTGCTGCGGGCAATATTTATTCTGGTGGGAGCAGCCTTGCTGGCTAAATTTCACTTCCTGCTCTACGTGCTGGGCGCCTTCCTGATTTATACCGGCATAAAGATGGCCACCAGTGGTAGTGAGCCCGAAATAGATCCGGATAACAATCCAGTGGTCAAGTTCTTGAGCCGCTACATGCCCATTACCAGCAAGATAGAGGATGGGCGCTTTTTCGTGCGCAAGGAAAACCTGCTCTTCGCCACTCCCCTGTTTGTAGTGTTGGTGATGGTCGAAACCACCGACGTGGTGTTTGCTGCTGATTCCATTCCCGCTATCCTCGCCGTCTCCCGCGACACGTTTATCGTGTACACTTCTAATGTGTTTGCACTACTTGGCTTGCGGGCTTTGTATTTTGCTTTGGAAGGCCTGATGCGGCTTTTCCACTACCTGCACTACGGCTTATCCCTGATTCTGATATTCATCGGTTTCAAGCTTTTAATTACCGATTACTTCCACATTCCTATGGCCATTTCTTTGGGAGTGGTAGGCTTTATTCTGGTGATATCGGTTATTCTATCTCTGATGTTGCCCAAGAAGGAAAAGGAGGATACGCTGCCATTGCATAAGTAATAGAATACCCACAAAAAAGCCCCCCAGACTATTTCTGGGGGGCTTTTTTGTGGGCGTATGTTCCTTTATCAGGAACGCAGCTTTTAACACTCACCTTTAGCTAACTGAATAGCGGACAGATACACTGTTCCCCTCGCTTAGACTAGAGAGAACAAGCAGCTTATGGCTGTTTTGGGGTTGGAGCAGGGTTATTATCCTGATCCGGCGGGGTGGTATTTACGCCCTCATCGGGCGTTGTATTGCCGCCAAGCAAGTCAATCAGATTCAGAGGCTCAAACTGCGCGGAGTCGGCGGGCGCGAAGGCTCGTACCGTATCTACGGCCGTAACGATGTACTTGCGGGCCGGACCATTGAGCGCCACTCCTAGCGATAAATCATCATAAGCGCTTTGGGAGATCATGCCCCGTTTGGCCATAATACCCGCAATCAGCCGGTAAAAATAGCGCGCACTACCCCGCAGGTTGCCGTAGCTGTCGAAGGAGTAGCGGTAGAACTTAGGCTTGGGCACAATGCTGGCTAAGTACAAGCTCTCGGATAGATTCAGCTCACTGGGTGATTTATCGAAGTAAAAACGCGCCGCATCCGTCACGCCGTACACTTTTGGCCCCCACTCAATGATGTTGAGGTAAACCTCAAACATGCGTTCCTTCGATGCCAGCCGCGTATTTTCAATAATCCACACAATGAGGGTTTCTTCCGCTTTTCGAGCTACCGTCTTTTTGCGCGTCAGAAACACGTTCTTGACCAGCTGCATCGAAATAGTGCTACCACCCCGTGCAAAGCGTTTCTCCTTGATGTTTTGGATAGCCGACTTCACAAAAGCCTTTTCCATAAACCCTTTATGCGTAAAAAAACGCGGGTCTTCGGCCGTCAGAATGGCGTTCTTAAGATGGTTTGAAATTCGGTTGAAGGGCGTGAAATCCCGATTGGGCGGCCCCACGGGGAAAGTGCGAATGGAGTCGCCTTTATCATTGTATGCCGTGTAGGCAAAAGCGCGGTTGAGCTTGCTTAGGTCTTCATTACCCCAGCGGGTAATCCGAAAGTTTTTGCTCTTCAGGGTTGAATTAAACTCCAGGCTATCGAGCTTATTCATGTCCAGCGCTGCCTTGAGGCTGTATGTGAGCGTGCCTTCCCCCTTCGTACCCTCCAGGGTTTCAAACATGCCTTCTGGCAGCGAAGCGAAAAAGTCGTTGGCCGTCGTCTCAGTTGACTTTATATCGGCGCTGAACTGCAATCCGGCCAGCAAGTCTTTGCGGGAGGTCAGTCCGTTCAGCTTTTTACCAATACGACGCTGCTGAACGGGCAGCTTGCGCAAACTGATGGCGGGGTAAAACACCATCTTATTCAGCGTAACCTTTGTGCCCTCATCCAGCGAAAAAGCCCCCTGGCCCAGCGTAGCCACGAAATCCATGCCTCCGTTGCGCACCACAATATCCCGATCAGAAAGCTTGGCCTGATAAACAGCGAAGTTATTGGCAGCGGCTGTACCACGCAGCGTCAGCTCATTGTCATCTAATTCCTTATCGGTCAGGCTAAAGCGCAACGTATCAAACTGTACGCGCGCCTTATAGCGCTGCTGTAAATAAGGGAATACTACGGGCCGCTTATTCAAGCCGTATACCTTGGCCTGCACCGCATAGTCGCGGGGTTCTACGCGCCCCTGAATACCTACTTTATTCTCGACGGAATCGAAAGTCGCCGTCAGTTGGCCCGCGATATTGCCATCCTCAATGGTGAGGCTGGGCATAGCAATAGTTGCCGCATGCCCAGGGCTACGATACGTAACAAGAAAGTTCTTAAAATCAGCCTCAGCGGGGATATTATCGAACCCGGCCTCGATTAGCTGGTTCAGCAGCAGACCATAATTGGTGCCTTGCGTGGTATCTCGGGCCACGGTGGTCTTGCGTTTTTTTGTTTTGTAGAGGAAAGAAAAATTATCGGTAGTAGCCGTTTTGAGTGCCGTCAGTCGAGCATTATCAATCTGCAGATTACTAAACACCGGCCGACCCGCGAATAAGGAGCGGGCGCTGAGTGAAGCATTAATGCTATGGGCCCGCAACAACGTGTCTCTGCCCGTAGGCACGAAAGAAACGCCCTCAATACGCACTGTGTTGAAGTCGGTAAACTTCGCCGGCCCGAGGGTAAGCTGCGCGGGATACTTCCGCTCTACCCGCGTTTTGACTTGGGCGAGAGCATAGTCCAGAAGTTGCTGGCGCTTCAGGAAGAACATGCCAACGGCGCCGGCCAACAGCAGCACGAGAACGCCGAAGCCTAGGGCGATTTTTTTCTTAGTAGCAGGAGTCACGCGAATAATCAGGGAGAGGATATCGCGACCAGGCTCTGCGAAATTCGCGCCGAACCCACGGCCGCACGAGCCACAAAGGTAGCGAAAAGCCGCATGTGGCGTTTATGGTAGCGCGAGCGCATTCGCTACCTTTGGTCCTTCTGACTTTTTCTGCGCCTCATGTCTGCACCTGATACTACCCTTTCACCGCTCACGGCTCTCTCCCCCCTCGATGGCCGCTACCACCGCCAGACGGCTCCGTTAGCACCTTATTTCTCCGAGCTGGCGCTGATTAGATACCGGGTTCGGGTGGAAGTAGAGTACTTTATTGCGCTTTGCGAGTTGCCATTGCCCCAATTATCCGGCGTTGATTCTGCCCTTGTTAAGCCTTTACGTGCCATTTATGAAACGTTTTCTGTAACGGAAGCCGAGGCCGTAAAAGCTCACGAGCGCGTGACGAACCACGACGTAAAAGCAGTTGAATATTTCCTGCGCGACCAGTTCTCCTCACTAGGGTTAGGCGATTATCTGGAGTTTATTCACTTTGGCCTTACCTCCCAGGACATCAACAATACCGCTATTCCTCTCAGCTTGCGCGAGGCGCTGATGGAAGTAATTTTGCCGCAATACACTGGCCTGCAACAACATTTGCAAACACTTTCCCAAACCTGGGGGGCAATTCCGATGCTGGCGCGCACCCACGGTCAGCCTGCTTCGCCCACCCGGCTGGGCAAAGAAATCGAAGTGTTTGCCGCCCGGCTAACAGCACAGTTGGCGCTACTGGCCCAGGTTCCATTCGGTGCTAAGTTTGGAGGAGCTACTGGCAACTTCAATGCGCATCATGTGGCTTACCCCACAGTAGACTGGAAGCAGTTCGCTAACCAGTTCGTGAATAACACTTTAGGCTTGCATCGTAGCCATCCAACTACCCAGATTGAGCATTACGACCACTTAGCGGCTACCTGCGACGGCTTAAAGCGGCTGAACACCATTCTTATCGACTTTGCCCGCGACGTGTGGCAATACATCTCTTTGGGATATTTCCGGCAGACCATCAAGGCCGGAGAAGTAGGCTCTTCAGCCATGCCACACAAGGTCAATCCTATTGACTTTGAAAATGCTGAGGGCAATCTGGGAGTGGCGAATGCTTTGCTGGAGCACTTAGCGGCCAAGCTGCCTATTTCCCGCCTCCAGCGCGACCTCACCGACTCCACGGTACTCCGTAACCTGGGCGTGCCACTTGGCCACACACTGTTGGCGCTGAACTCCTTACAACGCGGCTTAAGCAAGCTGGCCCTCGATGAAGAAGCTCTGCGCCGCGACCTTGACGCCAACTGGCCCGTAGTAGCGGAGGCCATCCAAACCATTTTGCGCCGCGAAAACTACCCCGATCCTTACAATGCGCTCAAGGCGCTCACCCGCACCCACGGCCCCATTACTGAGCAAACAATTCGGGAGTTCATCGAGACATTGACGGTAAGCGACGAAGTGAAAGTCGAATTGCGTGCTATCTCGCCCATGAATTATGTGGGTATCTAATAGTCGTTGATTGGTGATGAATATGCTTGGAGTAACAGCTCCATTCGCCAGATTGCAGAACAACAAAAGATAATTTCAGTCTTCAATGCCCGAACTCAACGGCATCCTCGTTCATCCTGACTGCCGCCATTTCCGCGGCGATGTGCCTTGTCGGCCTAATAAAGAACAGGGCTACCAGTGCGCTGGCTGCCCTGTGTATGCGCCTACCCAGGAAAGGATTCTCATTATCAAGCTGGGTGCTATCGGCGACGTAATTCGGACGACGCCGCTCCTGCGCCGGCTTCGCGAGGAATACCCGGCTGCTAAAATCACGTGGCTCACGCATACGCCCGCTATTTTGCCCCCCAGCGCCGTCGATGAGATTCTGAAGCTGGACATGACTGCTGTGTTGCATCTACAAGCCCGCGAGTTTGAGATTGTGATCAATCTGGATAAAGACAAAGAGGCCTGCGCCCTGCACGACACCATTCGGGCAGTTCAAAAGTTCGGCTATACGCTGCTCCCCAACGGTGTGCCTTGGCCTGGTAATTCGCTGGCCAATCACAAGTTTCTAACGGGTGTATTCGATGAGCTGAGCTTACAAAATCAGAAGCCGTATGTGCAGGAGATTTTTGAGCTGTGTGGCTACGAATTTCGGGGCGAGGAGTACGTTTTCGAAAATCACGACGATAAAGGGTATCGCTGGGACAACTTGCCGACGAGTCGTCCGCGCATCGGCCTCAATACGGGTTGCGGCGACCGCTGGACCACGCGCTTATGGTCTGACTCGCACTGGATTGCATTGATTACCGAACTTCAGCAAGCCGGCTACACGCCTGTTCTGCTCGGAGGAGCCGCTGAGGACGAGCGAAACCAGCGCCTGCACCTAGCTACTGGGGCCGCATATCTGGGCACGTTTCCGTTGGAGCAGTTTATCAACCTGATGCAGCAGATGGACTTAGTCGTGACCCAGGTTACGATGGCCATGCATATTAGCATTGCGCTGGGCAAGCCAACGGTGCTGATGAATAACATCTTCAATCCCCACGAATTCGACCTGTACGGCCGCGGCCAGATCGTGCAGCCCGACCGGGAGTGCGTCTGCTTTTACCGTGGCACTTGCAAGCTAGGCACGAGTTGCATGGAAGATTTGCCCCCCAGCAAGGTTTTTGCGGCCGTGCAGGCATCATTACCGACTTCTAGTTTGCCACGGCTTTCAGCGCTGTAATCATCTCTCCCCAGGAGAATTGCTTTTTTTGCTCCTGCACGCCTGCCGTAAACTGCTGCTCCCGCTGGTTTTGGTAAAAATCAACCAAGGCGTCGGCAATGGCTTTGGGCTGCGCTTTGGTCACGTAGCCCACCTCGCCGTCGGGTATCAGTTCTGATAAGCCGCCTACATCAGTCACCAGCATTGGGCGCTCAAAATGGTAGGCAATCTGTGACACGCCACTCTGAGTCGCGTTTTTGTACGGCTGAACCACCAAGTCGGCGGCGCAGAAGTAGTCGGCCACGCGCTCATTGGGGATAAAGTCGGTGGCCCGCACCAAGCGTTCCGCTAATTTATATTGCTGAATAAGAGCCTCGTACGGTACGGCGGGCTCGTAAAATTCGCCGGCTATAATAAGCTTAACTGGTAAGGCAGCAAGGCGCGCATCAGCAAAGGCTTCGAGCAACAAATCAAGGCCTTTGTAGGCTCGGATAAAGCCAAAAAAAAGAATGTACTGAAAATCCGCGCTCAGATTTAAAGCCTTCAGTGCCTCCGCTTTTGGCTTTAAAGGGCCGAAATTATCGTAAAGCGGATGCGGCTGATAACGGGCGGGCTGGTTGAAATGCAAGCGGCGCAGATCGGCCAGCACGGAGCGCGACATCGTCACAAACCCGTGGCAAGCCGACAGGAAATAGCGCGTCAGGGGCCGATCACCGGGGCGTTTTTCGTGCGGAATCACATTGTCGGTGATGGCAACTAGCCGCGTGTGCCGGTTGCGGGAAATAAGGCGGGCAATGGTGCCCAGCGCCGGCCCCATAAACGGCAACCAGAAACGAAAAACAACCAGATCTGGCTTCTCGCGGCGCAACCGATTACCCACGCGCCACCACGATACCGGACTCACTGAATTAATACTAACCTCAATCTGCAAGTCCTGGGGGGCTTTTTCGGTGCTAAACTGAGTCTGCCCCGGAAACAGGAAGCTAGGATATTGTAAGCTAAACGTCACCAGCCTTACCTCATCGCCAGCGTCGCGGAAAGCCCGGGCCAGTCGCTCGTTGTAGGTAGCCAATCCACCCCGTAACGGATACGCAGGCCCGATAATGACGACGCGCATAGATTCAACTTAGCCGTGAATAGATAAAAAAGTAGCCCGTGCTCAGCAAGTTCTGACGCTTACCAACCACGGGCTACTGCGCTATTTAATATTCAGTTTCTCGCGTACTAAGTAGTCGTTTCGGCGGGCTCCGCTCAAAGAAATCATCTCGGCTAAAAAACCCGCTAAAAACAACTGAACTCCTACTATTACCGCTACCAAGGCCAGAAAGAACAACGGCTGGGCTGTTACGTCGCGGGCTTTTAAGTTGTTCAGCGCCAAATACACTTTTTGCCCCCCAAGCCATAAAGTGATGATCATTCCGAGCAGAAATGATAAGGTGCCCATCGTACCAAAGAAGTGCATGGGCCGACGCCGAAACCGACTCACGAAGGTGATGCTTAGCAAGTCCAGAAAGCCGTAGACGAAGCGCTCCAGGCCAAACTTCGTAACGCCGTACTTGCGCTCCTGATGCTGTACCGGCTTCTCCCCAATGCGGGCAAAGCCGTTCCACTTGGCAATAACCGGGATGTACCGATGCATCTCCCCGTACACCTCAATGCCTTTCACCACGCGCTGGTCATAGGCTTTGAGTCCGCAGTTGAAATCGTGCAGTTGAATGCCTGATATCCAGCGCGTAACGCCGTTAAAAAGCTTGGTTGGAATGGTCTTACTCAGTGGGTCGAAACGCTTCTTCTTCCAGCCGCTCACCAGGTCATAGTGATCTTCCGTAATCATGCGGTAGAGCTCGGGCAGCTCCTCCGGCGAATCCTGCAAGTCGGCATCCATGGTGCACACCACGCGGCCAACCGCCGCCCGAAAGCCTACGTTGAGAGCCGCCGACTTACCATAATTACGATTGAAGCGGATGCCGCGCAAATGGGTATCAGCTTGCGCCAACTCCTCAATTACCTCCCACGAGTCATCTGTGCTGCCGTCATCTATCAAAATGACTTCATACGTGAGCCCATGCTGAGCCAATACCCGATGAATCCAACGTGTTAGCTCTGGTAATGATTCTGCTTCGTTGAGCAGCGGGATTACGACTGATATTTCAACAGGAAAATGCTGCGGCAAACGCTTACTCAAATTCAGGACGATTATGTTTCGTGATAGCAGCTATAATAAGTGTAAGCAGAAAGCCTATTAAAGCTGATCCAAGGATGGCCACTGCAATGCCAATTGGGCCAGTAGCGAAACGCTGCGACATCTGGATAGCCTGATCAATCTGAGCGTCGCTCATATTACCCGCTTCTTCCATCTTGGCACGCGTTTGCTCAATCGCGCGCTGGGCTGCTGACGGATCAATAAACTCCATGTAAACATAGCGAAAAATGCCCCCCAGAAGACCAGAGACCAAGCTCAATATGACTCCAATTCCAAGGCCCTGGCCATAAGACATAAAGCCGCCATTATTCTCCTTATAATTTTTGTGCGCTAAGAAAATACCACCAATCAAGATGACAATCCCTAAAAGGGAAAGCGCAGTGTTCTGCTCCAGATTAGCTGCCAGCAGAATAAAGGAATAAATAATGGATACAATACCCGTCAGCAGCCCGTAGCGCAAGCCAACAGAGGTTGTGGAAACCGGAGTAGAAGTATTTTCCATGGAGTTAGAAGAATGAGAGTAAGAAGAACAACTAGCAACAAGAACGTAGTTATTTTCTAAAAAAAACGGCTCCAGGAAAGCTTAAGATCAATCCAAACAGTAATTTCTTCTCAAAATCATCAGATGCCAACGCCTGCGGCGTATGAGCGAGGCTTTGCTGGGCACGCTCGTATTGTTCTTGGCCTCCTGCCTGCTTTATAAATTCGTCCTTACTAGCCTCCAGAAGAGCTTTCATCTCTGATAAATGCCGATCAATTGGTGCTTGTCCGGTAGCTCGAGCGAATCCATATACGCCAGTCGCCGATGTGACAGCAGCCAACACTGTCGTCAGAATCCCGGCCATCAATACACGTCGGAAGCCCGGCCCGTCAGGTAAAAAGGAGCGCCGGACTACCCATTGACATAATAAGGCAGCTAATGGCGGGACAAAAACACTCAGCAGTCGCTTTGGTCCATAGGGGTTATTATCGGTCAGGTAGAGAACAATTACCCAAATAATACAGATGATTCCAGCCCCAACTCCGTAGCGGAGAGCATGACGTACAATAAGTCGCTTAGATTCTGTGGCTGGGTTCACGGGATTTGAAAGGTGATGCAGCAAGATAATAGACGGGCGCCTAAGATGGCTCTTAGGCAGCCACAGCCATTGGTTCCACTGTTTTACGCCTCGTCATAAAACGAAGCAACAATACTTCAGCTAATAAACAGGCCAGAGCAGCCCATAGGCAATACTGCCATAGCGGTGTGCCTATACGCTCGGCACTATATTGCGCTGCCACAGTTTGCCCCCCAGACGCATCGTAAACCTGAATATTCGGATAATCTTTGCCAATCAAGGTACGTAGTTCTTCCGCTGAGTAACGCGCCAAATTTGATTCTTTCTTGTCAACGTTGAATGCTAAAGTTTTAACAGTACGACCATTACGAATGAGTTGATAAAAGCCAGGAATCTGCATTCCGGGCGGAACATCAAAACGTAGCTCTCCAGCCTGTAGTCGCTGCACCGGAATGAAGGTCAAGCTGTCTTTTGTCAGCTTAAATACCTGTTCAGTATTGTCCGTCGCCTCTGGCACTGCCACTACTACCGTCTTTTGATTCAAGCGATAAGCTGGATCTTGATCATTGCGGAAGCTTTCCATTGCCAAACGATACATAACCGGCACAAATAGAGCATGATTAGTAAAGTCTGAATACTCAGTCTCGAAAGGCGCAGAGAATAAAAACACAGTACCACGTCCGCTGTTGAAGCTGGCTAAGTAGCCATCGCCATCTTGTAGACGCAAAATGTCTGTCTCCGATCTTGACCATCGTAATACGGGCGAGACTTTTGGCATCACTGCCTGCCGATTACGGGCTGCGAATACGTCTTTGAAGAAAGGGTTTTGTGGGCTTGGAGTAGCTACATCCCTTAAGTTTGGCGCGCCATTAGGCGCTGGCTCCCACTGTACTGAGCCTATTCCCAAATCCTTAAATAACTGAGTGTAAGACGTACGACCTGCGGTAATTGCGGGTGGCACAATAACTACCGACCCGCCCTTATCAACCAACCTCTTTATACTTTCGCGCAAGCCGGCATCCACACGTGGTTGCTGCACCAAAACAAGGTTAGCACCTTCTATTTTGGAATAGCTTATAGCCTTTGGAGTGCTTTTGCTATAGGAGAATAGGGACTCGTTTGCATACAAACGCTGCGTAGCTGGTTCGCCTGCAGCCAAATCAACAATGCGTATTTGAGGTGAAGGCTGCAGCGTAAAATAATAAGTATTATCAAAGGTTACGGGGAAATCCTCAATTTCCACCCTACAGCGTTGCAGCTCATTGTTATCAATGCGAACTCTTACTGAAGTTGTTGTCGAACTTCCCGTTCCAATGGACGCACGGTATACTGCCGCCTGTTTATCGCCAATAAATAATTTTACCTGACAGTTATCCACTGATTCTTGTCCACCATTGCGCAATCGAATCCGCAGTAGGATATCAGTTCCACGCCGCACGAAGGCATCATCTAGCAATACACTATCAACATAGACATTTTGAGTGGCTACATTCTGAGTTATGGGCACCAAAAATACACTTTCCGCAGAGTCAATCTGAGCTAAAGACTTCGGAGAAAAATCATTCTTTTGAAAATCAGAAAAAATGAAAGTTTGTCCATTCTCATCTCTGCTGATTTGCCCCTTTCCTTTAGCTATCAATGCGCTTAACCCTGCAGCTTGTCCTGATACGGTAAGCTGTTCTGTAGCAGCTTGGAAAGCGGATTT
Organism: Hymenobacter qilianensis; assembly: GCF_014638675.1. NCBI lineage: Bacteria > Pseudomonadati > Bacteroidota > Cytophagia > Cytophagales > Hymenobacteraceae > Hymenobacter > Hymenobacter qilianensis. The sequence goes on from NZ_BMFN01000004.1 coordinate 214,815, forward strand.
ATTTAAGGAATTAGCTGCTGGAGAAAGCTTAAACTGCGTTGTTGCTGGATATATATTCACGAGACCGTTAGCCTCTTCTACAGCTTTATCTAACAAAGATTGATCATTACCTTGAGCTTGCATACTTGGTGATGTGTCAATAATCATTGAGACGAACTCACCTTGTTTTACATCATTCTTTGCAGCAGGTATAAACGGTTGACAAAACATTAATACTAGAAATAGAACGAACCCAATCCGTGCTAACAAAACAAGTAAATGCTTTAACTTCCTTTGGCGCGCCGTAACCAACTTCACTTCTCTAATGAATCCGACATTAGTAAAGTGAACGAGTTGCGGTTTACGTAACTCAAAAAAGTGAATAGCGATAGGAATTGATACAGCAAATAGGCCCAATAAAAACCACGGAAATAGTAGCGCCATTGTCAAAAATGCATTTTACAAAAGATCATCAATCATCAAATCCGTATTCTAATATGTTACTTATATTATTATAATAGGGTTAAATCTAGCTAGCACTCAGGTGCTAGCATCTCGAGGTGTGGGGGGCTATAAACGAGGGCAGCCCCCCGCATCCGGTATGGGGACGCTGGGGGGC
>NZ_BMFN01000005.1:0-181645 GCF_014638675.1 Hymenobacter qilianensis
AAATTTTGAACCCCTGTCTGACACCGCTTCGCTGGAACACTTGGACAAAGCTTTTCTAACCGAGAGCCTTAAAAAACTTTCAGACATTCACCTGGAGAATATTTTGGTAACCATCAACAAATAATGAAGACAACATATTTAACCCTATTGGCAGGTGCTTTGGCCGTTGTAGCAGCTGTAAGCTGTAACAATCCCAGCCAACACAGAGATGAAACCCAGGCCAAGCTGACTACAAAATCAGATGATAAGGAACAAATCTCTGCCTCTACGGAATCTCAGCCAGATACCATCAAGAAAAGTATTCCGTCAGAAACCACCGGAAAGATAGGCAAGGCCAACGTGCAAATTAACTATCACTCACCGGGTGTGAAAGATCGGACAATCTGGGGCGGACTAGTAGCATTTGACCAAGTATGGGTGACCGGGGCACACAAAGCAACTGCTGTCAAGTTTGATAAGGCAGTAAAAATTGACGGAAAGGAAGTGGCAGCAGGTACTTATGCCTTATTCACTATACCGGGGAGAGAAGAGTGGACCATCATCCTGAACAAAGATTATGAGCAACACCTGGCAGATGACTATGATCAGAAAAAAGACGTTCTGCGGGTAAAGGTAAAGCCGAAAACGCTTGATCAACACCAGGAAAGACTTAAGTACGAGATACATGCTACTACTACCGAAGAAGGAGCAATCACCATTTCTTGGGAGAAAGTCCAAGTTTCCTTGCCAGTAAGCACGAACTTCTAATAAGTATGGTGGCAAGGGCAAACAGTTAGAGTTCATTTCCTAGATAGGCAAAAGTACTGGCATGAGCGGCGCTTTCCTGTTACATATGGTGCTGCCTGTGGTTGTTCCATTGGCTATTGCGTGGTTGTTCTATCAGTCAATATTCAAGCGAGCCACCTGGTTGCTGCTGGCAGGGATCCTGATAGACTTCGACCACCTGCTGGCCAATCCAATTGTTGATCCCAACCGGTGCAGCGTAGGGTATCACCTGCTGCACCAATACTGGCTTATCCCCGTGTATGGACCAGGGCGTACGCATCAAAAATTCTAGACTTCTTTTCTAGCTTGTGAGAGCATACTGAGTTCGAAAACCTGAATGCTATAGCTGATGGTAAAACGGCACTAGCGCCGCAAAGGCACTTCGCTAGGTTTGATGCGTAAGCCCTGATCAACTACCCGCGATAAGGACTGATAAGAAGGGCTTATCGGTCCTTATGGTGAGGAGTAAAGCGGTTTACAACTCATTGTTGACCAGCTTCCACCCACTATAGGCACCCGCAGAGAGGAATAAGCCGATAAGGAGAAACCCTGACGTCCACTCTCCTGACTGCAGATCAAAGGATCCGGGCGCGACGAAGAGGTCAGGATAAGCGGCAGAGTGAAACAGCGGGATAGCACGGCGCCCGCTCACTTGCTGCCAGTAGGACCGAGTAACGAGAATAGAGTGCGCTTGGCCATGGTAGCAAAAGTGGATATAATAGCGTTTGCTCTTATTGCTATACCCCATATTTCTACTTACCACGTCAACGGATACGGTCTGACCTGCCTGCGCTACTTGTCGTGCGTGATAACTATTGTGTTGGACCAAACTCATCATCACGGCCATAAACGCACTCACAAGCAGCAGCAAACTCCACGGACTCCACAAGCGTTGAGCGAGGGGAACTACAGGCTGCATGGGTAATAAACCATATTTTCTAATACTCCCATTGGGCGATCTAAATCTACCACTTTTCCCAGACGGCGGGTATAACTACTGTGACTGTTGCAAAACACCCAACAGGGAATCCATGAGGTTGCTTTGGCGACAACTAGCGGCAAAAAAGACTGAAGGAGCGTTCCTTGTTGGCTGCCGAGGGGACTCACTGATCTGTTTGCAGCTACTGCCAGACTTTTGCAACAGCCACTACTCTTATGTTTAGCGACGAAAACAAGACGAAGGTGGAGCGTTTGGAGCTTCCCTACTGCCCCTAAAATCCTGTTTAGCCGTGCCTACAACATCGCCTAGCTCGGTGTTGAGGAAAGGCCTCCTTGTCGGCGGGGCGTACCCACCTGCACCGCTATACCTATGCCGGCCGCCTGGTCACGCCCCGCTTCGACTAAGCGACGGACGCCGAGCAAGAGAAAGAGGTAGAGCTGTCGCGCGCGGACCTGCCTAAGGGCGAGTTCTTCTGTCGTCGGCTGGCGGCGGGCACAGTAACGACTGCGCGTGTGGTGATACCACGTTACTACCGGTTGCCCTAATCAGCAGCCTGGGATAGCAAGGAGGTTCAGTTGTACTGGGCCTCCTTTTCTGGGGGCTACCTTTCGGCTCGCTACGCCAGCGCTAGTGCCCTTTCCGGCGCGCGCAACCAGCCTACCGGCCCAGCCGCTGCGGAAGAAGCGGAAGCGTGTGCGTTACCGTTACTGGCGGAAGGGGAAGGAGCATTAACAGAGAGGGAACTGCTCCCTTCCTTCGGATAATTCCGGCCAGAAGAACCCCGCGGTCAGCGGCGGACAAACCCGCTCAACGTGATATGGTGGGTTTGGGGCGCTGTCCCCGTGGCATAGATATTATACGTGGTGGGATAATACGTGTTGGTCTCCTGAAAGTAGAGAGGCTGCGCAAACGGGGTAGAGGTGCGGTTGCCGCTGCGCAGCTCCTCGAGGAGCACGTTGGGGACCATAAACGTATACTGGCCGTTATACGTCCCTAACACCATGGTATGAGTCATGCCCGCGAACGCCTGTGCATCGCCCCAGTGCCGGCCTAACCCCGGTAGGTCCCCTAAGACAGCGCGATACGGGGCGGGCAGATAGCCGGCGGGGGGCAGCACGTTAAACCGGGCAGTGGGATCCGCGCCGGCTGGGATGGCCTGCCGTTCGGCCCGCGAGGTCATGTAAAAGCGCGTATCATAGTGCGGACCAAATGGAATCGGACCATTCGGACCCTGCACCGGATGGCCTTGGGCCGACCACCCCAGCTGAATATGGTCGAAGGGGGTAAGCGCTTTGGCCTGCTCCGGCAGGGGTATTTCATCCACGCCAAAGTTGGTCGGGGGCAAGTTGTATAGGGCCTCATTGGTGAGTTCTAACCCTAGTTCAATTGGTTCCTGCCGGGCGTTGACGGAGATCCAGGCCGTGGCTTGTCCGTTGCCGACCTTCACCGAGGGGCCCCGGTACACGGTGAGCCGCGGCTTGGGCTGGAGCCCGTAGTCTTCCAAAAGGTCACAGGAAGGAAGCAGCAGACTGCTGGCCAAGAAGAACAGAGCGTGTACTAAGCGTTTCATCGTAGGAATGGGTTAACGTGGGGGTAAGTGAATGGAAAGTAGGCAGTCAGAAGATGCTGCCGGAAGAAGTATCCGGACAGGCCAGGGAGCAAGGTGTAGCTAAGCTGTGGAGCTTCCTAGGGTTTGTGCGGTTCGGTTGAAAGAGGAACTGCCAGCAATAAGGCGCCCGTAAAAACGGACCCGGGCAGGTGCTGGGCTGTTTCTGTCGGAGGCGTGCCGGGGGCTTGCGTGAGGAGGCCCGGGCGACCGACAACCCGGGCTTAGTGCCGGGCTAGGCGGCGCACGGCGCGGATGCCCGTTGTCTGAATCTGCACGGCGTAGATGCCGGGCGCGAGGCTATGCAGGTCTAGCCCAGTGGCGTGGGCTTTCGCGGAGGGGGCCACCGTACGGGTCCACACGACCCGGCCCCGCGCATCCAGCAGGGTGAGCGTGGTGGGGCTTCGGCTCGGGGGCAACCGCACGGTCGTACTTCCCTGGGCCGGATTGGGGTACAGGCTCAGGGCCTCGGCCCCTGGGTCGGCGTCGGCCGTAGCCAGCGGAAGGCCATCGGGGAGCGTGGCCAGGAAGCCGGTGCCCGTATTCGGCGGGCTAAGCAGGGGGATGGGACCAAAATCGGCCGGGCCACCGATCACGCCCGCCACATACACCGTGCCCCCCTGCACGGCCAAAGCGGTGCTTGCATCAAACGACTCCCCCCCGGCTTGCTGCACCCACATAAAGCGGCCACTAGGTCCCTCATCCGTGAGCTTAGTGACGAATACGTCGGAGAAGCCGGCACTGCTCAGACTGCTAGTACCAAAGCGGGCCGGCGTGCTCGTAAACCCACCCCCGATATACACGGTGGATCCGCGGACAGCCAGCGCCTGCGCAATATCGCTTCCCGGCCCGCCGACTTGCTGCACCCAGGCAACGCGGCCACTGGGCCCACTATCCGTTAGCTTAGTGACGAACACATCGGAGGCGCCGGCACTACTCAGGCTGCTACTCCCAAAGCGGGCGGTCGACCCCTCGAAGCTGCCAGTGACATACACCGCGGACTCGCCCAGGGCCAGCGCCAGCGCCCAATCATCGGTCGGCCCGCCCGCTTGCTCGGCCCAGGTAAAGCTACTGCTGTTGCCCGCCTCCGTGAGTTTGGCCACAAAAATGTCCCCGCCGCCGGCGCTCGTCAGCGCAACAGGACCAAAGCGGGCAGTCGACGTCCCGACCGGAAAGTCCAAAAAGCCAAAGTAGCCGGTGACATACACCTCCGCCCCCCGCACGGCCAGGGCCATCGCCCTGTCCCCGTACTCCCCCCCCGCGCGCTGGACCCAGCTAAAGCTACTCGTCGCGCTGTTCCACTTCGCCACCAACACATCCTCCTCGCCCGCACTGGTCAACGTCGTCGCTCCCACCATAATCGTGCCCGCGAACGAGCCGGCCAAATACACGTTCCCACTTTCGTCGAGCGCTAGGGCCTGGACCTGGGAGAAGCCGTTCGGGGTGGGGGCTAGGCTGAGGGCCACCGCCGTGGCCCACGGCGGCGCTTGCGCCCGGACTGGGGAAGCGGCCAGCAGCAGCAGGAGCAGCAGCCCAGTCCAACCGAGCAAATGCTTCCGTCGAAGCGCGGAAGCGTGCAGAAGAGCAGGGGGGTTCATCACGAGCCAGGACGTTAGCCCAGCCAACCGATAGGCTGGGAAGGAACCGAAACAAAAGATGTAATACTAGAACAATATAAAGAAATGATTTAATAATATTAAGTATGACTTTGCCTAGTCTGGGTTTCATCCCTTGCTTCACGGCGCGGCGGCGCGAGCTAGTAGCGCTTAACCTTTGGCTTGTATAAAAGAGGGGAGTGGCGGCAAGCTAGGGTTGACAGCTACTGACTGGTGTGGATAAGGTGCTCCTTGCAGACTTATTGCTGTCCAAGAAGGGCCGTGGCTGTTGCAAAAGTCTGGCTGTAGGCTGCCAACCGGCTATTCAGGCTTCATCCGCTGTCAACCAGGGACCTCCCTTGGGGCTTGCTAACCTCTTCTCGTCGCTGAGGCGACGTAAGACCTGCACCGTTGGGCGTTTTGCAACAGCCACGGCCCTTATGCTAACCAACTTTTCAGGACCTGACCCTCTCCTGTCGGGTCCTTAGACTCCCCTTGCCAGGAGGCCAGGCCCTGCGCGGCGCGACGTGGGCGGGTCCACCGGGAAGCCGTACCTTCGACCCGGCTTTTTGCTGCGTATGACCTCTACTCTTCCGTTTCCCGCTGCCGCCCCCCAGCCCGTGCTCATCGTGGGGGCCGGGCTCGCTGGCCTGACCGCGGCCCATGTTCTGCTGGCCGCCGGCATGCCGGTTCGGATCCTAGAGGCCCGGGACCGGGTTGGCGGACGGACCTGGGCTGTTCCAGCCTTGCCGGCGAAGGGAGAGAATGACCTACTCGACCTAGGCGCCACCTGGGGCTGGGCCCACCATCCGTACCTGCTACAGCTGCTGGGCGAGCTGGGTATCCCCTCGTTTAGGCAGCCCAGTGCCGGGGCCACGGCCTACCAGACCCGGCAGGGCGTGCACCGGCTGGCTCAGCCGGCCGGCTCGGCGGGCTATCGGCGCTTCGCGGGCGGGGCAGCGGTGCTCTGCCGCACCCTGGCGGGGCGGCTGCCGGCGGAATGTTTGCAACTGAACACCCGCGTTACGCAGCTTCGGCTGCTGGTTCCCGGCCAAGGAGTAGCCGTTCAGGTGGAGCAGGGCGTGGCCACGCACACATACCCCGCCGCGGCCGTGGTCCTGGCGCTGCCTCCGCGGCTGGTGGCGCAGTGCATTTCCTTTACGCCCTCCCTGCCCGCGGCCCTGCAGCAGACGTTGCGGGAAGTGCCGACCTGGATGAGCCACGCCATGAAAAGCGTGGTGGTGTACGAGCAGCCCTTCTGGCGGGCGCAGGGCTGGTCGGGGTTTGCCGTCAGCCAGACCGGCCCGCTGACGGAAGTGCACGATGCCTCGCCTGCAGGTGGGGCTCCCGGCGCGCTGTTCGGCTTCTTTGCCGCGCCCCATCCGCTGCGCGCTGCCCCCCTCGCGGCGCGGCGCGCAGCGGTGCTCGCCCAACTCGAGCTCCTCTTCGGGGCCCCGGCCGCCGCCCCGCTGGCTTACCACGAGTGGGACTGGGCCCGGGATCCGCTTACCAGCGGGCCGGGCGACGAGCAGCCCCCCCGGTCGGTGCCCCTGCAGGGCCCCGCGCTGCTGCGGCAGCCGGCCTGGGCGGGCCGGCTGCACTGGGCCGGAGCCGAAACGTCCGTCAGCGAGTGGGGACGACTCGACGGGGCGGTGGAATCGGGACGCTATGCGGCCGCGCAAGTGCTGCGGCAACTAACCACCGGTTAGGCCGTAGCTACGTCCGAACAAGAGCGGCGCTCCCGGCGAATGCGCCTACCGGGAGCGCTGGCGGTGTGGGCGTTGACGCAGGGCCACCACGTGAGCGGGCCTCTGGCGGTCTCCTAGTTTTTGGTTGCCCCAACCGGCCCGGGCGTCGGTAGTCGGCGGCTGGTCAAGGGCTCGGCTTTGAGCAGCAAGTCCGTGGCCAAGAAGGAGTCGTCCTTATTCAGGTACCACTTGCGCGTTTTCGGTAGCTTGACCCCCTTCACGGTCAGCTCTTGGTCGAGCAGCACGTATTCGCCGTCGTTGGGCTCTTTATTGTGGGAAAAGCGGTAGGCCCGCAGCGCAGAGGTGCGCGGGTCCAGGTAGAAGGACCAGGTGTCCTGGCCCACGGCCGGGTCGTAGCTGACCTGTACGGTGGGGTAGGTCTTGCCGCGTAGCGATTGCTGGGGGGCTTCGGCGGCCACCCGCGTGCCGGCGTCACGCAGCTTCATGGGCAGGCCGTAGAGATAGGTGTAGAAGTTGCGCGCAGCCTGCACCGCCCCGGCCACCAGCCGATACTGTTTTTGCTCGGCCGCGGTGAAGTGGGGTTGGCCATCGAGCAGTAGGACCTCTTGCCCGTTGACCACGCCCTTGACGACTTCGCGCCCCCCGGGGTGGCTGATGTGGCAGAAATAGCCGGTGGCATTGTCCAGCTCCACTTCAAAGGTGCTGGCTTGGCCCGCGGCCGAAGTCGACTGGAAAAACAGCCGCGTGCGCAACGTAGGCCATTTTCCTTGCGGGTCGTGGTAGGCAATGGACTGCTGCACCAGTTGAGGACCCGTCAGGGGTGGGGCCGGAGCAGCCGGGAGCAAGGTTAGAGCGAGGAAAAACAGCAGTTTGGGCATCATGGCGGGAAAGCAGGGAAAAGAGGAGTAAGCGGGGAGCTCTTAGTAAATAACTCCTGCATAAAGAACGGAGCCTGTTTACCCTACGCTTCTTCCTCGCTTCCGTTGGCGGCCTAACCGGCTAGCCCGCCTCGGGTACCAGGGGCTTGGTGCTCCAGACCAGAATCGTGCAGCCCGTGGGGCTGGTGGCTTGATGCTCGGTGCCGGCCGGATAATACAGATAGGAGCCTGGCCCAAACACGCGTTCCTACGCTACTCCTGGGTCCACGTACGTGCCCTCTACCACGAACACTTCATCGGGCACGGCATGCGCATGCACGGGGTAGCCCTGCCCGGCGGCGAGGCGCAAGAGTACCCGCGAGTCGCCCCCCTCGGCCCGTAAGACCTGCTTGTCCACCCCGTCGCTCACCCGCTCCCACGGCGCGGCCGCGCGCTCTACACTGGTTACCTGTGTCATATGCTATGCTTTTTGTTATAACGGTTGTTATACCAGGCAAACGGTCACCCCGGTACGGCTCCAACTAGTACGCGAAGCAGGGTCCGAAGGACGGGGTATCAAGCAGATGAACCGGTAAGCTGGCCTCCAGCCCTAGGCTGGAAATGGCTGGGGGACGCGGCAGCTAGGGTGCCCGGAGTGAAGACTGGAACCCGCATAGCCTTTGACCAGGTAGTCATTCGAAGATAATTACTACCACCGGGTGAAAAGCATAATGAAAGAGGTTTAGGCTATTTGTAAATAATATTTAGGCTAATCTAAACTTATTTACCTCTAAGCGGTAAGGAAGCTATCGCCGGCTACCGCTCCCCCGTGTGTTGACGGACAGAACCTCGGGTTATGTTGCTTCCCTTCCGGGCTTTCCTTCTATTGTCGCTGCTGCTAACGTTAGGCAGCAGCCACCCGCCAAAGCCTGGGGTTATCCGCTGGCTCGCGCCCCAAGACCTGGCCGATAGCCTGCGGGTACGGCCCCGGCCCGTGCTCGTAAACATCTACACGCCCTCATGCCGCTACTGCAAGTTGCAGGAGCTGACGACCTTCCAGGATCAACGCGTAGCCGACCGCTTGAATGCCCGTTTTTACGCCGTGGCCCTGAACGCGGAAAGCCCCGAGCCGGTCCGGTTGCTGGGGCACACGTTCACGTTTCAGCCCACGGGTCCCGGCCGCGGGGTGCATGCGCTGGCCCTGGCCCTGGCCCGCGACGAGCGCGGACAGATAGCCTATCCCACCCTCGTGCTCCTGGATGAGCACTTACAGGTGCGCGGGCGCTGGCCCGGGCTTATCAAAGCCGAGCAACTCACCCCCGCCTTGGATAAGGTGGCGCCGGAGGCCGGGCCGTAGCTACCGGCGTGCTTGCCCGCACTGTGTGTTATCCTTGGCTGGCGCAAGTAACGGCCTGGTTTTACCCACTTTGCAGTCAGGCTTGACCACCGGAAAGCTTCGTGGGCCCAGCCGACCCCGTTATTCAATGATCATATGGCAGACGTTGGTTTCGGCCCGGCCATCGGCGCTGACCAAGGCCCAAAACAGCCCCTCCGTGCTGTGGGGCATCGCTGCGTGCCCCTGCCAGTCGAGGGCAATAACGCCCCCTCGCCCCCCCGCCCGGGCTACTTTGTCGATGACTTGCTGCGCCGCTTCCTGCACGCCTAAGCCTGTATACTCCACTATGGCGGCAATATCGTGGGCGACCGCGTGGCGGATGAAGTACTCCCCGTGGCCCGTGCCGGACACGGCGCAGCCGTGGTTGGCATAGGTGCCCGCCCCAATCAGGGGAGAATCCCCAACCCGACCGTAGGCCTTATTGAGCATGCCCCCGGTGGAGGTGCCGGCCGCCAGGTGGCCGGCCTGGTCGAGGGCGACGGCCCCTACGGTCCCATACTTCGTGGCGGGGAGGTCAACGTCCCAGCGCGTCGAACCGGGAGCAGCGCCCCCTTGCAGCGCCTGCCACTGCTGCCAGCGCTCCTCGGTGCGAAACCAAGCCGCAGGGGCCGTTTCCAGCCCCATATGGGCGGCGAACTCGTCGGCCCCGGCCCCCGTGAGTAGCACGTAGGGCGAGCGCTCGAGCACGGCGCGGGCGGCCGTGATGGGGTTTTTCACCGTGCGCACCCCTGCCACGGCCCCGGCCCGCAGCGTCGCGCCGTCCATCAGGGCCGCGTCCATCTCGTTCACCCCGGCCCGGGAGAACACTGAGCCCCGGCCCGCGTTAAACAAGGGCGAGTCCTCGAGCAGCTGCAGGCTGGTTTCGACCGCGTCCAGGCTCGTGCCGCCACTAGTAAGTACGGCATACCCCGCGTGGGCGGCCTCGCTTAGGGTGCGGGTGTAGGCGGCCTGCTGGGGAAAGGGCGTGCCGGGGGGATGCAGCCGGCCCGAGCCGCCGTGCAGCAGCAGGGTGGCGGGGTAGAAAGAAGGAGAGGGCATAAGAAGAGCGGAAGGTGGGGAGAATAAAGACTGGTGTACGGGCGCTCAAACGCCGGCACTAGGGACGGCAAGATAGGAGCTATGACCGCCTGTTGGGTTTGCCGCCAGCAGATGCGCTGGGTCCGTCGCTCCAGCAGCTCCTCCTAGAACTCAGGTCCACCCCTTTCAACGGACCCACGCGCTTACCCATCCGGCTGCCTATCTTCCACTTACGGCTGGTGATGCTGCCGACCACGGCATACCCGTTAGCCCCCTTGGCCAGCCGCGTGGCGCAAGCTGCGCAGGGCCGCGCGGGTGCGAGTCCGGACCGTGCCCAAAGGTAGTTCCAGTTCCTGCGCCGCCTCGCGCACGGTGTAACCCTCGACGTAGAGCAGCTCGAGCAACTGGCGCTGGGCCGGCGGCAGTTGGGCGACCAGTTCTCGCACCCCGACATGCTCGGGTTGAAAACCGGCGCTGGCGTGGGCCAGGGCGGGGCTGCCCTCCAGGGACTGGGTCTGGCGGGCCTGGTGGGCGCGGCGGCTGCGCAGCTGATCCAGGGCCAGGTTGCGGCATAGCGTCAGGGCCCAGGTGAATAGGCTACCTTTGGCCGCCTGGTAAGTCGGGAACTGCTGCCAGATCTTGACCAACGCTTCCTGCAGTAGGTCTTCGGCTAGAGCATCGTCGCGCAGCAGGCGCCGCAGCAGGCCGTACATCGCCGCGCCATAGCGGTCGTAGAAGTCGACCATGGCGGAGGGATCGCGGGCGTAGAGGCGCTCGAGCAGCGCCGACTCTGAGGACGGCAACATGGGGGTGGGCGGGGGTGGAGCCTGTGTACGCGAACGCCCCATACAAGGTCACCGCCGCCCCTGGGGCTGGTACCGGCGCGCTAATGGAAAAGGGGCGCATAAATCGACCAAGGCGACTGCTAGGTCGGTAGACGTCCCCGCGGAGACGCTGAAAAAGGTTGGCCTTCAATTCCCGGCCCGCGTACTTTTACTGCTATGTACTCTCCCCTCAGCCTGCCTACGCGCACGATTACCTTTCGTCCGGACCTGAACGTGCTGGTCGTGCGGTGGCACACCCATGCGGCGGTGGAGGTGGTGCAAGCGGACTACGCTCAGATGCTGGACGCGGCCGAGGCGAGCCGTTGCACCGACTGGCTGCTAGACGTACGCCGCCGGGAGGCAGCCCCGGCCGCGCTGAGTGCCTGGGTGAGTCACGTATTTTACCCGGGGGCGGTGGCGCGGTTGAGCCCCCACCGGCTGCGGATGGCGGTGCTTAGCTCGCCGTCCTTGACGGAGCTATACCGCACTGACCCGGAGCACCAGAAACACGTGGCCTACAGCACGGACCCCGCGCGGCCCTACGACATTCGCTTGTTTGACGACGAGGGGCAGGCCATGCACTGGCTGAGCACGCGGCTGCGCTAACGGATAACGCGGCCGCTAGGCCAGCTGCCGCAGCCAGGCCACGGCCGTTTCTTCGCGGTCGAAGACGCGGTAGGTCAGGGCTGCCGTTTTCGCTTCGTGCATGACCTGATCGTTGGAGAGGCGGGCGAACACATCGTTGGCCAACAGGACGGCCCCGTAGAGCCCTTGCGGTCCTTGCCGGGAATGGTCGAGCCAGTAGTCCACGATCCAGGCACTCTCTTCCTCGGTGAAGGGGGCCATCAGGCGCTGGTCGCCGAGCAGGCGGTGCCACCGGTTGCGCACAAGCAGGTTGCGGGTGTGGGTGAGCAGGGCCTGCAGCTCGGCGAGTTTGCGCTTGCCCGGCTGGTACTGGAAAATCACGTAGCCGTCGGGGTGTTCGAGCACACGGCCCACGGGGTTTTCAAAATACAGTTTCGGTGTAGCGAGTGGAATCATCCGAAAGGCAATGAAGGGCGGGTGGAAGGGGCGGGAGCAGACCCAGGACAGAAGCAACAGCCCGCGAGACGGGCAACAGGCAGCGGGAAGCAAAGCAAGGGATTTTTCCGCAAACCAGCCAGCTCGAGCCAGGGGCGCAAGCCCAGTGGTGGCCTACGAGGCCGGGTATAACAGGCTTACGTTCGGGGGAGGAGCAGTCCATGTGCTGCCTGGCACGCCACCCCACCCCAGCGCCGGCAGAGGCTACGGCTTCGTATGTCTGGCCTGGCGGTGTGCCCAGGAAGCAGAAAACAGGTCGTTGGTACGCGCGGCCGTTCCCGGGCAATACAAGCCAGCTTTCCTACCGCTGCTTCAACGGGGGGCAGTCTTTCGGCGTACTGCCGGGTCTATGGCTACCACCCCCTTGTCCGCCGTTATCTTCCTACACGGTTACCTGGAAAGCCCCGCCATCTGGTCGGCCTTTATTGGCGACCATTTTGCCGACTACCAGGTGCTCACGCCGGCTCTGCCCGGCTACGACCCCACGCATGCGGCCACCGACTACAGCCTGGAAGCGGCGGCCGAGGCGCTACGAGCCACGTTAGCCGCGGCGGGCGTGAGCCGGGCCGTACTGGTGGGCCACAGCATGGGCGGCTACGTGGCCCTAGCCTTTGCCGAGCAGTACCCTGGCCTGGTCGCCGGGTTAGGCTTGTTTCACTCTTCGGCCCTGCCCGACAACGAAGAGGACCTTGAGCGGCGGACCCGCAACCGCACCTTTCTGCAGGAGCACGGCGTGGCCGCCTACGCGGACGAGTTTCTCCAGCCGCAGCTCTCGCCCACCCACCGTGAATCCTTAACCCACGAGGTGCAGCAGTTGCAAGCAATCGCCGCGGCCGTGCCCTTAGCCGTGGCGCTGGGCAGCTTGGACGCGATAGGGCAGCGCCCGGATCGGCGCGCCGTGCTGGAAAAGGCCACCTACCCGGTCTTGTTTATTGCCGGCAAGGACGACCGGGCCGTCCCGCCGGAGAAAACCCACGCGGAAAGCTTGCTGCCCGACTACTGCACGGTGGTCTGGCTGGCGGGCGTGGGCCACCTCGGGTTTGTGGAGCGGCCCCGCGACACGCGCCGGGCCGTGCGCCAACTCGTGGAGGCGGCCTTCCGCCCCGAGGTCGGCAGGTAGCGTAGCCCGTTAGTGGCCAGGTTCCAAGGGGCCGGGGGGGAGTGACCTGCTGGTAAGGGCACGTGCGGCCGCGTGCGTTGTTTTGAATGGGCTCTCTGCCCGAACCGGACCCAACGCAAACCCCGGGTGTACGTACAGGAAGGCTTCCCCGAACGCAACCTCCGCGTTGAGTTCCTATCCCCTGACCATGCACCGCACCCTCGCCCTGACGCTCCCCCCTGACGCTACTGATGCCCTTCTGCGCGAGTTAGAACCCCTAGACGAGGTGATTGGCCTGAGCGTGCAGCGCGGAGCCGCCCGCAAGCCCGTGGGCGACGTGGTGACCGTGCAGGTGCTCAACCGCGGGGCCGATGAGGTGCTGCGTCGCGCCCGCGCCGCCGTCTCCAACCCGGCGGCCCTCAGTATCGTGACCACCGAAGTCACCAGCTTCATTGCCCCCGCCCAGCACCAGGCCGTCGATGATGACCGGGACGAGGCCATCTGGGAGGAGATGGAAAGCGGGTTGCGCCACCAGGGCCGCATCACCACCAACTACCTGCTCTTGATGGGCCTGGGCGGCATCGTGGCCGCCATTGGCCTCGTGTCCGAGCCGGTGCCCCAGGCCGTGGCCTTCGTGGCGTCGGCCATTATCGCCCCGGGCTTTGACCCAATGACTAAAGTGCCCCTGGGCCTGGTGCTCCGGCACTGGTCCCTGGTCCAGCGCGGAGTCCGCTCCGCGCTGGCCGGCTACGCCGTGCTGGTGGTGGCCGCGGCCCTGACCATGCTCGCGTTGGTGGCCGCGGGCGAGGCCTCGGGCGAGCAGCTGGCCACGAACCCGGAGGTGCAGCACCTGGCCCACCCCAAGCTGCTGGAGTTGTTGCTGGCCGGGGCCGGGGCGCTGGCGGGCGTGGTGATTTTGGCCGCCTACCGACGCAGCTTTCAGGCCGGCCCGCTGATTGCCATGGCCTTTATTCCGGCCGCGGCGCTCATCGGGGCCGGGCTGGCCGTGGGACGCTTGGATCTGGCCCTGGAGGGACTGGAGCGCTTCGGGGCGGACTGGGGCTTTATTCTGGCCTTGGGTATTCCCTTTCTGTGGCTTAAGCAGCGCCTGGTGCACCGCCGCCAGCCCCTCGTCTAGGTAGAACTACAGGGGCTGTACCCGGCCGGGAGCTGGTGCGGCCCTAGGCTGCTGGTTTACCTGGGGAGCAAGTAAGGCAGGACCGAGCCGGCAAGGGTCTCCTCCCCGTCCGCGTGTCGGCTGCCTCTCTTAGTCCACGTTGCTGCATACAGCTCACGCCCTCCTGACTTTCGCTAACCATCAGGCTATCCGGACCGTATCGTGGAAAAGTATGCCCCTGCCTGATTCGCTCCTGCCCGCCAACGATGCTTCCCGCCTGCAAGCTTTGGCGCCCTATCTGACCTTAGGCACGGCGCCCGACCCGGTCTTCACGGAAATGGGGCGGCTGACGGCCAAGTTATTTGCCGTGCCCATCGCCCTGGTCTCCTTGGTGGAAAAAGACAGTGTCTGGTTTAAAGTCAACGAGGGCTTAACCGGACAGGAGCGGGTAGCGCGCCACGAGAGTATGTGTTCGGTGGCCATCCTGCAGGAGGAGACCACCCTCTACGAGGATCTGCAAAAGCAGCCCTGCCACCTCACTGATCCTCAGGTGGCCGAAACCCTGCACCTGCGCTTTTATGCCGGGCACCCGTTGCTAACGGCCGAGGGGCACGCGATTGGCACCTTGTGCGTGATTGACCGGCAGCCCAGCACCCTCTCGCTGCCCGAGCTGAAGCGCTTGCAAGCCTTGGCGACCATTGTCATGAAGATGCTCGACCTACGGGTACGGATGCAGAAACAATCCGAGCAGGTTAATGCCCTGTGGTTGGGCCTCTACCTGCAGATGGAGGAATCACTCAACCGACTGACGACCTTGCGCGACTTGGCCAGTTGGGAAGAGAATAGCCACACGGCGGCGGCCCTGGGCTACCAGCAGTCGATTGAGGAAGAAGCGGACCGCATCCTGCGCGTGCTCGACGAGCAGACTACGGCCGCCTTAGCTGCCTACCTGGGGCCCCGCACCTAAGGCGGCCAACTACAGGCAGCGCTTTCCCCGCGCTACTGGGGACGACAAGACCACCCGAAAGAGTGCGTAAAGAGCTCCTAACCGATGCGCTGACTCTATGGACGGGTATATTAGATGGAGTAGCGTTGCAAGCACGAGTAGGTGTCCCTACAGAGGCTACTAGGCCGCTAGTAGCCTCAAACCAAGCCCTTAGCTGTGTTCTGCAACAGCACCACTGGTTAACGTAATGGCCCTGTTGCAAAAGTCAACTTCCTGCAGGTGTGCGAGGTGGGTAGCGTAGGCTCGCCTTCCCCCCCGTCAGACGTCGCTGCTGAAACCGGTGCCCGCGCACCATTACTACCAGCCACGGCTGCCGACCGTCGATTTTTGCTTCGTGCGGCCCCTGCTTCCCCCTTTCTATAACCCTGGCGGTCGTCCCTCGCTCGATCCCGTCGTGTTGGTCAAGTTGCTCTTGGTGGGGCACGTGGAGAAGTAAAAAAGCCTTTTCATACTTGAAAAGGCCTTTCTGTTAACTAGCAACGAACACTATAATCCGTACATACCTATTTATTGTAGAGTAGCATTTACCGCGGCATCCGCCGTAATAAATCCTGCCCCTGCCTCCACGGGGGTAGCCATAGGCAGGGCAGCACGTTCTAACGTACTTTCGGCCTGAGCGGCCGTTATCGTCTTATTCTTTTGTGCCATTAGCGCTACGATGCCCGCTACGTGCGGGCTAGCCATGGAAGTACCAGAAAGAAAATAATAAGAAAGCTGGCCGCTGTTCAGCTGATACGGTCCTACTACATTATGACCAGGGGCCGTTACATCTAAATCCTGACCAGGTTTTTGCCGGCTAGAAAAGCCAGAAATAAAAAAATCAGCTGGGTTAGTAGGATCAGGCACATTCAAGCGCAACCACCAGGTAGCAATAGAGCCCTGTGCTTTTAAGCCCGCACTAGCTACACTAATCACAGGCGCATAAGCCCCCGGATAGCCCATACCAGCAGGCCCACTATTACCGGCCGAAGCGACAATAATGACGCCTTGTGCAATAGCATAATCAATCGCTGCCTTCTCGATAGCATCTAACCCAGGACCACCTAAACTCATGTTTATCACGACCGGAGAATTCTTTAGCGGGCCAGCCTTTAAATCAGCTATGTGCACAATACCCTGCGCGACGACGGACGACCAGCCCGAACCATTCTGATTTAGTACTTTAACCGGAATAACCGTAGCTTTAGGAGCTACCCCATTAATAGAAGTGCCATTCAGGTTAAACCCAAGAATAGTACTGGTTACATGGGTTCCATGGGAGTTCTGATCGTGTTCCCACTTGTTCGGCTGATCTGATACATTGCCCCTTTCACCCCCTCCGCCGCCAAAGGACTTGGCGTATTGGGTAGCAATTCTTTCCTGCGGAAAATATTGGCGCCAAGAATCCGATAAACCCGTATCCAAAACTCCGATGTATACACCCTCTCCATCTTGCTCAATCGTTCGTCCAACACCTAAATCAGTAACATTAACGGCATCCAGATTCCAGGTATTTACCCCCCCACTAAAGTCCGATACGGCGACCGCATCTACGGGCGCCCCATTTCTACTGGCATCTGGATTAGCCTGACTTACATAAGAAAGCTGTTGAATGCTCGCTAATTTATCACTCGTGGTTTTCATGGTTAACGCATCGAGCTTAACCATGACTTCCCCGACTGTACCATACGCTTTCAACTCATTCAGAATGGTGTCGGTTATTTTCGTATTCAGGACCACATTAATGCCAATCATTTTGGTGGCCGTGGCATCGGCAGATGGCGAAGCACCAGTAGCAGGAGCAACTTGGTCTTCCGGCATTTTCTCGCAGGACATGAGTAAAGCAAGCGAAGGCGCTACCACCAATAAGGAGCAGAGCTGGCGAAAATGGGTACTCTCTTTGAGCTTCAGTAAGCTGGGTACAGATAGATAGATCTTTTTCATTGGGATGTTTATGTAGTTATGTAGAAAAAGCGGATGATCCGAGTACTAGCTACCAAGAAATGAATTAAAGTCCTAATAATTTGTACTTTATTTACGTATAAATAGAATAATTGATAAAGTTGCTTGTTGCTGATAGCACAGAAGCCATAGGATGTGATGAAACTACCCAGCACCGGTTCGACCGTGGAAGCCCGCAGTCGCCGCCTGTGCTAGCCGACATGCGTGGCGAAGCGCGTGAGCATGCGCTCGTAGGGGGCTTTGGCCGAGCCGTGTAAGGCAGGCGCTTTTCCCGCGCCTGCCTTACACGGCTCGGCCAAAGGCCAGTGCTTGCACTCGGCGGCCTTGGCCCTGTTGCGCTTTTTGGGGTTGCCCTGAGTCGACGGATTCGTTGTCGGTTGATGATACGTCCATCACGCGCCCGTTCTTCGGACGCAAACCGCCACAGCCGTAAGCCGGGCTACCCAGGGAGACACTCCACGAGGCTATAGGGCTCTCGTTTGGCGTGTACGAAACGCATCCCTCCTGCCCGTTTCCTACACGTTGAATTGTAGCCGGGTTTTGTACACTCCCCTGACCCTACCATGGCCCACGGGCACCGGGTGCCATGGTAGGGTCAGGCGTTCACGGAAAGGAGGAATAGGTCAGCCGACGGGTCGCGCGAATGCTCCCTTCGCGCTGGCCTCTACGGGGAGGCTAACCAGCTCTTTCCGGGCAATAAACGGGCCCCAGTGTCTCATTTGGGGGGTATGAACATAAATACCCACCAAAAAGCCGTACGACCCGGCAGGGGCAGCGGCTTGTCGAGGGAGGCAATCCCCGGGGCTTACCCGGCGTCGCCGGACCTGGAACCGGTGGGCTCCGGGGCTTGGCGGGCCCGGGCCGAAGCCAGCAGCCGACAGGCGTCGCGGTGCAACGCCGTCGCCGCGCGGGCCACCAGCTCGTTCAGTTCCACGCCCGGCAGGGCCCCACCCAGCGCCACGATGCCCGCGAGGCAGGCCAGGGCGAGCCCCGCCGTGAGCAGCGCGGCCGCCCGGAACAACAGATGGGCGTAGAACGGGAGCAGGGGCATAGGGCGGGGCAGCAACAGCAGAAAGGGGAGTCCTTCCGGCGGGCCAAGTTAGGGAAGAAAAATAGGCCAGCACCCGGGCGCGGGTGGCCGTGTCCACCGGGTTGGTCAGCCGAGCAGAACTGGCGTTCAGGAAAACGGTGATTTAAATTAAGGGAGCCCCCTTTTACATACTGGAAACGACCTGCTACTACATGTACAAGCTTGGTTAGGATTCGAGTAGAGCGGCGTTATGGGCCCTTATTTCTTGCCAGGTCCAGGTCCCTCACGGAGCGGAAGTAGACAGACCGGGAAGACAGAGAGGGCCATTGCCTGCCCAATACCTCGGTGGCAGTCCGCTGTTACCGCAAGTTTGCCAGCAAGGCTAAAGAGGGCTGAGAGGGGGCAGCAGGAGACGCAGCGAACGACATAGCAGCAAGCACAGGATGACCGAATTATAGGGACGTTACTTCCACGTTACCTGAAGGGGCGAAGCCAGGCGACGAGCAAACTCACTGAGATACTTATCCCAGTCCTCGGGTGAGAGAAATTGCCCACTCTTCTGCCACCCAAAGCCCGCGTAGAAAACGACGCCGCCCCGGGCGGGCTTGGTCACCACGTAAAGCTGGCTCTGATCTTTCTGGGTAGAGCGATGCTCTTGATAGTCTGTGAGGTAGTGGGGCTCCACGACCACCGCCGTGCCCAGGTAAGAGGCGTCTATTTTCTCCCAGTAACGAAACCACCCCGCTTGGCGATCCGCGCGCACCTGCCCTTGTTGCTCGTGCAGCGTCAAGCCAATAGTTAAGTTCGGTAGCGCCGGGGAAGCGCTCAGGTGATCTTCGTAGCGAGTTAGGTTACTGCCTAGATCCAAGGAAATACGCTTTGTTTCCTGTACGGTGCGGCCATTCGCCAGCCAGGGGGCATACGCGAGTTCAAACACCGTGCGGATGGGCCCCGTGGCCAAGATTTTATAGTGCGTGAAGTTTTTGGAAACGTAGAGCTGTCCGTTATCCAGCACGCCCGTGCCGCCCGTGCCCCGGCTGCCACCCACGTGGTAGGGGTCGTAGCCTTCGCCCGTATCCGTATGGTAGGCAAATGGTTTCTCGTGCACGTGGCGCCCGTACCACTTGTCAATGATCGGGTAGTCCACCCGCTTCAGCCAGCAATCCATACCACTGGTGAGCGTCCCACTGGGGTCTTTCGCTTCGTAAAGCTGCTGCGCGACGGGGCCGTAGGTGCGGAAGGCTACCCGCTCGTTTTCCCAGGCAAAGTCGTCCGTGCGCTCCGGCACAAAGCGCGCAAACGTGGTGTGCGGGCTAACCGGCAGAGGGCCGCCACTAGCGGCATCGACCAGTTTAAACTTCTTGGTGGCTCTAGCCGGCATATCTGTTTGAAAGAGCAGCTCGTCGGGCCGCCCATCGGCATCGCTGTCCAGCACTTGGCTAACTAAAGTGGTGGACGTAGCGGCATCCTGTACGCGCAGTTTTGCGGGGCTCATTTTGCGCAATGAGGCTGGCAGCTTCGCCAGAGGCAGGCTGATGGTTTCGGCGCGCCGAACCAAGTTTAGGGGGTTGCGCACCGTGACGGTTACGACGGCCGGGGAGGGGCGCTGGACTGCACCACTCAGCAGTAAGGCGGTGAAGGGCAAGATGGCTAGGGAGCGGATGGCTAGGGAGCGCGGCACAGGCTGGTACATGGGCAAGGAAAAGACGGCGGACAAGGCTGGGTTAACCCTGCTACTCCGGGTGGCGTAGCTAACAGAGTTTTTGCTGAGGCACCGGACGTGGCTATAGTGGGGCCCCAGAGTTGATCTTTCCTGAGCAAAAGGTGGCGAATCGAACGCTTAGCTACAGGGCGTGGTCAGGTTTTACGTCCTGGCCCGACCATATTTGACGGGCTGTCCAGTCTTGGGGTGGCTGGGCCCAGAATGCCGCCGTGGGGGGCAGCCCGAGGGGCAGAAAGGCGGTGGTGCAGAGGTAGAGGCTACCCGTAGAAATGTAGCGTTCGCCAATGCTGGGCTGATGGCCGCACAAGCCAATCTGCAGCCAGCCCATGCTATCAAAGGTGCCTTTGGGTTCCAAAGTGCGCCGGATGACGGCCGTCAGGGCGCTGCGCACCTGTCCGGGGGGCAAATCCGGTGGCAGCTGCTGGTGGAGGGCTACGTGGGCCAGGTGCTGGAAGGCGCCGCAGCGGTAGGCCAATGAGCGGCCGAAGGCGGCAAAGGAGCCCTCGGGCCCAATCAGACGCTCCTGCACGGTGGCGTAGCGCTGGGCGCGGGCCCACAGCTGCGCCAGCAGGTCCTTGTTTTCTTTGCCGGCCGCGACGAGGGTGCTCACCACGTCAAGCAGCATGGGCTGAATGACGTAGCTGTTGTAATAGTCCCAGTGAAAGTCCGGGCCGTCGCCGTAGGTGCCATCGCCCTTGTACCAGGTCTGATGCTCCTTGATGGCGTAATCCATGCGCATCAAATCGCCACTGCCCGTAAATTTTAGCAACGCGGCTTCGATAATGGCGCTGAACAGCAGCCAGTTGCTGTACCCGGGCTTGATCACCCGCGTGCTCTGTAAGGCCTGTACTACCTGTTGCTGCGTGGCGGGGGGCAATTTTTCCCACAGCTGGGTCGGGGCGCGCAACAGGCTGTGCGCCAGGAAGGCCGCGTCGACCACCGGCTGCCCGCCCTGCGTAAAATTCAAAAAATCCCTGGACTGAGGGTTGGTGGCATGCCCGATGGCCTGGCGGGCTAACCCAGCGTAGCGCAGCTGGCGGGCCTGCTCCGTCCGCGGCACCTCCGTCAGCTCCAGCCAGGGCGCGAGCCCCGCTAACGTCCGGCCCAGCGCTTCGAGGTGAGACACCTTGCGCCGCTCTTCCTGCTGCCCGGGCGCGGCCTCGATCGGCAGGAGGGCCTTCAACTGGCCTTGCGCTCCGGCTGCCAACACGGGCTCTGCTAGGCGCAGGAGCATTTCCAGCCAATACTCCCGGTCGGTAGCTTTCGCGACGGAGGGGAGTGCGCCCCCCCCCAGCGCGGGCCCGTTGCTCGCCCAAGCCGGGAGCGTATAGGCCGAGAGGCCCGTGAGGGTGCTAGCAACAAAAGCACGTCGTTTCATGCAGTCAGATAAGAGGCGGAGCAGATATGGGTTCCTACTAAAACTTAAGCTTAATCACTTCTGAGCCGGCCAGCAGGAAGGCGCCGGTGCTGTACACTTCCCAGCTGTCGGCCGAAAAGTCGCGGCGGGGATCGGCCCCAATGGGCTGCACCCACCCCACCCGGCCCTCGGGCGAAACGCACTTATTCAGGGCTACCCATGCCTTCTGCACGGCCGGCCGGTACTGTGGCCCAGCGAGGATACCTTGATTGAGGCCCCAGGCCAGGGCATAGCAGTCAAAGCCGGAACCGGACGCTTCCCCGCCGGGATAGGCCTGCGGGTCGAGCAGGCTGGAGCGCCACAGGCCATCGGGCTGCTGCAGTTGCACCAGGCGGGCACTCATTTCCTGGAATAAGTGCACGTAGAAGTTCCGGCTAGGGTGGTCCTGAGGCAACTCTTGCAGGAGTTGCACCAGTCCCCCCATCACCCAGCCGTTGCCTCTCGACCAGAAAATACGCTGGCTGTTACTCTCCTTTTTACCCTCCCCGGCTTCGCTCCACAGGTAGCTGGCATCCCGCGCGAACAGGTGCTCCCGGTGGTTGTAGAGGCGACGGTAGGTTTGCTGGTAGAGGGTGTCATTCAGGGCTAGGTACTGGGGCTGGTTTTCGATTACCCCCAGCTTAACCAGCACGGGCGGGCCCATGAACAGGGCGTCGCACCACCACCAGGCAATGCCGTGGGCCTGCACTTCGGGACCCGGCATCGTCCGAAATTTCTCGACCACGGCTATGGTCGGCTGAATCATGCGCCGGTCCTTTTTTAAACGGTACAGGTTCAGGTAGGTTTGGCAGATGACGATGTCGTCGGCGTGATCGTAGCGCGGGCCGGGCTGCCACTGGGTGCGCTCGCCCATGGCCAGCAGGGAATCCAGAATCAGGGGAGACTTGGTCGTCTGGTACGCGGCAAAAACGCCCGAGTAGAAGGCGCCATTGGTCCAGTCCGTGAGCGGATGCTTGGGATGGGCTAGCTGCCACTTGGTTGCCTTGAGCAGTTGCTTCTTAATAAACTTAGGCTTGAGGAAAGCTTTGTCTGGGGCGGAAACCGACTGCGCGTGGGTCGCGGGAGCCAGAAGCAGGGCCAGCAGGGCGCAACAAGTAAGCAGACGAGAAAGTCGTAATGTATACTTCATACAGCAGGGGGTGGTGGCCGGGGCGGAAAAAGCCCCCGTACGACCCAAGGGGGCGAAAACAAACCTAGCGAAATAGTCCCGCAAGGCTGGGGGGCATTTTAAGACATTACAGGGGCTGGACTCGTCGCCGGCAACCGCCCTGCGATTCGTAGATGAAGGCCACAGACAACGTAACTGCTTTGGTTAAAGCAAGATACCCGGGCTCATGCCCCTTCGCTCTTCTCTTACCCCGCACCATAGGCTAGCCCTGAGTAGTCGTGGAGGCCGCTTCCCGGCTTTGTCGGTGTTGTTTGGCGTATTCGGAAGGGGAGAGCATATATATTTTTTGGAAGGCTTTCCGGAAGTATTTTGCATCCTCGATACCTACTTGAAAGGCAACTTCGGACACCCGCATCGGGGTTTGGGCCAGTAGCTGGGCCGCCCGCTTCATGCGCACATCCCGAATAAACTCCACGGCCGTCTGGCCGGTAATGCTCTTGATGCGGCGGTAGAAAACGGACTGGCTCATGCCTACTTCCCGCACGAGTACCTGCACGCTGAACTCGGCATCTTCCAGGTGCTTTTCCACGACGCTCATAGCATTTTCCAGGAACTGCCGGTCGGCGTCAGCCACCACAATCTCCGTGGGCTCGAGCAGGATCTGCCGCTGGTAGTACTCGTGCAGCTTGCGGCGGTTGCGCAGCAGGGTGGTGACCTTGGCTTGCAGCAGAGTCGGGTTAAAGGGCTTACTCACGTAGTCGTCGGCGCCCATGCCGAGGCCTTCGAGCTGGTGGGTTTCCGCCGTGCGGGCGGTGAGCAATAGCACGGGAATGTGCGCCGTTTTGGGGTGCTGCTTTATTTTCTGACACATCTCCAGGCCGTCACTACGCGGCATCATCACGTCACTAATAATGAAATGGGGCAGGTGGCTTAAGGCTTTTTCCCACCCTTCGATTCCGTCTTCCGCCGTGAGTACCTCATATTCCGCCTCAAAGAGTTGGTGCAGATACTGGCGCACTTCCTCGTTGTCCTCCACGATCAGCAGCTGGGGCGGCCCGGCCGGTACCTCGACGCCCGGCAGGCGTGGGTGGTCATTTTCCAGCAGCGCGGCCACGGGCAGTTCCTCTTCGTGGGCTACTCCATCCTCTTCCTGCATATCCTCGGTCCGCAAATGCTGGCGGCCGAAGGGCAGGCGCAGCTCAAAGGTGGTGCCTGCTCCCTCCCTACTGGCTACTAACAGTTGGCCCCCATGGCGCTCGGCAAACTGCTTGGCCAACGACAGGCCAATGCCGGTGCCCGTCATGCGCAGGGTGCTGGTGTGGCTGGCCTGATAGTACGGGTCGAAGATGAGGTCCAGCTCCGTGGCCTTGATACCCACGCCCGTATCGGTCACGCTTATCTTCAGGTAGTTGCCCGTTAGCTGGCCCTGGCTACATACCGCTTCGCCCCCCGGATTGCCGACGATGGTCGCCGATAGCTCCACTCGACCCTGGTCGGGGGTGTACTTAAAGGCGTTGGCTAACAGGTTCGTGAGGATGATTTCCAGCTTGCTGCGGTCAAAGTACAGCATAATGGGATCAGCGGGCACATCCAGCACGTAGTCCACGGCGCGCTCCTGCGCTTTCAGCTGAAAGATCGAGAACAGGTCGGCTAGAAAGCGGACTGCATCGCCATAGCTGGCGCGCAGGGGCACGTTGCCGGTTTCCACCTTGCGAAAATCAAGGAGTTGATTCACCAAGTCGAGCAGCTTGCGGGCCTGCTTTTGCATGAGCTGCACCTTGGGGCGTAGGTCCGCCACGGGGCCGGGGCTGCTGATGATTTCCTCCATGGGCCCCAGAATAAGCGTGAGCGGGGTGCGCAGCTCATGGGAGACGTTGGTGAAAAATCCGAGCTTTAAGTCGGTCAACTCCTTCTCCTTTTCCGCCTGAAACTGCTCCAGGCGCAACTTATTCTGAAGCTGCTGCTGGCTCATCTCAAAGCGGCGATACAAAGCCACGAAGCCCAGCACCACGAGCCCGTACAGGGCGTAGGCCCACCACGTGCGCCACCAGGGGGACAGCACCTCAAAGCGCATGGTCGCGTAACGCTTGCTCCACACGCCCTCCCCGTTGGTGGCTTTGATCTGCAAGGTATAGGTGCCCGCCGGCAGGTTGGCAAAGCTGGCCGTGCGCTGCCCCGGGGCGGGGTGCACCCAGTCCTGGTTGTAGCCCACTAATTGGTAGGCATAGCGGTTTTTTTGGGGGTTAGCGTAGTTGAGGGCCACGAACTCTACTGCGAAGTCATTCTCCGCAGCGCGAATGGTAATCGTCTGGGGGACGGACAGCGCCTGCTGGAGCAGGACGCGGTCGTTCAGCGTGTCACCCACGGCCACCGGCTTATTGCTGACCCGCAGCCCCGTAAGCTGCACCACCGGGGGGGAGGGGTTAGCCTGAATTTCCTGGGGCTGGAAATAATTGATGCCATTGATGCCCCCAAAATACAGGGT
Organism: Hymenobacter qilianensis; assembly: GCF_014638675.1. Classification (NCBI taxonomy): domain Bacteria; kingdom Pseudomonadati; phylum Bacteroidota; class Cytophagia; order Cytophagales; family Hymenobacteraceae; genus Hymenobacter; species Hymenobacter qilianensis. Next base: position 24,716 of record NZ_BMFN01000005.1, read on the forward strand.
GCCATCCTGGGCCCGGGTGGCGGCACCAATCTTGAAGGCGTTGCTTTGCAGCCCATCGGCCACGTCGTAGCGCAGGTACTGGCCGGTACTGGGGGTGAAGCGATACAGGCCGGTGCCCCCGAGCCAGAGGTTGCCCGCGTCATCGGCCAGGATGCTTTCCACGTCGCTTTCCGGCAGCTCCTGGTCGTAATAGTGCATGGTTTCGCGCCCCTGCGCATCGGTGCGCAGCTGGTGCAGCCCCCCGCCAATGGTGCCAATCCACAGTGCCCCCCGCTCATCCAGCAGCAGGGGCCACACGTAGTTGACGCGCAGGCTGTTGGGGCGCTTTGGACCGTACTGGTACTGGGCCAGTACCTGCAGGGAGTCTCCCCGCACGCGGAGCTTGAGCAGGCCGGCATCGCGCGTGCTGGCCCACATCACATCGCGTTGGGGGTCGAAGAGCAGGAAGGTAAACTGATCCGACGGTAGGGCGCTGTTATCGGTGCGGTAGGAGCCCAGGTGCTGGCCGGTAGCGCTGAAGCGGTGCAGGCCGGTCGTAAAAGTAGCCGCCCAGATCGTGCCGTCGCGGTCCTGAACAATGCGTTCGATGCTTTCCGCGCTTAAGTCCGTGCCATCCGCCAGCTGGGTGTAGGTAGTCAGCTGCTCGCGGCCGCCCAATTGCGATAGCGTCACTAAGCCATCGGCGCGCGTACCAAACCACAGCATTCCGTTCCGGGCTTGAAAGACGGCGGAAACATCCACGCCACGCGGGCTGCTCTCCAGTTGATTAAGGTAGTGCCGGTAAGTGTGTTGGGCCAAGTCATAGCTCGTCACGCCGTTGCGGGAGCCGAACCACAGGGTGTTACGGGCTTCGTCCTTATAAATGGCGTTGATGTAGTTGTTCGACAATGCCAGGCGCCCGGTAAGCCGCTGGCGGATCAGGCCGAAGGGCTTCTGACGCAGGTCTACCTTATTTAGTCCCCCCGCCGAGGCGCACAGCCAGATAATCTGGTTGCGGTCCTCAAAGATCTGGTGGATGCGCTCCGAGTTAATGCTGAACGACTCATCATCCTGGGGCAGAAACAAGGTGGGCGCGGTAGGGCGCAGGGGCGGCGTCCCGGCGGTGACCACGCCGGCCTGCCACACATACAACCCGTAGGTGGTGCCCACCCAGAGCTGCCCCATGGAGTCGAGAAAAATGGACTGCAGAATAGGGAACTGCTGGGGGAGGGGATGGGCGGCCAGCTCCCGCATGGTGCGGCGGTTGGCCGCCCCCACCCACAGCACCTGGTGATCAGTGCCCAGCCACAGATCGCCGCGCCGGTCCAGGTGCAGGGCGCGGATGGGCGTAGCGGCCAGCGGGGTCGACTGCACGGGGAGCGCCGCTTCCGTAGCGCGGATGACCTGCAACCCGGCATCCAGGGTGCCCACCCAGACCTTGCCCTCGGGGTCCACGGCCAACCCCGTCACGCGCGACAGGGACGCCCGCCCGTTGACGCGGGGCGGCAGCTGTTGCAGCTGCCGCACCCGGCCCTGCCTATCGAAGGTGAGCAGGAAAACGCCTTCGTTAATGGTGCCCACCCATAGCCGGCCCAGGCTGTCCGAGGCTAAAGCCGACACGTCGGACTGAGCCAGTTGCTGGGCTAGGGCCTGGTAGGCGGCAGGGACGTGGCGTTCGTCGAAGCTGAAAAAGGTGTCGTGGGCCGCATCGTATAAACTCAGCCCTGCCCGTTCCGTCCCGACCCAAAGGCGCCCATCAACGCCCACGTAGACCACTTTAATACGGTTGCCCGAAATGCCATTGCGGGGGTTCACGGGCAGGGAGTACTGCTTTAAGCTGTAGCCGTCGTAGCGGTCCAGGCCGCGATTCGTGCCCACCCAGATAAACCCCGCCCGGTCCTGAGTGACGGCCATGCCGTCACTGTGCGACAACCCCTGGTCCACGGTGAGGTGCTCAAACCTAAAGTCCCGGGGAGCTATATTTTGGGCCGGACTGTACCCCGCTCGCAGTAGCCAGAGCAGAAGAACGGGAAGAATCCGCTGGAAAAGGAGAGGAGAGGGCACGAGGAGAGGAGGGATTTCAGCGTGGGTGGCGAAAGCCGAAGATAGGGGGAGCGCGGGAGGGTAGGCGCCCGCGTCTGCCCAGAAGCCGAATTTAACAATTGCTTTGCATTCAAAGCTTACGCCGCGCCCGGTACGCCATCGTAACCATTTTGCCCCCCCTTTTCAACCAAAACGTCCCCGCAGGGCGGGGCGGGTGGTCAGTACTTTTAGATTCTCCAACGGGCCCAACGCCGCTCTACCATCCGCCCCCCGGTCTCGGTCTGCTACCCGCTGGGCCTACTCCATTTCATCCTTGTTCGTCATGCGAAACTGTTTCCTCGCTTTCCTCCCCCTGGTCATCCTGCTAGCGGCTCCCGAAGCCCCGGCGCAGTCAGGCCCAGGAGAGGCCCCGCAGGAAAAGCCCCCCACCCGGTACACTTCCTTTAGGCCGGGCGAGTTGTGGTACGACACGGACGGTAACCTCATCAATGCCCACGGCGGGGGCATCTTGCTGGTAGGCAACACCTACTATTGGTACGGGGAGAAGCGCGCGCAGCACCAGGAGGAGGGCGTGAACGTGTATTCCTCGCAGGATCTCTACAACTGGCAGTACGAAGGCGAAGCCCTCACCCCGTCTTCGGATCCGGCGCACGACCTTGCCTTGGGCTGTTTGATGGAGCGCCCCAAGGTTATCTACAACCAGCGCACGGGCAAGTATGTGATGTGGTTTCACCTGGAGCTAAAAGGCCAGGGCTACCAGGCGGCCCGAGCCGGCGTAGCCGTAGCGGACAAGCCCACCGGCCCGTTCCGTTATGTGAGCAGCTTTCGGCCCAATAACCATATGTCACGTGACATGGGCCTGTACGTGGACGAGGATGGCGCGGCTTATCATATCTACTCCTCCCGCGAGAACTACGACCTGCGGCTAGCCCGCTTAGCGGACGACTACCTGACCCCAACGACCCAGGATACGCTGCTCTTCGCCAGCCACCGGGAAGCCCCGGCGGTGTTCAAGAAAGACGGCAAATACTACCTTATCACTAGTGGTTGCACTGGCTGGGCCCTGAACGAGGCGTCGCTGCACGTAGCCAGTTCCCTGTTTGGTCCCTGGCAACTACTGGGTGACCCTATGACTGGCCCCCAGGCCAAGCTCACCTTCGGCGGGCAGTCCACCTTCGTGCTGCCGGTAGCGGGCCAGCGGGGGGCTTTTATGTTCATGGCCGACCGCTGGAACCCCAAGGATTTGAAAGACAGCCGTTACCTATGGCTGCCCGTGCAGTTTAAGAACAACCGGCCGAGCATCAGCTGGCTGGATCAGTGGAACCTGAGTTTTTTCAATCAATAACAATACGTCACTATGCGTAAGCACCTTTTGCGGGCTTTGCTAATGGGAGCGCTAACCCTAGCGGCAGCTTCCACTCATGCGCAAGCGCCTAAGCACACCTTCACGCTGGGCGACGAGAGCTTCCTGCTCGACGGCAAGCCGTTTCAGATGATTTCGGGCGAGCTGCATTACCCGCGCATTCCGCGGGAAGCGTGGCGCCACCGCATCCGCATGGCCAAGGCCATGGGTCTGAATACCATTGGCACCTATGTCTTCTGGAACGCGCACGAACCGGAGCCCGGCAAGTACGATTTTGCCGGCAACCACGACATTGCCGCCTTTGTGAAGATTGCCCAGGAGGAAGGCATGTGGGTGGTGCTGCGGCCCAGCCCCTACGTGTGCGCGGAGTGGGAATTTGGCGGCTACCCCTACTGGCTGCAGAAGGATAAAAGCCTGGTGGTCCGCAGCAAAGAACCCAAATATTTAGCTGCCTATGGTCGCTACCTGAAGGAAGTGGCCAAGCACCTGGCGCCCCTGCAAGTCAACCATGGTGGCCCCGTGCTGATGGTGCAGGTGGAGAATGAGTACGGGTTCTACGCCAGCGACAAGGACTATTTGGCCCTGAATCGCAAGATGTTCGAGCAGGCGGGCTTCGACGGCCTGCTGTACACTTGCGACCCGGCCGAGAAAGTAAAAGAAGGCCACCTGCCCGGTTTGCTGCCCGCCGTGAACGGGCTGGACAAGCCCGAGGCAGTGAAACAGCTCGTGCGCACCTACCACGGCGGGAAGGGCCCGTTCTATATTGCCGAGTGGTACCCGGCCTGGTTTGACTGGTGGGGCACGCCCCACCACACGGTGCCGGCCGAAAAATATGCCCCCCGCCTCGACTCGGTGCTGGCGGCGGGCATCTCCATTAATATGTACATGTTTCACGGGGGCACCACCCGCGGGTTTATGAACGGGGCCAACTACAAGGGGGAGGGCACCCGCTTCGAGCCCCAAATCAGCAGCTACGACTACGATGCGCCCCTGGATGAGGCCGGCAACGCCACGCCTAAGTTCCGGTCTTTTCGCAGCGTTATCGAAAAGCACCTGCCGAAGGGCACCACGCTGCCCCCGGTGCCCGCGGCCAAGCCCGCGATGCGGATTCCCACGATCAGCCTGACCAAGGTAACCACCCTGACGGCGGCGCTGCCCAAGCCCGTGGTCAGCCCCAAGCCGCAGACCTTCGAGGACCTGAATCAGGATTATGGCTTCGTGCTGTACCGCACCCTGGTGCCCGGCGGCCGCCAGGGCATCCTGAAAATCAAGGATCTGCGTGACTACGGCGTCGTGCTCGTGAACGGGCGGCGCGTGGCTACCCTGGACCGCCGCCTGGAGCAGGACCAGGTGGAGTTAACGTTGCCCCCCGGCCGCGTCACGCTAGAAATTCTGGTCGAAAACCTGGGCCGCCTCAACTTCGGCCCCTTCCTGAATCAGAACCGCAAGGGCATCACCGAGCAAGTCACCTTCGCGGGTACGGAGCTCACAGGCTGGCAGCACTTCCGTCTGCCCTTCGATGACATCTCCAACGTCGCAGAAGCCCCAGGGGCTAAGTCAGTTGCCCTGGGGAATGGACCCGTGCTGCGCCGCGGCTCCTTTACCCTGGACAAAACGGCCGACACCTACTTTGACATGCGTCAGTGGGGGAAGGGGTGCGTGTGGATCAATGGTCACCACCTGGGCCGCTACTGGGAAATTGGGCCCCAGCAAACCCTGTATGTACCCGCCGAATGGCTAAAGAAAGGCTCGAATGAGGTAGTCGTGCTGGAGCTCTTGAAGCCTCAGCAGGATAAGCTCACGGGGGTGGACAAGCCCATCCTCGACGTGGTCGGGACCCAGGGCGAGGCCCATAAAACCAACTAACAGCAGTATGCCCACTTCCCACCCCCTGCTACCCTCGTTCACTCCACCTGCTCTGCGCCGCACCATCCCGCGGCGGCTGGGGCTGCTGGCGGCCGGTCTGTTGGCGGCCAGCCTAACCCACGGCCAGCCGTCCCCGTCGGCTCCGCCCTTTAAGACCGCCGTCGCCCCGGCGTCCCTGAAGTTGCCACTTTTCGAAGTGAAGCAGCCGGACCGGCAGCGAAGCCCCTTTACGGGCATGACCCGCCAACATTGGCAGGACGCAGCCCAACACCTGCTTACTGGGGCCTTCAGCTACGTGCATCGCCTGGATGACCCCCTGCAGTTTCCCCAGCAGCCGGGCAAAAGCTACCCGCGCAACCTGGGCCAAGTGCCGACCGAGAAACTCGAAGGGTTATGCCGCACCCTCTTTATGGCCGCCCCGCTGCTGAAGGAAAACCCGGCGCTGGAATTGAACGGCATTCCAGTGGCTGAGTACTACCGCCACCAATTGGGTCGCTTGGCGGACCCCGCCAGCGACACCTACATCAAGCCCCGGGCGAAAGACGGGGGCCCCAGTCAAAATCTGGTGGAGTTCGGCGGCTTGGCCGTAGCCTTGTTTGCCGCCCCCGAGCTGTTGTGGGACCCCTTGCCCGAAACGACGAAAAAGGCCCTGGCGGCAACCATGCTCAGCTACGGCGACGGGCCCACCGTCCCGCAAAACTGGCGGTATTTCAACATCTTCATCCTGAGCTTTTTTAAAAGCCGGGGCTACGCGGTCAACGAAAAGCTGCTGGAAGAATACCTGCACAAGCAGCTGACCCACTATAAAGGCGAAGGCTGGTACGACGACGCGCCGTCCTTCGACTATTACAGCATGTGGGCGTTCCAGATGTACGGCTGCCTCTGGGCATTGTACTACGGGCAGCAGCACTACCCCGCGGTAGCCGCGCAGCTGGCGGCAAATTTTGCCCCCCTGAAGGAAAACTACCCCTATATGTTTGGGCGGGACGGGCACATGATCATGTGGGGCCGTAGCATCAGCTACCGCTTCGGGGCGGTGGTGCCATTTCCGCTCATGGGGCTCAACCCCGACCCAAGCACTAACTTTGGCTGGATGCGGCGCATCGCGTCGGGCGCGCTGTTGCAGTTTTTAGAAAACCCTGATTTTTTACAGGATAACGTTCCTACCCTCGGCTTTTACGGCGCCTTTGAGCCGGCCGTGCAGCCCTACAGCTGCCGGGGCAGCGTGTTCTGGATGGGCAAGGCCTTCCTCGGCCTGCTGGTGCCGGCGGATAGTCCCTTCTGGACGGCTACTGAAAATGAGGGGCCTTGGGGCAAGGAGCTGACAAAAGGCACGGCGCGGAGCAAGTTCGAGTCCGGACCCAACATGCTCATTACGGACTACCCCAATAGCGGCGCGGCCGAAATCCGGACGACCCCGCATCAGCGCAGCACGGACCCCTATCGGGGCGATGAGAACTATAACCGTCTGAGCTACAACAGCGCCTTTCCGTGGCAAGCGGATGGCCCGGACGGCGAGGTGGCCATGAACTACGTGTTCAAGAACAAGGACAACAAGTGGGAGCCCCTGCGCCTCTATACCTTCAATAAATACGAGGACGGGGTGTATTACCGCACGGCCGAGCTGGAAACCAACCCCAACATCAAGCTCCGCTTGGCCGACCTGCCCCTGCCCAATGGTATCCTGCGGATTGATCAGAATGTGAGTACCGAGCCCGTGGCCGCGCGCCTGGGCCACTACGCCCTGCCCAACCTGACGGGCACGATAAAACGCACAACCCGGAAGGTAAAAGGCCACCCCGTGCAGCTTATCGACAACGGAACCCATCAGCTCGCCTTGGTAACGCTCAGCGGCTGGGACAAGGTGGAAACGCTTGACACCAAGGGCTTGAACCCTGTGAAGCCGGAAAGCACTATCCTAAACGTGGCGGCCACGATGGTGCCGGCGCCCACTAAGCCCACCGTGTACGCCACGCTGATGCTCTGGAAAAAATCTGGAGAACCCTGGAAAAACGAGGAACTGCTGCCGGTCAAGAAAATAACGTACTCCGATCCGGGCAACGGCCCAGTAGTTCTTTTCACGGACGGCACCAGAAAACAACTAAAATTCAATTAAGCAGCTTCCCCCAATAGGTAGCTGACGGCAACGCAACGGGCGGTACCAACCGGAGCAGGGCAGGGTCGCGTTTCTCCTTCGTGGTGGGAGGGGAGTAGGACGTGATTATAAGACTTTGCTCCTTTGCTTCCTAGGAAGAAGTGGCCAGACAGGCGTGGGAACCTGATTGGGGCACTGGGTGGTGCCGCTCGTTCATTGTCCTTACCCCAACCATACGACTATGCGAAATCTTGCTCTGCTGTTGCTCTCTTCCTGGCTGGCCGCCTCGACTGTAGTAGGCCAAGCGCAAACAAAAGAGAAGTACAGTGCCTACCTGTTTGCGTACTTCACCGGCAACGAGAAGCAAGAGGAAGCCATCCGGTTTGCCCTCAGCAAAGACGGCTATCAGTACACGGCGCTAAATGGCAACCAGCCCATTATCAGCTCGGCCGCCATCAGCGAAACGGACGGCGTGCGCGACCCCCATATTCTGCGCGGGGCCGACGGCAAAACCTTCTACATGGTCGCCACGGATATGGTGTCGGCCAACGGCTGGAGTTCCAACCGGGGCATGGTGCTATTGCGCTCCACCGACCTCATCACCTGGACGTCCAGTGCCATCAACTTTCAGAAGCGCTATCCCGGCCAGGAAAACCTGCAACGGGTGTGGGCGCCGCAAACGATTTATGACGCCCAAGCCGGCAAGTACCTGGTGTACTTCTCGTTGAAGCACGGCAACGACCCGGATAAAATATACTACGCCTACGCCAATAAAGACTTTACCGACCTGGAAGGGGAGCCCAGGCAGCTGTTTTTCAGCCCCACCAACGGCTCGTGCATCGACGGCGACATCGTGGCGAAAGACGGCAAGTTTTACCTGTTCTTCAAAACCGAAGGCCAGGGCAACGGCATTAAAATCGCCGTGTCGGACAAGCTAACAGAAGGCTACGTGCTGCGCGACCCGTACGTGCAGCAAACCACGGACCCGGTGGAAGGGGCGGGCACGTTCAAGCTCAACAACTCCCACGACTACATCCTGATGTACGACGTGTACACGAAGGGCAAATACCAGTTCACGCGCACCCGCGACCTGCAAAACTTTGCAGTGGTGGATAGTGAGGTAAGCATGAATTTTCATCCCCGGCACGGCACCGTGCTGCCCATCACGGCCGCCGAAGCCAGCCGCCTAGCTACCCGCTGGCTCCGCCCCGCCGACGCGCTGCTGACAGCCCAGAATCCCGCTATCCGCCAGAATAATACTGTGGTGGACAGCGTCGCCGGCAACGCGGCCTTCCTGGTGCTGCCAGGCACCAATGTTCAGTCCTTCAACCCCCAGTTTCCTGACCTGGGGCTGAACGTAATGCCAAGCGGTCCGCAGGATTTCACGAAAGGTCCCGTGACCTATACAGTAGGGCAGGGCGCGGCCAAGCAATGCTATAAGGTCAGCGTAACGGAAACCCACAACCCGGCCCTGAACGGCTACTATGCCGACCCGGCGATACTGTACGCCGAGAAAACCGGCAAATTTTATATCTACCCCACCAGCGACGGATTCACGGGCTGGTCTGGCACCTACTTCAAGGCGTTTTCGTCAGCTGATTTAGTGAGCTGGAAGGATGAAGGCGTGATTCTGGATTTGCCGCGCGATGTGAAATGGTCGCAGAAGAGTGCCTGGGCACCCAGCATTATCGAGCAGAAAACACCCACCGGCTACCGCTACGCCTACTACTTCTGCGCGGGGGGCAAAATTGGAGTGGCGCTGTCAGATAGCCCCACGGGCCCGTTCAAAGACACCGGCAAGCCCCTGCTCGATAAGCTGCCCGAGGGCGTGAAAGGCGGTCAGCAAATTGACCCGGCCGCATTCCGTGACCCCAAAACCGACAAGCTCTACCTGTACTGGGGCAACGGCTACATGGCCGGGGCCGAGCTCAGCAACGACTTGGTGTCGTTGAAGCCCGGCACCACGCAGGTGATGACGCCCGACGCTACCTTCCGGGAGGGCGCCCACGTGCTGTATCGCAACGGCACCTATTACTTTATGTGGAGCGAGAACGACACCCGCGACGCCGATTATCGGGTGCGCTACGGCACCTCGGCCACGCCCCTGGGCAAGATTACGGTGCCGGCCAACAACCTGGTTGTCAGCAAAGACCCTTCGATGGGAATCTACGGCACGGGTCACAACTCCACCATTCAGGTGCCGGGCCGTGACGAGTGGTACCTGGTGTACCACCGCTTCACCTATCCGAAAGGTATTACGATGGGTAAGGCCGCCGGCTACCACCGCGAAGTGTGCCTTGATAAGCTGGAATTCAACGCCGACGGCAGCATCAAACCCGTGGTGCCCACCCACGCCGGCATCAAGCCCGTGAAGGTGAAATAGCCTTTTTCGACAAGTACTTTTTTAACTACACTAAAAATCGTCTTGGCAGCGCTCCTATCCTTGGGTCTTGGTCGAGCCACCGCTTGGGGCCTGGGATGCACCGATTATGGTGGAAAAATAGCAAGGAGCCAATGGTGCCAACCCACTGGATACGTATGAAAACGACGTGGTTAGCCTTATTTATCTGCCTGCTGCTAGTGATAGCCAGCAAAGCGCAGGACGTGAAACTACCAGCCGTCCGAAGAAACGTTCTGCTTGACTCGATTGGATTGAGCGACCCCTTTATCCTGGCCGATCAGAGGACCCACCAGTATTACATGACCGGCACGGGCGGTCTGCTCTGGAAGAGCAAAGACCTGAAGCGCTGGGATGGTCCCTACCCCGTGGCCCAGCCCGACCCTGCTTCCTGGATGGGGCCCAGGCCGATGATCTGGGCGGCCGAAATTCATCCTTACCAGGGCAAGTACTATTACTTCGCCACCTTCACCAACCCAGCGGTCAAGATTGATACCGTGCAGGGCAATGCCATTGAGCGCCGGGCCTGCCACGTGCTGGTCAGCAACCAACCGGACGGTCCCTACGTGCCCCTGCAGGAGGCCACTTACTTACCCGCTAACAAGCCTACCCTTAATGGCACCCTGTGGGTAGATAAGGACCGCAAACCCTACCTGGTGTACTGCTACGAGTGGTTGCAGAACCTGAACGGCACCATTGAAAAGATTGAGTTGAAGCCTGATTTGAGTGGTACGGTAGGAGAGAGCAAGCTGCTCTTTCGCGCCAGCGACTCACCCTGGAGCCGGGAGAACCCGCGTACTGGCCCCCCGCGCCCCAACAAAGTAACCGATGGACCTTACTTGTTTCAAACCAAAACCGGCCGCCTGGGTATGATCTGGACTAGCTGGGTGTACGACGTGTACACGCAAGGCGTGGCGTATTCGACTGGCGGTACTCTCGATGGCCCCTGGGTGCAGGAAAAAGTGCCCATCACCCCGCCCAACTACGGACACGGGATGCTGTTCCGTACGCTAAATGGTCAGCTCCTGATGGCGGCGCACAGCCACAAAGACATTAATGGAGAGTACCGTCGCATTCCGCACCTGTTTGAAGTCGATGTCGCGGGCAATAAGCTGGTCGTAGGCAAGCCCCACCGGCCCTGAGGCTATACCAAGGAAGTTGATTTACCTGAAGAGCCGTTTGGTTCCTCCTTACTTATTGAAAAAGAGGGCCGGGGGTAGACGAAACGTCAGCCCTACCTACCGAGTCAAGAAAAAGCGACTATACCTAGCCTTTCACTACATGAACCGTATTCCTACCTACCTGCTCGGCGCAAGTTTGCTGCTGGGGCTGCCCACCGGCTGCACGACCGCTAAAACCACCTCGACGGCGCACGTTCAGCCTCAGCAAGCAGCGGTACTGGCGCTTATCACCAAAGTCAACGACCACTGGCAGGCCACGCATCCGCCCCAGGTGTGGTCGTTCTGGGACGCGGCCGCCTACCAAACGGGCAACATGGCCGCGTACGCCGTCACCAAAAACGAAAAGTACCGCCAGTACGCTGAGGCCTGGGCCGAGCACAACCAGTGGAAGGGCGCTACCTCGGATGACCGCGCCACCTGGCAATATAAGTACGGCGAAACGGCGGACCACGTGCTGTTTGGCGACTGGCAGATCTGCTTTCAGACTTACATCGACCTGTATAACCTCAAGCCCGAACCCCAGCGCATTGCCCGCGCCCGGGAGGTGATGGAGTACCAGATGAGCACTCCTCAATCCGACTACTGGTGGTGGGCCGATGGCCTCTACATGGTCATGCCGGTGATGACCAAGCTCTACAAGGTGACCAACAACCCGCAGTATCTGGAAAAGTTACACGAATACTTCAGCTACGCTAATAGCATCATGTACGACGCCGAAACGGGCCTCTACTACCGCGATGCTAAGTACGTGTATCCCCAGCATAAGTCGGCGAACGGCAAAAAGGACTTCTGGGCCCGCGGCGACGGCTGGGTGCTGGCGGGCCTGGCGAAGGTGCTTCAGGACTTGCCCACGGGCGACCCGCACCGGGCCGAGTACCTCAGCAAGTATCGCGGCCTGGCCGCGGCTATCAAACAGGCCCAGCAACCGGAAGGTTACTGGACGCGCAGCCTGCTGGACCCCGCGCACGCCCCCGGCCCCGAAACCAGTGGCACAGCTTTCTACACCTACGGCCTGCTCTGGGGCATCAACCATGGCGTGCTGGATCAACAGGAATACCTGCCCACCGTGCAGCGCGCCTGGCAGTACCTGACGACCACGGCGCTACAGCCCGACGGCACAGTGGGCTACGTGCAGCCCATCGGCGAGAAAGCCATTCCCGGCCAAATAGTGAATCAGAACTCGACTACCAACTTCGGGGTGGGGGCCTTTTTGCTGGCTGCCAGTGAGATGTACCGCTATTTGGACAAGAGACCAGCAGGGCATTAAAAACAAGCAGCCAAGGAAAGAGCCCCATGAAACGCGCCGGCAAAATAATAGCCTTCGTTGTAGCCAGCTTGTTAGTAGCGGTTCTTATAGCGGTATGCCTCAACGGGCGGGTGGGCTTAGGAGAATTTTTGTATGGCTTTTTCATGATACGGTTTTATGGGTGGTTCGGCTACCTCCCGTTTGTAGCATTATACCACTGGCCAAGCACCCGCTGCTGCAGCTGGCAAGCAGATGTCGGTAGGGGAGTGGTGCTAGCCACGGGCCTGCTTGGCTTGGGAATAGTGCCCCAACTTGTCTTCGGCGGCAGCGATGCCGATGACATCCTCCTAAGTATCGGCCTTGCCGGGGCGGGGGGCGTGTACGGGGGGCTTTATCACCAGTGAATTAATCCCCACTCAGTTAGCGGTGTTTACCCGTCCGGCGAAATGAAGTGAGAGTGGTAATGGCCGCGTTGGGGCCTGGGTAAAGGATGTTGACGAATCAGCCCCCGCTATTCACTGAAATTAGACCCTGCTCACGCCGCGCGCCGGTTCTAATTTTGTGGAAGCATAGCCAGAGCAACAAAATTCTCCTTGCGTGTCGGCTGTAAAATCCGCCCTTGCCCAACTCACCATGGCTCATTCCCGTTTCCTAACGGCCGTACTACTTTTCTGTGGGAGCCTGGCCGCCGCCCAGCCGTCGCCCAGTGAGTGGGAAAATCCGCAGGTAGTGGAGCAGAACAAGGAAAAGCCCCGGGCCAGCTTTATGCTCTATGAGCGCGCAGCGGACGTCGCGGTGGATGACTACGCCCGCTCGCCCTACTACCAGTCGCTGAACGGAACTTGGAAATTTCACTACGCCCCCCGCCCCGCCGAGCGGCCCACCAATTTCGCACAGCCGGGCTTCCAGGACGCGAGTTGGCCAACCATTGAGGTGCCCTCGAACTGGGAAGTGAAAGGCTTCGGCACGCCGATTTATACCAACATCGTGTATCCGTTCCCTAAGAACGCCCCCTACATCGACGGGCGCGACAACCCGGTGGGTACCTACCGACGTACGTTCACAGTGCCGGCGGGCTGGGCGGGCCGACAGGTGCTGCTGCATTTCGGCTCTATCTCGGGCTACGCGGTGGTGTACGTGAATGGGCAGCGCGTAGGCATGAGCAAGGTGGCTAAGTCGCCGGCCGAGTTCGATATTACGCAGTATCTGAAGGCTGGCGACAACCAACTGGCCGTGCAAGTGCTGCGCTGGCACGACGGCAGCTACCTCGAAGACCAGGACTTCTGGCGCCTCTCCGGCATTGACCGGGACGTATATCTTACTAGCCTGCCCCAGCAAACTATCTGGGATTTCTTTACTCACGCCGACCTGGACCCGAGCTACAAACACGGCCTGTTCTCGGCTGACGTGACCCTGCGCTCCTTTGCTGCCGCCCCTGGTGGGCAGTTACTAGTGGAAATATTGGATGCCAATGGCAAAAGTGTGCTACGCCAGCAGCAGGCCGTCGCTGCCAGCAGCGCCGCCGGCACCCAGACAGTAAAGCTCTATGGCCGCCCCAACAGCGTTCGCCCCTGGACGGCGGAAACACCCAGCCTCTACCAGTGCCGCCTTACGCTGCAGGATGTGCAGGGAAAGACCCTAGCTATTACCGGCACCCGCCTCGGCTTCCGCAAGGTGGAAATCAAAAATGCCCAGCTACTGGTGAACGGTCGCCCAGTGGAAGTGCACGGTGTGAACCGCCACGAGCTAGAGCCCACCACCGGCCGGGTGGTGACAGAAGCCGGCATGCGCAAGGATTTGGAGCTCATGAAACGATTTAACGTGAATGCAGTGCGCACCAGCCATTACCCTAATGATGAGCGCTGGTACAAGCTCTGCGACGAGCTCGGCTTTTACTTAGTGGATGAAGCCAATATTGAGACCCACGGCTACGGGGCTGAGCTTCAAGCCCCATTCGATAAAAAGCAGCACCCGGCCTACCGCCCCGAGTGGGCCGCAGCCCACCGCGACCGCATCGAGCGACTGGTGGAGCGCGACAAGAACCACCCCTCCGTCATCATCTGGAGCCTAGGCAACGAATGCGGCAACGGCCCCGTATTTCACGACGCCTACACCTGGCTCAAGCAGCGCGACCCCTCGCGCCCTATTATGTTTGAGCAAGCCGGCGAAGACGTGAACACGGATATCGTGAGTCCCATGTACCCCAGCATGAACTCGATGAAAAAGTACGCCGAGGCCACTGACAAAACGCGTCCCTATATCATGTGCGAGTACTCGCACGCCATGGGCAACAGCTCCGGAAACTTTCAGGAATACTGGGACTTGATTCGCAGCAAGCCCCACCTGCAGGGCGGCTTCATATGGGACTGGGTGGACCAAGGCTTGCAAACGCAAACCCCGGACGGACGGCCTTTCTTTGCCTATGGCGGCGACCTGGGGGGCTATTACTTGCAGAACGACGAGAACTTCTGCGCTAACGGCCTGGTAGCCGCCGACCGCACGCCGCACCCGGGCCTTTACGAGGTGAAAAAGGTGTACCAGGACATCCGCTTCCGCGCGGCCAAGCCCACAGAAGGCCGAGTTACCGTCGTTAACGGCTTCTCTTTCCGCAACCTGGACGGCTACAGCTTCCGCTGGGAGCTGCTGCGCAACGGCCTCGTCACGAAGTCCGGCACGTTTGCCGTGGGCAAGCTGGAGGCACAAAAGCAAAAGGAGGTGAAGCTGGCCCTGCCCCCGCTGAAGCCGGAAGCCGGGGTGGAGTACGTGCTGAACGTGTTTGCCCGGACCAAAGCCGCTGCACCGCTGGTGCCCGCCGGCCACGAGGTAGCCCGGGAGCAGTTCCTGTTGACGCCCGCGGCCTCGTACTTTGCCGCGGCCCCTGGTGGAGCCGGCGCGCTGGACGTGAAACGGGAAGGCGACAAGTTAACGTTTGCCGCCGGGCAGGTGCGCGGCGAGTTCGATACCAAGCAGGGTCGCCTAACCAGCTACCGCCTGCAGGACCAGCGGATCATAGACGGCTTCCCCGAGCCTTACTTCTGGCGTGCCCCCACTGACAACGACTTCGGCAACGGTATGCCCCAGAGCCTAGGCGCTTGGCGCACGGCCCACGCCGCCCGCCGCGTACAGCGGGTAACCGTAGGTGAGCAGTCCGCCAACGGTCTGCCGATCAAAGTGGAATATCAGCTTACTGACATCAACGCGCCGTACACGGTGGAGTACCTCATCGGCAACGACGGGGCGGTGCAGGTGACGGCGGCTATTGATTTAACTGGCCGGGACCTGCCCGAAATGCCGCGCTTTGGCATGCGTCTGGATTTGCCGCGCCGCTTTAACCGCCTTCAATATTATGGTCGCGGCCCCTGGGAAAACTACTCGGACCGCAGCACGGCAGCCCTGCTGGGCACCTACCAGGACTCGGTAAACGGGCAGTATACGCGCAATTATATCCGGCCCCAGGAAAACGGCTACCGCACGGACGTGCGCTGGCTGACGTTGACCGATCAGACTGGGCTGGGCCTGCGGGTGGAAGGACGCCAGCAGCCCATTTGCTTTAGCGCCCTGCCTTTCCGCACCGAGGACCTCGACCCTGGCCTGACCAAAAAGCAGCAGCACCCCACCGACCTGAAGAAGCGCGGCGGCGTGACCTTACAAGTAGATCTAAAGCAGCGCGGGGTGGGCGGCGACAACAGCTGGGGGGCCTTGCCCCACGACCAGTACCGCCTACTGGATAAAAAGTACGCCTATAGCTACACTATGCGCTTAGTGAACGAGAAAGCCTCTCAGCCTTAACAGGCGGTAATCAGTCTATTTTGGTGAGCTCCGCGAAACTTTTCTCCCGTTTCATTGAATCCGTAATGCCTATACTTTAGTAGAGATGCTTGGTGGGGTTCAGCAAGACCAGCTGTATTGCCAACCTATTTATTGCTTAGGCTCTTCGGGTATTTCAATACCACTGCATGAAACATACCCATAGGCTGCTAGGCCTGCTGCTCAGCGGCGTTTGCCTGCTTACCCAGTTCAGTCACGCCCCATCGCCGGTGGGTCTAGGATGGGCAAAAAACAACGTGAACGGAGCAATTTTCCGCAAGAATTCCGTCGCGACGCACAAGCAGGAGCAGTATACGGCCTACTATGATTCCCTGGGCTACGTGGTGCTGGCTAAGCGCCGGCTGCCCGCCGGAACCTGGCAAGTGCAGCGCACCCCCTACCAGGGCAAGGTGCAGGACGCTCACAATGTCATCAGCCTGATGGTCGACGGGGCCGGCTACCTGCACCTGTCCTTCGACCATCACGGCAACCCGTTGCGCTACTGCCGCAGCGTGCGGCCCGGCTCCCTGGAAATGAGCGCCCTACAGCCCATGACCGGCGAGCGGGAAAAGAACGTGACCTACCCGGAGTTCCACCGCTTCCCCAACGGCGACCTGCTGTTCCTTTACCGCGACGGCAGCTCCGGCAACGGCAACCTGGCCCTCAACCACTACAGTCCGAAAACCCAACGCTGGACGCGCCTCCACGACGTTCTTATTGATGGGGAAGGGCAGCGCAATGCCTACTGGCAGGCCTGCATCGACCGGAAAGGCGCCATTCACGTGTCGTGGGTGTGGCGGGAATCACCGAACGTGGCTTCCAACCACGACATGGCCTACGCCCGCTCCCTAGACGGCGGCAAAACGTGGCAGCGGAGTACCGGCGAAATGTACCAACTGCCTATTACGGCGGCCACTGCTGAGTACGCGGCCCGCATTCCGCAGAATAGTGAGCTGATCAACCAAACCTCCATCACCACCGACGCGGCCGGCACGCCCTACATTGCCACCTACTGGCGGCCAGCGGGTACGCAGGTACCGCAGTACCAGCTTATTTATCGGGCGGGAAAAGAATGGAAAACCGCGCAAATATCGCAGCGCACCACCCCCTTCAGCTTGAGCGGGGTGGGCACCAAGAAGATCCCTGTTTCGCGCCCACAGCTGCTGGTGGCGACCCAAAAGGGCCGGACGGCGGCCTACCTGCTCTTCCGCGACGCCGAACGCCAGGACCGGGCCTCGTTGGCCACCTGCTCTGATTTGCAGCTAAACCGCTGGCAGGTGACGGATTTGACTTCTACCTCCGTCGGCAACTGGGAGCCCAGCTACGACACAGAGCGCTGGCAGCGGCAAGGCGTTCTTAGCCTTTTCGTGCAGCGCACGGGCCAGGGCGACGGCGAAACTCTGGAAAAGCTGCCGGCCCAGCCCGTCTATATTCTGGACTGGAAGCCGACGCCACGGGCTAAGAGTTCTACTTCCAACTCCTGGTCTCTGGTAGGTGCCCCAGCTGTTACCCCTTCCACGGCTGCGGCCTCCGCGCCCGAAGGCTGGCGGCTGGTGTGGGCCGATGAGTTCAACACCAATGGCCGCCCCGACCCTCAGAACTGGCAGTTTGAAACCGGCTTCGTGCGCAACCACGAGCTACAGTGGTACCAGCCCGACAACGCCCGCTGTGAAAACGGCCTGCTCCTAATCGAAGCCCGCAAAGAGCAGCGGCCCAACCCGAACTACCAAGCCGGCAGTCCGGACTGGAAAAAAAGCCCCCCACTGATTGAATACACTTCTGCCAGCCTCAATACCCGCGGCCGGCACAGCTGGCAGTACGGCCGCTTCGAGATGCGTGGGCGCATTGATACCAGCGCCGGCTTGTGGCCCGCGTTCTGGACCCTCGGGGTAAGCAAGCCGTGGCCCAGCATCGGCGAAATCGACATTATGGAGTTCTACCAGGGCAAGGTGCTGGCCAATGTGGCCTCCGGCACGGCTCAGCCCTACACGGCCAGGTGGCACAGCAAAACCAAGCCGGTAGCGGAGTTTACCGACCCGCAGTGGAGCCAGAAGTTTCACGTCTGGCGCATGGACTGGGATGCCACGGCCATCCGCCTCTACGTGGATGATCTGCTGCTCAATGAAACCCCGCTCACCCAGACTGTGAACCAGGACGGCACCGGCTTCAACCCCATGATGCAGCCCCACTACCTGCTGCTCAACCTGGCGCTGGGCGGTGACAACGGCGGCCCGCTGGGCAACACGATCTTTCCGAATCGCTTCGAGGTTGATTACGTGCGCGTGTACCAGCACTAAAGAAGCCTTATCCAATAGCGGCGTTGGTGGTGGCGTGTGCCGACTACAATCAACTTCAATATCTTCTCCAAACCGGGCAAGCGCTTGATACTGTAGATTGCTAATGCAGCTATGAGGTCAGTCCTTAAGCGCATGGTGTTGCCCCTGTTACCGAGCATCGCCGTGATGACAGGACAAGCCGTGCCAAGGAGTTACGGGAGATTTTTCAGGTTGATTTAACACGAAAAAAGCCCCCCAGCTGCTGGGGGGCTTTTTTTGGATGCCTATCCGTTGCCGGGTTTAGTAGCCTGGGTTCTGGCCCAAGGGAGCGTCGCTATTCAATTCAATAGACGTTTGCGGAATGGGCAGCAGCAGATTTTTTGCGGTCAAAGCCGTGACAGAGGCCCCGTTCAGGCGCTGGGTCCGCTCGATCAGCGTCCCCGTGCGCACCAGGGTCAGGCGGCGCTGCTCCTCGCCAATCAACTCGCGGGCGCGCTCATCCAGAATGAAGTTCAGGGTAATGTCGGTGGCCGTCACCAGGGCGGCTTTCGCGCGGGTACGCAGCACGTTGAGGCTGGCGGCGGCGGCGGCCGTGTTGCCCTGCTTAAACTGTGCCTCGGCCAGCAGCAGATACGTTTCACCCAGCCGCATCATGGTCAGGTCCTTGATGGTGCCGTACCCGAAGGTGTCGGTGGGGTCAAACTGATTCCACTTGGTCGTGTAGGGTGTAATGTTGAAGATCGTGTCTGAACCCCGCAGGCCCGTCACAGGTTTGCCGAAAAGGGCTGTCTGCGAGGGGTCGTTGTAGTAAAATTTGCGTTTGAGGTTATACTTCGAGTTTCGCATATCCTGGGTCGAATATAGCCGGTAGTCCACCCAATTACTCAGGCGCAGGCGGCCCAAGCCGCGGCCCCCCAGCGAATCGGCCAGGGCCATGCCCCGGATGTTGTAGTAGGCGGGCACCCACATGCGGCGGTGCTGGGCCTCCGTGGTGCCACCGGGCACGAGTAGCTGTTGCTCAATGCCCCAGATCAGCTCGGTATTGCCCTGGCTGCGGCGCTGGTTGCCAATAATAAACATGTCGGCAAAATAGTCGCCGGGCTGACTGGCGCGCACGCCGTAGCGGGCCGTGATGAGCTTGTACTGCCCGCTGCTAAGCAGCTCCTGGAGCACCTTCTCAGCCAGTGCGGGCTGATTGTCGCGCAGATACACCTCGCCGAGCAGCTGCTGGGCGGCCCCGCGGGTAATACGCCCGGAGGCGGCCCGGCTGGCCGTGAACATACTGGGAATGGCCGTTGTCAGGTCGTTGATAATAAAGGCATTGATCTCCGCTACCGGGGTGCGGGTAAAATCGGTGCGCGGGGCCGTGATGGCTTGCTCAATCAGCGGCACGTCGCCCCAGAGCGTTGCCAGGAAGTTGTAGGCATAGGCCCGGTAGAAGCGGGCTTCGGCACTGATGCGGTTTTTGTAGCCCTGCCGTACCGTGGCCGGTGCGGTTTCAGCGCCCTGAATAATCTGGTTGGCGTTGTTGATGGTGCGGTAGGCCCAACTCCACATCACGGCGCTGGCCTGGTCCTGCGAGTTCAGCAGCGCGTAGTTGTAGTAGGGCACCTCCACGCCCTGCACCTGCCCAGGAATAGCCACGTCGGTGCCCAGCTGCATCATGCCCAGTAGGCCCTGCTCGTTGGCACGAGTGTACTGCTCGCGCACCACCGATTGCAAGCCGGCCATAGCTGACTCAAAGCCCAATGAATCGACGAGCACCGTCTGGGGGGTATACAATGATTTGGGGTCCTCCTCCAAAAACTCCTTGTCGCAGGAGCTCAGAAGCTGGGCCGACCCTAACAGCCCGATACAGGCGAATATTATACGTTTCATGCCAGAAGCGAAAAGACAGATGGAAAGTAGATTAGCGGAGGCTCAGATTGAGGCCGAACACGTAGGTTGCTACGTTGGGGAAGTTAGGCGGACCATTGCCGTCCGTGTTGCCGGTGCCGTTGCCCAGGGTGTAGTTTTGTTCAGGGTCGTAGCCCACCCAGTCGGTCCAGGTGTAGAGGTTGCGCCCGCTCAGGTAGGCCGAAATGCCCCCCAGCTTCAGGCGCTCGGTCAGCGCGGCCGGTACGGTGTAGCTCAGCGTCACGTCCTTGAGACGGGTAAAGCTGGCGTCGCTGGGGTAGCCGTAGCCGCGGGGGTTATTGTAGTTCAGGCCGGGACGCGACTGGCTCTGGTTTTCCGGCGTCCAGTAGCCCACTTCCTCTGGCGTATTCAGGCGGCCGCCTAAGTCCACGAAGTTTAGAATGCCGTTGTTTTTGAGAACTCCCTGCACGGTCTGGAAGAAGATGCGCAGACTTAATCCCTTATAAGAGAAGGTGTTGGTTAAGCCCGCTGAGTAGTCGGGCAGCTGCGTGCCCAGGTACTCGCGGTCCTGGCTGTTGATGAGGTTGTCGCCGTTGAGGTCCGCAAACTTCAGGTCTCCGGGCTTAGCGCCCGGGTCCAGACCGGCCGGGTCTTCGCCTACTTGCCACACCCCCGTCACGCGGTAGTCGTAGATGGCGCTCAGCGGTTTGCCAATGAAGCGGCGGTTGCCAATGTCGTCGGCCCCGTTGCCGTACAGCTCCAGGACCTTGTTGCGGTTGCCCGAGATATTGAAGGCCGTTTCCCAGGTAAAGTCCGGCTGTTGAATATTCACTGAGTTGATACTCAGCTCAATGCCCCGGTTCTGTACCCGTCCGATGTTGTCGAGAATAGAGCCGTAGCCCGAAATAATGGGGATCTGACGCGCCAGCAGCAGGTTGTCGGTCTTAGCGTCGTAGTACTCCACGCTGCCCTGAAGGCGATTCTTTAGGAAAGCATAGTCGATAGCATAGTTGGTGCTGGTGGTGCTTTCCCACTTCAGATTTACGTTGCCAATGGTGTTGGCCCGTAGTCCAATGGCCGACACGCCGCCGTAGGCGTACTGCAAGAGCGCGTTGCCGGTAATTGTTTGATAAGGATTAATGCCTTCGTTGCCGGTCGTGCCGTAGGAGAAGCGCAGCTTCAGTTCGTTGATCAGGCTGTTATCGCGCAGAAATGCCTCGTTGGCAATGTTCCAGCCCACTGCCACGGAAGGGAAGATGGCGTACTTATCGGCATTGGCGCCGAACACCGATGAGCCGTCGCGCCGGGCCGTAACTGTAAACAAATATCGACTGTCATATGAGTAGTTGAGGCGCGCCATCTGCGAGACCAGCGCCCGGCTCTCACTATAGGAGCTGATGGTAGGCGTGTTGCTGCCCGAACCGATGCTGTTGAAGCCAATCGCGTCGTTGATAAAGCCGCTCGCGTTTTCGGTGGTTGTAAAGTAGTCGTTCTGCTGTGAGCTGTAGAGGGCCGTCAGATCGAAGTGATGCTGGTCGATGTCCTTATTATAGATCAGCAGGTTCTCAATGGTATAGTTGGAGCGCTCATCGTTTAGCAGCTGGGCCGTGCCGCGCAGGTTGCCGGCCGCCCGTCCTTCGTAGAAGGTGGAGCGGTAAGGCCGGTACGAATAGGTAGCGTTCAGCCGGTACTTCAGGCCGCTGACAAAGGTGGGCTCCACCTCGGCGTAGCCCGTGCCGGTCAGTTGGTTCACGCGGCTCTCGCGGGTGGTTGCCAGGCCCAGCAAGGGGTTGCGAATCAGCTGTTCCGGCGGCTGGGGGAAGATGGTGTAGCTGCCGTCGGGGTTAAAGGGGGTGCCGTAGGGACTGGATACTTGGGCCAGGCTCAGGTCGGCGCGGCCCCCGTCGTCGTTGTTCGTCGAGTAGAAGGCTGAGGTGCCAATGCGCAGCCAAGGGGTCAGGTTTGCGTCGATGTTAGAGCGCAGGCTGATGCGCTGAAACTGAAAGCCCTTCACCACGCCCTGCTGCTTAAAGTAGTCGCCCGACAGGAAGTACTTCACGTCGTCGGTACCGCCCGAGATGGACAGGTTGTGGTCCTGAATAAAACCCTGCTGCGTAACCAGATCCATCCAGTCGGTGGTAATGCCCGCCTCGTAGTTGGCCAGTTCCCCCGTGTTGGGTACGGGCGTCAGGTTGATGCCCCGCTGGCGGGTGAACTCCTGCCACTTCGCGGAAAAGGCGGGGCCCGACAGGGGCGTGAGTCGGTTGTTCAGGTACTCGGGCCCACCGTAACCGTTATAGCGAATCTGGGGCTTGCCGGTTTTGCCGCGCTTGGTTGAGATCAGAATAACGCCATTGGAGCCCCGCGTGCCGTAGATGGCCGTCGAGGAGGCGTCCTTCAGAATCTCAATGGAGGCGATGTCATTGGGGTTGATATCATTGAGGTTACCCGGAAAGGGTACCCCATCCACAATCAGGTAGGGGCTCGTGCTGGCCGTAATGGAGCGCACGCCCCGAATCTGGATGTTGGGCTGATTACCTGGCACGCTAGAGCCGCCCGTAATCTGCACCCCCGCTACCGCGCCCTGGAGGGCCTGGGCGACGTTGGAGACGGGGATTTTATCCAAACGATCCTGCGGTACCGACACAACCGAACCCGTCACGTCGGCCCGTTTCTGGGTGCCGTAGCCCACGATTACGACCTCATTCAGGGCCTGAGCATCGGGTCTAAGCTGCACGCTGATAGTGGTGCGGCCGTTGATGGGCACTTCTTGGGGCGTATAGCCAACGAAGGTTACTACCAAGGTGCCGTTGGCGTTGACCTCAGGCACGTTCAACGTGAAGTTGCCTTTGTCATCGGTGCCGGTGCCGATGGTTGTGCCTTTCACCACGACGGTGGCGCCCGGTAAGCCGCCCCCATTCTCGTCCGTGACGGTTCCCGTAATCGTCAAGTCGGGAGCAAGCAGCCCGGCCTTATCGGGAGCAGCAGAGGAGGCCAGGGACCAGGAGGACCCGGCTCGGGAAGCGGTGCTCGGCGCACTGAAGGCGTCCGTCCCTTTCAGGGATAAGAGCGTTCCGCACAGGAGTAGCCATTCTCGTTTCATAGAGGGAAGTTTGGCATTCCGGCTCACGCCGGAATAGGTGGGAAATGAAGAAAGTGAAAGCCTACTTAGCTCAGTCAGTGGATTACCTTATGGCAGGAGGAACTTAAAGAAGGTCCTAAAAAAGAAATCCGTGGTAGCATTTACTTTTTTAGTTTGACTTGGATAAAAGTAGGGTCGCAGGCTCAAGAAAAGGCGGGTTGATTTAGTCGAAATGGGGGGAGTAATTGAGCCAGCGTAATCGTTTGCCGTATTTTAGAGAGCATTATGACCTTTAGAACCTAAGGGGTTGAAAGCCGATTACTGCCTGGTGTACTCGTTAAAATCAGGACACTCACTTACCCGTCCAGCTACCCGGCCAGGGGCGCTTCGATTTGATTTCTCTTCCCCGATGGCTTTTGTAGGGCGAAGAGATGCTAGGAGTGATAGTTCGCGCTACTGAAGTTTTTTAGGATGAAGAGCAGCATCGATCAGCTTTTCAGCGCCGCGAGGAATCCCGAATTATCAGCTCCGGTTTCAGAAACACGTTGGGGTGATTCACCTGGGAGTTCCGTTTCAGTAGTTGGAGCAGTAAGCGTACGGCGGACTGGCCCATCTGCTCGGCCCGCTGATCGACCATGGTCAGGTGCGGCTGGGTCATGGTGGTAAAGGGTTCGTTGCTAAAACCAGCCAGCGCTATCTGCTGGGGAATCTGCACTCCTCGCTCGTGCAGCACGGCTAAAGCACCCACTAACGGAATGGCGGAAGCCGCGAACACGGCGTCGGGTGGGTATGCTCGTTTTAGCAGATACTCCATACCCCGTCGGCCTGACTCGGAGCAGGAAGGGGAAACAGGATACATCAATTCTTCCCGCGCGGGGAGCTGATGGTCGCGCAGGGCGGCTAGGTAGCCTTCTTGGCAGTTGCGGCTGGTGCTGACTTGCTGCGGGCCCGCAAAATGAGCGATGCGCCGGCTGCCACCCTTAATTAAATGCGTTACCGCCTCATAGGCACCGTTATATGTATCTAATAGCACAGCCGCACTGCCAGGTAAATCGGCGGGTGCCCGGTCAAAAAATACGAGGCCGGTACCCGCTTGCTGCACCTGGGCTAAATGGTTGACTTCGGCCAGGGTTGTCGCCGACACCGGGATCAGAATGCCCTCCACCTGCGCGGCGAGCAGCGCCGCAACCCGCCGCTGCTCGCAACGCACCTCGTCGTGGGATTGGCATACCAGCACCTGGTAGCCGTGCTGACTGGCCATCTTTTCTATGCCATGCAGTACCGTAGGGTAAAAGGCGCCCGAAAGATGGGGAAGAATCACACCTAAGGTTTTACTTTGTCCTCTGCGTAGTCCCGCGGCAACCAGGTTAGGTTGATAGTTCATAGCGTGGGCCACCTGACGCACCCGTGCTTTAGTGGCTTTACTTATGTCCTGCTGATCCGATAAGGCCCGCGATACCGTGGAGGCCGATACTTGGAGCACCCGTGCCACGTCCGTGATGGACGTTCGCCGTGAGGGAGCCTTTGCTTTCTCTGCCTTCGTTTCCACCACGCTGTTTGGTTAGTGTCCTAGCCTAATAAGATATTGTGGGCTCGACCCAGTAGGTGGAAAGTTTAACCGGTGACATTCTTCCCCGCCTAAAGCCTGACTAAAAGTATCCGTTCTCGCCCCAATGGAGCGGGGTGATTTTAGGCAAAAAGGGAGTCGTATTTGACTTAGCAGGAATCTTAGCCCGCTGGAGGAGGGCAACTAAGTAGTAGGCCTTACGGGACGTAAACTGTAAACCAGTAAGCCTCGTGTCAGTGGGAGGTCAGGACGGGACATACCACCTGACAGAAATAGAGCTGTAAGGACGAAAAAGCTATACTCATCGGCTTTAGCAGACTTTACCAATTTATAACTAGGTAGCCCAAAGTCAGGTGTATTTCCTGTGATGCGTTGGGGCCTGGAGCAACGCTATTTCTCTGTGGCGGTAGTCCTCCTTATTCCAGCTATGACTGCGTTGGCCGTCTTCATGGTTTTGTAGGCTACCCGCCGCTCCAAGAAGTTGTAGGGGTGACTCTTCTTGCGGCGAAGGGCCTATCATTTCCACTGTCTCAACTTTAGGTACGAAGATGCTTCCTGTTAATCCCTCGCTCTGGTTGCTGTTCTTGCCCAAACTTAGGGTCAATAAGTCTTCCTTATGCTCCCTTTTTCCTGGTTGGTGCTTTTCGCGAAACTTAGAGTCGCTAACTCTTACTTATCATCCCTAAGCTGGTCGATTTAACAATCGCTTTTTCTTTTTATGATAGGTTCCGATAACATTTACCGGGAGGAACCTATCCTCTACCCGTTATGAGAATGATACCCTTCGTTTAGTAGACCTAAAAGCCCCTTTATAAGGTCTACCTAAAGCCGGCTTTGCCCCGACCCACATGGGACAACGCCCCTGCCCCCGGTCCGCCATCCGGTAGGCCGTGGCCGGCTCCGCCAGCCAGCCGTCAGCCTACTAAAAGCCGCTACTGGTATTTCGTCAGAAAGTCTTTCGCATTAGCGCGGTAGAAACGGGTCCATTTCAGCGTGTGGCCGCCCGTGAGCTTGACCAGGTATTCGCCATTGAAATAGCCTTCGAGCTCTTCCACATAGTTCAGATTGATCAAGTACGAGCGGTGGATGCGCGTAAAGTCGGACGAATCCAAGCGCTGCTCGAGTTGAGTGAGGCTCTCGTAGAGCAGATACGTGCGCTGCCGCGTATGCAGGGTGATATAGTTGCCGTCGGCCTCGAAGTAGAGAATATCATCGACCTTGATGAAGAACAGCTTATGCTGGTCTTTCACCAGCAGCCGTTTCAGGGGAGGGCTGCTGGGGGGCACCTGGTCGCTGGGGAGCCGACGCGCCGGGGTTTTTCTTACGGGCAGTGACGGAGAGGAAGGTAAGGTAGCTTTCATGAGACACAGCAGAGGTAACACGGGGAAGTAACGGGGCGCGGGCTAGGCAATAGGCTGATTAAGAGGAGCAAGGGGAGCAAGAGGAAGCAATTTACGAATCTATTCGTAGATCTTATACGGGGGCGCGCAGGCAAAGGGGCCGCTCAACATGCTTCTTCTGGGGTACATCTTAGATAGGTTTTTTAGTACTATCAGGACTCCAAGCAACTGATAACGGCTCCCTAATTTACAGTATTTGGCAGTACTATGCAACACAAGGTACTTTTATAGGCAATCATCCTTTTTATGGACTAGGTTAGCCCTTGGATGACCTTAGAGCATTGCTAGGCCTGATCAGGAGGGAGGCAATGCTTCCTCTACCAGCGCGTTTTAGTCTGATTGCCCCAGCTCCTGCCGTCAAACAGTTCGGCGCTGAGGCAGCTCAACCCCAAGAGGATAGGCATGTGACCATAGCCCGAGCCCCGCCGCGTCGGCCCTCAATTTTCAATCTTCACCTTTTGGTCATTATCCTCCATTTCCAGATCGATCAACAAGTGATTGGGGTCAAGGCCGGCGCGGACCGGCTGGCGCGGCACCATCACCGTGATCGTCTGCTGGCCCGACCGGAGGCGGCGTTTCTGTAAGTAGAGCGGTTGGCCTGCCTTTTGGCCCTTCCCGGCCGGGGCGAACACCCCGACCTCCACCCAATCATTCATCGGTAGCTGCGTTTCCACCCCTACACTGTCAACCACTACTTTTTGTGCCTCCACTTGGAGGCTCACCTGCCAGGTGCCGGACTGGGTTTGCTTGGCCGTAGCTTGCTCCGTCTTGAGTTTCCAAAAGGTGTTGGCCTGGAAGAGGTCATGCAGCAGGTAGCGCAGCGAGTCGGGCGTGGCCGCCTGCAGCTCCCGGTACAGATCAAGCGTGGTGGGCAGGGGCGGACTGGGAGAATAGGCGTGCAGCACCCGCCGGAGGGCATTGTTGACCCTATCTTTTCCAATGTAATTCCGCAGCGCGAAGAGCGCGAAGGGCCCCTTGCGGTAATTCATGAACGCGTCGTTGGCCCGGAGCAGGGGAGGAGCCGCCCGGGAGCGCGGCACTTCATACTCCTGGCGCATCTGCGACAAATAGCGGAGCAGATGCTCGTAACCGAGCGTTTGCTCCACTACTTGCATCGCGGAATAGGTGGCGGTACTTTCAACGAGCAAACCGGCCCCCTCCACGGCGGCGGGGGCCAGCTGAAACCCCCACCACTGATGCGCTACTTCATGGGCCATGATGTGGTAGGGCAGGTCGAGGCCCCCGGGCCGCGGATTCATCAAGGAATATCCTTCCTGATAATCAATCGTCATGGGCTCGGCGTGCATGCCGCGGCCGGGCCCGGGGCGCTCCAGCACCCGAAAGTGACGGTAGGGGTAAGGACCGAACTCCTGGGAGTAATAATGCAGCGAAGCTTGGGCGCTTTTCACCATCCGCGCCACGTTGTCCGCATGCGCCGGATGATAAAAGATCTGGATCGTAACGGGGTTGGCTGTACTTCCAGCCCCTGGAATGGAGGGCGCTGCTGCTTGGCTTGAATTAAGCTGGGGCACCCACTGCGCTTCCCGTACCGCATACCGGGCCGAGAAAAAGGCATACCCGTTCTGAATCGGGGCCTGGGTAGCATAATGGAAATAGCGGCGGTCTCCTCTCGTCCACGTCCGGCGCAAAGCGCCGGGCGCCACGGCGATCTGGTCCTTGGTGGTTCCTACCACCGCCTCAAAATCCATCAGCTCCGCGTGACGGGCCTCCTGGCGCGCGGCGACATCATAGAGGGAGGGTCTGGGGCGGCGCGGCGGTAGTCCCTGCATTTCCCGCTCCCGTGCGTCGCCTAAACGCCGGTCGCGGTGGTAGCCAATGATCGGCAGCCAGTCGCTCGTAATATGGGTCCCATTCGCCACGACAGCCGCCTCGGCCCCGCCGTTGGTGAAGCCCCGGGCAGCGATGCGCACGGCGAAGCGCATTTGCACGGAGTCGCCGGGCTCCAGCCGATTTTGCAGCCCATAAATCCGGTAGCCAAGCTTCTCATCCGCCAGGAGCGGGGTAGTCGCCCGATCAAAGGAGATGTCGCTAATATCAAGGTGCGGGATAGTAGAAAGGTGAATAGAGTCTATGGCCACCTGGCTGCGATTCACGAGCTGGTAGGAGCCCCGGATGTCGGCTGCTTGCTCGTCGGGATAGATCTCGACCTGCAACTCGGTTCGCACCAGGGCGGGGCGGGGCGCCTGTTCATACGAACCATAGCGCCGCTCGTAGTCCGCGCGCATCTGCCTTCGATCCGCCTTACTGGCATACTCATTCAGGACGTTGGTGTGGTAGAAAATGCCCCCCCCGGCGGCGACGACGAGTACTAGGGCTAGGAGCGCAGCCAGTCTATGCTGGGCTAGCCGGTGCTGGGCCCAGCGCAGCCGCGCGGGGAGGGTGACGTCTTGGCTGCGCACCCAGAACAGGGTCGCTACCACCGCCAACAGGAACGCCCAGGCGGCCCAGTAGAATTTAAACCACAGCCAGGGCTTCATAAAGGGGCCGAAGCCCCGCATGTCACTGTAGGTCCAGCCTGGGTCGGAAGCGTAGATAAGGAGGTGGTGCTCCACGCCGAGCATCCCGGCGAACAGGATGCACCCGTAGGCGCCGAAGGCCACCAGGTGACCCACGTATTTTTGATTCACCAATACGTGGATGACCAAGACGAGGAGGGCGAAGAGCAGGTAGTTCGTGAGTTGAATGCCGAACAGCACCTGCACGTAGACCCCCAGCTCAAAATGGTGATACTCCATGACGAGCTGATTGATTATCCCCGCCCCCAGCAGCCAGGCAACCCACGTGGTGATGACCAGCGCCAGCCCCATGAATTTGCCCAGCAGCAGCACTGATTCGCGCACCGGCGTCGTATCGGAAAGCTCCTGCAGGCCCGCTTCCCGTTCTCGCCAGACGAGCTCCCCGGCGTAGAAGATGGTAAGCAAGGGAATTATAATCCATTGGGTTTTAAAGCTGCTCAGGGGAGGAGCTAACGTTCGTAACACCTCCTCCGTGCGGGCAAGCAAGGGGACGCCCAACCACTCCATGTATTCGGTGGCAAACAGCCCGGTGCCCAGGGCTAACCCGGCCACCAGCGTGAGGCCACCCCGGCCGCGGGCGATCATCCAAAAGGAAGTCTGGGCGACCGCCAGGGTCTGGCGCGCAGACGTGGCGAATCCGAACTCCCGCCGGCTATCGGGTAGGGTGATCGGACTGGCAGGCTGCAAGCTGGTAGGCACGGCGCCCCTGGCAGCCAGCACCTTGGGACGACCGGATTCGGTTCGACGCTGGAAAAGGCGCCCCCCGGGGCCATCCGTCACGAGGGCGAACTGAAAGCGCCAGTAGGTGAAGGCCAGTGCGCCCCCCGCCACGCCCCCCCACAGCAGGCGGCTCCCGAGCCAGCTTCCTTCCAGCAGAATCAGCCGCGTATTCTTGTCCAGCGGCGTCCATCCTTCCATGTCCGCTACGATGCCAAGCCCCAGCAGGTCCAACAGACTGCCCAGGACCTCCCAGCGCAGATGGTACCTTATAGTAGTGCCCAGGAAATGGGAAACGAACAAGACCAGGATGCTGCCCATATAGGCCGCAATGGCCCGGCCGCTCCGGGCCGCGAAGGTGAACTGAACGGCGGTAACGGCTATGACAATAGGTAAGGAGATAAAACCGTAGGCGGTTAGGTAGGAGGCCAGATGGAAGGGCCCGATAAACGCTGCTTTGGCCCCGGGACCATAAAAGGAAAACAGGAACCCCGCATACATGGCCAGAAGAAGCAAGGCGTTCAGGGTAAAGGCCGCCAGGAAACGGGCTCCGAGGTAGCTGCGCTTGCTCAGGGGCTTCGTGTACACCAGCGGATGCATTCGGGTTTGAATATCCCGGGTGGCCGCATCGCCGGCCACGCCTCCTCCAATCAGGAGCCAGATGGAGCTGCCGAAAATAGCAAAGAAGGCAATGGTGCTCGGCGCATTCAGGTAGGTACCGTCGGGGAGCGTGACCAGTCTCAGGATCCCGAATCCGAACAAAAGAAAGGCCGCGAACAGTAGCCACGTGGAAACCTGCCGCAGCTGATAGCTGAACTCAAACCGAAAGATTGCTTTGAACTTCATGACCCTATATCCTTCAGGTTATCCTCCCTCTGCAAGTCGATCAGGAGGTGATAAGGATCCAGGCCCGCGCGGGTGGGCTGGCGCTTCACCGGCACCGTAATCGTCTGCTGGCCCGACCGCAGGCGGTGCTTGCGGAGGTAGAGCGGCTGGCCGGAGGGTTCCCCCTTTTCGGCGGGGGCAAACACGCCCACCTCCACCCAATCATGCATGGGCACCTCCCGCTCCCCGCCCGCGCTGTCGACTACCGCCTTGCGGGCCCGCACTGCGAGCGTGACCTGCCAGGTGCCGGGCTGCAGCTGCTTAGCCGTGGCTTGCTTGGTTCCGAGCTCCCAGTACGTGTTGGTCTCGAACAAATCCCGCAGCAGGTAGCGCAGCGAGTCGGGCGTGGCGGCCTGCAGCTCCCGGTACAGGTCGAGCGTGGTGGCCAGCGGTGCCGCCGCCGGGCGGTGGTTCTCGAGCAGGGTGCGCAGGGCCCGGTTCACGGGGGCCTCGCCGATGTACTGACTCAGCGCGTACAGCGCGAAAGGCCCCCGGCGGTAGGCAAGGTAGGGGTCCAGCCCCCGCAGCAACGGCTCGCCCCGGCGGATGGCCGGGTAAGGATAGGGTTGACGCATGTAGCGCAGCAGCTGCGCCAGCTGCGCGGGCCCGCGCGCGTGTTCCACGGCCTTCAACCCATAATACCAAGCCAGGCTCTCGGACATGACGGGGGCACCTTCGACGGCCGCGTAGGGCACCGTCCACTGGTGGGCCATTTCGTGGGCCACGATGGCGTAGGGATGATCATGGCTGCCCGGCTCCGGCGTGGGGTTCCAGGAAGTAAAGCCCTCGCCGTGGCTAAGCAGGCCGGACTCGGCGTGCATGCCCGTGCCCAGCCCGGGGTGCTCCACGACCAGGAGCTGGGGGGGGCGGTAGGGACCAAACTCCTGCGTGTAATACGCCAGGGAGGCGCGGATGCTTTGCAGGACGCGGTCCAGGTGGGCCGTATGGTGGGGGTGATGGTAGAGGCGGATAGGCACGACCTGGCCCGAGCCGTCGGGATTGTGCCACTCGGCTTCCCGCACCGCGTAGGCGGCGGAGAAGAAGGCCCACTCGCTGCCAAGGGGGTGGTCGGCGCGGTAGTGAAAATACCGGCGCCCGCCTTTGGTCCACGTCCGGCGCAGGGCGCCCGGCGCCACCGCCACCTGGTTCGCGTCGGTACCCACCACGGCTTCGAAGGCCGACCCGCCGCCGCCTTTCTGGCGCGCGGCGACGTCGTACAGGGAGGCAATCAGCGGCCGCGGGGCCAGGCCGTGCGCCCGCCGGTCGGCGGCGCTGAGCAGCTCCCGACTGGCCTGGTAGCCGAGGGCCGGCAGCCAGGCGTTGGTGAAATGGGTGCCGTTGGTCACGACCGACGCATCGACCCCGCTCTCGCCAAAGCCCCGGGGCGCGACGTGCACCCGGAAGTCGAGGTGCAGGGAGTCGCCGGGACGCAGGGGTTGCCGCAGCACATAGATCCGGTGGGCCAGCTCCTCGTCGGCGTCCACGCGGGCCACGGGCCGGTCGAAGGCCACGGCGCGGGTTTCCAGGCCGGGCGTAGTAGCCAGGTGAATGGAGTCGATGGGCCCGGCGCTGCGGTTGACGAGGCGGTACGTGCCGCGGATGTCCACGGTCCGCTGCCCCGGGTAAATTTCCACCCGCAGCCTGGTCCGGGTCAGCTGGGGCTGGGGGCGGGCCGCGTAGCGCGCGTACTGCCGCTCGTAGGCGGCGCCCCGCGCCTGCCGCTCGGCCGCGGTGAAGTACTGGTTTAGCACGTTGGTGTTGTAGAAAATGAACCCACCCAGGATTAAGACCAGCAGGCTGGCTGCGCCCGTCGCCCAGGCCACGGGACGCGTAAACCGCCGCCGCGCCCGCTGCAGCCGCTGCCCCAGGCTTCTTTCCTGGCCGCGCGCCCAGAGCAGGCTCGCGCCCAGCGCGAGCAGCAGGGCCCAGGCCGCCCAGTAGAGCTTAAACCACAGCCAGGGGCCCAGGGAGGAGCCGAAGCCGCGCATGTCGGTGTAAGACCACCCGGGGCCGGCCCCGTAAATGAGCAGGTTGTGCTCGACGCCGAACAGGGAAGCCAAGGCAATGAAGACGAAAGCCAGAACAGCCACCAGGTGGCCGAGGTATTTGTGGTCGACCACCCCGTGAATAAGGAGGGCCAGCAGGGCAAAAAGCAGGTAGTCGGGCAGCTGCAGCCCGAACATGACTTTTAGGTAGAGCCCGAGCTCAAAATCCTGGTACCCCCGGATGAGCTGCGCCCCGATACCGGCCGCCGTCAGCAGGGCCATCAGCAGGGTAAGCACGAGCCCCAGACCCAGCAGCTTGCCCAGCAGCGGCACCCAGTGCGGCGCGGGCATGGTATCGGTGATGTCGCCCAGGCGCGCATCCCGCTCCCGCCAGACCAGCTCGCCGGCGAAGAAAATGATGAGGAAGGGAATGATTACCCAGCGGCTCAGCTCATCGCCCATCGAGCCGGTCAATTCCGTCAGGACCTGCGCAGTGGTGGGCAGCAGGGGCACGCCGTTGGATTCCAGCTGATCCAGCACCACGGGCACGGTCAGCAGGGGAATGACGACCAGCAGGGCCAGGCCGGCCCAGCTGGTCACCATCATGCGCAGGGAGTCCGCCGCGATGGCCAGGGTCTGGCGTCCCTGGGTGGCCAGGCCAAAGACCCGCCGGAACGACGGCCGGGCTACTGGCGGAGTAGCCGGGCTGCCGATACGGGCCGGGAGGAGCGTGGGGGGCTTTTTTACGCGGGCTCGGAGCCGTCTCCACCAGGAGGAGCTCTCACTCCGGTGCGCGAAGCGGAAGCGCAGGAAAGTGAGAACGACCGCCCCCAGGCCGAGGCCCAGCCACAGCAAGCGGTTCTGGAGTACGACGCCCTCCAGGGCCAGCAGGCGCCAGTTTTTCTCCAGTGGGGTCCATAAATGCGCGAGGTCTTCTACCACGAAGCGGATGCCGATGGGGTCCAGTAGCGTCCCCAGGCCCCGGCTGAACAGCAGAAAGGAGGCGACGAAAAAGCCCATGAACACGAGCAGGAAACTGCCGAAATAGCTGGCCATGGGGCGGCCGCTGCGCGTGGCCAGCCCAAACTGCAGGGCCGTCGCGACGAAGGCGTTGGGCAGGGCGATAAAGGCGTAGGCCGTCCCAAAGGCTGCCGGGCGGAAGGGGCCTATCAGCTCCGCCTCCACCCCCGGCAAGTACACCCCCAGCAGGATGCCCGCCTGCACGGCCAGCAGCAGCAGGGCGTTGAGGGCGAGGGCGGCCAGCAGCCGCCCCCCCAGGTAGTTGAATGTGCTGACGGGGGTAGTGTAGGTAAGCGGATACATGCCCGTGGCCACGTCCCGCGCGGCGGCGTCGCCGGCGATGGCCGCGGCCAATACCAGCCAGAGCAGGGAGCCGAACACCGTGGTTTTGGCCACGGCAAAAGACGAATTAAGATAGAAGTCGGCGTACAGCACCTCGGCCACGGAGCCGTCGCGCGTCATCAAAAAATCGAGGCCGAGCAGCACCACCACAAACAGCCAGGGCCAGGGCCGGCGTACCTGGTAACCGAACTCGAAGCGAAAAATGGTCCAGAGTATCATGCTTGGGCTGCTTTTTCCGGTTGCCCCACCGGCTGCTGGCCGTAGTGCCCAGCCATGGTGCTGAAGTACACATCCTCCAGATCAGGCGCCACCGGCTCAAAGCCCGCACCCGGCGCCTGCTCGCAGTAGACGTGCACGAGCGTGCGCCCGCTCAGCAGCTTGGTCGAGATGACCCGGTACTCGCGCTCCACCTCGGGCAAGGCGCTTTTTTCCACCAGCCGTCGCCACACGCGGCCCTGCAGGTCCTCCACGGCCCGTAAGGGTTCGGCTTCGAGCAGGATTTGACCCTGATTGATGATGGCCATGCGGGTGCAGAGCTCGCTGACGTCTTCCACTATGTGGGTGGAGAGGATCACGACACTGTTTTCGCCCAGCTCGCTGAGCAGGTTGAGAAAGCGCACGCGCTCGGCCGGGTCCAGGCCGGCCGTGGGTTCATCCACGATCAGCAGCCGCGGGTTGCCCAGCAAAGCCACGGCCACGCCAAAGCGCTGGCGCATGCCCCCGGAAAAGCCCCCCAGCTGCTGCCGGCGGACTTCCCACAGATTGGTTTGCCGGAGTAAGGCTTCCACCACTTGGTGGCGGGTCCGCCGTTGGGTGAGGCCCTTGAGGATGGCGAAGTAGTCCAGCAGCTCTTCCGCCCGGGCCTTGGGATAGACCCCAAACTCCTGGGGCAGGTAGCCCAGGGTTTGGCGCACCGCCTCGGGCTGGCGCAGCACGTCCAGCTCACCCAGGTGGATAGAGCCCGTGTCGGGCGCCTGCAGCGTAGCGATCGTGCGCATCAGGGTGGACTTGCCCGCCCCGTTGGGACCGAGCAGGCCGTACATGCCCGCCGGAATGGTCAGGGAGACGTCCTTTAGGGCCTGCACGCCGTTGGGGTAGGTCTTGGAGAGGTGCTGGATGGCTAGCTGCATCGGCCGGTGGGTTGAATAAGAGGGGTAGAAGGATAAATTCTTAGCGGATCAAGCTTGCGGTAATCGGGGAGGGCGAAGCGGCCAACCGGCGCCACGAGTTCTTGGCGACCGTTGGGCTGTCCTGGCGGCGGGACTCGGGGCCCTAAGCGGCTGCTCCGCCCGCCCTGCTCTTCGCTTTGGAACCTTCTTTGTCATTTTTAGCCATGGGGAAAGTCCAAAGAGGGGTAAGAAAAGGGCAATAGTCCGGGGGAAGCGAGACCGTCAGGGGCCCCTGGCTCTAAATCGGCCCCGGGGCGGTCGGCCGACGCAAATAAAACAAAAGTACTTTGCAATTCAAAGCTTTAATAATAGCCCCACGCCCGGCGCAGGCTTCCCGCTGGACGTGGGAAGCCCCACCATTTTTCCGCCGCCCACGGCGACCTCTCGCCCCTGGCCAGCGGGCTAGGCCTTTTTGCGCTACTTGATGGTGCAGCCCACGGCTTTAGTGAAGTTCGTGGCAACAGCTTTGCCGGCCATCAGGTCGGCCAGGGCCTGCTCCACATACTTGGTGGTCGCGGCCTTGGCGTCCTCGCTGTTGTTGTCGATGGCGCCGATGTAGGCCACCTGGATGGCGGAGCCGGCGCGCTGCAGTACGTACACCTGCGGCGTGCGGGTGGCGCCGAAGCGGCGGGCCACGTCCTGGGTTGCGTCGACCAGGTAGGGGAACGGGTAGTTCTTTACGCGCGCGCGCTTCTGCATGCTGCCGTAGGAGTCGCCGGGCGATAGCCAGGGGTTGTTGGGGTTAATGGCCACCACGGGGTAGCCCTGCGGGGCGTACTGCTGGTGCAGCGCCACAATGCGGTCTTCATAGGCCTGAGCGAAGGGGCAGGTGTTGCAGGTGAAGACGACAATGTACCCTCTGGCGTCCCCGTTGTCGGCCAGCGTCACCAGCTGGCCGTCCACGTTTTTCAGCTTGAAGTCGGTGACTTGGTCGCCCACCTGGTAACCGCTTGCAGAAGGGTTGCCGCTTGCGGCGAAGTAGCGGCCGCGGGCAAGGAAGAAGCTGCCTAGTATGGCCACCAGGACCAGCAGTACTACCAGAGTTAATCGCTTTTTCATGGCAAAAAAAGTTAGGTGAGAAATGAAACATCGCCCGTTTAGGGCTTGAAGGTTATCAGCGCCGTTTCCGGCTCGGTCAAATCCAGCGGCTTTTCCAAGGCCTGCCTCCCGGGGCAGTTGTTGTAGTTGCCGAAATTCGGGCAGCTTTACCCCGCGCACCGGCGGGGCGGCAGCCGTAGTCTTCGGTTCGGTTATTTGTCCTCTCATCCCCCAGGAGGCTCGTTACCTCCGGTGCTACCAGCCTAAAACGCTAACTACTTACCAGCTTTGAGTTCCGCTTTGTTGGCCCGAAATAACAGTAGTGCCTGCTCCGCTTACCTGCCCTTACACAAGTCCTTATTCTATGAACTTTACCTCCATGGTATTATCCTCCATGTCCCAATCAAAGAGCAGGTAATTCGGATCCAGGCCGGCCCGGGCGGGTTTTCGGGGCACGGTCACCGTGATCTTCTGTCTGCCGGCGCGGAGGCGGTGCTTCTGCAGGTAGAGCGGGTTTCCCAACCCGGGGCCCTCGCTGGCAGGGGCGAACAGGCCAATCTCCACCCAGTCGTTTAAGGGTACCGTGGTCTCTACCCCTTCGGCATCGATGACCATTTTGCGCGCCTGCACCGCCAGGGTCACCTGCCAGGTGCCGGCTGTGGTCTTGTGGGCCGTGACCTCCTGCGTTTCCAGCGCCCAAAAGGTATTGGCCGCGAAGAGATCATGCACCAGGTAGTCCAGGGAGTCCGGCGCTGCCACTTTCAACTCCCGGTAAAGGTCGAGCGGGGTCGCCAGGGGCATAGTTCCGGGGCCGTGTTGCGCGAGCAGATGTCGCAGGGCAGTGTTCACCGGCTCCTTCCCGATGTACTCCCGGAGCGCGTACAGCGCCAGCGGCCCCTTGCGGTAGTACTGCACGCGGTCAATTGACCGCAGCAGCGGGTCGGCGGCGCGGGGGCGGGGGGCTAGGAAGTCTTTGCGGACCATACGCAGGAGTTTTTCGAAGTGCTCCCGCCCGTGGGTGGCCTCTACCACTTCCAGCGCCGAGTGCCAGGCCAGGGTCTCGGTAAGCAGCGCTGCCCCCCCGACTTGGGCCAGCGCCAACTGATGGCCCCACCAGTGGTGGGCCACTTCGTGCGCGACCGTCGCGGACGGCAGGTCTACCCCCCGCGGGTCTTCGTCGGCCTGGAGCAGCGCGAACCCTTCCTGGTAGGAGACATTGGTTGGGGCAGCGAACAGGGTTTTCTGGTTGCCGGGTACTTCCACGAATCGGAGTTGGCGGTGCGGATAAGGCCCGAACTGGCGGGTAAGGTAGTCGAGCGCCGCCTGCGCGCCGCGGACCATGCGATCCACATTCAGGGTATGCCCGGGATGGTGCAGGATCTGGATCTGCGTATTCTTCCACCTCCCTTCGCGGACGGCGTAGGAGGCAGAGAAGAAAGTGAAGTCACTTTTAATGGGCGCATCCGTCGCGTAATGGAAGTAGCGACGCCCACCCTGGGCCCACGTCCGGCGCAGCGTGCCGGACGTCACCGCGAGCTGTCCGGCGTCGGTGCCCACGACGGCCTCGAAGTTGACCCACTCCTGCCCGGCCTCGTCCATAAGCGCCCGCGCGTCATCCAGCGGGGGGACCTCCGGACGCAGGGCAAGCCCATACGTCCGCCGCTGCCGGGCCTCCCGCAGCTCGCGGCCCGTCTGATAGCCCAGGCGGGGCAGCAACCAGTCCCCGAAGTGCGTGCCATTCGCGGCCACGGATGGATCCATCCCGTCACTCGGAAAGCCCCGCGGGTCGAAGCGGACCGCGAACGCCAGCTGCAAGGAGTCGCCCGGCCGAAGGGGCTGCGCCAGCCCGTAGATCCGGTGGCCGAGCTTCTGGTCTATACGCTGAGCCCGCACTGGCTGATTGAGACTTACCGACCGGGTTTCGCCCCCTAAGGCCGTCGCCACGTGCACGGAATCGATCATGAACTCGCTCTTATTCACCAGCTGATAGGTTCCCCGGATCTCGACTACCCGCCGCGCGGGATAGATTTCGACGTGTAGGCGCGTGGCGGTCGCCCGCGGCTGCGGAATGCCGGCGTACCGACCATAGCGCCGCTCGTACTCAGCCCGCCACGCTTCCCCGCTGGGAGCAGCGTGGCGCGGGTGCAGCACGTGCAGGTTGTACACGATCAAGCCCCCGAAAGTCAGCACCAGGGCCACCGCTACGGCACTAGTTGCGGCCACCCCGCGCGTCAAGCGGCTGCCCGCCCCGCGGAGCCGGTGCCGGAGGCCCTGCGCCTTACCCCGCGGCCAGAGCAGTAGGGCCGCGAGGCCGAGCAGCAGGGCCCAACCCGCCCAGTACAGCTTGAACAGCAGCCACGGCCCCAGGAAGGGATCTAGGCCCCGGATGTCCGAGTACGACCACCCCGGATCGGAGCCATAGACCAGGGGACCGGGCTCAATTCCTAGGAGCGGGCCGAAGGCCACCACCCCGTACGCTATTACGGCAAGCAGGTGAGCGACGTATTTCTGGTCGACCACGACGTGGAGGAAGAAGGCGAGCAGGGCCAGCAAAAGGTAATCGGTGAGCCGGATACCGAACAGGACACGCGCGTACAGCCCGACCTCAAACTCGTAGTAACCTAAGCGCAGCTGCACGAGCAGCGCGGCCAGCAGCAACAGCGCCTGCAGGACAACCAGCGCCAGGGTGAGCCCCGCAAACTTGCCGGCGAAGGAGACCCACTCCGGTAGGGGTACCGCCCCCACGATTTCACTTAGGCGGGCGTCGCGCTCGCGCCAGACGAGTTCGCCCGCGTAGTAAATGATGAGCAGCGGGATAACCAGCCAGATGCCATGATCGCTGGGGTTTTCCAGCAGGGCTATTAGCTGCCCGGTGGTGGGGAGCTCCGGAACCCCATAATAGCTAGCCAGGGACAGGGGGGCAGTCAGGATGAAGAACGCGGCCAGGACCGCGACCCCCAGGCCACCCCAGCCCGTGCCGATGAGGTGGAAGGACTCCCGCGCGATAGCCAGGACCTGCAGCACCCTGGTGGCGGGCCCAAACGCCGGCCGGACCGTCGGCACGACAAGGGGGGTACGCTTCGTCCTAACGCTACCTGCGGGCAGGGCGGATGGGGTATGGCTGCCTCGGGCAATTCGCCCCCGGCGGGAGCTCTCGGCGAGGTGGGCGAAGCGGAAACGGAAATAGGTGAGCGCTAAGCTGCCTAGCGCGACGCCCAGCCATACGAGGCGGTTGGCGAGCATGGACGGCTGCAGCCCGACCAGGAGCGTGTTCTTCTGCGCCTTGGTCCAGACTTTCGACAACTCACCGAGCACCGTAAGTCCCAGCGGGTCCGTTAGTTTCCCTATCTCCCAGTACCCCTGCTCTACGGCCACAAACTGCCAGCTGACAAACGCGGCGAAGAAAATAAAAATGCCCCCCAGATAGCTCACGATGCCCCGCCGGCCGAATACCGCCGCCGAGAACATCAGCGCCATCGCGGTGAAGGCGTTGGGTAGGGCGAGCAGGAAATAGGCACTCAGATAAGAAGACGCGCGCGTGGGCCCGAGGAGGTCACGGTGCTCCCCCGGCAGGAGCGCAGCCCCCAGCAGCCCCAGGGGAACAGCACTCAGCAGCAGCGCCCCGAGGGTAAAGGTGGCCAGAAACCGCCCGCCCAGGTAGGAGGCCTTGCCGATAGGGGCGGAGTAGAGCAGCGGATGCAGGCGCGTCTCCACGTCCCGCGCTGCGGCGGCGCCCGCCACCGCCGCCAGCGCCAGCAGCCCCATGATGCCGGCGACGAGGGTGATTTGCGCCACGGCGAATGGGGCGTTGAGGAAGAAGCCACCCACTTGCGCCTCATCAAGGAAGACTTCGCGGGCCATGAAAAAGGTAATCACCAGCAGCAGCAGGAAATAAAACCAGGTTGAGACCTGGCGGGCCTGGTAGGCTACCTCGAAGCGAAAAACCGTCCACAGCTTCATACGACCACCTCCCTTTCCGGCTGCTGCACCCTGGGTCCGTAGTGCCCGGCCAGGGTGCTGAAGTACACATCTTCCAGGTCGGGGGCTACCGGTTCAAACCCAGCGCCCGGCGACGCCTCGCAGTATACCCGCACGACGGTGCGGCCGCCCAGCAGCTTGGTGGAGAGTACGGCCTGCGCCTGCTCCCCGGCGGGCAGCGCCTGCTTGTCAAGCACGCTGCGCCAGATGTTTCCTTTTAGGCGTTCGATGGACTGGAGCGGCTCGGCTTCCAGCAGGATGCACCCCCGGTTAATGATGGCCATGTGGGTACACAACTCCGCGACATCTTCCACGATGTGGGTAGAGAGAATCACCACGCTGTTCTCTTCCAGCTCACTCAATAAATTAAGGAATCTTACCCGCTCGGCCGGGTCCAGGCCCGCGGTGGGTTCATCCACGATCAGCAGCCGCGGGTTGCCCAGCAGGGCCACCGCCACGCCGAAGCGCTGGCGCATGCCCCCGGAAAAGCCCCCCAGCTGCTGCCGGCGCACCTCCCACAGATTCGTTTTGCGCAGTAGTGCCTCCACTACTTGGCGGCGGGGCAGACGTTGCGTAAAGCCCTTGAGGATAGCGAAATAGTCGAGTAATTCCTCTGCCTTAGCCTTGGGGTAGACGCCGAACTCCTGGGGCAAATAGCCCAAAGTCTGGCGCACAGCCTCCTTCTCCCGCAGCACATCGAGAGTGCCCAGGCGGATGCTGCCAGCGTCCGGCTCCTGCAGCGTAGCTAGAATGCGCATCAGGGTGGATTTGCCCGCCCCGTTGGGACCCAGCAGACCGTACATGCCCGCCGGAATGGTAAAGGACACATTCTGGAGGGCCGCTACCCCATTGGGGTAGGTCTTGGAGAGGTGATTGATCGTTAATTTCATGGGCTTGTGGATGGTCAACGTTCTGAAAAACAAGACTTTGCCCGGCGACAAGGACGCTGCTTACTCCAGGAAGGCGGCTCGAACCGCTTGTTTATCCCGGGCTGAGGTGGGGGCCTGGGCCGTCATGGCGAGCAACCGAAGCAGCGGCGGGGGCAGCAGATAGGACAGACGTTTCATGGCGGAAGGATTTAAAGCCGGGTACTGCGTCCAATTTATTCTCCTGCCTGCCCCGCGGCCCGCATTTCTTCATGAACGGCGCTATTTCCTTACCAACGGCTCAAGGCCGGCGCCTCTGGGCTGTTCCGTTCAACGTCCCGCTCTATTCTTGGGCCCAGCTCCGGCCTGGCCGGCCCTTAGCTCCCCCGCCGCGGTTAGCCCAGCGCTTGTTTGAGTTCCTTGTACCGCTCGCGCCCGACCGGCAAGAGGGTCCCGCTGAGCAGTTCCAGCTCGTACTTACTGGAGCCATGGCTGAGCAGCTGGCGCACGTCGACCAGCCGCACGATGTAGGACTTGTGCACGCGCTGAAAATCCGGGGGCAGCACCGCTTGCAGTCGTTGCAGCGACTTGTCGTGCAGCTCCACGCTACCGTTGCGCAGGTGCAGTTCCGAGTAGATGCCCGCGCCCTTGATAAAGAGGACCTCAGCGATGTCGAGCAGCCGAATCGCTTGGCGGCGGCGCACGGCCAGGTATTTGAGCGGCGCGGCGGCGCGGAGCTCGCGGTGGTCGAAGCGCGCCAGGGCCTTTTGCAGCCGCTCCGCCGTCACGGGCTTACCCACGAAGTCCAGCACGCCGTAGTCAAAGGCTTCGATGGCGCGCTGCTTGTTGGCCGAGACGACGATGGTGTGAAAGGAGCCGGCCACGGCCTGCTGCAGCAACGCAAACCCGTCCTGCCCGTTCAGGTTCAGGTCCAGCAGCAGCAGGTCGATGGGCGTATCCTGCAGAAAGAACTGCGCGCTCTCGAGCGAGGGCTGCACCACCACGCTGCTGAGCCGCTCGCCCAGGGCTGCACGCAGCAAGCGCGCGAGGCGGCTGGCCACCAGGGCCTCGTCTTCGACAATGAGCACGCGCATGGCGCTACTGTGAGGGTGCCAAGAGGTCGATTTCCACGGCCCAGCCGTCACTGACCGGGGCCGAGCGCAGGCGCCA
This sequence comes from Hymenobacter qilianensis, assembly GCF_014638675.1. NCBI lineage: Bacteria > Pseudomonadati > Bacteroidota > Cytophagia > Cytophagales > Hymenobacteraceae > Hymenobacter > Hymenobacter qilianensis. Next base: position 66,583 of record NZ_BMFN01000005.1, read on the forward strand.
GGCCCCGGGAAAGGACTCTTCCAGGCGCATCTTGACGTAGCGCGAGCCGGTGCCCTCCACCACGGGCCGGCCGCAGGCGGCCGCGTCGCTGTCGTTGAAGAGGCGGTAGCGCACGCCCCGGCCCAGGGGCTCCTTGGTCAGCACGAAGCGCCCGGTGCCGCGCTGCGCGTAGCCGTGCGTCAGCCCGTTTTCGATGAGGGTGTGGAAGGTGGCCGGCGGCACCTGCTCGGTGCCCAGCAGGCCGCGGGTTTCGAGCACAAATTCCGACTGCCGGCGGAAGCCCATGATCTGGAGGTGGGTGCGGCAGATCTGCAGCTCGTCTTCGATGGAAATGAGTTTTTCCTCGGCGATGCTCGACACCAACTCAAATTCGGCGGCCAGCGCGTCAATGAGTTGATTGGCCTGCCGGGGGTTTTCCTCAATGAGCTCCTGCAGGGACATGAGCGTGTTGAGCAGAAAGTGCGGCTGGATGTTCTTGCGCAGCAGCTCGTTCTCCAGGCGCGCCGAGCGCAGCTGTGCCTGCTGCTGCGCCCGGTGCCGCTGCACCAGTTGCCGCCCGAGGGCGAAAGCCATGAGGCCGATAAAGCACACGATGCCCCAGTAGTAGCCCAGCGGCAGCAGCCAGAGGTAGCCCAGAAAGGTCAGGCCCGTCAGGCCCACGATGCCGGCCAGCGCCCAGCGGCTGACCTCGCGCCGCAGCCGCACGGCCAGCAGCCCGGCCGCCACCAACACCACCGTAAATACGACAAAGTAAAAGCTCACGGGCAGCCAACCGTACGCCGCGCCCGAAAATACCAGGGCCCCGGTCAGCCACCAGCGTGCGCGCGGCAGGCGCAGCTCCAGCACCAAAAACGCCAGCAGGCACAGGTTGTTGGCCAGCAGGGCCAGGTAGGAAACGTCGTGGACCAGCAGGAAGTACTCGGCCACGCTGGCGTCGGGCGCGGCGCCCCGCAGGCCCCCGTAGATTTTCAGGGCGTGCAAGCCGCAATAGGCGCTTAAGAAGAGGTAGGACCGCTGGCGGGCAAAGCCCACGTACAACAGCCCGCAAAACAGGGCCGAGGCCCCCAGGATCCCGATGATGAGCGTCGCGGAGGAAGTCTCCTGCTGCTGCTGGGCGAGCAGGCGCGGCCAGGTAGTTAAGGTGGCCACCGGCTGCCAGGGCCGGTCGGCAAAGTGCTGGTTGGACACGCGCACGAGCAGCGTGTGCGCCCCGGCCTGGGCTTGCGCCGGGGTGAGCGGCAGCTGCTGGTGCCAGCGCCCGGGCTGCTCTCCCTGGGGGCCGAGCCGGCCGTTGCGCTGCAGCAGCTGGCCGTCCCAGTACACCTCCGAGGCCGTGCTCCACCCCCGCAACACCAGCAGCATCGGGGTGCGGCTTTGGGCCTCGGAGATGGTCACCCGCGTGCGTAGCCACAGCTGCCGGGCCGGGCCCGGCTGCCCGTCGACGGCGGTGTTGCACCAGTACGCGGGCCGCCAAGGGCTGGCGGCGTCGGGCCGCCCGAACTCGGTTGTCCCGGCCGGCTTCCACCACCAGCTCGTCAGCCGTTGGGTAGGCGGGGCCGGGGCTTGGGCCCGCGCGGCCTGACGTATTCCCAGGCCGAAAAGCAGCAACCCGCAAAAAAGGAGAAACCGTCCCATCGGTGTTGGCGATTTGTAGAGACCCCTAAGTTAAAGGTATTCGGCACACCACCTCTGCTGGGGTGGCGGTTGCCGAATGCAGTTTAGTTGGTTCCCGTGGCCAACACGTGCGACTCACCCATACACCAACGCTCCGACACCCATGGCACCGATTCCACTCCGTGCTGTGGCCCCATAGAAGCGGCCTTTTTTAGCCTGAAAGGTCGCGTCCACTGCCGGGAGCTTGAAAAGGTACCCCAGCGTTTCGAAGATCAGGGCTGCGTTGTTGATGCCGTAAACTGTATTGACAAAAGCAGGTGGTCTCACCGACGAAATGAGGCCCCACGAGACGGCGGCGCAAAGGGCGTAAACCGAGAAATCCAGGGGGGCTTTCCATCCGGGAAAGAACACAAAGAGGGTGAGAAAAGCCGGTACAGAAGGGCGAAAACAGGGATTTTAGCGATGTCTCGGTTGCGGTCCCGCGGATCGGCGTTCGGGTAGGTTGAAACAGCCGTATCGGCAGGGTGTATGGCACCCAAGAACAGGGGATTCATCATGCCAAAATGCGTGGCATAGTGGATGTTCGGCGGGAAGGCGTAGCGGATCGCCAACCCCTGAACGGGGTCGGGGCTAACCGGAAATGAAACGAGGATCTTGGGCAGATTAAACGCCTTGATTTGGCCGGCGGCAGTACGGAGCGCACCAAGCTGATAAATGAGTTTCCCGTTCAGCTGGATTTCACAAGCCCCTGCTTGCGGGATCGTTCGTGCCAGCGATTGCGGTCGCGTAGTACCGAATGCCAGGCGGAGCCGCAACCAGCTGATCAGCCCTTTTTTAAGCATTTGGGGCACCTCAAAAGTATCCTTCGTTGAATCCCCGCTTGTCTGCTTCGAGTCATTAAATGCTGCCTTCGCCCACTCCGGGTTATCGCCCGCCTGCCATTTCCAGCCTTTGTCGAGTACGAGGCCTTGTGCTAGGTACTGTAGGTAGCGATTAGGCCGTGGCATCGGTCCTTAGACAAGAACACCTCAGCGGCTTTCAACCTGTTGGGCCACGTTTCGCAAACGCTCCCTTGCGAGGGGTGACGAGTACCGGCTCTTGTTCATGTTTACCTGCAATAGGCGGAGTACTACGACTGCAGTGTAATGGTGACGCCCGGCACGGCCGAGTATTCAGGGCAGCCAGTGGCGGGGGCAGCATTCGTCCGACAGCAGGCCGGCTCGTACCGCTACCAGTATCAGCAGGTGCTGCCGCAGGCTTACAGCTCTTACCAGCAGCAATCGGGCTCGTGGGAATACCAAGCCGGGCTGCGGGCCGAGTACACCGGGCAGCAAGCGCAGGTACTGCCCACGGGCTCCACCAGTCAGCGCATTTTTAACCTGTTTCCTTCGGCGACGGTGGCCCGCACCCTGCCCCACGACCAGCGCCTCCAGCTCAGCTACGCGCGCCGCCTGAACCGCCCCACCTTTCTGCAAATCGTGGCTTTGTCTATCTACTCCGATGCGCGCAACTAGCTGGTAGGCAGCCCCACTCTGCGCCCCGAGTACGTGCAGGTAGCCGAGCTGGGTTACCAAGCAAACCGGCAGTCCACGACGCTGAGCACGACCTTGTTTGGGCGTTTCGCCAACCAAGCTATTCAGAGCCTGCGCACGCTTGACACGCTGGCAACCCGCCGGAGCGGCCAGCCCGACTTTATCACCCGCACCAGCTACGCCAACTTCGGCCGCACCGCCAGCTACGGCCTGGAACTCTCGCTGACGCAACCCCTGACTACGTGGTGGAAACTGACGGCCAATGGCTCGTTTTACCGCAACCAAGTGGCCAGCTACGCTGGCGACGGTACCCGCGCCAACTTCCCCGGCCCGGCCTATTTGCTTAACCCTTTCAGCCCCACCAAAACGCTGGCCGTGCAGCTCAGCGGCACCTACCGCGCTCCGCTCGTAGTGCCGCAGGGCCGCTTGCTGGCCGTATACGGAATCGATGTGGCCCTGCGCCAACGCCTATTTCACAACCGAGCCGCGCTCACCCTGCGCGTCAGCGATGTGTTGAACACGCGCCGCCAGCATACGCAGCTCGCAGCCGAAGGACTCACCGCTAATTTCCAGACTAAGTACGAAACCCGCGTGGCCTACCTGGGATTCACTTGGTTTTTGGGCACCAATAAGCCTGCCAGCACGGTTGAGCAGCAGCCCAAGGCCGATACGGGGGGTATGGGAGGAGGGTAGAGCTGGGCCGGTCGTCAGGCGACCAAGGCCATCGGCTAACCCGGGTGCAACCATTGCTGAAGCCAGCACCCGGAGTGTAATACGAATCTCTTAGCCCTGCCTGCGGCGGCCGGCCGGCTAGAGGCCTAAGTACTGGGCGGCGTTAAAGCGTTTCACGTCGTCGAGGCGGGCGTAGCGCTCGATCATGGCGTCAGTCTTCTGCTTGGTCTGGTTCTTTATGGCCTTGTTGGACTGGCCCGCCTCCACGGCAATGGTGACAAAGGAAGCCCGCAGGGAGTGGGCCGAGTAGGCCGGCCCCAGGTGGCGCTGGACCAGATCATTCACGCTTTGATCCGACAGGCGGGCCAGCCCCGGCCGGCCGGGCACCCCAGCGGCGCCCCGGTTCATGCGCGTAAACAACGGCCCGGTAGTTCGGCCCAGGCACTCGATCCATTCCTGCACGGCCCGCACGGGGCAGTAGTCGGCGGTGGGAGCGTAGAACACCGCCTTGTCTTCGGCCTCCCCGTACTGGTTGGTTTTGCTGCGCTGCAGGTGGATGAGCAGGGCCTGGCGGGTCAGCTCCACGTCCTCCACGTTCAGGGCTACCAGCTCCGAGCGGCGAAACGCCCCGGCAAAGCCCAGCAAGAGCAGGGCCCGGTCGCGCAGCCCGGTGGGAGTTGTCAAGTTCATCGCCCGCACGGCCTGCTTCAATTCTGCCACGGTAAAGGCCGGGGCCTGGCGCTGGCGCTTGCCCAGGACCCGGCCGATGCCGTCGAGTACCACGCCCAAGGCTTCGTGGGTGGTGGGCGACGGCTGCCCGGCCAGCTGGTGGAGCTTGGCGATGGCCGCTACGTGGCGGCGAATGGTCGCGAACTTCTTGCCCCGGTCGGCCAGCTGGGACGCATAGCCGGCCACGGTGGTGACCGCGGCTGGCAGGTAGCTCACTTGGTGGTGCTGGCAGTAGTCCTCGAAGCTGCGCAGATCGGCGGCGTAGCCGCGCTGGGTATTGGCCGCCCCCTGCAGACCCGCCTCCGCGTAGCGGCCCACGGAGGCGGGCATCTCCACGAGTGCGTGCGTGCGGGTGGGGATCAGGACCGGCAGCGACGACGGATTTTCCATGTAGCCTATAGATAAGGAGTAAATCGTTACTAACCTTGGGACGCCCAAACCTACGAACTTAGTACCGATAATCCTCACTTATCGGTACTAAGTTTAATTGGTCAAATCCCCCGCGCCATACTGCCGGCGCCACGCGCGCGGCGGGCCCTGGGTGCCCAGCAGCGTGGGGATGAGCCCATCCCAGGTGGCGTGGGTGTACTGCCCCACGGCCAGCGCGCCGAGCAGCTGGGCTACCTCCCGGTCCGGGTCGGCGGCGGCCACGTGCAGAAGCCAGGGTGTCAGATTTAATTGGCTGGTAAAGACCACCACACTGGCCAGCAGGAGCTCCTCGTCCGCGACCACCGGGGGGGTGGCCGGCGAAGCGAATACCAGGTGGGGCCCGGCGGGCGCGGCAACTGGACCAGCACAATAACCAGGCAGTGGCGGTCTCCACCCATCGGCGCTGCCCGGACTCCGGCGCGGATAACCTTTGGCGGGCGGCAAACGGATTTCCGCGAAATCCCCATCTTACGCGGCCACTATCGGACGCCCTTACTCCCCTGACTGCATGCTCAATCAACTACGCGCCAAATTACAGCAGGGCACCCCCACGCTGGGCACCTTCGTGCAGCTCGGGGACCCGGCCATCATCGAATGCCTGGCTTTGGCCGGGCTGGACTATGTCGTGCTGGATCTGGAACATGGCCCGGGCAGCGTGGCGGGGGCCGCCGCCCAGATCCTGGCCGCCGAACGCCACTCGCTGACCCCGCTGGTGCGGGTGAAGGATACTTCTCGGGCCGCGGTAATGAACCTGCTGGATCAGGGAGCCCAGGGGCTGGTGATTCCGGCCATCAAAACCGTGGAGGAGGTCCAGCGCCTGGTCCAATATGGCAAGTACGCGCCCCTGGGCGAGCGCGGCTTTGGCCCGTCCCGGGCCTCGGCCTTCAGCTACGCGCCGGCGCTGCAAAACTTGGGGGAGTATTTAGCACGCTGCAACCGCGAGACGTTGCTGCTGCCCCAGTGCGAAACCCGCGAGTGCCTGGAGCAGGTGGAGGAGATCGTGCAGGTGGAAGGCGTCGATGGCCTCTTCATTGGGCCCTTTGATCTGTCCATCGCCCTGGGCGTGCCGGCCCAGTTTGAGGCCGAAGTGATGCAGCGTGCGCTGCGGCGCATTCTTACTGCCTGCCAGGCGGCGGGCAAGTACTGTTTCATCTATGCGGATCGGACGCGGGCCCGGCAGCGCCTGGAAGAAGGTTTCCACAGCGTGGCGACCAGCATGGACACGGTCGAGCTCATCCACGCCTACCAGCGGCTTGTGCGCGCCGTGCGCGGGGAAGCCCCGGAGGGCGTACGTACCCGGACACCGAGAGAACAGCGGGCCGAGAGAACAGCGGAAAGGCGGTGAACAGGCGGGGCTTACGCCCAAGCGGGTAGCTCTCTTTCTCTACCTGAACCTATATGGGAAGCAGAAAGAGAACCTGCCTAGGCGACAAAAGTGGGTTGAGCATTGGAAAGTAGGAGCCCTATGATTTGTTCAAGGGCAAGTGGACCTAACTGTAATAGTACATTTTAGCACAAGAGCTTATATCCATTTAATGCTAAAATATACTTTTAAAAAACACCTCAAAATTAACTGTTTTAGTACAAAAGTATAAATAATGACCGGCTTAGCCCAGTCATTATTTATGTACTCCGGTAGCCCTCCAGTGCTGCCTGCTCCGGGAGCTGTTCCCCCTTTCTGGCCCCTCCCCTACCCCGAGCCCAGCGGGCGGTGGGTGGATTTACTTGAGGGTGGGGTACAGGCCCGGGAACTCCGTTTTAAGCAGGTTGGTCGCCACCCCACCTAAGTTATCAAATACCTTGTTACCGGCCTCGTAATCGCGCAGCAAAGGATGGCTGACTTTCATGAGCTTGGCGATGCGAGCCTCGTCGTCCCCCATAAAGTCGAGCACGTGCTGAATCTGGGCCGCCGTCATTTTCAGCTTCTGCAGGCGCGTGACAATGCGCTGCTGCAGGGTGGGCAGCTCGGCGGCCAGGGCCAGGCTCATCTGCTTGTCCCCGGGCCGGGTTTTACTGCTGGTCCGCGGGGCGGCGGGCTCGGGGAAGCCGTCCTCCCCGAGCTGGGCCAGGGGCTTGGGGATGGTAAAGCGCACGCCCTTGACTTTCTTGCCTTCCTTGACGGGCTGGTAGCTGACCACCCACCCCAGGGAGTGCAGCTCCCGCAGGGCGGGCTCGAGCACGTAGCGCTTAAAGTCGTAGAACAGGGTATAGGTCACGTCGTTGTCATCCCCGAGCACCTGCTTGCGCAGGGTCTCAAAGTCTACCTCCCACAAACCCACGTCATCCCAGGACTTGAGCAGCCAGTACAGGCGGTGGGCGTGGGCGGACTTGAGCGTGAGCAGGGTCTCGATCTCCACGTGGGTATACTGCTCGGCCAGCTGGAGCAGGAAGGGCTTGATCTCGGGGGCAAAGTTGCCCGTCAAATAACCGGTGCCCTCATTCAGGTCGATGTAGCTGATGATGGAGTAGGCCGTAAAGCGCTTCTTGCTGCCGGTCTGGGACTCAATGCTGACCACCTTGGACATGAGGCTTTTGCATGCGTCGCGGATGGTCTCGTACACGCTCCCCCCCTTCTTCTGGGTCATCACCCGGCTCAGGGGGATAGAGATGCCGGGCAGCTCGGTCTGGTCCTGGTGAATGCAGCCTAGGGCCAGGGCGAAGATGCGCGCCTCCACGTGGGTCAGCTTCAGCGGGGCCCGCACCAGGGCGTTGGCCTGGTAGGCGCGGGGGTAGAGGGCGGCGGGCGGCGACGAAGGGGGCAGCATGGGCAACGCGGGTTGGGCCGGGATAGGCGGTGAAGATAAGCGAAAAAGCGTGAACACAAAATCCATTCACGCAACAACCCGATAGGAGTGCCATTTTTCACGCAGATGAGGAAGGCGAGCTCACCGGGTGCCATTTTTCACGCAATTGGGGCGGGGCAGGGTTCCGGGTGCCATTTTTCACGCTGATGGTGCCGTTTTTCACGCAGGGGTGCCGTTTTTCACGCAATAGGGTGCCGTTTTTCACGTAGATGGTGCCGTTTTTCACGCGATAGGGTGCCATTTTTCACGCGACAGAGTGCCGTTTTTCACGTAGATAACGGGTTCAAACATTTGACTATCAATCAGTTAAAGCGCCCTGAATATAGAATAGTAAAGAATAGCTTAAGAAAACAGAAGAGGTTCGGCTTTTTTTTGAGAAAATAGAAACGCTTGGCAAGGCGGGAAAGCAGGCTGGAGCCAGGATAAAGATAGCTTCTAGGGGGGTTCTGGGCCCCAGCAGGGAAACGGGAAAAGCGAGCGAACCGCTTGGTGGGGAGGGTATTATCTCCCCGGGCAATTGCGTGAAAAATGGCACCCCGCCCCCCGTGCGGCGGCGGCGGGCGAACAAAAACTTCTTCTGCGTGAAAAATGGCACCCCAGTCTTCCCCACCCCCAAGCGGAGCCGGGCCCGAAGGATCGGCAAGGCCCCTCCCCTACCGGGGGGGCAGTGGCTAGCTGGCCGGGATTACCGCCCGGCCTAGGGAACGGCCGAGGGAAGCCAGCTCGGCGCTCGCCGCCGGGCAGCTCCGGCCATACCGAGGCTGCCCGGCGGCTGGGGGGGCGCTGCCAGCCGCCGGGGGCAAAGGCTTCTCGGCGTTGGGGTAGTGGTGAAGTTCCTTGGTCAGGGCCGCCGCCGTCACTTCCTTGAACAGGAAAACCGGCTCCCAAGTATCCCGTCTGCTTAAGCTTCAGGTAGGTCTCGCCGGTGACGGCCGTGGTAAACGGACAGCCAAACCGGCTCGTCTTCTACTGAGGGCGGGGGTCGGCTCAAGGCGTTCGGTGACGGAGGACAGGCCCTTAGTACCGAAGCGGGGCGCCCGATCTTCTTGGGACAACGCGCCGGCGTAAGCAGATGAGTCACCCAGTGCCTTAAAGCCATCTGTCGGGGTTTTGGTAATAGGTGTCGTGCTCTTGTAATCGGGATCCGTGGTTTTCGTAATCGCAGCCCCGGGGGCGGGGTTTTGGTAATAGCTACCCTCTCGACGCTGGTTACAGCAGCACCTGACTAATGGCCTCCCGGGCTTGGGAAAGCCATTTGGGGACTTTCTCCCCCGGGGCGAGTACGGGTACTCTCCGCCGGGGCGGCCATGATAAATGACTGACCTGTTCCCAAACCCACGACGCCCCGGCCGCAACTCCCCAGCCAAGCCGATCAACTAGGGGTCGGCCGGCGCGCCGGGTGGGCTACCCTACCCATCTATTACCAAATCCACGTTACGCACCCCGGGGAAAGCTCCCTGCCGCTTCTTTAGCTCAACGCAGCCTGTGCCAGGCAGGCCGCGGGGCTTTTCTTCGTGGGTTTGGTAATAGATGATTCCCTACCCCCTCCGGGCTTTCGGGGCACTTAAGCATGCTTTACCAGGAGCAGGAGGGCAGGTCGGGCGCGCCGGCACAAACGGCGCCGGGATAACCCGGTCACCAGCGGGGCCGCCCCTCCCCTACCCCACGGGCAACCGCTTGCCGATGGCACTCCACCCGTCCGCGCGGCCCCCGGGCCCTCATTTCTGCGGGCGGAGAAGCGTAGCCGATTAATCTTGATGGTCAAGATCAGTCACTTCAGCTGGTCTGTCTTGATAATAAAGATTATCATGATAAGCTAGATGGACTTTAGTACAGGGTTGCTGCACCCAGGCAAAACCGGGGCCGCCTCCGGCTATGGCCACTTGTCTTTAGGAGCGTTATCCTGGACGGCTAAGGCCACCCGCCGCCCAGGGGCCGGTAAGCCCGTGCCCACTGGGCAAGTAAGCCGGCAATAAAGCAAAATATTTTTGCAAGATTATCCAGATAAAACAGATCATACAGATAAAGTAGATCAACTAGATAAAACAAATCATCCAGATAAGATAGATAATCAATATAAAGAATATAGTAATGATTATCTACCGCTGCTTGTTAATCTAGCTTATGTTGACCTTCTTTACCAGATATATACTCAAGATCATATGGAAATCTACACGTTCGCGTTACGGAAGGGAGGCACGGGCAAGAGCACGTCCGCCTGGGCAGTGGGTCATTGCATGGCCCAGGCGGGCCATCGGGTGCTCCTGGTGGATGCCGACAGCCAGGCGAACCTCACCCGGTGCCTGCCCTTGGTGGCCCCCGCTAAGAACCTGACGCAGGTCATCGACCACAAAGCCACGCTGCTCGACGTGATGCAGCCCGTGGGGCCCAACCTGTGGCTCGTGGCGGCGGATGAGTCCCTGGTGGTAGCCGAGAAGGGGCTCGGGGCGGACTTAGCGTATCCGCTGCTTTTCAAGAAGGCCCTCAAAAACCTGGCGGCGCATATCGATTACGTGCTGATCGATAGTCCGCCCAGCCCCAATTCCCCCTTGACGGTGGCGGCCCTGACCGCTTCCTCGAAAGTGTACGTGCCGGCCCAGCCCGAGCTCTTCAGCTTCGATGGCGTGAATAGCCTGCTGGAGCTGGTCGCGAAAATTCAGGACAGCTACAACCCGGAGCTGGAAGTAGGGGGTATTTTTCTCACCAAGTATGCCGCCACCTACCGCAAGGGCCTCCACCACCAGTTCGTCAAGCGCATGCGGGACCAGTTTGGCGCCCTGGTCATGCAAGCCACCATTCGGGACAACGTGGCTATCCCCGAAGCGCAGGTGCAGCGGCGGTCCCTGCACGAAACCGCCCCCAACTCCAATGCGCTTATGGATTATGAGGCCCTGACGCAAGAGATTCTTGCTTGATCATCTATTTTATCTTGATAGTATTAATAATCAAGATAAGAGGGATTGTCAATATTATCAAGATCATAAATATTATAAACACTGACTAGCATGGCATCCAAACCCAAATTCGACCTCGATCAGCTGTTACCCGCGAATCCCGACGATCTCTTGTTGAAGCCGAAAGCGACCAAGGCACCTGCGGCCCCGAGCGTAGCGCCCGAAGCGGAAGCGGTCAAGATCAAGTTCTCGAATCAGCTGCCGGTGGAGACGTGGCGCCAGTTGCACCAGTATTCCTTCTGGGAGCGGAAGGACCTCGCGACGGTACTCGACCAGGCGCTCCTGGCCTTTTTCGCGCAGCATCCCGAGTCCCAGCGCGAACTGCCGGAGGAGGAAAAGAAGCGGCGGAAGCTGCTGTAGGCTGCTAGCTATTCTTACTGCCCCCGTATCTTTTAACATTAGGCAATAGGAGGGAGCGCCTTCCCCTTCCCCAGGACAACAAGCCCGGCGCTAGCGGCTGTGGGGCCCGCGGCGTTAGCGCCGCGGAAACTATTCAGACGACCCGTACGGGTCGCCCTACCACGACTGGTCCGCTTGTCGGAAGAGGACCTACCCTAACTGCTCGACCCCCAACGATTGTCCCAGGTCTGGCCAGACCACTGCCCGGCCTTTGTCCTGAATATCCCAGTTTTCCCGTTGCTGCGGGGTAGCCGTGTAGAGAAAGGTCGCCAGGGGCTGCGTATAGAAGAACGGCTTGACGGTGTTGTCCGATAAAAACACGTTGAGCATCGTCAGGCTCACGGTGACTTTGGTGATGGTCGCCATACAGGATAGTACGAGGAAAGGAAAAGGTCCACGGGCCGTGAAGGTCGGACTATTACCCCACAAATTGCAGGCTACCGAAAACAGAAAGGGGTATAGATTAGGCAGGGGATGGCTTCGCTAGGTAGCCGGGCGGGAGGCGGCCCCAGCAAAGCGCGTTGACCCCCGGAAGTAACTCTTCGCAGCGAGCATCCTGCGCGGGGGGCCAGGCTACCGGCCCTTGCCCGACTCCCCCCGGCGACTACCCGGCCCCTTTCCGCTAGATGAAGCCTGCCGCTACTTCTTTTCAGGCCTTAGCTTTTACTGATGAACTGACGGCTATTGGGCAGTACGGTCACTTTCTCGCCCGGCGCTACGAAGAGCAGGACGCGGTCCACCTGTACCACTTTGAGGCGGGCTTTTTCGTGGAACTCACCTACGACCAGTTCGCCAATCGCCTCGTGCGCACGTGCACCTTTACCACTTCAGATTGCTTGGAGGACTACGCCGCCTCTATCGATCTGCGTGCCCTGGGACTAGGAGAGCAGGCCGGATAACTAAAATTATTGGCATTGTCTATACTAATTATATTAGTATAGCGTATACTTGCAGACCACCTAGCTGCTGTACCCCTATGCCTGAACTTGTTATCGTCTCGGTTCTCCGCGAACCGCTCTTCCTGCCGTACTTTGACCACTTGGTACCGGCCGGCTTTCCGTCCCCGGCCAGTGACCACCAGCCGGAGGAGCTGGATTTGAATGGCTTACTGCTGCCGCATCCCGATGCCACCTACCTCATTCGCTGCTTTGGCGACAGCATGACCGGGGGCGAAGATGGCATCCGTAGTGGCTCCTTGCTGGCCGTGGACTGCACGCTGACACCCCGCCCCAATGACGTGGTCATCGCCTCCATCGATGGCAGTGATTATACGCTCAAGCGCCTAATTCAGCGGCCCGACCAGTCGTGGTGGCTGGTGCCGGATAATCCTTCCTATCCGGCCTTTCCCATTGACTCACCCGATATGTTTACGGTGTGGGGGGTGGTGACGCACATCGTGAACGAAACTCGTCCCGGCAAACTTGGCCAGCATGTACGCCCTCGTTGATGGGAACAACTTTTATGTCAGCTGCGAGCGCGCCTTCCAGGCCAAGCTCGAAGGGGTACCAGTCATTGTGCTGAGTAATAATGACGGGGCGATTGTGTCCCGCTCGGCCGAAGCCAAAGCCCTGGGGCTGAAGATGGGGGAACCCCTCTTTCAGGTGCGCCACCTCGTCGAACAGCACCAGGTGCGGGTGTTCTCCAGCAACTACGCCCTCTACGGGGACATGAGCCGGCGCTTCATGTACTACCTGGCCTCCGTCGCCCCCGAAATCGAAATCTACTCCATCGACGAAGCCTTCCTGGATTTGCGGGGCATGGAACGCTACCATGGCGGCCTGGCGGCCTACGCGGCCAAGATTCGCATGGAGGTGCGGCGTCGGACGCACATTCCCGTTTGCATCGGGATTGCCCCAACGAAGACCTTAGCCAAGCTGGCCAACCGGGTAGCGAAGAAGAATGCTGACTTGGGGGGCATTTGTTACCTGAATACGGCGGAAAAGCGGCTGTGGGCCCTGGCGCAAATTGGGGTGGAGGACGTCTGGGGGATCGGCCACCAATACGCGACCAAGCTCTACGCGGCGGGCATCCGCACAGCGGCGGACCTAGCGCAGTGTACGGAGTCGTGGGCCCGCAAGCACCTGGGGGGCGTGGTCGGAGCGCGGCTCGTGCGGGAACTGCAAGGCACGGCGTGCCATGCGCTTCAGCCGAGTGAGGATGGCACGCTGGCCCGGCAAAGTATTGCCTGTACGCGTTCCTTTGGCACGCCGCTGTCCGCCTTTCCGGACCTGTTGGGCGCCGTGGGGGCTTTCACGTCGCGGGCGGCGGAGAAATTGCGGCGGCAAGGCTCGGCGGTCAATACCCTGACCGTGTTTATCAGCAAGAACCGCTTTGGCCCCGAGCCCCCACCTTACACTTTCTCCACGGTGATTACGCTGCCGATGGCGACGGATGACACCGGGGAGCTGCTCCGACATGTCCGGGTAGCCGTAAAGCGGATTTGGCAACCCAACACGGTCTACAAAAAGGCGGGGGTGGTGCTAGACGGGCTGGAAGCGGCGGGTCAGCAGCAGCTCAGCTTATTTGCTTGCCCCAACCGAGGCGAGGTCCGTGCTCAGCTCATGCACGAGTTGGACCGGCTCAATAAACGCTACGGGGCGGGTACCATAGGCTTCGCTACCGCCCTTTCCCCTCTAGGGAAGCACCACGCACCCTGGCTAGGGAAAGCGGACCGGCGAAGCGCCCGCTTCACGACCTGTTGGGACGAACTGTGGAGTATTCGCTAGGGCCAGAACACGCGGTAGGGGGCGCGAGCCGGCACAGGGGCGGGTTCCTGGTGCTACGAAAGGGGGGGTAATCCACTAATCAGCGCAGCCCCAAGCCAGGGATCCCTGACGGCGTATCTCCCTCCGGAGCCCTTCCCGCCTCATCCTTCGCCCGGATAGCGCAGCCCGATCTGCGCGCGCACCGTGTCCAGTAGCTGCATCAGCTCCAGGCTGAAGGAGAGCGGCAAGAGCGGGCTTTCCAGCAAGCCCTGCGCCAGGCACTGCTGCACGTGCGCGGCTTCGTAGTGGTAGCCCAGCCCCTGCTTCTCGCAGGGAATCTCCTGCGCCTGCGGCTGTCCCGTGAGCTGTAGGCGCACGCCATCCGGCGCGTGAAACCGCCCCAGCAGCTGCAACTGGCCTTTCGTACCGTAGAGGATACACTGGTTGTCGGTGGGCGCGGCCAGGGTGGAAAATAAACTAGCCGTGGCCCCACTCGCGTAGGCGAGCACCAGGGCGCAGTTCACATCCACCCCGGTCGGGGCCAGCGTGGCCACGGCCCGCACCGTCTGGGGCTCGCCCAGGAAGAGCTTACTGATGAAGAGCGGGTAGACGCCAATGTCCAATAGGGAGCCGCCCGCCAGCGTGGGGTTGAACAGCCGCCCTTGGGGCTCGTAGGGCGCGGCAAAGCCAAAGTCGGCCACCAAGTGCTTCACCTCCCCGATCACACCCGCCTGCACCAGCTCAACGGCTTTGGTGACGGCGGGAAAGAAGCGGGTCCAGAACGCCTCCATCAGAAACACTTGCTGCTCTTGGGCGACGGTGATCATCTCGGCGGCCTGCTGCGCGTTCACAGCAAAGGCTTTCTCGCAGAGCACGGGCAGGCCCGCCCGCAAGCACAAGAGCGAGTGGGCGTGGTGCTCCGAGTGGGGCGTGGCAATATAGACGACGTCGATGCCGGGCACTTTCAGCAGCTCCTCGTAGCTGCCTACGGCATGGGCCGCGCCATGGCGGCCGGCGAAGCCCTGGGCTTTGGACAAACTGCGCGAGGCCACCGCGTGCAACCTAGCCTGCGGGACGAGCGCTAAGCTCTCAGCAAATTTATGGGCGATGTTGCCCAAACCTAGGATGGCCCAGTTATAGGTGCGCATAGCGTCGAAAGGAGAAGGGAGGGACGGTAAAGATAGGGCACATGGTCGGTACCACCTTGGTGGGACTGGTCAGGGAAGGCGCCCTAAGCGAGGCAGAACAGCCCCATCGTCCCGTCCGTTTACATCATGGCCCGTTTTCATAGACACGTTAGTGACGCTACGCGGCTGGTTAGCGCTCGCCCTATAAAAGACATACGGTCTGATAAGGGCGTCGTTCGCGTACCTTCTCCGCGGACAGTATACCATAGGCTGTTCGGTTACCTTTGCTCACTCTTTGCTCACTCTTCTCCGCCGCGGCGCTATCCAGCATGTACCTGTTCACCAACGATTACAGCGAAGGCTGCCATCCCGCCATTTTAGCGGCCCTCACCCAGAGCAACCGGAGCCAGCAGCCGGGCTACGGCGCCGATACGTTTACGGCGCAGGCCATTGCCCTGCTGCAGGCCCAACTGGCGGACCCCACGGCCGACATCCACTTGGTGGCCGGCGGCACCAGTGCCAACCTGCTGGCGATGGCCGCTTTTCTCAAGCCCTTCGAGTCCGTCCTGGCCGCGCAGACGGGGCACATCTGCGTCCACGAAGCGGGCGCGATCGAAGCCACCGGCCACAAAATCGAAGTCGCCGCGACGGCCGATGGCAAACTGCGGCCCGCAGACCTGGCCCCCTTGCTGGCCAAAAGCCCGCCCTTCCACACGGTCCGGCCGCGCTTGGTGTACGTTTCCAATCCCACGGAAATCGGCACGATCTACTCGCGGCAGGAACTTACGGACTTGTCGGCCTACTGCCAGGCTAATGGCCTGCTGTTGTACCTGGATGGCGCCCGCTTACCGATGGCGCTGACGGCCGCCACCAATGACCTGACGCTGGCTGACATTGGCCGCCTGACCGATGCCTTTTACCTGGGCGGCACCAAATGTGGCGCCCTGCTGGGCGAGGCGCTGGTGATCACCAACCCGGCCCTGCAGCCCGACTTCAAGTACCACCTCAAGCAGCGGGGGGCCTTGCTTTCCAAGGGCCGGGTGCTGGGTATCCAGTTTCTGACCTTGCTGCAGGACGACCTGCTGCTGACCCTGGCCCGGCACGCGAATGCCTTGGCGCAGCGACTGGCACAGGCCGTGCAGGACCTAGGCTATTCGTTTTTGACCGTTTCCCATACCAACCAGATTTTTCCTGTTCTGCCCTATCGCGTGATTGAGCAGCTCGCGCCCGACTTTGGCTTTTACGTGTGGAAACCCATCGATGCAGAGCAGGCCGCCATTCGCCTGATTACCTCCTGGGCCACGCCGCCCGAAGCGGTCGATGATTTCATTGCGGCGCTGCGCGCGCATAGCCCCGCCCGGTGAACAGCGGATGAAGAAGGGTAGGCTACCTATATTGGGGCAACGAGACAGCTTCTCACCTACTACTTTTTCCTCGTCGCATGCGCCGCCTCCTCTGTATTGGTTTGTTCCTGCTCCTGGCCAGTGCCCTCGGGCGAGCGGGCTATCCACTCCCCTCCCAGCGCCCGCGTCCCTCCCAGCCGGCGTTCCCCCTGCTCGAGACGACGATCGCCGCCATTCACCAGGCATTTCGTCAGGGCGACTGCAGCTGCGAACAGTTAGTCACCGCTTATCTGCGGCGCATCCAGGCCTATGACCAGCCCACCAAGCTCAACGCCTTGGTGCTGACCAACCCGCAGGCCCTGGAAGTAGCCCGGCAACTCGATACAGAATACCGGAAAACCAAGAAGCTACGGCCTCTGCACTGCATCCCGCTTATCGTCAAGGACAACTATAACACGGCGGGCCTGCAAACCACGGCCGGCTCGCTGGCCCTGAAGGGCTTTGTGCCATCGGAGGATGCCACCGTCGTTAAACGCCTCAAGGCGGCGGGGGCCTTGGTGCTGGCCAAGTCCAACATGGCCGAGTGGGCCTTTAGCCCCATGGTCTCCATTAGCTCGATTGCGGGCGAAACGCTCAATCCTTATAACCTGCTGCACGTGCCGGCGGGCTCGAGCGGGGGCACGGCCGCCGCCGTAGCGGCTAATCTGGGCACGGTAGGGCTGGGCACCGACACGGGTAACTCCATCCGCGGCCCCTCTTCGCACACAGCCTTGGTCGGCTTCCGTCCTACGCTGGGTTTGGTGAGCCGCGCCGGCATTGCCCCCCTGTATTTGCGCAACGACACGGGCGGGCCGATGACCCGTACGGTGGCCGATGCCACTCGCCTGCTGGAGGTCATCGCCGGCTACGACCCGGCCGACCCGCTGACCAAATACAGCCAGGGCAAAACTTTACCAGCGGGCTACCAGCAGTTCTTACGGAAGGATGGCCTGAAAGGCGCCCGCATCGGCGTGCTGCGCACGCTGAGCGAACGCCAGCCTGATCCGCAGGTCAAAGCTTTGTTTGAGCAGGCCCTGGCCGATCTGCGCCAAGCGGGCGCCGAGATCATTGATCCGGTGCAGATACCCGACTTTGAGCAGGTAAGCAAAGATCAGTGGTGCGCGGTGTTCCAGCACGATATCAATGCTTATCTGGGCTCCTTAGGCCCCACGGCCCCCGTCAAGAATCTGCAGGAGATCATTGCCTCGGGCAAGTTTGCCCCCTACATCGCCGAGAACCTTTCCTATCACCAGCAGCAGGCGGAAGTACCTACGGCGACGGCCTGCACGGATGCCTACACTGATCCCAAACGCGTGGCCTTCCGCCGAGCGGTGACCGAAGTGATGGACCGCTATAAGGTGGGGGCGCTGGTATACCCGACCTGGAATAACCCACCCGCGAAAGTCGGGGACCCGAAGGGCTACCAGGGCGATAACAGCCAGCTGATCGCGCCCCATACGGGCCAGCCAGCCTTCACGGTGCCGATGGGCTATACCTATGATAATCTGCCCGCGGGCCTGCAGTTTCTGGGCCGTTCCTTTGATGAGGCTACGCTGATTCAGTACACTTTTGCCTATGAGCAAGCCACGAAGCGTCGGAAATCGCCGCCCCTCTTTCCCGAGATGCCGCGCGTTAAGCGTAAGTAGAAGCAAGGCTCATAACCCAGCCATCGCTGTTATTATGCCATTTTACGAAGTAAGATTTGCCTGCTCTGGAGTAACCGATAGCGTGGCCGGCTGATTTACCACGGTCAACTGAAACACATCCGGGCGGGCGTAGTGACCGACGCAGTCAAAGTCTAACTTGCTTTTGGCCAGCACCGACGCGTCTACTTCGGCCGTTAATAAGCCTTCTTGGTCCCACAAGGGGCCAGCCAGGATCTCTCCCAGCGGGGAGATGATCACGCTGCCGCCCCGGCTCATGATCTCCGGCTCGTGGAGTAGGTCGGCCTGGTAGCGGTCGGGATAATCGCTTTTGCGCACAAACTGGTTGCTGGCCAACACGTAGCAGCGCCCTTCTAAAGCGATGTGTTGCATCGTGGCCTGCCAGGAGTCGCGGGCGTCAGCAGTAGGCGCCAGATAGATCTCGATGCCTTTCTGATAGAGCGCGGTGCGGGCCAGGGGCATGTAGTTTTCCCAGCAAATGAGCCCACCTACCCGGCCCAGGTCCGTGGCAAAGCTCACCAGGGAACTGCCATCACTCTCCCCCCAGATGTAGCGTTCCAAACCCGTGGGCTTGAGCTTGCGGTGTTTACCCAATAAGAAACCATCCTTGCCAAAGTACAGCAGGGTACAGTAGAGCGTGCCCCCGATCGGTTCTTTTTCGGTAATGCCCAGGGCCACGAACAAGCCGGCTTGGCGAATGGCCTCTTGGATGCGCTTAATACCCGGCGACTCTACCGCCAGGCTATTTTCCCAGTAGTCCAGCCACATCGCCCGGCCCTTCTCGGTGCGCCGGCCCACAATAGCCTCAAAGGTCAGGCCCCGCGGATAGCAGGGGATAAACGACTCGGGGAAGAGCAGCAGCTGACAGCCCGCCTCGGTGCCGCGTTGAATCCAGCTGATCACCAGATCCACACTTTTTTCGGCGTCAAAAAGCGCGGGAGTCGCTTGTACGACGCCTACTTTACTCGTTTTCATGGGGTAATAAGTTAGCTGCATGTCCAGCCGTGAGGGCGCTGACTTATAGGCACGTAGTGCAAGTAGTATACATTCACCAGTCAGCTTAAGGAAGCGCAGGACTTTTTCGTTATTATATGATTTGCTCAAATGGTAGTGTAATCAGCAATTTGGACCAAGAATAGTTCTCAGGCCAATTATTAACGGATGTAACGCACCGTATCGACTTGTTGCGTGGAAAAGTGCTTTCCGGACGATACAAACCGTCAACCTTTTTCAGGACGACACAAAAATCTAGAGCGCCCTATTATTCGACCGTTTTTATGGACGCCAACACGGCTCTTGGTACGGCATAGACGGGACATCCGAAGGGGTAAAACGCCGCCCCAGGACATCCCCTGCATTACCCTCGCCTTTTCGCTTTACTTGTCCGATAAAAGCCTAGCTTACAGTAACAAAGAACCCGACTAGCAGAGACCCTTCCTTCCCCCACTCCACCATGACAACCCGCCCTTGGCAACCCCTGCCTCTTCTCTGTCTGCTGCTCTGGTTAGCCGTGCCGAGTGCTGCGCAGCCCGACCAAGCGAAACTCCGCGCGGACGTGGTGGCCATGGCCAGCATAGGGTATAGTAGAGCGGGCAGTTATCTGGCCAGTGGGAAGGAAGTGGTATTTATCGCCAATCTGAGCGGCTCCCCCCAGGTGTGGAAAATGCCCGCCGCGGGTGGCCAGCCCGTGCAACTGACCAAGCTTGCCGATCCGGTCACGGCCATGGTGCCTTCGCCTAAGCAGAACCTGATTGCCTTTCAGGTCGCCCCGGGGGGCGGCTTGAATGCCCAGCTCTACGTGATGCAGGGCGATGGCCGGGGCGTCAAGCAAGTAACTACAGGCGGCAAGACCAACAACTTCCTGGGCACCTGGAGCCCGGATGGCACGCTGCTCAGCTTTGGTTCCAACGAACAGAACCCCACCGGGGTAGACTTCTTTATCTATGACGCGACGAAAGGCACTGCTACCTTAGCCGTCCAGAATAAGGGGACGGGGGGGATCGTGGCCTTTTCCCCCGACAATAAGCAGGTATTGGTCACCCGCCTGGCCAGCCGGGGCAGCAATGACTTGTACCTGTATAATCTGGCAACCAAGGAAGAAAAGCTCCTCACCCGGCACGAGGGCCCCGGCACCTTCTTCGGCGAAATCGCTCCCTCCGGGCAGGTGTACCTGGGCTTTAATAAGGACCGCGACTTGCTCGCTTTTGGCCAAAGCACCCCGCATAGTATTCAACTACTGGCCGAGCGGAAAGACGCCGAGTTAGCTGATTTCACGCTGAATCATGCCGGCACCCAGGCCGTGCTGGTCTGGAATGAAAAGGGGCGCAATAAGCTGACCTTGTTTGATTTGAAAACCAACAAGGAAACCCAACAGTTGGTCTTGCCGGTCGAGTTAGTGGCAGGGGTCGCCTTTTCCCCCAATGATCAAACGATCATCTTTACCGGCTCGGGCTCGAAAGAGCCGACGAATATCTGGGTGTATACCCTGGGCAGCAACCATTTCCGCAAGCTCACGGACAGCCCCCATCCCGGCGTGAACTTAGCCACGCTCGTGGCCCCGGAGCTGGTCTCCTTCCCTTCCTTTGACGGGGTGCCCCTGAGCGGCTGGCTTTATAAACCCCAGACCGGGAAGGGGCCTTTTCCCACGGTCATCAGCTACCACGGCGGGCCCGAAGGCCAGTCGGTGCCCAGCCTGAACCCGACGGCCCAGGCCCTGGTGCAACAGGGCGTGGCTTTTTTTCTGCCCAATGTGCGGGGCTCCTCGGGCTTTGGCAAAGCGTTTTTGAACCTGGACAACGGGCCGCTGCGCGTGAATGGCGTGAAAGACATCAAAGCCGTGTCGGACTATTTAGTGCAGGCCGGCCTGGCCAAGGCCGGGGCCTTAGGCATCATGGGGGGCTCCTACGGGGGCTACATGGTCATGGCCGGCGTCACGCAGTATCCGGACATGTTTGCCGCCGGGGCCAACCTGTTCGGGGTGGTCAACTTCGAAACCTTCTTTCAGCATACCGAACCCTGGATGGCGGCTATCTCCACGGTGGAGTACGGGGACCCCGTCACGCAGGCGGCCCTGCTGCGGGAGCTCTCCCCCATTCACAAAGCCGACCTCATCAAAACTCCGTTGCTCGTGGAGCACGGCGCCAACGATACCAACGTGCCGGTAGTCGAAGCCGAACAGGTAGTGGCCGCGCTCAAGAAAAACAACGTGCCGGTGCAGTATACCCTGTTTCCCGATGAAGGGCACGGCTGGCAAAAGACCAGTAACCGCATTACCTCCACGGTGGAGATTGTGGACTGGTTTACCAGTCGACTCAAGTGAGAGGGGAGGAAGGCAAGGGAGGCGCTAGCCGCCGCTAGTTCCTTTTGGCCGGCCCGGTTGCTGTCAAAGGCCGCTACCATCAGCCTGGCTCCCTTGCACCTATCGAGACCCCTCTAGCTGGTTTACGCTTCCGCTCCTACCCATGAAAAACCTTTTGCTTGTCCTGCTGCTCGGTCTCGCCAGCCCCGCCTTCGCTCAGAGCCCCGAAGGCAAGCTCGCCCAGCTAGGGCTGACGCTGCCGGCCGTGGCCCCCGCCATCGGCAGCTACGTGGACGTGGTGCGGGTGGGCAACCTGCTCTTTCTCTCGGGCAAGGGGCCCCGCTTAAGCGGCGGCGCCTACGTCACCGGTCGCCTGGGCGCGGACCTGACCACAGCGCAGGGCTACGAAGCGGCCCGCCGCACAGCCCTGCTGCAGCTGGCCGTGCTGAAACAGGAACTCGGCGAGCTAAGCCGGGTGCGGCGCATCGTCAAAGTCAACGGCTACGTGAACTCCGCCGACACTTTCACTGAGCAGCCCCAGGTCATCAACGGGTACTCTGACCTGCTGCTGCAGGTGTTCGGAGAGCGGGGCCGGCACGCCCGCACGGCCCTCGGTACCAACGCCCTGCCCCTGGGCATGGCCCTGGAAGTGGAGATGGTGGTGGAAGTGGAGTAGGAGCGGGGCGGGTTCCGCCGGCCAAGTAAGTAGGGGGCTAGATAAGTCAGACAGTGTCTGACCAATGGCAGGAAAGGGAACCCGGCGGCTTGCAGGGTCCATCTCACCGAGTACTGGGTGTTCACGAACGCTAGTCGGGTGTGCCAGTCAAACCGACTAGCCGGCAACACGTAGAGGTCGCGTAACGACCTATCCAGGCGGTACACGCTTTGGCGCAACTCCTCCCATTCCATCCCGGCGGTCGTTACGCAAGCCGCAGCTCCAGTTGAATGTCACTGCGCGCATAGGGCGAAGGGGGACCCGACGTCATCGGGCGAAAGCCTAACTGGTGGTACAGGTGCAGGGCCGGCGCCAGCTGGGTATTGCTTTCCAGGTAGAGCCGTTTAGCCCCTAAAGCCCGGGCCTGGGTAAGGGCGGCCTCCGCTAGCATCCGCCCAATGCCGCGACCCTGCAGTGGGGGCGTAACCGCCATTTTGCCCAGCTCATAGCTGGTCTCGTCCCGTTTCAGCAGGGCACAGGTGCCCACAATCGCCCCGCCATAGCTCGCTAAGAAAATATGCCCTCCCGGCTGGAGGACGTACTCCTCGGGATGGTCAAGTACGCGCAGGTCCGCTTCTTCCAGGCGGAAGTAGCGCTCAATCCACGCCATATTCAGGCGCTTGAAGTCGTCCTGGTATTGCGCTTCGTAGGCCAGCAGGTGCACGTCCTCATTGGACAGTTTCGGGGATTCCATAGGCCAAAGATACGATGGAGCCTTGTTTGCGGCCCATCAGGGGTAGGTAGCCCTACAGCCGGTGGCCCCCTGGACAGGACTCGCGTGAAGCGGTAGCCCGCCGGCTGACCCGCGTAGCTACCCGCTACGTTGTTAGGCGGGCTATCTAGCGGCTGGGGGTAGCGGGGGCCTGGGTCTTATCGACCCCCACCTGGCCCGCTTTCATCACCCACTTCACCTGCTGGATCACCACCTGGATGTCCTGCAGCGGGTCCCCTTTGACGGCCACAATGTCGGCTAAGTAGCCGGGAGCGATGGCCCCTAGCTCCTTTTCCAGGCCCAGCATTTCCGCGCCCGTGGTAGTGGCTGTTTGCAGGGCCTGCGCCGGGGTCATGCCGGCTTTGACAAACCATTCCAGCTCGCGCGTATTCTCCCCGAAGCCGGTGAAGACCGCGTCCGAGCCCATGGCGATTTTGACTTTGGCCTTTATCGCGCGCTTCAGGGTTTCGAAGTTCCTGGCTAGGTACTGATTCAGCCCCTCCACCGTCTTCGCGTCATAGCCATATTCGTCCTTGTGGGCAATGTAGTAGCGGTTATGGTCTACCGTGGGCACGTAGATGATGCCCTGCTTGGCCATGGCCTTCAGCGTGGCCTCGTCCATATCAATGGCGTGTTCCACCGTGTTCGTGCCCGCTCTCACCGCATCGCGGGCCCCAGCGGGGCCATAGGAGTGAATGGCGATGCGCTTGCCCGCCTGATGAGCCACGTCTACGGCCGCCTTCATCTCCTCGTAGCTGAAGGTTTGAAAACCGGTCACGTCCTTGTCGCTGCCCGTTGAGCCGTACATCTTGATCCAGTCCACGCCGGCCGCCAGCTGCTGGCGGGCCACGCGCTGGACCTCCGCCACCCCGTCACACTGGCCGGGCCCAGGAATAGCGCCCACTTTATAGGGGCTGCTGGTGACATGCAGGCCATTACCGGCTACCAGCATGCGGGGTCCCAGCATAGCCCCGCGGTTGATCAGGTCCCGGAGGGCCAGGTCAATGTTGTCAAACGAGCCCAGGTCGCGCACGGTCGTGACGCCCGTTTCCAGGGCTTTGCGGGCATTTTCCTGGGCCAGAAAGACAGTTACGGCGGGACCTAAGCTGCCCAGCTGTCCCCAGGGGTTGCTGCCGGCGGCCTTGTCCCAGTAGAAGGAGAGGTGAGTATGCGCGTCAATTAAGCCCGGAATGGCGGTGTAGGCCCGTAAGTCCAGGATTTCGGCCCCCGCCGGAATAGCTACGGCGGCGGCGGGACCTACCTGCACAATCCGGTCGGCGTTGACCAGCACGACGGCGTGGGGTATCACCTGGCCCAGGCCGGTGATGACTTTGCCGAACTGAAGGGCCTTGACCTGGGCCGCGACCCGGGCAGGAAACCCAAAAGAGCAAAGGATCAGAAGTAAGAGGTAACGCATGCTGGTTCGGTAGGGTGGGCAAGTGGACTGCGCTAAGAAAGGCGTTTTCAAATCAAAAGTGGTCCAGCGGCGGGGTTATCTGCCTCTTCTAGTTTTAGAATGGCTGCCCAATTGCGCTGAATAAAGCCAATGGCGTTCCTGGGGCGCAGTACGCTGTCCTGCTGCAAGTATTGCGTTAAGGCTTGGTTCATCTCGTCGATGGGAGCGGAAAAAAGCAAGCGGGGTGGCCGTGAATGCCCTAGGTAATGGTACGTCACGGCCGTAACTGCCTACGCAAAATCACGCCCGCCGGCCTCGTCACTGCCCTGGCAGGTCAGCTGGGGCCCGGGCTGCAGGACGGAAACCTGAGCATCGCCCAATTTCGGAGCCTGCAGGGTATTGCCCTCGATGCCCAGGGCACGCTCGTCGTGGCCGATGCGGGCAACCACACTATTCGCCAGATCAACCCGGAGTGATAGCTAGCCCCCGAGGCGAAGGATAGAGTACTTGCCACCGGCGCTCGTTAGCTGCCGCGCAAAACCGCCGGCCACCGGCGAGCAGGGTTCTCCCTTAAAGTTACTTCCGTTACCTTTCCCTCGTAGCCGAGAGAACTGCGGCCCCCTGCCTGATGAGTCAACCAACCTCCTTACAACGCTTCCTGGACGCGCAAGCCAGCACTTATCCCGGGGCCCTGGCCGAACTGCAGCGGGGTCGCAAGCACAGCCACTGGATGTGGTTTATCTTTCCCCAGCTCCAGGGCCTGGGGCGCAGTGCCACGGCCCAGTACTATGCCCTGCGCAACGGAGAGGAAGCGCGCGCCTATGCGCAGCATCCCGAGCTCGGCAGCCGGCTGCTCCACTGCTGCGCCGTCTTGCTGGCCTTGCCCAGTAACGATGCCACCCAGGTGCTGGGCAGCCCGGACGATGTCAAATTACGCTCCTGCATGACCCTGTTTGACGCCGTGTGTCCGCAGCAGCCGATCTTCCAGCAGATCCTAGACAAGTTCTTTCGGGGACAGCCCGATGCGCAGACCCTGCGTCTGCTCTATCCCGACTAGGTATAATGGCCCCTCAAGTGGGGTCCTATTACGCCTAAAAAGAGAGCATTTGCCCGCTAGAATGGCCGAACCAGGGGAGGTCGAACCAGGGGAAGTCGAGGAGGAATCGAAAACGTTAACCCAGGGTACTCTCCCCGCCAACCCCCTCGCTCCCCAGCCGCGATGCGGCTTCTCCGCTGGCCAGCGGCTGACCTACCAAAGGGGTGGGTTCACTACCGCGCCGGCCAGCAGAGCAGGAGCTACCTCCAAGGGCTAGGCAGCCGGGGACAGCCCCTGAAAACGGAGTAGGGTAATTTTACCCCCTGCCCCTATAAAAAGGCCGCTTTCACGTGCCATAGCTTCCGACTCAGCGGTTGTCCCTCGTTGGGTTAGAACCCCAGCTTTCTGCTACCAGCCGATGCCGTAATCTTCGCCGTGGTTGCTGGAGCCGCCCCAGAGGCTGCCGTGTTTCCAGTCCACGTAAATGGCATTGATGGGGCCGCTGGTGCGCTCGTCAAAGCTGAGGATGTAGCCTAACTTTTTCAGGTCTGCCCGCACCGGCTCCGGGGTGCTGTTGTTGAGCAGAATCTGGCCGGGCTTGGGTTGGCGGTCCTCGGTTTTGGAGCCGCCCAGCGAAAGCCATAACTGGTTGGTGTTGAAGTTGGCGGCCTCGGCGGCTTGCTGGACGCTCATGCCGAACTCCACCACGTTGAGGAAAAACTGCAGCAGGTTCTGGTCCTGGGTGTCGCCGCCCTGCACGGCAAACGAAAGGAAGGGCTTACCGTCTTTGAGCGCCATGGAGGGGGTTAAGGTGACGCGGGGCCGTTTGCCGGGGGCCACCACGTTAAATGGGTTCAGGGTGGGGTCCAGCACGAAGCTTTGCATGCGCTGGCTCATGCCCACCCCGGTGTTGCCGGCCACGCAGGCCGGCAGCCACCCACCGCTGGGCGTAATCGACACCACCCAGCCTTCTTTGTCGGCGGCTTCCATGGTGGTGGTGCCCAGCCACAGGCGCTCCTGGTACTCGGCGGGAGCAGAGGTGTTGCCTACATCATGCTTGGGGGCGAAATTGCGTTTGGTGGTGTCCAGCTCGTAGCCCCGGGCTTTGAGCAGCTTGAGGTAGGGGTTTTTCCGGCCCTCAAAGGGGTAGGGGTCGCCGGGGCCAATGCGGGGGTCGTTTTGCTGGTATTGGATCAGGCGGGCCCGCTGCTTGGCGTAGGTCTTGCTGAGCAGGCCTTTAATAGGTTCTTGGGGGGCAGCCAGGGGGTCGCCGTAGTAAAAGTCGCGGTCGGCAAAGGCGAGGCTCATGGCCTGGTACACCGTGTGAATATACTTGGAGCTGTTGTAGCCCATGGCCTGCAGGTCGAAGTTTTCCAGCAGGTTGAGGGCCTGCAGCATAGCGGGTCCCTGGGTCCACTGCGGCAGCTTGTACACGTCAATGCCTTTGTAGGTGACCATCAGCGGCTCCTCTTCCAGGGGTTTCCAGCGGGCCAGGTCCTGCATCGTAATCAGACCGCCCTGTTCTTTTGACCCGCGGACAAACTCCTGGGCAATGTCGCCGGTATAAAAGCGGTTGTAGGCGGCCATAATGGCCTCTTTCCGGCTTTTGCCTTGCTGGAGGGCCGCTTTTTCGGCTTCTACCAGCTTCGTCAGGGTTTGCAACAGGTCTTGTTGGACGAATATTTCACCGGCCTCGGGCGCTTCCCGCGGCTGGCCGGGGTGGGTCAGAAACAGCTTCTTGCTGTACGGCCACTGTTTGAGCAGCGCTTTGTTTTTCTCGATGCTGTTGGCTGTCTGGGCTTCGATGGGGTAACCGGCCGCCATTTCCAGGGCCGGGGCCAGCACCTGCGCCAGGCTCAGGGTGCCGTAGTGGGCCAGCATGTGCATCAGGCCGCCCGGGGTGCCGGGCGTAGTGGCGGCCAGCGGGCCGTTTTCCGGCGGGAAGTTGTACCCTTTGCGTTTAAAGAAATCGGGGGTGGCCCCCGTCGGCGCCACGCCCATGGCATTGAGGGCGATGACCTTTTTGGTTTTCGGGTTATAGATCAGGGCCTGGGTTTCCCCGCCCCAACTCAATACATCCCACATGGTGCAGGTCGCGGCCAGCATGGCGCAGGCCGCATCGACCGCGT
Organism: Hymenobacter qilianensis; assembly: GCF_014638675.1. Classification (NCBI taxonomy): domain Bacteria; kingdom Pseudomonadati; phylum Bacteroidota; class Cytophagia; order Cytophagales; family Hymenobacteraceae; genus Hymenobacter; species Hymenobacter qilianensis. The sequence continues at coordinate 93,880 of NZ_BMFN01000005.1, forward strand.
TCCCGCCTTGTTGAAACGTCATGGCCCCGGCCGTTGCCGCCAGGGGCTTGCCCGTTATCGCCATCCAGTGCTTACCGTGCAAGGGGGGCTTTTGGGTCTGTTGTGCCATACCGGACAACGAAATGACAAGTAGAGCCAGAAGGGCAGATAGCCGTTTCATAAAAGCAATGTTTGTGAAGTTAAATATAATTGAAAGGGAGGAGCAAAAGCGTAAGAGCAAAAAAGGCCTGGCAAGGAAAATTTGCGCAGGCAGGCGGCTTATTGTTCTTTCAAAAAGACGGAAATTAACGCTCGGCACTTTTCGGCTTCTGGGCCTAATGGTAATCGATCTTGGCCGAGGATATTGCCCCCCGGCAATTGCGCCCGCCGCGCGGCCCCACGAGCTGGGAAGAACGACTTGCTACGTTCCTTTAGCACTGATTTCCATGGCTACCCTTCGCAACCCCAACAAAAGAGCCGTGGCAACTGCCACGGCTCTTTTGTTGGGTTGCGAAGGGTAGGGGATAGGTCCACCACTCCAGTTTCAGTACTGGCTACGTGAGCTTGATGCCTTGCGCCGCCATTTGCTTTTCCTGCTCCGCATGGTTGGCTAGGAACTGCGCGTGTTGCGCGGCCGTGCGCTCCGTGCCCAGGCTAGCCAGGTGCGGTTGCAGCGCGGCGGCGGGCATATCAGCTCCGTACGCCGGGGTGCCCGGCTGCTGCCGCCACGACGCGTGCAGGCTGCCGGCGTCCACGGCGGCGAAGCCTAACTGCTCGACCAGGGCCATCACTTGGTGCTTGGCGGCGGCCTCGTCGCCGGCCACCGGCAGGGCAATGCGACCGGGCGTGCCGGCCGGCTGCCCCTTCTGTTCGAGGTGAGCGGCGTAGATGTTGTTGAACACTTTCACCACTGGCCGCCCCAGATGCTGCTGCACCCATTCGCTCTCGGTTAGCGCGCCGCTTTCCAGCTCCGGAATTTGCCCATCGCGCAGCAGCGGGTAGTAGTTGCTCGTGTCAATCACCGGCACGCCGGCCGGGACGCCCGCGAACAGATCCTTCGGCAGATCGGGAATGTTGCGGAGCGGGATGGTCACGACGATCAGCTCGCCGTGGCGAGCCGCTTCGCGGGCCGTGGCGGGGGTGGCGCCGGTTTTTTGGGCCACGTCCGTCAGTGTTTCCGGGCCCCGGGAGTTGGCAATAAGCACGGAGTGGCCGAGGCGGGTGAGCCGTCCGGCCAGGGCAGTGCCGATGTGGCCGGCCCCAATGATTCCAATATTCATGGTGCGTGAGATGAGTGAGTAGGTAGTGGGCAGCTATTTTACGCAGGTGCAATGCCTAAGACCACGCGGCCGACAGATTGTTTTCTTTTGCCCTAATGGCCGACTTAAGTATGCCTAACCAAGGGTTGCATTTCTCCCCGCCCCCCAAAACGCTGGAGCAGCCCTTAGGCCCTCGCCGTGGTGTCGCCCGATCCGGCTCAGGGCATAGACGTATGCCCCGCATGGCACCCACCTGATGCCTTGGGGCGCACCTAGGTCCGCAGTTGTCTTGGTACGGCAATAGGTGGCCGAACTGAATCAGACGGCAGTTAACTTATACCATATTCTGCGACCGAATTACCGCTTAACTCGGCTTCGTAAAAATGGCTCCTAGAGCCGAGAAAAAGTCTCGAATTGTTGTCTCATAAATCAATGCGTCAGTAACTTAGGGTTTGCTGACTTATTGAGACGTGACCATGATTTGGGGCTATGCGCGGGTATCCACCCAGCAGCAACAAGTACATCTACAGCTTGATGCCCTCCGCACTTACGGCTGCCAGGAGGTGATCAAGGAAAAAGCCGCGGCCCCTTACATAAGAGCAACCCAATCGTAGGCCCATCCTGGGGATGTTGCCGCTGCTCATCCACGGCCACGAGATAGAAATTTAGTTTGCCCGCCTACTCGGGCTTGAACTCCGTGATCTTTAACTCGACGACGACGTAGGCGCGCAGCTGGAGGTGATAGAAGAGCAGATCCAGGTAGTAGTCCTGGCCCCCGACGACTAACGGCACCTGCTGCCCCACGTAGGCGAAACCGCTGCCTAGTTCCAACAGGAAGGTGGTAATATGCTCCAGTAGACCGCGCTGCAAGTCCCGCTCCTTGAAGCCGGTGGTGAGGGTCAGAAAGTCGAATAGATACGGATCCTTGAGCGTCTGCTGGGCCAGCTCGGAATCGGCCGCTGGCAGGGTACGCGTAAAGTTGGTCACGGCCTGTCCCTGGCGCCGATGGTAGCCGCTCTCAATCTGATGTACCAGCACGTCCCGCGACCAGCCGTGGCGAGCCGTCGCCTCGATATAGAGTAGGCGCGTCGACTCGTCTTTCACTTTCTCCAACAAGGTCAAGTGATGATACCAGGGTATTTGTGCAAGGGACGCTTGCACAAAGGCTTCGTTGGGATACATGCCCGGGCCCTTCGACCGGCCACGTAAACGGGCTTACAACGCCTTTACTTGAAAGGTCTGCTCGACGTGGAGCGTGCCCTGCTGCGGATCAAAGGCCGTGTTCTTATCCAGCACCAGGGTTTTCTTCACCTTGCCTGCCACCAGGATTTCGGCTTTTATAGCCGTAGTGGCGGGCAAGGCTTTGCCCTCGGCGGCGGAATCAACATATGGGAACGCTAACTCGACGGTGACTTTATCGGAGCCGATCAACTCGGGCTGTTCAAACTCTCCCTCGGTCTCGTCGGATCCCTGCGCCGTGTCGAGCATGATCCCTTTCACCCAGCTGGCCGACTCGTTGGTGAAGCGAGCCCCCACGGAAGCGCCCGCGTCCTCCCCGTTGGGCTGCAGATTGGTGGCCGTGTAGCGCACGATGACGATATATTGCTGGGGCCCGGGTTCCTCATTTTTATCGCCACATGCCGTGAGGGCACTAGTCAGGACCAAGGCACTCGCGACAAAGGAGGGTAGGCGTACTAATTGAAACATAGATAAGGCTACATAAGTGAGCTAAAGTCACAGGATTGGCGCAGTGGGCGCTTAGAAGGCTACGTTGGTAAAGGTACCGTTGGTGATGGTTCTCTTATCGGGGAAGCGGGGATTAGTTACAGTTCCGATGACGACAAAGCTGAAGGTGCCCGACATGCGGCGGGTCACGGTGCTGATGGCGGTGATCGTCAGAGTACCACTCGCGCCTGCATGCTTCCAACTCTCCGTATTGTAATAATTAAAATTGGGGTCCGTGTACCGCACCCCTATGAATTCTTCGTCCTCTAGTGCCGAATAGGTACCCACCTTAGTCGGCCAGGTCTTGAATAAGAAAATGAGGGAGTGGCCGGTGCCGCCCCCTTCGGTCGCATACCAAATAGATAGGGGCATCCCAAAACGGTAGGCTGGCGTCACGGTCACGCCGTCCACGAGATAGGACAAGGAAGAGGCCGCCGCGCCGACCGTTAGCAAGGGCACCGTGGTGCCTGCTGCGGTATGGCTCACGGCCTGATTAGCCGGGGCAACATACCCAACCGCTGGCGTAAAGGCCAGTGTGTAGGTGCCCACCTCCAACTCCGGGAAGCGATACGTGCCCGCGCTGGTCGGCGTGGCCGTCACGCGGGCGCCAGCCGCGTTGGTAGCGGTCACCAGCGTGATGGCGTTAGCTGGTTTGATTTCTCCTGTGACCAGGGCTTTTTGAGCCGGCGGCTTCGGCAGGGGCGGCACAGTAAGGGCCATCACGCTCGTGCCGCCCGCCACGAGCGTGATGGCTTGATTGGGGGGCGCTACGTACCCGGTTGCTGGGGTAAAGGAAAGGGTATAGGGGCCCAGCGGTAAATCGGGGAAGGAATAGGACCCGTCACTGGTCGGCGTCGCGGTTATGCTCCCGCCCCCGGCGTTGGTGGCCGTAATCAGCGTGATAGCTCCCGCCGGCTGGATTTGCCCGATGAGCGTTGCCTTTTGCCCTTGCGGAGCGGGCTGGGTAGGGGGCGGCAGAGTCGGCTGCGGGTTTCCGCCTTTATCGCCACAGGCGGGTAGGCCTAAACTACTGCTGATCAGGAGGCCCAAAGCCAGCAAGCGTGTAGACTGCTGCATGAAGGAGAATCAGGAAAGGAGGAATAGTCGAAGATGACAAGAGTAGCGCCGCCTCAAGCAATCCATATGCCGAATCATCTTCTTATAATTCAATACTAGGTGCCAGGGTGCCCGGTTGGCTCCTGGACTCACTTGTCGCACCGATATCTAAGTTACTTACCCAATAAAAAAGCCTGAAATGACACGGCTGAAGGGGACAGATGGAGAAGTTTACGCTCACCAACGGCAAGGGGGAAATGCTCTTCATCCGATTACAGGGGTAGAACGGATCGCTCCCGGGCGGCTGGGGTGCGGCCGCCAGCTAGTTCTTTAACCGCAAGTACCGGCAGAACAGCGCACCCTCACAGCCCTAGATTCTGCGCCGCGTTGAAGCTGACCACATCATCTCAGCGCGAGTACCAATCAATCATGGCCACTGCTGCGTCTCGCCAACGATTATCATTTCTCCAAGCAGCCATCAGCCTAGTGCCGGGGTACGCCTCGGCCTGTCCAGCCAAGAGACTCTTCTTTACCCCCCACGCTACCGCGTTTCAATCTCCAATTCGACGGCCCACTTACCCGACTGAAAGCGATACGTGCCGTTGCCGTCCGCATTCCGGTCCGCCGGGGGCCCCGCAAGGACGAGGGGGAGCGTAAACATCGGCTCGGAGTTCCCACTCTTATTATTATAAGAGAACTGGAGCGACCAATTCCCATCCTACAAGGGCGGCAAGTTATTATCAGCGAAATACAGAAGGGGCAATGTAGCAGGAGACACGTTCATGTCATTCGTACTCAAAGCAGTCTTCCCAGCCGGCGTAACCAAGGTAGTAGCAATCGTAGGGGCAGTCCCATCGGCGTGCCAGGGCTGGCCGTTGGGACGCATAAAGTCTACGGAAGTAATCCGATACCATTTGATGCGGCGGCGGCCGGCTTTCACGGTCTGGGTCGCGCTACTTTGAACCCCATCGGCAGGGAAGGCTAAAAGGGTAATGTCGTACAAGCCTGCGCCTCGAAGGATATACGTCGGATCGGAATCGGTTTTCACAGAGTCCCGGGCGTGCGAGGAACGCCACTCGTAGTGTACCGCCTGTTGCCTGGTATTCGTTAAATGCAGCTTCTCGCCGGTTTCAATCACCGAACGGCTGGTGGTAAAGGCAGCGGTAGGGACGGGCGCGGGCCCCGATTTAGTGCAGCCCACGATCAACAGTGGCAGAAATACATACAGTAAGCGCATAAGAAGGGAACGATAAGTGGTCGACAAGCCGGCGTCAGCGCGGCAATCTTGTCGTTTGCTGACCGGGCTGCTTCCGCTGGGCCCGCGTCCGATCGTGCTGGTCCAATCCAAAGCAGCAGGACAGCCCAGCGCCCAGAAGAAGCTATCTGAGGATGACCACGAAAGTGGCTAAAGCCTTGGCGAACTAACTTCAAACGGTCAACTTTTTTCCGGACGAGACACTCAAGCCCGAACTGCAGGTTGGCTTTGTACAAAAGGTGCTTGTCCTTCCATCCGCCCCACTTACCCAAAACCCAAGGGTGTCCGCCTTTTTTACTTGCCCTGCATTTTTTCTACTTTCTTTCTGATTGCTGCATTCTCTTGAATAGCCAACGATTTCTCAAAATAGGCAAGGGCGTTTTTTGTTTCATTTATGGCTTGGTAATAATCACCCATGCACGCATTCGCAGCCGCAATTTCAGGATATATAGCAAGATAATAATCAAATAAACGTTTGGCCTTTTCGTACTGCTTTTTATTCAAAGCGTTATGCCCATTCCAGTTTAATAACTCTTCAGCAGGAAACACCTTGTATCCCATTTGTTTGGAGGCGTAGGCATAATGGCTTTTAATTTTGTTTACCAAATAAGTGGGGTCGGGATTGTTTTCCTCTTTGACATTTATTTTTATTGGATAGAAATTAAATAAAAAGTGCAAGGCATCGTACACGGCAATCAATGGCACCGACATGTGGCTGTCGTTTTCATAGTATTTACCTGTATAGTTTAAGCCATTTTGTTTGTTTTTTTCTAAATAGCTCTGCAATGTTAATATACTGCGCAGGTGCTTGGTATCAAACGTGGTATCGGCGTGTATATTGTTTAGTAGTATATCGTCATCCACGGTATTGGCAAATCCTAGATAAAGGGCTGTTCCGGCAAAATGTCTTTTTTCTAACGCCCGTTTTGTTTCTTTTAATAGGGCTTGATTATCCCACCACATACTAGGGTCTATGTAGATATAGGCATTGAATAAAGCAGTGTGGTGTACCAGCGTTTGCATCACCATCAGCCCGCCGAGCGAGTGCCCAATCAGCATCTTATACGGTTGGGTTGGATAGTGGCTATCAATATAGGGTATTAATTCTTTTTCGATAAAAGCAATAAATTGTTCTCCTCCCCCGGATGCTTTCGTAGAGACCGAATCCCAGTAAGGCGGGATTATATCGGCATGGGTGGGGGTTAATTCTTTTCTTCTGTTTTCTGGTAATATACCCACCACAATCATTTCTGGACAAACGGAGTTGTAATGGGTACTTAAAAATTGAATCGTACTTACCGTGGAGGCAAACTGGGCCTCGGCATCAAATACATAGGCCACGGGATACCGCTTTTTCGCCGCCCCAGCAGCGGAATTACTAGTAGGCAAATGGACATAAAATAATCTTTTGGTACCCAATATTTTTGACTGAATACTGTCTTTTTTTCCGAGCACTAATTGATTGCCTGGCTGCGCTTTACAAGGGAAGATGAATGCAATACATGAAAGAAAGAAAAGAAAGTGTTTCATAAGGGTACGTTTTAGTGAATGCTGACTAACTACTCTTAGTGCCCAAAAATTTAACCGCTTAAACTCAGGACCGATCAGTAACTGCTTTTCCGCCGGTTGCTGGTACCCACCGGGGTGGGGTCGCTAAGCGGGCGGCGTGCTCGTCCCCCGGGCCCGGGCCTGGTCGGCGTGCGCGTAGTCCAGCATGCGCTTAACCTGCACATGGGAGTAGGGCTTGCCCTGCAGGGTAGTAAAGCCGGCCGCATTCAGGCGGCGGGCGATGGCGGCGTAAGCCACTCCCTGCGCGTGCAGGAGGGTAATCAAACTCAGCGCTTGGCGCAGCGTGGGCGCCTGCTGGCGCTTCTGTTGCCGGACCTGGATGCTGCGCGCCCGGGCCGCCTCGGTCAGGTTGGCCGGCGTACCCAGGGTGTACCCGCGGGCTCTCTTAGCCCGCAGCGCGTCCCTGGTGCGGGTGGAGATGGTCTCGCGCTCGTGCTGAGCCAAAATGGCAAACAAGCCCACCGTGAGGGAATTGGCATCGGGCATGTCGCAGCAGGTAAAGTCCACCCCGCTGTCGCGCAGGGCGAAGATGAAGCCCGCGTTGCGCGATAGCCGGTCCAATTTGGCAATGAGCAGGGTGGCCTGGGCGGCCTTGGCCACGGCAATGGCCTCGAGCAGCTGTACCCGCTGGTTCTGCTTGCCGCTTTCCACCTCCGTGAACGCCTGCACAATCAACCCATGCTTCGCGAAGGTTTGCACGGCCGCCTGCTGGGCTTCCAGGCCCAGACCCGAGGCCCCCTGGCGGGCCGTGCTGACCCGGTAGTACGCGACATATTTACGCATCCCTATTATATATAGAGTGGAGGTGAAAAGAGGATAGGCAGAGGGCGCCCGATAATAGCTAGACGCTCCTGCCGTGACACCCCCATACTTCTTTAATATATTTTAATTTATATGTACTAATTAATACGGGGTTGAGCAAAGATAGGCGAAAGTCAGATACCCTGTACAGTTGTTAAACGGACGTTTAACAACTGTACAGGGTCTTTATAATGTGCAATACAACCTTATAAGAACACAAAGTATATAAAATCGCTTTTGTACTAGTCGGAATAATCATACAAAACTTGATAATGTTAAAATTCCCAATCGATTTGCATGTTTGCAGGTGCATATTGACTTTTTTAATTTTTGGTCCAAAGATTTTAGGAAATATTCAATTTGGTTGCAAGAGCATTCATGAGCACTATAGAAATAGGAGAGGGGCTTACAGTTTCTATCCTTTCGCCGGGCTACTCCCGGGAACAGCGGCCACCGTCGAAGGAGGGTCCATAGGGGGGGGGAACTCATCGAGCTAAACGAACGAGGACTACGAGGGTCCGTTGGATCGGTACCGCTTTGGGACGCTTCCCGGTAGGAGGAATATAGGCGGCGGTAGCGGCCCTAGATGGAGAAGACAAGCGTCATACGCGGGGCTTATCGCTTCCGACCACCGGAAAGAAAGGGCCCATTCTTTCGCAGGACTATCCTAAAAAACGTTAAATTATTTTATCTTAAATTCCTATTTAACAGTAAGGCCGGATGATGCGACCACCCCACGACCGTATTTCCCTGCGGACCGCCGCCCTGCTCGGCGGGCTGCCCCTGTTTGTGCCCGCGGCGCCGTATGCCGAATTTTATGTGTTCAAAACCCTCCTGGTCGCGACCGATGCTGCCCAGACCGCTCAGAATCTAGCGACCCATCCCACCCTGTTTCTCTCCGGCATTTTCGCCATCCTCTTCATCTACCTCTATGATATTGTGCTGGCCTGGGCCATGTATTTCTTTCTCAGGCCCGTGCAGGCCGCCTTATCCCTACTGGCGGCCGGGTTCCTGGTGGTGTATACCGTGCTGGCCATCGGGGCCCTGCTGAACTTTCTCTCCGCCTATCAGCTGGTGCAGGGGCCCCCTCCTCCGGAAGGGGTAAACAACGACCACGTCTTGCAGGTGGTAAATGCCCGACGATACGAGATGCATATTGCCTATATCATCTTTGGTCTTTACCTGCTGCTGAAGGGGGCCCTCCTGTATAAGGCGTCGTATATCCCGACGCTACTGGGAGTGCTGATCATGCTGGCCGGGGCCGCCTGGATTCTACTAAGTGTACAGCCCTACTTCTTTCGGGGGGTTAACCTGTCCTGGCTGCTGGTTTTTTCCACAGGCGAGCTCTTTTTTGGCATCTGGCTACTGGTGAAAGGGACCCGGCTGAAAGATGCCGACGTCGGCGCGTAACTGGCGAGTTTGGCCCGCCGGCAGCCCCCGGGTTCCCTGAGCAGAATCACCGGGCGGCCTGAGGAAACTCATGTTCCCCCGCCCTCTGCTGGCCGACCTTTGGCTCCTGTTCCAAGACCCGGCCGCCTCGCTCCCGCGCCCTTGCCCCATTGCCTTCGGAAGCCACCGCTTCCTCACCCCTAACCTAGTGCTATGATGACTTCGACTGCCCCTGCTCCCACGGAAAAAAGCCTGGCCGAGATGCCCGCCGTCGACTCCCCCGCTCCGACTGGGCCTTCGCTGGCTGAGCGCCTGGCGCACCTGCTGAGCACCTCCGTTTCCGCCCAGACGGTGTACGGCCCGCCCATTGCGCAGGACGGCGTGACAGTCATTCCCGTCGCGCGGGCCATGTACGGCTTCGGCGGGGGCAGCGGTACCGGGCCGGGCCCGCAGGGGGACACCGGCGGGGGCGGAGGCGTCCGTATCACCCCCGTGGGCTTCATTGAGTTGCGGGACGGGCGCAGCCGGTTCCGGCCCATTCGGCGGTCGGTGGTGCCGCTGGTCGTCGTCAGCGGCGTGGTGGCGCTGCTGTTGCTGCGGGCGGTACCCAGACTGCTGAAGAACCGTTAGCACCCCCGGAGGGGGCATTATTTGCGGCGGTGCCGAGATTCAGGGCCCCTGCCAGGACAAAAAGGAGGCTATTATCCGTCCTTATCGCTGGTGGTTGACAGGTTCCTCAAGTTGAAAGTTATCGGAACCTATCCTGAAAATGAGGGAGGCATCCGACAGGATACCCTTAGGTATCTTAAGGAAGAATTATGATACCTAAACTCTCGCGCAAGCAGGAGCAAGAGAGGTTGGCTTGAGGTATAGTTAGTAATCGCTCTGTCGCTGCGGGGCCGGCGGCCTCTTCACTCCCCCTTTTCGGCCCTGCCAACGCCGACCCGGCCTTAGGTAGCAGCGAGGGCCGGACGGGGCCGGGTCGGCGTTGTCTTGTTACGAACGAAGTGCTTACTCCAGGCGGTGAGCGGCCGCTCCACGTAGTTCCACGAGCCCCAGGCCACGGCCCCGATGAGCAGCAGCGATTCGACGAGCCAGTAGCCATACGCGCCCCGTTCATAAAACGGCAGATAATGATTCAGCCGGTCGAGCACGGGGTACGCGCAGGACAGGACTGTCAGGTGGTAGAGGTAAATGCCGTAGCTCAGCTTGCCGATAAACAGCAAGGGTTTCGCCGTGAAGACGGCGTTCACCATACCCCCTTTTGTTTCCCCCCGCACCACGAAGTAGGCCATGAGCCACACGACCAGCACGGCCACTAGCGTCCGCTGATTCAGATACAGATCGAGCCCCCACGCGCTCTGAGCCAGCATCAGGACTATACTGGCTAAGGCCAGCCCACCCAGGCCGCGGTATACCTGGTTGAAGTACTGGGGTTTTTCGAGGACTACCCAGGCCAGCAACGCGCCCAGGCCCAAGGCATCCAGACATGTGTGCGGCAGCACGTGGCCAAAGCCGGTGGTGGGGACGGCGTACTGGCTGTAGAGGCCCCCGCCAACAAAGAGCGCCATGGCGTAGGGCAACCACGGCCGCGGGAGCAGCACCAGTACAAAGGGCCACAAAAGGTAAAACTGTTGTTCGACCGCCATGGTCCACAAGTGCGCCAGCGGCCCCCAGTCCTGCTGCTGGTAGATGACCAGGTTAGAGGTGAACGATACATAGGGGCCGTAGTTAGCGGCCGGTATGCCGCGCCAGAAAAAATCCAGACCCAGTAGCAACAAATAGGCAGGATAGAGGCGCAAGGCCCGTTTGAGAAAGAAGCGGAGGAAGACGCCCCGCTTCGTGGTGCGCTGAAGCGCCACCGCCTGCCGGTCCCGGAGCAGGAGGGCTGTGATCAGGAAGCCGCTGAGGGTAAAGAAGATATCGGGCCCCGAAACTTTATCGGAGAGGGTAAACAGCGGGTGGCTTTTCGGCACCGTATGATTGATCAGGACAAACAGGATGGCCAGGGCCCGCAGGGCATCGAGTTGGGCAATATAGCGCATCGGGGAATACGGCGTACGGGTTCAATCCTCCAAACTTAATAATATATTTCAATACTTATATATAATAAAACCGGCCCTTGCTACGCGACTAACCTGACTTCCCTGGGCGCTGGCTGACCACGAGCACGCAGGCACCCGATGGGGCCCCGCTCCTCCAGTCTTCTCCTGTACCCATGCCAGGGCCAGGCCCTGCAGTCGTAGTGCTCCGCTTATTGCAGGTAAACATCAACAAGAGCCGCTACTCGTCACTTCTCGCAAGGGAGCGTTTAAGAAAGGTGACCCAACAGGTTGCTAAATACTGAGGTGTTCTTGTCTGGGTAGTGATAATGCGGCCTTATCGGTACTAAGTTGAGGTTCAATCATCTCGGCTTCAAGCACCGTTTTCGTGCACTCGTCTTCCGGTTAGGCTTCTAGCAGTGAATCCATTACTTTCCTCTCCGGCATCGCTGGGAGACCCATGAAAAAAACTTGTTTCGTCTTTTTTGCCTTGCTCCTCTGGCTACCCGTCAGGGGACAAGGTGGGGAATCGGCCCTCTCTGATACCCTGTATTCCGTGCTTCGCGTTCCCCCGCCGGTGGCTTTCCCCGGCCTCAAGCTGCCCAAGTATGAGCCTGCCGCCTGTGTGTTCCCCGCCCTGCGGCAACTGATCGGGACGGATAAAGGCTGCGGCGAGGCGATAGGGTATTATTTTTCGACGGAGCAAACGCAAGGCAAGGAGTTAATCAAAGTAGCACCCGTCGATTTACGCAGGGTCCGATCGGGTACCTTCTTTGGGTACTTTCGGCTAGGCAACCGAGTTTTCCTCTGCCACGGAACGAATAAGGCCTAGGTAGCCCGCGCGGCCACGGCCGATTGGGCTACTTATTGGGCGTGATGAAACCCTACTGGCCCACGGCCCCCGTCACAATCGGGAACACCACTTACGCCGATGTGCTGGAGGTGAAGATTCCCCTCAGTGACCGCTCGGAAGGGGGCTGGCCGTCGCACTACTACTGGGCCCCGCACGTGGGCGTTGTACGCCTGCGTACCTGGTACAACCGCCAGCCCCGGACCTGGACCCTCGTGCGGAGTCATATTGTGCAGTAACCCGCTTGATGGAAGACTGCATACGTCATATACATAGTGGCCATTCTAAGACAAGATTATGAAAACAGCTGTGGGGTGCAGGACGTGCTGCACACATTCAAGAAGGGCCACCGGCTCATGGTGCAGGTGCAAAGCACGTGGTTTCCGCTCGTCGACCGCAACCCACAGACGTACGTCAACAACACCTTCGAGGCCAACGAGTCGGATTTCCAGGCCGCCCCGCACCGCCTCTATTTTAGCCCTGAGCACGCCTCGCAGCTGAGGGTGAAGGTGCTCTAACGCCTCCCTAGCCTGAGGCAAACACAAGGCCACCTCAGGGCTTTGCTAGGCATGACTCCGCTGGGGTCGAATTGTTGTCTCACGCGCCGGGACGGTGAGGCGCCTACCTGCTAGCGGAGCTGTTTTAGAAAACGGTGGTTACCCAGCGAGCCAGTCTGGCTGTTTCACCAACAGGGAATAGTCTGCCAACTAGTCTTCGTCGCTACCTGCTTTGCAACCTTCGCCAAACGGGGCTTTGGTGGTGCGCTTACTCCCAATTCGGGCGCAGCTGCTCGTAGAGGGACTGCACCTGTTCCAGCTCATACGTGGTAGAAATAGTTGCCTGCGCGCAGGCCAGCACTAGGTCGGCTTGTTCGTGCAGCACCCGTTTGCGCTCGGCGTGGCACCCCTGCTCGCCGGCCAGGGCCAGCGCCCGCAGCAGGCGCCGCAGCACGGCCGGGTTGCCCTGCGCATTGGCCCGCACCAGGTCAAACGACAGACGCATGTAGTTCGCAAAGGTGGGGACGTTGATGACCAAGCGCAGCTGGCGGCCATCGCCCCGCAGGGGTGCCGGAAATTCCTGGCGGGCCAGCTGCCCGCCGATTTCGCCCAAGTAGTCGACGGCCATAATGGCCGTGGTGGTGTCGTTGACGCCACTCGAGAGCGCTTTGAGGGCAATGTCGACCAGCTGCTGAATGCCAAACCCAATGTCCTGCTCGATGTTGCGGTGGCGGCCCAGGCTTACGTACTTCATCAGGTCCTGGGGCCACCCCGCGGGCGGGCGTGAGGGGGCGTCGGGCTCGGGGCGCACGCTGAACAGCGGCTGGCCCTGGCCCACAAACGCCCCCATCTCAAAGTTGAGCCGCAGGATGGCCCGGTGGCGGCGGGCCCACTGCAGTAAGCCGTCGGCGTCGAGGCGTTGCAGGTAGCCGCAGGCGGTGGCGGGCAGCGGGTGCCAGCTGCCCTGCGCGGCCAGCAGGCGCCCGGCGACGGCGGTTTGGTTTTCGTCGGCGACGGGCTCGCCGAGGTGGTTGGGGAACAGGTCGTTTATCCCCGCGATGGTTTCGAGGGCAATGCGGCGCACGAGGGTGCCCGTTTGCAGGGACTCGGCGATGTGGTGAATGAAAAAGACCAGGGCCGCGACGCCGCCCATGGCCAGAAATAAGCCGGCCAGCACGGCCGTGGAGGGCACGAACTTGCCCTCGTCGGGCCCGCGGATGGTGCCCAATACCGCCAGGCAGTAGGCAAACACCCCCACGAAGTAGCCCATGATGACCTGGTTCACCTCGTCGCGCATGAAGTTGCGCAGCACCCGCGGCGAGTACTGGGTGCTGATTTGGGAGAAGGCCGAGAGCGTGACGGCAAAGGCCAGGGTGGCCACCGTGAGCATGGACCCCGCAATGGCCGTGAGCATGCCGCGCGAGGCGTCGGCCCCGATGCCGAACAGCAGCGGGAAATACTTGATGCCCTCCACCGTGGTTTGCGCGTCGTAGTGCACCAGGCCGTAGGCCCCGGCAATGAAAAGAATCACCATCAGGCCTGGCACGAACCAGAGCGATTCGCGTAGCAGCTGCCAGTACTTGAGGAGGCCGAGCTTCATGACAAACAGGAGGGTACCACCGGTGGGGAACGAATGTACTACGCGGCCTGGGGCGGGTTCCCCCTTGCACGATAAAGAAAAATGAAAGTAAGCCACTAACTCGGCTTATGCTAGTTCCCCTTAACGGTGATTTAACCAGCCACCATCTTTTCGATAGGGTCTGAGTAGGGCCCGTTATCGCGCCTAGGCAAGTGCCTAACGGGTGAGAAGGGCTTATGGCTGTCGTATAAACCCCATTATGACAAGTACACCAGGTGTCGTTAGTGCAAGAGGTTCTTGGGAGGCCAGCGCGCAAAAAGGTGTTCTTTTCTGAACGGAGGAAGGTAACTGAAAAGTCGTCCGTTCGTCGCCGGTGCCTTGGGCCTCAGGCTGCGCGCTGACCGCTGCTAGAAGGGGGCCTTACGCTAAGTCTCCGGGCAGGGAGGGTGGGAAAGGAGCGCAGAAGTTGTGTCCCCTGAAAACACAGTTTCTGGCCTCAAGCTTGCTCTTCAGCCGCCGTACTCTTTCCTCGCCCCCCATACATGCTCTCTATTCAGCCCTGCTGGGGCACCTTACGCACGGAATTAAGTTGCCTAGAAAGGGGGGATGCCGTCGCGCAGGCCTACGCCGTGCAGGTGCTGGCCCGCGCCGTCGCTGCCGCCGCGCCCTATGCGCCCACCAGCATCACGGCTCGGCCCCGGCCTACGACCGAGGCGGTGAGTGTGACCCTGCAGTTTGCCGGTGGCTACCGTCTGCAGGTCACCACCCCCTACCCGCAGGCGAACCAGCCGCAGGCGCCGAAAATTATCCTCTCGCTGTTTCACTATGAGCGCCTGCAGTACGCGCAGGCCGTGCCGGGCGGACAGGTAGCCGCCCACATCGCCGGCGCGCTCTACCCCCTGAGCTGAGGCCGGAGCTACTGGGCGTCCCGGGCCCTAGCTCAACCTGCTGCGCGCGGGCTCGTATAGAGCCCGTGACCCGCTAAGCGCGCAGCCGATGGCCTGTTCTCTTTTTACCCCCATTCCCGACGAGTTACCTGCCGCCGAGCGCGCGGCCCGGCGCAAGCGCCAGCGGCACGCCGAATGGGGCATCGCGGTGGCCCGCTTGGGCGGCACGGAGCCCTGCCGGGCCATTGTGCAGGAGTTGCAGCGCTACATTGACGGCGAGGTAAGTTTGCAGCAGTTGGCCGGCCAAGACGAACTGCCCCGGCCCTCGGCCCGGGTGCTGGAAGCGACGCGCCAGCGGGAGGAATTTAGCCGCTAAGTCGCCTCCTACTACCAGCAGGTCCCTTCTTTGATGGGTAAGGTTATTAGCGCGCCAGTCTGCTTAGGGCGAGCAGGGCGGCCCGGGCCCGGGTTTTCGCCGTGCCCAGGGGCAGGCCCAGCTCCTTAGCCGCTTCCACGTGGGTGTAGCCCTCAAAGTAGAGTAAGTCGATGAGCGCGCGATGCGGAGGCGACAGGCGCTGGGTGAGTTCGCGCAGGCCGATGTGCTCGGGGTGGAAGGTAGTGGGAGCGGGCAGATAGCGGGCCGCGTCCGCCTCCAGGCTTTGACCGCGGGTGTGCAGGTGGTGCGTGGCGCTGCGCAGCACGTCGATGGCGTGGTAGCAGCAGATGCGTTGCATCCAGGTAAACAGGCGCCCCCGGGCCGGGTCGTAGCGCCCGATGTGGAGCCAGATGCGCAACAGGCCTTCCTGCAGAATATCTTGGGTCAGCTCCTCGTCGCGCACCAGGCGCCGAATAGCGTGCCGCAAGGTGGGCGCATACTGGCGGTAGAGCAGGCACAAGGCGTGCTCGTCCCGGGCCAGCAGGCGCTGCACCAGTTGGGCCTCGTCCAGAACGAGGAGGGGGGATGCCGGAGGGGTGGACGGCATAGGCAAGCACGAGAAACAACCGGGAGCAGCAGGGAAAGTCCAATTGGGACAGCTTCCCTTTTCACCTAGGCTAGAGAAGAGGGTGAATGGCCTGCATACGCAGACCGGACCGTTTCGTTCCGGGCTGGGGACACGGTAGCCTATCAGGTGGTGGGTAAGGGTTCGAGGCACCGGGTAAGGAGAGGGCAGCCGAAAAGTCTAACGGGCTGCCGGGCGAAGTGGCCCCCCCTTTGCCTGGGCTATTTGGTAGCTACCGGGTGATGACGAACCCCTATTTTCCCCTTCCCCCGCCTCCCTGGGCCCGGCGGCGCAAGCGCAGTGGCTCGGGCGCCTGCAGGAGGCCGAGCGCATTGGTGGCATCCGGGAGGCCGGCGGGCCGTTGGTGAGCCTCGAAACGTTGGCTTTCCTGCAGCGCTATGTGCAGAGCGAGCTGAGCCTGGCCCAAGTCGTGCGGCTGCAATCCCAGCGCTTATCCCGCCAATAAGGCGCAGGCAGGCCCCCAGATTGCGGTAGCGCGAGCCAGGGTGGTGCGGAACCTGGCGACATTCTTGCGGGGAAAAATTACGAAACGCCCTGGGTACTGCGCGCGCACGGTGCTGGGTGATAAGGGTAAGTAGGGGGCAAGACGTAAGCCAGGAGCATATGCGTACGTGGATTAGTCTTCATCAAGCTGGGTTGCTGAGCCTGGCGGGCATTGTGGCCGCGATCCTGCTGATTAACTGGCAGCTGCGCGCTGGGTCCCGATCCGCCCGCGTGCCCGCTCCCCCTGCGCGCCGGCCGCTGGGCCGCCCGGGGCGGGCGGAGACTGCTTCGGAACCCAGCAACGAGAACAGGGCCGCGCGCCGCCGCGCAGCCGATAAAAAAGCCGTCCGTTGACCCTGCTCTCAGCCGGTTACCCCGGCGTCTGGAGGCCCTAATGAACAGCTGGGCAACACAACCCACGCCGGCCAGCCCCACGCCGGTGCAGGTGTCAGGAAAAAGGCTTTCCTGGTGCGTTTTCTCGGGCGGCACGGCCCGGTCATCCTTGCCGGCAAGGAACAGGACGGGATAGGTCGCTTTTTCCAGCACCGCCCGCCGGTCCGGGCGCTGCGCCATGGCCTGTAGGCTCCCCAGCGCGACGGGCAGGGGCACGGCCCCGGCCAAGCCTTGCAGTAGGGCCACGTGGTGGGTCAATGATTCGCGGTGGGTGGGCGAGAGCTGGGGCTGGATAAACTCGGCCGCGAAGGCCGCCATACCGTGCTCTTCCATGAAGGTGCGGTTGCGCAAGCGTCGCTCCATGTCCTCTTCGCTGTCAGGCAAGGCCGAGGAGTGAAACAAGCCCAACCCAGCCACCAAGCCCGGATACTGCTCGGCAAAGGCCAGGGCCACGTACCCGCCCATGCTATGGCCGATGAGCCCGCCCCGCCCCACCCCGGCCGCGGCTAGCGTGGCCCGCAGGGCGTCGGCAGCCGCTTCGAGGCTGTAATCGGTAGCCTGATCTGTGGGACCGACGTAGCCGGGCAGGGCGGGCGTGAGCACCGGATAGTCGGCGAAGGCGTCGCCGAGGAAGTCAGGCCAGATGGCCGGGCTTTCGAGGAAGCCATGCAGCAAGACCAGGGCGGGCAGGGTAGTAGCGGGCATAGACCCCGCAGTACGCAGCTAGCTAGGCGCGCGTTGACGAGCGGGAGGATAACCGCCCTAACCAGTCCCCAAAGATTGCCTATTAGGAAGCGATGGGAAAGTGGGGCTTCCCTTTTCCAAGCCTCGGTGAACCTAGCGCCGTCTCCTGCGTACCTAGTCGCTTTCCTACCGTTATGAAAGAAGCGTATCTGGTGGATGGCATCCGCACCCCCATTGGCAACTTCGGGGGCTCGCTGGCCCTAGTGCGGGCCGATGATATGGCCGCCTTGGTCATCCAAGAACTGTTGCGCCGCAATCCGCAGGTAGACCCGGCTGGCATTGCCGACGTGCTGCTGGGCTGCGCCAACCAAGCCGGCGAGGATAACCGCAACGTGGCTCGCATGGCCCTGCTGCTGGCCGGCCTGCCCGCGTCGGTGCCAGGTGAGACGATCAATCGCCTCTGCGCCTCGGGCCTGTCGGCTGCTATGGCGGCGGCCCGCGCCCTGCAGTGTGGTGATGGAGACTTGTTCGTGGCCGGGGGCGTGGAAAACATGACCCGGGGCCCGCTGGTGATCTCCAAGGCCAGCACCGCCTTTGGCCGCGACGCCCAGCTGGCGGATTCCAGCTTCGGCTGGCGCTTCATCAACCCCCGACTAGAAGCCATGTACGGGGTGGATGCCATGGGTGAAACGGCCGAAAACCTGGCGGAGCGCGACCGCATCAGCCGGGAAGACCAGGATGCGTTTGCCTACGCCTCGCACCAACGCGCCGCCCGCGCCCGCGACTCGGGGCGCTTCGCCGAGGAAATCGTCCCCGTACCCCTGCCCCAGCGCAAAGGCGAGCCGCGGCTGTTCGAGCACGACGAGTTTATTAAAGCCCATACCACCCTAGAAGGGCTAGCCACGCTGCGGCCCGCCTTTCGCTCGAACGGGACGGTGACGGCGGGCAACTCCTCGGGCTTGAACGACGGGGCCGCAGCGTTGCTGCTGGCCTCCGAAGCCGGCCTGAAGGAGCATCAGCTGACGCCCCGCGCCCGCATCGTATCCATGGGCGTGGCCGGCGTGGAGCCCCGCTTGATGGGCATCGGCCCGGTGCCCGCTTCCCAGCTGGCGCTGAAGAAGGCCGGTTTGACGCTCGACCAGATGGAGCTGATTGAGTTCAATGAGGCCTTTGCCGCCCAAGGCTTGGCCTGCCTGCGCGCGTTGGGCATGGAGGGCGATGACCCGCGCGTAAACCCCAATGGGGGGGCCATTTCGCTGGGGCACCCACTGGGCATGAGTGGGGCCCGCCTGCTGAATACGGCCGCGCTGGAGCTGCACCGGCAGCAGAAGCGCTATGCGCTGGTCACCATGTGCGTAGGGGTCGGACAGGGCTATGCTGTGGTCCTAGAGCGCGTATAAACCAGGGGCTGTGATCTGGCCCCCGACATCATCCGAGATCAGTACCCGGGCCAAAAGCGGTGGTAGCCGCCGAAGAGGACATTTCAGGCTGGGTTCATCGGGCCCCTACTTGACGTAGGCTAGTATACCCAGCGAGTTCCGCGGGTAGGACAATTCAGAAGACTAGGCTACGATAGAATGGCCTGTTTTTAGGGTCTGATACGACCCGCATATCGGATCTCATAGAGCCGTTTTACAATTTATAGAAGGTCGTTTTGTAGTAAGTAAAAAGCTTCTTGATTACGCGCCGCTTACGTTTTCCAGCTATTCCTTCATTGCTCATCCTATGTCAGATTTTCGTTTTTCCCGCCGTGATTGGCTTAAAACCACCGCCCTGGCCACCACGCCCCTGCTGCTTGGTCCTTTGCCCTCCTTCACCGGAGCCGCTGCCCCGGGCAAAACCCCGCCGCTGAGCGCCGCCAGTATTGCCGCCGTCGAGGCCGCGATGGGCAAGAAAGGGGCTTACGTGGAGGCACAGGCTACGCACAGCACCCCGTTGCCGCGCAACGACTTAAAAGTGACCATCAAAGGGGAGCCGGTGCCCATTGCCTTTGGCTTCGGCGGGTGGGTGGCCATCAAGCACACGCTGGACGGTAAGTCCGCGATGCTCATGAGCGACACGGTGCTGCTGCAGGAAGAAGTCAATCCGCTCATGTCGGCCGCGCTGGCCCAGGGGCTGGAAATTGGGGCCGTGCACAACCACTTCTTTTACGAAGAGCCGCGCATCTTTTACATGCACATCCACGGCATGGGCGCCCCCGCCGAGCTGGCCCGGAAGTTTGCCGCCGCTCTCGCAGACTCCAAGCTGCTGCCGGCCAACCAGCCCAAGCCCAGCGGCGGCACCCCGGCCGCGCCGGCGGGCAACAACGCCACGCCCAGCGCCGCCGCGCCCACCGGCAAGGAGTTGTTTGATATTCCCGCGCTTGATAAGGTGGTGCAGTACCAGGGCACGGTGAACGGCCCGACCTACAAGTACACCGTGGGCCGGGCCGACCTGCAATCGGTCATGATGGGCACCGAGATGACCGCCGCCATGGGCCTGAACTCGTGGGCCGCGTTCGCCGGCAAACAAGCCGACGCGCAGATTGCCGGTGACATTGCCATGCTGGAGCACGAAGTAAATCCGGTGATAAAGGCCCTGCGGGCGCACAATTTGGAGGTCGTGGCCGTGCACAACCACATGCTGTTTGACCAGCCGCGCATGATGTTCCTGCACTACTACGGCCGAGGGCCCGCTGCGCAGTTGGCCACTGGCTTCCGCGCCGCGCTCGACCAATTGGGCAAGGGCAAAAGGGGCATGCAGATGAAGCACTAAGGCGCTGTGGAATCGACCCTGATTTTTAGGGGCCTTGACCGGAAAAATGCTACTGCTACGCAAGGGGGCGGGGGGATGCACGCCGTGGAAGTTGATCCAGCGGCCATCGGGCAGGCGCAGGCGCGTGTGCAGCGAGGGTACGGCGGGGTGCTCCAGGTACGCCACGCGGTTCGCCGGGCTCGCCGCCGCGGCCGGCCGGGCGTCGGGTACTGTCTTTGGGCCGAGCGCCGTGTAGGGCAGCAGAAAGGAAGCCTGCAGGGCGAACCCGACGCCGGTACCCAGCAGTGCCCAGGCACCTTGTGAACCAACTCGGAAACGAAGGCCCATGGTGTGGCATCCGCCTGCGCCCGCTTGAATACGGGCAGCGCAAGGGCAATGGAATCACCTTAATCTATCCTGACATAAGGCCGCTGAACCCCTACTAGTGGTATACAATCGTATTGAGAACTCCGTACTTTGAAAGCCCTTCTCGCTGTATTACTTCTCGTTCGCTGCCGCTGTGATTCAGCCACCAGATAAACCCGCTCCCCCTTACTTTCCGGCGTTAACTGGCTTGCGCGCCGTGGCCGCATGGCTGGTGTTTTTTCACCACTTCAACCCCTTTCCGGAGTCGAGTATTGCCTGGCGGCTGGCGCGCGAGTGGCACACGGGGGTAGCCTTATTCTTTGTACTCAGCGGCCTATTGATTTGCCTGCGCTATATCGACCAGGTTGAGCTAAGCACATCATGGGGAAACAGTACCTGCGCAACCGCGTGGCCCGCATCTACCCGATGTACTTCCTGCTTACTTGTTTCACGTTGGCCATCCTGGAACTGAGGCCGGCTTACGACTTAATGGGCGTATGGGAAACCTATATGTTAACGGACAAATGGCTGGTTTTTCTATTGAATGTCACGTTTTTACGGGGCTTTTTTGACTTTTTCAAGTTTACGGGCATTGTGCAAGGGTGGACGCTGACGGTGGAAGAATGCTTCTATTTTGCGGCGCCCTTTATGCTATTAGGACTGCGCGGAAAATCAGTTAAGCTATTGCTTTACGCGGTGCTCATACTGTCCCTAGGTACCGTCCTTGTATGCTATGCGCCCCACCCTTACGGCTTTTTTGATTCCTTCACGTTCCTCTTCACCATTACCTTTTTCGGCCGCTGCTGTGAATTTCTGGCAGGTATGGGATTGGCGCTCCTCATTCTGAACCGTTTCAAGGCAATGCGGGCAGGTGCCTTTTACACCTGGACAGGGCTGGCCTGGATTATTGCCGTCATGGGAGCTATGGCCTGGATAAACGACCCCTTGGTGCCGGAAGAGGAGATGAATGTGCCACTCCTCATATTTTTAAATATCATCGTGATCCTACCGGGCATCTGTGCCCTGTACTTTGGATTGATCCGGGAGCAAAGTGGCTTACGCTGGTTGCTGGAAACCAAGCTGTTTAACCTACTTGGCAGAGCCTCCTATACCTTCTATCTCGTGCATATGGGCGTGCTAAGTCGGTTTCTTGATTTGCATGTTACGAAACATAGCCTACTCAAATTTGGGATAACGAATCTGATTGCTATTCTGCTGTTCAAGGCCGTAGAAGAGCCTGCCCATCGGTTTTTGAGTAGGCGTCACGCATAACAACGCCGGTCTACGGTGCCGTACTTAAGTGTTTACAGGACCTTAGTTCCATGATCCTATGAGCACGGAAATTAGCCGGGTGCGAACCTGGCGAATCCCCCGAAAGAATTGCGTACATGAGGCCGCTCCTAGCGAGCAAAAGCTGCTTATCATCGCAGGACAACGAGTCGCTCTCAGGGCATTGAAACGGAAGGGACCCTAAACTTGATGCTGTCCGAGAAGGTCTGTGGCTGTGGCAAAAGGCTGGCAGCAGGATGAAACCAGGATGAATGAGCCTCCACCCGCGGCCCACGAGGGTCGCTGCTGGGGGCCTTTTAGCCGGTTATCGTCACCGACGCGACCCCGTAGAATTATGACGGAGAGTTTTGCCACAGCCACGTCGGTTATGTCAAGCAGTAGTTTATCGAGTGCCAACGACTAGTCAGTCAAATACTGCTAAATCTCGCTGCCGAGTGAGGTTGGGGCGGCCCGCGTAGTGATCCCGAATCCGTTCTTCGACCTGCGCAGGAGCCCATACGGCACTCCGCTCCTAGCCTTGGCACTCGTGTTTGAGAGCGGGGGTGATGGTACCCGTCAGCGGCTCGTAGAGGCTAAACCGATCTGGCTGCAGGCCGTCTTGCATAAACTTTAAGGGATGGGGCAGCAGGGCGGGCACCAACGGAGCCTTCCCGATCTTAACCCAGCGCCGGGAGCTGATGGCCTCGTTAGAGACCGCGACGATAAACAGGAAAGGGCGATTAATCACCGCTTCGACGCTCTCGATACGTTGGCTGGCCTGAAAGTCGTAGATCCCATAATCGGCTCCTGCTAAGATGCGGCCGTAGGCATACTGTCCATCTTTCAAATCAATCTCGATAACCGCATCTACGGTTCGTTGAGGACTTCTTATACTATGTTAGTGGTCGTATAAGGGCCATTATGACAAGCAACTAATATCCAGAACCAAAGAGAAACAATGGCGTTCCCTGACTGCCCCTAAAAGCCTGTTTGCCCAGGCCCGGGAAAGCACCTGGTTTCGCGTTTGCGAAACGCATCCCTGTGGGGCATTTTGCAAACGCGGAATCGTAGACGAGCTTCCTACACTCGCCCGGTCCGGCCGCGGCCCGCGGGCACCTAGTACTGGATAGCTGCCAGGAGTCACCGGAAGGAGGGGTTGCCGGCTTTCCCCCGGCGGGCCGCTCGCTACCAGCAAGGGCGGCGTAACCGCTTTGACTTAGCCCCTCCTGGCCAGAGTTCGGATGCAAGTCGCCGTCGCGGGCGCTGTAGGGCCCCCCACAGGATGGTATAGCCGGGGGCAAGCTTTTTCCCTGAGCTCAGGAAAGCTGACAAACGTCATCCGATGAGGTGAGAGTTGTCAGCTTCAGGGCAGCAGCCAGGCCCCATGTTTGTACCAGCCTCTTCCCCTGCCCTGTTGCAGTGCGAACTCCCGAGGAGAACTACGGCTACTCCTCTGGCTTCTTTCCCCTGCTTGCCCATGAATCTAGAGTTACAACGCCGCCTGGCGGAAACTGCCCAGCAGTGGCAAGCGCTGTCGCGGTCCATTTCCTCGGCGGAGAAAACAATCTTTGACGCGCTGCACGACGGTTTTTTCACCTCTTACGGCCCTAACTTCATGGCCCACGTCTACCGCTCGGCCATCGAGCAGGTACTACAAAACATTCCCGATACGGAGCGGGACAAGCTCCTGGCCGCTTTTCAACACGCCCTGGACACGGCTATTACCAAGCACGCCTACGCGCTGCCCACGGCCGCTAATTGCTTCGCCTGCCGCTCCCCAAAGCCGTAGCCCCTACTTGCCGGTCGATGCTGGTTGTACCTCTTTACTAGGTGGCGACGCACCGGCTTAACAGGCCCTGCTGGCGTCGCCCTGCCAGGAGCCTCACCTACGCACAAGAACCAGGCATCGCCTCCTGCCCGAGGGGCCCATCGACAACTCTGGGTGCGCGGGCCCCGCAACTAGCGGCCGTCCTAGCTCCCTTCGCCACGAGCCAGCACCCCGCCCAGCAGCCGGAGCGACTCGCTAGTGCCCGCTGCGCTACCTTCTAGCTCGCGGAAGGAAGCTACTACCAGTCCTGCCGGAACCGCCCCCCGGGCTCCCCTACGGACGGGTAAGGATGACCTTCAACGCTTTTTCGCGGGCCGCGTGCTCAAACGTATCGTAGGCCTGCTCTATGTCATCCAAGGCGAAATGGTGGGTAATGAGCTGGGCGGCGTTGACCTGGCCGGAAGCGACGGTTTTCAGGAGCAGCGGCGTCGTGGTCGTATCGACCAGGCGGGTGGTGATAGTGATGTTGCGCGACCAGAGCGTTTCCAGGTGCAACGCCACGCTTTTGCCGTGTACGCCCACGTTGGCAATCCGGCCACCGGGCGCAATCACGGCCGCGCATAGCTCAAAGGTGGCGGGAATGCCGACCGCTTCCACCGCCACGTCGGCGCCCCGGTTTTCCGTCAGCGCGAACACCTGCTGGACCGCGTCCTGCTGCTGACTGTTAATGGTATGGGTCGCGCCCAGAGCCCGGGCTACGTGCAGGCGGTTGTCGTCCACGTCCACCATGATCAGGACAGCCGGCGTATAAAACTGGGCCGTGAGTAGGACGGCCAACCCAATGGGCCCGGCCCCTACGATAACGACCGCATCCCCGGGCTGCACCTGCCCGTTGAGCACGCCGCACTCCAAGCCCGTGGGCAGAATGTCGCTCAGCATGACCACGGCATCCTCATCCACCTGGTCCGGGATGGCATACAGGCTGGTGTCCGCAAAGGGAATGCGCACATACTCCGCTTGGGTGCCGTCAATCAGGTGGCCCAGGAGCCAGCCGCCCAGCTCACAGTGGGAGTACATGCCCTTGCGGCAGGACACGCACTTACCGCAGGAGGAGATGCAGGAAATCAGGACTCGATCGCCCACCTGGAACGTGGTCACCGCGGCGCCTATTTCCTCGATGATGCCGATGCCCTCGTGGCCCAGGATGCGACCGGGGGTTACCTCGGGCACATCCCCTTTAAGAATATGCAAATCGGTGCCGCAAATGGTGGTTTTGTGCATGCGCACAATCGCATCGGTGGGCTGCTGCATCGTGGGCCGGGGCTTTTCTTCCCAGGCTTTCTTGCCCGCACCGTGATATACTAAGGCTTTCATACGCAATTACGAAGAGATGAACCACCCCGGCTGGAGGCGCGGCGGTGGGAGCCCCAAAGCTAGGGCAGTCTACCCCCCGGCAGCATGACAGATGTCATGCTGCCGGGGGATTTTCATCAGGGTTTCGCGAGCCGGCCCGGCGGAACTTGCCTTTCCCTTCTTCGCCCCGCCCCCGCCCGCATCCCCGCAAGCTACCCCCTTGGTACCTGCGTAGCAGGGCGCGAAAGGGGCGCCGACATTTTTTTTTCCTGTCCTTCCCCTGATTTTCCCCTGTATGGAACCTGCCTCCCCTGCGGACCGCGACACCGCCCCGCGTGATACGCGCATCATTTCCGTGTTTATGACCGCCCTGGTGGTGCTGGCCGCCTTGGTCTTGTGGCTGCGGTAAACCTGCCTTTTCCTCCCTGGTTACGTATTCGCCTTGGCTAAGTCCTGACCCCGGTCGCCACCGAGCGGTCGCCTTCGTATGAGCCCTCACGGCGGGCACCGCTTTGTCCCCGGGCCTCGAAGAGCGGACGTTGTTGGCTCGCTTCATCCCAGGAACGGTGGACCTGGACGAGGTGCGGCGCCGGTTGGATGCCCCCCGCGAAATCGGGCAAGCGCCGGCGTCCTGGGTAGAAGAGGTGTCGGACGTCCCGCCAGAGCCAGTGGCCTCGTCGGAGTCGTCGGAGTCTAAGAGGCTACTAGGCGGGTCCTCATCCGCTCGATGACTCGTCCCCCTGGGCAGGGACTCCTGGGGCGGGGGAATCGGGCAGCGTGAGGGTGAAGGTGGAGCCCACCCCCAGCTGGCTGTGCACCTCGATGCGGCCACCGGCATTCTCCACCATGCGCTTGACCATGTAGAGGCCGATCCCCGTGCCCTCGACGTGGTCGTGGAAACGCTGGAACAGGCCAAAGAGCTTGGGCAGGTGCTGCTGGGCCATCCCCAGGCCGTTGTCCTGCACTTCCAGCACCGTGTAGCCCGGCTGGGGGTAGGTCCGCACCCCGATCTGGGGCAAACGATCCGCAGCGCGGTACTGGAGCGCGTTACTCAGCAGGTGCTGCAGGATCTGGCGCAGCTGCTGGGGCGCAAACCAGAGTTGGGGGCAGGCACTGACCTCCACCGTGAGCTGGGTCCCGGCGGCGTTCAACGCCGCTCCCCATTCCCCGCGCATCTCCTCGAGCAGGGCCGTCAGGTCCACCACTTCGGCGGGCTGCGCGTGGGCCCGCTGGAGTTTGGAGACGTCGGTGAGCTGCGTGAGCGTCAACCGGAAGCGGTCCAGGGACTGCTCCATCAAGGCTAGCAGGGGCGGCACGAGCTCACCCTCCTGGCCGCGGGCGGGGGGCAGCTCCTCCTGAAGGGCGTGGAGTAAGCCCTCCATGTTGGTAAGGGGGGTTTTGAGCTCGTGGGAGGCCGTATAAATAAAGGTGTCGAGGTCCGCGTTGACGCGCGCAAGTTGCCGCTGCAGCTCGACCTGGTCGTGGATTTCGACGTTGACGCCGCTGTAGCCCGTGAGCTGGCCATCGGCCTGGAACAGGGGCTGGATTCGGGTCAGCGACCAGCGGTACTCCCCGTCGCGGCGGCGGATGCGATACACGGGGCTTTCCCAGGGCTGACGGGCCAGCACGGCGGCCGCAAAGGCGGCCGTGAGGGCCAACGCGTCCTCCGGATGCACGGTGTTCCAGACCTCGTCGAGGTTGGGTAGCAAAGGGGACAGACCCGACCAGGCAAAGAGGGCGCCGTTGACATAGGTCAGGTGCCCGGCCGCATCCGTGCGAAACAGGAACACAGGCACATTGGCCGTCAGTAGCTGCAGCTCCGCCGCCACTTGGGCCGCTTGCTGGCCCGCCCGCACCTGCTCCGTGACGTCGTAGGCGAAGATAGACACGCCCGCGATTTGTCCCCCTTCCAGATAGGCATCGTAGGAAAAAGTGAAATAGTGGGTGCGGGGCGGCTGGCCATCCGGCTGGGCAATGGTCAGGGGCTGCTCCACGCCCCCATAGGACTTGCCCGTGTGGTAGACATGGTCAAGTCGGGCCAGCAGCCCCGGGGCATTGACGTCGGGGTGGATCTCGGGCAGGGGCCGCCCCAGGGGCAACAGCCGTTGGGGAAACAGGCGCCGGTAGGCTGGATTACAGTAGTCGAGCCGGTGGGTAGGACCGCGCAGGATGCA
This sequence comes from Hymenobacter qilianensis, assembly GCF_014638675.1. Taxonomy (NCBI): domain Bacteria; kingdom Pseudomonadati; phylum Bacteroidota; class Cytophagia; order Cytophagales; family Hymenobacteraceae; genus Hymenobacter; species Hymenobacter qilianensis. The sequence continues at coordinate 121,013 of NZ_BMFN01000005.1, forward strand.
GACGGTAGCCTGCGTCTGGCTTAGGAAGCGCTCCAGGCTGGCCCGCTGGTGCTGGGCCTCGGACTGCGCGAGCTGCTCGCGGGCCTGGCTGGCGCGTAGGGCAACCTCGACGGGAGCTTGGGCGTGCGCGGCCGTGTCAATCAGGCTAACGGCCAGCCCTGGGCCGTGGCAGCGGGCGGCGACATAAAAGGGGGTATCGACCCCCTCGTGCAGGTAGGTGACCTCGAACCGGCCAGCCTGCCCGGTTTCCAGCACGCCCCGGTAAAAGGCGAACACGCCCGTGTCGTGGGCACGGGGGAAGCTGGCCAGCAAGGTCGTGGTTGGCTGCTGCGTGAGGCCCAACAGGCGCTGGCCGGCGGGGTTGAGGTAGTCGAAGGCAAAATCCGTCAGCTCCTGACTCTGCGGACAGTAGAGGGGACGCAGCAGGGTGAGGGCCGTGAGCGAAACGTCCAGCAGGGCTTGCAGCTCGTCGATAGCTAGCTGGGGGGGGACGGAAGGGGTGCGGAACATAGCGACGCAGCAGGGACCAAGGAGTAACATTGGCCAGGAAAACAGCGGCGCCATCTGCCGACAGGTACGGGCGGTTGTTCCCGCGAACCCGGCAGTGGGTATACGGGGGTAGCTCGACAATGACTGGAACCGGGTCGGTTAAGCAGAGTTTGCGGGCTACGTCACACCGAACTGGCGCTGATAATGCAGCTGCAGGATGGTATCCAGCTTGGCTTTGGTCAGGGGCTTGCTGACCAGGCCGGCGATGGGCAACTCCTCTAATCGGCCCAGGTCGAGGGAGCTCATCGAGGCCGTATGCAGCACGATGACCACGGCCTGCTGCTGGGCGGCGGGTAGCTGCTGGTAGGCCTCGAGAAAGGCCATGCCATCCATGCCCGGCATCGTCACATCCAGCAGCACGAGCACCGGGGTGCTGGGCTTCGCGTAGGTGCTCAGCTGAGCCAAGATGGCCAGGGCTTCCCGGCCGTCGGTGGCCGCCAGGTACTGGTCGGCCACGCCTAGTTGGCGGAGCAAGCGTTCATTCAGGTCATTGGTGAGCGGGTCGTCGTCGACCAGCAGCACACTGGCAAGTTTTTGCATACGGGAAGCGGGCGGTCAAAGACCACCTTGGTTGGGGTCACCAGGCGCGAAGGTAGCACAGCGGTACGACTCGGAGCGCGCTACCGCTCTCGGCCAGGAAGACACTCTTTTTCTCGCCCGGCCGGGGACCCCAGCCGGTAACGAGGGGGGAGGACCGCGTATTGCCGCAACAACGCGTACCTTCCGGCAACCGCTCTCCTTCCGTATGGCCGACATTTCCCTTCCCACCTCCGCCTCCCCCGAGGGCGACAACCAGGCGCTGCGCGCCGACAATGACCAACTCCGCGCGGACCAAGCAGCGGCTAGTACGCAGGAGGCCGCGCAGGCGCGCTACCAGCAGAGCCAGGCGCGCTTCCGCACCGTGTTCGAGAACTCCCCCCTGGGCCAGAAAATCATCACCCCGGATCTGACCATCCGCCAGGCCAACCCGGCCGTGGTCCGGATGCTGGGCCTGCGCAGCCCGGATGAGCTGGTGGGCCGCAAAATCCGCGAGTTTGCCCACCCCGATCACCGCGCCGACTGGCAGCAGCTGCAAACGAAGCTCTGGGAGCACAAGCTGCCCCACTTCGCGCTGGAAACCTGCCTGGTGCGGGCCGACGGGTCCTCCTTCTGGTGTCAGGTCACCTCCGTGCTGTTTCCCGACGAGGGGGGGGAGCTGGGCTACACCATCCTGGAAGATATTTCCGCCCGCAAAGGATTAGAAGCCCAGCTCCAGCGCCTCTACGACGCGCAGGAAACCATCCTGCAGCTGGCCACCCACGATATCAAAGCCCCCATTGCCCAGATCGAGCTGCTCACCGATTTGCTGCAGCGCGAAGTGGCCAGCCGGGCCGGGGAGGGGCCGCCCCCGCCCGAAATGGTGCACTACCTGGGCCTGATTCAGCGCGCCTGCACCCACGCCACGGGCTTGCTCGAGGATGTGCTCTACGTGGGGGATCTGGACGAGCACGACTTGGAGAAGCAAGCGACCGATCTGAACGCCTACCTGACCGCCCGGCTGGAGGGGCACCGCCCGGCCGCCGACGAGCAAGGCGTCATGCTGGCCCTGGACCTACCGGCTGAGCCCGTGTACGGGCGCCTGCACCCCGACAAGTTCGGCCGGGTGCTGGACAATCTGCTAGGCAACGCCCTCAAGTTTACCCCCACCGGGGGGACCATCACGCTGGGGGTACAGGTGCACGAGGGCCACGTGCGCCTCACGGTGCAGGACACGGGCATTGGCATTCCCGGCAAGCTGCACACCCACCTGTTCGACAAGTTCAACCCGACGCGGCGCAAGGGCCTGCACGGGGAGCCCACCACCGGCTTAGGCCTCTTCATTGCCAAGCAGATCGTGCAGCTGCACGGGGGCGACATCTGGCTGGAAAGCCGCGAGCAGCAGGGCACCACCTTCTTTATCGAGCTGCCCTAAGGAGGGCTCCCTTCTCCCTGGTTTCCTCCCCCTTGCGGTACTAAGCAGGCGTATGTCGCCTAGGCGGGAGGCAGGGCAGCGTGGGGTAAGTGGACGAAAAAAGTGGTGCCGGCGCCGGCGTAGCTGTGCACCTCCACGCGCCCGCCCGCATTCTCTACCATCTTCTTGACCATGTACAAGCCTACGCCGGAGCCTTCCACGTGGTCGTGGAAGCGCTGAAACATCGTAAAGAGTTTGGGCACATGCGCCGCCTCCAGACCTAATCCATTGTCGTGGACTTCCAGCACCGTGTACGTGGTTCGCACGTGCGCCTGCACATCAATGTGGGGCGTGCGATTGGGTGAGTGATACTTCAAGGCGTTGCTCAGGAGGTTGTAGACGACGGAGCGTAGGTTTTTCTCGGGGAAGAGCACCGGCGGGAAACCCGTTACCTCGACCCGTACGCGGGCCCCAGTAGCCTGGATAAGCGGAGCCAAGTCCTGCCGCACCTCCTCCACGACCGTCGCTAAGTCCACCGCCGTCGTCGCGGGGGCATGCTCCTTCTGCAGTTTGCTGACGTCGGTCAGATGGTCGATGGTACGCTTGAAGCGTTCTACCGACTCGCGCATCAGCCCTAACGTGGCCCCGACGTACTCCCGCTGCGAGATGTCCAGCGGCAGTTCTTCCTGCAGCAGGTACAACAATCCCTCAATATTGCTGATGGGGGCTTTCAAATCGTGGGAAGCGGAGTAGATGAAGTTGTCCAGGTCCACGTTGGTGCGCAGCAGCTGCTCATTAACCGTCTGCAGGTCGACGTTCAGACCTTGAGCCTCGTCGCGGGCCGTGCGCAGTTTATAGGTCAGGCGCCGCATAGCCTGCACAGCCAATTGCTGCTCGTGCACCTCGATCACCGTGCCCACGATGCCCACATACTCCCCCGCCCCCGTCAGGCGGGGCTGCCCGGCGTCGATGGCCCAGCGGTACTGCCCATCGTGGCGGCGCAGGCGGTAGAGCACGCGAAACGGGCCTTGCCGGGCGTGCGCGTCCTGGAAGGCTTGCCCGGCCTGCAGGGCATCGTCGGGGTGCACCGCGTGAAGCCAGCCCTCGCCCAGCGCCTGGGCGGGGGTCTGCCCGGTAAAGGCATACCACTGCGCGTTAAGGTAGGTGCACTGGCCCTGGGCATCGGTAACCCAGATCATGGCCGGCACATGATCAGCCATGGCGCGGAAGTACTGCTCGCTTTCCAGCAAGGACTGCTGCAGGCGCTTAAGTTCGTGCACATCAATGGCCGCGCCGACCCACTGCTGGACCTGCCCCGTCGCGTCGCGCAGCGGGACGGCCCGGTCCAGGTGCCAGCGGTACTCGCCCGTGGCCGCGACCCGCAGCCGCATTTCGGCCTGGAACACCTGGCCCGTGCGCACCGCGCTCAGCCACGCCTCGAGGAAGGGAGCTTGGTCCTCGGGGTGCATATACTCCTGCCAGCCCAAGCCCTGGCCGTTGGTGGCGCTGGTAAACTGCTCCCAGTTCGGACTCAGATAGGTGGTGTGGCCCGCCGCGTCCGCTTCCCACACGATCAGGGGCGTGGTTTCGGCCAGCCGCCGGAAGCGGGCTTCGCTGCGTTCGGCCTGTTGCTGGGCCTGCCCTCGCTGGGCTACTTCCTGCTGCAGGGCGAGCGTGCGCTCGGCTACCCGGGCTTCCAAGTCCTGGTTCAGGAGGTGCAGCGCGAGCTGGCTGCGCGTCAAGGCCTCGTTGTTAGCCTGGATCTCCTCGTTGGCAGCGGCCAGCTCTTCGTTGAGCTCGGCCGTGCGGCGCTCCTGGGCTTCCACCTGGTGGCGGGCTGTCACCACTTCGGTGACGTCGCTGGCCACGACCAGCACGCCCGTGGTTTGCCCCTGGGCGTCGCGCTGGGGCTGGTAGACGAAGTTGAAGTAGATGATCTCGCGCCGGCCGTGGCGCACCAGCGCGACGGGCAGCTCCGTGCCCACGTAGGGCTGGCCGGAGTGCAGCACGCCATCGAGTAAGGCGTCGACGCCCTGACCCCGCAGTTCGGGTAAGGCCTCCAGCAGGGGCCGGCCCAGCAGCAACGGCTGCGGACGGGCCCAGATCTCACACACAGCCGGGTTGGCCAAGGTGATGCGATACGTTGTTCCTTCGAGCAGGGCAATGGCAACCGGGGCCTGGTCAAATACCCGGCGTAGCTGCGCGCGTTGTTCCTCCGCCTCCGCGCGCACAGCCCGTTCAGCCGCCTGACTTTCGCGCAAGGCTTCTTCTACGGGCGTGCGGGGCTGCTCGGCCGTGTCGGTGAAGCTCACCAGCAGGCCAGGCCCCACGCGCCGGGCGGCGAGATGAAAGTAATTGTCCAGCCCATCCCCTTGATAATTGACGGCCATGCGGGCAGGCTCCCCGGACTCAAAGGCGTCGCGGTGAAAGGCAAAGACGCCCGTCTCGCGGGTATGCGGGTAATGGTGCAAGTAGGTCACCGCCGGCCGGGCCGGCTGCCCCAGGATGCGCTGGGCGGCCGGGTTAAGCCAGTCGATGCGAAAGTCAACGAGGTTTCCGTCGGCGTCGCGCAGGGGTGAGTAGAGGGCCACGCCCGTCAGGGAGGTATCCAGCACGGCCTCTAGTAAGGCGGCGGGGGGATACGTGGCCTGCAAGTCGGCGGGAAAGGTAGGAAGCGGGGTAGCTGCGGTAGGCATGGCCAAAACTACGAATAAAGGGGCATGCTGCACCGCCGCAAAATCACCGCTGGGCGGTGGTCAGGGATAGTGACGCTAAAGGTGTCCCCGCTAGCTGTTCACCCAGATACGGCCGGCCGTGTTCTCCCCGATCTTTTTGACCAAATCCAGCCCCATCCCCGAGCCTTGCCCTCGCTTGTTGACCTGCCTTCCGGAAGGCTTCAGGTCCTGCTTCCCCTTGGCGCACAACTGCTTGACAAGGTATGCTACGTCTTCGCTAGCGGATCTTATTTGTGGTCTTGTTCGTCCGCTTTAGGCGCTTTGTTCGACCCTGTGCCTGGAGGGTCAGCTCCTTGGGGCCGCTGGGGGCAGGGTTCACCTAAATCAACGCCGCCCGTCATACGCTAGGCTAGCGCGCTGCAGCCGCTTACCCTGATTCTCGCGAAGATGATCCGCTATTGTCCTCTCGGACAACCTGCGCGCGTTGGAGACCCAAGAAAGATAGAGCCTTCTGTTCCGTCCTGATCGCTCTTGGCAGGACCTGTGTCAACGCGGCAAGGGAATCAACTGCGATTCCTTCCGCTAGCGTAAACGAATGAAATAGTTTTACTTCCTGTGCCTGCTGCTCAGCACCGGGCTTCTGCTCCACTGCTCCTCCAAACCGGAGGCGGACCCGCAGCCGACGAGTTCTGCCCTGCAGACGGCGTCCGTGAAGGCGAATGGCCAAGCGGTACCGGTCCAGGGGGCGGCTTCCACCGCCTATATTAATCGAGACACGAACGAGCTTTACCTGACCCTGAATACCACGAACGGCACGCCGGTGATCTTCGATTTGTGGGAGTTCAAGCAAGCGCCAGGACGCTTCGCCTTCCATGATGCGCGCTCGCCCAGTGGGCTCCTCTATAAGCACGTCGTCCATGGCCAGCTGACGCCCTTCACCACGCGGGCCTGTGGCTCGACCCCGACCTGGGCCCTGGAGATTACGGCCTACGATCCGGCCCAGCAGACCATAGCGGGCACCTTCAGGGGGACCGTGTGTAGTGATCCGGGCCAACGGGTGGCGCTCACGGAGGGCCGGTTCCACCGGCCTTTTACCCTCTCCCCCTGAGACAGGCATTGCTTCGGCTGGGGTCCCACGGCCTCAGCTCCAGCTCCTGACCCAGCCTACCCGCAGGGCCACCGCGACGGCCGGCTAAGTCCGTTGCGGTGGTGGTAGATGTCACCACCGGCTGAACCGCCGGCCCCACCCTTCCCGATTGCCTCGCATCGACGACGGATGGGGGTTCACTCCGGCGCCGACCCCCGGTACCCGCTCGGGCCGGCCCCCTGGCGCAGGCGCAGCCAACAACCGGGACCCGGGTGGAGGGGGCCCGGAGTACCCCGCTTCGGCCAGGCCATTTAGCATAACTCCCGTGGCTGTGGCAAAAGTCCCCGCCGGGAATCTGCTGGGTCGCCTTGGCGCCTCGTCCGCACTAAAAAGACGGGAGCAGCGTCCCTCGTGGGCGGCAGGTGGGGCTGAAGTACCCGGTTTTCATCCTCCTGCCTGACTTTAGCCACAGCCACGGCACTTAGGCTAAGTGGCTTTTTCGTGCCCTATACCCTTGGCTTCGTTTAGACTTGGCCCAGCAAAAAGCCCCAGCGCCGGCGCCAGGGCTTGGAGGAGCTGTCGGTGGACGAGCGGAGCGGTTAGACCGCCGTTTAGAAGCCTAAGCCCAGCGTGAAGCCGCGCACGAACCCTTCCAGGGTAATGGTTCCGGTGGGCGTGGCCTTGCCCGTGGCTAAATCAATGGTATGTAAGACCGCGTTGCTGTTCACCTCCGCAAAGAGATAGCCCACGTTGCTGGCCCCGCCGATATCAAAGGCTTGGCAGTCCCGAATCGTGGGCCCTAAACTGCCAATCTCGGTGAACGAGCTTGCATCGGCCGTATTCTGGCGGTAGAGCTTGCAGGGCAAGTTGTTAAAGCCCAAGGGATCCTCAATCAGATAAAGGTTGGTGGTGGTGGCGCCGGCCACGTTGTTGTCGTGAGCGAGCTTAAAAGAACCGGGCGGGGAGGGCAGGGTTAAGGGCACATCGGGCGAAAAGACCGCCGTGGTGGGGTTGAGCAGCAACGTGCGGGCCGTGCCCGCGGCCCCATTCGTGCTGACCACGCGAATCTGATCGGTGAGCGGGTCAAAGTCAAACTGCGCGCTCTCGCTGGTCAGGCTCAGGCGCGGGGTGATAGGGCCAATGAGCGTGGCCTCGGCCGTGGCCGGATTGATGGTATAGAGGTAGCGGTCCAGCGTGTCGTCAAAGGATTGCGTCAAGGCGTAGAGTTGCCCATTGCTGGGCCGAAAATCCAGGCCGATGATGCGGCGAAAGTCCGCGAAGCCCGTGATGGTCTTGGTCACCGTGACTGAGGCATCCGTCGGATCGAAGATATGCAAGCGGCTGCCCGTAAAATCGGCCGCATACCCGACCGGTCGGGTGGGAATGGCCAGGCCCGTGTAGGCCAGGGTGGGGGCGTACTGGGCTAAGCGGCGGGCCGCCCCCGTAGCCAGATCGACCGCAAACAGGGTGGGGTTACCATTGACCAGATACAGGCCCAGGGCCGTGCCCGTCCTCCCATCAATATCGAAGCCGCCATTCCCGCTCACCGCCAGGTTCAGGTTGCCCACGGGCACCACCGTGCCGGCATTGGGGGAGTTAACCAGGGTGAGCTGCTGGGTCTGCGGGTTAATGGCGTAGAGGGCCGTGGTACTGGCGCCCGCGACATTGTTCGTGTAGGCCGCGCCCGTGAGGGTCGCGGCGGGGCCATTGATGGCCCCGTCGGTGGCGGCCACGGTGCCGGTTTCGGGATTCAGGCGTAAGTTTTGTCCGGTGGACGTCACCAGGCGGATGCGATCCACGGTGGGGTTGAAGTCAAAGCCCACCAGGGTGCCCGCTACGGCAGGCGTGAAGGCCCCGGCACCAATAGCGCGGGCCGCACCCGTGTTTTGGTTGATCACGTAGAGGCGACTCGCGCTGCTCACCCCGTAGAGCTGGCCCGTGGCGGGGCGAAAGTCAATGGCTAATAGGCTCTCGCCACTTTGAAGGCCCGTCAGGGCCACCGAGCTGGTGCGCGTGGCGGCATCCTTCGTGGAGTAGCCATCGAGCCGCGTGCCCCCCGACAAGGCATAGAACGCAATATCCTGGCCTAGGGGCGGAAAGGTGGGATTAACGGGCGGCGGGGTAGGTTTGGGGAAGTACTGCTCGAGAATGTCTTCGCAGCTACTGAGCGAGGACAACAAGAGAAGCGCCGCGCCCCAGGTGGCGAGGGAAGAGCGTTGTAGCATAGAACGTAGAGGATAGGATGGAAGAAAGAAATAGTAGGACCGATCAGGTTTTCCCCCTACGGCTACCGCCTCGGTTTAGATATATATCAGGTCGATAATTATAAAATTATTTAGCCTGAGGCTAGCAACGCTCCTATCGATGGGAAGCGCTCCCCACACCGCGTCCTCTTACAAGTCGTATAAACACATTACGTAACGTAGCTTCGGCGATAGCCTGGAGCTGGAGACAAATGGGACAAGGCGGGTAGCGCGGGCAGAATGGGCCCTTATCTCCCCGCGACCCTATGGGAAAAATACCGGTACCGCCTACCTTGTCGCCGACCTCGTCCGGGGTAGGGGTGGTCGTCTCGGCCGTTCAGGCAACCTACCGCTTGGCTCCCCGCTCTTGCTTCTAGCCACCCAGTAACGTGGCCTACCCTTCTGCTTTTTCCCTGCCTTCATGACTGACCGACTGCCCCTACCTAGCTCCTCCCTGCTCCTTGTCTGCCTGCTCAGCCTGCTCGGGGGGAGCAGTTGTCAAGAAAAGGGGGACGCCCCGCCGCAGCCCCACGCCCCGGTCGCTGCCGTGCAGCTCGCCACCGACTCGGTGCGCTTAGGCACGGGCCAAACGGTGCAGCTTCAAGCGCTGGCCCGCGATGCGCGCGGCAACGCCTTGTCCGACCGGCTTATCACGTGGCAGTCGGCCCAGGAGTCCACCGCCACCGTCTCGAGCACGGGGCTGGTGAGCCTCGTAAGGGAAGGCACCACCTCCATTACGGCTACCTGCGAGGGCCGCACCGCGACGGCCCACGTGCGGGCCTATGCCCTGTTGCCCCGCTATGCCTACGTCAGCTTTCAGCAGGTATCCTCCCAGCTGCAGCCCTGGGCCGGGGAGCATCTCGTGCTGTTAACCCCCGAGTCCGATCGGGACCCGCGCCTGATGCAGCGCCTGGTGGCCAGCCTGGACGGGGGCTATGCCTACTACCGGCTGGTGACGGGCCGCGAGCCGAGTCGCCACCCGACCTACACCTACCAGGGCAAGGGCACGGTCGCCTCCGTCGCCCAGACCTGCGGGGTAGCCTGCGGCAAGATCGGCGCCACCGGCATCGAGATGATGCACCCATGGGTCACGGATTTATACGCGGGCGTGCGCGATAAAGGGGAGCACCGCACGACCCTGTTCTACGAGCTGGGCCGCAACTTCTGGTTTTACTGGGACCCGCTCTACGTTACCGGCATGAAGCTGGACGTGGCCACGGGCTACGCGCACCTGATGAAGTACATGGCCACGGACTATCTGCGCCTGCCCCTGAGTCCGATTGAAGCCCAGCAGCGGCGCGGCCTGGAGGAAATAGCCACCGTCTACCTGCGCTCGCCGGAATGGGACTGGCAGCGGGTGGTGCGGAGCGGGCAGGCCCTGGACGGGGAGGGTAAGCCCGTGGGCGGGCAGTTTCTGTTGGCCGGGCTGCTGCTGCGGCTGCAGGCCCAGCACGGGGGGCAGGGGTTTATCCAACGCCTCTGGCGCGAAGTCGGGCAGCGCCCGCATGCCCGCAGCGAGCAGGAAGCCATCGATAACCTAGCCCTGGCGATCTACGCCGGGGCGAACCAAAACCTGGGGCAAGTGCTGACCCAGCAGTGGCGCTTTGCCCTGTCGGGCGCGGCCCAGCAGGAGGCCCAGACCCGCTTCGGCAATCCGCGGTGAGCCCCGAGCCCCAGAAAAAGCCGGGTTCCGGCGCGTAGTGCTGCCCGCACCCGGGGCAGTTGTCGTGCATGTCCTGAAAGCGCGCCGGGTTCAGGGCGGAGGTTTTAAATACGGGGCCCTGGTGACAGCGCGGGCAGCGGCCCGCGGCGCAGGCCAGCAGGGATGAAGAGGGAGAAGCCATAGCGAAATCGGGTAAAAAGGATGAAACCAGTCGGGCGGGCGCAGCTACCCGCCGGTGCCGTCGTGGGCGCTGCTTCCGGCAGGCAGTACATGCGGGCGCGGATGATTAGCGCCGAGAGTCCCGTCAGGCCCCCAATGGCCACGAGCGGGGCGGCCAGGCCCAGCGTATCCGCCAGTACGCCGGTGAGCAGGGCGCCCACGGCGTAGCCCGCGTCGCGCCAGAGGCGGAAAATGCCCACGCTGGGGGCCCGCTGGGCGGGGGGGGCATACTCAGCAATAGCCGCCAGGAAAGTGGGGTAGACCAGCGCCGTGCCCGCGCCAAGCAGGGCCGCCAGCAGCACAAATGCCGGGTAGGACGAAGGGAAGAGCATGGCCAGCAGCACCGCGCCCTGCAGCAGCATGCCCCAGAAGAGCAGGTCTTTCTTGCAGTAGCGGTCCGCCAGCGGCCCGGTTACCAGCTGACCCAGGCCCCACACGGCGGGGTACACCGCCGCCACGGTGCCAATCTGGGTCAGGGTAAAGCCTTTGGAAGCCAGCAGCAGCGGGAGCAGGCCCCAGACCATGCCGTCGTTGAGGTTGTTGACCAGCCCGGCCTGCGTGACCGAGCCCAGGTTGGGGTGGCGCCAGGTAACGTCCCAGAACGAAAGCGGCGGACCCGTGGGGCCGGCCGGGGCCTGGGACGCTTCCAGCGCCACGTGGTGGCGGGTATCGCGCACCCCCAGGGAGCTCAACAGCCCCAGCACGGCCAGCGCAATGCCCAGGTAGAACGGGTAGGGCCGCAGGCCGTACTCGGTGGCCAGCCAGCCCGAGGCGAAGGCCGTGGCGGCCACGGCCAGGTAGCCGGCCGACTCGTTCAGGCCCATGGCCAGCCCGCGCTGTTTGGGGCCGACCAGGTCTATCTTCATGACCACGGTGCTCGACCACGCCAGTCCCTGGTTCAGGCCCAGCAGCACGTTGGCCGCAATCACCCAGCCCCAGGACGGGGCCCAGAGCAACAGCAGCGGCACGGGCACGCCAAACAGCCAGCCGATGAGCAGCAGGTTTTTGCGCCCTACGCGCGTGGCCCAGGCCCCGGCGTAGTAGTTGGCCGCGGCTTTGGTGAGCCCAAACACCACGATGAAGGACAGGATGGCCGAGCGGGCCACCAGGTGAAACTCCTGCTCGGCCAACCGGGGCAAAATGGTGCGCTCCAGGCCCACCATGCCGCCCACGAACGCATTGATGAGCACCAGCAAGGCGAACTGGTGCCAGTTTTCACGCAAACCGAGTCGTGGCGTCATGGGGGAGAATTGCGAAGGGGGAAAGCCCAAGGTAGGTGAAGGGAGCCACTAAAAGCCGTAATCAAGGGCCAGGGTCAGATGCTGCAGGTCCACTTTGTTCATGGCCTGCGCCGGCAAATAGGCGGCCCGGTCAGCGCCCCACTTGGCCGCGAGCAGCGTGCGCAGGCGCAGCCCCCGGGCCGCGCCGGTGAAGGAGTGGGTTAAACTCAGGTTGAGCTGGTGGAAATCGGGCAGGCTGTATTTGTTGAGCCGGGCCTGCCGCGAGAGGTTGTAGTACCCGTAGCCTGCCTCCAGGCGGGGCCCATGCGGCGGCTGCCAGGCCACGGTGGTACCGAATGCGTGCACGTCGCCGGCGCCCTCGATGCGTTCCCGGGGCAAGGTGGTGTAGAAGGGCTCCCGCCCCCACTCGCGGGGAAAGAGGTAGCGCCCGTGGGCCGTCAGGCGGGTGTAGTGCGCGGCAACCTGCCAGGCCTGCCGCTGGTACGCCACGCGCCCACTCAGGGCCCGGGCTTGTTCCCCCGGGTTGAGGTAGCGCTGGCTCACCGGCTGGTCCCGGTCCTTGGCCAGGCCGTGCTGCCAAAGCAGCAGGCTGCTGGCCGTCCAGGTGCCGGCCGGGCGGGGGAAGGCCACCGTGCTTTCCAGCAGGCTGGTGGCCAGCAGGTGGTCGGCGAAGTACTGCCAGGCCTGCACCGAGCTGCCGCGGCCCAGGGTGCGGCGCAGGCCCAGCACGGCCAGTCCGTGGGTGGGTACGTGCCCAAGGTAATCGGCCCGGCTGCTGTCGGGGGCCACGCCCATAGAATAGTGCCCCACGGCTTCGCCGAGCCGGTACCAGCGGTCCGTGGAGCGCGGGGCCACGTGGGTAAGCCAGCCGCCCTGTAGCGTGGTGGCCTTGCCTGCCTTGCCCACCGCCCACAGGCCCTGCACAAAGTTGGGGCTTAGGCGCGAGTCCTGAGAGTTGAGCAGGGGCGTGTCCAGCTGCTGCCGGCCGTAGGTGAGCTGGAGGCCCGGCCGGGGCTGCCAGCGCACCCACAACTCTTCCACCTGATGCATTATCTCGCGGTGGTGCGGGTGTTCCAGGTCGAAGAGGCTGAGCTCGTAGCGGCTTTCCGGGCGGCCCGGCTCGGCGGCCAGCGCACTGGAGTACAGGTTTTTCAGAAAGAACCCTTCCACACCCAGCTGCAGGCCGTGCCAGGCCTTGGTTTCGTAGCCTAGCCCCGCCCCGACGCCGTGGGCGTAATAGTCCGGAGCGGAGCTGCGGTTGCGTGTGGCCATAAACACGGTGCGCACGTGAGCCCGGAACTCCCCCTGGCGCAAGGCCTGGGCCAGGGACCGGGCCGCCGTCGAATCTGCTGCTACTTCCCCGGCCGGAGCGTGAGCCGCCGGGTGCAGCAGCGGTTCGGACCGTACGGATTGGGCAGGACCGGGCCGGGCGCCGGCCAGCAGCGCGGTTCCGAGCAGAAACCAGCGAATCATTGGAAACGGGAACAGGAGCCGGAAGCCGGGTGGAGAAAGGTTAGTGCGGCAGCTTTTCGCGCAGGGCGCTGTAGGTCCAGGTGCCGGCCAGCGCGGCCAGAATCAGCACCGCCGCCGACGCTACGCCGCTGCCCAGCTGGGCAAACAGCGGGCCGGGGCAGGCGCCGGTCAGGGCCCAGCCCAGCCCGAAGATGATGCCTCCGATCCAGGTGCCGTGGTTGTACTTCTTGTCGGCGAGGGTGATGGTTTCGCCGTTGAGGCTTTTCACGTGGTTGCGCTTGATGAGCTGAAGCGATAGCATACCCACCAGAATGGCTGAGCCGATGATGCCGTACAGGTGGAACGACTGGAAGCGGAACATCTCCTGGATGCGCCACCAGCTGATGACTTCGCTTTTGGTCAGGATGAGGCCGAACAAGACGCCCAGCACCAGGTATTTCAGATTTTTCATGCAGCAGGAAGGTTAAAACAGCAATGGATAGAACACCCAGGTCATGAGCAGGCCCCCGATAAAGAAGCCGATGACGGCGACCAGCGACACCCACTGCAGGTTAGAAAGGCCCGAAATGGCGTGGCCCGAGGTGCAGCCCCCGGCGTAGCGCGTGCCGAAGCCGACCAAAAATCCCCCCAGCACCAGAAACACCCAGCCTTTCCAGTTGGCCAGGTTTTCCAGGGCAAACAGCTCTTTCGGGAGCAGGCCGGTGAAGTCGGTCAGGCCCATCTGCGCCTGCAGGTCGCGCACGGTTTCCGGCGAAATGGCAATGGTGTCGGGGTGGCCCAGCACCTGGTAGCCGAAAAAGCCCCCCACGGCAATGCCGAGCACGAAAAACAGGTTCCAGAGCTCGGCCCGCCAGTTATAGGTCAGGAAGGGAATGCCGGCGGGCACGCAGGCGGCGCACACGTGGCGTAGCGAGGAGCTGATACCCAGGGCTTTGTTGCCGATGAGCAGCAACGCGGGGACGGTCAGCCCGATCAGGGGGCCGGCCACGTACCAGGGCCAGGGTTGGCGAAGGAAGTCAAGCATGAATTTAGGAAGTCAAAGCGAAAAGGGAAGAAATAAGGGTGCCGACCGACCGGCACAAGGGCCGGCCGGAATCATCACCTAGAAGCGGTAAAAGAGCCGGACGCTTAGCGCACCAGCTTTTCGGGCCAGTCGAGCACCCCGCCCAGCAGATTGGTCACGGTCGTGAAACCGGCCTGGGTGAGCTGGTCGGCCGCTTTGGCCGAGCGGGCGCCGCTGCGGCAGTACACGTAGGTGGCCTTGGTTTTGTCCAGGGCGGCCACGCGCCGGGCAAAGTCGGGGCTGGTCACGTCGATGTTCACGGCACCCGGGAGGTGGCCGGCGGCAAACTCGTCGGGCCGGCGCACGTCGAGCAGCACCGCGCCAGGCTCGCGCACGGCGGCGGAAAATTGGGCGGGGGTAAGGTTTTTATAGGCGGGCGCGGTGCCCTGAAACAGACCAAACATGGCAAAGAGGGAAAGCAGGAATGCGAAGTGAGACATGGCAAAAGCGTAGGCAAAACCGGAGAGCTCCTTTTCAGGACCCTCTCCGGTTTTGCCGTTAAGGGTTAATGGCCGGCCGCAGCCGACTGGAAGGATTTCACGGCCTCGCTCAGGTCGAGCACCGGGGTGCCGGGCAGGGCGTCGGCCACGATGCTGGAGCCGGCGGCCGAGCGGTAGCCGCCGGCGCAGTGCACCACCACAGGCTTGCCCTGGGGGATTTCCTGAGCCCGCTCGCGCAGCTCGGGCAGCGGTATGCTCAGCGAGCCGGCGAAAATGGGCTCGTCGCGGTGTTCCGCCGCGTTGCGGATGTCCACAATGGTGTACTGCTCCGGATGCTGACGGAAGGCGGCCACATCCAGCGTGGGCATGGTCGCTTCGGCAGCGGGCGTGCCGACCAGCGCGCCCTTAATCAGCGCTTCGTAGCCGATTTTGGCCGTTTTCTGAATCAGGTCCTCCAGCGTTGCCTCGGCGGCGGCGATGAGGTAGAAGGATTCCTCCGGGCCCACGATGGAGCCCAGCCAGGTTTCGAACTTGCCGCCCTGCTGGATATTGATGGCGCCCTCCGCGTGGCCTTTTTTAAACTCAGCTTCGGGGCGGGTGTCGATGATGACGGCCCCTGCTTCCAAGGTGGTGCCGGGCGCCAGGCGCTTCACTTGCTGCACGCTGGGCGCATAAGCCGGCGCGCCGGCCTTGTTCAGGTCTACGTCGTAGCCGAAGTACTTGGGGATAAAGGGCTGGTCGGCGAGCAGCTCTTGGACAAACTCCTCCTCGCTCAGGTCGCGCAGCATGGGGTTGCCAAACTTCTCGTCGCCGATGGTGCTGCTGCTGCCCCCGCTCAAAGCTTTGCCGCAGAGCGAGCCCGCCCCGTGGGCTGGGTACACCACCACGGTGTTATCCAGCTTCATCAGCTTATCGCGCAGCGAGTGGTACATCTGCTTGGCTAGCTCTTCGCGCTTGGCGGTCATATTGCCGGCACTCTCGCGCAGGTCGGGGCGGCCTACATCGCCGATGAAGAGCGTGTCGCCGGTGAACACGGCCTCGTCCTTGCCTTCGCGGCTGAGCACGATGCTCAGCGAGTCGGGCGAGTGGCCGGGCGTGTTCAGGGCGCGGAAGGTGAGCTTACCCACCGTGAATTCCTGGCCCTCGTCGAAGGCTTCGTGGGCATAATCCGCCCCGAGCAGCTTGCTGACCCGAATAACAGCGCCGGTGGCCTGGGCAATTTCCAGGTGACTGCTCACGAAATCGGCGTGGGGATGGGTTTCGATGACGCTCACAATCTGGGCGTCATTCGCCTTCGCGAAGTCGTAGTAGGGCTGCGGGTCGCGGGCGGGGTCGATGAGCACGATTTCACGGGCCGACTCGCTGAGGATAGCGTAGGAGAAATGGGCCAGGCCCTTGTCTTCAAACTGTTCGATTTTCATGGGAAAAGCGTTTAGGAGGTGGGGAAAGTCGAGGGAAATGAGCGGTTATAAGAAGGCAGTGGGAAAGAGAATCAGGGGGTAAAGACCAGCTCGCGCAGCAGAATGAACGTTCCCATGGCCAGGGTAAACCAGCCGAAGGCGGGCTTGAGCTTGGCACCCGGGATGTAGCGGGCGAGGTAGGTTCCCAGGACGATGCCGCCGAGGGCAAAGGCCAGGAAGCCGGCCAGGAAGGTCCAGGCGATGGGGGTACCGGCGCTCAAATCGCCGGTGAAGCCGATGAGCGAGTTCAAGGCGATGATGGCCAGCGAGGTGCCCACCGCCAGCTTCATGGGCAGGCGGGCACCCAGTACCAGGGCCGGGATGATGAGAAAACCGCCCCCGGCGCCCACGAAGCCCGTGAGCGTGCCTACGACCAGCCCAATGCCCAGAATGAGCGGATAATTGAAGGCGTGCTTCTGGTGCAGCTCCTCATCCAGCACCTGTTCGGCCTGCTGGCTGCGAATCATGGACACGGCGGCGCCGACCATCAGCACCGCAAACGCTACCAGCACCAGCAGATCTTTGGTGAAGACGAGGCTGCCTACCGTGAACAGCTCGTGGGGAATGGCGGGCATGAGCAGCTTGCGCACGGCAAACACGGCCGCCAGCGAGGGCAGCAGAAACACCAGCGCCGTTTTCAGCGACACCAACCCCTTGCGGAAGTAGCCCCAGGCCCCCACCACTGAGGTCGAGCCCACCACGAACAGGGAATAAGCGGTGCTCAGCACCGGGCTCACGCCCATCAGGTAGACCAGCACGGGCACGGTAAGGATGGAGCCACCCCCGCCCATGATGCCCAGGGAGAGGCCAATGAAGATTGCCGCGAAGTAGCCGAAGGTGGGAAGCATGGGGTACGGGTGAACGTATGAATTTATGATATGTTGTTCATGTGTTTGACCAAAAAAAAGGCCGCGACTCCTACAGGAACGTGCAGGCGGCCAGGCACTGAATCACGTCCACCACTTCGCGCATTTTGAGCGAGTAAAAGATGTTTTTGCCGTCGCGGGTGCTGCTCAGAATGCCCTTGAGCTTCATGCCCGTCAGGTGGTGCGAGAGCAGGCTCTGTTCCACGTTCAGCTTCTCGCTGATGTCGGTCACGGAGAGGCTCTCGTGACCCGAAAGCAGCTGCACGATGGCGATGCGGGTGGGGTGGGCCGTGGTCTTGAGGATGAACGCCACCTTCTCCATCTTCTCGGTGGTCAGGTTCAGTTCAGCGTCGGGGGCAGCGGGGAGTATCATAACTGGGGGCAAACTTATGAACAGTTGTTCATTTATACAAGTGTGGCACCCCGGTTAGTTCCACTACTTTCTTTTTCCTTTCCCCAGGCCTGGTAAAAACCCGAATTCCAGCCCCTGATGGCGGTTGTCGGCTTGTTTAGTCCCGGGCGATAGTGAACTTAAGGCGGCAAAGTTTTGGTTGGGAGTGGCATAATTGGACCCCTGCGGGCTGCAACCCCGCCGCTGATTCGCGGCCTTTGGGCTACTAAATCCGGTCCGGTATCATAATTGTGCGCACCTTTGCGCCACCTACCTCGCTCCCATGTCCCGTCTGTTGTCCCATTTGCTGTTGCTGATTTATGCGGGTGTCTACCTGCATTGCCAGCCGCTGTCCATGCGGACCCAGGGGGCCGAGCCGGGGGCTGGTACGCGCCAGGAGCAGCCCCGCGCCGGGCTGTGCAAAAAGAAGCTGCAGACGGTACAAGCCGACCCGCAGGCCGACCACGCGCCGGTGGTGAAAGCCAAGCTTCTGCCCCTGGACCTGGCGCTGGGCAATGACTTCCCCACGCTGTATTTCGGCCTGCTGTTCCCGGCCGACGAGCCTACGCTCAACCCCGTCCGCGGCCCGAATGCCGGCCCCGAGCAGTCGTTTGCCAACCACCCCAACAAGGCTCCGCCCGTCCGCTTTTCTTAGGAAAATGCGCAGTGGAGCCGGGTTTTTACCCGGTTAATTGCCCCACGATGTGGGGGCGATAACCGGTTTTTTTATGCCCGGTCCGGCCCGCCGCTTGGTTTAACACCCTCTATTACCCGGCCATCGGGTACTCCCGCCTTTTCCTGAGAACCCCAGCAAATCTGCCTGTAAAGTGGCTGGCTGCGCCCCTGTGCGCCCGGCCCGGATTTCTGTCCTGACTTCTCGGAACCCATGTTTTTCCCTCTTGTACCCCCTGCCCGGCTCCTGCCGCCGGGTAGCCGGCGGCTGGTTGTGGCCCTGCTGTTAGCGGGCTCCCTCAGCCAGGCGCAACCGACCCCGGTTATCCCGGCCGCCGGCCGCCCCCTCACCTTACCCCAGGCCCTGGAATTGGCCCGCACCCAGGCCCCGCACCTGCAGGCCAAAGCCTACCAGGTGCAGGCCGCGGAAGCCGACCTCACCCACACCAAAACCCAACGCCTGCCCTCCCTGCGACTCAGCGGGCAGGTGAGCTACGGCTCCACCAACGCCGGGGCCGGCACCATGCTGCCCGTGGGCACCATCATTCCCAGCAGCGGCTCGCTGAGTGGGGTTAATTCCTACAATGCCGTATTCGGCAGCCTGGGCACGGCCCTTATGGAGTGGAGCCCGGTCACCTTCGGCCAGTACCCGGCCCAATGGGCCCGGGCCGAAGCGGCCCGCAGCTACGCCCAGGCCGATGCCGACAACGAGCTGTTCACCCAGCAGCTGCGCGTGGCCCAGACCTACCTCGATTTGCTGGCCACCCAGAGTTTGCGCCGGGTGCGGGAGCAGGACGTGCGGCGGGTCGCCGTGCTGAAAAAGACCATCACCCGGCTGACCCTGCACGGCCTGCGCCCCGGCGTGGACAGCACCCTGGCCCGCGCTACCGAGGCCCAGTCCCAGCTGGCGCTCCTAACCGCCCGCGAGCAGGAAGCCGACCGCCAGGCCCGCCTCTTCACCCTGCTGGGCCAGCCCGGGGCCACCTGGCAGCCCGACACGCTCTACAACCAGACGCCGCCCCCGGCGCTGGTGCCGCCGGCCGCCACCCACCCCACGCTGGGCCTGCAGCAGCGGGCCATTGACCTGGGCCAGGCCCGCGAAACAGCGCTGCGCCGTCAGTACCGGCCCCGGCTCTCGCTGCTGGGCGCCACCTGGGGCCGGGGCTCCGGCCTGGGCGCTGACGGCCAGACCGACTACGGGCTGGGTGGGGCCGCGCCCACCCGCTTCAACTACGCCGTGGGCGTGGGGGTGGTGTTCGACCTGCTCGACTGGCCCCGCGTGCAGGCCCAGGCCCAGGCGGAAAACCTGCGCACCCAGGGTTTGCAGGCCGAGTACCGCCAGCAGCAGCTGGAGCTGAGCAACCAGGCCACCCTGGCCCAGCAGCGCCGGCAGCTGGCCGCCGAGCGGGCCCGCCAGGCTCCGCTGCAGCTCACGGCCGCCCGCCAGGCCTACCGCCAGAAGCTGGCCCTCTACAACGCCGGGCTGGCTACCGTGGTCGACCTGACCCAGGCCCTGTACGGGCTGCAGCAGGCCGAGCAGGACCAGGTGCTCACGGCCAACGCCGCCTGGCAGGCCCTGCTGGCGCAAACCGCCGCCGCCGGCGACTTCTCCTTCTTTTTCACCCCCGTAACGCCCTAGCCCCATGTACGAACTTATCCGGTCGGCCCTGCAGCGGCCCCTCACCGTGGTGGTGGCCATGCTGGCCATCCTCTTCTTCGCCTTCGCCGCCGTGCGCGACATTGCCGTGGACATCTTCCCCAGCATGGACGTGCCGGCCATCTACGTGGCCGAGCCCTACGGGGGCCTCTCGCCCGAGCAGCTCGACGGCTTCATGGCCAACCAGTTTCAAAACAACTTCCTCTTCGTGTCCGGAGTCAAGAAGATTGAAACCAAAAGCATTCAGGGCCTGACCCTGATCAAGCTCTCCTTCTACCCCGGCACCGATATGGCCCAGGCCGCGGCCGAGGTGGCCACCCAGGTGTCGCGGGCGACGGCCTTTATGCCCACCGGCACGCTGCCCCCGCAGGTGGTGCGCTTCGACGCCAGCTCTCTGCCCGTGGGCCAGCTGGTGCTGGAAAGCGAGAAAAGCACGCTCACCCAGCTCCAGGATTTGGCCGCCAGCCGCATCCGGCCCATGTTCACCACCATTCCGGGCGTCACGTCCACGGCCCCGTTCGGCGGCAACATCCGCACCATCGTGGTGAAGGCCGACCCGGCCAAGCTGCGCGGCTACCAGCTCACGCCCGACGACGTGGTCCAGGCTATCGTGGCCAGCAACCAGCCCTCGGCCGCCGGCAACGTGAAGATGGGCGACGTGGCCTACATGGCCCCGGTGAACTCGCTGATTGAAAACCCCGCCGACTTCCTGGACGTGCCCCTGCGCCCCGGCGCCGGGCCGGGGGTGTATTTGCGCGACGTGGCCACGGTGGAGGATGCCGCCGACGTGACGACGGGCTACGCCGTCATCAACGGCCAGCGGGCCATCTACCTGCCGGTCATCAAAAAGGCCGATGCTTCCACCCTCAAAGTGGTGCAGCAGGTCAAGGACCAGCTGCCCACCCTGCGGGCCCTGCTGCCCGCGGACGTGAAGCTCAGCTACGCCTTCGACCAGTCGACCTACGTGGCCAACTCGCTCAAAAGCCTGGTCACGGAGGGCATCCTGGGCGCGGTGCTCACGGGCCTGATGGTGCTCTTGTTTCTGCGCGACTGGCGCAGCGTGCTCATCGTCGTGACCACCATTCCGCTCTCGGTGTTGTCGGCCGTGATTCTGCTCCAGCTCTTCGGGCAGACGCTCAACATCATGACCCTCTCGGGCCTGGCCCTGGCCATCGGCGTGCTCGTGGACGAGGCCACGGTGACCATCGAAAACATTCACCAGCACCTGGAGCGGGGCCAGCCCAAGGCCCAGGCCATCTGGGACGCGGCCCGCGAAATTGCCCTGCCCAAACTGCTGATTCTGCTCTGCATCCTGGCCGTCTTCGCGCCCGCCCTGATTATGGAAGGCGTGCCCCGGGCCATGTTCCTGCCTTTGTCGCTGGCCGTGGGCTTTGCCATGGTGGCCTCATTCCTGCTCTCGCAAACGCTGGTGCCGGTCATGGCTAACTGGCTGCTGAAAGACCACGCGCCAACGGCCGGCCACGATGAGGCGGAAGGGAAACCCGGCTTTTTTGCCCGCTTCCAGGCCGGCTACCAGCGCCTGCTCATCCGGGCTCAGGGCCGGCAGCGGGGTCTGGTGCTGGGCTACCTAGTCTTATCAGTACTGGTAGTAGGAGCGGGGTTTGCGTTCATCGGCACCGACATCTTCCCGCAGGCCAACAGCGGGCAGTTTCAGCTGCGGCTGCGCGAGCAGGTGGGTACCCGCCTGGAAAAAACCGAGCAGACCGTAGCGGCCGTGCAGGCCATTATCAATCAGGAAGTGGGCCCCGACAACGTGGAAATCAGCTCCACCTTCGTGGGCACCCAGCCGGCCAGCTTTGCGGTTAACTCGGTGTTCGTCTTTACCGCCGGCCCCCACGAGGCCCTGTTGCAGGTAGCCCTGAAAGAGGGCGTGCACGTGAACCTGAGCCAGCTCAGGGAGCGCCTGCGCGGGCGCATCCAGCAGGCCCACCCCGGCCTGCAGCTGAGCTTCGAGCCCATCGAGCTGGTGGAAAAGGTGATGAGCGACGGGGCGCCCACGCCCATCCAGGTGAACGTGGGGGGCAAAAACCTGAAGGAAACGGCTGGCCACGCCCGCAAGGTGCTGGCCGAATTGAAGCGGATTCCCTACCTGCGCGACGTGCAGATTGCCCAGCCCCTGCAGTACCCGGCCCTGCGCATCGACGTGGACCGGGAGCGGGCCGCCCAGTTCGGGCTCACCAGCCAGGAAATCACCCGGTCGGTGGTGGCGGCCACGTCCTCCTCGCGCTTCACGAGCAAAAACCTCTGGCTCGACCCCAAGTCCGGCCTGGGCTACCAGGTGCAGGTGCAGCTGCCCGAAGACCAGCTCACCCAGCTCCAGGACTTGGAGGCGCTGCCCGTCAAGCCCGGGCAGGCCCGCCCCACCATCGGGGAGGTGGCCACGGTGTCGGCGCGGCTGATGCCCGGCCAGATTGACCGCCAGGGCCCCTACCGGCTGGTGAGCATCACGGCCAACGTGCAGGACCGGGACCTGGGCACCGCCGCCCAGGCCGTGCGCCAGGCCCTGCAACAAGTCGGGGAGCCCCCGCGGGGCGTGGTGGCGAATCTGGTGGGCCAGCCCCAGCTGCTGGCAGAAACCATGAGCAGCCTGCAGACCGGGCTGGGCATGGCCATCGTGGTGATTTTCCTGCTGCTGGCGGCCAACTTCCAGTCGTTCCGGCTCTCGCTGGTGGTGCTCTCGGTGGTGCCGGCCGTGGTGGCGGGCTCGCTGCTGCTGCTGCTGGCCACGGGGGCCACGCTCAACCTGCAGTCCTACATGGGCATGATTATGAGCGTGGGCGTGTCGGTGGCCAACGCCATTCTGCTCATCACCAGCGCCGAGAACTTGCGCCACGAGCACCGCGACGTGGCGCTAGCGGCCCGCCTGGCCGCCGACACCCGCATCCGGCCCATCCTGATGACCAGCATTGCCATGATTGCCGGCATGCTGCCCATGGCCTCGGGCCTGGGGGAGGGCGGCGACCAGATTGCCCCGCTGGGCCAGGCCGTCATCGGCGGCCTCCTCGCCTCCACGCTGGCCTCGCTGCTGGTCTTGCCCCACGTGTTCGGCTGGGCCATGCGCCATGTAAGCTACGAGTCCCTCTCTATGCTGCCCGCCCGGACCCGGCAGGCCGCTTAATCTTCTCCTTTTTCCAACTGGCTGTATATGAATGCCTTCCTGAAACTGATTGCCCGTTCGCCCCAACCTACTGCCCTGCTGGCGGCGGGCCTGCTGCTGAGCGGCGCGCTGAGCAGCTGCTCGTCCGGCGGCGCCTCGAACCCCGTGGCCGAGCAGCCCACGCCCGCGGCGCCGGCGGCCGTCACCACCTTCCGGCTGAGCGCCGCCCCGGCCGTGCGCCGGCTGCGGTTGCCCGCCGAGCTCAAGCCCTTGGAGCAGGTCGACATTTTCCCCCGCGTGGGCGCTTTTGTGCAGCGGGTACTGGTGGACCGCGGCTCGCGCGTGAGCAAGGGCCAGACCCTGGCCGTGCTCGAAGCCCCGGAGCTACAGGCTCAGCTGGCCCGCGCCCGCTCGCGCTGGCAGGCCGCGCAGGCCAAACTATCCGGCACCAAGGCCAGTTACGAGCGGTTGCTGCGCACCAGCCAGGAGCCGGGCACCATCTCGCCCAATGACCTGGAGCGGGCCCGCGCCGAGCTGCAGGCCGACCAGGCGAACGGGCAGGCCGCGTATGCCGAGCTGCAGGCCCGCCGGGAGCTGAGCAACTACCTGGTGGTGCGCGCCCCGTTCAGCGGCACCATCACGGCCCGCAACGTGTCGGCCGGGGCCCTGGTGGGACCGGGCGGGGGCCAGCCGGCCGCGCCGATGTTCTCCCTGGAAAACAGCCGGACCCTGCGCCTGGAGGTGGCCGTGCCCGAAGCGGCCGCCGGCCAGTGGCTCCAGCCGGGCGCTGCGGTGCCCTTCACGGTGCCGGCCTTTCCCGGCCAGACCTTCACGGGCGTGTACCGCCGCAACGCGAGTCGGCTGAGTCCAGCCGTGCGCTCGGAGCTGGTGGAAATGGACGTGGCCAACGCCGATGGCCGCCTGAAAGCGGGCATGTACGCCCAGGTGCTGGTGGCCCTGCCCACCGAAGCGAAAGCCGTGGCCGTGCCGACCTCGGCCGTGTTTGCCTCCCCCGATGCGCCCCAGCAGGCGCAGGTGGTGCGCGTGCAGCAGGGCCGCGCCCAGTGGGTGCCCGTGCGCCAGGGCCCGCTGCTGAGCCGCGACACGGTAGTGGTATTCGGCCCTTTGCAGCCAGGGGATGAGTTGGTGCGGGAAGGCGCCGAGCAGGTGGGCGATGGGCAGCTGCTCAACGTGGCGAGGGCCAAGCCCGCCGGGGCTTGATATATGAACGTTTCTTCATTTGTTTGTTGTTGCCGGTTTAAATCCCTTGACTATGACTCGTAAAACTCTTCTGCAGTGGCTGCCGCTAGCCCTGTTTGCTCTCGTACTGTTCACCCCCCTGCGCACCCCCGTACTGAGCGGTCTGCAGCGCGGCCTGCTGGCCACGGGCCTGTGGAAGGCCCAGCTGCCGGCAATCCCGGCGGCCCCCGTTTCCCCCGCTGTTTCCTCCCCGAGCGCCAGCGCCTATCCCCACCACCTGCCGCTGGTCACGCTCGACGGTAAACCCGTTAATCTGAGCGAGCTGAAGGGCAAGGTGGTGTTCGTCAACCTATGGGCCAGCTGGTGCCCGCCCTGCGTAGCCGAGATGCCCGGTATTCACTCTTTGTACCAGAAAATGGACCCCAAGAAGGTGGCCTTTGTGCTGCTGTCGCTGGATGAGAACCCGGCGAAGGCCCAGGCCATGATCCAGCGCCGGGGCTATACCTTCCCGGTATACTTCCCGACAGGTCCGCTGCCGGCCCCGTTTGACTCCAACGCCCTGCCCTCCACGGTCATTCTGGACCCGCAGGGGCAGGTAGCCGCCCGCCACGAGGGCATGGCCGAGTACGACACGCCCGAGTTTAAGGCGGCGTTGGAAAAGTTAGCTCGGTAAGCGCGTCGACGCATTGCACTCCGGTAAAGCCCTGGCTCAACAGCCAGGGCTTTTCTGTGGCGCTTCATCCAATAAAACGTTACTGCCCTACCGGCAACCTGAAGCACCAAGGTCCGGTCGCCGAATTGGTCATTTACGTAATGGCCGTGGCTGTTGCAAAAGTCAACCCCAAGGCGGCAACTTGTTCTTCGAACCACTAAGCACCCCCACGAGGAGCCCTGCCTATGGCCTGCTAGCCTCTACTAGTCGACGGCGTTACCCTCCAGCTCCACGATAAAAGCGTTTTGCAACAGCCACGGCCCTTCTAAGACAGCGATACGCCGGTTAGTAACACCGGTCCCGCCCCCGATTGCCCCAGGGCCTACCGCACCATAACGGGTCAAGATCTGGTGCTAGCCCAAAGGAGGGGACTGCTGAAACCCCAGTTTGCCTCTACATACTGTGAAGCTCCTATATTGAGCGCCTCTTCCTTCTATTTCTTCCGTTCCTACTCCATGAAAGTACCCCTACCCTACGGCCGATTGCTCCATTTCTGCGGGTTGCTGGCCTTGCTGAGCGGCTGCGGCCAAAAAGACCCGGACCCCGTGCCCCCCACGGGCATCGCCGGGACGGTGACGGTACGCAACCAGCTGGGCACCGGCTTGCCCAAGGGGGGCGTCACCGTGACGGTATTCCCTACGAGCCCCTTGCTTACGGCCAAGACCAACGAGGCCGGGGCCTTTGCCCTCGGTTCCGTGCCGGCCGGTACCTATACCCTCGTCTTCAGCCGGCCCGGCCTGAGCACGTTCGTTCTGCGCGGCGTGGCCCACCCGCAAAGCAACGGGCTGACCCGCCTGCCCGAAACCTATGCGCTGCTGCAGGAGCCCGAGCTGCGCGCTACCAGCCTGCGGGCCACCAACTCCCCGGCCGGGGCGGGGGGACTGCCCTTCGTCACCTTTGCAACGGGTAGAACCAGCCCGCAGCCCACTTCGAACGGCAGCTACGTGCTCTATTTCAGTACTACGCCCGACGTGAGCTTCCTCACTGCTACCAGCGCTATTATCCTCGTTAGCAGTGCTTCCTCGGCCACGACCACCCACAGCTCCACATGGTCCCTGGACCGGGCCGAGTTGGCGCGCTATGGGTTTACTCCCGCCAGCGGCACCACCGGGTATGCCGTGGCCTACGGCATGCAGGGCATGACCCCGTACACGGACCTGGCCACCGGGCAAAAAGTCCACTGGCCCCATCCCAACCTCACGCCCTCGCCGGTCGTCAGCTTTACCATGCCCTAGGCGGGAAAGGCCCCGACAGCGGTTGCTGCCCCCTGGCCGGTACCCCATCGGGAAATAAAAGCAACAGAAGTCCTCCTGGCGGTGCACAGCCGGAAGTCGCGCGACTCTTGGTGGCCCGCTGACCTTTCTAGCGCGGGGTGAGTGCCTGAAACGCGGCTAGGCTTCCTCGCTTCCGAAAGGGCGCGCAGAGCGGTGTCTGGGTAAGGCTTCACCCGCGGCCTGTAGGGTAGGAGCAAACAGGAGTTTACTCGTGACGGACGCGACTAGAATGGTCCACTTTCCTCTTAGATTTCTTCCTTTACATGGGGAGAAGCGAATGCGAATCCATGGCGCAAACTGAAAAGTGAACAGTAGGGAGAAAAGGACTTCCAGGGAATCTTTCGCTATCCTGATACAGGCTCACCGGCCTCCTGGAACGGTCCGAAGGGCCCCCGGAAAAGGGAGGGGATTGTCCTGTCAAACGAGCTCGTAATGGCCCCATAATGGCGGAATCTTACGCCTCCCTTTTCCTTTTCAGCAACCTCAAGTTAGGGTGAGTAGGCGAACATAGGATAATGCGTTTTATCCGACTCCTTGTTATTGGGGGCACTGTTCTTCCACAAGTACGGGTATGGGCCGCCGTGGCCCGGAGGTGAGGGGCGGGACTTATTCCCTTTACTCGCCTCCCTACTGCCCCGCCTCTCAACGGTTGAAATAGACCCGGAACGTACTGCCCACCCCGGGCTGGCTTTCCACGTCGATGCGGCCCCCGCTGTTCTCCACCATTTTCTTCACCAGGTACAGGCCCACGCCCGAGCCCTCCACGTGCGTGTGCACACGCTGAAACAGCCCAAATAACTGGGCTTGCTGCCCCTCGGTGAGCCCCAGCCCATTGTCGGTTACTTCCAGCACGCCGCCGTTTTCCAGGCGGCTGCGGACCTCCACGCGCGGGGGCAGGCCGGGGCGTTGGTATTTAAGCGCGTTGCTGACCAAGTTGTAGATGACGCTGCGCAGGTTGCTTGCCGGGAAGGCCACCGCCGGGCACGCGGCCACGTCCACCTCCACCTGCGCCCCCGCCGCGGCCAGGGGCAGCGCCAGGTCCAGCAGCACGTCCTGCACCACCGCCGCCAAACTCACCGGGACGGGGGGCGCGCCTAGGGCGGGGGGCTGGCGGGCCAGGGCGGCCAGATGGCTCAGCGTGCGCTGGAACCGCTCCACCGACTCCTGCATCAGGGCCAAAATAGGCGCCGCCGGGCCCGCCTGGCAGTCGCCCGGCAGCTCTTCGCGCAAGGCTGCCAGCAGCCCTTCGAGGTTGGTAATGGGGTTTTGCAGGTCATGCGAGGCCGTGTAGACGAACGTGTCCAGCTCGCTGTTGGTAAAGGTTAGCTGCTGGTTGTTCGCGCCTAACTGGTCGTTAACGGCGGAGAGCTGGTCGTTTACCACGGCCAATTGCTGGTTCAACCCCTCAGCCGCGCGCTGGGCAGCCTCGGCTTCCCCCACGGCGTTGGATACGGTGTCGACCAGTCCCTCGTTGGTGAGCACCAGTTCGTCATTGAGCTGGCGCACGGCCGCCTCCGCCCGGCGCAGTTCCCCCGCTTGCCGCCGCATGGCTTCGTTGGCGGCCCGCAGCTGCTTGTTGGCCACCGCCAGCCGCTGGTTGGCCAGGGACAGTTCCACGTTGGTGACGCTGAGCTCGTGGTTGCTCACCGTGAGCTCTTCATTAATCACGTCCAGCTCCTCGTTCGTGCTGGAGAGTTGCTCGTTGGCGACCGCCAGCTGCTGGCGGGTACGGGCGGCTTGCTCTTCGTGGGTCTCCACCCACTGGCGCGCCAGCACGTGGGCGCTCACGTCGTAGGCAAACAGCAGCAGCCCCGTCACCGTGCCGGCGGCATCGCGCACGGCTTGGCCAATGAAGGTGAAATGGACGGGCCCATGCCCGCCGCGGCCGGGGTAGGCGATTGCCTGCACCCCGTACCCCGTGCGCCCGCTGGCGTAGACCTCGTCCAGCAGGCCGAAAAAGGGCTGGCTGGTGAGCTCCGGCAAGGCGGCCCGCAGGGGCAGGCCCGCCAAGGGCCGGTTGCCGAACAGCCCCCGAAACAGTTCATTGGTCACCGTAACCATGTGGTCGGGGCCGGCCAGGCTGGCCAGGCACGCGGGGGAGTCCCGCACCAGGGCCAGCAATTGGCGGGCGCCGGCGCTGCCCGCCGCTTCCGGTTCAGGGCGGACGAAGGACACTGCCGGGGGCGTGGGGCGGGCGCTAGAGTGGGCAAATGGCTCGGAATCAGGCATTTTCGTATGGGGCTGACAGGAAGGTACGGTTTTATTCGGCGGGCTAGCGGGCTGGGGGGTACGGGCTACGCCGGGTGCTGGGGCTGGAACTGCAAATCGCCACTCAGCGCCTCGTGCTGCAGAATGGAGGCGTGCACGACGCGCGCCTGCTGGCCGGCCTTTTCCGCTTGTTGAAAAAACAGGGCCGCCACGGCCGGTTCCTTCTTGTCGAGAAAGTGGGCGCCCAGGTTGTGGAGCAATAGGCTCGTTTCCTCCAGGCCCCGCAGGGACTGGTAGAGCAGGCTTTCCACGGACTGGGTGACTTCGCTCAGCAAGGCGCTGACGGTGTAGGCGTGGCCGGTATGGCAGCGGTAGCGAATGAGCTGGCCCTCGATGAGCTGGGTGAGCGCGCCGTGGCAATCGGGGCAGGTAAACGGGGTGAGCTTGCCCTTGTCGATGATGCCCAACTCAAAGCCCCCGCCCTGCTTGGCAATCGAGAGCTCAATGCGCAGCAAGTCGAGCTGGGCGGCGGGCAGGGGGGGCTTCCCCGGGGCCAGCTCCGTGGTGAGGCGCCCCAGCAGCGCCCCCAGCTGGGAGAGCGGCACCAGATGGTCGGGCTTGACGTATTCGAGCGCGTTGGTGGGCATCGACGGCTGCTCGGCGTCGTGGGGGTCCTGCACGATGGTGAGCCCGCCCATGCGCTGCACGCTCCACAACCCAGAGGTGCCGTCGTCGAGGTAGCCGGTGAGCACCACGCCAATCACGCGGGGCCCGAAGGTGTAGGCCGCCGAGCGGAACAAGGCATCAATGGAGGGTCGGAAGCGGTTTTCCTTGGGCCCACGCGTGACCAAGACCGTCGTGCCTTCCAGCAAGAGGTGATGGTCGGGCGGGGCCACGTAGATGACACCGGGTTTCACCGTTTCGCCGTTTTGCGGGTGCCGCGCCGGCAGCGCCGAGACCGAGCTCAGCAGCTGGGGCAGGATGCTGGGCGAATCCGCCCCCACGTGCTGCACCACGAAGAGGGGCGCGGGAAAGTCCGCGGGCAGGGACTTGACGAGCTCGAGCAGGGCCGTCACGCCCCCGGCCGAGGCGCCGATGACGACGATGTCGCGGTGGTGACGCTTGGTCGAGCGACGAATAGAGGCGGCCATGGCGTTGGGGGCGAGGGGAGGTGAACCAAGTAGAAGCAGATACGCACAATGAGCCCCGGAGGCTGAGCCAAGGGTCGTCATCGACACCCGATTGCCCCCGTACGGGCCCGGCTGATAGAATTCCCATCACCGGCAACCCTGCCGGCTGCCCCCCGCGGGGCAGGCTACCCCGCCGGCTGGCGGGGGAAATGGCCTCCCTACCGCGACGCCGGCCGGCCACCGGGGTAGTCTGATTGGCCTCGAAATTGCGTAGCGCTGCCGAGCGTAGTACTTCGTACGAGGTCGTCCTTTACTTACTATCCCCACTACCCATGGACTTACTATTACAGGAATGGTATGATGACACGCAGGCCTGGCCCTGCGCGGCCTGTGGCCCTGGGGGGACACCCCATCGCGTGCAGCAGGTATTACACCACTATGGCCATGGCTTAGAAGAGCTGCTGCTGGCCCAGGGGCGAATTCTCGAAGACGGTGCGAAAGCGCGCCTGACTCTGCTGGTAGCGCGCCTGCGCGGCCTCGTGGGCCGTAGCCGCGACCGGCCCGGCCCGCATTGGGTTGTCTTCTGCCCGCAGGGGTGGCCGCTGGGGCTCGTCAGCGGCGGGGGGGAAGGCGGCAAGGGCGAGTCAGCCATAGGGAGGGGAAAGAGAGGATCCGTAAGGTACGGGTTTCACCCGTAGGGCCGCCCAGGAGAGCCTAGGCGCGCTTGAGCGCGAGGCGGCGGACGAGACGATTGCAGGCCGCTTCGGGCGCGAGGGGATCATAGCTCTGGCGGGAAGTGAGAAGCGGAGGCGTTTTAGCGGGTAAACTCCTCCCGCTGCAGCGTGGCTTCTAGGACCCGGGCCGAGGGCCGAGGCAGCTCGTCCTGACCCGCCAGCTGCTGCAGACTGACCTGCCCGTCGATGTAGCGCTGCAACTCCTGCAGAATGGCTGTGCCGGGTTCCGTGCCGCCCAACCGGGCCACGGCAATGCCCCACTCGGCATGCTGCTGCCGCTTCAACCGGGCCGCGCGCTCGGCGGCGGGCAGCTCCTCCGGGATCGGGGTAAAGTAGGAACAGGCCATCTCCTCCGTGCTTTTCAGGTCCACGGGCCTCTCTATACGAAGGCCGGGGGTGGGGGTTTCTTCGCGCGTCAGTTCCGGCTCGTACTCCCAGGGGGAGTCGCATGAGGCCCGCTGGAAGAGCAGCCAGCGCACGGGCTGGGGCCCGGCGAACAGGCCGGGCTGCGCAGTCCCCTGATGACTCGTTCTGCGCGGTGGTGTACGGCGAGCAGGCAGCGTTGTGGACTGGGCATCGGGGCCTGGAAAAGATACTAGGGCCTGCGTGGTAGGGGGAGGTCGTCCTTTTGTCTCTACCTTTCGGGTGGTATCCTCTTTTCCTTTTCCGCTAGCCTCCCTCCCGGTACTGTTTCGCCGCGGGCAGCAGGCTAGCCTTCCTCGCACCCGCTCGGCCATGCAACTGCTGCTGTATTCTACCTGTATGACGCTTTACCTGCACCAGCAGGGGGCCGCGCGCGCCATCGAAGCGCAGTGGTCGGGCGCAGCGAGTGGGGCCATGCTGCGCCAGGCCGTGCTGGAGGCCCTGACCCTGGCCCGCCAGTACCGCATCACGGGCTGGATTGCCGATGACCGGCTGCTGCTGGGCCCGCTGCCGGCCGAGCACCTGGCCTGGGTGGCCCAGCACGTGCTGCCCCAGCTGGTGAGTGGGGGCGTGCAGCGGTTTGCCGCCCTGGCGGCCCTGGATCCGGGCAACACGCAGCTGCTGGGGCAGGCCCAGGCCAGAGCCCAACAGCAGCTGCCCTTTGAACTGCGCACGTTTCGGGACGTGGCAGCAGCGCGGGCTTGGGCCTGCGGGCTGGGATAGCGGATAAATGAACTAGGGTAGCACCATGCTGCTACGGACTCGTACCTTCCGGGCGATTTCCCTTATAGCGCCTTTTATGCCTTCACGCGTCCTCGTTTCTTTCCTCCTGCTTTTGCTGGCCTGGGCTTCGTTTAGCTGCACTACCCAGGGCGAAGACGACCCTACGCCTCAACAAGGCCTAGTTGGTCGCTGGAATGAAGAATCCTGGAAATCAACGGTGTACGATGAGAAAGGGGCCGTGTTGGCTACAAACAACACGTCCAGTACGCCTAATTATTACGTGTTCAAATCAAACAAAACCTTCGACTACTACTCGGTAAATTTAGGCGGCGTTATTGCGGGCACCTATACCTATGCCCCTCCCTCCCTGACCCTGGCCTATCAGGCGGGCACCTTCAACGGTAGGTATGAAATCATCGAGTTTACGCCCGCCAAACTGGTGTTAACCAGTGGCAAACCCCAGCCTGGCACGAGCTATACGGTGGAAGTGCTTACCCTCGTAAAGAATTAGACCGCCCACTTTTCTATTCCCACCCTAGATTGGTAGACGCCCGGGTTTGACCCCTCTGGCTCTTTCACCCCTTGGCCAACGGCGCTGGTACTGGCTTCCGGGAAGAATAGAACGTCTTCCGCGCCCCCCGTTTTTGACATAATGGCCGTGGCTGTTGCAAAACGCTTTTATCGTGGAGCTGGAGGGTAACGCCGTCGACTAGTAGAGGCTAGCAGGCCATAGGCAGGGCTCCTCGTGGGGGTGCTTAGTGGTTCGAAGAACAAGTTGCCGCCTTGGGGTTGACTTTTGCAACAGCCACGGCCCTTATGCTAAATGATATTTTCGATCAACATAGCTCTAGTCATGTAGGAGTTGCGGCAAGCGTTCGAAGGAAAGTCCTTTTCTGCGCGGTAATAAGCCCCTAGGATAAAAGCATAGGGGCCGTTCCTAGGCTAGGTCGATGAATTCGTCTGAGTCAACTCTATCGAACGCGAAAAGCCCCGCGTTCCTCCGTAGAGGGCGCAGGGCTTTGTTCAGCAGATGATCTACAGGGGAGTTTAGCTCTGGCAACGAAACTGCCGTCAGAGCCTCTCAAGGGCTACCGACTACCGGCTTTCGGGCTTTTCTTGCCCCCAGGGGCGGCTTTGGCCGTGATCGGCGCCACGAGTTGGCCGTTGCGCACAATTACTTGACCATCGACTTCCACGGTCGCGTTGGCGATGGGGAAGCTGTTGCTGGTGGCAGCCTTGTTTTGGCCACCCTGCAGTTCATTGCCCCCAATCCCCACTAATACCATGCCCGCGGCCGTATTCGGGTTATAGCCTTTCTGCTCCTGCGCCTTCATGGCCGGGTTCAGGCCGATAGAAAAGGAACTGAGTTGCATCACACTCGGATCATACGTTGCGAGGTACTTCTGCAAATCTTCGTTTCCTACGTCCGCCTTCGCGTTCGCCATCTGCCCACTTTTGAAGTCGGCTTTGAAGCCTTGAAACGGTTTGCCATTCCACGTGCCGGGGGAGGCCGCCAACCGGCCCGTGGCAGAGGTCTCCAAGCTGGTGCCATAAATCCGTCCTCCGGGTAGGGCGGCCGTGCGGTTATAGATTAGTTTCTCTTGCTGATCGGCCGCGGTCAGCACCCCATCGTCGACAAAGACGGGGCGAGCGGCGAGCTGAAAGGTCAGGTCCGTGCCCGCGGGAGAAGTGATATGCACTTTTTTGCCCGTCGCGAGTAGTTGTTTCAGTTGCTGCGCCTGGGTGGAGATGGCCGTATAATCGGTGCCGATGCCCGCCCACACCATTTGCTCGTAGCTCGCGTAATCCAGTTGCTGATTCGCCGCGTAGCTTTTGCTAGGGTAGCTCACGAAAACGCCCCGCACTTTGGCGGCATCCAGCTTTTTGTTGAGCCCCGCCTCGGCCGCCACTTTCGCAAATTTGGCCTGACGTTCCGGCGTGGTACCCGCGAGCACGGTCTTGGCGTCTTCTACACTGGGCAGTTGAATCAGGACATCCGCCCCTAAGAGCCAATTGCTGGACTTTGAGGCTTGAATCGCCGATTCCGGCATTTCCACGCTGGTGGCACGGGCGACCTTATCGGTAGTCAGTAGCATATTGGGTTGCCCCCCCGCGCGGGCCACTTCCACGGCCACGGCTTCCATTAGGGGCAGCGTATGCTGGCCGCCCGTAATCATCACCAGCTCCCCGGGCTTGACGCCGGCGGAGGTATTGACGATTTGCTTGGCGATCTGCTCATAATTCTGGCCCAGGACGGGACTGGCCAGCAACAGCAGGCCGAGCAGCCCACTGGTTTGTGCGTAGCGGTTTTTCATGCGAATGGGGAATGGGGGGTGAGGGATAGAAAAGAAAAAGGATCTGGGGCCGCCGTCTTGTCAAAGGCTATGGCAGTGGTGCCGGTAGGAGGGAGGGTGATAGCCACCACCCCGTTGGCGGGCATAAAGCGGCTGGGGGTGGGAGTCGGCCCCGTTACCGTTAAGGGCAACCCGTTGCTGGTGCCGCCGGCCGTCGTCACGGTGACGGCGTAGGCGCCGGGGGCCAGGCCCGCCGGCACCACGACGCCCGTGATGCGGGTAGCACTGGCCACGAAGCCCGCCGGCGCGTTAATGGCCGTGCGGGCGCTGGTAAAGGTCACGGCCGTGACCCCGCGTAAGCCGGTGCCTGTCAGACGGAGTAGGCGGCTGGCCACGCCCCTGCTGGCCGAGAGGGCCGTGAGGGTAGGCAAGGGCATGTTATCCTGGTAGATGCCGAAGTAGGCCGTCATCTCTACGCCGTCACCCCCTGCGGTGAAGCTGCCCCCGGCGTACCCGTTGACGCTGGCATTTACGGCCAGCGCATTCGCTAGGGTGTTCTCGCCCGTGCTCAGCGTACTCCACGCCGTGCCACTCCGCTTGGCAGGCCAGCGCTGGTGGCGGGCCGAGCGGGGAAGGCGGGCGGGGGAGGCGCCGGGCCCACGAGTGGCGGCCAAAGGGTAAGATGTGCTCATACGCTTGGGGGAAAAAGAAAAAGTGAACATTCCGCGGCTTTCTTCGAGGCAGCGGCCGGTGAATACAATTTCATCCACTAATCCTACAAATCTACCATCCACGGCACAGTCGCGGTATGACACGTTCGTGTCATGCGAAATCCTGGGAGGCGTGGTACTTTGCCGGGAAGGACGTCCTCCGGCCCAGCATTTCTGAGCCGGGTGGTAGCTCGTTGTCGCCGCTCATGTTGGCCCCTGTGCGAGACACGCGGCCGACGGGCCGGAGCTGCCACGGGCGTCGCCCGCGTGTAACACCCCGGCGTACCGCGCCACGGGCGCAGGTCGGGGGGCGGAGAGTGGGAACTGCGGCATGGGGCAGGTGTATGGCCTTGAGGCCGCGCGGGCTGGGCTGCTACCCGGCTAGCGGCAAGGCCACCACTACCGCGAAGCCCTTCATCAACGGCTCGTAGCGCACGGTGCCGCCCACGGCCTGCGCGCGACCCTGCATGCTGGCCAGGCCGCGCCCACCGGGGCGGGGGCGGCCGTTGTGGCCGCGGCCGTCGTCGGCCACCGTGAGGGTGAGGCCAGCCGGGGCCGCCGCCAGCTGCACGGTGACCGTGGTGGCCTGGGCGTGCTTGACCACGTTGTGCAAGGCTTCCTTGTAGATGAGGTAGAAGTGGTGGAGCAGGGCCGGGGCCAGCACCGGGTCGGGCAGGTCGGGGGCGACGCGGAACTGCACGTCGAGGCCGGCGGGGGGCAAAACCTCCTGGGCGTGGTCGCGCATCCGCTCCAGCAGCTGGCTGAGGCGCAGCGGGCCGGCGTGGAGGCTCCACACCACGTCGCTCATCTGCTGGCCGGCCTGGCGCGCGGCGAGGGCCAGCGCGTCGAGCCGGGCCCGGGTCTGGGCCGGGGTGTGGGGCGTTTCGCGCAGCAGGTCGCTGTGCATGCTGATTTGGGTGAGCAGGTTGCCCACGTCGTCGTGCAGGTCGGCGGCGATGCGCTGGCGCAGGGCGTGCTCGGCCTGCCAGTGCTGCTCGCGCCGCCGACCGCGGCGCTGCTGCCACCCATACACCCCGCCCACCGCCCCCGCCACCAGCAGGGCCGTCAGGGCAGCCCACACGCCGGGCCGCCGCCACCAGTAGGTGCGCGCCCGCACCGGCACGCGCAGCAGGTTGCGGGTGGGCGTGCCCAGCTCCGTTTCGCCCCGGATCTCGAGCGTGTAGTCGCCCGGTTCCAGCCCCTGCAGGCGCAGGTGGTGGCTGGTACCCAGCTCCTGCCAGGGCGCGGGGCCGGTGCCCCGCAAGCGGTACGTGAAGCGTCCCAGCGCGGACCCGCCGTCGTCGCTTAAACTCAGCGCCAGGTCGGCAAAGGCATCGCCGGGGGCCAGCTCCAGCCCTTTCGGCAGGGTGCCGGCCAGGTAATCGGTGCGGATGGTATCGGGCTGAGCGTGGTGCTGGGTGAGGCTGGTAAGCAGCAGCCGGGGCTGGTACTCGGGGGTGGTCAGGTCCTGGGGCGCGAGGAAGCTGAGCCCGCCCACCCCGCCCACGTACAGGCGCTGCTGCACCGAGTCGTACCAGCTCGATTGGCGGTTCAGCTCGTTGGTCGCCAGCCCGTCGGCGGTGGTCAGATCGCTGCGCCGGCCGGTGCGAGGCTCGTAGCGTACCAGCCCGTGGTGGGTGCCTACCCACAGCACCCGTCCCGGCCGGGGGGCCAGCACAAAAGCCACCGCTTCGCTGGGCAGTCCCCGGCCCAGCGTGAGCTGCCGCTGCACGCCCCGCCGGGGGTGCAGCAGCAGCAGCCCGGCGTCCAGGGTACCCACCCACACGCTGTCGGGGTGCGCGGCCAGCACGCAGCGCAGCAGGCCGGTAGGCAGCCGGTAGGGCGGCGGCTCGTCGGGGCCGTAGTGGCGCAGCTCGCCGGTGGCGGGCTGCAGACAGTACAGCCCCCGGTTGGTGGCCAGCCACAGCTCCCCGTTCGCCCCTTCGCTCAGGGCCTCAATCTCGCAGCCGTGCAAGGGCCAGGCGGGGTCGGCTTCGCGGTAGCGCTTACGCGTGCGGCGGGCCAGGTCGAGCGCAAACAGGCCCTGCTGCCCCCCCGCCCACAGCCGCCCGGCCCGGTCGCGCAGCAGGCAGAAGATGGTTTTGCCCGTGGGCTCGGGGTGGGGCCCGGCCCACCTGATTTCCTCAAACCGCCCCCCGGCCAGCAGCCCGACGCTCCTCCCGTTTTCAAAACCAACGACCAGGCTCGCATCGGGCAGGCGCAAACTGCAGTACCAGACGCGGCCGGGCGCCTGGCCCGGCCAGGGGCGCAGGGGGGCCAGCGGGCTGTCGGCCGCCTGGGTAAAGGTGCCCGAGTAGCTGCCCACCAGCAGCCGGCCATCGGCCAGCCGGCTGATGGCGCGGGTGCTCAGGCGCTGCTTCCCGGCCACGGGCAGGGCCTGAATGGAGGCGCGGCGGGGGCGCAGTTCGATCACCCCTGGCATGCCCTCGGCAAACGCATACAGCCCCGTCCGGGCCCGGTTGAAGCACAGCCACCCGTTCCACTCGCGGGCCAGGGGCAGCGGGTAGTGCTGCAGCTCCGGCGCCTGCCGCTGCCGCCGGATGGACAAGGCCAGCAGCTCCTCGTCGCCCAGCCAGTACCAGGTACTGTCCAGCTCCAGCACATTGAGGCGCGGCACGGCGGCCGAGGAGCGGTTGCGGCGCCAGCGCGCCAGTACCCGCCGGGGCTGCGACGGCCGATGTTCGTACAGCACGCTATCGGTCAAGAAGTAGGGGCTGTTGGGGAGGCGCAGCGGGTGGTCGGCTAGCTGCGTCCGGCGGGAGCCATCGGCTTGCTGCACCCGGTAGCGCCGGCTGTGAGGGGCAAGGGTGTGCACCTGCCCGCCTGGGGAAAGTCGCCAGCTGCGCTCGAAGCTATGGAGTAGCAGCCCCGCCGAGTCGGGCTCGATGGCCGCGATCAGGCCCTGCGGGTACTGCCACACCAGCCGGGCGGACTGCTGAGGCCGCCGGAGCGAGAGCCGGAACACCTGGCACGGGTCCATTCCCCGGCCAAACCACAGCGTACCCCGGTGCAGCAGCAACGCGTTGATGCGGCCGTGCCGGCCCGTGAGCCGGGGCAGGGGCACGGGGCGCAGCTCGCCGGTGGCCGGCACGAAGGCGTACAGCCCGTCGTGCATGCCCACCCACACCGTGCCGGCCGAATCGGCCACCACCCGCAAGGCTTCGCCGCGCAGGCGCGGGCCTTGCCGCACCAGCTGGTTGAGGGGCACTAGCTGCCGGCCGTCGTAGCGAAACATGCCCTGCCGGGCGGCCACCCAGGCAAAGCCCGCCGGGTCGCTGCTCAGGTCGCGGACCCCCACTGTGCTCAGGACGCGGTCGGGCTGCTGCGCCAGCGCCTGGGCCCGCGCCCCCGGCCCAGTAACGAGCAGCCAGCCGCCCACCAGCCAGCCCAGGATGTTCGTTCGCTTACGCAGCACGCCGGCCGGCCGGGGAAAGGTGGGTATACAGATCACGCGGCATGGGCGCTAAGTAGGCAGTGGCGGTAGTCCATCCACCCAACGCGGGTAGATCGGTATGGGTAACTTGCTCCCGAAAGCAGGTGGGGGGAGTCTGGGGAGTGAGCGCCGGGGGGCAGCGCTCGTGGTGGTCGTAAGCGAAATACGTCGCTAGCGCGGCTGTCCGTTGCCGGCTGGGCCGCCGCGGAGGCCTGCAGCCCGCCGAGGAGGAACAACAGGCAGACGGGCTGGTTTTCATGACGTTAAGAATAACTTAGAATAGTATCCTACAACGGTACAACATAAAGCCCTCATGTGAAAGGGTTGACTGCTGCGGGGCCCTGTCTAACACGGCCGGTGCATGAAAAAGAGGTAGAGTTCCCCTGACTTACGGAAAGGCAACCACGTAGGCCATCAGGCAGCGCGCCGCGAAGGAGCTCGCGGGCTACTCCTACCGCGTTCAGTTGAAGTACACCCCCTGCCACTTGCGGCGCAGCGCGCTGTCTGCCATTTGACTAGCTCGCGCTGGTTTTCACCCAGCCCAAAGTCACGAAAGGATAGGCGTATTGAACACCCTTCAGCCTTGCCGCTTCAGGGCCAGGGCCAGCAGCTCGCCTTTCGAGTTGATGTGCAGCTTGCGGTATACGGCCCGCAGGTGGTTCTTCACCGTATCGAGGCTGATGCCAAAGGCGTCGGCAATGAGCTTGTAGCTGAGGCCTTCTTCCACGGCTGTCACAATTTCCTGCTCGCGGAGCGTCAGGCGGGCCGCGGCGGTGGCCGCCACGGCCACCGGCGGCTGCCGCCGAAACGCTTGCAGCACGTGCCGCGCCACGGCCGGCGACATGGGCGAGCCGCCGGCGGCTACCTCCAGCAAGTTGGCTTTGATGACGGGCAGCGGGGTGTTTTTCACTAAGTAGCCCACCGCCCCCGCGCAAATGGCCTCGAACACGCGGGCCGCATCGGTGTACACGCTCAGCATGAGCACCTGCGCCCCCGGCAGCCGGGCCAGAATGAGAGGCAAGCCCTCGATGCCCGAGCGGCCCGGCAGGCCAATGTCGGAGAGCACCAGCGCCGGGGGGGTGCCGAGCGCGGGCAGCTGCCGAAAGAAATCTTCCATCGACGCCGCCGTCAGCACGCACTCAAACTCGGGCTGCGCGCCCAGGTAGTGGTGCAGCATGTCGCGAATGGGCGTCTGGTCTTCGATGATGGCTAAGGGCAGGCGAGTTTGCATGCGCCAAAGATAAGCCCCTTCCCCACCCGGCGCTATGACACAAAAGGGGGAGAAAACACCGCCTCACCCCCCGCGATAAAGAGCCTGCATCAGCCACGTCGAACAGGGAAATGATGCTCGGTTACCCACTAGCGAAGAGGCGCTGCCGTTCTACAAATTCCAATAATGGCCATTATGGTAAGCAAGCAAGTCTGTTATCACCAATAAGTCGCTGCGGTACAAGGGGCCCAGCCATAAAGTTGCTACTGCCCCGGGTTGCCCTAGCGAGCTAGCGCCTCCTGGTGGGCAATCCTGCACCGGGAGAAGGAGACTGAGTCAAGGGGTACGACCCATCCACTGTCGCGGTGGATGCCGCTCGGTGGGGAGATCGACTCCCTTTAGTACATGCCCTACGCGGTGACGGAAAAAACGCCCCTGCCAGCTGGTGCCTACGGGCTGCGGGGCTCAGGGAGCGTCCGCGGCCGGCAGAAGGAGCTCGGCGTAGATGGGAAAGTGGTCGGAGTGAATGTCTCTTAGCCGCCTCAGCGTCACTAAGCGGAACTGCTGGGTCACAAAGATGTGATCCAGGGGCCAGCGCAGAATCCAGGAAGTCGCCCGAAACGAGCTGTACAGGCCGCGCCCCAGGCGTACGTTGCGCAGCCGGCCATCAGCCTCGAACAGGCGAGTGGTATGCGACCAGGAAACATCGTTGAAGTCGCCCGCCACAATGGCGGGGCCCGGCCGCTGCTGCACCAGCTGGCCGACCTGCAGCAGGGTCGCATCCTGGTAGTCGTCGCGGGTCGCCAGGTGCTCGAGCGGCACCGGGGGCGGGGGATGCACGCCGTGGAAGTTGATCCAGCGGCCATCGGGCAGGCGCAGGCGCGTGTGCAGCGAGGGTACGGCGGGGTGCTCCAGGTACGCCACGCGGGTGTGCTGCAGGGGCAGACGCGAGTACAGGACCAGGCCGTAGGTATTGGCGCGCGGCAGCTCGACGCGGTACGGGTACTGCCCGTGCAGGGGCCGCAGCGCCTGCACCCACCACGCGTCGGTTTCCAGGGCGAGCAGCACGTCGGGCTGCAGCTGGTGCACCAGGTGCCGCAGCGGCGCGGCGTGGCGGTTGTCCATGAGCACATTGACAATAAGTAACCGCACGCGGTTCGCCGGGCTCGCCGCCGCGGCCGGGCGGGCGTCGGGTACTGTCTTTGGGCCGAGCGCCGTGTAGGGCAGCAGAAAGGACGCCTGCAGGGCGAACCCGACGCCAGTACCCAGCAGCAAGAGCAGCCCGGCCCGGCGCGGGGGCGGCAGGCCCAGCAATAGCAGCCCGCTGAGCACGAGCGCGTGGGTGAGCAGCAGCTGCAGGCGCGGAAACTTAAGCACTTCCAGCCACCAGACGGGGGCGGGCCCCAGGGAGAGCAGCGTGAGCAGCAGCGCGAGGGTCCCCACCCCGGCGAGCAGGTAGCGCAAGCAGGCGGCCAGTGACGTCATAGGTGGGGGAGCAGAGCCGTGGAAAGCCCGTAAGGTAAGCATCTGCCGGCGAGCCGCGCCTCCGCCACCCGGCAGGTGCCGGGCAGCCGGGCTGCCAGCGTCTTGGGAAGAGAAGGAGTTACCCTGCGTAACCCTGGGTAGCTACTTCCAGGAGGCAAGATCGGGTAACCGGCAGTGCCAAGGCAACTAAGAGAAGCTAGTGGGGGGTGAAAGGGCGGCGCTCGGGAGGGCAAGAGGCACAAAAGTCCCTACGGAGAAAGTAAAAAAAAAGCCCGATCTCCAGGGCGGAAATCGGGCTTTTTTACGGGCAGGGCTGCGGCTTAGTTGCCCCCGGGGAAGTCGAAGCCCAGGTGGAATTGAAACACCGAGTTGCGAATCTTATTGCCCCCGGCGAGCGCGGCATCGCCGTCATAGAGGCGGGTGATGCCGCCGTTGTAGCGGATGCCGACATTGGGGCCGCTGGCCAACTGGTAGCCCACGCCGAAGATGTAGCCGAACAGCAGCTTGTTGAGCTCCCCCCGGGCGGTGATGTCGGGCGTGGCCGCATCCTCGAACTTGGTCTTGCGGGCGAATAGGTAGCCCACTTGCGGCCCGGCCTCAAACACCAGGCCCTCGGCGTTGACGCGGGCCAGCAGCGGCAGATCGATATTGTGGAACGTGGTTTTGGAGACGTCGTCGATCTGGTAGCCGCGCTGGGAATACAGCAGCTCGGGGTGCAGCTCGAACAGACTGCCCACGCCCAAGGCCTTGGTGGTCGTCAGGCCGGCCAGAAACCCAAAGCGGTTTTGCACGTCGCCCTGGAAGTCTTTGTCGTCGCCGGCCAGCGTGGCGGCCACCACGCCCACTTTAAAGCCGAAGCGGGAGCCGCCTCCGGCGGCGGATTGGGCCTGGGCGGCGGTAGCGCCAGTCAGCAGGGCCAGGGAGAGTAGGAGCGTTCTCATTGGAAGAATCTTTTTCATTGGAAGAATCGTTTTCATAGCTAGAAAGTAAGAAAGGGTGGGTGGTAAAGGCTTCTATGTTAGCCCGGCAGGAAAGGGCTCGAAAGCCCCGAAAGTCAGGTTGCTTCCGCAGGGACAGCAACCCCATTAAAGACGGCCAACACGTAATTTTTGTTTGGTTAAACAATTGATTTTCAGAGCATTATTTAAGGCCTTCGTCATAGAGCCGATCGCTGTGCCCGCAGCTGCCACTCAAAGGTACCAATCCCGCCCACCCCTACACATGCCAAAGCTCATCCCAGGGGATGAGCTTTATCAAGTACCCGTCAACGGGGCGAACCGGATGCCTGGCGCACCTCGCCTTACGTGTCCTTGGGCCGAAACAGGATCTTGTCGATGTGGCTGCGGTCCACATCCACAATCTCGAAGTAGTGGCCTTCCCAGAGAAAATGCTCCCCGGCCCGGGGCAAGGTATTCAGCACATGCAGCGCCAGGCCTCCCACACTGTGGAAGCTGCCCAGCCCCCGCCGCTGGGCGGCCGGAATATGGAAGCGCTCGGCAAATTCGGCAAAGGGCAAGTGCGCGTCCAGCAAAAACGAGCCGTCCTCGCGGGCCACAATAGCGGGGTTTTCGGCGGAGTCGGGGGAAATGTCGCCCACCAGCGCGTCGAGCAAATCGTCCAGCGTGACCAGGCCCACCACCCCGCCGTACTCGTCCACGACGATGCCCTGGTGCACGCGCCGCTGCCGGAACAACTCCAAAGCGTGGTAGGCCTTGCTCGAGGCGGGCAGAAACAGGGGCTCGTGCTGCAGCTCGGCCAGGCGCCCCAGTTGCGCGTCCAGGTGGTCATCCACCAGATCCTTCAGGTAAACCATGCCGCGCACCTCATCTAGGCTCCCTTGGCCCAGGGGGTAGGCCGACTGCTTGCGGGTGAGCACCGTCTGCTTGTTGGTGGCCACGTCCTCGTGCAGGTTGAGCCAGACGATGTCCTGGCGGCTGGTCATCAGGGAGCCCACCCGCCGGTCACCCAGGCTGAACACGTTTTTGACGATGTCGTGCTCGATTTCCTGGATGGTGCCTTCCGTGGCTCCCTCCTTGATCAGGGCCTTGATTTCCTCCTCCGACACGGGGCTGGGTTGGGTCTTAATGCCCAGCAGCTTGATCAGCAGGTCACTCGAGACGGTCAGCAGCCAGATGAAGGGCGAGGTCAGGCGCGAGAGCAGGGCCATGGGCGCGGCCATGGTCTTGATGATGCCCTCGGGGTTCGTGAGGCCAATGCGCTTGGGCAGCAGCTCGCCCAGCACGACGGACAGGTAGGTGATGAAGAGGACCATTAGCCCTACGGCCAGGTTATCGGCAAAGGGCGCCAGTACCGGCAGCCGGGCCAGGAGGCCGGCGAGCTGGGTGGTCAGGGCGGCCCCGCTGAAGACGCCGGTCAGGATGCTGATCAGGGTGATGCCGATCTGCACGGTGGAGAGAAACCGCGTAGGCTCCTGGGCCAGGGCCAGCGCGGCCTGGGCCGTACTGCTGCCCTGCTTGGCCTGGGCCTCGAGCTTGGACTTGCGGGAGGAGATCAGGGCGATCTCCGCCATGGAGAAGACGCCGTTAAGCAGGATCAGCAGCAGGATCAGGAGTAGTTCCATCTGGTAGGGATAGACAAAGGATACGAACGGCAAGATAGACTAGTCACGCCGATGGCCCGCTGGGGGCGGGTAAGGGCTATACGCAAAAGGAGTACTCATTCGGTGGAACTCTTGCGCACTGAATGATGACCCTAGGCGGGCCAGACACTTCGCTCCCCGCGGCGGGACCCAATTTCAGCTCCAGGCGGGCGACAGTAGGCGGGTCAGCTAGGCATTGAACAGCGCAGGATTCGTGTCTCTAAGGATAAGCCACGAAGAAAAGAAGCCGGACATTGCGTCTTCCTTTTCGGTTGTCAAGCCGTCGTATAATGGCCGTGGCTGTTGCAAAAGTCTGGCTGTAGGCTGCCAACCGGCTATTCAGGCTTTATCCGCTGTCAACCAGGGACCTCCCTTGGGGTTTGCTAACCTCTTCTCGTCGCTGAGGCGACTTAAGACCTGCACCGTTGGGCGTTTTGCAACAGCCACGTATGGTATGTTAAGTGGAATTTCCGCGCAGGAAGCCAGCCCGCAGCAGGCCGTTTTCCTTTTCTTGTCCCATTAGAGGGCCCTCGCTATTTGCTAGCAATCCGTTACTATTGCGCTTGACTGTTTCTAACTAAATTCAGCAGCTAAGAATATGGGACGTCTCATAGTCTACCTAACTCCACATTTGATAGGCATAGCCATAGGGATTGCTCGCAGTATGGGGTTCCCTAATCCGTAGCCAGGATTCCAACTCCCAAGGAGAAGCTAAGTCAACAACCAGGTAGCCTCTGCCGCCATCCAGGCGCAACGGCGGCCCCTCGTTTGGCGAGTGCCAGCAGGCGGGTGTACCGCTCGGTTGGGTTGCCCCGGCAGGAGGTGTTGCGGCCCTTGCGGTACTGCTGCTGCCAAAATCCTGTTTGCCCGAGCCCGGGAAAGCACCTAGTTTCGAGTTTCGTAAACTTTGAATCGTAGACGAGTTTCGTACACTCCTCCAGCCCTGCAATGGCCAGTTGGCACCTGGTGCTGGCCAGATGCTAGGGGTTCACGGAAAGGAGAGTTTACCCAGACAGGCCCGCGCCGTGGTTTACCACGGCCTGGCCCTAAAAACCAGCGCCCCCCTGCCCCCGGACGCGCGTCGTACGGCTCACGCCCGCTCCGCTACCAGCCGCTGCAGGTCTTGGGCATTGTCAAACGCGGCGCCCATGGTATTGTTGAAGTAGGCATACACGTCTTTCCCCTCTTGGAGGTAATCGTGTATCTGCTCGGCCTGGTCGTGCAGAAAGTCGCGCTCGTAGGACGCTCGGTAGTTGCCCTGGGGGCCGTGGAAGCGCAGATAGACAACGTCTGCCCCCTCGTTGAGCCGGGCGTTTCGGGCGGGCCCTTTGTCGTGCAGCACGAGGCTGGCGCCGTGGTGGTCCAGCATCTCAAACGTATCCTCGGCATACCAGCTGGGGTGGCGAAACTCCACCGCTTTGCGCCACTCGTGGGCGGGGTCTGCCGCGGCCAGCGCCTGCAAGAGGGCACTGACCGCGTTGAGCTGGCGAATGGTGTTGCTGGGCGGGAACTGAAGGAGCAGGCATCCCTTTTTGGGGCCCAACTCCCGTGCGGCCTCGAGAAAGCGGACAAGGCCGGAGAGGTCCTCGGCCAGCGCCTTGGTATGCGTGATATCGCGCCACAGCTTGAGGGTAAAGTCAAACGCAGGGCCGGTTTCCGCGGCCCAGGCCGCAAACGTTTTGGGCTGGGGGATGCGGTAGAAGGTGCTGTTCATCTCCACCGAGTTAAACAGGGTGGCATAGTAGGTGAGGCGGCTCGTCGCCTGGTAGGCCTGGGGAAAGGTGGCCTTCGGGCCGGGCACGACGATGCCGCTGGTGCCAGTGCGCAGGGTGCCAAGGAGGGCAGGCATGGGAAGGAGTTAGACGGGCGTGTCGGGGTATAACGTGCCACGCTG
The DNA here is from genome assembly GCF_014638675.1 of Hymenobacter qilianensis. Lineage (NCBI taxonomy): Bacteria > Pseudomonadati > Bacteroidota > Cytophagia > Cytophagales > Hymenobacteraceae > Hymenobacter > Hymenobacter qilianensis. The sequence continues at coordinate 165,810 of NZ_BMFN01000005.1, forward strand.
CCTCGGCGTTTTACCCCAGGCGCCTCTTCCCGGGGTCCCACAGTATCATCTGCTGGTCATCGTAGCTCTCTTTGCAGGCCCGGCAGGGGGCTGCCGCTCGAAGGCCCGGCACGCCGCCGTAAATCCTCCAAAAAACGACCCTTTCTTGCATACTTTTGCCGCCCGCAAAGGCCTCGCAAACCGCAGTTTGCGGGGCCTTTGCATGCCCTTTTCTGAATAGATAAATAGTATGAAATATAATCCTTTCTCTGGGGGTAGCGAGGGCAATCGTGTGTTGCGGCTGCTCTGGCGTTCGGCAGGATAAAAAGAGGTAGTTCGTCAAGCTCCAATCATCATGTCCCACTAAGTCAACGGATTCGATTACCGTAGGACATTGATTTGCGAGACGACACAATGAGACTTGCCAACTGATAACTGAGCCTATGTAACGAGCCGTTACGCCGAGGCCGTTGCGTCTACGAAAACCCTCCTTTTTTAGGATGACCCATATGTGGACAGGCGCGGGATGGGCGGCCTTCTGCACAGCGGAGAGCACAGAGGAAACAAAAAGGCGGGTGACTCCTTCCGCCGCCCTAGGTTTTAAACCTGTTTTAAACCGGTTTAAAACAAGCAGATAACCTGTTCAACCACCTGAAAAGGGTGCCTTATCGGCGGTATTTGGGCGGTAATTCACGGTATTTTAGGGATGGACAGCTTGGAAACCGGTTTTTGCGCTCGCACCGGCCTAATAAAGAAACGAAGCGCGAAGCGGAAATGCTGTCCCCCGAGCGGGTGGGTTGGGGAAACGAAGAACGGGGAACCGTCACCCCCTTCTTGTCCGCAAAAGGCGCACTGGCGGGTAGCTCCTTCTGCCCTAACCTGCCTGAAAGGTGTCTGAAACCTGTCTGAAACCCCTACCTAGGCCTCCGAAGGGGTTAAAAACAGGCGTGGGGGAGCGATAATAGGGGGCATTTTAGGGCTGGATCGCGTGGATACCCATTTTTGCGCCGTACCGGCCCCAAAAAAATAACCGTGACAGCCGAGCGCGGCGCCAGCGAGACGCTACCCGGAAAAGGATCCTTATAATAGACACTGGCTGAAACTATACCTGGAACAACTAGCCTACTTCGACGCCTCTCCCCGCACTTCGCCTACCTACCTACGCCTGAAAAAAGGAAGCGACAGCAGGGCCCCTGCTGTCGCTTCCTTTTTTCAGGCGTAGGTAGGTAGGCTAGAGTCGCTAGTCCTACCGGTCACTGGTAAGGTAGAGGAAGGTGACGGGCTCTGGGCTACTACCTACGGTGGCTTTACGGTCGATAAAAGCGCTCGGTGTAGTGCTTTCCCTGAGTAGTTAAATGTACTAGGTACCAGCCCGTTGGCAAGACGGGCAAGGCGACGTCGCCCGTCCCCAGCGTGGGGCCTTGCTGGCGCAGCAGGAGTTGGCCGGTTGTATTATATACCGTCAGGGTTGCATCTGCGGAGAACGTACCATCATAGTGGTAACGCAAATGGCCATCCGCCACGACGGTGGGGTACACGCGGAATTCTGGGGCAGCCTGCACGACGCGTACGGCGCGAACCGGCAGCACCGTTTCCCGGCCATCCGTATCTACCTGCCGCAGGCGGTAGTAAATCACCGGGGCGTCATAGCGTAGTAGATCCCGATCCAAAAACTGATAGGCTGTGGCTTGGGTACGCGTCCCCTGCCCGGTTTGCCGGCCGATTGCGCGAAAGCGACGCCCATCGACGCTACTTTCAATCACAAAGGCCGCGTTGTCTTTTTCCTGCGCCGTTGTCCAGCGCAGCAGCGCATCGTTCCCCTTGGCCTCGGCCGTAAAGCGCACCAGCTCCACGGGCAACGGATTCGTACGCTGACTCAGGGTCCAAATGGAAAAATGCTCCACCCCGCTGGCCGTAACCGTATTGGCCGTGGTATTCTGGCTCAGCGACGCAACGGCCTCCCAGGGCCCGGCTGGGCCCGTGGCGGAGCGCAGCAGGGTGAGGCCTTCTTCCGCCAGGCCGTTGAGCTCCGAATCAAAATAGCCAAACTGCAGCACGACATCTAAGCCGCTATTGGTGGCGGCCTCAATGTCGTAGGAGCGCAGCACGGTGCTCCCGGAACCCTGCCCGGATAGGCTCGTGCCCGTCAGGCGGCGCACCGTCGTTGCCCCCGGCAAAATGGCCCCGCGGGGGGTGAGCACCAGGCCCAGATCCCCGAAGTCGTAGCTCATGCCGGCCGTCGTTAGCTGGGCCGTGCTAAGCGTAGTGCCCAGCACGTAGCTCTCCGGACTTTCCCGTAGCGTCGCGCCGGTCGTGGTCAACTCGTGCGTATTGGTCACTAACGCCCCGGTGCGCATGATTAACTCCGTCGTCACCACCGCAGCCTGCTCCAAGGTCAGCGCCCCGGTGGGTTTATTTACTTCCAGCGTGCCGAAACGAGTCAACGCGGTGCCGCCGACCGTTTGGACTCCCTCCCCGCGGAATACCACGGCGCCGGGCAAGGTGGTGGTACCGTGGTTCTGCCAGTTCCCCAACACCTCCACGGTGGCTTCGGTATTCACGGTAAACTGAGCCGCTGCCGCAATGGTGAGGCTGTGGACGGCAATGCGGCCCTGGTCCACGACGGGATAGGTCGTCAGACCAGCAGGAATCGAGGCGTCGTCGGAACGAGTAGGGACGGCATTGCCCTGCCAGTTACCGGCCGTATTCCAGTCAGCGCTGACGGCCCCGGTCCACATGAACAGGGCTGGCTTGTTGAACACGAGCAGAGCACCCTGGGCGGCGGTGCTGGTCGAGTTGGCCGCCACCAAGTCCAGGGTGTGGTTGCCGTCTAGATCGGCCAGCACCAGGCTAGTCGGGCCGCTGCCGACTGGCACTGTGGTCGTGAGTACAAACGAGCCCTGCCCCTGGTTGAGGCACACCGAGGCGCTGGCGGAGGCTTCGTTCACTGTCACCGCGTCCAGGTCGCCGTCGCCGTCCACGTCGCCCAGCTTAAGGTCGCGGGGGTGGCCGCCGATGCTCACCGGCGCGCCCGCCGTGAAGGTGCCGGTGCCGTTGTTGGTCAGCAGCACCATTGAGCTTTGCCCCGCCGTAACCCCGTAGTCGTACTGGGCCACCAGCAGGTCGGGGGCCCCGTCGCCCGTCACGTCGCCCAGGGCCACGGCGCTGGGGGTGTTGGCCACCGGCACCAGCACGGGGGCTGCGAAGCTGCCGGTACCGTCGTTGAGGCGCACGGCTACGTAATTGTTATTGGCACTGGCTATCGCCAAGTCCAAGTCGCCGTCGCCGTCCACGTCGCCCACCGCCAGCCCCAGTACCCGGGCGGTGATTAAGGATGTGATTGGCCCGAAGGTGCCGTTGCCTCGCCCCAGGCAGCTGTAGGCGCCCCCGAGATTACAGCTAATGATTAGGTCCTGGTTGCCGTCGCCGTTCAGGTCGGCGGCCGCAGTCATGCGCGAATTAGGGGTCGGCACGGTAGTCTGAAAGCGGAAGCCCGCGAGGCCGTCGTTGCGCCACACCTCGGCGCCGCCCGCCGGCATCGTGGCCAGCAAATCCAGGTCGCCATCGTTGTCGACGTCGACGCTGGTCAGGTACGTGGCCGCCCCCAGCATGCCACTGTAACTGCGGGCGAAAGTGCCAGTGGCGTCGCCGTAGTAGATGGTGAGGAAGGCCGTGGGGCTGGTGCGCCCGCTAGAGGCGGCCACATCGGGGTAACCGTCGCGGTCAAAGTCGCCCACCGCCACGCCCTGTGTGCTACCGGTGGTAGCCAGGTACTGGCTGCCGGCCGCAAAGGTGCCCGGTGCCGGGCCAGTAGCCAGGGTGAACTGGGCGACGTAGGGCCGGGTCACCGGCGTGCCATCGGCGGCGGCCGCGCCGGCTAGCACCGTGGCCTGGATGGCTTCGCCAGCCCGCAACGCCTGGCTGGGGGTGAAGGAAACCATGCTGGTGCCGCCGCCCGCGTAAGTGCCCGGCAGCAACCCCAGCGACTGGCTGCCGAACAGGCGGAGCCCCGCCGGTCCGGCCGTCGCCGCATTCACGGCCCGCGAGAAGCTGGCCGTGACGCCGGTGCCGGGCAGCACGTTCAGGCTGTTGCCGGCTGGCGTAAGCCGCACGACGGCGGGCGGCACCGCGAAGGCAAACGCGGCGCTGGGGCCGGCCGCCGTGGTTACAAGCAGCGGGCCACTAGTGGCCCCGGCCGGCACCACCGCCGTCAGTTGGGTGGCCGATACCAAGGTGAACGTGGCCGGCACGCCGTTAAAGCTCACTTGGGTAGTGCCACCAAACGTCGTCCCCGTGATGGTCACCGGGGCGCCCGCCCCGGCCGGGGCGGGGGTTACCCCCGTGATGGCTGGCAGCACTGCGAAGTCGAGGCCGTTGCTGCTGCCGTGCGGGGCCGTGAGCACCAGTGGTCCGCTGGTAGCCCCAGCCGGCACGGCTACCGTCAGGCTGGTGCCGGCGGCATTCAAGGTGTAGCCGGGAGCCGCCACGCCCCCGAAGGTGAGCCCGGTGGTGCCTTGCAGGTTAGTGCCCGTCAGCGTAACCGTGCCGCCCACGGGCGCGGCCGCGGGAGTTGCCGCTGTAAGCATCGGGGCTTGTACCGTAAAGTTGGCAGCACTAATGCCGCTGCCGTGCGCAGTCACTATTTGCACGGGGCCCGTGCTAGCGCCCACGGGCACGGTGGCCGTCAACTGGGTGGCCGAGCCCGCTGTGAACGTGGCGGACACGCCATTGAAAAGTACCCGGGTAGGTAGATTCAGATCGGTGCCCGCAATGGTGACGCGGGTACCAATCAGCCCGCTGGCGGGGGTGAAAGCAGTAATAACCGGGGCCGCCGTGTAGAGGACGCCGTTGCTGGCCGTGCCCGCAGCCGTTACCACGACCGGTCCGGTCGTGACGCCGGCTGGCGCCGCCACCGTCAGGCTGGTACCCGCCGCATTCACCATAAAGTCGGGAGCCACCGTGCCGTTGAACGTCACCTGGGTGGTGCCCGCCAAGTTGCTGCCTGCCACCGTAACTTGAGTGCCTGGCCCCCCAAACGCCGGGGACAGGCTAGTGATCGTGGGGCCAACCGTAAACGTGAGCCCGTTGCTCACGCCGTTGGGGGCGGTTACGACTACCGGGCCAGTCGTAGCCCCGGCGGGCACCGTTACCGTCAGCAGCGTGCCGTCCGTATTTACCACGAACCCGGCAGCAGGAGTACCATTAAACGTTACCTGGCGGGCATCGCGCAGGCTGCTGCCCGCAATACTCACCGAGCTACCTAACGGGCCGGCGCTGGGCGAGAGCGTAGTGATCACCGGGGCCGGCACTACTAGGTTGGTGGGGCTGATGGCCGTGCCGGCGGGGGTGGTTACTTGCACACGGCCACTGATAGCACCAGCCGGCACCACGAAGGTGAGCTGCGTGGCGGAGTTGACCGTGAAGCTGGCCGCGGTCGTGGCGTTCACCCTTACCCGGGTAGCGCCCAGCAGGTCGGTGCCGGTCACGACCACGCTGTTGCCGACGGGGCTGCTGGCCGGGCTCAGGGTGCTAATAGTAGGAGGCAGCGTAAACACCAGGCCGTTGCCGGGGCCGTAGACGTTGGCCGCTACTACGGGGCCAGTGGTCAGGCCCGCCGGGGCCGTCACCGTCAGGCTGGTGCCGGCCGCATTCACCACAAAGCCCGGGGCTTCCGTGCCATTGAACGTCACCTGCGTGGTGCCCGCCAGGCCCGTGCCCGTGAGGGTGACCGGCGTGCCGGCCGGCCCAAAGGCCGGGCTGAGCGCCGTCAGGGTTGGGGCGCTGCTAAATAGCAGCCCGTTGCTCCGGCCCGCGCTCGTCGTTGCCACGACCGGTCCGGTCGAGACGCCAGCGGGGGCCGTCACCGTCACCTGCGTGCCGGTGGCATCGACGGTGGCGCCCGGGGCGGCCACCCCGTTGAACGTCACGCCCGTCAGCTGCAGCAGGTCGCTGCCGGTCAACGTCACGACCGTACCGGCCGGACCGGCGGGGGGCGCGATGGCCGTCAGCACCGGCGCGGTGACGAAGAACGAATTGCGGCTGGCGCCCGTGCCCCCCGGCGTGGTCACCCGGATGGGGCCGCTGCTGGCGCTGGCGGGCACGGTGGCGGTAAGCTGCGTGGCCGACACAACAGTGAAGCTGGCGGCCGCCACGCCGTTGAAGCTCACCTGGGTGGCGTCGGTCAAGTTCTGACCCGTCAGGGTGACGACGGTACCGGGGCTGCCGCCGGTGGGACTAAAGCTACTCAGCACCGGGGCCGCCGTAAATAGCAGTCCGTTGCTCGGCCCGCCCGGCGTGGTCACCACCACCGGTCCCGTCGTCACTCCGTTCGGCGCGTAAACGGAAACGGAAGTAGCTGAGTTAGCGAAAAAAAAGCTGGCGGCTACGCCGTTGAATGTGACGCCCGTCACGTCGCTCAGGTCAGTGCCGGTGATAATTACCTCGATGTTAGCCGGGCCGCTGGCCGGGGACAGGGCCGTGAGCACCGGGGCCGGGATAGTGTAGGCCGTGGTACTTACGGCCGTGCCGGCCGGCGTACGCACCTGGATGGGCCCGCTGCTGGCCCCACTGGGCACCGTCACCGAGAGCTGGGTGGCCGAGCTGACGGCAAATGCCGTAGTCGTGGCCGTGCCAAACGTCACCTGATTGGTACCCGCCAAATTGAGACCCTGCACCGTCACCCGGGTGCCCGCCGGCCCCGAGGCTGGCGAAAACGACGTAATGACCGGGGCTCCCGTGAAGGTTACGCTGTTGCTCACGCCGTAGGGGGTAGTCACGTAGACGGGCCCGGAGAGCACACCCTCGGGGGCGCTCACACTCAGGCTCGTGCCGGCCGCATTTACCGTGAAGCCCGACGCCGCCACCCCGCCAAACGTAACGGCGTTGGCGTTAAGAAGCCCGGCTCCCGTCAGCGTCACCACCGTGCCAGCTGGTCCAAAGGCCGGCGAAATGCTGCTTAGCATTGGCGCGCCCGTAAACGGCACCCCATTGCTGGTCCCATTGGGGGTTGTTACCACCACCGGGCCGGTGCGCACGCCAACCGGAGCCGCAACCGTCAATTGCGTACCGGCCGCATTCACCACAAACCCAGCAGCGGCCGTGCCCGCAAACGTTACCTGCGTAGCTTCCAAAAAACCCGTACCCGTCACCGTGACAACGGTGCCGGCCGGCCCCTGCGTCGGGCTAAGACTGATCACGACGGGGGCAGCAACCGTGAAGTTGGTAACGCTGGTAGCGCTCATTCCCGGCAGCGTCGTGACACCGATACGCCCGCTGGTTGCGCCCGCCGGCACTACGGCCGTTACGGACGTGGACGAGTTGACGGTGAAGCTGGCCGCCGGCCGGCCATTGAAGGTTACCTGCGTGGTGCCCGCCAGGTTGGTACCCGTTAGCGTGACGGTGCTGCCGATGGGGCCGCTCGCTGGGCTGAAGCTGGCCAGCGTTGGCGTGGCTGCATTCAGGTACACACCGATGCTGCTGGTGCCGCCGGTAGGCGATGAGCTGGAGCCGCCCAGCAAGTCCAGCGTCCCGTCGTTATTCACGTCGGCCAGCGCTGCGTAGTACGCTCCAGATGAAATAATCGGGCCGGCGCTGAATAGCCCACTGCCGTTGTTGAGCCGCACGTCGCGGGTATTGCCACTCACCACTAGGTCGAGGTCGCCGTCCCCATCCACGTCGCCCAGCTTCACGTCAGTGGGTGTGCTGCCCGTGTTCAGCGTCGTAGCCGCCTGGAAAGCGCCGGTGCCGGCGTTCGTGTTCAGCAGCACGGATACGGTGCTGCTGTTCTGATTGGCCGTCACCACGTCCAGCGCTCCGTCGCCGTTCAGGTCGCCCAGGGCAATGCTGTTAGGCTGGAATCCAACGGTCAGCGTAGCCCCGGCCGTAAAGGTGCCCGTGCCATCGTTGAGGCGCACAAACGCCCGATTGCTCTGGGCAGTGGCGGTCACGTAATCCAAGTCGCCATCACCGTCTACGTCCCCCACCGCTACCCCTACCGGGGCGCTCACGGTGAAATAGGTGCTCCCCGTGATGGTGAAGGTAGCGTCGCCCTGCCCGAAATGCACCCATACGAGGCCCGATGCGGCGCAGGCTACTACTATATCCAGGTTACCGTCACCATTAAAGTCAGCCGTCGCCATAGTGCGCACATCGCTGGCCGTCGGAAACCCGCGGAGCGTTGTGAATACGCCGCTCCCATTGTTTTGCATGACTACCAACTGCCCATAGTTGCCCACTACCAAATCCAGGTCGCCGTCGTTGTCCAGGTCGGCCGACGTCAGATAATAGGACGCGCCCATCGCGTAGTCAACGGCGCTGCCAAACGTACCGTCGCCCTGTCCGAAGCGTACCTGGAGTTTGCTCGTGCTGCCCTGGCTGCAACTAGCCAGATCCAGGAAGCCATCGCCATTGTAGTCGGCCGAGGTGATACCATAGGTAGAAGGGGCCGAAGGGGGCAGGACGCCAGGGGAGGCAAACGTGCCCGCGGAAGGTGCCGTGCGGGTGGTAAACTGGTAGCTATACGCTTGACTCAACGCGGTGCCGCCAGCATCCTGGGCGGCTTTGGGTATCGCTACCTGGAGTGTTTCCCCGGCCCGCAGCGCGCGGGCGGGGGTGAACCCCACAACGCTCGTGCCCCCACCACTGTACGTGCCTTCGAGCAGGCCTCCGCGCTGGGCGCTATACACCCGCAATCCGGCCGCGGAGGCCGTCGTTGCCTGCATCGGCCGGGAAAAAGTGATCGTTAGATCAGTGCTCACCGCGACCGACGTCGCATTGCGGGTGGGGGTGACGCTTACCACCTGGGGCGCGGCAGGTAGTTGCGCCTGCGTGGTCCCTGCCACATGCAGCAGGACCAGCAGCAAGAGTAGGCGCAGATAAGGCGTAAATAGATGAGGCAATAAGAAGAGAGATAAAGGTCGTGTACTAGGAAAAAGGGATCGTAACAAAGGGTAATAAGGCAGCATAGTAGCACGACATAGTTCAACTCAACTCGTAAAGCTACTAAACCAACTCACGCCTTAGCTATTTTATATTCTAATAATTTGATATGCATGGGTGACCCATGAGAATAGGTACTTATCAGAGGCAATCACTGCAGGCAAGAAAAGGCATTAGCTGCTACTAAATGGAAGCAAGGGCATGAAAAACAGGGGTATAAACATGAAGTAAACCCGCTGTCTTAGGGGATCTAGCCCTAAGCTTATCGACACTGAAACAGAGTGAGAAAGGCCATAGTTAGAGGCCAACTATATTAGACATTTAAAAAATGTCCCTTTGTAAAATGCCAATTAATCAACAAGTACCGATACCCTGGCCTTATCAGTACGGACTTTTGACGCTGTACAGATATTCAAGGAGCGTTCAACCACTGTACACCCTCCCGTATAGAGATCGATAAGACCCTGCTTATCAGTCCTTATTTTCCATCAGATCTACCAGAACTTGTATTCTGTGCGTCCAAAATCTATCCTTATGCTTCCTTCTTCAGAAAGCAAATGCCTGCTAAGTGCATAGTATCCGATTCAAACACGACTTCACAAACGGCTTGGTAGTCGCACTCCAGCACCACTGTATTCCAGACGTTGCTATGCCCTATGGCATAGATTGATTCTTGAGGGAGAATACGGGCTTGAATTGACTGACTGGAGTCAAAGAAGCAGGTAAGACCCTGCAGTTGCACCGGAGCATGCGTCTGGGGTAGAATGTTGAACTCAATCCCCCTCCAGGGGAGAACGGCGTCTTCTTCGAGCGAAACAATCTCGACTAACACTAAGGCCTCATCAGATTTGAAAAGGGCAAAATTGCCCGTCTCCGAGTTGAAGAAAGCGTAGTCTTGGCTGAAGCGGAAGAAGGCCGCAGTGCCTATGCTCTCTATCACCGCCCCATATAAACTCCCTTCATGGTCACTTCCTGCCCACTGGTTGGCGGCCTCCAGAGAGGATATACAAACGGGTCCACCGGTGGTTTCACCGTAAACGACTAATGGGCAGGCAGGTGTCTTGGTCATCGTAGAGTTGGGCAGCTAAAGTGCTAGAACAAGAACGCACATTACGCTGGAATCAAACTACTACTTTTCCGAGGTGTCGGGTATAACTTACTTTATGTTAAGGGACAGAGTTTAGAAATAGAATGTAGCTTGAGCAGGACGTTCTACCCGTCACAGTGCTACTTTAAAGCCTGCCTATGCGTCAGACCGTAAAAACCCTACGTAACTCGTTTCTAATCGGCCTTGCTCTCTGGCTGACAGTAGGTGCTCTTGGTGCCGTAGGGGATATGATAGCTAATGAGGACTACACGACAAACTTGGTGTATACACTAGGGCGATTCGGCTTCTATTATGCTTGGGTAGCGGTCATTTGGTGGCCTGTTTTATTGACCTTGAGTGTACTCCCACCGCTTGTAATTGGTCTCATCACCGCTGGCCGCCTGGGTTATAGACGGTGGTCTCGCATTAAGTAACAGCTAATAAGGTCGTATAAGGTCGTTTATGTTAAAGAATACTGATTTAAGTATGTGCAAATCAGTATTCTTTAACACGACTCAACCCAGTTATCTACTCTGAATCAGTTAAACCGAGTATAATCAGGCCAATGCCTAAAATAATGAGGCCGGTGGCGTTAGACATCTCTTTGACATAATTATCCTTGGGTAAGAACCAATCTGCCCGCAGTCGAGCTCGCTGAGCGGGTGTCAGTAAATGGATGAACCACTTCGTTCCTACGGCCAGCGAAGCAATACCAAACCCTATTTTTATCCAGTTCATTTTGTTACTAGGGAAACGCTGAATGCATCGGGTGAAGTCCAATAATGGCCATTATGCTAACCAAAAGGCCTTTCAGCAGGTACTGGCTCCAACCCTAGGCGAAGGGAAGCGGCGCCCCCCCTGGTCCCGCACGTCGAGCAATATTTAATCAACGGCATAGTTATAGCTCTACTTCTATATAAGTATCCTGTTCTATGACACAAGCTATCTTCTTGGGCCGACTGGTCGTCTTGCTCGCCCTGGCCGCTCCGGCCGCCGCCCAAGTTGCTCCCCCCGATTCGGCGAGGACCGCTCCCTCAGCGGCCGCTACCCGGCCCCTGCTGCTCAAGCTGGGCACGGGCCTGACGCGCGGCTTCACTTGGGTCGGCTATGGGGGCTGGACCGTGCCGGTGGTCTTGGGGGCGGAAGGGGTGCTGCGGCCTGGGTGGAATCTGTACGTGAATGGGTTCAGCGGCTTCATCGTCGGGGGTGGTCGCTTCTACGACGGGCCGGCGGTGCGCTTGCACGAGCTGGGCGGCGAGCTCGGCCTGCGGCGCTATTATAACCAGGAGAAGCGCCGGCTCAAGGGGCGGGCCCATGGGCCCTTTACCGGCAACTACTTGGGGCTGCAATCCACCAGCCACTGGTACTATTTCCGCTCCCGCCCGGGGGGCGGGCAGGTGGGCTATGACTACTCGACCCTAACGGCCGTCTGGGGCCTGCAGCGGCGCCTGGGCGGGCACGGCTTGGTGGATGCCTACGTGGGCGGCGGAGTGGCCAATCAGCGGCGCGGGCGCTATGAGCCCACCACGGGCCAGGTGACGTTTTATCGCTTCCCCCTTCACTTCATGCCCGAATTTGGCCTCAAGCTGAGCTTGGTGCGCTAACGCCATGCCTGCCGGGGCGGTGCCAGCGGAGTTGAGGAAGAAGGCTGGTAGCCATTTCTACCGTGGAGAAGCGGCCGTTGTGGCTTCGACTGCTACTGCACTCCTTTCTGAGATTCGCTGGTGAACGTGAGGGCCGTGGCTGTTGTAAAACCCTGCAGAGAAAATCTACTGGGTCGCCCGGGCGACTCCTCGCGGCTAAAAGGCGTAAGTAAGCGCCGCTTGTGGGAAGGGATTCGTGGTTCAAACACCCTGTTTTCAGCGAGGGCTAGACTTTTGCAACAGCCACGGCCTTTCTAGGACACGGGAAGGGTTGAAGCTACCTTATCTATTGCTTACTTGAAGGGAAAACCCACTTCCCCCCTTTATGAAAGAATTCACCGAAGAAGAAGCATTGCAGGCGCTCGCCTTCCTGACCAAGCTCGTCGTGGGTTTAGACCGCTTGGGAAGTCGGTATGCAGATAAGGACGAAGACTTAGCGTGGGCACTCCTGTATTCTTTTGAGCCCAACGTATTTAAAGAAGCGGCGCAAGTGCGTCAAATGCTTTGCAGTAAGTACAGCCAAGAACTGCAGGAGGGGGAAGATCAGGATGAAGTAGAAAAGGTGCTGGCTGACGTCGCGTATTGGAAACTGCCAACGGCGAAGCAGCTCGCTCGATTCCGGGCCAATCGATTGAAAAAGCAGCGTCCAGGCTCTTCTTCGTGAACGTTGCAACAGGACTTTCTCTCTACATGACACTTCTATCGAGGCTCTCCCAGATCTCGTTTTTGTCGCTTACCATAATGGCCATCATACGACGGGGCCGGAGTATCCTCTTTAGTAACGAATATATTCACGTCCTCATGAAAACAGTTCTTGTGGCGCTACTCGCTATAATACTGGCCGCTTGTACGTCGAATACCGAGCAGCAGCCTGACCAGTCACGCGAGCCATCAGAGGTGGGCCGACCAGAAGGCCTTAGTAGGCCAAGCGAGGAAGCCACCGGACGGCCATCAGCGACGAGGTTGGCAAATCCGTTGTTGGGCATGTGGGTTGCTCAAGGCGAGGAAAATGTCACCTTTCAAATCAATCAGGACTCGGTTTATTATCCGGACCAGTTCCAATCCTATGCTTATACGCTGCAAGGCGACAGTATCCGCATCCAGTACGAGGAAGACTATGCGGGACGGTTTGCGTTTGCCCTGAAGGACAAGGACGTGCTGATCCTATCCGGCGAGGAAGGCGCGCATCTCTACCGCCGAGTACAGGACTAGCCCCAGAAAACAGAGGTTCTTGCTTAGTAAACTATTATCCTCGTCGGTCTATCTATTGGTTGCTACCATGCTAACCCCCTCTTTGCCGGCCTCCGCTGGTACTCCTCCCAAACGGAGAGCTCCTAATACGAGCTATCCCCTCCAGTGGTGGGCCGCCAGCATCGTGCTCGGCCCGACCCTGCTGGTCTTGCTGGGAGTGGTGCAAGGCGAAGGCCTCCGAGGCTGGGAAACGTGGCCCGTATTCCTGCTGTTTGGCTTGGTCTTCTCCTTGCCGGTCTTGGGGGCGTGCTGGTGGGCTCATGCCTGGTTGCTGAACACCTTACGCTCGGCCTTTGCCATTAAGCTCTTGTTAAACGCAATAGCAATCGGCGGCGTGCTCCTCAACTTTCTACTGCTTAGGGGCTCGATGGCGATGCTACTCAGCGCCGTCTATGCTTGCAGTATCGTACTCGCGAGTCTCTGCTTCCGCCTGTATGAGTCCTGAGGCAGCTACTGGTTAGCAACCGTAAACTAGACAAAAGGAGGAACCATCGTCACTTGGGAGGCATGGTGCAGTCTCAGAAATGGTCATTTACATAATTTACCTTATACGACCATTAACATGGCCTTAGGACAGCCAAAACACCCTTTTGTGTCATTAGATCCAGTTAAAAAATCATACTGCCGCGACGCTATGCTCTACTTTCTGAAGCACCGCACTCTTTTCTTTTTGACTTGTTGTGCTACCCTTTGCTTAGTTGGTTGTGAAGGATATCGGCATGTTCGTGGAGTTGTGCTCGATCAACAGACGAAGGTTCCACTCGACTCAGTCCGCTGTGAAACCTTCAATCCACATATTATGGCGTTGGGATCATTCGATTCAAATGACCCACAATACTCGGATCCTCATGGTGCCTTTGATGTAACAGGGGAATTTGGTGGCTGTGTGCCTGAGTGCCCTGATATTCTGGTGCGATTCTCTAAAAAGGGATACAAGACGCTACAATTGGTGAACCCCACCGATACGATATTCTACTTAACTCGAGCTGATAAGTAAATTGATTTTTTGAAGACTAAAAGCAGCGACAGTGCTCGAGTATTTTCGCGGAATAATTTCTTGACGTAATGTTAGTTATAAGAGTGGACTTGGAATAATTATTAGCTCCTAGCACCATTCTGGGCACTCAAGATTAGCACATTTCCAGTTTGAAGCACTAGTTTTAGATCGGCCTAAGCGAGAAGAGGAGAACACGTATCGCCTACCTTGCTTTTCGCTCGGGCGGGCCATCCCCTCTTATCGATATCGTATCCCTAGCAGACGACCGATGCTGGCTGGGTGGTCGTTTCCTTCTTTTTAGTTTGTGGCCCGTATTTCTCCCTCTAGTTCTCGCTTCTGGCTTAGTCTGGTTCTGCTGCTCTCTACTGGCGCTTGCCTCACTGCTCAAACCCCGGCCCCGCGTCCCTTAGCGGAGCTACTCAATCAGCAAGAGCCTGGGTGGGCGCTCGTTGCGCAGTGGCTGCGCGAAGCTAAAAACCCGGTGCAGGTGTTGCCCAAAACCCCGGCGCGGGCCGATAGCACCTTGCTAGCGGCGCAAGTCACCACGCGCTCGCCCCTGGGTGCTATCATCTATGAAACCGGGGGGCTGCTGGTGGATGGCGGGTGGCTCCGGATCCTGGGCTCGGGCCGTCCGGCCCTGAATAGGACCCTGATGGGGTGGAACCAAGGCAAGCCAGCGGGCATGCTGCTGATTGCCGACGATGTGCTCGGGGGCTTTTATGCCCTCAATGGCGGGGCCTTCGGCGCCGAATCGCTGGGTAAAGTCTTCTATTTCGCCCCCGATGCCTTCCGTTGGGAACCCACGGAGAAGACCTACTCGGAGTTTTTACGCTTTTGCTTCTCGGGAGACCTGCAGGGGTACTATCGCCGTCTGCGCTGGAAAGGCTGGCAGCAAGAAATCAATAAAGTGACGGGGGGCCAAGAGATCGCCTGTTACCCGTTTCTCTTCACCAAGGAGGGGAAGAACGTGGGCAAAACGAAGCGGGGCGTGGTTCCTATTGCCGAGTTGTGGAGCGTGGGGCAGGAAAGGCAGCGGCAGCTCGAGGGGACACCCTAGTGTTACTGGAACAACAGGCAGGTGATGACAAGGCTACAAGAGATGAGCAAAGGTGGAATAGCAGTCCGAAAGGTTGGTAGTAGGAAACTCGTTCTTACCTGCCTACTGGGTATAGGTATTTCTTGGTATAGCTGCTCGCGTAAACACGATTTGGACCATCTTGTCCCCAGCAGTCTCGATACCTGTCTTGACCCAACGAATTGTAGTATAGATTTTTCAAACCGAATGAAGTTTGAATGGGATGGCCATTCGGCTCAACCAATAGCGATTGTATGCTTTCCTGTGGATGCTGCACATTTTGGATTAGAAAGGCGAGGCAACTTGGGAAACTTGCTTTAAAAGCTTTTTCGGTGTCAAGGATGAATATGGTTTTCTAGGGGTCACATTTTCGATGTTTCAGTGCCTTCTCCTTGCAACAGGAAAGGGAATTTAGAAAAATAAAAAAATGATTAGCTGGTTTTATGAGAAATAATTGGTTTCAAGGTTGTAAAATTTTTTTGGCTGTAATACACGCCGTCGCGGTTCTTTCGTGCCAGAAGGGAGTCGATAAAATACCCGTTTCAATAAAGGCTAAAAGCAAAGCCCAGGAGGTGGTAGACTTATCTATAAAAGCTCACGGCGGCAAATTGTTTGATAAAATCTTGGTTAGCTTCACCTTCCGAGAAAGGCAGTATACAGCTTTTAGAAATGATGGCTTTTTTACATATACAAGAGCTTTTAGAGATTCTTCTGGCCATGTGAAGGACGTGCTGCAGAACAACGGCTTTTACCGTGAAGTCAATGGCAAAAGGATTGACCTGTCAGAAGATAAAAAACTGGCCTACTCAAACTCTGTAAACTCTGTTATCTATTTTGCCTTATTGCCTTATGGTCTGAACGATGCCT
>NZ_BMFN01000006.1:0-107307 GCF_014638675.1 Hymenobacter qilianensis
AAATTTTGAACCCCTGTCTGACACCGCTTCGCTGGAACACTTGGACAAAGCTTTTCTAACCGAGCGCCTTAAAAAACTTTCAGACATTCACCTGGAGAATATTTTGGTAACCATCAACAAATAATGAAGACAACCTATTTAAACCTCTTGGCAGGTGCTTTGGCAGTTGTAGCAGCTGTCAGCTGTAACAATCCCAGCCAACACGAAGATGAAACCCAGGCCAAGCTGACTACAAAAGCAGATGATAAGGAACAAATCTCTGCCTCTACGGAATCTCAGCCAGATACCATCAAGAAAAGTATTCCGTCAGAAACCAACGGAAAGATAGGCAAGGCCAACGTGCACATTACCTATCACTCACCGGGTGTGAAAGATCGGACAATCTGGGGCGGACTAGTAGCATTTGACCAAGTATGGGTGACCGGGGCACACAAAGCAACTGCTGTCAAGTTGGATAAGGCAGTAACAATTGACGGAAAGGAAGTGGCAGCAGGTACGTATGCCTTATTCACTATACCGGGGAGAGAAGAGTGGACCATCATCCTGAACAAAGATTATGAGCAACACCTGGCAGATGACTATGATCAGAAAAAAGACGTTCTGCGGGTAAAGGTAAAGCCGAAAACGCTTGATCAACACCAGGAAAGACTTAAGTACGAGATACATGCTACTACTACCGAAGAAGGAGCAATCACCATTTCTTGGGAGAAAGTCCAAGTTTCCTTGCCAGTAAGCACGAACTTCTAATACGTATGGTGGCAAGGGCAAACAGTTAGCGTTGCTTTCCTAGATAGGCAAAAGTACTGGCATGAGCGGCGCTTTCCTGTTACATATGGTGCTGCCTGTGGTTGTTCCAATGGCTATTGCGTGGTTGTTCTATCAGTCACTATTCAAGCGAGCCACCTTGTTGCTGCTGGCAGGGATCCTGCTAGACTTAGACCACCTGCTGGCCAATCCAATTGTTGATCCCAACCGGTGCAGCGTAGGGTATCAGCTGCTGCACCAATACTGGCTTATCCCCGTGTATGGACCAGGGCGTACGCAGCAAAAATTCTAGACTTCTTTTCTAGCTTGTGAGAGCCTACTGCGTTCGAAAACCTGAATGCTCTAGCTGATGGTAAAACGGCACTAGCGCCGCAAAGGCCCTTCGCTAGGTTTGATGCGTACGCCCTGATCAACTACCCGCGATAAGGACTGATAAGATTAAGTTATCAGTCCTTATCTTGCACGCAGAAAGCTCATCCATTTTTGGGTGTTTTACTCCTAATAGTATATAGCTACCGTGAGCAACCTGCCCGTCGTCCCGTCTGCACCCACTGCCCAGGTGCCGGCCCACCTCATCGACTCCACCCACCGCTACGTCGAAAGTGGGTTGCGCGGGGCGGCCAACACCATCCGCGCGTACGCCGGGGACTGGCAGCGTTTCACGACGTGGTGCGCCCTGCACGGCATGGAATTCTTGCCCGCCCCGGCCGAGGCGCTGGCCGGGTTTCTGACCGAGCTGGCGGACGCCGGCAAGAAAGTGGCCACGATCCAGCGCCACGCCGCCGCCATCGCCAAAGCCCACGAATTGGCGGGCCTGGACTCGCCCACGGCGGACAAAAAGATCAAAGTGCTGCTCAAGGGCATTGCCCGCGAGAAAAAGACCCGCATCAAGCAGGCGGCGGCCTTTTCGCTGGCCTCGTTCAAGCGCACGATTAAAAGCATCGACGTCTCAACGCCCACGGGGCTGCGCAACCGGGCTTTGCTCTTGCTCGGCTTTACCGGAGCTTTTCGCCGGTCGGAACTTGAAGCACTGAACCTCGAAGATTTAGCCTTCGACGAGGAAGGCTTGGTCGTCTCGCTCGACAAAAGCAAGACCAACCAGCTAGGCCAGGCCGAAGAAAAGGCTATCTTCTACTCGCCCGACCCGGCGCTGTGCCCCATTCGCTCCCTACAGGCCTGGCTGCGGGTACTTAGTCGGTCGGAAGGACCCGTGTTTGTCTCGCTGCGCAAAAACCAACAGGTCACCTCCCGGCGGATGACGACCAAGTACATCAACCTGATTGCCCAGCAGTACCTGGGCCCGGGCTATACGGCCCACTCCCTGCGGGCCTCGTTCGTGACCGTCTCCAAGCTCAACGGGGCCGACGACTCCAAGGTCATGAACCAGACCAAGCACAAGACCAGCGCCATGATTCGCCGCTATACCCGCCTTGATAATGTGCGCCAGCACAACTCGGCTAAGGAACTGGGGTTATAGTCCTAAATGAAGTATTAAAAGATTGTTAAGAACAGAGGATTACAAAAAAGATAATAGGCAGGGTTTTATTACTGGTTCGATATTTTAGGCATAATTAAGACACCTCAAATCACTCCAAATGATAGCGGAGAACCTGTGTGAAAGTAACTGCATAATACAAACCAGTATCATGTTATCAATTCCTAGGTGTGTGCCACTTAGCACCGAGCGTAGAGGCCTACTATGACAGTGGGCCTTTTTATTATTGCCCATGACCAATAAAGTAGCTTTGACTGCAACAGCAGCTCAGCACTTGCCCATAATAATTACACTTTGCTAAGAATAAACTATATATAAAAATATTTCATGATGAAATTGGGTTCGTTGCAAAAAACAATGGCTTTATTGATTTATAAATTAGTACTGAGTTACATCAGATTACGGTAATTAATTGCGCTTTTAGTACTGCTTTCTCTAAGTTGAAACTAATAAATTAGTTATACTAGATCACAACATGAATGTTTTTTAGCTAGTAGGGATCTTGAAATTATTATACACATCCATTTAATTCTAAGTGACTTATCAAAGCAAACTTGTTTACAGGATTATGTATTCATAGATTGGTGCAATTTTGACAGTATCATTATAGGAAATTCGGGATTTTTAGACTTATGTATTATGCTTAAGAAGCTCAGATTAGAACAAACTAAAAAGTATGAGCTTGCTATAGCGGCAAATCTGGTTTCTACTATGCTAACCTCATTCGTTAGCGGCAGATCTCATTCCCTGAGTATTGGTAGTGAACAAGGTGGAGTTGAGAAGTGGGATGACCTTGTTATTGAGCTATCAACTGATCATTATCAGCACATTCAAATAAAGCGGCAAAACTCTTCCTTTTGTACGCCTGGTTTCAAGCCAGTAAGAGATAACTATACTTCAGGACCGAGACAGGGAATGTTAAGGGACTTATCTCCTTTAGATGAATCAATGCATAAGCTGGGCGCTTACTTACTAGATCCAGCAGTTGCAACTCAGAGGCTAAAGCGCAGCTTTTCGATATTAATCCCTGATTTGCGTATTGATATCAAAGAAGGATTATCATTAAAAGAATTATATGAGCTTTGTCAAACGCAAATAAAGGTCACAACCACATCAGCGGGTTTACAGGCTTTAGAACAAGCGAGCCCTACGGCAAAAAAAATATTTGATTGGCTCAGAACATGGTGTGGGTTTGTTGATCATGCTCATATACTAAACGCTTTACGTGTGTTTGAAGTAAGGCAGTGTTTTGGTGAAAACGAGATTGATGCCGATACAAAAAGAGAGCTCTCTACATGCTTTAGTAAACCGACTGATGTTCTACGGGTGCTGGTTAGCTTTATTGATGAGAACTCAAGTTTTACTAGTGCGGTAACTCCAAGACCATTGCTCTTCGATTTGCTTTCTTATTTACTCCCTTCTACTGTATCATGGACGCAGTTTAGAAAGGATGAAGGTGGTTGGAATGTTTCAGGTATACATGATAGGAGGTTTGGTTTTATTGAGCATCCTTCAAGTATAGTACCGACCCTTTGGGGCCCTCCAGGTGCAGGCATACTTAAATATTATTCTAAAGACCATTCTAGTGGTCCACTACCAAAGGCAATTATTAGGTTGCTACTACATATTCAACCTGCTGCAGTTGCACATGTAAGCGACAAAAGTGCTTGGAGTATTGTAGCGAAGAATTTGGTCGGCGAGACATTAGGTATTAGCGAGGATGATTGTGAAGCTTTGCATGTGCAGGACGATAGTGACTGTTATGTTTCTTCTGATAAACGTGTCTTAGAAAAGTTGAGAGATTCTGAAGCTGAGGCTGAACTGCTTTCTATCGAAATGCACAAAAAGTCTTGGGAACTAATAGGTAATCACATTTTACGCAAGTTGGAAAAGCTGCCTTCTTCTGAACTACGCGATGCAGTAGAAGATAGGTGGCAGCTTTGGAAGGATGAACTTGATAAAGATATAGACAAGCAAAAGTTACTATGTCAATCGATGTTGCATCCCAAGGCGGAAGGTGAAGATATCTCTGCAGAGCTCCGATTTGGACCTAAAACAACTTCAATGGTTGCTGATGGCATACTTCTATTGATGGTAGTGGTTATCTGTATAGGAGACAAAGACAGTAACTGGGATACTATTGACACACAGTTAACGATCAGTGTTAAGGCGTTAAGTCATTGGAGCGGACCTTTTGGCCAGACTCGGCGTGTACGCAAAATCACAGAAGATGGCGTTTCGGCTTTAATAGGAAAGGAGCCTTCAAAAATTCTTGTATTATCAAGAATTGACGCGTCATCAAGTACTGTACTACAGGAGAGTTTAATTGATGATACTGACTTTGCAGGTAGCATGGCTAGCCCTCGTCAACCAATATTACTTGTCACAAATAACCCCACAGTTAATAGATTAATTAGGCAGGGCATTATTGCTGATATTAAAGAGTATCTGAATGGTAAACTGAAAAAAAGCTTGGCGGCCAGAAACCTTACTGAAAATGAGTGATTCGAATTTTAATGAAATAACATCGCAATTACTAGTTAAAAATATAACTGCGTTAGCTAGTGATAGGTTCTTAACTCTTGGTAATGATGAACAAAATATGTTTGAGTTCGACTCAGCGAAAGAGCTGTTAGATAAGGCAGTCTTAAGACTGAGGCGCAACATAGATGGTATAGGTGGGGTGAGAACCATATTAGTTCTTGTGCTTAATAATTATAATGAATTCAAAGATGCTTTGCGCTGGGCGGCACTAATCAAGGATGAGTTATTAGAGCCAGAAAATGGCGACTTGTATATGTTTGTAGTTATAAAAGATGAGAATCTATCCATAGAACAATGCACGAATATTGAATCAAGTGATAGAATATGCAGGAAATATATTTTTCGCCCAGGAGAAACAGTGCCAGAATTTTTAAGCAGAACATTCATTGAGCCAGTCGTAGGCAATGGAAGTACTGATAGCATAATCGACCCACTGAGTTTGGCTTTAGAGAAGGTTTCTCAACAGCATCAGTGGTTTGATTCCAGTGAACAGGAGCGTTGGAAAACTGCTTTGCTATCAGGAAAATCAGGTCATGAATTAATTGAGGTGCTGTTTAAAATTTCTTAAGGAATATGGAGCAGCTCAAGAATATTAAAATCCGAAACATACGTCGCTTTGCAGATGATGTTAATATAGATATTAGCGAAGGTGCTACAGTATTCTATGCGCCTAATGGTACGGGTAAAACATCGATATTTGAGGCAATTGAACTGGCACTTACAGGTGCTGTCAAAAGACTTGGGAAGGATTTAAGCCCCTTGATCCGTGATAACTGTGATGAGGCTTATGTGCGTTTGGATTTTCATTCCGGTAAATACTGCGAGGTAACACTATCTAAAGATTCCGCTCCTGTACTCACAGGTAACCAGACTCAGTTATTCCCATCAACACCGTTCGAAAACGTTCCTTATCTGTTGAGGTTAACGCATTTGCTTAGTCAGCGAGCTGAGGGGTGGTTTGTTCAATCCCAAAGTACTTCAGCTGGCGAACAGCTAGATTATCTTTCAATTGGACGTGAAGCAACTCAAGCCAATAAAGTAGTAATTAGCGCTAAACGTGCTTCAACCCTCCTCCGTGACTCTATCGCACGTGATGTTGAAGACGCAAAAGAAGATTTGAGTAAATGGCTGAGTCTTTTAAGCAAGCGTGATTCACTTGTTAACGTTGATAAGCTAAGGCGGCTTAGATCCTCGTCTGATTTATTTAACCAAATATCCTCCGTTAACAACCAATTAAATGGTGCGGCTTTTTCATTTGTTGATGACTTACTTTTGTTGAAAAGCCAGAAAAATGAAGTACTTGCTTTATTGAATAGAGTTGTTGAAAATAATAAAAGTTTAACTATTTCTTTGAGCGCATTACGACCTACGGTTGATGAGTATCTTAGGCTGACTAAAAGTTTATTAACAATTAAGCGCGAAACACTATCTCTTGTAGAAGCAAAAGACAGATTAGATAGCACTATTAACAGGCTTAAAATACGCCAAAGTTCTGCTTCAGAACTTCTAGGTTTGGCAGAACAGGCATATAATCATGCTCTCAATCGATGGGAGCATTGCCAATATGTGTTCAGTTTAAGGGCTGAACTTGATAATACAACATGGGAAGTAGAAGACGTCAAAAGGTCAATTGATGAAGCTAATGAAAAGGTAAAACTGGCCTTTATTGAGTACAAAAAACTTTCTGATCTATATTCGCTACATGAGTCTTTTTTCAAGATGAGTGTTGCATTAGCTGAAAAGAAAAATTCATTATCGCACCAAAAATCTTCTTTAGAGAAATGGAAAGAATATGATAAAACCATCGCTACACTCAAAGGTGATATAAGGCCAAGCCTAGTTGCAGACCATAATGCGAAATTAGATATTGTAAGAGAATTTATTAAGAAAAAAGAGAAGCAGCAAAGTTTACTGGAGGAAGCACAGCGTGTTTTTAATTCTTTAAACTCAGCCGTTGATTCTATTCGTTCTGCCGTAGGTATAATAGTTACTAATTTACCTTCTGACAAAGGCCAGTGCCCTGTTTGTGAGCAAGTTTATGAGCCAACAGAGTTGCGCCGACGGATGGACAATGCATTGACTTCTATCAACCCTGAGTTACAAAAGAGTGCTAGTAAAATTGACAAACTAAAAAGCCAAATTAATAATATATCAAAGGATATTAATGATTCTAATAATGAATACATTAAGGCAAGCACTTTATTAAAAAATGTTGAAGATAACATTGTATTATCTGTTCATAATATTGAGTATATAATAGCTAATGTATTTCCAGGTGTTAGTTCGCTTGAACTTGCGGAAAAACAACTACAAGATGCTATTAATGATAATGAGAATGCTATCGCAACACTAGAGCGCGAAAGAGTTGATACACTGCCTGAGCCTTCAGTTGAGCAAATAGCAAAACTTGAAAGCCGCTGGGAAGCCTTAGAAACACAAAAGGCTAGCCATGTTAATCGGTTGCATTCTCTAACAGAACAGCTTACTAAATTAGTAAATGCGAACGATGTAGAGATTATTGAAGTGTCATTAGAATACTATGAGGAGATATCCGGTAAGCTTGAAGCTAGTGCATTAGATGTGGAGAAGGCTAAGCTTAACATTGCATATATTAAGAAGGAAATAAAAGAGGAGCAAGATGTGCTTTATGAAGCTGCTAGCAATATTGTTTTTTCAGAAAAAACAATATTGAATATTACTACTACTCTCAGCGAGTATAAGGCAATTTGGTTTTCATTGCAACTAAAAGGTGAGCCAAATCATAATGGCCTTAATCAGGCAATTGCAGATTGTGATACCCGAGCGGCAAAATTTCAAGAATATTTTGACACCCTAAACTATGTTGATGGGGAAATAGCTAGGTGGGGTGCTTATGAGGAGTACTTGAGTATTGTATCGAGTATAAAAACTATAAAAGGAGATTTTATTGAAGCAGAGTATACCGTTCGATTAAATAATATAAAAGATGAATTAGTTGATAAACTTGGGTTAATTAATGAAAAAATAGCCACTTTAAATAGTTTTGCGAATCGGCTGTCACACGAATTAGATAGAGTCAATGAACTAATTAAATCTATCAATCCTATTTGGAACAGCCTTTTAAAGCGAATAGTTGTAGATCCACGTTTCTCCGATACAAGTTTAGATAGTTATAGTCATTATAAAAAGCAATATGCGGATGTAAATGTGAACCTTCATGGAAAAAATACTCGTGTGACTCACGTTGCAAGTGAAGCTCAAATTACTGATTTGCAATTAACTTTTTTGTTGGCTCTTGCTCAGCATTATAAATGGATGCCATGGCCTGCATTGCTACTTGACGATCCTACTCAGCATCATGACTTAGTTCATGCTTCCGGCGTCTTTGACCTTCTCAGAGATTATATTGCTGAGAAGAAATTTCAAGTGATGTTGGCGACACATGATTCTGCTCAGGCTCGTTACTTTATGCGTAAACTTGAAAACGATGGAATACCTGGACGACTATGTACCCTTCATGCCACTGCTGATGGCGTTAAGGCAGTATTTGTTTAATCCAGTAGTCCTTCTTGATTGCTAGATTATAGTTCGGGTGATGTAAAATAGGCTAAGCTCATAAGAATTTCATTTGAAGTGCTGAGCCATAAACCCTTTACTGATGAAGCTTATTTAGTAAGCTTAACCTTTAATGGCGATCACACTGAAGTGCTTACTTATCGGTAGTGATTACTTAAGGCCTCAATTGATCATAAATGAGCTATAATTACTTGAAACATCACTTCTGCACTGGGACTACAGTTAAACGGACACTGAGGCCAGAGTTGGACCCAGCAGGCATACCACTTCCTCTTTTACTGCCATCCAAGCTGTTCTTGATGAGCAACAAAACTCGTCGAGGATCTTCGAGATTGCCTTCTATCAAGTTTGAGGCGACGCGAGGAGAGCTCGCTGCTTTGGCCCTATATATCTCCACCATATGTCCTTCCCCAAAGGCCCGGTGACAAACCCCCCGCATGTAAAAGTTATTGAATTCTCCTTCCGCAAAGGTTAATTCCGCGTTTTCGGGCACCTTCCGCACTACCGCCCCGTGTTTTTCGTGCGAGTTGAAGCACTCCTGCTGTTTCAAAGCAGCTGCCAAGGTCCGCTCATTGCCACTCTGGATGGCTTCCAACAGTAGCTGAGGATATCGTTCAATACCCTGCTCAGTAAATCGCTGGCTGTAATTAAGTTGACTGGTTCGGATCGCTTCCTGCGCTTCAAGGAGCATATACTGCCGCGTTTTTTGATCTAGGTTCTCGAAATTGAACATGCCATTTTGTTAATCAAGCTTTAAAAACACCACCTATACAGCCATCTGTAATTGTCTGCTTAGCACTAAGCTGCTAGCTAATGACCGCTACGACGGGTAAACTCCTGCTAAACGCTATCGATTAGCTGTTGACCTACTCAACGCCTCCAGCACATTTACTGGCTTATAGCCTGACAGATGCTGCATTCGCTTGAGGACGCTGTCATCGATCATCTCATTACTGCCTGCTCCTAGGCCAATGGGTCGAACGTGTTTACCCAACAATCGGTAGTACCAAGTCATCGACGTCCGAAGCTCATCCCCGAACCAAGGTTTATAATACTTCAGGAAGGCTTCATCTATCTCTAGGCCGAGGTCTCCGGCCTTCGACTTCAACCAATGGAGCGTAATGTTCGCTAAGCCATCTTTTTCGTACCCTCCCCCCACATTAGTATGGACCCCGCTGAACCAGCGTTGCTCCAGAATTTGACCAGCGACAACATTTTCCCATAGCGTCGGCCGAAAGGTTTTTCTGTGCTCGTCCACTGCCAAGGCTTGATACGCGTGCTGGATACAGGGGCACAGGCTGTGGTCATGAAACCGATAGTGGCGACGATTGAAAACGCTGAACAGGCTCAGCGGCACTCCCAGAGCCCCGACGGTATCCCAAACCCCAATAAAATGAATGTTAATTAACCGGGTCGTATGCCTCATTTTGAAATCAGCTGCTTCCCGCTGCCACTCTTCCTGGCGCTTCCCATTCTCCGGACGCTGACGATAGAGCGCATAGGCTTCGGGAACAAAGAAGTCTTCTTGCTTGGGCAGTAAACCCAGGTGTTGAATCAGACCGGCTAAGCTGCGTACCGTATAGGCGCCTCTACTAAAGCCAAAGAGAAAGATCGCATCTCCCGGCTCATAGTTATAGACTAGGAAGCGATACGCTTCAATTACATTATCGGACAGCCCGAGGCCTAAACCACCCCCTAAAAAGCGGTCGACTCCCCAATGGTTACCCACCCCTTTATCATAGTAGGTTACTTGTACAGTCCCATCTTCCGCTAGCGGCTTGATGGCCCGGACCAGCTTCATGATGTTAGTTGGCTTCCGTTTGCGCCGGTCCATGTTCTCCGCCCGGTTCCACGTTCCATCACACAAAATAACTAAGCGCTTAGGCATGTAGTAAGATTTGCTCTCCTTTGATTATTAATGGGTAAAAGGTACATACCCTGAGCGTATAAAGGCTCCCTTTCACTCTTTGCTACGCTCGCCTTCCCTGCTGCACCAAACGCAACGCGCATCGATCAATCGTGTATATTCGTTGAAAGGCTACAAGGTTAGGTAAAGGCCTCCTGTCCCATTCAGTTGCCTTTAGGTGCATCATACTTGATTGCACTAGGGTCTATTGGCTCATTCCAGGCATTCCTCGCCCACTGCTATCATGTTCCTCAAAAAGCTAGTACTTAAGAACTTCAAGTGCCTGTCGGACTTCGAAATCTCCTTTGAGACGAAGAAGGCCAGCAATCGACAATGGACCCTTGTGTTGGGAGAGAACGGCACGGGAAAAAGCAATCTACTGAAAGCGATTGCCTTAATCACTTGTGGCAGCAACGCCTTGGGCGAGATCGTCGGCAACACGGATAGCTGGATCACGCTGCAGCAACCCAACTGCAGTATTACGGCTTGGCTGACCACTAAAAAGGGCGAGGAGAGAGAGATATCCCTGAAGATCAAACGGGGTGATACCTTAACGAACCTGATCGCCAATAACTTGGAAGACCTGCATCTCATTGATGGGGCCATTGAGAATGCCGAACGGAACTACTTTGTGGTCGCGTATGGGGCCAGCCGGCGGCTATCCAGTGACTCCTTTACTAACAGCTCCCAAGCCAGTAGTTACGGGAACCGCTCCGGAAACATTCGCAATCTCTTTGATGGGGGCGCGGCGTTAAACCCCTTAACGTCCTGGGTGCTGGACCTCGATTACCGGGCGGGAGAAAGTGGCCTGGCCGTGATCAAAGAAGCACTGAATGGCTTTTTACCGGGCATCACATTTCACGCCATTGACAAAAACAAAAAGCAGGTCATCTTCAAAACCATCGATGGCCTGATCCCGCTGGAGCAACTCAGTGACGGCTATCAGAATATGGCCGCCTGGATTGGCGACTTGCTCTACCGGATTACGGAGACCTTCAAGGACCGCAAAAACCCGTTACATGCTCGGGGGCTGCTGCTCATTGATGAAATTGATCTGCACCTGCACCCGAAGTGGCAACGGAATCTCTACGACTTCATCAGTGAGAAGCTGCCTAATTTTCAAGTCATCGCCACGACCCATTCCCCCCTCACCGCGCAACAGGCTGGGGAAGGCGAGCTATATGCCTTGAAGCGAAATGCGCAGCAGATCGTTGAACTGATACCTTTCATTGGCTCACCCAAAACCTTGTTGGTCAACCAACTGCTCATGTCGCCTATGTTTGGGTTAACAACGGACGAGAGCCTGGAAGTAGAGGCAACTAAAGACCAGTACGCCCGCTTGAAAGCCAAAGGGCGCAGCTTAACGGCTCCCGAGAAAAAGCAACTCACGAAAGTGAAGGAAAAACTCGTACAGGAGCTGCCCCAGCGCAATACTCCACTGGTAAGCGATCCGGAAATGGATCTCTTGCAGCGGATTGAGCAGAATTTGAAGGCCCAGCAAGCATGATCCCCCTCCAACGGGAACGGAGTGCGCAGGCCGTTAGTCCGAAATTTCGCGCGCCCAAAAAAGGGTTAAAGGATAAGGAGCTGCTGCTGGCGTACCGTGATCTGCTGCGGGGGGCGATTACGGAGCTTACCTTCCAGTCGGCCTTCTGGAAAACGGCCAAGACGCAGCTCAAAAAAGAGAGTGGGGGGAAATGCGCGTACTGCGAAGCGAACACGGAAATTGTTGCCCACGGGGACGTGGAACACTACCGGCCCAAGAGTGTATACTGGTGGCTGGCGTATACCTACGACAACTACTTGTACGCCTGCCAGATCTGCAATCAGGTTTACAAGAGTGATAACTTCCCTATTGCTGGGAATGCTCTTTTTCCGGGCCCCGCCATTTCCGCGACGACCACGGACGCGGAAATTGAGCAGTTGGCCGGCCGTCTATCTCCGGATCCCCTCGCCGTGGACGCCGAGTATACCCTAGCATCGTATCTGGCTGAACATCAGAGGGAGAAAGCTTTCTTACTCAACCCTTACTTCGATGATCCGCGGGAGTACTTTGCCTACGAGGCAGATGAGCTCACCAGAGAAGTTAAGGTTGTTCCCGCCAAAGCAGAATATGCGGAGCATGTGAAAGCAGCCGAGGACTATTATGGCCTGAACAGGGTCGAACTCAGAAACTACCGCTATAAGACCTACAAAATCTATCGGGTGTTAAAACGCTCGCTTCCAAACCTTTCGGATGAAACGCTAAAAGCAGAAGTATTACAGCAGCTCGAAGAGATGCGTACTAACGACTACTTATTTGCTGGAATGAACAGGTATTTCGAGGCCCAGTCCTCTTAGTAACCGGCTGGTGCGCCAAATACAAGACCTGCACGCAATTAGGCAAGGAGCAGCTGCCGCGACTACGGGGCTGGGGCCGCCAATGTAAATGCATTGCCTAACAGCGGCAAGTCAAACTACTTTAGGTAGCCTTGCCCTTAAGCAGTAAAACGGTAAATCCTCAGTGATCAGATTAAGCCAAAGATGGGCTGGCCCATTCTATGGCTTTCAATGAAGCCATAGAATCAGTTAACGATTGACGAAATAGTATGGAACGCCTAAAACTCTAAAATGGATCGAAGCGAAGTTAATCGGGTAATGTAGTAAGAGTAGCAACCTTGTCCACCCGTGAAACAACTTGGTGGTTAATAATCAGCCATCATAACAATTGCTGTCTCCTAACTATAGCTACATATAGAAATAGTATTTATCAGGCAAGGTTGCATCTTCTTCAGCATACTGAATAATTTCGCCTACTTTTTGTGCAAAACGAAGCGTGATAGGCAGACTATCGAAAAAATTGCAGTTGTTGAAGTTAAGCTTTGTAAGCGCCATAATTTCGTCAGCCACACGGCGCAAAGTGGACTCACCCTCAAAGATGGATATTTCCAGTGGGTGCGGTATATGCTGGCCCGGAAAGGTTTCATAGTAAGGCACGTAGCCGGTGGTGTATAATACACCCGTTTGACGGTCTAGAGGCAGTAGGGTGCCGCGCATTACCGGGTACTTGCCGCGCCGGCGGAGCAGTTTTATCGAGGAGCTTTTTACTGTCACGAGGTCAATATTGACGTGCTCATCCAAAGCAGCCCGAATACCATCTTTTAGCCCCTCTACTTCGGCATAATCGGGATGCGTAGCTGAATTCCAGAAGTCCGTGGTTTTGTGAATCACTACCCGATTAGGGGCCACATTCTGATTGAACTTCTTGTACTTCTGCACAATGTCCTGAATCAGCTCCTTAGCGTAGTCGTAACTTAGGTGTGGGGCTGGCGTGTTATGTTCGTCGGCATCCCACTTGAACATCTTACCAATAAAGACGATACCTTTTCCCTCGTAGTTAAACGCTTGGGCAATGCTGGACCGGACTAGGTTGTTCTCCGCGTTCAGCACCTTGTGGAAGCTAATGCCAATAAAGCATGTATGCTTGTCTTTTAAAGTTAGCGTCCAAGGCGTACCAACATTTTTGTAGTAGTTGGCCACTACGAAATTCCAGGCCTGCATTGACAGGTCTTGCATCGACTTTTTCTTGCCCAGAATAGTATCTTCCAGGATGATTTGTACCGGAATGGCGTTAGGCAGCGAAATCAACTGGGCCTTCAGATACCGACGCAGGTTAAAAAATAGATTGCCTTTGAAAGGAATGGAGGACAGCTTCTTAAATACTGTAGAGGGGATGACAATAAAGCAGATGTTGGGAAGTGACAGGCTGTTTTCTAACAGGTCAACATACGCCTCACGGTAGAGATCACAAATAGCTACGGTCCGATCAAATAGGGTCCGGTCTGGCTCCGTCAGTATCTCCTGAATGCGGGTTTCCCGTACGGCCTTATTGTTGGCTTCATCGTTGATGAACGCACACTGAAAAACTGACTCTTTATTAAAACCAGGAAAGTCAGGGTTTAAGCGCTTGTTCTTAAAAACTTCCTCGGCTTCTGTTGACTCGCTCCCCTCATCGTCCTTTATTTCTTCCTCATCTGCCAACTCATCCCCCAGCGGATTTTTTCCGAATAGCAAACTCTCGTCGTCATCATAATCGACAACCTGCCCATCCGTAATTTTGCCGCCCAACTTGATTTTTACGGGGCTGTCCGAGGCTTCTATAGTGCCCTCAAATTGCTTAATCCACTCCTGTGCCTTCTCAATGCCGTGCTGTGTACCTAGCAACGCATAGTGAATTTCAGAGCGATGGGTTTTGTTGCTAGTCGAGAAAAAGCCACCAATAGTAATGCCTTGCTTGGGGTCTTGGCTCTGGCGGTCGTCGCCAAATTCTAACAGAGGTTCGCTCAGTAGTTCAGGTTTGGGCAGCATAGTTAGTCGAATAAGCCGGGTAAGGTTAGCTGGGGGCGAGGGGTAGCCGCCGGGCGCCCCTTCTGGCGGAGCGACATTTTCTCCCCTTCGAGCGGAATGCCAAACGGCACATCGAAGTTGACTGCGTTGCCTAGGGTAATTGAAGCCTGATTGACAGCCGTCCCGTCGAAAATCGTGATTTCACTGCCGCTACGAGCCAGGAAATCGTGCCAGAAATGCAGTTGACTCAGCACGCCATCGTTCCACACTCGTGCGTTGAGATAATTGGTATAGCGCGTGATTTTGTCGCCCGGGAGTGGCGTCGTGCGGTCCAAAGTAAAAAGGTACTTAGGGCTCACCACGAGCAACACTCGGTCCTCTACAAAGAGCGGCTGTAAGCTGACGGCTGCGTGGCGGTAGAATTTATCAGCAGCGTATTCATAGTATTTCACCACTGTTTTTTCAATCTTCTTACGGTGTACGCGCGAGGTGTAACTGGCCATTCGTTCCACTTCAGGCTCACGCAGTGTGAAGTAATAGCGCCGAAAGTCCCGCTGAAACTTCAACCCGCGCTTGCCCATAAAGTCGCGGATGTACTCGTTGAGCAGCTCCACATAGTGACTACGTAGCACGGCCGAATCCACCACATCTCGGAACAGATACTCGGTGCGCTTCTGCCCCTCGGAAATTACGTGCACGAAGAACTTCTGGAACGTCTTTTCCAATGGCACAAAAGTATAGACCAGCGAATTATTGATGATAAAATAAGGAGCTTCGTCGTTGGTGATGTTCTTGAAGATATCCTTCTTGCTTTTGTAGTGGGTTGGATACGTAAACAGCTGGCGGGGCACTGAGCGGAAGGGCCACATATTCGTATCTAGGACTTCCGTCGCCGTGTAATCGACCCGGCCGGCAAACGAAGCGCGGTACTTCACATCAAACCCATGTTGGCCAGCCACCAACAAGTTGTCGGTTTTGGAGAACACGATAGGATTAGTCTTGCGTTTTCCCATCTTTTGCAAGCGGACCTCGTCTACCCCGCTTACTAGCTTGCAATACAGTTTTTCTTCTCCTTTACGCCCGTCAAATACGACCAATAGCACCTCGTACCCATATTGTCGGTAGCTGCGCCAGTAGTCTAAATCTGCATCCTTCGGGTAGAATGAAAAGCTTTCTGCAGTCTCATCCTGCATGTAGCTTTTTTCCGATTGGGTTGATTTAATCTGGACCTTCAGCGTCTGTGAAATGGGACGGGTCTTACCATCAGCGGTGATTTCCGTCAGCTCGACTTCACCATCAATGCCAAAGTCGTTTTTAGTCGTCTCGCGCCAGATTATATAGGGCTGATGGCGATTACAATAATTCTCGAAGGCATTGACGCCTCGTTCTCCCACAATGTGCGAAGCAAGTACGGTCTTTGGCATCTACTAAGTATTTGAGCATGCATATAATACACAAGATAGCCGTTAAAGCGACGATAAATCACTTAGCTAATTACAATTTTAGCTTAATTGTTAAATTGTTTAAGACAGATCTATCTGTTCAGCTATGCTTGTACTACTCCTAATAGTAAATGGATTAAGGCGTACAAATGCTGCAGCTAGTAGCCTAAAGCCATTAAATATCATCAGTAATAAACCTAGCATAATACCTGAATCGCAGATACCTCATCCAGCCTTCAACGGCTGGTAATTGAGCCTTACAAAAATGACACAGACTGAGTGTATCAACCCAAAACAACTGACCCCGTAGTATATCAAGCACGTATATTTGTGAAAACAGTCACTTTCAGTCTACGCTTGGCTTGCTTTATAGTCTATGTATACTTCAACTTCTCGCTTGCGGGCGGATTTGCTTGTGAAGTCTGAGGATGGTACTACACAGCTAATCATTGAAGCCAAAAAGTCCAGTAGGGCTGATATAGTTGGCGTGGCTCAAGTGATAAGGGAGCAAGTGACAGCTACTGTTTCCAGTAGCTACTTCTTATTCATTAGCACGCAAAAGTTCTGGCTGTGGCCTCCGCTTGCGATGGAGCCAACCTATGAAGGCGACACTGCCACCCTGCTGGAGCGGTATGTCGACTTAACTAAAGTGCCACTGATTACCCTTGGTGGTCGCGAGTTTGAGTTGCTGATTTATTCTTGGCTCAGCTCGATCATCTTTAAGCCTGCCACTACCTTGTTAGAAATGCCTGGGCAACAGTGGTTGGTAACAACAGGGTTGCATCCCCTAATCTATAAGGGGTATATTCACTTGGAGGCAGAAGTAGGATAATGCACGTTTTTCTGGAGACTAACTTCGTACTGGAGTTGGCACTGCGCCAGCAGGAGTACAACTATTGCGAGCGCATCCGACAACAGGCACGAAGCACTCCACCACCTTATACGCTTTATGTGCCTCACTACGCGTTAAGTGAGGCTTTTCAGCGATTACGACCGTTGAAAAGTGAGCGAGCCCAGTATGAGCAATATGTGCTTACACAGATTGAGCAGCATCTACGGGAAGATGACAGCGATGCCGATGCAATGGATGCGTTTAAACGGACACTAACCACATTGCTGGCTGAACGTACGCGTACTCAAACACAACGGCTCTACTCAATAGTAGCCGAACTTATAGAAGAAGCTCCCGGTCCGGCCCTTACGCCAACTAGTGTAGCAGAAGCGCAGGAGTTAGCCGAACGACACGGGTTGCAAGTACAAGACGCGCTCATTTATGCTTGTGTATTAGCCGCAATGCGTGAGCTACCGGCCGATGCCCCAAAGCTATTTGTTTCGCGCAACAGACAGGACTTTAGTAAGTCATCTATATTAGAAGAGCTTAATAGGCTAAATAGCGATTACGTGGCTACCTTTCAGGCTGCTGCAGGTAAGCTGCGAGTTTGAAGCGTAACTAGTCAAAGCATACAGAAAAATTATACACTGGCGGGCTATATCATGTTCAGACTGTCAGAGCATTTATTCGTGCGCAAGTACCGACTCGACCTATTACCGTAGGCACGGAGGGCATCGAGTTGTAGGTGCAGCTGTTGCTGCTGAGTGGACACCCGCGCGTAGCCTCAAATCATGGCTTAGTCTTAAAAAGTCAGTAAATCCTAAGATGCTGACACATTGATTCATGAGACAACAATTCGAGACTTTTTATCGGCCTTGATAGCCATTTTACGAATCCTACCCGATCGTTATTTGAGTCTACGGAAACGGTCCTTTTATAGGGTGACCGAGGCATGGACTGGTGATTTGGCCCTGCTTATGTAACTTCTTTCACTACATTTTTTAGCAATTTTTATACTAATCCTATTAGTAATACGTATCTTAGGGGCCGTGCTCTTCCCTCCTCCCCCTATGCGTGCTGTTGAACTGCTGCCCGTCCCCGACTCGGACACCTCGTTTCTGCTACCCCTGTTCAGCTGCCAGGTCTCGGCGGGCTTCCCCTCCCCGGCCTCGGACCACGTGGACGAGACCTTTGATCTGAACCGCCTCTTGCTGCGCCACCCCGACGCGACGTACCTGGTGCGCGTGATCGGGGAGAGCATGAGCGGGGCCGAGATCCACGCCGGGGATCTGCTGGCCGTGGACAAGCAGCTCGAAGCCGACCATAACCACATCGTGGTGGCCGTGGTGGAGGGCGAATGCACGGTCAAGCGCTTAGTGTGCGAGCACGGCACCTGGTGGCTTAAGCCCGAGAACCCGGCCTATGAACCCTGGCAGATTCACGACGCGGACCAGGTGCAAATCTGGGGCGTGGTCACCCACGTCTTGCACGAGCTGGTGCCGGGCAAATTGTCGGCCTTACTGCGCACCCGCGACTAGCGTATGTTCGGATTGGTCGACTGCAACAACTTTTACGTGTCCTGCGAGCGGGTCTTCCAGCCCCGCCTGGAGGGCCGGCCCGTGGTGGTCTTATCCAACAACGACGGGTGCCTTATTTCACGCAGTTCGGAGGCCAAGGCCCTGGGCCTGCAGATGGGCGACCCTTACTTCCAGGTCAAGCCCCTGCTGCTGCAGCACGACGTGGCCGTCTTCTCCTCCAACTATGCCCTCTACGGGGATATGTCCCGGCGGGTGATGTGGTATCTAGGTCAGGTGGTGCCCGAGGTGGAGATCTACTCCATCGACGAGGCTTTCCTGGACCTGCAAGGGCTGGAGCGCTTTGTGGTCGACAGCCTGGAGTCGTTCGCCCGCACCATCCGGGCGAACGTGCTGGCCCGCACGGGCATCCCCACCTGCGTGGGCGTGGCCCCCACCAAGACCCTGGCTAAGCTGGCCAACCGCCTAGCCAAGAAGAACCCGGACATGGGTGGCGTGTGCTACCTCGACACCGACGAGCGCCAGCGCTGGGCCCTGGCCCAGGTAGCGGTAGAGGACGTGTGGGGCATCGGCCGCCAATACGCCCAAAAGCTCTACGCGGCCGGCATCACCACGGCGGCGGGTCTGGCTGGCTGCTCCGAGGCTTTCGCCCGCCAGCACCTGGGGGGAGTCGTCGGCGCCCGCCTCGTGCGGGAGTTGCAGGGCTATCCCTGCCTGGGCTTGGCCCCGAGCGAAGACGGCACGCTCGCGCGCCGCAGCCTGTGCTGCTCGCGCACGTTCGGCAAGCCGCTAAGTGCGTTTCCCGACGTATTGGGAGCCGTGAGTGCGTTTGCTTCCCGGGCAGCCGAGAAGCTACGCCGGCAAGGCGATGCCGCGCATACCATGACGGTGTTCCTGAGTAAGAGCCGCTTTGGAACCGAGCCCCCACCCTATTCCTGCTCCACCCTGTTCACGCTGCCGGTGGCGACCAACGACACGGTGGAGTTGGTGCGCTACGCCCGGGCCGCGCTGAAAAAACTCTGGCAGCCGGGGATGCGCTACACCAAGGCCGGCGTAATCCTCGACGGGCTGGAGCCCGCCGGGCAAACCCAACTGACCTTGTTTGAGGCCGCACCCGTCTCGGAAAAGCGCCTTCGCCTGATGGCCGAGCTGGACGCTCTGAACCGCCGCTTTGGCCAAGGCACGGTGCAGCTCGCCGCCACGGCCCTAGCGCCCGGCCAGCACGTCGCTCCCTGGGCCGGGCAAGCGCAGTGGCGCACGCCGCAGTATACCACCCGACTGGAAGACTTTCTACTGGTTGGTTAAGCTTGTGACTCAGCTGGCGTTCTACTAAATGTACTGTTAAGCACCCCACGACACAGGTGACATATTACCTGCTCATGGGGGCCTAATCTATGGGGAGCATGGTTACGAAATTGTATAAGTTCTAAACCGGATTCTATAAAACTCCCCGCTTACCCAGCCCGTAACTTTGCGGATACGCCGGGACCATCCCAGTCTGCTCTCTTTGTGAAACGCTACGTCAGCCTGTTTCTGCTCTTTAGCTACCTGCTGTCCAGCCCTGGGCTGGTCTACAGCATGCACTTCTGTGGGCAGGCCCTGACGGCGGTAACGGTCACCCCCGACGCGGATAAGCACTGCTGCTGCCAAGATACCGGCGCGCCGGACTGCGGCTGCTGCCACGATCAGGAAGTCGTCAGCGCGGCCCAGGACCTGCAGCTGACGGCGACCCATTTCCAGCTGCAGGCGCCCGAGGTGGCCCCCACCCCGGCCCTGTTGCCAGTGGTCTGGCAGCTAACCCAGCTAGCGTACCCCGTCGATGAGCCGGCCACCCGCCTGCTGGCGCACGCCGCGCCCCCGCCCGAGTGCCCCGCCTACGTGCGCGGGCACGCCTTTTTGATTTAGCGTTCGGGTTGCTACTCGCTTCCCCCGGCCAGTTGGCTGCGGGGCTTTTGGGCTTGCCCGTGGTAGAGCGGCTGGGCCCCTATCCCGGCTGTCTGGCCCGCTGATGTCCCCACCCGGGGTTTCCGGCGCGGCCGTGCCCACCCATCCTTCTTGCTGCTAATCAGATTATGATTGAGCGACTCATTTCCCTATCCCTGCGGAACCGCTACCTCGTGCTGCTGCTCGCCGCTGGGTTGTTCGTATGG
Source organism: Hymenobacter qilianensis (assembly GCF_014638675.1). Classification (NCBI taxonomy): domain Bacteria; kingdom Pseudomonadati; phylum Bacteroidota; class Cytophagia; order Cytophagales; family Hymenobacteraceae; genus Hymenobacter; species Hymenobacter qilianensis. The sequence continues at coordinate 20,551 of NZ_BMFN01000006.1, forward strand.
GGGGCGTACTCGGTGCGCGAAAGCAAAATCGACGCCATCCCCGACCTGTCCGAAAACCAGGTCATTGTCTTCACCGAATGGATGGGCCGCAGCCCCCAAATCATGGAGGACCAGGTGACCTACCCGCTGGTGACCAATATGCAGGGCCTGCCTAAGGTCAAGTCGGTGCGTGGCACGTCCATGTTCGGCATGAGCTTCGTGTTCCTGATCTTCGAGGACGCCGCCGACATCTACTGGGCTCGTCAGCAGGTGCTCGAGCGCCTCAACTACGCCCAGCGCCTGCTGCCCGCCGGCGTCACGCCCACGCTGGGCCCCGACGGCACCGGCGTAGGCCACGTGCTCTGGTACACTTTGAAAGCGCCCGGCCTAGATTTGGGCGAGCAGCGCGCCCTGCAGGACTGGTACGTCAAGTTTGGCCTGCAAAACGTGCCCGGCGTGAGCGAGGTGGCCTCCTTCGGCGGCTTCCAGAAGCAGTACCAAGTCACGGTGGACCCCACTAAGATGACTTACTACGGCCTCACGTTGCCGCAGGTGCTGGCCGCCGTGCGCAGCAACAACAACGAGGCCGGGGGCCGCAAATTCGAGCAGGCGGGCGTGGGCTACATCATTAAAACCACGGGCTACATCCAGGGTATGGCCACGCTGGAAAACGTGCCGGTTATTACCAAAGGCACGACGCCGGTGCGCATCAAGGACGTGGCCACGGTGCAGATGACGGGCGAGGCCCGCCTGGGCATTATGGACCTGAATGGCGAGGGCGAGGCCGTGGGCGGCATTGTGGTGATGCGCTACGGCGAAAACGCCGACGCCATGATCACGCGGGTGAAGGCCAAGATGGAGCAAATCCGCGCCGGCCTGCCCCCCGGCGTCTCGTTTCAGCTGGTGTACGACCGCAGCGGGCTTATTCAGGACTCGGTGGACTCCATCAAGCACACGCTCATTGAAGAGATGGTAGTGGTATCGCTGGTCGTGCTGCTGTTTCTGTTTCACTGGCGCAGCGCGCTGAGCATCCTGATTCAGATTCCGATTACCATTGCCACGAGCTTCATTCTGCTCAACGCCTTCGACATCTCCTCCAACATCATGTCGCTCACCGGCATTGCCCTGGCCATCGGCGTCATCGTCGACAACGGCATCGTGATGACTGAAAACGCCTACCGCAACCTGGCCGAGTACCAGGCCGGGGAGGCGGCGAGCGGCCCCTCGGGCACCGACTCTCCGGCCCCTGGCCCCGCCTGCCCATCGCCTTCGGCCAGTGCCCCTTCCACCTCAACTCCGACCTAATATGGACAACACCAAACGACTCGAAATCATCGAGTCCTCCAGCAAGCAGGTGTCGCGGGGCATCTTCTTCTCCACCATCATCATCGTCACCTCCTTTTTTCCGGTGTTCCTGCTCACCGGGCAGGAGGGCAAGCTCTTTCACCCGCTGGCCTGGACCAAGAGCTTCATTCTGATTATCGACGCCATCCTGGCCGTGACGCTGGCCCCGGTGCTCATCTCCTTTTTTTTAAAGGGCAAGTTCAAAACCGAGGACCAAAACCCGCTCAACCGCTTCCTAGAGCGCATCTACTCGCCGATGCTCCACTGGGTGATGCGCTGGCGCAAAACCACGCTGGCCATCAACATCCTGGCTTTGCTGGTCAGTATCCCATTGGTGATGAGTCTGGGCACCGAGTTCATGCCCCCGCTCAACGAGGGCTCCATCCTGTTCATGCCCGTGGCCCAGCCCGACGTGTCGAACACGGAGATGAAGCGCATCCTGCAGGTGCAGGACAAAATCATCATGCAGGTCCCCGAGGTGCTCAGCGTGCTCGGCAAGGCGGGGCGGGCCAGTACGGCTACCGACAACTCGCCCATCAACATGATTGAAACCATCATCCTGCTCAAGCCCCGCGACCAGTGGCGCGAGGGCATGACCAAAGCGAAGCTCATTGAGGAGATGAACGGCAAGCTGCAGATTCCGGGCGTGGTCAACGGTTGGACCCAGCCCATCATCAACCGCATCAACATGCTGAGCACCGGCATCCGCACCGACGTGGGCGTGAAGGTGTACGGCCAGAACCTGAGCACCATCAACCAGGTGTCCAACCAAGTCAACGCTGCCCTCAAGGGCGTGCCCGGCGTGGAAGATTTGTACGTGGAGCCCGTGACGGGCGGCAAGTACCTGGAAATTGACATGAACCGCCCCGAGCTGGCCCGCTACGGCCTGACCGTGGACCAGGTAAACGAGGTGGTGGAGTCGGCCATCGGCGGGGCCCCCATCGCCAGCACCGTGGAGGGCCGGCGCCGCTTCGCCATCAACGTGCGCCTGGCCCAGGACTACCGCAACAGCCTGGCCGACCTCAAGCGCATCCCCATCCAAACGGCCAGCTTTGGGCCCGTGCCCCTCTCGGCCGTGACCAGCATCCGCTACACCGAGGGGCCGCCGATGATAAACTCGGAAAACGCCCAGCTGCGCGGGGCCGTGCTCTTCAACGTGCGGGGCCGCGATTTGGGCAGCACCGTGGACGACGCCATGCAGAAGCTGCAGAGCCTGGAGAAGCAGCTGCCTCAGGGCTACTACCTGGAGTGGAGCGGGCAGTACGAAAACCTGATTAGCTCGCAGCGCACGCTCAAGCTGATTCTGCCGCTGGTGCTCATCGTTATTTTCGGCGCGCTGTACTTCGCCTTTCACTCCGTGCGGGAGGCCTTTATGAGCCTCATCACCATCCCCTTTGCCTTGATTGGCGGGGCCTACCTGGTGTATTTCTACGGCGTGAATTTGTCGGTAGCGGTGGCGGTGGGCTTCATTGCCCTGTTCGGGCTGGCGGTGGAAACGGGCGTCATCATGGTCATCTACCTCAACGACGCCATGCTGAAGCTGGTGGCGCTGAAGGGCAACTCGGCGGAGACCATCACCCAAGAGGATTTGCAGGAGGCCGTGTTTCACGGCGCGGCCAAGCGCCTGCGGCCCAAGCTGATGACCGTTTCGGTGTCGCTCTTCGGCCTGGTGCCGGTGCTCTGGGCTTCGGGCACGGGCTCGGACGTGATGCTGCCCATCGTGCTGCCCATGATAGGCGGGGTGTTCACATCGGCCACCCACATTCTGCTCGTCACGCCGCTCATCTTCCTCTACACCAAGGAGTACGAGCTGCGCAAATTCGGAAAAATCGATGTGCTCGAAGTTTCGCATTAATCGTCGCCCCATGAACTACTGGCTTAATCTATTACTGGTCGCCTCCCTGCTGGCGGCGGGCCCGCAGCTGGCCCACGGCCAAAAGATGAACAAGGACATGCACCTGGCGGCCCCTAGTGGCCCCGTGCTGCCGCTCGATTCGGTGCTGCAGCGTGTGGAGCGCCGCAACCCGGCCGTGCAGCAGTACGCCTACCAGGCCCAGGCCAAAGAAGCCGCGGCGGCCGGCTACAACAGCTGGGAAGCGCCCAAGGTCAGCGCCGGCCTGTGGATGACGCCCTACAACCAACGCAAGGCCCGCGAGTTGAGCGGCATGGGCAGCGGCGGCGCCGGCAACAATCAGTTGCAGGGGCAGGCCATCCTATCGGTGGAGCAGATGATACCTAACCCGGCCAAGCAGCGGGCCCGGCGCGAGTACCTGAGTTCGCAGTCGGCCTCGGTGCTGGCCGACCGCCAGTTCCGGCTGGTGCAGCTGCGGGCCCAGGCCAAAACGCTGTACGTCGAGCAGGCCGTGCTCACCAAAAAACTGGCCGTGCTGGACGAAAACGAGGAGCTGCTGCGCTTCCTCATCAAGCTGGCCGAGGCGCGCTACCCCTACAACCAGGCCACGCTGCCGAGCATCTACGATGCCAAGGCCCGGCTGGAGATGCACCTCAACGACCACCGGCAGGCCGATGCCCTGGCCGCGCAAAACCTGATTATGCTCAACACGCTCATGAACCGGCCCCGCGCCGAGGCCTTTGCCGTGGACACCACGGTCTTGTCGGCAACCACGCTCACTACAGCCCCGGCCGACACGGCCGCGCTGGCTGGTCGCCGCAGCGACATCCGCAGCCTGGACCGGGCCCTGACGACGGTGCGCCTAAGCCAGAACCTGGAAGCCAGCCGCCGCCTGCCTGACTTCGGCGTGCAGTTCGACCACATGCCCTTCCTGGGCGCGGGGGCCAACCAGTTTACCTTGATGGGCTCCGTGAGCCTGCCGCTCGCGCCCTGGGCTTCGCGGGAGTACCGCGCCAACACCGCTGCCCTGGGCTTCGAAGCCCAGGCCCTGCGCAAGCAGCGCGAGGCCGTGCTCAACGAAGCCAGTGGCCGGCTGGCTGGCCTGCAAAACGACCTGACGCTGCGTGGCGAACAGACCCGGGCCTTCGAGCGCCGCATCCTGCCGGCCCTGCGCCGCAGCTACCAGGCCACCATGCTGGCCTACGAGCAGAACACCGGCCAGCTCTTTCAGGTGCTCGAAGCCTGGACCACGCTCAAGCGCACCCGGCTCGAATACCTCGACAACCTGCAACAACAACTCACCCAGCAAATCGCATATGAAAAAGAGCTGGAACAATAGCCCCTGGCGGGCCCGGCTCGTGCTGATGGCCCTGCCGTTGGCTTTACTGCTGAGCGCCTGCCAGTCGGATAAAAAGCCTTCGGGAGCCACCAACTCCCCGGAGGCCAGCGTCGCTGACGCGCACAACCACGAAGCCGCCGGGGATTTATACACCTGCCCCATGCACCCGCAAATTATTCGGGATAAGCCCGGCAAGTGCCCCATCTGCGGCATGGACCTCGTGAAAAAGAGCAAGGGCGGCGGGGCGCAGGCCCAGCCCAGCGCCAGCCTGCAAAACCTGCTCAAGTCACCCGACGCCACGGTGGTCTCTACCCAGGCCACGGTGTACCCGTCGACAGGCGCCCCCGACCTCTCACTCACCCTGACCGGCCGGGTGGAGTACGACACGCGCCGCACCGAAGTCATCGCCGCCCGCTTCGGTGGGCGGGTAGAAAAGCTGCTCGTGCGCTACAACTATCAGCCTGTGATTAAAGGTCAGAAGCTGCTCGAAGTCTACAGCCCCGAGCTGGTGACGGCCCAGCAGGAGCTGATTTTCATTCTCACCCAAGACGCTGAGAACCGGACCCTGCTGCGGGGCGCCCGCCAGAAGCTGCGCCTGCTGGGCTTGACCGACGCGCAAATCAATCGAACCATCGCCACCCGCAAGCCCACCTACAGCGTGGCCCTCTACAGCCCCTACTCCGGCTACGTGGTCGAGCAGTCCGCCCAGCCCGGGGCCGGCCTGCCGCCGCCCCCGACTCCAGAAGCCGGGGGCATGAGCGGCGGCGGGGGTACCCCCATGGGGGGCGGGGCCGCCGCCAGCGTCCCGGCGGCCGCAACCATGCCCGCCGAAGCCGGGCTCACGCTCACCGAAGGCGCGTACGTGACGACGGGCCAAGCCCTGTTTCGGGTGGTCAACACCCAGCAGGTGTGGGGCGTGTTCGAGCCCCGCCCCGATGAGCTGGCGGCCCTGCAGGTGGGGCAAACCATCCGGGTGCTGCCCGAAAACAACCCGGCACGGGCAGTGCAGGCGCGCATCGACCTCATCGAGCCCTTCTTCCGCGAAGGCGCCCGCACCGGGGCCGTGCGGGTGCACCTGAATAATGCCGACGAGCGGCTGCGCAGCGGCGCCCTGCTCACGGGCATCGTCCGCGTGCCGGTCGCGGGCGGGCTGTGGCTGCCCCGGGCCGCGGTGGTGGACCTGGGCAATCGCGAGGTGGCGTTTGTGCGCCGCAGCGGCGCCTTTCAAGCCGTGTTGGTGCAAACTGGCCGCCGCAGCGCCGAGCAGGTGCAAATCCTGCAAGGCGTAAGCGCGCAGGATGCCGTGGCCACCAACGCTCAATTTTTGGTGGACAGCGAAGGGTTTGTGCAAACGCCTCAAACCACGACGGCCGCTCAGCCTGCCGCCTCCACCCCAGCCAAAACCGACTACCGCGATGAATAAGCCCCTTTACCTGCCCGCCCGCTGGACTCAGGGCCGCTTGCTGGCCTGCGCGCTGCTGGCTGGCCTGCTGACCTTGGGGGTCGGTGCCTGCCAGCAAGCCCCGCCCGAGGACGCCCATGCCCACGACGGCGCCAGCACCTACTTCACCTGCCCCATGCACCCGCAGATTGTGCGCGCCGAGCCCGGCAAGTGCCCCGTCTGCTCCATGGACCTGGTAAAAGCCACCAAACAGGGGGGGGCGGCTACACCCGCTACGGCCGTCGCGCCGGCAGCCGCGCTGACGCACTACACGTGCCCGATGCACCCACAGATTAGCCGGAAGCAGCCCGGCAAATGCCCCATTTGCGGCATGGACCTCGTGAAAGCGGCCAAAGCTGCGCCGGCCACGGCTGGCGGGCCAGCCGCCGCGCCGGAAGTACTGCTGAGCGCGCAACAGCGGCAGCTGGCGGGCATCCGCGTGGCTGCGCTGGGGGGTGCCGCTAGCACCGCCAGTAGCGCCGCGGGCACTACCGTGCTCACGGGCACCATCACGGCCAACGCCAACCAGACCCGCACGGTGAGCAGCCGGGTAGCCGGGCGCGTGGAGCGCCTGTTCGTGCGCCAGACCGGCGCGACCATCCGCGCGGGGGCCCCGCTGGTATCCATTTACAGCGAGCAGCTGCAGGCCCTGCAGCAGGAATACGTGCTGAGCTTGGCCCAGCAGCGGGCCATGGGCACGAGTGGTAACCAGTATGGCCGCCTGGTGGCCAGCGCCCGCCAGAAGCTGCGGCTGCTAGGGATGAGTGAGGGGCAACTGCGCACCCTGGCCGCCACGGGCCGGCCGACATCGTCGCTGACCTTTTACAGCCCGCAGGCGGGCTTGGTGCAGGCCGTGGGCGTGACGGAAGGGCAGTACGTGGGCGAGGGCACTTTACTGGTATCGCTCACCAACCTTTCCTTGGTCTGGGTGGAAGCCCAGCTTTACCCCGAAGAAGTGGCCGGCGTCGAGATGGGCCAGTCCGTGCAGGTACAGGTCGCTGGTCTGCCCGATGCCTACTCCGGCCGGGTGGTCTTTCTGAGCCCCGAGCGGGAGGCCAACAGCAAGGTGACGCTGCTGCGCGTGCAGCTGGCCAACGCCGGCGGACGGCTGCAGCCGGGCATGCAGGCCAACGTGCGCCTGCCCAGTCGGGGCCCCACCGCAACGGTCCAATCTCTGACCCTACCCCAGGACGCGGTGCTGCGCGACAGCCGCGGCAGCTACGTCTGGGAGCAGGTGGGCACGGCCGGCCGCTTCCGCCGCCTCAAGGTTACTACGGGCGCCGAAACCGACGAGACCGTGGCCATTACCGGCGGCGTACCCGCGGGCGCGCTAGTCGTGGTCGGCGGGGCTTACCTGCTGGAAAGCGAGTACGCCTTGTACCAGGGTACCGACCCCATGGCTGGCATGGACCCCAGCATCAAAATGTAGTCAGCGGCTCGATGCAGGTCTTAGCGCAGCACCAGCGTGTAAGCTTTGGTCTCATAGAGTATCCAGCCGCCTAGGGCCATGAGAAAGAACGGCAGGATGACGTGGCCGTACCGGGTCAACAGCCGGGATAGCCCGGGGTATTGAACCAGATAATAGCTCACCAGGCACCACACGCCCACCATCGCGGCAAATACCCCGCAGTACAAGCCAACGACCACGGCCGGCAACGTCGCAAACAAGGGGACATACACGCTAACGTTATCGGCCCCGTTGGCAATCGTAATCGCCGCCACTTGCAGCACGGTGGAACCCGTACTCACCGCCTGCGGCGCCACCTCCACTACCGAGTTGTCCCGCAGGCGCCAGGCCGCACGTAAACCGATTAAAATGGGCACTAAACCCAACCAGCCTATCCATTGCGGCTGACCAAACTTTCCCAGCACCAGCCCTACAAGGCTTATCCCCACCAAAAAAGCGACGCCCAGAAACTGGCCGATTACGACCGAGCGAGCTGGATAGCGGGGGTTGCTGAAAAACAAACCCAGCAAGAGCAAGTCGTCGACGTTGGTAACGGCGAAGGTCAGCAGGGCTAAGCCGAGGTGGCCTACGAGTCCATCCATGGCATTTAATTACCCATCAGAGAGCACAATGAAGGGGCGGGGGAGATTAGCAGCAGCCGCAGGCCCCTTTGCCCTGCTGCTGAATGGGCGGGCAGGGCACCGTGCCGTAGGAACAGAAAACGCAGCAGTCGCCGGCCAGGGGCTTGAGCACGGTGTGGCAGGCGGTGCATTCGTAAAACCACTGGCAGGCATCAGTGGGCATCTGCTCGGCTTGGACGTGCTGGCACACCGGGCAGGTGAGCACCGAGGTCAGCGTGACGGATGGCGTAGCAGTGGCGGACCTCAAGGGAATCATGGCCGGGACGATTAGCGGGAAGGGGTGGGATTTAGCACCGAATAGCCGGTGCCGTTGATGGCTTTCTCTACCTGGGCAGCAGGCGTCACTTTTGGGTTAAAGCGTACCTGGGCGGTGCCCTGGTCATAGGACACCTGCACGCTCAGCACACCCGGCAGTTGCTGCACATCATGCTCGACGTGGCGGGCACAGGCCTCGCACGTCATGCCCCCAATGCGATAGGAACTCGTTTGCCATACTAAAGTTGAGCTGGTAGCTGCCACCGGTTTGGGTGCCTCCGACCGGTAGAAACGGGCACTGTAATAGGGAAAAGTGAGCAGCAGCCCGGCCAGCATGGTCACACTCGCCAGAAATCCGCGCGACTGCATCAGGGAGGGTTTGCCCGGCACCGGGCAGCCACAGTCGTCGGCCTTGGCCACTAGGGGCCGCAATTGCTGATACCAGGCAAAGCCCAGCACCCCTACGGTCAGGGCCACCAGAAAAGGACGTAGGGGCTCCAGCCAGGAAAACGTAGTGGCTACGCCGCTCAGGCCCCCGACGATGGCTAGCAGGGGCGTGATGCAGCAAAGGGAGGCTGCCAAGGCGGCCAGCAGGCCCGCCCCGACCAGAGGCTTGGCGGGGGAGGAAGGTGTGGGGTTCATGGGGCGGGGATAGTTTCAGCAAGAGAGGATGCGGCCAGCAGCGATTGCACCAGGGGCAGCTGCGCGGGGGTCAGCGAATAAAACACGGTTTGGCCCACTTTGCGGGCCTGAATCACGCCCCCGTCCTTGAGCTTGCGCAGGTGCTGGGAGATGGCCGACACGTTCATCTGCAGCACGTCGGCCAAGTCGCACACGCACAGCTGCTGCTCCTGGGCCAGCAGAAACAGCATCTTCAGGCGCACTTCGTTGCCGGCCAAACTCAGCACCGTGGCCAGCGCGGCCAGCTCTGGCGCCACGGCTGACAGGCGCTGCTGGCACTGTTCAATGTGGGCGGTGTCGGCAAACACCCGGATGCAGGAAGAAGCAGTCATAACTAATATTTATACAAAGGTAGTGTTTTCGTATTTAAGCAAACGCTAAAATAGTAAATCGATACCTTGCGTAATCATTAGCTTCTCCTTCTATGATTTCCATCTTCAAAGCCCTGGGGCTGTTTGTGCTGGCGGGCCTGTTTGAAATCGGCGGTGGCTACCTAGTGTGGCAATGGCTGCGCTCAGGTAAGTCCCTATGGTGGGGCGTGGTAGGAGCCATTCTCCTCGTGCTCTACGGCATCGTGGCCACCTGGCAACTCACGTCGTTCGGCAAAACGTACGCGGTTTACGGTGCCATTTTCGTCGTCATGTCCATCGCCTGGGCCTGGTATTTCGACGGTTTTAAGCCCGACCGACTCGACCTGATTGGCGGGCTCATCGTCCTGGCCGGCGTGGGCGTCATCCTGTACTGGCCCCGTAGCTAATTCCTGGCTCAGACGAAGAGCGGAGGGTAGCGGAAGCGACCCAAGCGTAATCGCTGTCGGAACCGCTGTCGCCTCGATTTACACAGCCTGGGTGAGGGACAGGTAGACCCATCCTACTTCGCTGACCTTATGGTACATCTGCGCCGTCTTACAAGCCTTCCCGCTCGTTGTCTTCCGAGCCGGCGGTTTCCTTTTTGTTCAACAACCCCCTTTGTGCGCCCGCCCAAGCCGGGCGCGTGGTCGCCAGCCACCCGCCCGGCCCGGCGCTACCACAACCGCGACTCGGGAACAGTACCGCTGGCCGCAGCAGGGATGGCCTTGGTTAAAAGTTTGGTACAAGGGCTAAACGGGTGGGTTGGCCGGGGCTGGCTTTCGGTGCGCGTGAATGACGACCTTACGATGGCATAAGTACTTGTAGAGGGTAAGCTTCGTATTGTGAGACAGCTCATCTTATGACGAGTGCATAGAAGGCAGCAGTCATTTGCTGTTAATGAAGTGCAGGAACTGGCTGCCTAAATCAGTCAGATTAATCTTCTGTATGTCTGCCGGTTCAGCCCCGACTACTAGATATCCACCCGATTGCTTCACATCACCGTCTGTAATAATAAACTCTGAACTTACTACTATGAGGCCGGCTTGATGCAGGTCTTCCAATATGGCTAAGAATAGTACCCCATCAGTGGATAGTGCAATAGGCATTCGCAAGTCTACTAGCTTATCATAAAACTCTCCCCCTGAATTACACTCTTGAGAAGCCTCCTTTAATCCTCGACCACTAAAAGTGTGGCTATGTGCACTGGGTTGAACCTGTCTAGCAGATTCAGGTAAATATGCTTGATATCAAAAGCTGCATCCAGCAAGTATGCATTGCGCAGACCTTCTTTGAGAAGCACATGCTTTTCCTCCAAGTGAGTTTTATATGCAGCTTGGGTAGTCTGCATCAGTAACGTCGTGAACTCTTCGTTATCACGCAGTAACTCAATAGAAAACCCCGGCTGTGACTGAAGCTCTCTAATAGCATTGGCCACCAGCTGCATCCACCTCTCCTTTCGCTTCTCTAGCGAAGGCGAAACAATAAATTTGAAGAGATCAGTGCCGCCCACGAAGGGTATTAATCCTATTAGGGAAGTGGCTACTAAGTGTGCTGCATCAGCGTTATCCGCCTGCGGCACATCCAACGAATCCTTACTCATAGACTTCTGGCAGTTAAGGTCCTTTTAATAAACGGACAAGACACATGAGACAGCAACGGTAAGGGGCGGCATGTCTTGCCCTATGTAGTGGTGTACTCGCTACCGTGCTTACTTCACTTGGAGGCTTTTCGCGTTTTTGTTAGTGCCTGTATGTAAAATCATCCCACTCCGGTCGGTACATAATTATCCTACTCTGGAGTTGGCCGTTTCTATCGGGCACCAGTACCTGTATTTCATTATTCTGAATAGCAGCCAGCGTTGCGTAATGACGTCGAATCTTATTGCCCAGACCAATAAGTTCGTTGTACACAGCCAGCGTAGTATGAAACATGTCTATCCAGTCATCAAACGGCAGATTATACAACTGTGAAGCTGGGTCAGTGGCCACGTAGTTGTTAGGATGAATATTTCTGCTCATTATCGAATAATTTGAATGAGCAATAGAGTTTCGTATTTGCGTTTTATAAGCGGTGACTATGCTGGTGTACAGTATCTCCGAAATAGGGCGCACTTTATCCCTGATTTGGAGTCGAATAATCTCGTGTCGAACACCCGTCGCATCTCGGTCTCTGGCGCTTTCGCTAACCTTGAAACGCCACTCGAACGATTCGCCAAAGAGTACGCGTACGAACTCATATAATCGCTTGATGACAAAGTCGGATTCCCATACTTTTAAATAAATCAACGTTTCCAGTTGCACCGATATCGCTTCCGCTTCTTCAAGCTTATCACGCTCAGGCCAGTTCTGAGCCTGTACGAGTGCTTCAATTTCGGCTAAATACTCACTATGGGTTGTCGCATAAACCCGCTGCCGGTAGAGGTTAATAAACTGGTAATGGGTATTATAGGCTAACCCATCTGCTCCAGGGCCGATCACATAGGGGCTAAGGTTTTCGCCTGGAAAGTCTAATACTTCGGGTTGGTAAGCCCCGTTTTCTAATACCAGCAATAAATCGCCGGGGTGTGATTGGTTTTCTACTGCCAACGAAAATAGCCGTTCAAACTCAGGGCTAAGCAAGGCATCTTGGGCCCTGACTTGGTCGATAAAGAGCATTAGGTACTAGGCAAAAATGAAAATTAAGGGGCACTAAACTACAGAAAGGCCGCTGCTTACCAGCGCGGGGCCGGCCCGTAACACCTACGCCCGCTCAGGCTTGGACAGTAACAACCTGACCAGTCAAGGCTTACAGGTGCCACAGCACAGCAAACGAAAGGGAAGAAAAAGGCGATTGCAGAAGATAGGGGCTGGTTTTTTGTTAAAAACACACAAAAATATTTGCTTACTTTGTTGCTATATAGCAACAAAGTAGCTATCTTAAGGGTATAGAAAGAGCAACAAAGCTCCTTTCTACAGCCCTAGTCCCATGAAAAGTACTCGCACTACTTCCACCCCTAGCACCGGCACTGCAAAAGCCGACGCTTACCAAGTCATTACCGACCGCATTCTGGCCAGGATGGAAGGCGGTCAGATTCCGTGGCAGAAACCCTGGCACACGCTGGGCGCGCCCCGCAACTATGCCAGCGGCCACGTGTACACCGGCGTCAATGCCTTTTTACTGCACTTCCTGAGCGAGGGCCTGCCCCTGTTTATGACCTTCCACCAAGCCAAGCAGAAAGGCGGCTCTATCCGCAAAGGGGCCAAGGGCTTCCCCATCATCTACTACAACCTGGTAGAAAAGGAAGGCGAGGAAGGCAAAACTGAAAAGCTGCCCTTTCTCAACTACTCGACCGTGTTCAATGTGGCCGACGTGGAAGGCATTGACCTGGACTTGCCCGAAGCACCGGCCACCCAGCACGAGCCGATAGCCGCGGCTGAAGCCATCGTCAGGAGTTGGGCCGAGCGCCCCCGCCTAGTCCACCTCAAGCAGGAGGCCTACTACGTGCCGGCCCTGGACTACGTGAATATGCCGGCCCTGAGCAGCTTCCGCGCCGCTGAGCAGTATTACCAGACCCTATTCCACGAGCTGACCCACAGCACCGGCCACCGCGCCCGGCTGAATCGCCCCGACCTAGCCGAAAACATGGTGGTTAAAGGAGCCGCCGGGTACGCCCGCGAGGAGCTGACCGCCGAAATGGGGGCCGCTTTCCTCTGTGGGGCCGCTGGTCTGAGCCCCGCCGCCACCGACGAGAACAGCGCGGCCTATCTGCAATTCTGGCTCGGCAAGCTCCAGGAAGATAAGACGCTGCTCATCAAAGCCGCCAGCCACGCCCAGAAGGCTGCCAACCTGATTTTAGGGCTGCCCCTCTGCTCCGGCTCCGAAGCCAAGGCAGCGCCGGTCCAGCCAGCAGCAGGAGCGGCCTAAACTACCTACCCCCGGGCTGAATTGTGCAGCCCGGGGGTAGGTAGGGCCGCCCTTTTTCTCCCTTTGGTTTTTCTTATTCTCTCTCACCATTTTACGTTTTTACCCATGCTTGAGCTAACCACCACCAAACGAGTCGGCCGCCGCCAATTTCACTTCAAGGTACAAGGCACCAGCTTTCACGACACCATCGCCGAGTACGACCGTCTAAGCTTTCCGGATGTGCCCGCCTGCGGCCTGTGCGGCTCCGACAACCTTGACCTAGCTTCCCGCGTGGCCCAGGACAAGTTCAAGTACACCAGTGTTAAATGCCTCAACTGTCGCGGGGACGTGACCTTCGGCAAGACGCAGAAGGATGAGCAAACCGTATTTCTGCGTAGAAAAGAAAACGGAGAGCTGGATTGGCAGGCCTGGAAGAAGGAAGATAAATAAGCGGGCCCATCCCCTAGCCCACCCAGCCCTGTTGGGCGGGCTAGTGTACCCTGCCATTTCCATTTCGTTAGTTTTCGCAGGTCGGCCATTATCTTCACGACTCACGCCCTTGCGCTACTTTCGCCGGATATGAAACCCGATTCACCCCCCACTTTCAGCCACCTGCTCCGCGAGGGCGACCGCTTTACTGACCGTGATATCATGAAGGTGCTCAACATCGGTCACCCCGCCCTGAAGCGACGGGAGCTCGATCCTTCGCTGTTCACCGTGGGGGAGTTGCTGCGCCTGGCTACGCTGATCGGGCGCCCGATTGCGGAGGTAATGAAGGTGGTGCTGGCGGAAGTGGCCCGCAATGATGAGGCGACCCAGCAGCGGGCCGCAGCGGTGGAGCAGGTGGCTGGCCGCAAGTATCACCGCCGTCCCCCCTCAGGCGCCTAACCCAGCCCCGACGCCTTCGCTTGTTGCCCGATAGGAACAAACAGCATAAAACGGCTACTTTTCGACAAGCACAAACCAAAACGGGAGCCCCTGTGCAACCAAGGGCCCCCGTCAAATGAAAGTATTCGCAGGACAAATGTAGAAAAAATCTACTTGGACTCTACTAGCTGTCGGTCCCCCCACGAGTGTCAGCAATGTGGGCCGTATTGGAGCCTAGCCACTGATTAATCGTCTAGGCGGCAAAAGAAAGTTCGTTCTTACCTTTTTGCATCGCTCTCGTGCAGGCTACTCCTTTAGCTTGGTCTTAGGATAGAGGCGCGGAAATAAGTTGTTGATTTTGCTCATGGCCGTGGCCGCAATATTATCAAATACTTTGGCGCCCGCTTCGTATTCCTTCAGAAGTACATGCGTCTCTTTCATGAGCTTCTGTAATTCGCTGTCCGTGAGCGTCAGAATGCGCTCAATCTGATACTCTTCCAGCTTGAACTTGCGCATGCGGCCAGCCACCCGGCCGCGAAAGTCGGCTAGGACTGGTACGGGCTGGGATTGTTCGGGGGGGGGCAAAGCGGCTAGCGTCGCGTCGCCGAGCTGCAGTTGCAGCTGTTTGGGCTGGAGCTTGCTAGGTCCGTTGTACTGAATATGAAACTCAATGGAGTCCACGCTACGACCCTTCTTTTTCTCGATGTAAGAGATGTCGAAATTGAGGGTATTGAGCTCTTCCAGCGACGGCTTGAGTACATATTTGCGGTAATCCGCAAACTGGGGATAGGCCTCCCCGGTGGTCAGGTCCCGGAGCGTTTCGACCGCCACCGTGTGCGGACTCTTGAACTTCCACATTTGCATAATCCAATAGAACTTGTGGGTGTTCGGGCTCTTGATGCTGAGCAAATCCGCCACCTGGCCCAGGGTGAAGTTCTCGGTCAGGTTGGTCAGGTAGGGGATAACATCGTTGGAGAAGTAACCAGAAATGGTCCCCTGCCCGCTATCGAGTTTGAGCGAGTGTACCAGGGGCACTTTGTGATAGTCTTTCTTGCGATTCGGCATGGGCAGGTCGATGCGAATGGCATCCAGCCCATCCATGGCTACGTGCAGGTACTGGTAGCCGCGCCCACCGATAGCCTGATCGCCCACCAAGTCCGATAAGGGGATAACGATGCGTTTGCTGTCGGCCTCATCCCGGCGCAGTCCGCGCAGTAAGAGCACGAAGATGCGGGCCTCCAGGAGGGTCATCGCCCAGGGGTGCTCAATCAGTACATTGCTCTGGGCCACGGTGGTCGTGCGCCGATTGTCCTGAATTTCTAAGCGATAGGTGGCGCTCTCGGGTTGCTGCAGCTGCTCGGGTTCGACGGCCGCGGCCGTATCCCGCTTCGCCGCCACGACCGCCGCGTAGGCTTCGGGCTGCGTATCAAAGTAGCCTACGCTCTTGGTTTTGCCGTTGATGCGCACTTGCGCCTTCCAACGATTCCGGCTTTTTTCGAACGTGGTACCCGGATACTGATTCTTAGCCATAAGTTGAGGAGATAACCAGCGGCTAAAATAGGAATTTTAGATAGTAATAACAATTATCTCATCTCCTATCTCAGAGGTAACGGCCTCCTATCTCAGAGGTAACGGCTTCCTATCTCAGAGGTAATGGCCTCCTATCTCAGAGGTAACGGCTTCCTATCTCAAGGGTAACGGCCTCCCGTTTGGAGCCTGTAACTAATTTATAATCAATTGCTTATGCCTGCCTTAATAGTATAATAAATACTAATATAAAAAGTTGGAATAAGTCTCAGGCTTTTTAAGAATGGTAAGTGAGATAAAAAACTATCTCAAAAGGTAACGGCTTCCTATTTGAAAAGCTATCTCACCAAGGTAACGGTCTCCTACAATTAATATCTCAAAGGCGTCGGCTCAGCTAACTAACTAAAATGGGCGATTCGTGTAGGTACATTGTTTAAAGAATTTCCGACGCCCGTAAAGTATGTTTTGCAAAAGGTCGCCAAAGCGTTTTTGGCATTGGCAAAGGTTAATCGGTAAATAAGGTGAGCTTTGAATAGTATAAAAAAGTATATTGCGCGTGAATTTTTAACGCATTTTATTACTTTTTAATACTATTATTGCTGAAGTTTTTTGCTGGTTTTTAGTAACTTATCCAATACTTTTTCCGGGAGTTCTTTCTGCGATTCCGGCAGCTTCAGCAGATACTCCTGCCACGCAATGTCCGCATGCTCGCGCATCTCGCCAAAGCCAGACACCCAGAATTCCGCCTGCTTGATCTGCATGTAGGTGGACCGCTTGATATGCACGGTAAAGGAAACCCAAGGATCCTGCTCTTTCTCCCCTTCGCCCGCCAACGCTGGCGCTGGGTCTAGCACTGGTTCTGGGGCTGGTGTTGGTTCTTCGGGCTGCAGGCTTCGCAACTTCTCATTTACGGACAGCAAATTGCTGCCGAATTTGGGCTTGTTCATAGTCGGGAGAGAATTTCAGTAGTGAGCGAGAAGTAATCGCGGGCCCCGTTGCTGCTGGGCGCGTAGTCATACACACTTTCCTTTTGAATTTGTGCTTCCGCTAGGGAGACGTTTTCCCGAATCGATGTTTGCATCAACAGCTTCCCTAGTTCAGGGTGTTGCTGCATGACGCCCACCATGTCATGGTGAAGCTTTTTGCGATAGGTAGGCGAGTATTTGGTGAAAAAAACGCCCCCCAAGATGAGCTTAGGGTTTACCCGCTTGCGGATCATCGTGCAGGTTTCCAGCAGCGTGGCGAGTCCTTCAAAGGAATAATATTCCGGTTGCGTAGGAATGAAGACCGCATTGCTGGCGGTAAGCGCAGCATGCGTCAGGGTGTACAGATTAGGGGGGGTATCTATCAAACAGTAGTCGATACCCTCCACTGATTCCAGCACCTCTCGCAGCACAAAGTCGCTTCCCGGCTGTCCGGCTAGATCACGCTCCAAATCATGGAGCTTGGGCATGGAAGAAACTAGGTACAGCCCTGCTCCTACCTGCTGCACCACTTGGTCTAAACTGCTTTGACCAGTCAGCAAGTGCCCTAGGTGCTTATCATGGGTGGTCGAGAAAGACATGGAGAGATTGCACTGCGCGTCACAATCCAGCAGCAGCACTTGCTTGCCCTGACTCGCTAAGCACTGGGCAACAGCCAGGGTCGAGGTCGTCTTACCTACCCCCCCTTTGTGGTTGGCAAAGGAAATAATTTGCATAGTGAATTTTTGGAATACCCGTAATACTACGGATTACTGTAATAGTTACCAAAGCTATGATTCTCTACATACTAATAACTCTTGTTATTCTCAGAATTCTGAGAATAACAAGAGTTATTAGTATGTAGAGAATCATTATAACTCTGAATAATATGACTATTAATAAAGTTATGAGAATGCAGCTAATTATGGTAATAAGAGTAATTATATCGGCGATAGCTTAGGGATCGGGTCAACATAATAGCCGCAGGGAAGCCACACATTTTACATAAGCTTCAAACTAACTATTAATAGATGAGTTAGTTATATGAGTTTCGTTGTTTGCGAAGCGGTTTTTTGTGCCTTTGTTGACTATTAGATTTCATTCTCCGCCAATGTAGGTTTTCGTTCACCCATTGCTAAAAGTAGGAGAGAAGGAGGGTAAGAATAGAACCACAACAACCGCTGGCAACGCGAATAGCCAATAGCTTTTAGGTGATTTTAAGGGTGGGCAATCAACCCGCACCAGTGAAATTGCGCGCAGCAATTACCCTTTTCGTACGCGTAGTTCTCCGGGCAATAAAGTAGAAGTAGATCATGCGGCGGAAGGCCGCGCCACAGCGCAAGGATTTATGTTCATCATAGGGTGTCGTCGAACAGCCTGGAATAGGGGAAATAGGCCTGCACCCTGGGGCGCAGCTCTCGCTGCTTATCTTGTCACCCGAAATGACAACTAACCCGGTACCAGCATGGATGCGGACGAGCGCGCCTTTATGGAAGAAATGCTGGACAATGCCGAGCTGCTCGACTGCGCAAGCTGTGCCGATACCACCCTGCACACCCACGAGGAAGTGCTCAGTAAATCGGAAACCGTAACGGAACTACGGATGCGGTGCACCCGGTGCATGAGCTGCCGCACGTGGCTGAAGAGCAGCTAGCACCGTGGAGGTAGTAGTACAGCATCGAAAAAGCCCCAATGCGCTGTGCATTAGGGCTTCTGTATACAGTAGATGCACAATTACATCGCTATTCTTTGTCTTTACGACGGCCGATCTGGTAGCCAAAAACCTGCTGCAGGATAGCACACCCCAAGTAGCTCAGCACGAACGAGCCGGCTGTGATAGCGGCAAAAACAAAGGGGTCGAAGGTGGAGAGCATGGGCCGTTAGTTGTATTCCTCCTCTTCGTCGTAGTGACGCCGCGGGGGAATAGCTTTGCTCATGAAACTAAAAAAGGCCACAATAAGGCTCATGTTCACCGCGAACTGCCCCCAGCTGGGACCGTATGGGCTGTAGAGGAAAATGGCCAGGGCGAGGAAAAACAGAAACTTTCTCATCGGTGCCAGTAGAGAAGGTAGCGATACCTAAACATACGCATTTGGCGGCAGATGGTCGCACGTAGTACCGAGCAAGGCTACCGCGTGGCCACCGTTGCTGGCGAGGCGGGGAGCACCCGCGCCCGCAGGATATCCTGATTCGTAATCGTGAGCGACAAGTGCCGCCCGCCCCCTTTCTCGAATAGCTCCACGATCAGCACCTTGTCGTCGGGAATGGTGAACTTGGGCACCACGTACACCCGCTCCAGTTGCCTGGTACCCGGTATCCCGCTCAGCTGACTATTGTACACGTAACGCGGGGCTAACTCCGATTCCTGCATGGCCGTGCGCTTCACTTGTTTCTTGTCGCGCACGGTGAATTTGAGGAAGTCGATATCGTAGCCGATGTTTGACTTGTTCAGCATCGATAACTGGAAGTAGAACAGATCATCGGCGGTATACAGCCCGTGCAAGCTGAGCATCATATCATCTTTGGCCATGCGGCGCCGGCGCAGCGTCCGCTTTTTGCCGCTCACTTCGGCCGCCGTCGCTTCCACGGAATGGCGAGGAGCCGACGCCTGGCTGGCCAGGCCCACGGCCGCCCCACCGGCGCCATTGCCTGCCGCCCCCGCGAAGTTGAGATTGATAATCTTCGGGTCCTTCTCGTAGTCGACTAGGAAGGAGTAGAGCTTCCCATCCGAGGTGAGCACGGTCATGTTGGTCTGGGCGAAGCCGGCCGCGTTAGCTTTGACCTTGACGATGTTTTCCGCCCCCTGGGCCTTATCGGCAATGATGCTCCCACTGCCCAGATCCACGTAGGTCACGGCCGTGGGGAAGATCAGGTGGGTGGTTTTCTGGAAACCCACGCCCAGGTGATAGGAGGCAATCAGGTGCTCGGATTCAATGGCCAGGTACATCAGCGGCTTTAGCGGGGCTACGCTAGGTTTTTGCTGGGCTACGGCCAGGGTAGACGAGCCGAGAAGAGCGAACAGGGCGAGGGATAAAAGGGACTTTCTCATTAGTGAAGCAGGAGTTTATAGTTCGCTTTCAGGTTGATTTTGACCAGCCGGATCTTGCGGCTGGATAATGCTTTGCCCGTTTGAATGGCAATACCCGCGGCTTGCGCGCCCAGGCTGGGGGACATGGTCAGCAGATCGGCGCTGCTGGCGCCCGCCGCCAGGCCTTGCTTGGCCATATCCCGGTCCACGGATCCAGGAATGCTGAGCCCCTCCCCGCCGTCCAGATCGTAGGCTGACAGGCTCACGGGCACCACGCTGTTCTCGTATTGAATCGAGCTCACCTGGATGGTCAGGCGCTGGCCACTGAGCTGGCAGACGCCATATACCACGGTGTTTTGCGGAATCACGCGGCCTTCGAGCTGCACATCCGAGAGTAGCCGCAGCTTCACGGTTTGCCCCGGCACGACCACCTGATCCGAATGCACGACAGCCGGCACGGCATTGACCGTGGCCACTGCGCTAGGGCGAGCACTGCTGCCCCCCAGGCTATGGAAGCTGTTGCCCTGGGTCGCGGACTGCGGAGTGTTATCTAATCGGTTGACGACCGAGACCGGGGCGGCCGCTACAACGGACGGCTGGGGCTTGGATTTACTGGGGGCAGCCTTGGCAGCCGGCGCGGCGGCCGGCGTGTTAAGGGCCTGTAAGCGCTGCTCGTATTCGCGCTTGAGCTGCTCCAGCTCACGTACGCTTTGCTCTAGCTGCTCATCCCGCGGGCTGGCTGGAGCATAGCTGGCGGCGCCAACCGAGCGCGAAGGTTCCGCCGTACGCTGCGTGTAGGAAGTGTACCCTGCTTCGTGGGCGGTTTGTTGCTGCAAGTGTTGCATGCGGCTGTGCACGGCCGTCACGTTCGGGTCGTGGTTCGGATCGTAGCGTCGGGCGGACTGACCCGGTTCTACGGCGTAGTTCAGCCCATCCGGGGAGGCAGCGGCCGCCGCTATTTCCTCTACTGGGGCGAAGGTCAGGTTGTTGCGGTGGAAGCTATCCGTCGGGGCTTTCGCGGCCGCTAGCTTATCCTCGAACAAGCTGCTAGGGCCAGCCGAGGGCAGCGACAGGTTGAGGCCACTGTCCCCTGATCCCGCTTCAGCAGCGGCAGAAGGCACGCCCTGGCCCCCGCCACCCAGGTAGAAGAGCGCGACCAGGCAGACAAGGCTGGGTACGGGGATAAAAAGCAGCAAGCGCCGCTTTTGAAGAAAGGCTTGCGTGGGTTTTGGAGGGGTTGTCATAGAGCGGTAGGGTAGGGGTTTAGCGGCGCTCGGTGCGCAGGTCGATGTTTTCCACGGCCCGCCAGCGTTCCATCAGAAAGCCGTGCGGATTATTCGCCGAGCGCGAGACGTCGCGCAGGTAACACTCCGAGACGAAGCGGCGGGTGGTCACGGTCGAGGCGCGGATGATGCGCTGCTGGGCGTAGCAGCGGACGTAGTAGGGGTAGACACTGGTTTGCAGGGCCACGCTATCGACGCGGATATCCTGGCTGATATTGGCCTGGATCAGGTTATTGTAGTAGCTGCTCTCCCGCAGGTTAGCGTAGGCGCGCTGGGCGCTCGCGTCGGCCAGGAACAGCGCCTGCTTGACGTTATACTCGATGGCCTTGGGGTCGGGGTCGAGGGTGAAAAAGAGCTCGTGGAAGCGCTTGACGTGGTCTTTGGCTTCGACGGGGCGGTTGTCTTTGACATTATGAGAAACGGCGGCCAGCAGGGAGCCCTGGTCGAGCACGTAGATGCGGCCTTGGGCTTCAAGGGCCGTTTGGCGGGCCGCGTAGATGGCGTAGGCCGACACGGAGAAGCAGAGCAGCATGAACAGCAAAGCCAGCGTCTTGGTCTGCTGGTAGGCCGAATCAATATTCTTCAGGGAGCGGAACATAGTCGTAGAGGCTAAGGGTGGTTAGGCATTCGTGTTTTTATAACCCGTGGAATTGGCCACTGAGGGAGCAGTAGGGACCGTGCCCATGGCCCGCCCGACGGCTGCGGCTCGCCCAGCCACCTGGCCGGAGGTTGCTCCGGCGATGCTACCCCCAACACTGGCGATCATACCGCCCCCCCGCGTGGCAAAGCGGGTAATATTGGTCATGCCACTGGCGGCCACAATCCAGTTGGCTACCGAGGGCACGGTGAGGTAGCCGCAAATGGCAATCACCAGGAAAATCATGTAGCCGTAATCCGCCTTCTCCAGATCGCCCCCGCTCTGAAGGCGGGCAATATCCGAGTTGAGCATCATCACCTGAATCTTGGCCGTGATGGCCCCAAAGATGTTGGCCACGGGCAGCCACAGAAAAGTATTGATGTAGCGCGAAAACCAGTTGGTCAGCGTACCCTCAAAGCCGGGCCAGATGGCGAAGCCGAAGCTGATCGGGCCGATGATGGATAGGATAATCAGAAAGAAGGTGCGTATGGTGTTGATGATGAGCGCCGCCGAATCATGGAGAAGCTCCAAGGCGTTGCGCATCCACTCGCGGAAGTTCTTCTGCACATCGTAGGATAAGCGGTCGAAGTAGAGCGCCGCCTTGCCGCCAAAGTCCAACACCTCCTTGGCCCCCAGTTCCTTCTCGAAGGCCTCATCGGAGGCATACGCCGCATTCTCGGGGTGGGCGGCGAGCAGCGCTTCCTTTCGCTCCTGCAACTGGATGATGCTTTGGTTCTGCCCCCGCACCACCGCATTGGTGGCCGAAGAAATGCCACCCAGTACCCCGTTGAGCGCGCCCAGCATCGTCGGGAAAAACGTAATTACGAGACCAATAGCGAAGGGCCGCAGCAGGGGAAAAACGTCGATGGGCTCGGCCTCCGCGATACTACGCCACACTTTGCTGGCAATGTACACCAGGGCCCCCAAGCCCCCCAGTGCCCGGCCCACGTTGATCAGGTCGGCGCACAGGGGCAGCATTTCATTGTACAGGTTGTCGAGCAGCTGGTTGAGTGATTCAACTGGTATGGATACCTGGAGCAGGATAGAGAGCAGATACATAACCATTGTTAGTTGGGGAGCCCGTAGAGCTTCTTGAGTACTTGCGTGTCTTTGGCCGCACGACTTTGCTGGGCAGCAATAGCCTGATTGCGGGCCGTGAAATAGGAAACCAGCTGATACTGGTGGACTACCTTATCCGAGAGCTTGTTGATGAACTTCAGGCGCTGGGCATCCGTCATCTTCGCCGCGTCGGGGGTAAGAATGACGGTCAGATCGTCGAGCAGGGCCACGTTCTCGCTCATGAGCACAGTATATCCCCGCGCCATGCCCTGCACCTGGGCCGGCGTCAGATAGGGGTTCTGCCGCAGCTGGGTCATATTCTGCGTGTAGAGCGTCAGAATACGCTCCTGATAGGACCAGATTGTTTGCACGCGCTGATAGTCGCGCACCACCGAATTGATCTTCAGTAACCCGTCGTACCATTCCTCGTGCATGGCGGCCGTCTGATCCGTGAGCTGCTTGATGACGGCCTGGGTGCTGGTGCCTTTCTTGACGATGGTATTCCCAATACCCCGCAGGGTGGTGATAAACCCTTGATGAGTCGCCTGCTTAGTGGCCTGCTTTTCGGCAATGGGCATGGTGACCACGAACTGCGCCTGCGCCGGCCGCGTGAGTAGGGTCAGGCCCCCCAAGGCCAGAAGCGTAAAGAGCTTTCTCATGCTGCTTAGTTGGCCAGGCCGTAAAGTTGTTTGAGGATCTGCCGATCCTGCTGGGCCTGGCCCTGCTGCATCGAGATAGCCAGGTTGCGGCGGGTGAAGTAGCTGACCAGCTCATACTGGTGGGTCACCTTGTCGTCAAGGGCATCAATCAGTTCCAGACGTTCCGCGTCAGTCATCTTGGCCTGGAGAGGAGAGACAATGGCCGTCAGCTCATCCAGGTAGCCGGCCGATTCCTGAATCAAGGTGGTATAGCCGCGGACCATGCCGGCTACCTGCGCCGGGGTCAGGTTCGGATCTGCCTTGAAACGCCCGATGTAGTTGGAGTAGATGGTGATGATGGCCGCCTGCCGCTCGAAGATGTGCTGCACCCGCCGGTAGGTGCGCACCGTCTGGCTGACCTGCAGCAAGCCATCGTACCACTGCTTAGCCAGTAGCATGTTCTTTTCGGTAAAGCCTTTGGTCAGCACCTGCTCCACCACGCCGTTGTTGACGAGCGTATTCGCTCTCGTGCTCAAGGCTTTAAGGGTGGCTTGAAGGCCCGTCTGGATGAAGTTGGTACCCTCCAGAATGGGGGCCGATACGACGGCCTGGGCGTGCGCGGCGGGCGTGCCCAACAGGCAAAGCGCGGCCACGCACAGCAGTATCTGTGTCTTTTTCATACCCTGACTAGTGTTAGAAACTGTGTAGGTTAGAGTCGATTAGTAGTGCCCGAACTCTTGCATCATCAGGCGCTTCGTCGTCGCCTGGCGCTCCTTTTGGGCAATCGTGTTGGCTGTCCTTTTCGTGTAGTACCGCACCAAGGCCAGGTGCCGGGTCTGCTTGTCGGCCAGTTCCGATACGTACTTCAGTTGGTCGGCTTCGCTCATCGTGGTTTTGCTGGTGGCCAGGGCCGAGAGCTCCTGCACCCGGGCCGCGCTTTCTTCCGAAAGTTGTTTGTACTTAGCCCGAATGCCTTCTGCCTGTTCGGGGGTCAGGATCTTATTAGCCGTTAGCTTGGGCTCCTGCGTAGCGACCTCCTGCAGGATGGCTGCATGCGTCTGATAGATAGTCTCCGTCTTGGGATTAAGCTTGATCAGATTGGGTACATCACTTTGGTACCAGGTATGCACCTCCTTGACGTAGCTGGTATTCGTGGTGCCCAGGGTCTGCTGAATGGAGGCGACAACGCGGGCCTCGGCTTCCTTCGAGGCGGCATCTTGCCCGCAGCTAGGGAATAACAGTAGGCTGGATAGAGCGATCAGATAGGTTGCTTTCATAAGGGGTGGGTTATAAAATGGCGTACTTTTTCGGACCGTTGGTTTTAGCCGGCCTCGCGCAGCTCCTGGGCAGTAGACCGGATAGCCGAGGGCATGTCCAAACCAGAGTCAACCTTTTGGAAGAGGCGCATTTTCTCAGTTTCCTCCGTCGTATAGGTCACATACTCCTCGAGCGATACTTCCACCCCGTACACTTTCGAGACGCGCCCGCCCAGGCTGATAAACACTTCCTTGTACTTGGCGCCCGGCCGGTTGTCGAGGTTGATGCTCAGCACCTGGGCCTTTTCCTTCTCGGTCAGGCCCATCAGTTGTTGAATGTCATCAAAGCGGTTGAGAAACTTGCGCTGGTCGAGCAGAATCTTACAGTCCGAATTGTTGAGGATGGTGTCCTTCACAATCGGGTTGCCGATAATATCATCGACCTCCTGGGTCACCACGATGGCCTCGCCGAAGAACTTGCGGACGGTCTTGAACAGGTACTTGATGTACTCGGCCATGCCCGCTTTGGCAATGGCTTTCCACGCTTCCTCGATCAGGATCATCTTACGCACCCCCTTGAGCTGTCGCATCTTAGCCAGGAACGTATCCATGATGATGAGCGTCACCACCGGAAACAGGATCGGATGGTCCTTGATGTTATCCAACTCGAAGACGATGAAGCTTTCCTGAATTAGGTTTAGGTCCTTGTCCGAGTTGAGCAGGTAATCGTATTCCCCACCACGGTAGAAGGGCCGCAGCACGTAGAGGAAGTTATCGAGGTCGAAGTCCTTTTCGCGCACCTTCTCGGTGGCCAGGTAGGCTTTGAATTCCTGCTGCAGGAATTCGTAAAACGTGTTGAAGCTGGCCCGTACGCGGGGCGTGGTGCTCAGCAGAAGGTAGTAGTGGGTGAGGGCGGTGGAGAGCGAAACATACTCCGACTGACTCACCCGCTCATCCTCCCGCTTCCAGAGCGTGACGAGCAGCGTTTTCAGGCTCTCGCGCTTTTCCACGTCGGGCTTGCCCACGACATAAAAGGGGTTGAAGCTGATCGGGTTGTGTTCCTCGTAGGTGAAGTAGACCCCCTTCTTCAGTTCACATAGTCCCTTGTAAGAATTGCCGGTATCGACCAAGAGCACATGGGTGCCCTGCTCGTGGTACTGGCGCACCAGGCCGTTGGTGAAGAACGACTTGCCCGAGCCCGAGGGGCCCAGCACGAACTTGTTGCGGTTGGTGATCAGGCCCGTTTTCATGGGGGCATCCGACAAGTCCACGTGCACGGGCTTCCCACTGATGCGGTCCGAGAGCTTGATGCCGAAGGGGCTGGGGGAGCTGCGGTAGTTGGTTTCCACGTTCCACAAGCAGCAGGCTTGCTCGGCAAACGTGTAGAAGGTCTCCTCGCTGGGGAAGTCCCCGGCGTTACCCGGAATGCCGGCCCAGAACAGGGCGCCGATATCGACCGTGTTTTCGCGCGGCTTGCAGTTCATCTGGGCAATGGCCGAGCTGGTCAGGTCGCGCAACTGCTTCGGGTCCCCTTCCTGCTCGCACCATACCAGCACATTGGCGTGGGCCCGCACGGAGAGCTTTTGTTCCGACACCGCCTGGTTCAGGTACAAGTCATAAAACTCCTTGTGGATGGCATTCTGGCGCGAATACAGCGCGAGCGCGTTGAGGTTGTCGCGCTTCTTCTCGAAGGTCTTCAGCGTCTTGTGGTGATCATCGACAAACAGGTACTGGTTGTAAATGTGATTGCAGCCCAGCAGCAGCCCGACCGGCGCGGCAAAGCCCACGGCAAAGGGGGTGCGGTCGGTGCTGAGCTTCTCGTACCGCACATCCGTTTCCAGGTGCTGGGGCAAATCATCCAGGTTGCCCAGCGAGTAGCACTGACAAACCTTGCTGCCCACGTGTAGGCCCTCACTGAAGTCGAGATCGACCAGGGGTGCCACGTCGCGCAGATCCAGCGCGAGATACTTTTCCAGCAGGCCGGTGGTGGTTTCCGTACCGCAAAGGTCCGCATCCGTCAGCTGGGTAAACGAGATACCGGCGTCCGCTAGCAGACGCACGAACTGGCTAACGGCGTTGAAGAAGGTGGTCAGCCGCTTCTCCTCCATCATTTCTTTGGGGACGATTTTCGACCGCGAGAGCAGGGTGGAGAGGCTATTCCAGTTTTCCCGGCCGCTGGCCGTTTTAGTCAGGAACAGAAAGCAGGTGTGATGGAGGAAGGGTCGCTCGAAAAAGTGCCGCTCGTAGGAACGGGACAGGAGCGAGCGTTCCTCCCCAAAGCCCGGAGCATACTGGTCCTCGACAAACCAATCCTGCTTGTGCACGACCGTATGGAGGGGCAGCAAGCGAATAGCCTTCACGAATACGGCGTGCAGTGCCTCGTACTCACTCGGTGAGAGCGTAAAGATTTCGGGTAGCTCCAGCCGGTAGGCCACCGTGACGTCGGCGTTCTTGCTGATCAGGCAGCCCGATTCTACTTTGTAGATGGGCTGCTTCTGCTCCAGCGTCGCCGAGGGAAGCAGGAGATGGCTCATGGGCGCGATAACTCTTTAAAATGGCGCGGGTTGCGATTCACAATGCGCAGGGGCTGCCGGCTTTTGGCCTGCTGCTTCATGGCCCCGTGCTCGCCGTACCGGGCACTCAGGGCAAACACCCGGGTTACCCACGCAAACCCGCCCCCCATGGCCAGGGGCAGGGTCAGGTAAGAGCTCAGGCCGGCCACGTGCAGGGCAATGAAGCCCAGAAACACGCCGCCGAGCCCGCCGAGCAGCAGTAAAATGTAGCGGCTGCCCACCAGGCCCTTGAATTCGACGGGCTTGTTGACGCCCTTATTCAGCGGGTAGTGGCCCATGGCCCTATAAGAAGAAGGCGCGCAGCACCGTGGCCACCACCACCAGGAAGATGCAGCTGCCGAACCAGGAGGTGGCCACCTTCTGCGTGTCCTGGTCGCCCGAGTTCCACTTGCTGAACACCTTGACGGCGCCCACCAGGCCTACCACGGCGCCGATGGCGTAGATCAACGTCGTAGCAGGCTCAAAGTAGCTCGTGACCTGGGCCGTGGCTTCCTGGATACCGGCCGCCCCATTGCCCTGGGCGAGCGAGCTGGTAGCCATGGCCAGGACGAGCAGCGCGGTACCGAGCGCCTGGACCTTCGCAAGGAGAGAACGGCGGGATTGAAAGAGGGAGGGTTTGGTAATCATGGTGGTAAGAGTAGAGGGTGAAATGAGGGAAAGAAAAGACGAACAAGGCTACTAAAAACGTTAGTTCTAAGCGGGCTCCGCCACCTCGATATAGGTTGCAGCGGTAAGTTGCTGGGCGCTCTTTTTACTCCGTTGGTAGAAAGCTTCGAGGACCTGGGTGCCCGCCAGCGCGGGTACTTCCTTCGTCAGCTGCTGCTGGGTGACCTCTCCGGCCGCGGCGCGCTCAAAAACGTTGTTGAGCTGGCTCACACTGACCGTAAAATTCTCTTCAAACACTTCCACCGTCCCTTGCACTCCCACTGGCAAGGGAGGGGCTAAATCGTCCGATTCGGCTTCTGCAAGATTAATGGAATTTCTAATAATAGAATTTTCTTTATTGCCATAATCATTTCCTTGATTTTGCTGGGGCTCTTCGTCGGTTGCTTCGTTGATCTCTTGTTGAGCTTCATCTTCGGCCTGGTCGGGAGCCAAAGCCGACACCTTCACCACGGTTTCTTCTCCCAACTCTTCGCCTGGCTCATCGGTGACCGCTTCCGTAGCTGGTGGGGCCTCTTCGTTGGCGGGAGCGAGGTCAGCGGGAGTGGGAAGCACGACGGCCGCTTTCGGAAGTAAGGGCCCCCGGTTGAGCAGCGAGGCAGGGGGCGTAGGCAACGCCTGGGCGCCGGCTGCTTTGTCCTTTTGGCCCGTGAACAGGTCTAGTACTTCTGCCCGGTAATAGACCAGTGCCACGTACGCGTAGTACACGACGAGCAGGACGGCCATTGTCCCGAAGAACTGGGACCACGTGATCATTTTAAACATAGCGGTAGCGATATAGAATAAATAGGGGCAAAGCGGTGGCTAGCACCCCTGTTTTAGGGGTATGTAAATCAGTAACTTAAGCAATAGGTCAGGGGGGAGGTTAGATCAGCAGGCGCTTCCTATTCTTCTTTTCCTGCTCCGCCAGGAAGGCGCGAATGTCCGGACCAAAGGTTTCAAAGTGGTGAGTGATGATATTGGCGAGCAAATCAGCCAGCGGGATATTATCGCTGGCCTGGCTGATCGCGCTCAGGGTGCGATGAGCATCCTCGGTGATATACACCGCCTTATTCTTCTTCTCGCGGCCCCGATAAAGAAAGCTTTCGGGGTAGTCAGCCCGGCCGGCTTGCTCAGCCGGGGGCAGCTCTTTTCTCCCCTTTCGTTCTGCCTCTTCCGGGCGCTCCACCTTCAGGCTGGAGGCAGCAGGGGCTATTTCAGGGGCACTGTCGGGCGCGGGTAGAGCTTGCATAGCAGGTTCGGACTCGGGAGCGGAATCGGTTTCAGGCGCGGCGGGTTGACGGTGGCGGGCAAACGAACTGACAAAGGCGTTCACGTCGGGGGCAGCAGACTTGGCCATAGAAGTTAAAAATTAACGGGCCTTGCTTGCCTCGGTGCTAGGGTAGCCTTTGCCGGGGCTTCGGCGGCAAAGATGATCTGCGCCATTTCCTGAATCAGACCGCTGATACCCAAGTGCATAAACTCCTTGGACAAGGGGAACATAGTCGAGCGCATGCCCTCCTTTTTATAGTTAACGCTTTGCTCCAGACGGGTAGTCAGGAAGGGAATATTCTGCTGGGCAAACAGCTCTTCCGTGCGCCGGTAGAACTCCTGCTTCTCGCTCTTCACGTGCTTGTTCCAGAAGGCATAGTATTGCTTCAGCCGGCTGCCGGGCTGGCCCTTAGCGAAGGCCTCCAGGGCCGCGGCAAAGGGCAGAGTGGCCTCGACACTCAACACGTCGGCTTCCAGGGGCATGAACACGTAGTCCAGCTGCTGCCACAGCTCCACCAAGCCCGGCACGTTGATGGTGCCCGGCGTGTCGATGAATACCAGGTCGAATTGCCCCTCCATTTCCTTTGCCACGTCCAGGGCCTCAAGTACCTGACAGCCCACGATAGGGTACGCCTGAATACCCAGGGCCTGAAAATCAGTAGCTTTCGTCGGATTGGCCTGCAGTTGGGCTAGCTCTTTCTCGCGTAGCCCCTCCAGGGAATGCTGCGGATAGTCGCAGTCAATGACGGCTACTTTCTCCTTCCCCAGGAAGTGAAAGAGGGAGGCGGCCAGGATGTTGACCGTTGTTTTGCCCACACCCCCCTTCTGGGATGAGATCGATATGAACTTGGTCGTGCTCATTGTAGACAAGGAAGAGTAGGGGGAGAAGGGACGCGACAACCGGCAGCACTTAGCGAAGAAAGCATGTAATTCCTTCGCTGTTTACAAATTTATAATTGTAGTTGAATAAACCAACAAATATTTATTTAAAATTGTAAAAAACGATTTTATAGTATATTCGATTTGTTGGTTTTGGAAATAGTTGCGCAGCTATAGGCATAGGATGCTAGTGGGTTAAATCACTAGGTAGATGGATAGCTATCAAACTGAATGTTCAACTATCAGTGTAATTAGTTATCAGACTATTGACTTATCAGACTAGTTATTTTTCAAACTATCAAACCAAATATTTATCAGACTATCAAACTATCAATAGGGGTAACAGGCAATCAAAATCCGGTCTGGTAGTGCCTATGGACTGCTGATTCAGCTGGGTTCAGCTAGGTAGAAATTTGTTGTTTTTCCAAGAGGGACTTTTCTCATAAAATTAGCTTTCCTATATGTTCAATGTTGGTCAGCAAGCCATGACTTTGTAGCCACAAACCCTGCGGGTAAGTACCTCCAAAGTCAACCGGAGAATTTGACGCAAGCTATTTCTCCTTGTCGTGCCACCAGCGTCCACCATAGTCTGAAACCATGGAAGAGTTAGAGCAGAATCCGCTGGAAACACGGGCCAATAAGGAGAAGGTGAAACGCTTCCGGGTCACGACGGCCGAAGTGAAAGCGATTGAAAAGAAGGCGGCGAAGGCTGGCTTGTCCTTCTCCGAATACTGCCGCCGGGCTGCATTGGATAAGCCCATAGTAGAATTGATTCCACCCGATTTGCGCCGCCAAATCAGCACAGCCGGCAACAATTTGAATCAGCTTACCCGCCTAGCCAACGCGGGCAAGCTCGGTGGTGCCAGCGTCGAAACACTGAATGAGCTCCTCACCCGGTTACTGGAAACGCTCAAATGATCGCCAAGACAGTTACCGGAAATGACTTTAGCGGCGCGCTGGAGTATGGCGCAGGCCTGCGCTCGGACCGGACCAATAAGCAAGCGGAACTGATCAGCGTGGCTAATATTGGTAGCCATGACGCGGCCGGTATCGCCGCCGAAATGCAGAAGGTGGCCGCCTTGAGCGCTCGCACGCAGAAGCCAGTCTGGCATACGGTCTTATCATGGGCGCCCGGGGAGAAGGTAAACCAGGAGCAAAAGTTGCAGGCTGCCGCGCTCTACTGTGAGTTGATGGGGGCCAGCCTGGAACGGCACCAGGTCGCGGTCTACGAGCACAAGGATAAGGACCACCCACACGTTCATATTTATATCAACCGAGTGCCCACCGATGGTGGGGCCGCCCTTGACACAGCCCAGAACTATGCCCGCAATGTGAAGGCCACGCGCCAGATCCGGGAGCAGCTGGGCATGAAGCCCTTACCCGAGCGCCGGGTCACGACCAAAGACGTGGATCCACGGAAGGAAGAAGCCCGCGGCTACGTGCGCGAGCAGCTGATGGCCGCTCTGCTGTACGCCAGCATCCGCACGATTGACCAGTTAGTAGCCCGACTGCAAGCGCAGCAGATAGCGGTGGTGCTCAAGCGCGACGCCAAGGGCGTCTTGGTAGGCACCAGCTTCCACTATCAGGAAAGCAGCGTGAAGGGTACAGAAGTGGGCATCAAAGCCAAACAGCTGCGCGACCACTTTCGCCCCTTCGGGTCCGAGGCTTTGCGCACTCGTAACCAGGCGGTGGACTTCACTAGTGGCCAGAGAGTGGGCCTAGCCCTGACCACGTCAAAAGATGAGATAGCAGGTAACCTCATCCGGGTAAGTGACGAGTCCGGCCCCGCCATCGGTGGCCCCACCATCGATGATGCCGAGCGCAACGAGAACGAAACACGCCGCCGCCGTCGGCGACCCAAGCTGTAGGGTTTTCGTCCAAGTGGATGAAAAACTAACAGTCAAGTTATTAAGCCTTATCGCTACCTGCTTTTCTCCCTATTACCTACTAATCTTAACCCATCATGGAAGACGAAAGAGGCCTTCGGAAGATCATGGACTTCATGCGCCTGCTCAGCGTGCTGCTCGTGCTGATGCACGTCTACTACTACTGCTACGGCTTCTTTGCCGAGCAGCACCTGACGGCCGCCTGGTCGGGTCAGCTACTGACCCGGTTCAGCACGAAAACGGCCCTGTTTCACGCCCCCTACGTGACGAAGCTGGCGGCCGCAGTATTCTTGGCCCTTTCGTGCCTGGGTACGCGTGGTCGGCCCAAAGAGGGCCACACCTGGACGCCCATTGTGGGTAGCTTAGTGGTGGGGGCGGCGCTATTCTTTGGGAGTGGGCTGCTCTTGGAGCTGGCCTACTCACCGGCGGTGCTCACGGCCCTGTATAGTAGCACCACGGCCGTCGGCTTTCTGCTCCTACTCCGGGCCGGCAACTTGATTAGTCGCCTCCTGAAGATGAACCTGATGCGGGATATTTTCAACTCGGAAAACGAGACGTTCCCCCAGGAAGAAAGAAAGCTGGAGAACGAGTTTTCCGTGAACCTGCCCACGTCGTACCAACTGAAGGGCAAGCAGCACCAGGGCTGGGTCAATATCGTGAATCCGTTTCGCGGGACGGTGGTGTATGGCACACCCGGCTCGGGGAAGTCCTTCGCCATTATCAACCAGTTCATCAAGCAGCACCTATCGAAGGGCTTTGCGATGTACGTGTATGATTTCAAGTTCGATGATCTGAGCCGCATCGTGTATAATGAGCTGCTCAAGCACCAGGACAAGTACAAGCAACCGGTGCGCTTCTACGTGATCAACTTCGATGACCCGCGCAAAAGCCACCGCTGCAATCCCCTCTTACCCGCGATGATGACCGACATCGTGGATGCCTACGAGAGTGCCGCTACCATCATGCTTAACCTAAACAAAAAGTGGATTGAGAAGCAGGGCGAGTTCTTCGTCGAGTCACCCATCAACTTTGTGGCGGCCATCATCTGGTTTCTCAAGCTCTATGAAAATGGCAAGTACTGCACGTTCCCCCACGTGATCGAGTTTCTGGGCCGCGAGTACCAGGAAATGTTCCCGATTCTGGCCTCGTATCCCGAGATCGAAAACTACGTGCGACCTTTTATCAGTGCCTACCAGGGCGACGCGATGGAGCAGTTGGAGGGCCAAATTGCCTCAGCGCGCATCCCGCTTTCGCGGCTGGCCTCGCCCCAGCTCTACTGGGTGATGAGTGGCAACGATTTCACCCTGGATATCAACAACCCCGCCGAGCCCAAGGTCTTGTGCGTGGGCAACAACCCGAACCGGGAAGTCATTTACGGCGCTGCCCTGGGGCTGTATAATGCGCGCCTCGTCAAGCTGGTTAACCAGAAGGGCAAGCTTAAAGCCTCCCTAATCATTGACGAGCTGCCTACCATCTACTTCAAAGGATTGGATAAGCTGATCGCCACGGCCCGTAGTAACAAGGTTTCTACTTGCCTGGGCATTCAGGATAAGAGCCAGCTGGACCGCGATTACGGCAAGGCCGAATCTTCCGTGATTCAAAATACCATCGGCAACGTGCTCTCGGGCCAGGTTACGGGGGAGAGTGCCGAGGCCCTGAGCAAGCGTTTCGGCCGTATCGTGCAGCAGCGGCAGTCGCTGACCAGCAACAGCCGCGACACGAGTTACACCCTGGCCACCCAGCTCGATAGCATGATTCCCGCCAGCACGATTGCCGGCCTGAGCCAAGGCACCTTCGTGGGCGCCGTGGCCGACAATTTCGGCGAAGAGATAAACCAGAAGGTGTTTCACGCCAAAATTCTGGTCGATGTAGCGAAAACAAAGCAACAGGAAGCGGCCTATGCCGACATTCCCGACATCACCAGCTTCGTCGACCCGACGACGGGGGAGGATACCACGGAGCAGGTTATCCGGGCGAATTATAAGGCCATCAAGGACGACATTGCGGCCATTGTGAAGACGGAATTGGAAAGGATTGCCAGTGATCCCAACTTGCAGCACTTACTCCACACCAAAAAGGCGAAGGCAAAAGCATGAATAAAAAATTAATTGGTAGAAGGCTGGCTGCCCTGCGGGACGAGATCGCGGGTCCAGGGGAGAAGAAGTGGACGATCGCGATGGTGGCCGAGGAAACCGGTTTGACCCAGAATATGGTCGGCCAGATGGAGCGTAGCGGGGCCGGAGGCATTGAAATCTTCATTTCGTATCTACTTTTCTTCTACCGCCGGGGCTATAACCTCAACTGGATCATTCTGCCCGATAATGCGAGTGTCTCCAAAAAGCGTCTGGAAGAGGATGTCAAAACCGTTGATATGCGAAGTGTGGCAAATCAATTCCAGTATTTACGTCAATCGATTGAGAGAGAGATAGATACGGCGTTTAAGGCGCTGGAAGCGTAGCGACTTGTAACTTTGCTTTAGTAAGATAATCAGTTATTTTAGAAAGCAATATCTAAAATACCAATATCGCAGGCGTGAATTGTTATATTTGCTAAGGCTGGCCCCAGGGTGGCGTCAGGTGGTGTAACTCATTAACAAACAGCGATATGTCTGAGCAAGCCGAACCAAAGTCCGGTGCTGGAGAGCAGCCCGTTCCCCAAGCCGTAGGGCCAGCAGCGGTCCCGAAAAAACCCGCCGTTCTCAACGTCGAGGAAACGCGGGATGAATTCATCAAAAACGCCCAGCCCGTGGCCGCTGCCCTCCGGCAGCGGGGCAAAGAAGCCGAGGCCACCCAGCTCGAGCAGGCCGCCCACGTGATTGCCCTAGCCGTCGGGGCCCCGCGGCAGGCCACCCCGGGCGATGCCCTGAAGGGCGAATCAGTAAGCCAGGTACTCCAGAACATCTGGGACGTTATGGACAAAGACCCTACATTGCAGAAGCTGCCCCAGGCCCAGAACCTGCGGAAGGCGGGCCTGGCGCTGGCCGGGGCGGGGCTGCTCAGCATCACCCTTCGCGATGGCGTAATCGTGAGCTTCGTCAGCAACTTTGCCGACAACTTCAGCCAGGCCCAGAAGGCCGTAGGGAAGCCCGGCGAGAGGCCCCCTGTAAACCTAGTACGGCCGTCTCTCACTGCCGCTGCTGGAGCGCAGCAGCCGGCCCCAGCTCAGATACCGGTACCCACGGCTAAGCCCGCGGCCGGAGAGCAGTCGCCAGCGGCAAAGCCTACCTCGCTACTCGCGCCGGAAGTCCTGCAAAAAGCTAAGGCCCTCTACCAGGAAAACCAGCTAGGAATGGCTCCTGTCCGGGCAGGTTTCACGAGGGAGGATTTACCGCTGCCGCTGCTGGAGAAAATGGGGGTGAAGGTAGAGGAGTTGGAGCAGTCAGGGCAGTTGCAGAAGCTGCTGAGTGGGCAGAAAACCGACCTACTCTCGTCCTTCTCCCTGCACGATGCGCACGGGGAACCCGTACCCTTTGCCGCCAAGCTGATCATGCGGCGCGACGCGGCGGGCGCGCCTAGCCTGCAATTTGATTTGCCCAAACAGCAACTAGTCATTCCCGAGCAGATTCTAGGCAAGGAGATCACGCCGGCCATGAAAGAGCAGCTGACCACGCACGGCGTGGTACCGCTGAGCGAGGGCTTCCGCGATGGCAAAGGGCAGACCTTTGCCGCCTACGTGGCCATTGACCAGGAAATGAACCGAGTGGTCGCCGTGCGCCGGGAGGGTATCGCGGTGCCTAAAGAGCTGCTGGGCGTTGTGCTGAGCCCGCAGCAGAACCAGCAGCTCCTGGGGGGCTACCCGACGAAAGTAACGGGGATGACCAACCAAAAAAGCCAGTTGTTCGACGCGACGGTCGTGCTCGACCCCGTCAAGCGGACGCTTAGCTTCCGCGACGTCCAGCCGCACGTAGCGCAACAGCCAGCCGAAAAGGTGGAACCAGTGGCCCCCCACCCCAAAATGAGAATGTAAATCTGCTAGTTTTGCGAAAATCAGTTTCCAGGCCTTCCGGGAGCTGATTTTCTTCTTACAGTAAGGAGTACCCCGCCCCAGTCCACTACCCACGCACATACACACACCGCAATAATGCAGCAGTCCCGTTTTCTCGTTGTCCATGCAGACGCCCCGTGAACCTGAACTCACGTTCGACCAGGTCAAGCAGGCGATTAACTTGGTCGATTTAGTCCTGACGCTCGGCTACGAGCACCACCGCCAGCTAAGCGGCCCCGCCCTCGACCAGGGCAAGTTCCACACCTTTGATTATCGCGGCAAGGCGAAGCTGGACCAGGTGATTGTGTACAAAGCCCCTTCCGGCGACTACCTGTATTTCAACCGCGCCGACGACCGCGACAAGGGCAGTGTCATTGACTTCCTGAAAAACCGGCTGGAAAACCCCCGCATTGCGGGCATTCAAGCCAGCAGTGGCAAGAGTATCTGGGGCAGCGTCATGGATAATGCCCGGCGCTTCCTCAGCCTACCAGCCTCCCAGCGCAAGACGAGTCCGCAGTTGCAGCAGGCAATTGCCCCGGTGCAGCGCGGGGATCAGTACGTGCCCGACTTCCTGCTGAAGACGGCTCCGCTCACGGATACGAGCTACCTGAATGCCCGAGGGCTGACCAATGAGACGCTCAGCAACGGCTGTTTTGAGGGGCGCATCCTGAACCACGTGCACGAGGGCGTCAGTAAGACCGGCCAGCCCTACAAGTTTATCAATACGGCCTTTCCGCAGGTGTACAATGACAAGATTGTCGGGCTGGAAATCAAGGCCCATGGCCCCATGGCCCAGGCCGCTGATTCGCTAAATTCATCGGCTTTGTGGCTCTCGAACAGTGGCCCGAAGACCAACACTCTCTTGGTGACGGAGAGCGCCTTTGACGCCCTCTCGCACTATCAGCTCAAGCAACCCACCAACACGATGTACGCCTCCACGTCGGGCCAGCTGACCGATAACCAGGTGGTCGAAA
The DNA here is from genome assembly GCF_014638675.1 of Hymenobacter qilianensis. Classification (NCBI taxonomy): domain Bacteria; kingdom Pseudomonadati; phylum Bacteroidota; class Cytophagia; order Cytophagales; family Hymenobacteraceae; genus Hymenobacter; species Hymenobacter qilianensis. The sequence goes on from NZ_BMFN01000006.1 coordinate 57,229, forward strand.
TCCGGCGGCTCATTACCAACCAGAACCTAAAGACGGTGAAGCCCGCCTTCGACAATAATGTGGCGGGTCATGTGTTCGATACCCAGCTGATTACGGGCCTGGCGCACGTGTCCACGCCGATGCATATCGAGCGCAGCTTGCCTGGCCAACTAACGGTAACCATCCACTCGGATCAGGAGCCCTACTTCCGCAAGCTACACGAGCAGACGAAAAACTATAATCAGCAGATAACGGAAGGGTATTTCCAGTTGGCCGGCCGCCATGCGCCCCCGACCCACACGTTGCACAGCGAGTTGATCCTGGCCGGGAAAGAAGCCGACAACCGCTATCAGTTTCACATCCCGAAACGAGTAGAGGCCCTCGAGTTTTTCAACCGGGCCCTGATGCAAAGCTACCCGATGAGCGTGAAGATGGATTTGGAAAAGTCGCGGGCTTCTGACTGGAACGACCAGTTGAAAGAAAGCCTTAAGGGAAAAACAACTGCGCTGACGCCGGAACAGCCCGCTGTGGAGGAAGCGAGTCGGCGACGAGGGATCCGCCGATAACTTTCGCCCGGCGTGTCGCCGGCTCCTTCCGTCCCACCACAGGGCGGTGGAATTCGACTACCCCACCGTTAGGTCAACCGTCACCGAGGACGAGGCGAAGGCCACCGACGGGGCGACGTGCGCCGAGATGATTAAACCCTGCAAAGCATGGCATTTAAGTCCTATGCCAAACAGTACCTAGCTAGCGCTGGCTACCTTAAGTATACGATTAGGATCCTCTTAGCTATCAGGGCAAGGTAGATACGGACCTTGCTAGCGCTGCCCCTGTTTAACGCCACCCATGATGCCTACCGCCCATACTACCTTCTTAGGCCTTCCCTTCTCCGAGCAAGCCCAGGTGGTCTGGCAGGAAGGCACCTACCTGGCCACCCGCTATGAGGAGGAAGATACCGTGGGCTTATACCACCTGCCAGCCGGCTTTTTCGTGGAACTGTCCTACGATCACGTCGCCAACGAGTTGATCAAGCGGGTGCGCACCTTTACCAGCAAGGCCGATCTAGAAGATTACGCCTGCTACGTGGACCTCACTGACTTATCTCTTGGGGGATGAAAAGCTCGCTAGTACAGTTCTTCTTCCATCCTAGGCAAATGAAGCGCGTAAAACGCGGCTCCTGCGCTTTTATCAGGGAGATAGGTTGGGTGCGATAAGGCCCCGTTATCGTCCCTATGTTTCGCCCCAAACACCAGCCAGGGAGTGGGATCCTAAGGAAGACATAGGATCATCGTGGACAATACGGGCACGCCCCGCCGTGGTCAAGCTATCGAGTGGGGTGTCCCCGTTCTGGTCGAGGGTGGAGAAGCGGGCGTAGCAGAGGGGGTAACGTATGGGTTCAGCAAGTCGGGTTCGGAAAGGTACCCACCTAATTCTTTCTGAAATGACTAGTTGGCCTCTCTTTTGGCTCTGCTTCTCTCCTCCGGGGAATACGCGGACAGCCGGCACGCAACGGGTAACGGGACCACTCGGGGAACCGTCGCTGAGGACGTAGCCGCGACTGGAATGCGGGAACTCCAGTATCGCGAAATAAATACCACTCCAGCCCTTCGAGCGCCATATCTAGGCGTCCCACGGCCAGCCCGGCCCCGATCAAGGCGGCGGCGGGAATAAAGGCCATCGCAATCAAAGGGCCTGCCCACGCTCGGCCCGTTGGCGGTTGGTGGGAGAAGGCTGAACTTCCATGTGGTAGATTGGCAGGGAGGGATAAGAAAGGCGGAATAGCTGGCGAAAGTTTTCAAGACTTCATGCGCACTGCGTTTAAAATAGCTAGCAGAAAGGCAAGTTCACAGATAAGGTCCGAGGTGGGCGGCGTTATGGATCCTATTGATGACAAAGGGACCTTATGCACTGCAATTGCATAAATTCAAGTTTTCTTTGCATGTATACAATTAGCTCTGTATATTGATGTACGCTTAAACGCTGACTCGCTCCGTTCTCTACCCCGTCACCACACCTCTAGTGCAAATTACCCCAACGGCGCGGCAGGTTGCTTCCGCTTCTACGCTGCTATGGGGGAGTATGAGGTATTTACGCGGTAGTTGTGAGCCCTGCAAGCCCTTCCGGCTTGCCCCAGCTACGAGGTAAAGGACAACAGCAGGACTTTACCGGTGGTGGCTCGCTCTGCGTCCGCGCTTCTAAAGCCTGACGGCAGCAAATAGCACTACTAGGCACAACTCCTTATTCCCTCCGCTAAGCAACCCCCAGGTAGCTCTCGATTGATAGCCGGTCGCTCCTATGACGTGGGCGGACTATGACGGAGGAGCTTGAATTTATCCCATCATACGCTTTGGGGAGAAGCACTATCCGGTGGGGCTGGATAGCCACGGGATTCTCTAGAAAGCGCCGAATTCATATCGCTATCCCTTCATTATTCACTTGTCTATACCAGCTAGTATGAAATCTATTCTACCCGGGGGCAATCCAAAAGCAGGCTCACCTTCAGTCGCCACGCTCACCTACGACATCACGGCCCTGCAGATGACCATTTATTTCAATCGCGAAGGCGATCACGATCATAATGGCCTGCTCTTCGCCCTGACCGCTAATGTTCCTGTCCTGCGCTACCTCGAGGCCCGGTCCCGTATGGTTCCGCCGGCGAACCTAGCGGCTTTGCACGCCGCGGCGTTGCCCCGGGCACATCAGCTAGGCATAATTCCCCTTCCTACTAGATATCAAGATGCGCGGGTGCATCCCCTGGTGCGCCCCCTCGTGATACGCGCCACGGCCGGAGCCGAAGTTCAGGTCGTGCTGCGCAATAAGATCTCCGAACGCTGGATCGGCCTGCACTTAGTCGCCGACGGGTATGCGGTGAAAACCCAGGACGGTTCGGACGTGGGGAAGAATCCGCACAGCCTGACCCCGCCACATGGCACCCGCATTTACACCTGGCAATGCCGCCACGAAGGTGTTTTTCCCTTCCACGATGGGGGCAACTACTCGGGGGGCGAGGACGGCACGAACGCGCACGGCCTGTTTGGGGCCTTGGTTATCGAGCCGGCAGGATCTATCTGGCGTGACCCAGTGAGTGGGCGGCGATCGCGGCGACTCGATGGGAGCTTTCGGCAGTTAGATGGGCTGTACCTGGACGTGTTGCCGGAGGGAGACGCGCAGAACCCCGACGTGACTATCTCCCCGACCCAGCTGCCTACCCATCATTGGCCGCCCCCCATCGCCTATCCCGATTTTCACGCCGTCGGCCACCGCGAGTTTGTCATCTTTTTTCACGACGAGCCCGAGTTTTGCCCCTCCCATGATGAGGAACCGGAAGAAGACCCGTGTCCCCACCCAGGTTCGGGCGGCGGGCACGGCGATCACGGGTGCCGCGACGGCCTGCCGCCGATCATGCCGGTTTCCTACCGCGCTGAGCCTATGATAAACCGAGAGCACAAGTTGTGGCGGCTGGAGCGCACCGGCCACAACTTTCAGGGTCGGCCCGTCCTCAACGAGGAGCAGCATCACAGCTCCTGGATGTTTGGGGACCCGGCCACGCCGATTCTGAAAGCCTACATCGGCGACCCCGTGCGCATTCGCTTTGTGCACGCGGGGGTCAAGGAAACCCACGTCTTTCACCTGCACCTCTACGAGTGGCATGCCGTGCCGGAGGCTACAGATTATACCGGGCAGTTCAACGGATCCCCGCGCATCGATGCCATTTCCGTCAGCCCCCAGACGGCCCACACGATTGAACCCGTGTGGGGGGCCGGCAATCGCCACCAAGTAGCGGGTGACATCATTTGGCACTGCCACCTGTATCCGCATTTTCACGAAGGCATGTGGGGCTTGTTTCGCACCTTTGAAACCCTGCAGACCGGCGCCCTCGGCCCTTGGCTCGCGGGCAGTGAACTGCCCGGGAGTGTATATGCCGGCCGGCAGATCGGAAGGTACCCAGACAGGACGCGCATTGAGCGCCTGTTGCCCTTGCCCGATCGGGTTCCTCCGCCCGCCCCGACGAGCACGCACCCGGGCTATCCCCTCTACATCCCCGGTCAACTACGGCAGAAATCGCCCATCCCGCCCTGGCCTGACCGGCCCTGGCAGGCTAGGGAGCAACGGTGCCACCCATTTGACTCGCTGCTGGCGGCGGACATGCCGGCCGATTTTAATTACCGCCCGGTGCCGACGCGGTTGGAGCGCAATGCCTTCAATGCCTGTCCCGTCCCGGGGGAGATGTTTACCCGCAATCCGTTTGCCCAGCAGCAAGCAGCCCAGTGGCGGTCCACGTTTGACACCTGGAACGTGGAGCGCGAGGTGTGCCACGATGTAGTCGTTGCTAAGCAGCGCATTGACTATAATGGTTACGGCTGGCATGATAAACATGGGCACTTGTATTATCTGGATGCGGAGGAGGATCCTGATACCCGACGTGATTCGGAGGACAACCCGATACCCAAGGAGCCTCTGTTTTTTCGCGCCCTGCACCAGCAGATCCTAAACTTGACCCTGGACAATCAGACGCGGCTGGATATTGAGGAGACGGCGTTTGATCGGGCCTTCCCTCCCTGTTCAAAGCGGGCCTGGGAAGGGGAGTGCGCCCTGCACGTGCATATGGTCAAGTTTGATCCCATTTGCGCGGACGGAGCCAGTACCGGCTGGAACTACATGAGTGGCCCCGTAGTGGGCATGAAAATGGTCTACCGCTGGTGGCTCGATCAGGAGTTTGGGACCATCTTTTTCCACGATCACCTCTTCGCCAACTACCGCCAGAAACACGGCCTCTTCGGCGCCCTGCTCGTGGAACCCACCGACGCCCGGTTCTTTCATCACGTCCAGGGTTACGAGATTGTCAGCGGGCTCCAAGCAATAGTCACGCTACGCGAGGAGTTTGAAGGCCGGCGGGCGTTCCGGGAATTCTGCCTCGGCATCGCCGACTTTATCCCGATGTGGGACCGGAACGACAGGCCCCTAAACCCACCCGATCATCCGGGCGGGCACGGCGACCAGGGCGTGATGGCCTTGAATTACCGTAGCGACCCGATTCACGAACGGCTCCGGGAAGGGGGACTGACGGTGGATCCAGCTTATTGGTTTACGTCGCTAGGGCCCTATAACCGGGATCCCTATACGACCCGGTTTCTAGCCTATGAAAGCGACCCTATTTGGTTTCGCATGATTCAGGGTTCCCACGAGGAACAGCACAGCTTCCAAACCCACGGCATGCGCTGGCAGCGCTTTCGGGGCAGCACCGATTCGGCCCTGCGCAACCAGCAGACGTTTGGCCTGTCTGAAGCCTTTACCTTCATCAATCGCGAACCTTACGGGGCGGGCGATTACCTCTACAAGCTCTCGGCGGCCGACGATCTGTGGCTGGGCTGCTGGGGGCTGATCCGGGTTTTTCCGCAGGACGTAACCGTTGATGAGGCGAGGGAACCCCTGCCCTTGGTCCTCCTTGATGCTTTGCCCACGGCCGTGCCGCTGCCGCCCCCGGTGTTCCAGATGCGACGCTTCCGCGTCGCCGTCAAAGCCAAGCGGCTGGTGTACCGGGAGCCCGATCTGGTCGACCCGTTCGGTCTCATCTACGAGCTAATCGCTTACACCCCGCCCTACGGCCACGAGCACCTTGTGCCGGCCCCGACTAAACCAGAACCGTTGGTGCTACGGTGTCGGGAGGGTGAGTGGGTGCAGGTGACAGTGGAGAATCAGCTGCCGGAGGGATTCATGCCCCGACCGGAACCGTTTGCTCCGCAAGTGCCGGTGGAAGAGCAAGGACCCGGACCGCTCCCTCGACCCCAGCGCCCGGTGTCGGCCCAGGTATCCATGCACGCCGATCTGCTGCGCTACGATGTTCGCTTCAGCGACGGCGCCAACGTGGGACGCAACATGCTGTTTGGTGAGCAAACGGCCGCGCCCGGCGACAGTGTGACCTATACCTGGAATACGTACCGGCCGCCCCACACTAACGCCAATCAACCCTTGGGGCCCATACTGCTCCAGGATATGGCTGACGTGCGCAACCACCGCCATCACGGGCTCATCGGGGCCCTCATTGTCGAGGACCGCTTTGCCACGCCTTACCGCGTGCGAAAGGGTCGCTCCACCGCCACAGGTACCGAGTCAGCGTGGTACGGCGTGCGCGCAACCGTAGTGGTGCGGCGGCCCTGGATGCCACCCCAACGGGTGGAGGAAGCAGTGCTGTTGCTGCAGAATGGCCTGCGGCTGTATTGGCGAGGTAAATTACGCTGGCCCATCCCGGATGAACCACCCGGGCACGGGGAAGACGAAACGGACCACGAAGACCAGGGCCAGAAGGGGTATAATTACCGCTCCGAGCCCGCAGATCCGGAGTGGCGCGACGGCAAGTTGCTCTCCAAACACTCCCCGGCTACCCCGATCTTCCGGGTGCCGGTTAGAAGCACCGTGCACCTGCACCTGCTCGGCGCCTGTGACAAGCCCCGCAACCATAGCTTCACGGTGCACGGCGTGGCGTGGCCAGAATGGCGGTTCCTTTCCCCGACGCATCGGCGCTGGGTGTCGTCCGAAGGCGCCATTTCGGCGGGGACGGTCCGCACCTTTGCCTTCAGCCCCCAGCACCGGGGCGATCATGCCTACCGCGATGGGATTCTCAAGTGGATGGTGCCCCAAGGGCTGTGGGGCATTCTAAGGGTCACCAAGCCGAAAACAAGCCCCTGGTTAACGGTGCCCCTGGTGATGGCTGGTTTGGCTGGGCTAGGCTGGGGAATCCTGGCGGGGTATCGGTGGGCTAAAAAGCAGACATAGTGGACTGCTTGCCAGTCTCCTATGTCTGAAACTAGAATTGCCACACTTTTACCCTAAAAATTCTGTTTTAGGGTAAAAGTGTGGCAACCTATGGTAGCACCTGTATGAGCATTGCTGCCCAGCCTATTCAAGCGGATAAGCGTTGCCTTTCCTGAGTACGCTACCTAAGGCTTGGATTGGTAAACAGCGCGCCTACTTCTGCGCGCAGCAAGCGGGTACGCCGGCCAGCGTACAGGCTGCCGTACCCTTATCCGGGCAATCCTTTAGGAGGGGACACTCCGGGGTACCCTTCATAGGGCAGTCCGCCGTTGGGGCGGGGCTGGTGAAGCCAAACACGGCCCCTCCGGCCAACAGGACGGCAGAGGCTACGACTAAAACTTTCTGTTTCATCGAACAAACGAGTAAGGTGAACCGGCTGGGGACGGCAGCCAGGCGAAGAACAAACGGGCCGCGCCCCGTCGCAAACGGCCAGCGTTAGGCGGCTTGCCCAATACCAGCCCGTTCTAGGGTTTCCCGGGTGATGCCCTCCGTGCGGCAACAATCCAACAAGGCGCCATTGACGGCCACGGCGGGCAGCGTTTGCACGCCCAGCAAGCGGGCCCGGCGCAGGGCCGGATTACCCGCTTCGGTCTCGGTCAGGTTATGGGTGATGATGTCGCAGCTGCTGCAGGCGGTGCTTTTGACCAACTCAACCACGGGGCTGCACAAGGGGCACCCGGCGGTGAAAACTTCTATAATGCGTTTCATGGAAGGGCGTTGATAAGTAATAGCACAAAGCTCGGCCCGCTCCCCGGGTGTCGGTCAAGCGTTATTTCCAGTTTTTTTCTCCCGCTCGGCATTGTGCTGCTCCAGCCGCCCGCCAATCTCGCGCAGCTCCTGCATCTTCTGCGTCAACTCGGCTTCCGTCAGGTTCGGGAATTCGTGCCGCAGCTCCTCAATGCGCCCGGCATCCTGACAGTCGCCGGGGCAAGCTCCCACTACGTCGACGAGTTGCAGGGCCAAGCCCTTGCGAAACACCTCGTCCAGCAGCAGGTGCTCGGCGGTGCTCAGCCCGTTGGTGACGGCCTTGAACTGCACCAGAATCTGCTCGGGCTCGGTGGTTTCCGCGTCCAGCATTTTCACAATGCCGTGGAGCTGGCCGGCCAGCATGTTCAGGCGGCTCTTCAGGTCGCGGGTAAGGTCTTTGGGGAGCATAAACCAGAATTTCGAGCAATATCAACGCCTTGGGGGGGTATCCGTCAAGCAAACAGTCAAACAAATCCGGAGGGCCTTCCGCGCCACCCGCCTTACCGCAGCAGTTGCTGCAAGTCCTCGGGAATGGGCATGGGCTGCTCGGCTTTTACGTTGGCGCCCCCGGTATTGCCCGTGGGCACCTGGCCAACCATGGAGCCCAGGAAACCAAACACGATACGGGGCAACTGCCCCAGGATTTCGCGCGGGTTAAGCGTCCGTAGCCCGTGCGCCAGCATGAGCAGGTGCACGTGGGTGTGGGACACGGCCCAGCGCTGCCCCAGCACGTGCGCCCGCTCCAGATGATGAAACGCGTCGGCGGCATCCCGCCGGGCATAGGCCGCCCGGGCGGCGAGTAGCTCCTGGTGAAAGTAGGGGTGCAGGCGGGAAGGAAGAAACAGGGTTTGCATCGGTTAAAACTTCATGCGCTGAATGCGTACCGCGTTCAAAATAGCTAGCAAAGCCACCCCCACGTCGGCAAACACCGCTTCCCACATGGTGGCCAGGCCGCCGGCTCCCAGGGCTAGCACTACGGCTTTCACGCCAAACGCCAGCCAGATGTTCTGCCACACGACCGTATGCGTCGCCCGGGCGATGCGGCGGGCCGTAGCAATCTTGCTGGGGTGGTCGGTTTGAATCACGACGTCCGCCGTTTCGATAGTCGCGTCCGAGCCCAAGCCGCCCATGGCAATGCCGACGTCGGCTAAGGCGACAACGGGCGCGTCGTTGACGCCATCGCCCACGAAGGCCAGCTTGCGGCCCTCATTAAGGTACTGCTGCACGTAGCGCGCTTTGTCTTCCGGTAGCAGCCCCCCATGAGCCTCGTCAATGCCCAACTCCTTCGCTACCCGCTGGGTGATGCTGTCCTTGTCGCCGGAGAGCATCACGAGTTTGGTGATGCCGTCGGCCCGCAGTTCGCGCACGGTCTGCTGAGCATCGGCCTTGGGGGCGTCGGCCACGGTCAGGTAGCCGGCGTACTGGCCATCCAGGGCCGCCACCACGATGCTGTCTACTACCTGGTCGACGTCGGCTGGGTAGGCCACCCCGTATTTGGTAAGCAGCTTGGCGTTGCCCGCCAGCACATCGCGGCCCTCTACGCGGCCCCGCAGGCCGTGGCCGGCAATTTCTTCCACGTTTTCCACCGACACGTTCGCAGCGGCGGAGCCCACGTGCTGGACCACAGCCTTGGCAATGGGATGGGTAGATTTAGCTTCCAGAGCACCCAACAGCCTCAGCAGCTGGGCGGGCTCGATACCTGGTGCTGGCTGCACGTGCTGCACGGCAAATACGCCCTGGGTGAGCGTGCCGGTTTTGTCCATTACCACGGTGTCGATTTCGCGCAGCACGTCCAGGAAGTTGGAGCCCTTGAGCAGGATGCCCGCGCGGGAGGCGGCCCCGATGCCCCCGAAGTAGCCCAGCGGAATGCTCACCACTAGGGCGCAGGGGCAGGAAATCACCAGAAACACCAGCGCCCGATACAGCCAGGTGCGGAATACGTAATCGTCGACGACGAAGTAGGGCACCACGAGGAGCAAGGTGGCCAGCACCACCACGATGGGCGTGTAGGTTTTGGCAAACTTGGTGATGAAGAGCTGCGTTTTGGCCTTGCGCCCCACCGCGTCCTGTACCATTGCCAGAATCTTAGCCAGCTTAGTGTCCTGATAGGTGGCCGTGACCAGCACCTGCACCAGCGATTCCTGATTGATCATGCCGGCCAGCACCACGTCCCCGGTTTGCTTGCTTTGGGGAGCCGACTCCCCCGTGAGCGCCGCCGTGTTAAAGCTGGCCGGCCCCTGGGTCAAGGTCCCGTCGAGGGCCACTTTCTCGCCCGGCTTCACCTCAATGGTGTCACCTAACTGGACCTGCTTGGGGTCCAGCACCAAGGATTGGCCCCCGCGCACCACCGTGACTTCCGTGGCCTGGATTTCGAGCAGGGCTCGGATGCTGCGCTTAGCCCGGTTCACGGCCGCGTCCTGGAACAATTCGCCCACAGTATAGAACAGCATCACGGCCACGCCCTCGGGGTACTCGCCGATGGCGAAGGCACCGAGCGTGGCCAGGCTCATGAGCAGGAACTCGTTGAACACGTTGCCGGAGGGGATACTCTGAATGGCCGAGCGGATAACTTTCCAGCCCACCAGCAGAAAGGCTATCCCATACCAGGCCAGGCGCATGGCGCCGGTGAAAAAGGGCACCTCCTCGCTGAAATAATCCAGCGCCAGGCCACTGAGCAACAGCACGAGGCTGACGCCCGGCCACAAGTAGGGGCTAGCTTCAGCAGGGCCGTGGTCGTGGTCATCGCCGCTGGCATGGCTATGGCCGGCGTGCGCGTCGGGCTTGGTGTCGGCGGTCGGGGCGTGGTCGTGGCCGGGCACGTCGTGGCCCTGTGGGTTGGCCGAGGCCTCTGGAGTGAGCTGGTCCCGGGTCAGGGCACCCACGTTCTCCAGCTGCACCTGCTTGGCAGTGTTCAGTTCCTCGTTAATTTTATCTATCGATGGGTCAGGCATGAGTCAGAAAGTTAATTCCAAGTAAAACAAAGTCGCTGGAGGTCAGTGGATTACCAGTCTACGAAAAAGCCCGCGAGGCCCACCAGCACCAGCACCGCGCTGGTCAGCTGCCGCTCGTGGCGGGCCAATCCGTCGACGTTGAGGCGCTGCAGGCTGCGGTGGGCCAGCGCTACCAGCGCACACATAGCCGACACGGAGGCTAGCAGGTACACGCTCATGATCAGGGCCAGGGCTGCCGGCCCGTGGGTGCCAGCAGCCAGAAAGAAGGTCTGAATCTCCAGGCAGGGGGCCAGAAACATGGTCGCGGCCAGCCCTACTACCAGGCGCCGGCGCGGCGGGCGCCGGCTCAGTGGCCGCGGGTCGGGGTGGGTGTGACCAGGCCCGGAAAAGGCGTAGAGCAGGCCGATGGCGATGAGTAGCAGCGGCGCTACCCAGCTGGCAAACTGCTCGAAACGGGCCGAGAGGCGCCAGCCCAGCAGGCCCAGCATCAGCCCGATGCCTACAGTGCTGAGCACGTGGGCCAGCCCAGCGACCAGCGTCACCCCCACCGCCCGCCGCAGGGGCCAGCCCTCGGCCCGCGCCACGGCCAGCACCGGCGCCCAGTGGTTGGGAATGGACGCGTGGAGTAGACTTAGCACAAGGGCGCCGATGAGTAGTTCTAGCATGGGAAGCGGGTCAGGGAAAAAGCACCGCCGGTTACGAAGACAAACCTCGGGCTCCGGGCGATGCAATGCTATTGCATTGTTGGGGCAGCGGTTGGCAAGTCGTTCACGCAACGTTCACACAGGCCCTTCATCACCAGACTAGTTTCCTGCACCTGGTAGGTGCCGGGCAAGCGAATGACCGGCACGGCCACTGTGGGTAGGCAGGCGGTTTCCCGGCAGCGGGTGCAGAAGAAATGCACATGCAAATCCTGGTGGTGCTCGGGCGTGCAGCTGGGCTCGCACAGGGCGAACTTCACGGCGCCACTGCCGTCCTCAATGCGGTGCACCAAGCCCTTATCGGTGAACGTTTTCAGGGTGCGGTGCACGGTGATGCGGTCGGCATGCCCGAGCAGTTCCTCCACGTCGGCTAGACTCAGCGCCGCCGCGTGCTGGACTAACACGTCCAGGACCAGCAAGCGCATGGCGGTGGGCGTTATCTGCTTAGCGATTAAAGTGTCTTCGAGAGGGTGGGCCATGACTATTCTTCCTCTTCGGCGTTTTTCATCTTGGCCAGCAGCGAGTACGCGCCGTCCGTGACGAAGGTAGTGGTGGCCGGCACCCCTTCGGGCAGGAGGACTTCGGTGAAGCCATCTTCGCTGCGGCCCAGAGTCACGGGCACCATCCGGTAGCGCCCGGGCCCATCCACGGCGTAGGCGTAGTTCCGGCCCTCGAAGCGCACCAGGGCCGCGTCGGGCAGGGTAGGGGCCTGGGTGCGGCCCGTTTCAATCAGGGCCCGCACGTAAAGGCCGGGCAGCAGCGCCGGGTCGTTTTCCTGGTCGAGGTGGCCGTGCACAAGCACCGTGCGGTCCGCGCCGATGGCTTTGCCCACCAGGTACACCCGGGCCGTGCGCTCGCGGTGGGAGCCGGTGGAGTCGCTGGCCAGGGTGAAGCGAATGAGCTGGTCTTTCTGCACCCGGGCCACGTCGCGCTCGAAGACGGTGAGCTCCACGTGCAGGTGCTCGGGGTCCACAATTTCAAACATCGCCTCAGTGGCGGTCACGGCCTGGCCCACCGTCACGTTGACGGCCCGCACAAAGCCAGCCCGCGGCGCGCGAACAGTCGCAGTGGTTACCATCTTCCCTCCTACGGGCAGGCCGGCCAGCCGCAACCGGGCCGCCTGGGCGTTGGTCTGCACCTGCAGGGCGTTGTACTCAGCTTGGGCCCGCTGATAGTTTTTCTGGGGGGCTACCTCCTGCTCGTAGAGTTCTTTCTGCCGGGCCAGCTCGGTGCGGGCGTAGTCGAGGCGGGCGCGGGTTTCCAGGTAGTCCTGCTGCAAGGTCACAAACTCAGGGTTGCGGATGGTGGCCAGCACTTCGTCCTTGCGTACCCGGGTGCCTTGCAGCAATTCGGTATTTTCTACGAAGCCACCCAGCGGGGCGGTAATGGAAACGGCGCTTTCGGGCGGCACGTCCAGAGTCCCATTCACGGCTAGGCCGGCGCCCATGGGGCGGTCAGTTAGGCGGGCGGTTTTCAGACTGGCCGCCTGCTGCTCGGCCGCCGAGAGGGTAACCATGTCGGAAGCTTCTTCGCCTTCTGCTGCTTTGGCGGCGGTGGCAGGTTCCGCGTCCGCGCCTTCTTTCTTATCGGCACTGCAGCCCGCCTGGAAGGTCAGGGCCAACAGCAGCACCAGAGATGCAATTTTATTCATGTAAATCAAGTCGAGAGATGGGTTACTGGACTGCCGTGCCGAGCAGGTAGTCTAGGTCAATGGCGGTTTGGTTATGCTGGAGCACGGCGTCGAGGTAGGCCGTACGCACTGAGAGGGCGCGCTCCAGGTTGAGCAGCAGTTCGGAGTAGGTGGTTTCGCCGGCCTTATAAGCCCGCTGGCTCAGGCGCACGATGACCGTGGCTTGGGGCAAGCCCGTCTGCTCGTAAAACTGCACCCGCTGGCGCTGCTCCTGCAGCCGCAGGCGCAGCTCGTCGAGCTGAGCGGCGGCTTCGACTTGATAGCGCTGGTAAGCCGTCGTGGCGACCTGCTCTTGCAGCTTGGCGGCCTGCACCCGGGCCTTCTGGGGTCCGCGCACCAGCGGAATGGCTACGCCGGCCTGCACGCTCTGGAAGCGGTCGCTGGCCCCGTAGGTCGAGGTTTGCCCTTCTATCTCGTAGGTGCCCCGCAGGGACTGGTTGGTGTAGCCCACCGTCACCTGAGGCAGCCCTTGGGCTTGTTCCACCCGGGTTTCGGCCCGCCGCTCGGCCAGCTGCTGCAGCAGCACCCGGGCCTGGGGGGTTGCGGCTAGCGCCGCCGTATCGGCGGGGGGCGGGGAAACGGGCAACAGGCGCAGGGTGCTGTCGGCAATGGCCACCGGCTGGGCCGTTTGCAACAGGGCCTGCAGCTGGCGCTGCGCGATGGCGTAGTCAGCCCGGGCCTGGGTGAGCAGGTTCTGGGTCTCGCCCTGCTGAATCAGCGCATTAGCCGGCTCTAAGCGGGCTACTTCGCCGGTCTTGAAGCGCAATTGCGCGGAGCGCAAGAACTCGGCGTAGATGCTGTCCTGCCCGCGCAGCGTGCGCAGGCGGTGGCGGGCGTGCACGGCCCGCTCGTAGCTCAGGCGCACTTGCCGGCGCAGCTCCGCCTGCACCTGCAAAAGCTGCTGCTCCCGGGCTCCAATCTGGGCCTGGCTCAGGCCGGCCTGAGCCTTATAGTAGCCAGGCAGGGCCAGCGACTGGCCGATGCTGAGCACGTTGTCGGAAAGGGGGGAGTTCACCTGCCCGTAGGTGCCCAGGATGGTGGTGCGGCCCACATCGACGGCGGTGCGGCGCAGGGCCTGCTGGGCTTCCAGGGAACGTTGGGCGGCCTGCACCGTGCCGTTGGCCTGCAAGGCCTGCCCCACGGCCTGGGTAGCCGTCAGCGCCCCTTGCGCTTGGACGGGTGCGCTGCCAAGCAGCCCCGCCAGCGCCAGTAGCAACACCACCGACACCGGGACGGCAGCCGTAGGGTGCCGCTTTCCCGCTTCCTGGGGTTTAGCGTTGCGCTCGGACAGGGCGTAGAGTATGGGCAGCACCAACAGGGTAAGCAGCGTGGCCGTGACTAGTCCCCCGATGACCACCGTGGCCAGGGGGCGTTGCACTTCGGCGCCCGCCGACTGGGACAGGGCCATGGGCAGGAAGCCCAGCGAGGCGACGGTGGCCGTCATCAGCACCGGCCGCAAACGCACCTGGGTGCCTTCTAGAATGCGCTGGTAGAGGTCGCTGTGGCCTTCTTCTTTGAGCTGATTGAAGTAGCCGATGAGCACGATGCCGTTGAGCACGGCCACTCCGAACAGAGCGATGAAGCCCACCCCGGCCGAGATGCTGAAGGGCATGCCCCGCAGCCACAAGGCGAGCACCCCGCCGATGGCCGAGAGCGGAATAGCCGTGAAAATGAGCACCGACTGCTTGAGGGAGCCGAAGGTGAAGAACAACAGGGTGAAAATGAGCCCCAGGGCCACGGGTACAGCGATGCTCAGCCGCTCGGTGGCCTGGCGCAGGTTCTCGAACTGGCCCCCGTAGCTGGTGTAGTAACCGGGGGCGAACGGGAGCTGGCGGTCCACTTTGCCCTGCAGCTCGGTCACGACGCTTTCCACGTCGCGGCCCCGCACATTGAAGGCCACCGTGATGCGGCGCTTGGCGTCGTCGCGCTGAATCTGGTTGGGGCCTTCCTGCAGGTCGACCGTGGCCACCTGCTCCAGGGGAACCTGCTCGCCGGCCGGCGTGGCGATGAGCAGTTGCCGCACCTGGTTGATGTTCTGGCGCAGCTCGGGGGCCAGGCGCAGCACCACGTCGAAGCGGCGCTCCTGCTCGAAGAGCTGCCCGGCGGTCTGCCCGGCAAACGCGGTCTGCACCGTGCGGTTCACGTCGTCCGTGTTTAGGCCAAAGCGGGCCAGGCGGTTGCGGTCCAGCTTGACCACGATTTGGGGCAGGCCGGTGACCTGCTCCACGTACACGTCTTCGGCCCCTTCGACCTGGCGCACCAGGCGGGCCGCCCGTTCGGCGTAAGTGGCCAGCTGGGCGAGATCTTCGCCGTAGATTTTAAGCACCACGTCTTGCTTGGCCCCGGAAATCAACTCGTTGAAGCGCATCTGAATGGGCTGCTGAAAGCCGAAGGTGACGCCCGGGATTACTTCCAAAGCTTCGGCCATTTTCTCGGCCAACTCCTCTTGCGTGTCGGCTGACGTCCATTTATCCTGGTCTTTCTCCAAGATGACCATCACGTCAGCCGCTTCCACCGGCATGGGGTCGGTGGGTATCTCGGCCGCGCCGATTTTGGCGACCACCTCCTGGACTTCGGGGAACTGCTGTTTGAGGATGGCCCCGGCCTGCTGGCTTTTGTCGATGGTGTAGCTCAGCGAGGAGCCCGTCAGGGTGCGCATCTCGATGGCAAAGTCCCCTTCGGCCAGTTGGGGGATGAACTCCCCGCCCAAGGTGCGAAACAAGAGTAGGGACCCGGCAAACAGCGCCACGGCCGAAGCCAGCACCCCGGCTTTTCGGCGCAGCGCCCACTCCAGCACCGGGCGGTAGCGAGCTTCCAGCCAGCGCATCATCCGGTCCGAGAAGTTGGGCTGGTGCTGGGTGTTGCGGCTCAGGGCCAGCGCCGACATCATGGGCACATAGGTCAGGGAGAGAATGAAAGCCCCGACAATAGCGAAGGCCACGGTCTGGGCCATGGGGCCAAACATCTTGCCCTCGATGCCGGCCAGCGCCAGCAGCGGCAGGTACACGATGAGGATGATGATTTCCCCGAAGGCGGCCGAAGAGCGGATTTTGGAGGCTGCCTCGTAGGTGGCCTCGTTCATCTGGTTCTGAGTCAGCCGGCCGTTGGCACCCTCCGGAGGGGAAGCCATGCCCACGTGGTTGTGCAGGCGGTGCACGATGGCCTCCACGATGATGACCGCGCCGTCCACCACGAGGCCAAAGTCGATGGCCCCGAGCGAGAGCAGGTTGCCTGACACGCCGAACAGGCGCATCATGGCAATCGCAAAGAGCATGGACAGCGGAATCACGGAGGCCACGACCAAGCCCGCCCGCCAGTTGCCCAAGAAGAGCACCAGCACGAAGAGCACGATCAGGGCGCCTTCCATCAGGTTGGTTTTCACCGTGCCAATGGCGCGGCCCACCAGCTCGGACCGGTCCAGGTACACGTCGATGGCCACGCCCTCGGGCAAGGATTTCTCCACCGTCTGCATGCGCGTTTTTACCGCCGTAATCACGTCGTTGGCGTTGGCACCCTTGAGCATGAGCACCAGCCCGCCGGTCACTTCGCCTTCGTCGTTGCGGGTCATGGCCCCGTAGCGCACGGCCGAGCCCAGGCGCACGTCGGCCACGTCGCGCACCAGCACGGGCAGGCCACCCTGGGTGTTGCGCACGACGATGTTGCCCAGGTCCGCCGCGTTCTCGGCCAGGCCTTCGGTGCGGATAAAATAAGCCGTAGGCTTCTGATCGAGGTAGGCGCCGCCGGCGTTTTGGTTGTTGGCGGCCACGGCCTGGAAGACCTGGTCTACGGTCACGTTCAGGGAGCGCAGGCGCGTGGGGTCGAGGGCAATTTCGTATTGCTTAAGCAGGCCCCCAAAGCTGGCCACATCGGCTACGCCGGGCGTGCCCAGCAGCTGGCGGCGCACGATCCAATCCTGAATCGTGCGCAGCTCGCGGGCGTCGTACTTTTTCTCGAAGCCGGGCTTGGCGCGCACCAGGTACTGGTAGATTTCGCCCAGGCCGGTGGTGACGGGCGCCAGCTCGGGCCGGCCGATGCCTTCGGGAATCTGGCTTTCGGCTTCGCGCAGGCGCTCCGCGACCTGCTGGCGGGCCCAGTAAATGTCGACATCGTCTTCGAAGACAATGGTCACCACCGAGAGGCCGAAGCGCGAGAAGGAGCGCACTTCCTCCCGGTTGGGGATGGTGGCCAAGCTTTGCTCGACGGGAAAGGAGACGAGGCGCTCGATGTCGCCGGCGGCCAGCGAGGGGGCCACGGTGTAGACGACGACCTGGTTGGTGGTAATATCCGGCACCGCGTCGATCGGCAGCCGGCTTAACGAGTAGCTGCCCCAGGCCACCAGGGCCAGGGTCAGTATTCCGATGATGAGCTTGTTGTGAATGGAGAAATGAATCAGCCGGTCGAACATCCGTGGCGAGGGGGTTAAGTCTAACACTTCCGAAAAGGACCCTGCGGCCCGGCGACTTCGGCTAGTGACAGCGGAAGCGGTTGGGGCGGAATGACTTGCGAGGGGGCGCAGTACGCCCCGCGGCCGGGTGGCCCACTTGCACACAGCAAGCGGCGACCCGGGCGGGAAGTCAGCAGGAAAAAAAGGAAGGGTTAGGCCCGGGGCGGTTGCCACACCGCGCCTAAGGCCCGCGTGGGGGCCGCCATGACCAGCTGGCCGTGGGGGGGGCTACTGCCCCATTCCACCGGGTGGGGAAAGTCCCCAGCCGCGGGGGTAGACCAGGTCATGACGACGCCCCCGCAGCAGTGGCACTGGCACAGGGGCGAGCACCAATCGCCCAGAGCATCCGAGCCGCCGTCCGAATGGGAGGCCGCGGTGACGGTGGTGGGTGTCTGGTCCTGGCACACTACTACCTCGTCCGTGCACGTCATCGTTGACAGGCACGCGAAGTAGAGGGCGAAAAACAGAGACAGCAGGCGCATCAGTGGCAAAGGTAACGACAAGAGCAACTTGTCGGCTCCCCCTTTACTGTCTTGCTCCGGCAAAGGTTCCTAGTGAGGAATAAGTGTGTGAGGGTAAGTACTTCTAGGTAAGCCTTCCCGTGTGCTCTTGTCAGGCCATCTCCAGCTTACCTTGCCTCGCTTACTGTCGCTATTCGCTCGCGCGGCTACAGCGTCAGGCCCAGGCCAGCAAACCAGGTGCGGCCGTCGGCGGGCAGGATGCCGGGGCCGGGGTAGCCGCCCGCCCGGCGGGTGAAGTAGCGGGCATCGAACACATTGTTGATCCCGCCGCTGAGGCGGTAGCGGCCCTTTTGACCCAGCTTCCAGGTGGCGGAAAAGTCGGCGACCTGGTAGGCCGAAATGGCGCCGGTCTGGGCGTTGGCCGTGGGCTCCTCGGTGTTGTTGGCATCGGCGTACACTTTGCCCACGTGGCTGAACTGCCCGGTCATGGACAGCCCTTTGTGGGCGAAGGTGAGGCCCGTGCGCAGGGTTTGGCGCGGGGCGTTTTCCACAACCTTGCCGTCGAGGTTGCTTTCCACAATCTGGGTGCCGGTGCCGGTGCCAGTGAGGGTGGTCACGGGCAGGCTGCCGTAGCGGGCGTCAAGCAAACTCAGGGCCGCGAACAGATCGAGGTGGGGCAAGTTGAAATTGCCGGTCAGCGAGTGAATTAGGTCCAGCTCGGCGTAGGCTTCCAGCCCGTGCGTTTGGGTGCGGCCCAGGTTGGTGCGAAACTGCTGGGTCTGGCCCACCGTGCCCCCGGGCACGGGGCGGCGGATGGTGCCGATGCGGTCCTCATAGTTGAGGAAGAAGTAGCCCACATCGAAGCGCAGCCAGTTCTTATAGTTGCCGCGGTACCCCACTTCGGCCGTGTAGCCGCGCGCATCCTTCAAGTTGGGGTCGATGACGTCCGCGGTGGCCGGCGGCACCAAATCGCCGAAGAGCACGGGCCGGAAGGCTCGCGAGTAGTTGGCGTACAGGTTGGTCGTGGGCGAGACGATAAATTCAGCGCCCAAGCCATAGAGCAGCACGTTGCGCTGGCTTTGCTGGTCGGGTACGCGGTTTTCGCCTCCGTTGGCCGTCCGGCCCAGGTAGCCGCGGCCCGTGTTGCGCAGGTAGTCGTAGCGTAGGCCCGGCGTGACGCTCAGCCGGGGGCTCAGGTGCAGCAGCAGCTCAGCGAACGCGGCGGCGTTGGTCGTAGTGAAATCAAACTCGTTGGTGAAAAGCCCGTTGCCGGTCAAGCTCAGGTCGTAGTCGGAGCCCGTGGTGCCCGTGCCCCGCTGGCGCCGCAAGGTAGTAGCGCGGTAGGCCCGCAAACCGGTGGCCAGCGTGTGGGTGCGGCCCAGCAGGTCCACGTCCTGGGTCAGGCGCAGCTCGGCGCCCAGGTTGCGGTAGTCGTCGCGGTCCACCTGGCGGGCAGCCAGCTGCTGGGTGCGGCGGTTCACGCTGTCCGGGGCGGGCAGCCCGGCCACAAAGCCCACGCTGTTGCGCGACGCCACCAGGCCAAAGGTCTTCAGGTTCACGCGCGTCCGCTCACTAGCCTTGTAGTCCAGGGTGAGGGCCGGAATCAGCCAGGGGGTGCTGAGCCAGTTGCGCTCTCTAGTGCTCTGGCGGCTGTCTTGGGCGAACTGCGCGTCCGTGAGCCCGCCGGGCTGCTGCAAGCGGTTGGTCAGGTAGGTCAGCTCCGCGTTCAGGGTCAGGCGCTCGGTGAGGGCCACGTGCACGTTGCCGTGCACATCGTCGACGCGAAACTGGTTGGACGGCCGCCAGCCGTCACCCTGGCGGTGGCGGTAGTAGGCGTAGTAGTTTACCTTGCCTACGGTGCCGCCCACGGCGTTGTAGGAGTTAAACAAGCCGTTGGAGCCAGCCGTGTTGCTGGTTTCAAATTCGATTTTCTTGTCGCGGGCGCCGCGCTTGAGCTCGTAGTTGAGCAAGCCCCCAAACTGGGGTCCGAACTGCAGGCCCGCGCCGCCGCGCAGCAGTTGGATGCGCTCCACCGCCTCCATGGGCGGATTATAGTAGGCCTCGGGGTAGCCAAAAGCGTCAGCACTCATATCGTAGCCGTTCTGGCGCGTGTTGAACTCCCAGCTGCGGTTGGGGCTCAGGCCTCGGGTGGCCACGTTAATCTGCTGACCAGAGCCGTCGTTTTCCCACACCATCAGGCCGGGAATGCGGGCCATCACTTGGCGCATGTTGTTCTGCACTAAATTAGCATTGACGTCGCGGGGCGTGATGAGCTCGTTGCGGCGACCAGCCGTAATGGTGGTGCCATCCACGGGCGCCGCAAAATGCGTGGCCGCGCCGGTCACGGTGACTTCGCTTAGGGTCTGGTGGCGGGTGGTATCCGCGGCGGGGGCTTGCTGCGCTAGGGCCGGCGGCAAGCAAAGTAGGGTAAAAAGCGCCAGACTGCCCCAAATAAGGGCAGAGTTAGGGTATGCGAAACGGGTCATCAGAGTGCCTTAGGGGTAATAATGGCACAAAGGTAGATCTATTTAGAATTTGTACAAATAAAGAAAGTTAACTGTGGCTTGCATAATTTCCAGTTGTTCACCGTAACAGCTTAGGCCGTAGGCGTAGTGAAATGGCGCAGCGCTCACTTTAGGGCGCAGTTAATTAAGTAGTACAAGCCACACAAGAAAATCAAGGCCAGCCTGAACAGCAGCACTTAACGGGCGGTGGTTGCTCTACCCCGAAACTAAGCGCACCACCAACGGCCCGAAAGTAACCCAGCAGGGTTCGTTGGATGGCCTGTTGGTGCGGTTGGCTACCTGCCCCCGGCCAATAAAGCGTCTAGGATGCCCAGAAGCACTCAAGAGCAGGCAACTCAACGCAGGGGCGTCATCCGCCGGCCTTCGGCTGGCGCGGCAGCTAAGCCTAACATCGGAAGGGCCTATCCAGAAAGACGGCAGCGGGCTATTTACATCTGGTGGCCCGGCATGTCCATGCCCGGCATAGCCTCCATGGGCGTCCCCGGTCGCATTGATAAGTCCCCGTAGCGGGCCGCCAGCCAGTAGCCGACCGCGAGCATGAGCAGCGTAAGCAAGGTGACAACCGCCTTGCGCAAGCCCGATACCCGGCCGCCGCCCGCCATGTCCATGGGCAGCGCGGCCCTGGTGTGCCCCGCGTGCGCGGCGGCCGGGGGCAGGGCGGGCGACATGCTAGCCATAAAATGGCCGTCATGCGCCGGCAAACTGACTTCTTCTTTCGCCGTGCCGCCTTTGCCCAGCGCCCGCTCGGTACCCATGCCGTGCTTGAGCTGGTTTTTAACGAGCCAGTAGTTGACCGGGTAAGAAACCACCACGCCCACTAGGGTTGCCGCCGACATGGCCGCCCAGAACCAGGGCGACGTAGCTTCCATGGCGCGCATGTCGCGGCTCATCAGAATGACCATGGTAGGCAGCATGCCGGCCATCATGGCGTTCATCGACATCCACTCCGGCAGAAAAGACTGACGCAGGGCTTCCCCATAGCTCAGGCCCATCATGTCCTTCATAAACAGCGCTTGGAAAATGAACAGCCCGAAGGCAAAGCCGGCGGCGTATTCTATCCAGATGTCCACGCCCATGCTCAGACCGAAGTAGCCGGTGATAGCGGCGGCCACGATAATGCCCGTCGCGTCGCCCGCCGCACAGTGGATCGTGGAGCCTACGGCCTGCTTCCAGAGCGGCGCCACAAACGCCTCGTGCGTGCCGGGGGAGGGCTCCCGGCAGGAAAACCAGTAGATAAGCAGGCCTACCGGCCCCGTATACAGGGTCACCAGCACCCAGCCCCACTTCATCACCTTCATCTCCGGGGTCCGGGTAATCAGGTCCCAGGCCACATACAGCACGGAGACCAGCGTGAGCGCGAACCACAGCCAGAGCGCCCAGGCGGGGGCCCACGGGGTATTGTGCGTGTTCATGGGCAGAAGGGTAACATGAAAAAAAGCAGCGGGCTAAAAAGCCCACTGCCGTTAGTAGAGGAGGAAAGCGGGCCTAGTATTTCTTGTTGGCCAGCAGCCACTCCTGCAATTCCTTGATTTCCATTTTTTGGTCGGCAATGATTTGCTCGGCCAAAGCCTTGGTCACATTTTCCCGGCCGTATTTGAGCAGGGCATCCGAGTTCTCAATAGCCGCCTGGTGGTGGTCGACCATGAGCTGGGCAAAGTCAAAATCCGGATTACCCGTTAGCGGGCGCAGATCGACGGCCTGCATCATCTGCGTCATGTTCATCATTTGCAGCATATTGAACGCCGGCACGGCCGGGGCGTGCGCGGGGTGGCCCGCCAGGAAAGCCTGAAACTGGGCGATCTCCGCCTCCTGCTTTGCAATAATCATCTGCGCCATGGCCTTCATTTCGCTGTCCTTGCCGCTGCGGAGCTCCTCCTGGCTGTTTTTGATGGCGATCTGGTGATGCACAATCATCATGCTCGCGTAATCGATGTCCGGATCCTGGGTCTTCGGCATCGACTCCATCAGGGTCATCCCCTCGTGCATGTTACGCATGTACGGGCTCGCATCGTGGGGGGTGACCAGGACCAAGCCCCCCTCATCTTTACTGCAACTGACCATCGAGAGGCTGATGCTCAGTAAACTCAGCGCGAGGAGGGGGAAGCGAAAAAACTTGTTCATAGCAGGTAGTAAATTAGTGAGACATAGATATCTACCAAAACGGCCCGACAGCGCCGTGGATTTATCCTCCACTCGCTTCTGCTTGCATAATTTCCCGCTGCCTATCAATCGCTTACGCAGTTGCTGGGGCCGAGCGGGGCAACGCTCTCTACATTACCGGCACCCCAAACGCAAAAAGGCAGCTCATGGGGAGCTGCCTTTTTTGGTGGGTGAGGCGGGACTAACGATTGCGCGTGAGCCAATTCTGGAGCGCCGCAATTTCCTGGCGCTGGTCGGCAATAATAGCCTGGGCCAGGGCGCGAGTGGTGGCGTTGCGCCCGTACTGCAGCAGGGCCTCGGAGTTGTCGATGGCCGCCTGGTGGTGGTCGACCATGAGCTGGGCAAAGTCAACGTCGGGTTTGGCCGTCATGCTGCGGGCGTCGCTGGCGGCCATCATCTTGTCCATGTTGGTTTTCTGCAGCTGGTTGAACTGCGGAACGAAGGGCGGCATGGGCTGGTGCCCGTTCAGGAAGGCATTGAATTGGGCGATTTCGGCGCGTTGCTTGGTAATAACGGCTTGGGCCGTGGTTTTCATTTCCTGGTTGGTGCCCGTCCGCAGCTGCTCTTCCGCCATCTTGATGGCGGCCTCGTGGTGCAGGACCATCTGGGCGGCGTAGTCGTGATCGGGGTCCTGCGTTTTAACCTGCGCATCCATCTGCGTCATCATGTCCATCATGATGTTCATGTAAGCGCTGTCCATAGCCATGTCGTCCATGTCGTGGCCCTTTTGACAGGCCGTGAACAGGACGCTAATAACGAGCAGTAACAACAAGGGCAATCGGAAAAGGCGGAACATATTCACGGGACAGGGGGGAGTAGGGTGAGCTATACAAACCCCCCGCTTACTGCCCCGGTTTTTATGCCACCGGCCTTTTCTCTTGCATAATTTAGCGACCTACACCAAGGAGTCTAAGCTACGCCGGGCGGCGCTGGCCGGTCCCAGCTTTTGAAATTCGGTGGGCGTGAGGCCCGTCACCTGCCGGAACTGCCGCGAGAGGTGGGCCGGGCTGCTGTAGCCCAACTGCTGGGCCACTTCGGCGATGGTCAGCTCGCCGTAGCCGATGAGCTCCTTGGCCCGCTCCACCTTCTGGCGGATGATGAACTTCTCAATGGTGAGGCCTTCCTCGGCGGAGAAAAGGTGGGAAAGGTAGTGGTAGTCGCGGCCCAGCTCCTCGACCAGGGAATCCGAGTAGTTGAGCAGGCGCGGGCCCGGCGGTGGGTAGTGAATGAGGGTGACCAGGTGGGTTTTGATTTGTTCCACCAGCTGCGCCCGGGGGTCTTCCAGCAGGGCAAAGCCCGCCGCTAGCAGGGTCGCGCGGATCGCGGCCCAGTCCGGCTCGGCCTCCCCGGGCACGGTCACGTCGGCCTCGCCCAGGGCCACGTGATGCACCTGCAAACCCAGGGCGCTCAAGTCCTCCCGCACCACGCGGATGCACTGGGGGCAGACCATGTTTTTAATCAGCAGGCGCCGGGTGCCGGGCGCTGGCAGCGTGTGCGAGGGGTTCACGTGGTGCGTCATGGTAGGAAAACTCACTTATTTAACGACCAGACTCCCGCGCAGCATGCCCATGCCGCAGGTGAAAGTAAAGGTACCCGCCTGCTGGGGCAGCAGCTCCACCAGGGTGGTCTTGAAGGCGGGCAGGTCCCGGCGGATGCTGAAGTCGGGCATGAGCAGCTCCTCCGAGCAGCTATTTTCTTCATCCCGGTAGAAGCTCAGCTGCACGGGCTTGCCGCGCTCCACCTCAATCACGTCGGGCGAGTAGCCGCCCTTCACGGTGATATCTACCTCCTGCACCCCGCTGGATGAAGAGACGGCGCTGGCCGTCTGGCGCGCGGAGAAGAAGAAGTACCAGATGACAAACCCGGCCAGGGCCACACCCGTCAGGGTCACGATGATTTCGGCGATATCCATACACTTAGTTTTTAACGGGAGAGAAGCTGCGCAGCCGCAGCGAGTTGGTGAGCACCGACACCGAGCTCAGGGCCATGGCCCCGGCGGCGAGCATGGGCGAGAGCAGCAGCCCAAAGAAGGGGTACAGCAGCCCGGCCGCGATGGGAATACCCAACGTGTTGTAGATAAAGGCGAAAAACAGGTTTTGCTTGATGGTACGGATGGTCTGGCGCGAGAGGTCAATGGCGGTGACCACGCCCTGTAGATCCGAGCGCATGAGCGTGATGCCGGCCGCTTCCATCGCCACGTCCGTGCCGCCGCCCATGGCCAAGCCGATGTCGGCCTGCGCGAGGGCTGGCGCGTCGTTGATGCCGTCGCCGACCATGGCCACCGTGCGCCCTTCGGCCTGCAACTCTTTCACCTTGCCAGCCTTGCCGCTGGGCAGCACCTCGGCGAAGAAACGCTTGATGCCGACCTGTCCGGCCACCTGGGCTGCGGTCTGGGGGTTGTCACCGGTCATCATCACCACCTCAATGCCCATCGCCTGCAGCCGTTTGATGGCTGCGGCCGAGGTCTCCCGCACGGTGTCGGCCACGCCGATAAGGCCCACGGCCTGCTTGTTAACGGCGACATATAGCACAGTCTTGGCCTGGGCGAGCAACTCCTCAGCCTGCCGGCGCACGGCCTCCGGCAGCATAATACCCGCTTCCTCCAGCAGCCGCGCATTACCGATGAGCACCGCCTGCCCATTCACGGACGCCTTAGCCCCTTTGCCTTCGATGGCCTGGAAACCCGTGGCGGAAATCACAGGGGCCTGTTGGGCATCGGCGTAGCGCACCACGGCTTCCGCCAGCGGGTGCTCGCTCTGCCGTTCCACCGCTGCCACGACCTGCAGGAGTTGGTCAGCCGGCTGCCCATCCGCCGGCACAAAGTCCGTGACGGCCGGTTCGCCGCGGGTGATGGTGCCCGTTTTATCGAGCAGCACGGTATCGACTTGATAGGCCTTTTCCAAGGCCTCGGCGTTGCGAATCAGCACGCCATGCTCGGCCCCTTTGCCGGTGCTGACCATGATGGCGGTGGGGGTGGCCAATCCCAGCGCGCAGGGGCAGGCGATGATAAGCACCGCCACGAAGTTGACTAAAGCCAGCGGCAGGCGCGCTTCCACGGGGGCCAAATCAAACCAGAGCACGAAGGTGAGAATGGCAATGACGACCACCGTGGGCACGAAGATGGCGCTGACCTTGTCGGCCAGGCGCTGGATGGGGGCGCGGCTACCCTGGGCATCCTCCACCAGCTTGACAATCTGCGCGAGCATGGTGTCGGCGCCGACCTTGGTGACGCGGAAGCGGAAGGAGCCGGTTTTGTTGAGGGTAGCGCCAAATACGGGGTCCCCCGTTTTCTTCTCCACGGGCAGGCTCTCGCCCGTGAGCATGGCCTCGTCCACGGCCGAGTGGCCTTCCTCGATGAGGCCATCGGTGGCCACCTTCTCGCCGGGGCGCACGACCACCAGGTCGCCAAGTTGGACCTGCTCAATGGGCACGTCTACTTCCTGACCGCCCGGGCGCACCACGCGGGCGGTTTTGGCCTGCAGCCCCATCAAGGCCTTGATAGCCGCCGAGGTCTGGGTTTTAGCCCGCAGCTCCAGCACCTTGCCCAGCAGAATCAGGGCGATGATGGTGGCGGTGGTGTCGTAGTACACTTCGGGCATCAGCCCGCGGCGCATAAACCAGTCGGGTGCTACCGTGGCAGCCAGGCTGTAGAGAAAGGCCGCGCCGGTGCCCACGGCAATGAGGGTATCCATATTGGCGGCGCGGTGCTTGAAGCCGTTCCAGGCCGAGGTAAAGAACTCGCGGCCGCTGTAGAGCAGCACGGGCAGGGTGAGCACGAGCAGGCCGTAGTTGAGCCACTGCATATTAATGCGCTGCATCAGGGCCGGCCACAGCATGAGCATACTCAGGGGCATGATGATCACGGCCAAGGCGGTAGCCACCCAGAAGCGGCGCTTGAGCTTTTGGTAAGCCAGCGCTTTCTGCTGGTCGATTTCGGCCTGCCGGTCGGCGGCGCTGGTGTCGGGGGCGCGCTCGGTGACGCCGTAGCCGGCGTTCACGACGGCTTCTTTCAGCGTGGCGGGAGTGGCCTGGGTGGGCACGTAATCCACGGTGGCTTTTTCCGTGGCAAAGTTGACCACAGCCCGATGCACTCCGGGGGTACGGGTCAGGGACTTTTCGACGAAGGACGCGCAGGAGGCGCAGGTCATGCCTTCAATGTCCAGGGTCTCGGTTTTAGTGGTAGGTTCCATAAGAGGGTAGAGGCAAAGGGTGCCGGACAGGAGCATACGTAGCAACTGAACAGGACCCATAAACACCTTACAAAGGAACGGCGGGTTACGCCCGGAGTTGGTACGAAATCCTACCTCAAACTTGCATAATTTGAAGCGCCGATCCGGTGGCTAGGGGTAGGGCTAAAGCCGATCCGCTGTACTCTCTGCTGGCGCTTTACGTAGGCTGCGTATAAACTGCCGTGTAACGCTATTCTAGCTCTGCTATATGCCTGATTCCCGCTTTTCCCGCCGTGCCTGGCTCAAGACGGCCGCGCTGGCTACCACCCCGGTCTTGCTGGGCACCCTGCCAGCTCCGGCTAGTGAAGCGGCCTCGGTCGCCGCTAAAACCCCGGCGCTCACGGCCGCGGAAATAGCGGCCGTGGAAGCCGCGCTGGGCAAGAAAGGCACTTATGTGGAACCCCAAGCAACCCACACCACGGCGTTGCCCCGCAACGATCTGAAGGTAACCATCAAAGGGGAGCCCGTGCCCATCTCGTTGGGCTTCGGCGGCTGGGTGGCCCTCAAGCACACCCTGGACGGTAAGTCCGCCATGCTCATGAGTGATACCGTTTTGCTGCAGGAAGAAGTCAACCCACTGATGTCAGCGGCGCTGGCGCAGGGCCTAGAGATCGGCGCCGTACACAACCACTTCTTCTACGAGGAGCCCCGCATCTTCTACATGCACATTCACGGCATGGGCTCGCCGGCGGAGCTGGCGCAGAAGTTTGCCGCGGCCTTGAAAGACTCCAAGCTGCTGCCGGCCAATCAACCGAAGCCCGCCGTGGCGACCACGCCGGCGCAGCCGGGCACCAACGCCCCGCCTAGCGCCGGGCCGCCCACGGGCAAGGAGCTGTTTGACCTGCCGGCCTTGGACAAGCTGGTGGGGTATCAGGGCGTAGTGAACGGTCCCACCTACAAGTACACGGTGGGCCGGGCCGATCTGCAGTCAATCATGATGGGCACCGAGATGACGGCCGCCATCGGCCTGAACTCGTGGGCGGCCTTTGCCGGCAAGCAGGCCGACAGCCACATCGCGGGGGACATTACCATGCTCGAGCACGAGGTGAACCCAGTAATCAAGGTCCTGCGGGCCCACAACCTGGAGGTGGTGGCCGTCCACAACCACATGCTCTTCGATCAGCCCCGGATGATGTTCTTGCACTATTACGGGCGCGGCCCGGCTGCGCAATTGGCCACGGGCTTTCGAGCCGCCCTGGATCAACTCGGTAAGGGGAAATCACCCGCCGGGGTGCCTATGAAGCATTAACCAAAACCGAGCCCAGCGGGGGTTTACTGGGGGCAAGGGGGCATTATTCCCCGGCACCGATTTATATAATTGGGTCGCACGCTTGCATAATTTTGCGGTCGCCAAAGCTGTCCGCGGGTCATTCCTTAGTCAGAAACTTGTTATATGCCTTGTAAAGCGCCTATTTGACCCTGGGGCCCAGGGGGCGATTGACCCACGCTGGAACTCTTCCTTGGAAATAACAGTAAAGGAGCAGTGCTGCACTTTCTGCGCAGAAGCCTAGTTTTGCAGCTGCTTAGCACCCGTTATGTTCCGTAGCCTGTTCCTGTTCCGCCGTTTGCTGGCGACGAGCTTCCTGCTCGTCTTCGTCAACGTGTTCGTGGGCCAGTGCTGGTGCGCCACCCTCCAGCCCGTGCCGGTTGCGCCGGTGGCTAAGGCCTTGGTAGTGGCTGAAAAACCCTCGCACCCCGGCTGCCAGGGCCACGCGAAGAAAACAGCGCAGCAGAAGCTAGCGAAGCACGCCACTGCTAAGCACGACTCCAAGCCCGCGGGCAAAGACCAGGACTGCTGCCAGGACAACTCGGCTGCCATTCTTAAGTCGCTCGCGACGCCCGGCGAAAAGCACCTGGTATCAACCGCTCCGGCCCTGCTGCCGGCCAGCACCGACTTCTTTTTCCGGCCGGCCGCCGGCCAGTGGGACCGCACCCACGCCGTCGTTTTGGTGCTCCGCGAGCACCTACCCCCTAAAATACCCGATATCCGGATTTTCATTCAGTCCCTGACGGTCTGATTCCTTGACGTGCCAAAGGCTCGCCCCGGGATAGCTATGCTATGTCCGGGGCGAGCCTTTGCGTTGGCGTGTCCTCCGAGCGCCTAAGTGCGCTCCCCCCACCTTCTCCTTTTCTTCCTGGTTTACCTGCCCGACAATGAAGAGTTGTTGCCAAGAGGCAGGCGCCCCTCCCCCCCGGGGGCCGGTACGCCGCCTGCTTTCCTTCCTGCTTTACGCCGGGGTGGCCGCCGTGCTGGGCTTCGTGCTCTGGCAGCAGTGGCAGGCCTAACGCCCCGGCGGCGCCCTGGGCTGCTTACCTCCTAAGTGGCCCCCTGTTCAACCCCCAATCCCTTCTTTATGTACCGCTTACCGCTTTCCCTGCTGGCTGTGGCCAGCCTGCTCACCACGGCCAGCTGCTCGTCCGAATCCGCGTCCAGCAGCGCCACCAACACCGTCACTACGCCCACCAACGGCCCGGCCGAAGGCACCGCCGAGCACAGCGGCGGCCACACCTACGCCTGCCCCATGCACCCCGAAGTCACCAGCACCAAGGAAGGGGAGAAGTGCCCCAAGTGCGGCATGAACCTGGAGCACAACGATCAGGTAGCCAACGGCAAATCCTACGAGATGAAGCTCGTACCGACCCCTACGGAGGTCACCGCCGGGCAGCCCACCACGCTGGCGTTCACGCCTCGCGAAACGGGTAAGGAGTCCGCGCCGGTGCCGCTGGCCGTGGTCCACGAAAAGAAAATTCACCTGATCATCGTCTCCAAGGACCTGGGCCAGTTCTACCACGAGCATCCTGAGTACACCGCCGCGGGCGACTATAAGGTGGAGTACACCTTCCCCAAGGGCGGCGACTATGTGCTGTTTCAGGACTACACCCCCACGGGCGCTGGCCACCAGCTGGGCCGTCAGCCCCTCACTGTCAAGGGCCCGGCTTACACGCCGGTCAAGTTTAAAAATGACGATATGCAGTGGGAGAAGGACGGCTACCAGGCTACCCTTTCCTTTGACAAGCCCCTGCAAACGGACCAGCTGCTGGGCATGAAAATCAACATCACCCAGGGCGGCCAGCCCGTGACGAACCTGGAGAACTACCTCGGCGCCCTAGGCCACGTGGTGGTGATCAGCGAGGACACGGAGCAGTACCTGCACGTGCACCCCAACGACCAGGCCGACAAGGGCCCTAACATCGGCTTCAACACCAACTTCGAGAAGCCCGGTCTCTACCGTGTCTTCCTGCAGTTCAACCATGGGGGCAAGATTCACACCGGCGACTTCACCATTAACGTCGGCGGTCCCGCCGTCAGCTAACGGGCCGCAGCTCGTCCCCGGCTTCCTTTCACCTCTCTCAACCAACCCGTATGAAACACTCCGCTTTTTTCCTCGCCGCCCTCTGCTCGGGCTCCCTGCTGATCACCAGCTGCAACAGCGATAAGACGGCCGATTCCACCGCCACCACGACCGAAACGACCACATCCGAAGGCACTGCCTCCGGGGACATGGCGGGCATGGACCACTCGGCCATGGGCCACGATAGTGCCGCCGCGGCCGGCAGCTCGCCGCAGCTGGTGGCCATGAACGAGATGATGACCAAGATGCACGCGGCTAAGCCCAAGGGCAACACCGACCACGACTTTGCCCACCACATGCTCGAGCACCACAAGGGCGCGGTAGTCATGGCGGACATTCAGTTGCGTGACGGCAAAGATGCGACCATGCGCCAGATGGCGGAGAAGATCAAAGCCGACCAGCAACAGGAAATCGCGGCACTAGAAGCGGCGGCCACCCGCCTCGACAATGCCCCCACCAACTATAAGCCCAATGATCCTGCGGACCCCTTCACCAGCAAAATGAAGGCGTCGATGGACGGCATGATGCAGAACATGCCCAAGCCCGTGGCTGACCCGGACATGAACTTCAACATGCTGATGACCGTGCACCACCAGAGCGCCGTGGACATGGCCCAGGCCGAGCTGGCCCACGGCAAGGACACCAAGCTGAAGGAAATGGCGCAGCAGATGATCACCGCGCAGCAGCAGGAAATCGCTGCTTTCAAGGCCTGGCACCAGCAGAACGCCGACAAAATGTAGGCCCTGCGGTCCCTTACCTCTCTTTACCTTTCTTAACCCCCTCTCCATGAAATTCTCCCACCTCCTGATAGCCGCTGCGCTGCTCGCCGCCCCTCTATCCCTTTCGGCCCAGCACAGCCACAAGCCCAATACCGCGCCGCACGGCCACAAAGCCGCGGGCGAATCGCACGCGCATAAGTCCCCCCACGGCGGCATCGTACGCACGGCCGGCACCCTGCACATCGAACTCGTGCAGCACCCCACGGAGCTCCACGTGTACCTGCTCGACGCCAACGAGGCGACGGTAACCCCCGCCCGGCCGACCGGCTCGGTGATGCTGCTGACCACGGCCAATAAAACCAGCACCGTGGCGCTCACCCCGACCGGGGACCACCTGGTCGCCAAGCTGCCCGCCGGCACGGCCCTGCGCACGGCCATTGTCAACCTGAAAGCGGGGGGCAAAACCCTGTCGGCGCGGTTTGAGAAGCTGAACGCGGCCAAGCCCGCGCAGGCGAAGGCCGTGGGGGCCGCCTACCTCTGCCCCATGCAGTGCGAAGGCAGTGCCAGCGACAAGCCCGGCAGCTGCCCTAAGTGCGGCATGGCCCTGGTCAAAAAGAGCTAAGCAACGTCGGCCGGGGCGGCCATCCTGACCCCAAGCCTCTGGGCCGCGCGCCGTCCCCCACCAGTAGGGGACGGCGCGAAGGCGAGTTAAAACCTGATTGTATGAAGTACCCTGAAATGAAAGGAATAGGTTGGAGTTGGTTTTCCCTGCTCGGGCTCGTGCTGGGGCTGCTGCTGGGCGTCGGCACAGGGCCGGTACGGGCGCAGACGGTCCTGAGCCTGGACAGCGCCGAGGCCCAGACTCTGCGCCGCCACCCGCGGCTGCGCCAGGCCGACGAAGACATCGCCGAGCAGCGCGCCCTCAAACGGGGCTCCTTCGCGCCCGCCAATCCCGACTTTCTGTTGGCGGCGCCCACGGGCGAGATGTGGGCCCCGGGCGTGGTGCAAACCATTGACCTGCCCAACGTGTACCGCCGGCAGCGCCAAGTGGCCCAGGCCGGCATCACCCTGGCCGAGCGCAACCGCGAGGTCAGCCGCGCTAGCGTGCTGCGCGACACCCGGCTTGCGTACCTGAACCTGCAGTTCGCCGCGGCGCAGGTGCGGCAGTTCACGGCCCAGGACAGCTTGTATCGGGCCCTGCGCCTGGCCACGGACCGGCTATTCGCGGCCGGGGAAGTCACCTCCCTGCAGCGCATCAGCACCGACGCGGAGGCCCGGCAGATAACCGTGCAGCTGCAGCAGGCCACCGACGATTTGCGCGCCGCCCAGCGCCGCCTGGGCCTGCTGCTGGGCCAGCCCACGGCGACGCTGGTGGCGAGCACCGACCTGCGCCAAACGGGCCGGGAGCTCACCCAAACGGGGGCGGCCCTGCTTCGGGGCTTACCCCAGGAAGACAGCAGCGCCCTGCTGCGCAGCCCGGCCCTGGCCTACGCCACCCAGGGTGTGGCCCTGAGCCAGTCCGGCATCAGCCTGGTGCGGGCCCGGCGCACGCCGGCGCTGACCGTAGGCTATCAGAATCAGGCCTTTGAAAACTCGGCGCTCAAGTACCGCTTTCAGTTTGGCGTGTCGGTACCTATTTGGTTCTGGACCTACCGCTCCCAGCTGCAGGCGGCCACGGCCCGCGCGCGCTCCGCTGACTACCAGCTGCAAACCCAGCGCCTGGAGCTGGGCAGCCAGTACCAACAGGCGCTGGCGGACACGCGCAAGTTTTCGACTTCCTTGGCGTACTACGAGCAAACCGGCGTGCCCCAGGCAGGGGCCATCATCAGCCAGTCGCAGCGCCTGTTTCGGGCGGGCGAAATCAGCTACCTGTTCCTGATCCAAAGTCTGAATCAGGCCTTCACCATTCAACAAACTTACCTGACGACCATCCGCGACTACCAGCAGGCGCTGGTGGAGCTCAACTACCTGCGAGGTGAATAAGATGAAACAACTGCTGATGCTACTGCTGGGTTTGCTGCTCGTGAGCCGCGCCCACGCCCACGGGGGCGAAGACCACGGCGAGGGAGCCCAAGCCGGCACGCCCGCCGGGGCCACCTCCTTTTCCGTGGCGGCCCTGTCCGAACAGTTTGAAGTGCTGCTGCGCTACGAGCCACTGGAAGGCGGCCAGCCCGCTGACCTACGCCTGTTCCTGTCCGACTACGCCACCAACGCCCCCATTAAGGGCGCCAAGCTGACCCTGACCAACCCGGAAGACGCGAACCTGAAGTGGGCGGTGACGGAGCAGGAACCCGGCATTTACCTGGTGGAAGGGGAGTTTCCGGCCAACAAGACCTACAGCTTCACGGCCAACATCGTGGCCGGGGAGCAAGCGGATCTGCTGCTGCTCGAAGGCATTAAGGTCGGCCAAAAGCTGCCCGTAGCCGCTGCCGCGCCGGTGGCCACCTCCCCGTTTTCCTCCTGGAAAACCGTGCTGGCCCTGGTGGGCGCCTTTGCCCTCGGCATTGGCCTGACGGCCCTGCTGCTGCGCCGCCGCCCGCGCCGCGCCGAAGAGTCCCTTTCCACGCCTACACCTGCTGTCTATGAAAACCAAGCATAAATTCCTCGCCGCCGCGGCCGCCACCACGCTGGTGCTCTCCGTGCTGTTGCCCCCACCCGCCGCGGTGCTCGGCCACGGGGGAGAAGACCACGGGGCCGCCGCCCCCGCAAGCCCCGGCCTGGCCCTCACCGATGAGGTGCTGCTGCCCAAGGAAAGCCAGTTTCTGTTCAAGGTAGGCACCAGCCTGGCCAGCTTCTCGCAAACCTACAGCCGGGCCACGCTCTACGGCACGGTCTCGGCCGCCGCCGGCGGCGAAGGGCCGATTGTGGTGCCCCAAACGGGCCGCATTGTCAGCCTCCCCGCCCGGGTGGGCCAGCAAGTGCGGGCCGGGCAGACGCTGGCCGTCATCGAGCAAACCCTGGCCGCGACCGAGCAGATCGGGCTCAGCACGGAGCGGGCCAACGCCCAGGCCGAGCTGCGCGCGGCTCAGCAGGAGTACGCCCGCCTGCAAAGCATTGCCGACATCGCCGCCCGCAAGGACGTGGTGGCCGCCGAGCTGCGCCTGCGCCAGGCCCGGCAGAACGCCAGCATTTACAACGACCAGGCCAGCAACCGCCGCGTGTCTATCCTCTCGCCCATCAGCGGCACGGTGGACGTTTTCTCGCTGGCCGTGGGCCAGCAAGTAAACCAGGGGGATGAGCTCTTCCGCGTCATCAACCCCAGCAAGCTGCGGGTCGAAGCCCAGGTGTTTGCCCAGGATATGGCCAAGGTGTCGCCCGGGGCGAAGTTCCGGGTGGAAGGCCTGCAGGGCCAGGCCGGGGTAGCGGCCCGCCTGGTGGTGTTCAGCAACGTGGTGAACCCCGTGAATCAAGCCCGACAGCTGGTGCTCGAACTCGACGGCGCGGCCGGCAGCGCCTACCGCGCGGGCCAGGCCGTGAACGTGCAGGTAGTCGGCCAAAGTGGCGGCAGCGAGCCCCAGCTGGTGGTGCCTACCTCGGCCGTCACCGACCTGAACGGCAAGCCCGTGGTGTTCGTGCACACCGCGCCCGAGCGCTTTAAGATTCAGTACGTGCAGCCCGGCGCCGTCAACGGCGAGCAGACCGTGCTAACCCAGGGGGAGGTCAACGAAAATGACCGGGTCGTCACCACGGGCACCTACCAGCTCAAATCCATTTACCTCAACCAGTAATCTATCAGCCCCCACCGGGGGCCTTCTCTTCCCCGCCCATGAAAGATATTCTTGCCTTCGCGGCGCTGACCGCTACCCTCTCTGTTGCCACCCAATCTGCGCAGGCGCAGACCACCCCGGCCGCTGTGGCCTCTGTCCCCGGGTCCGCGGCTGACGAGGCCGCCGTCAAAACGACACTGACCAAGTACCAACAGGCCGTGCAGAAGCTGGACACCACGGGCACCCACCGCCTGTTCACGGCCAACTCGCAGGTGTTCGAGTCGGGGGGCGTGGAAGGCACCTACCAACACTACGCCGCCCACCACCTGGCGCCGGAGCTGAAGGAGTTCAAGGCCTTCACCTTCAGCGACTACAAAGCCGCGGTGCAGGTGGATGGCCCCTACGCCTTCGCCACGGAAACTTACACCTATACCATCAACCTGAAACCCGATCCCAAGGAGAAGGAAGCCAAGGCGCCCATCGTCCGCCGCGGGGTGGCCACGTCCGTGTTGCGCAAGAACGCCACCGGCCAGTGGCAAATCATGACCACCCACTCCTCAGCTCGCACCCCTCGCCCCAAAAAATAGGGCGGAACCGGCCGACCGCAACCCCCGCAGCACCTCCCCATTTCCTGGGCTTACCCGAAGGGCCGGCACCCCGCCGCCTTCTTTTGCGCTAACCACCGATGCTTGATAAGATAATTCGCTTTGCCCTGCAGAACCGCCTGCTCATGCTGACCTTCGCCGTGGGCCTGCTTTTGGCTGGGGCGTACACGGCCCAGCAGCTGCCCGTGGACGTGCTGCCTGACTTGGACCGTCCCCGCGTGACCGTCTTCCTCGAATCCCCGGGCATGGCCCCCGAGGAAGTGGAGGCGCTGGTGACGCTGCCCGTGGAAACGGCCCTGAACGGGGCCACCGGCGTGTCGGCCGTGCGCTCAAACTCGGCCATCGGCCTGGGCATGGTGTTCGTGGAGTTCGACTACGGCACGGACATCTTCACCGCCCGCCAGATCGTCAGCGAAAAGCTGCAGACCGTGGGCGAGCAGCTGCCCACGGGCATCACGCCGGTGCTGGGCCCTATCTCCTCGGTGATGGGCCAGATCATGCTCGTGGGGCTGTCGGGAGGCAAGGAAACGAACGCGGCCGACTTGCGCACCCTGGCCAACTACACCGTGCGCCAGCGCCTGCTCAGCATCCCCGGCGTGGCCCAGGTCATCCCCATTGGCGGCGACAACCTGCAGTACCAGGTGCTGCTGGATATGGCCCGCCTGAACGCGACGGGCATCACCGTCAACCAGGTGGAGGACGCGCTGCGCAACTCCAACCTGAACACCACCGGCAACTTCTTCGACCGCAACGGCTCGGAGGTGCTCATCCGCAACCTGGGCCGCCTGCGCTCGGTCACGGACATTGAAAACATCATCGTGGGCTACCGCGAGCAGTCACCGGTGCGCGTGGTCGACATCGCCCGCGTAGAGTTCGGCGCCCGCTTCAAGCGCGGGGACGGCAGCGTGAACGGCAAGCCGGCCGTGATTCTGAGCATCGAGAAGCAGCCGGGTGCGGCCACCGTGGGCCTGACCGAGGCCGTGGAAAAAGCGCTGGTGGAGCTCAAGCCCTCCCTGCCTAAGGATGTGCAGGTAAACACCCGCCTGTTCAAGCAGTCGGAGTTTATTGAGTCGTCGATCACCAACGTGGAGGAAGCCCTGCGCGACGGCGCCATCCTGGTGATCATTGTGCTGTTTGCCTTTTTGCTCAACGTGCGCACCACCTTCATCTCGCTGGTGGCGATTCCCCTCTCGCTGCTGGTGACGGCGCTCGTGTTCCGGGCGGCGGGCATCTCCATCAACACCATGACCCTGGGTGGGCTGGCCATTGCCATCGGCGAGCTCGTGGATGATGCCATCGTGGACGTGGAAAACGTGTACCGGCGCCTGCGCGAAAACCGGCAGCTACCCAAGCCGCGTCCAGTGCTGAAAGTCATCTACGCCGCCAGCTCGGAGGTGCGCAACTCCATCGTGTACGCCACCATCATCGTGGTGCTCGTGTTCCTGCCCCTGTTTGCCCTGGAGGGCATGGAAGGGCGCATTTTCGCGCCCCTGGGCATCGCCTACATCACCAGCATCGTGGCCTCGCTGTTCGTCTCGCTCACCATCACGCCCGTGCTCTGCTACTACCTGCTGCCGAAGATGAAGCAGATGGACCACCCCGAAACCGACGGGGGCCTGGTGCGCTGGCTCAAGAAAAAGGATACCCGCCTGCTGGGGTGGGGCTTGCAGCACCCCAAGCTGGTGCTCACCTCCACCGCGTTGCTCTTTGTGATGGCGGCGGCCATGGTGCCCTTCTTCGGCACCGAGTTTTTGCCGCCCTTCAACGAGGGCTCGCTGACGGTGAACTTCTCCGCGCCCGCCGGCACCTCCCTCACCGAGTCCAACCGCCTGGGCACCATCGGCGAGGAGCAGATGCTCAAGATTCCGGAGGTGGCCTATACGGCGCGCCGCACGGGCCGCGCTGAGCTCGACGAGCACGCCGAGTCCGTCAACAACTCGGAAATCGAGGTGGCCTTCAAAACCGAGGAGGAGCTGGAAAAGGAAGGCCGCGAGATGCGCAGCCGGGACGAGATCCTGGCCGACATGCGCGACAAGCTCAGCCTGATCACCGGCGTGAACGTCAACATCGGCCAGCCCATCTCCCACCGCCTGGACCACCTGCTCTCGGGCGTGCGGGCCCAGGTCGCCATCAAGGTGTTTGGCAACGACCTGCTGGAGCTGCGCCGCTACGCCAATGAGATCCGCGCCGCGGCCGCCACGGTGCCGGGCGTGGTCGATCTGCAAGTGGAAAAGCAGGTGCAGATCCCCCAGCTGCTCATCCGCCCCCGCGAGGACGCCCTGCGCGCCTACGGCATGGAGCGGGGCGAAGTGGTGCAGGACCTGGAAACGCTCTTTCAGGGCGCCGTGGTGTCGCAGATGCTTAACGGCCAGCAGCGCTTTGACTTGATCGTCAAGCTGCCCGAAAACCAGCGCAACGACCTGACCGCCATCGGCCAGACCCGCATTGAAACGCCCACCGGGGCGCTGATCCCCGTCAGTCAGGTGGCCGACATTCTCTACGAGCCCGGCCCCAACACCGTCAACCACGAAAACACCCAGCGCCGCATTACCATCTCCCTGAACGTGGCCGAGCGCGACCTGGGCTCCACCGTGAAAGAGATTCAGCAGAAAGTCAGCCAGCAGGTCAAGCTGCCGGCGGGCTACTACCTGACCTACGGCGGGCAGTTTGAGAGCCAGCAGTCGGCCTCCCAGAAGATCCTGTGGCTGAGCTTGTTTTCGCTGGCCGGCATTTTCCTGGTGCTCTACTCGCACTTCAAGTCCACCTACATGGTCGGCCAGATCATGCTCAACATTCCCCTGGCCCTGATTGGCTCGGTGGTGGCAGTCCTGCTCAC
This sequence comes from Hymenobacter qilianensis, assembly GCF_014638675.1. Lineage (NCBI taxonomy): Bacteria > Pseudomonadati > Bacteroidota > Cytophagia > Cytophagales > Hymenobacteraceae > Hymenobacter > Hymenobacter qilianensis. The sequence goes on from NZ_BMFN01000006.1 coordinate 95,149, forward strand.
GGGGGGCACGTTCAGCATCGCCTCGCTGGTAGGCTTTATCACGCTCACCGGCATTGCCTCGCGCAACGGCATCATGATGATATCCCACTACATCCACCTCGTGGAGCACGAGGGCGAGAAGTTCGGCCGGCGCATGATTGTGCGCGGCTCGTTGGAGCGTCTGGTGCCCGTGCTGATGACGGCCCTGGTAGCAGCCCTGGCCCTGGTGCCGCTGACGCTGGCCAAGGACGCGCCGGGCAAGGAAATCCTGTATCCGGTGGCTACCGTGATTCTGGGCGGCCTGCTCTCCTCGACGTTCCTGGACATCATCGTCACACCCGTCGTGTTCTGGCTGGTGGGCGAGAAGGCCCTAGCCCAATACTTTGCTTCCCACCAGGAAGTGAGCCTCGACGACCACCCCCAGGAGTTGGATGCCCAGCCGCTGACGCCGGCCGGGGACCGCAATCCGGTACTGCCCGTGCGCTAAGGGATGCTCCACGCTTTTCTCCATATCACGGTGCCTGGCCTCGTCGCCCTGGGATTTTACCGGCCCCACTGGCGGCGGGTCTGGCTGGTGCTGGCCGCGGCCTTGCTGCTCGACCTGGACCACCTGTGGGCCACGCCCTTCTACGACCCGGACCGCTGCAGCATCAACTTCCACACCTTCCACACCTACTGGGCCATCGGCGGCTACGGGCTGCTGCTCGTGCCCGCCCGCACCCGGGTGTGGGCCGTGGGCTTTCTGCTGCACATGGGGCTGGACTACATCGAGTGCTGGCAACGCGGCATCTACCTGCCTTAACGCCGCGCACTAATGGTCCCTTACCCCGATGCTGCTTCGCCTACCACTGTGCTCTACATCAAGCACATGGTGTGCGCGCGCGGCATTCGGGTGGTGCGCCAGGAGTTGGAAGGGCTGGGCCTGCAGGTGCTCGACGTGCGGCTGGGCGCCGCTACGGTCGCCGGCCCGGCGGAAGCGGTGGACTGGCCCCGGGTGCGGGCCGCGCTGGAAGCGGCCCGGTTCGCGCTGCTTGAAACCTGGCACCAGACGCTGGTGGAACGAGTGAGCGGAGCGGTAAACCGGCGGCTGCGTCAACCGGGGGAGGTGCTGCGGCACCGGGCCTTTGGGGCGGCCGTGGCCCAGGAGCTGGGGTTGTCGTATCCGCAGCTTAGCGCGGCCTTTGCCCGGCTGGGCACCGGCCAAACCCTGGCGGGTTTCCTCCTCGGCGAACGCCTGGCCTATGCTCAGGAGCTGCTGGCCTCGTCGGACCTCGGCGTGGGCCTCATTGCCCGGCGGCTGGGGTACAGCAGCCTGGCTCACTTCTCCGGTCAGTTCCGGCGCCTGACCCGCTGTTCGCCTTCCACGTACCGCCGGCTGCAGCAGGCCGAGGTGGGCCTTGATTGAAAGTTTGGTTTAAATATTACATGGGTTTAATTGGGTTGAATTCTCCAGCAGCCGTTACCATCGAAGCAGCATAGCTCTCTGAAATGGGTCTGGCTATCTTTAGAATTCACTCCAGCTAAGAGGCATGAGGCCTGGTAGGCAGGTCGTACTCGTTTGCAGCGCTCTGATTTTTCAGTGTTAGGTCAGGTAGGTAAACCGTGTACCTTCGTTACGGCTACGAGCTTTCTTGACTTATAACTATGCCAGTTGCACTAGATGTAGGGCTCCTCTTCCATGCGCTGCCCACACCCTACATGCTGCTCTCACCGGCCTTGGTGATTGAAGCCGCCAGTGACGCCTACCTGCGGGCCACGCTGACGAAGCGGGAGCGCCTGGTAGGGCAGTACCTGTTTGATGCCTTCCCCGACAACCCGCTCTCGCCCGAGGCTCAGAGTGTGCATAACCTGCGCGCTTCGCTCACGCAGGTGCTCGTCACCGGGCAGCCGCACGAGATGGCCCCCCAGCACTACGATGTGCCCGACCCCGAGCGCCCCGGCAAGTTCGTCGAGCGCCACTGGCACCCGCTCAATACCCCGCTACTGGATCCGCAGGGCCGGGTACTCTACATACTCCATTCCGCGCGCGACGTCACGGCCGAAGTGCAGGCCCAAGTGCACCTGCGCGCAAGCCATGCCGCCGATCAGCACGCCCGCGCCGAGGCCGAGCGCCAGGCCGCCGAGCGCCTGACGTTCTACCGGGTGTTTGAGCAAACCCCTGCGCTCGTGGCCTTGCTGCGCGACCCTGGCCACCGCTTCGAGTACGTTAACCCCGCCTACCAGGCCTTGTTCCCCGGCCGCCAACTCGTAGGCCTCGACCTGGCCGTGGCGGTGCCCGAGCTACAAGACCAAGGATTTGGGGACCTGCTGGACCGCGTGTACCAGACCAGCGAGACCTACTTTGGTCAGGAGATGCCCTTCACGGCGCAGCCCCCGCCCGGGCAGCCGCCGCGCCGCGCCTACTACAACTTCACCTACCAGGCCTACCGGGAAAACGGTCAGGTAGCGGGCATCTCCATTTTTGCCTACGACGTGACCGAGCAGGTGCTGGCACGCCAGGAACGCGCCGCGCAGCAGCGGCAGTTGCAGGACGTGTTCGAACAGGCGCCGGTCGCCATTTTCGTGGTACGCGGGGAAGAGTACATCTTCGACGTCGTGAACCCCAGCATGGGGCAGATGTTGGGCAGCACGCCAGACCAAATACTGGGTCAACGTTACTTCGACCTGCTCCCGGCCCTGGCCGACCAAGGCTACCGCGACCTGCTCGCGCAGATCTGGCACTCGGGCCAGGAGTACGTGGCCCACGAGCAGGCGGCGCAGCTGCCCCACCATCGCGACGGGGAACCGGGCTATTATAACTTCAGCTACGTGCCCCTGCGCAATGCCGAAGGACGTACCACCAGCATTATGTGCGTGGCCGTAGACGTCACCGCCCAAGTACGGGCCCGCCAGCAGGTGCAGGACTTAAATGAAGAACTAGCGGCCATTAACGAGGAGTTGCAAGTCACCAACGAGGAGCTGAACCAAAGCAACACGCAGCTCACGCGCACCAACGTGGACCTGGATACGTTCGTCTACACGGCCTCGCACGACTTGAAAGCGCCCATCACCAACATCGAAAGCATTGTCCTGGCTTTGCGCGAGACGCTACCGGCCGCCGTGCAGCACGACGAGATGGTGGCCCACCTGCTGGCGCTGCTGGACAAAACAATCGCCCGCTTCCAGGTGACCATCACTCAGCTCACCGATATGACCCGGCTGCAACTGGCCCACACCGGTCCCGTCGAACCGGTGGTGCTGGCCCAGGTGGTGGAGGATGTCCGCCTGGATTTAACCCCCCTACTCCTGGCCGCCCAGACCCAGCTCACCGTGGACCTGACGCCGGAGTTGGTCGTGTCCTTCGCCCCGGCCAATCTGCGGAGCGTGGTCTACAATCTGCTTAGTAACGCCATCAAGTATCGGGCACCCGACCGGCCTTCGGTGGTGCTGGTGCGCGCCGCGCAAACGCCCAATGGAGTGGTGCTGGCAGTGCAAGACAATGGTTTGGGCATGAGCGAGGTGCAGCAGCGCCAACTCTTCGGCCTGTTCCAACGGTTGCATACGCACGTGGAAGGCACGGGCGTGGGTCTCTACATCAGCAAGCGCCTGGTGGAGAATGCGGGCGGCACCATTTCGGTGCAGAGTCAGCCCCATCAGGGCACGACCTTCACCGTCACCTTTCCTGCCTAAGCGCCTTTTCTTCTTTTGCTCTATGCCGCCGTTAACTACCGTGCTCCTAGTCGATGACGACAGCACCACCAATTTCCTCAACAAACTGTTGCTGACCCGGATGGGGGTAGCGGAGCAGGTGCTGCTCGCCGAGAATGGCGAGCAGGCCTTGCGCACCATCGTGCAGACCTGCTCGGCGCCGGCCGCCGCGCCCTGCCCGCAGTTAATCCTGCTGGATATGAACATGCCTGTCATGAACGGGCTGGCCTTTCTCGAAGCGTACGCGCAGCTGCCCCGGGACCAGCAGTCAGCCATTGTCATCATTATGCTTACTACCTCGCTCCACCCCCTGGACTTGGGACGTGTCCAGCGACAGCCCATTGCTGGCTTTCTGAGCAAACCGTTGACCAAGGAAAAGGTCACCGCTATTCTAGCCGAGCATTTCCCGGCTCCCGGGTAGGGGGAAGATCTTCCCTCCACGATTCACGCGGGTTTTCCCCTGCGCCGACTGACTACCAGTTCCCCCTGCTAAGAAGGGAAATGTAACAGTTGGACCAAACTTGTAACCAAGGCCGAAGTGGTGCCAGTTACGGTGGAGAAATCCCAAAATCATGCAAGGGAAGGGATGTAATATATAAAACCGCAGATAGCAGGGGGGGTATACCTATATAGCGGCCCGGTTGGGTTGCCTTATCTGTTCACCTAACCCTCTTTCCTATGCACAATCAGAATCAAAGCCTCCTCGCTGCCCTCAACGCCTGTATCGCTGCCTGCGAGCACTGCGCCACCGCCTGCCTGCAAGAGCAGGACGTGAAGATGATGGCCCGCTGTATTCAGCTGGACCGCGACTGCGCCGATATTTGTGCCCTGACTGCCCGCTTCGTGGCCCGTGGATCCGAGCACGCCCAACACCTGCTGCAACTCTGTGCTCAAATCTGTCATGCCTGCGGAGTGGAATGTGCCCAGCACGGCGAGCACCACGACCATTGTCGTATGTGCGCTGAGGCCTGCAAGCAGTGCGAAGAAGCCTGTTTGGCCGGCGTAACCGCTTAGTCGGGTTTCCGTTGCTGAAAAGCCGGCTTGTAGCATTACAGGCCGGCTTCCGCATTTCTGCCGGCCGGGAATTTAAGCACGTTTGCGACGCAATTCTATACGGCTACCCACCCCGGGGGTCGGTAGCTTTACTACTTATTTCCCGCCTCTCAATTCCCATCCCATGTCATTCTCCCCGCCGCTGCGCAAGCTCGTGCTCACGGCTCACATTACCTTTTCCGTGGGCTGGCTGGGGGCCGTCGCTGCCTTTCTGGCCTTGGCCATCGCGGGCCTAGTCAGCTCGGACCCGCAGTTGGTGCGAGCGGCCTACCTGGCCATGGGCCTGAGCGGCTGGTTTGTCATCGTACCCTCCAACCTGGGCGCGCTCGCAACGGGGGTGGCGCAGGCCCTGGGTACCCCCTGGGGATTATTTAAGCACTACTGGGTGCTGGTCAAGCTGGTGCTCACGGTGGGGGCCACGCTGCTATTGCTGCTGCACATGCAACCCGTGACCTATCTAGCGGACGTAGCCGCGAAAACGGACCTGTCCGCCACCGATCTGCGCGGGCTGCGCCTGCAGCTCTTGGCTGACGCCGCGGCCGCGCTAGTGGTGCTGCTCACGGCCACGGCTATTTCCGTTTATAAGCCCTGGGGCCGCATCGGTCAGTGGCGACAAGCAAGGCGCGATCGGGTAGAACGAGGGTTGCCCGCGTCGGCGGGACCCACCCCCTGGAGTCGTTACCTGCTGCTGATCCTGCTGGCGCTGGGCCTACTTTTTGTTCTTGGCAAGCACCTGCTAAGCGGGGGCATGGGCCACCATTAAAGGTACTGGTTACTGGTACCAGCGCGGGGAGTAGACTTCAAATCATGCAAGCCAGAAGCCTAATTCTGTACCCCTTCCCGGGCACGGGCCGCTACTTTTGGGTGTTTTAATCCCGAACCCGCCCGCCTTGGGCGCTACTCATTTCTTCTTATGAAAACGCTCCAATTCAAAACCAACATCAATTGCGGCGGCTGCATCAAGGCCGTGACGCCCACCCTTAATGGTGAGAAGGCCATCACCTCCTGGCAGGTGGACACGACCAACCCCAATAAGGTGCTCACCGTGACCGGCGACGTCACCGAAGAGCAGGTACTGGCGCTCGTGGAAGATGCCGGCTTCAAGGCTCAAAAAGCCTAATTACTTTCTTTATCATTACCCACGGCGTACGGACCGTGGCTAGTTGTACCATCCCGCGGCCGTACCGGCGGGCTCACCCTAACCACTCGAACCGATGAAACGCAAAATGATGATGTTCGGCGCTGCGGCGCTGCTCTCCGGTGGCGCCCTGTTTGGCTTTACCAACCCCGCGCCTACCGCCGCGGACTGCCCGCTAAAAGGCACGCCCGATTGCCCGCTGGTAGAGAACTGCGCCCAGGCCGGTACGCCGGCCTGCGCGACCGGTGCCCCTGACTGCTGCGCTGCCAAGTAAGCTGATTTTGCTCGTTGTAAACGCCTGGCCCTGCGGCCGGGCGTTTTTCGTTTTAGCGGCCCACCAAAGCCGCTCAAAGCCGAGTCCGGCACGCTTAGCCGTCAACCATTCTGCTTGAAATTATGCAACCGGGCGACCCTGTGCATGCAAACATTGGGGAGAGTTGACCACGTATGGAAGCACAAGGAAAAGCACCGACCACTTGGCTAGAACTGGCGGTCAGCGCTTCTCTCCCTCGCCCTTCGGGATGTGTCCCCCGCGCTGCTGCTTGCGGTGAGCCGGGGTTTTCTCGTGTACCAGCCTTATTCCATTCGGCTCTATGTTTTCAGATTTTCCCAATCTGCACCCCTTGGTGGTGCACGTGCCCATCGTTCTGATTATGCTAGCGGCCGCCCTGCAGGGCCTGCTGGTGTATCGCGACTGGCCCCCGGTGCGCTGGATAACGCTGGGTATCATGGCCGGCGGCTTTGCCGGGGCCCTGGCGGCTAGCACGGTGTTCCACGCGGCGGCGGCTGGTTTGTCGCCCCGGGCGGCGGCGGTGTACGCGGCCCACGAGCAGTACGCGGGCTATACCCTGTGGCTCTCGGGCATCACCCTGCTGCTGGCCGGCGTAGGCCGATACTTTAAGATTGAGCGCCGGTCCTACGAAGGGCTGGTGCTGGTTGTGGCTGTGGCCGCGGCCGGCGTGCTCTCCGTGGCCGGCCACCGGGGTGCCCAGTTAGTTTACGTAGAGGGTGTGGGGCCCCAGGGCAACCTGCTCGATAAAAGCCACGGCCACGGGGGCGAGGAAGCCATGCCCGCCATGGACATGCCGGCGCCCGGCACCGACGCGCCCCACCTGGATCCTGTACCGCACGAGCCGCCGCCCGCAGGCCCGTCGGCCAGCGGCTCGCCCAACCAGGCCCAACCCAGAATGGAGGGCATGAACATGCCCCCTCAACCGCGCGGCGGCCAACCCTCGCGGGCCCCGGCGGCCGAGACCCCGCGGCCAGGGGCCATGGCGGATATGCCGGGGATGAACATGCCCGGCATGAGCACGCCGCGTTCCTCCGCCCCGGCCCCCGGCCGTAAAGCACAGCCCGCCCCGATGGATATGAGCAACATGCCGGGCATGGACATGGGCCCCCCCCGCTCTAAAAATACGCCCCGGAATCAGCCCGCCATGGGCAATATGGGTACGATGAAGGGCATGGAGAACATGCCCGGCATGCCGCCCGCCGGCGGTCAAAAGCCCGCCACGACCCGCCAGTCCATGAACGACATGCCGGGCATGCCGGGCATGAAAAAGGGCGAATCCATGCCTAGTATGGGCGACATGAAGGGAATGGAAGGGAAGGGCGCGGGGACAATGCCGGGCATGGCGATGCCCAGTCCCCTGGACAAGTTTCGCTTCGAGGACAACAACCCCGCGCGCAACCAACCCAAAAGTAATAACTAATTGACAATGAGAATACTCTTTCTACTGGGTGCGCTGCTGGCTACCTTGTCCGCCTGGGCGCAAAGCATGCCGGGCATGCGCATGACTAAGGGCGCCGAGCCCCACCTGACCCAGTCCGCCCCCCCCGCCGCCGAACTGCGGGGCAACGTCGTGACGCCCCGCAGCAGCTACGTGGGCAAGCGCGTGGAATATGACTTGTACGTCGACGAGCGCCTGGTCAACTTCACCGGCCGCACCCGCCACGCCATGGGCATCAACGGCCAGATACCGGCCCCCACGCTCACCTTCAACGAGGGCGACACGGCCGTCATCCGGGTGCACAACCAGATGGCTATGGAAACCTCCGTCCACTGGCACGGCCTGCTGCTGCCCAACGAGGAAGACGGCGTGCCCTACCTCAACACGGCCCCCATCGAGCCGGGCACCACCCACACGTTCACGTTTCCTCTGATTCAGAGCGGCACCTACTGGTACCATTCCCACACCATGCTGCAGGAGCAGTCCGGACTCTACGGCTCCATCGTCATCCACCCCAAGCGGATTCCCCACGAGCTGAAGGAGTACGTGCTGGTGCTCTCCGACTGGACCGACCACAAGCCCAAGGAAGTGCTGCGCTACCTCAAGCGCGCGGGCGAATGGTTTGCCGTGCAGAAAGGCGCCACCCAGAGCTACGGGGAGGCCCTGGCCGCCGGCTACTTCAAGGACAAGCTTAAGCAGGAGTGGGGCCGCATGCCGGCCATGGACCTGACGGACATCTACTACAACAAGTTTCTGACTAACGGGCAGGAAAAGGGCTATTTCAAGGACGCCAAGCCCGGGGAGGTGGTGCGACTGCGCGTCATCAACGGCAGCGCCTCCTCGTATTTCTACCTCCAGTACGCCGGTGGTCCCATGCAGGTGATTGCCGCCGACGGCATCAACGTGGAGCCCTTTCCGGTCACCAAGCTCGAAATTGCCACGGCCGAAACCTACGACCTGCTGGTGAGTGTGCCCGCGATGGGCGCGGCCGAGTTCCGGGCTACGGCCAACGACATCACGGGCTACACCTCCACCTACATCGGGGAGGGCGAGCCGATGAAAGCGCCGGACCTGCCCCGCATCAACTACTTCCAGATGATGCGCGAAATGGGCAGCATGGAAGGCATGAGCGGCATGGACATGGGCGGGGCCGGCATGACCAAGCAGCAGCAGGGCAGTGGGGAAATGACAGGCATGGACATGTCGGGCCAGCCGGGCCAGAAGCCGGCTAGTGGCTCGCAGATGCCGGGCATGGACATGCAGCACGGCGCGGCGCCCGCCACCACGGCGCCCTCGCCGCAGAACCGGCCCGCGAATACCCAGGAAAAAGCCGGCAAGAGCATGGGCAGCATGCAGGACATGGGCAGCATGGCGGGCATGGACATGGGGGGCAGCACCGGCGACTTCAACTACAACCAGCTGCGGGCCCTCAACCCCACCACGCTCGACTCCACCCAGGCGTGGCGGGAAATCAACCTGACCCTGACCGGCAACATGCTGCGCTACGTGTGGTCGTTCGACAACAAGACCCTGTCCGAGGCCGACAAGATTCCCATCCGCAAGGGCGAAAACGTGCGCATGACCTTCACCAACACCACCATGATGCGCCACCCGCTGCACCTGCACGGGCACTTTTTCCGGCTCGTCAACGCCCAGGGCGCCTACTCGCCGATGAAGCACACCTTCGACATTCAGTCCATGGGCAAGGTCACTATCGAGTTCGACGCCAATGAGGAGCAGGACTGGTTTTTCCACTGCCACATCCTCTACCACATGATGGCCGGCATGGCCCGCGTCATCAGCTACGAAGGCTCCCCGCAAAACGAATTTGCCCGCACCGACTACAAGGTGCTGAAAAAGGAAGACAACCGGCCCTACCTCTGGGCCGACCTGATGGCGCACTCGCAAGGCACTTTTCTGGAAACTACCCTCTCCAACAACCGCCACGCGCTGGAATTCGAGGGCCGGGTGAACTACCAGGGTAACTTCGAAACCGAAACCCACCTGCTGCGCTACCTCGACAACCGGCAGTTTCTCGCCGCGTTCGTCGGCTTCGACTACCGCAACAACCGCACGCTGCTCGCGGAAGGCGAACGCAACACCAAAAACAACCGACGAGTGTTCGACGTGGGAGCCTATTACCTGCTGCCCCTGCTCGTGCGCTCGGAGCTGCGCCTGGACAGCAACGGCCAGGTGCGCCTGCAGCTGGAACGCACGGACCTGCCCCTGAGCAACAACTTCTTCGCCGACCTGCTGGTGAACACGGACCGGGAGTATAACCTCACCTTTCGCTACCTGGTCAGCAAGTACGTGTCGTTGAGCACCAACTACGACAGCGACTACAAGTGGGGGGCCGGCCTGACGATTCACTACTAATCCGGCCTATCATAGTCCAGCCTATGCTGCCCTTGTCTGTTGTCCGCCGCCTCCTGTCCGTCGCCGCCGGCCTGGTCCTGGCATTAACCGGTTGCCGGTCCTCCGCTATTGTCCCTACGTTTTCAGATACGGGCAAGTACCACCCTTCGCGGCCGGTACCTCGCGTCGACACGACGACGGCCGTCACCGCCCAGGAGTACCGCACCACCCTGCCCAGGCGGGTAAAGGCGGAAGGGCGGCCCCAAGTCGCGGACACGCGGGACCACGTGCGCAGGGAGAAAAAGGAGCCAGCGGGCGAGCCAGGCCGCCGGTATGCCAGAGCAACGCCCGGGGATACCGTGCGTAGCGCTACCCGGCCGGTGGCCCCGCGCGAGCCCCGCCAGTACGCCTCCCCCACGTTATTCAGTGCCCAAACGCTGGTGCATTATGGCCTGCACTTTGTTTTCCCAGTCGTGTTGGCGCTGGTGTTTTTCCCCTTGGTGTGGCAAACCGCTTACCTGATTATGTTGGCCACGATGGCCATCGACTTGGACCACCTGCTGGCCAAACCCATTTTCGACCCGTTGCGCTGCAGCATCGGGTATCACCCGTTGCACTCCTTTTATGCCATCCCCGTGTATGCGCTACTGCTCCTGCTGCCGGCGACGCAAATGGTCGCCGTGGGGCTGCTGTTCCACCTTTTCACTGACACGGTGGACTGCTTATGGAACTTCAGCCATTGCCGCGAGTGCTACCTCAACTCTCGTATTTATGCCTTGCGCAACTGGGTGCGGAAGCTACTGGGCCGTGAAGTAGCTGAGTAAGTTAGAGTAGCGGAGAAGGTTAAGTAGAAGGAGCACTTCTACGTGCTCGTTTACGACCACTGAGTAGGTACCAGAAGTGGGTCCGTGGAAATTATGCAAGTCATAGTTAAGCTTGGCGTGGCACTCGACTGGTGTAACAAACCCAAGCCCCAAGCAGTAACATTGGTTAACGTAATGTGAGTTATAAGAGTGGACTTGGAATAATTATTAGCTCCTAGCACCATTCTGGGCACTCAAGATTAGCCCATTTCCAGTTTGAAGCACTAGTTTTAGATCGGCCTAAGCGAGAAGAGGAGAAAACGTATCGCCTGCCTTGCTTTTCGCTCTGGCGGGCCATCCCCTCTTATCGATATCGTATCCCTAGCAGACGACCGATCCTGGCTGGGTGGTCGTTTCCTTCTTTTTAGTTTGTGGCCCGTATTTCTCCCTCTAGTTCTCGCTTCTGGCTTAGTCTGGTTCTGCTGCTCTCTACTGGCGCTTGCCTCACTGCTCAAACCCCGGCCCCGCGTCCCTTAGCGGAGCTAATCAATCAGCAAGAGCCTGGGTGGGCGCTCGTTTCGCAGTGGCTGCGCGAAGCTAAAAACCCGGTGCAGGTGTTACCCAAAACCCCGGCGCGGGCCGATAGCACCTTGCTGGCGGCGCAAGTCACCACGCGCTCGCCCCTGGGTGCTATCATCTATGAAACCGGGGGGCTGCTGGTGGATGGCGGGTGGCTCCGGATCCTGGGCTCGGGCAGTCCGGCCCTGAATAGGACCCTGATGGAGTGGAACCAAGGCAAGCCAGCGGGTATGCTGCTGATTGCCGACGATGTTATAAAGGCGAGGCAACTTGGGAAACTTGCTTTAAAAGCTTTTTCGGTGTCAAGGATGAATATGGTTTTCTAGGGGTCACATTTTCGATGTTTCATTGCCTTCTCCTTGCAACAGGAAAGGGAATGTAGAAAAATAAAAAAAATGATTAGCTGGTTTTATGAGAAATAATTGGTTTCGAGGTTGTACATTTTTTTTGGCTGTAATACACGCAGTCGCGGTTCTTTCGTGCCAGAAGGGAGGCGATAAAATACCCGTTTCAATAAAGGCTAAAAGCAAAGCCCAGGAGGTGGTAGACTTATCTATAAAAGCTCACGGCGGCAAATTGTTTGATAAAATCTTGGTTCGCTTCACCTTCCGAGAAAGGCAGTATACCGCTTTTAGAAATGATGGCTTTTTTACCTATACAAGAGCTTTTAGAGATTCTTCTGGCCATGTGAAGGACGTGCTGCAGAACAACGGCTTTTACCGGGAAGTCAATGGCCAAAGGATTGACCTGTCAGAAGATAAAAAACGGGCCTACTCAAACTCTGTAAACTCTGTTATCTATTTTGCCTTATTGCCTTATGGTCTGAACGATGCCT
>NZ_BMFN01000007.1:0-72202 GCF_014638675.1 Hymenobacter qilianensis
AAAAAAAATATGGGAGCGGTCCGCCGGCGGCTACCAGTCCACGAAAAAGCCGGCCACGCCCACCAGCACGAGCACCGCGCCCGTCAGCTGCCGCTCGTGCCGGGCCAGTCCATCGACGTTGAGGCCCTGCAGGCTGCGATGGGCCAGCGCTACCAGCGTACACATGGCCGACACGGAGGCCAGCAAATACACGCTCATCAGCAGGGCCAGGGCCGCCGGGCCGTGGGTGCCGGCCGCTAAAAAGAAGGTCTGAATCTCCAGGCACGGGGCCAAAAACATCGTCGCGGCCAGCCCAACTACTAGGCGCCGGCGCGGGGTGCGCCGGCGCACGGGCCGCGGGTCAGGGTGGGTATGACCGGGGCCGGAAAAGGCGTAGAGTAGGCCGATGGCGATGAGCAGTAGCGGCGCAATCCAACTGGCAAATTGCTCGAAGCGGGCCGAGAGGCGCCACCCCAGCAAACCCAGCGCCACCCCGATGCCTACCGTGCTGAGCACGTGGGCGAGCCCGGCCACCAGCGTCACGCCCACCGCCCGCCGCAAAGGCCAGCCTTCGGCCCGCGCCACGGCCAGCACCGGGGCCCAGTGGTTGGGAATGGCGGCGTGGAGGAGGCTTAGCACAAAGGCACCGGTAAGTAGTTCAAGCATGGGAAGCGGTCAGGAAAGAGGCACCGCCGGTTACGAGGACAAACCTCGGGCTCCGGGCGATGCAATGCTATTGCATTGTTTAAGCAGCGGTTGGCGAGTCGCCCGCGCAGCGGGGGCAGAGGCCTTTCATCACCAGGCTGGTTTCCTGCACCTGGTAGGCCTCGGGCAGGGCAATGACCGGCACGGCCACCGCGGGCAGGCAGGCGGTTTCCCGGCAGCGGGTGCAGAAGAAATGCACATGCAAGTCCTGGTGGTGCTGGGGCGTGCAGCGGGGCTCGCACAGGGCGAACTTGACGGCGCCGCTGCCGTCCTCGATGCGGTGCACCAGCCCTTTGTCGGTGAAGGTTTTCAGGGTGCGGTGCACGGTGATGCGGTCGGCGGGCTGGAGCAACGCCTCCACGTCGGCCAAGCTCAGCGCCGCCGACTGCTGGACCAGCACGTCTAAGATCAGCAGGCGCATGGCCGTGGGCGTTATCTGCTTGGCGATCAGGGTGTCTTCGAGGGGATGAGCCATAGTAAAAGCGCAGCGGTGGGGAATAGGATTAAGCTACTACCAAAGGGCCGGTCAGGACCGGGGCCAAAACAAGATTACGGCCAGGCCCAGCAGCAGGATGGCTCCACCCAGCAAGTCGGACCGGTCCGCTCGGAAGCCATCAAAGTACCAGCCCCTCGCCCTGGACATGACCACGAAAATGCCGCCGTAGACGGCGTAGGTTTTGCCGAAGGCAGTGGGTTGCCACGTCGCCACCCAGCCGTAGAGTACGAGCAGGATGGCGCCCAGGAGCCCCATCCACCCGGGTCGGTCAGCCTTCAGCCACTGCCAGAAGCGGGAGCTACCCCCGATTTCGTAGAGTCCCGCCAGAATAACCATGGTCAGGGGTTGTAGGTACTGCCTGGTTCCGGGAAGAAGGTTGGTTGCTGGAGGAGAAAGGCCTCAATGGCCCTCACCTTCCTCCTCGGCGTTTTTCAGCTTGGCTAGCAGCGAGTAGGCGCCGTCCGTGACGAAGGTAGAGGTGGCCGGCACGGTCTCCGGCAGGGTGACTTCGGTGTAGCCGTCCTCGCTGCGCCCCAGTGTCACGGGCACCAGGCGGTAGCGGCCGGAGGCTTCCACGGCAAAGGCGTAGCTCTGGCCCTCAAAGCGTACTAGGGCGGCGTCGGGCAGGGTGGGGGCCTGGGTGCGGCCCGTTTCAATCAGGGCCCGCACGTAGAGGCCGGGCAGCAGGGCCGGGTCGTTTTCCTGGTCGAGGTGGCCGTGCACGCGCACGGTGCGGTCCTCCCCGATGGCTTTGCCCACCAGGTATACCCGGGCCGTGCGCTCGCGGCGGGAGCCAGTGGAGTCGCTGGCCAGGGTGAAGCGAATGAGCTGCCCGTTCTGCACCCGGGCCACGTCGCGCTCAAACACGGTGAGCTCCACGTGCAGGTGCTCGGGGTCCACGATTTCAAACAGGGCATCGGTGGCGGTCACGGCTTGGCCCACCGTCACGTTCACGGCCCGCACGAAGCCGGCCCGCGGGGCGCGGACGCTAGCCGTGGTGACTATCTTTCCTCCTACCGGCAGGCCCGCCAGCCGCAGTCGGGCCGCCTGGGCATTGGTTTGCACCTGCAGGGCCTGGTAGTCGGCCTGCGCGCGCTGGTAGTTTTTCTGGGGCGCTACTTCCTGCTCGTAGAGCTCCTTCTGGCGGGCCAGCTCGGTGCGGGCATACTCCAAGCGGGCGCGGGTTTCCAGGTAGTCCTGCTGCAGGGTCACAAACTCGGGGTTGCGGATAGTGGCCAGCACTTCACCCTTGCGCACCCGGGCGCCCTGCAGTAGTTCGGTATTGTCCACGAAGCCGCCCAGGGGGGCCGTGATGTTGACGGCACTTTCCGGCGGCACGTCCAGCGTGCCGTTCACGGCCAGGCCCGCGCCCATGGGGCGGGAGGCCAGGGGACCGGTTTTCAGCCCGCCAGCCTGCTGCTCGGCGGTGGAAAGGGTCACCATGTCGGCGGCTTCCTCCCCTTCGTGCGCTTCTTCCCCGGCATGACCACCGGCCTCGGTGGTGGTCTCAGCGTGGTCCGCGTCGGCGGTTTCATTTTCCTTACTGCAGCCGGCCAGGGTCAGGGCCAGCAGCAACGCTAGGGATGCTAGGTTCTTCATATGGATCAAGTCGAGAGATGGGTTATTGGACCGCCGTGCCGAGCAGGTAGTCCAGGTCGATAACGGTTTGGTTGTGCGCAAGCACGGCGTCCAGGTAGGCCGTGCGCACGCTCAGGGCGCGCTCCAGGTTAAGGAGCAGTTCGGAGTAGGTGGTTTCGCCGGCCTTGTAAGAGAGCTGGCTCAGGCGCACGATGGTCGCGGCCTGAGGCAAGCCCGTCTGCTCGTAAAACTGCACCCGCCGCTGCTGCTCCTGCAGGCGCACGCGCAGCTCGTCCAGCCGGGCGGCGGCCTCAGCCTGGTAGCGCTGGTACTGGGCCGTGGCCACCTGCTCCTGCAGCTGGGCGGCCTGCACCCGGGCCTTCTGGGCCCCGCGCAGCAGGGGAATGGCTACGCCGGCCTGCACGCTCTGGAACCGGTCGCCGGTCCCGTAGGTCTGGGAACGCCCGTCCACCTCGTAGGTGCCGCGCAGGGTCTGGTTGGTGTAGCCCACGTTTACCTGGGGCAGGCCCTGGGCCCGCTCCACCCGGGTTTCGGCCCGGCGCTCGGCCAGCTGCTGCCGCAGCGCCAGCGCCTGGGGCGTCGTGGCCAGCTGGGCGGTGTCCGTTGGGGCTGCCGGGGCCGCGAGGCGCTGCAGCGTGCTGTCGGCCACGGCCACGGGCTGGGGAGCTTGCAGCAGGGCTTGGAGCTGCCGCTGCGCCACCACCAGGTCTGCCTGGACCTGCGCCAGCAGGTTCTGGGTTTCCCCGTGCTGGATGAGCGCGTTAGCTGGCTCCAGGCGGTTTACTTCCCCGGTCTTAAAGCGTAGCTGGGCCGCGCGCAAAAACTCGGCATAGATGCTGTCCTGCCCGCGCAAGGTGCGCAGGCGGTGGCGGGCGTACACGGCCTGCTCGTAGGTCAGGCGCACCTGCCGGCGCAGCTCGGCCTGGACCTGCCGGAGCTGCTGCTCACGGGTGGCAATCTGGGCCTGGCTCAGGCCCGCCTGGGCCTTGTAGTAGCCCGGCAACGCCAGCGACTGGCCGATGCTGAGCACGTTGTCGGCCAGCGGCGAGTTCACCTGTCCGTAGTTGCCCAGCAGGGTGGTGCGGCCCACGTCAAAAGCCGTGCGGCGCAGGGCCTGCTGGGCTTCCAGGGAGCGTTGGGCAGCCTGCACCGTGCCGTTAGCCTGCATGGCCTGGCCCACCGCTTGGGTGGCGGTCAGCGGCCCCTGCGCCCGGGCTGCTGGGCTGCTGAGCAGTCCGCCGAGCACCAGCAGCACCACCGAAACCGGCACGGCCGCGGAGGGCTGCGGCTTTTCCTCTCCCTTTGGTTTCGCCTTGCGTTCGGACAGGGCGTAGAGCACCGGCAACACGAGCAGGGTGAGCAGGGTGGCGGTGACCAGTCCCCCGATAACCACCGTGGCTAGGGGGCGCTGCACTTCGGCGCCCGCTGACTGGGACAGGGCCATGGGCAGGAAGCCCAGCGAAGCGACGGTGGCCGTCATCAGCACGGGCCGCAAACGTACCTGGGTGCCTTCCAGAATGCGCTGATAGAGGTCCGTGCGGCCTTCGTCCTTCAGCTGGTTGAAGTAGCCGATGAGCACGATGCCGTTGAGCACGGCCACGCCAAAGAGGGCAATAAAGCCCACGCCGGCCGAGATGCTAAACGGCATGCCCCGCAGCCACAACGCCAGCACCCCACCGATGGCCGAGAGGGGAATGGCCGTGAAAATGAGCACCGACTGCTTAAGGGAGCCGAAGGTGAAGAACAGCAGGGTAAAAATGAGCCCCAGGGCCACGGGCACGGCAATGCTCAGGCGCTCGGTGGCCTGGCGCAGGTTCTCGAACTGGCCGCCATAGGTGGTGTAGTAGCCGGGCGCGAACTTGATTTGCTGCTCCACCCGGCCCTGCAGCTCGGTCACGACGCTTTCCACGTCGCGGCCCCGCACGTTGAAGGCCACGCTGATGCGGCGCTTGGCATCGTCGCGCTGAATCTGGTTGGGGCCTTCCTGCAGCTCCACCGTGGCCACCTGCTCCAGGGGAACCTGCTCGCCCGCCGGAGTGGCGATGAGCAATTGGCGCACCTGACTGATGTTCTGGCGCAGCTCGGGAGCCAGGCGCAGCACCACGTCGAAGCGGCGCTCCTGCTCAAAGAGCAGGCCGGCGCTTTGGCCGGCGAAGGCCGTCTGTACCGTGCGGTTCACGTCGTCGGCGTTGAGGCCGAAGCGGGCCAGGCGGTTGCGGTCGAGCTTGACTACGATTTGGGGCAGGCCCGTGACCTGCTCCACGTACACGTCTTCGGCCCCTTCCACCCGGCGCACCAGCCGGGCGGCCTGCTCGGCGTAGGAAGCCAGCTGCTGCAAGTCCTCGCCGTAAATCTTGAGCACTACGTCCTGCTTGGCCCCCGAAATCAACTCGTTGAAGCGCATCTGGATGGGCTGCTGAAAGCCGAAGGTAACGCCGGGGATGACGCTCAGGGCCGCGGCCATCTTGTCGGCCAGCTCCTCGCGGTTACCCGCGGAGGTCCACTTGTCCGGATCTTTTTCCAGAATCACCATCACGTCGGCTGCTTCCACCGGCATGGGGTCGGTGGGAATCTCGGCGGCCCCAATTTTGGCCACTACCTCCTGGACTTCGGGGAACTGCTTTTTGAGGATGGCGCCCGCCTGCAGGCTTTTGTCCACGGTGTAGCTCAGCGAGGAGCCGGTGAGCGTGCGCAGCTCCACGGCAAAGTCCCCTTCCGAAAGCTGGGGAATAAACTCCCCGCCCAGGGTACGAAATAAGAGCAGGGATCCCCCAAACAAAGCCACTGCGCTGGTCAGCACCACGGCCTTGCGGCGCAGGGCCCACTCGAGCAGGGGGCGGTAGCGGGCTTCGAGCCAGCGCATCATGCGATCCGAGAAATTGGGTTGGTGCGCCGTGTTGCGACTCAGGGCCAGCGCCGCCATCATGGGCACGTAGGTGAGACTCAGAATAAAGGCGCCAATAATAGCGAAGGCTACGGTCTGAGCCATGGGCCGGAACATCTTGCCCTCGATGCCCACCAACGCTAGCAGGGGCAAATACACGATAAGGATGATGATTTCCCCGAAGGCCGCCGAGGAGCGGATTTTGGAGGCGGCCGTGTAGGTTTCCGCGTTCATCTGCTCGCTGCTCAGGCGGTTACCCGGCACCTGCAGCTGCCCGCCGTGCAGGCGGTGCACGATGGCTTCCACGATGATGACAGCTCCGTCCACGACTAGGCCAAAGTCGATGGCGCCGAGCGAGAGCAGGTTGCCCGACACGCCGAAGAGCTGCATCATGGCAATGGCAAACAGCATGGCCAGCGGGATGACGGAGGCCACGACCAAGCCCGCCCGCCAGTTGCCCAGGAACAGGATGAGCACGAAGAGCACGATCAGGGCCCCTTCAATCAAATTGGTTTTCACCGTGCCGATGGCCCGGCCCACCAGCTCGGAGCGGTCGAGGTACACGTCGATGGCCACGCCCTCGGGCAAGGATTTCTCCACCGTGGCCATGCGCGCTTTCACATCTTTAATCACGTCGTTGGCGTTGGCGCCCTTGAGCATGAGCACGATGCCGCCAGTCACTTCGCCTTCCCCGTTCCGCGTCATGGCCCCGTAGCGCACGGCCGAGCCCAGGCGCACGTCAGCCACATCGCGCACCAGCACGGGCAGGCCGCCCGCGGTGTTGCGCACGACGATGTTGCCCAGGTCGGCTGCGTTCTCGGCCAGGCCTTCGGTGCGGATAAAGTAGGCCGTGGGCTTCTGGTCGAGGTAGGCGCCGCCGGCGTTCTGGTTGTTGGCGGCCACGGCCTGGTGTACCTGCTCGATGGTCACGTTCAGGGAGCGCAGGCGCGTGGGGTCCAGGGCAATCTCGTACTGCTTGAGCAGGCCCCCGAAGCTGGCCACGTCGGCCACGCCGGGCGTGCCCAGCAGCTGGCGCCGCACAATCCAGTCCTGAATCGTGCGCAGCTCGCGCGCGCCGTACTTCTTTTCAAAGCCGGGCTTGGCGCGCACCAGGTACTGGTAGATTTCGCCCAGGCCGGTGGTAACCGGGGCCAGCTCGGGCCGGCCGATGCCTTCTGGAATCTGGCTTTCGGCTTCGCGCAGGCGCTCCGCGACCTGCTGGCGGGCCCAGTAAATATCTACTCCGTCCTCGAAGACGATGGTGACCACCGAGAGACCAAAGCGGGAAAAGGAGCGCACCTCCTCCCGGTCCGGGATGGTGGCCAGGCTCTGCTCGATGGGAAAGGACACCAGCCGTTCGATGTCGCCGGCGGCCAGCGAGGGGGCCACCGTGTAGACCACGACCTGGTTGGTGGTGATGTCGGGCACCGCGTCAATCGGCAGCCGGCTCAGGGAGTATCCGCCCCAGGCGATGAGCGCCAGGGTCAGGATCCCAATGATGAGCTTGTTGTGAATGGAAAAATGAATGAGCCGGTCAAACATGCTGGCTGGGGAAAAAGGCTAGAAATCCTGACATAGGGCGGCCGGAGCACCGGAAGGCTCAACGACGGCAGGGTCCGGGCACCGCGAAACGGGTGCGCGCGTCACGGGAGCGGGCACCACAGGGCACCCGTTCCCAGAAGGGACCGGAGGAAACAGGAAACTAGGCTTGCGGAGGCTGCCAGATGGTGCCCGGCAAGTGCCGGGGCCCGGGGGGGGCTAGCCGGGCAAAGCGGCTGGGCGCGTAATACGTCCGGGGCTGCACGATCAGGGGAATACCCAGGGCAAGCGGCAGCGAGGTACTCGCGCAGCACTGACACTGACACATGGGGGTGCACCAATCCAGTCCCGCATGCGTACCGGCCTCCTGCTGCTGGGAGGCCGCGGTGACCAACGTCTGCAGGTTATCCGCGCGCACTGGCTCCCGGTCTACGCAGGGCAGACAAGCCAACACAGCGAGGTAACAGGCAAAAAAGATGGAGAGGAAACGCATGCAAGCAAGACGGGATGGTGCAAACCTACGAAATGCGCACCAATAAGGATACAACCAGGGGTTAATTTGGTAACTGCCCGGACAAGGTTTGCGAGTCAATCAGTCACTGGCCTAGCGGGCCGGTAAGCACGGGGACCGCGGTGTAGCAGCGCCGCGCTGCCGAAGAAACAGGGTCGGGCAGGCAATAAGTTTCCACGGCCAGCGCGCGGACCGAATTAGTCAGGACACTTCCGCGCTGCTGGTTCCGTGCGCTATCCTCCCTACCGGTCAGGCCCCGTTGCCGCCGCGCATCTGCGCGCCATCTACTACCTTACCCTGCCAGTAAGCCCCCCGTTTCTTTCGCTATCCCTATGGCGCACCTGCCTTCTTCCGACGCCGCCGGACCTAAGCCCCGCGGCCCCGACCACCGGCCGGGCGCTCACCCCCACGGGCTCGGGGCGGACACCCCCTACCTGCTGGTCTGGAGCGGGTGCCTGCTCCTCCATTTTTCTTTTGTCCTGGCCGAGGCGGCCGCCGGCTTCTGGGGACATTCGGCGGCGCTCCTGGCCGACGCCGGCCGCAACCTCGGCAGTGGGCTTTGTTTGGGCCTTGCCTGGTGGTGCGGGCGCCCGGCCCGGCGCTCGGGCCGGGGACGCTATCCTTACGGCTTCCACAGCCTGCCGATTCAAATCTCCCTCTTCACGGCGGTGGGACTATGTGTCCTGCTGGGCGTCCTGCTGCGAGCAACCATGGACTACCTGCGCTCCCCTGAGCCGGTGAGTGGCCTGCTGGTCGGGCTGCTCGCCGGCGCGGGCCTCCTCCTGCACGCCGGAACTGCCGGACTGCTGTTGCGCGGGCAGCAGGTCCGGGGGAACGGGCGCCGCGGCTGCCAGTACCTGTTCACGGATGCCCTGGTATCGTTTGGGGTGGCGCTGGGCGGAGCCCTCCTGTATGGCACCGGCTGGCCGTGGGTGGACCCTTTCCTGGCCGTGGTGCTGCTGGGCGTCATCGCCTACGGCTGCTGGGGCCTGCTCACCCCGAGCCGGCTGCTGCGGACCCGCGCGGAAGACACGGATGTAGCGGCGGTGCGCGCCTTTCTGCGGAGGCAGCCCGGCGTGCGGGAGGTGCATCAGCTGCATATCTGGCCCCTCACCCCGACGGACACCGCCCTGAGCGTGCACCTGGTGCGGCCCCGCCAGGACGATACCGCCTTTATAGAATACCTGCAAGAGGCCCTGCACAGGGAGTTCCACATTCGCCAGAGCACGGTGCATCTTGAACCCGAAACGTTGAGCTCGGGCACTCCTGGCGGGGGGTAGTAACCGGGGCGGCGCAGGAGGCGACGGCGGCAGTAAACCAGTAGGACCGGGCTTTTTTGTTTTTAGACGCCGGTGAAGGTTCTCAAGCTCGACAACGGGTCTGGCTGGGCAGCCCCCGGGTGGGGCTCCCGGCGGGCACCCCTCATTTGCTGAAAGGCGGCCAGGGCCTTTTCCCAGTGCGGGGTTCCGTAGGCCCGCAGCAGGGGGACCAGGGCCGGGGTCAGGGCGAAGTGCAGCCGGGGACTGGTGCACGGCAGGGTGGGGTTGTCGGGGTTGCGCAAGACCAGGCCCACGGCCACCAGCGGCTGCAGCACCTGCCCCCGCATGCGCACAAACGCGTGTTCGGTGGAAGCTTCACGCCAGTTATACACCGTGCGCATGAAGTCGCGAATGCCGCGGGCCATGCCTTTGCGCCCGTCGCTGGCTTCCACCCACGGGGTATCCGGGCCTACGCCAGCCAGGGCCAGCAGCGTTAGAGCCGCCAGCTTGCTGCACAGGGTCGTTGTCAGGTTCAGCGCGCTGAGGATGTGCTGAGCCTCGGTGACGCGGAGGTAATAGATTTCCATAGCTAAAAGGGTCGCTGGATTGGTCCCGGGTTAGAAGTAAGACGAGAGTCCCACTTGCACCGTCGCGGACCGAACCGCGGGGTTGCCCAGAAAGTCACGGGCCCACTGCGAGCGGTAGTTCAGGCGCACCACCGTCAGGGGGGAGGGCCGCCAGCTCAGGGCCGGCACCACGGCCCAGGTCTCGTCGCCGATGGCCCCGCCCGTTTCCGCGAACCGGTCCCGGTTCCAGTCCACGTATTCCAGGCGCAGGCCGGCATTGAGCACCGCGTTTTCGTAGCCGAACACCCGGCCCTTGCGCAGCGGCTGCACCAGGTCCAGGAAGCCGCCCATCTGGCGCCCCCCGTACTGCGGGGCGTAGTTGTCGGGCACGTTCACCCGCACCCAGGCCCACTCCCCGGTCAGGGCCGTGCGGGTGCCGGGCAGGGTGGTGTTGGCGTCCACGGCCCACACGTCGAGCCGGCGCCGCTGGTCCAGCACCAGGCCGTCGTCCTCGAACTTGTTATAGACCTGGCCCATGTGCGAGAGCCCCAGCTCGCCCACCTTCTGCCGGCGCAGGGCCACCTTGGCCGTGGTCAGCAGCTGCCCGTTGACGTTCTCCTCGAAGCGGTCGGGGTTGGCCTTGCTGGCGGGTAGAAAGGTGCGGCTCTCGGGGTTGTCGACGACCGAGTTGTCGAAGCCGTTGGTCAGGTAGGCTTCGTAGGCAAACACCCAGCGGTCGGTGTACTTTTTGCCGAAGAGGCCCGCGCCTACATTGCTCCAGGTGGCGGGCAGCAGCTGGGTGGCCGCAATCGGCCGATCCACGAACTCCCACTTCGGGCCGTCGTGGTTCTGGTTGAAGGCCCCGATGGGGTTCATCACGATGCCGCCGCGCACGTTGAGCAGGGGGCTGAACTCAAAGTCGACGGAGGCAAACTCAATGTTGATTTCCTTGGTGCCGTCCTCGAACTCGATTTCCGTCAGGAACTTCACGCGCTTGCTGATGGCCGAGGACACGAACAGGGTCACGCGGCGCATCTGAAACTGGTGGCCCTCGCCGATGCCGTCCGTGCGGCCGTTCTGGTAGTTGGCTTCCACGTAGCCGCCCAGGGCCACGGGCAGGCGCCCGGCCTGCAGAAACGGGCGGTTGTAGACCGCATCCAGGTTAAGCTGGGGCCGGCCCATAGTGTCGGCGGGCACGCGGCGCAGCCGCCCGGGGTCGCGCAGCAGCGTAGGGTCAATTTGCGCCAGGGCCGGGCCGGCCGCAGCCAGCAGCAGCAGGGTCAGGAGCGTCTTCATGACGCGGCCCGTAAGTCCAGGAATAAGTCATGGCCGGCCAGGCGGACCGGGAAGCTGCGCAGCGGCGCGGCGGCTGGCCCATTGGTGACCTGGCCGCGGCTGTCGAACTCGCTGCCGTGGGCCGGGCACTGCAGGGCCGTGCCGCTGGCCTGCAGCTCGGCTCCCTGGTGGGCGCACTGCATCCACAGAGCCGAATAGTCGGTCTCGCCGAAGCGGAACACGCAGATAGGAAAGCGCAGGGCCTCGTCGCGCACCACCACGAAGGGGCGGTACGCCACCGGCGAGCTGCCCTCAATGACAAACTCGCGCAGGGCCACCCGGACGCCGTCCGCGGTGAGCGTGGTAGCCGCGTAGCGGGTGGTAGCGCAGCCGCTTAGCCCGGTGCCCAGGGCCACTGCCCCGAGGCAGGCCCCGCAGCCGCGTCCGATAAATTGCCGACGATTCATAAGGATGGTGATAGGAAAGGGAGTCCGATTACAAGCTTTTCAGAAAGTCTACCAGCTGGCGCTGCTCGGCGGCGCTGAGCCGGTCGTACCGGTCGCGGCTGCCCGTGGCCTCGCCGCCGTGCTGAGCGATGGCGGCTTCGATGCTGCGGGCGCGGCCGTCGTGCAAGAGAAAGTAGCTGCCCCCCTGCGAGTTGGGTGAGAGGCCCAGGCCCCAGAGCGGCGGGGTGCGCCACTCGGCCGGCTGGGCGCTGCCTTCGGTGTAGCCGTCGTTGAGGCCGGGTCCCATGTCGTGCAGCAGCAGGTCGGTGTAGGCCCGCACGGGCCGGTCAGCGAGGGCCGCCACGGGGGAGTCACCGGTGCGCAGCTCCGGGGTGTGGCACTTGCCGCAGCCCACCTGCACGAACAGCTGCTCGCCGGCCAGCACGCTGACGCTGGCCTGCTCGGTTCCGCGGGGCTGGGGGGCTTTCAAAAACTTGAGGTAGGCCACCACGTCCTGCACTTTCTGGTTGCTCACCTCCGGGTCGAGCACATTGTGCGTGTTCGGATCGCGGTCTTCAAAAAAAGAGATGACCCCCATATCCTGATTGTAAGCCGAGGCCGTTTGGTGCAGCAAATCGTAGGCGGCGGCTTTTTTGCCGAAGCGGCCGATGTACTTGCCCGCGCGGGGCCGGGCGGCCGGCCGCAGGGTGGCGTAGTCAGGCACCGTGATCCAGTTGGGCCGGCCGCTGATGCCATCTCCGTCGCGGTCGTGGGGGTCGGCCAGGGCCAGCAGCGCGTCGTCGGGCACGGCGTCGAGGAAGCCCAGGCCGGTGTTGGCCGGGGGAGTGAAGCGGCTGTGGACCACGCCGGCCGGCAGCACCTCGGGCGCAAAGCCCGGTAGGGCGCGGTGCTGGAGCTGCGGCCCCTGGCGTCCGGCGAAGGGATTGCCCGTGCTGTCCACCTGCCCAAAGCGGGTGAGCGTGGTGGTGGGGTGGCCCTTGCCGTCGCCCGCGTGGCAGCTGCCGCAGCTGTTGCTCACGAACAGCGGGCCCAGGCCGGTGGCACTGGTAAACACCTCGTCGTTGAAGGCCACGTCGCCGCGCAGAAACTGCCCCGACTGTTCCGTAGTGAGGCCTTCCACCGGGCCGTCGAGCAGGGAGTCCTCGGGCGGGGGGGCCGTCATCAGGGTTTCGCAGGAAGCCAGCAGCGCGAGGGCGGGTGCCAGCCAAAACAAGGAGAAAGCTTTTCGACCCATAAGCGAGAGAAGGTACCGGGCAGGGGTTCGGCCGAGACTCTCCTAAAGGTATCAATTATTTTTAGACTACTCTAAAAATTTGTTTCGGGTTTGCTAAACCAGTCCTATTCGAGGTGATGCTGCCAGGGTAATTTTTTGAATGCCCGGCGCAAGGCGAAGGCCGCGGGGCATAGGGGCAGTAACCGCGGAAGGTGATTTAAGAAGGATGGGCAGAAGAAGGCTGTATAGTTCATGGGTTAGGGCAACCAAATCCAGCAGGACGTCGCCCGACCAGCGGCATACCTATGACCAGACCTAGTGGTGGGGTAGGCGTTGCGCTGGACCAGGCGCGAAGCCCTTTGCGCGCAAATTACGTACGGGTACCAAGGCGGCTCGTGACCCGCCCTTAGGAACCTCTTCCTCGTCTTATCCCGCTGCCTGGCCATGCTCACTGCTCCCATCAAAGACGCGCTCAACCAACAAATTGCCATGGAGGCGCAATCGTCTCAGGCCTACCTGGCCATGGCCTCTTGGGCCGAAATTCAGCCCGGTCTGGACGGGGTGACTACCTTCTTCTACCAGCAAAGCCAGGAGGAGCGGGTGCACATGCTCAAGCTCATCCGCTACGTCAACGAGCGGGGTGGCTTTGCCGTGGTGCCTGCCCTGGCGCAACCCGTCATCACCTTCCAATCCCTGCAGCGGGTCTTTCAGGACTTTCTGCAGCACGAAATCGCCGTCTCCACCAGCATCAACGAGCTGGTGGGCTTGGCCCTGCAGGAGCGGGACTTCGCCACCCACAACTTTCTGCAGTGGTACGTCTCGGAGCAGCTGGAGGAAGAAGCGCTGGCCCGCACCCTCAACGACAAGCTCGAGCTAGTCGGGGACGACAAAAGCGGCATTTACCTCTTTGATAAGGACATCCTGCTCTTTCGCGGCCATGTGGCCTCTAAGGGCAACGCCGCCCCAGGCTAAGGACAAATCCGTTCGCAGGGGGGACTTCCCTCCTAGCAGGCCTACAACACAGGTCATAGGACCTAGACAGTGGGTGGGGACGCCATGAAGAATAGCGCTCCCGGTGGTGGCGCGTGTGTCCTAGGTTACGACAATTTGTACTAAGCCCCCTTCTCAATCACCAAAGTCGCAACAGCGGCCCGTGAATACTTTTAAACCCAGCTACTGGCACGCTCAAGCTGGTAGGCAGCGTGAACAACTTGGAGAATACCCGCTACTTCACGCGCTGGGCCACGGGCTGTCCTAGCCCCGGGATCCTGCCAAAGGACGGCCGTAGCGTCTATTTAACGGTGGTCGTTAAGTGGTAAAGACACCGTTGTTCACGCCCAGCCCGATGAAAGTTAAAAGAGCTGTCTCCGAGTATGCTCACGTCCTGCGGGCGAGGGCACGGGCTTGGGCCTCTCGCTCGCGTACGATATTATCACGCAAGGGCATCGGGACACGCTCCGTGTGGAAAGTCCGGATGAGCTGCGCATGAGTATGTGCCTAGCGTTACCGCTGTCGAGTACTAACCTTCCGGGCAGGACCAGCTAGCGACGGGATAAAGCAGTGGATTCCGGGCCGAGGTTAACAAAATGGGCATGATAAGCCTAACGGCCACGTACTGGAGGAACCGGCAGCGAAGCAAACGTTACGAAAGCATTACATTCCGTTTCTGGGCGATCGCCTGCTTTAATTTCACCGTAGCTCCTGTCCGTTTATGGTTCTTGTTGGCCAGGGCTTTCTCTTCATTCGCTAGATGTTTTTATATAACTATCATACTTATAAGATATTACTGAAAACCCTTGACTTGTATTATGTAAACCTATATCTTAACAAAGTTAAATAATTTCGGTGTTAAGTTATATTTGTTATTCCATTTAATTTTAAATACTATGAGCGACTGGACTTTAATCTACATTACGGACTCCACTGGCACGGCTGTCGTGGGGTCCGTAGCCGATCTCACAAGAGCAGTACGCGCGGGTGCCGACGTCAAGGTTATCTACAATTCGGGACCAGGCGTTTGGTGGTCACGCTATTGCGAGTCGGTTTCGACGCGCGGGACTGGCTCCGCACGCTTAGTAAGTGCTACATATATGAGGGCGGCGGACACGAGGGTCGGGGGCACCGGTTTGGAGTTCGAGGTGCCCTTTGCCGTCGAGTACCATATCTACAACTCCAACGGCGTCTACTGGATGTCCAAAGCGGGCAACAGCACGTATCGGACCGTGCCGATGCGATGGTACGTCAAGGACTATAAATTACCGTCAATATTTGACCAAATCCGCGACATCCGCGACCGGGTTTTCCGGAGAAGGACAGAGGACAGGTGATCAGGAAGCAGTCGTGCTATAAAAATAGGCTGGAATTCATAAACAATAAACCATTTTAACGGCTAAAAGGCGGCTTCGCATTGCCTTCCCATTCAACGGATAAGCGGAAGTGAATAAATGAATATACTCTCATTGCAGAGCACTACTTCCTTAAGAGAGCTGCATAGCATGAGTTACCTAGAAGGAGCGGCCCTGACTGATTTTAAAATAATTAATATTCCGTTTCTGGGCGATCTCTCGCCAAGTCTTGTGCTCCTTCTCTCGCTTTAATTTCACCATAGCCGCAGCCCGTTTATGGTTGTCATTGGCCGGGGCTTTCTCTTTGCTGGCTGCTACACTAACGGGATGTTGTTCCCTGCCTAAAAACCTCGGAAGGCTTGCGCCCGTTCCGTTTGTTCTTCTCTCCCCAGCACCTCATCCTAATGGGATGGACGCGTTACAAACCCGGGAGCGCGAGGACACGCTGTTCCAGTCTGAGCCAACCGTAGCTGCGGCCTGCCCGGGGCGTTTGTTTCTAGGTGCGAGGTCTTACTGATCCCACCACACTTTGTCCGTCAGACCATCCAGGGAGCCTTGCTTTCCAACTTCGGGGCCATTCGTGGTGCGCTCGGTTTCGGGGTAAAGCAGGCGCAGAGGGCGAGCCGTCGGGGAGGGCGCCTGGGGGGAGTTGGGCAGGGCCGCCGGGAAGCCCAGGCGCCGGTAGTCGTTCCAGGCCTCGATGCTGCTGATACTGTTCAGGGCCAGCCACTTCTGCGTAATCAGCCGCTCCAGTTTATTGGGGGCCTGATCGTAGCGGACGGTGGGCTGCGCCAGGTAGGTAGCCACGGCGGCGGCGGCGGCGGGCACCTCCAGGTAGAGAAACGACTCCCGGATAGCGGCCTCGTACAGGCTGCGGGCCGTGGCCGTCGCCAGCCAGCCGCGCTCCGCGGCTTCGGCCTGCAAAAACAAGCTCTCCATCGAGCTCAAGAGCACCGACGGCTGCTGGGCGCTCTTAAAAAGCCCCCCCGCAAGGTTGTTGTTCTCGCGCGGACCCAGGAACGTAGACGTGTTGGCCCGGTTGAAGGTGGTGCCGCTGGTGGCCGGGGCGCCGAACACGACGCCCCGGTACTGGCCGGCGCTGGTGCGGGCATACAGCCGGGCCAGGCGCGGATCGTTCAGGCGCTGGTACTCGCTGAGGATAAACTCGGTAGGGCGCAGGTCGGTGAAGTTGGCCGTAACTATGCCGGCGGCCGTGCGGTAGTAGGCTTCCCAGAACGGGTTCTGCTTGCCGGCTGTGACCAGGTAGCCGGGCTGCACGTTGGCGCTTTCGCCCGCGTTCAAAAAGCCGCTGCCCTCGGCCTGAATCTTGGCCAGCTCGGCCTGCACGTAGGCGCCGGTGCCGGCCTGGCTCTGGCGGAGCAAAGCCCGCAGCTTCACGGTGTTGGCCAGCTTGAGCCAACGCGTCATGTTGCCCTGAAATACCACATCGTCGGGGCCGGGGCGGGGAGCGGTTTGGGGGGCATTTTTGATGTCCTGCATGCCCTCCGTGATGAGGTCTACGGCTTTGCCGTACACCTGCTGGCCGTCTTCGTAGCGGGGCGTGAGGCGGACGGTACCTTGCAGGGCGTCGTCGAAGGGGATGTTGTTGTACAGATCGACTAGGCGCAGAAAGTGCCAGCCCTGCATGATCTTGGCGATGCCGGCGTAGTTGGGCGAGTTGGTGCCCTCGGCTTCCTGGCGCAGCAGCTGATAGGTGAGCAGGGTCGTGTAGCCGTTTTCCCAGAACGGAATACCGTCGCGGCCGTCGGTGATGGCGACCAGGCTGTAGGCTTTCTCCTTGGTGAAGAGGTTGGCGCCCTCGTTGGTGGTGCCCCAGTAGCCCCCCCACAGCGCCCCTAGCTGGTTCAAAGCCACGGTTTCTTCGTTTACCGTGCTCACTAGCGCGGCCGGCAAGCGCAGATCGGCGGGCACGGCTACGGCCTTGTTGGGGTTATCGTTGACGTCGAGAAAATCCTCGCAGGCCGTCAGGGTCAGGGTGCTCAGGGCGGCGAGGGTCAGGGTGAGCTTGGTAAGCGTGCGTTTCATCATCACAGAAATAAGCGGTGGCCGGCCGGATTAAAGCGTCAGGTTGACGGTGAAGCCCACGCTGCGGAAGGGCGGCACTTGGCGGAAGCTCAGGTAGCCTTCGGTATTGTTGTAAGAGTATTCCGGGTCGCCGTACACGTTGTCTTTGGCGCGGATGGTGAACAGGTTTTGCCCTACCACGCCCACGGTCGCTTCTTTCACTAGCTTCTGGCGGCCCAGCAGACCGGGCGGCAGGGAGTAGCTCACTTGCAGCTCGCGCAGCTTCAGGAAGTCGGCGCTGGCGGCGTAGTTTACCTGGTAGGGGGCCACGTAGCCGTTCCAGTAGGCCTTGCCGCCGCTCTGGGTGGGCACTTCAGTGTTAGGCATAAACACGCCGGGGGCCGTTTCAATCACCGAGTTGGGAATCACGAAGGGCTGGCGGTCGTACTGCACCGTGAGCGGACTGGTGCCGCTGGTAATCATGCGGTTGGCAATTTCGGAGTACAAAAAGGCCCCCTTGCGCCAGTCGAACTGGGCGGCCAGGCGCAGGCCCTTGTAGTCGAGCAGGGTGTTGAAGCCCATCTGGTAGGGCGGCACCATGGTGCCGCGGTAGGTGTCCTGGGGGGCGGCAGACGGGTAGCCGGTGCGGGCGTCCACGATAACGCGGCCCTCGGGGTCGCGGCGGTAGTCGCTGAGCTGGAGACTGGGGTACGCCTGCCCCTTAATGGCGTAGGCCTGGCGGAATTTATTTACCGACGTCAGGTCGCCGTAGAGCTCCTTGACCTGGTTGTCGATGTGGGCAAAGTTGAAGCCCACGTTCCAGCGCAGGTTAGCGCTGCGCACCACGTCCCCGCTGAGGGTGGCCTCGATGATGTTGTTAGTCAGGCGGGCGGCATTCACCCGGGCCGAGCGGTAGCCGGTGGCGGCCGAGGTGGTGGCCGTGAAAATCTGGTCGCGCGAGTCGGAGTACACGTAGCCGGCCTCCAGGTTCAGCCTATCCTCAAACAGCCCGACCTGAAAGCCCGCCTCGTAGGAAGTCACAAATTCGGGTCGAATGTCGGGGTTGGGGTACACCGTGCCGGGCAGGTAGCCGGCCAGGCCGCCGAAGGGGAAGCCGTTGCCCTGGCTGTACACGTTTTGCAAAGAGTAGGGGGCCAAATTCACGTTGCCGGTCTTGTTATAAGAAGCGAACAGCTTGCCGAAGGACAGCACCCGGCTGTCGCGCAAAGCCGGAATGGCCTCGTTGAAGACGAAGGAAGTGCTTACGCCGGGGTAGAAGTAGGAGCGGTTCTCTTCGCTCAGCACCGACACCCATTCCTGCCGCCCGGTGAAAGTCAGGAACAGGAAGTTGCGGAAGCCGGCCGTCAGCTCACCGTAGCCGGCCACCTGCCGGTATTCGGTGATGGCCGCGCTGCCCGTGAGCTCGCCCACCCGGTTTTCGGGGTTGAATAAGTCTGGCACGACCAGGGCCGAGGCGGCCAGGCCGGTGGATTTGGTGTTATCGGTGCGCAGGTTCTGGCCGGCGAGTAGGCGGAAGTTGAAGTCGCCAAAGGTCTTTTCCGCGTTCAGAATCAGGTCGCTGTTGAGGCGGCGGAAGGTTTCGCTGCCGTCGCTGACGCTGCCGGCGATGTTGCGCCGGCCGGTGCCCACAAACTTGCCCACGGTGCTACGCGAGTCAGTGCTGGTGTTGAACAGGCCGACGCGGTAGACAGCGCGCAGCCAGGGCCGCAGCTGATAGTTGAACTCCACCTTGCCATTGAGGGTCTGTTGCTCGCTGAGCTGGCGGTTGTTGGCAATCTGGAAATAAGGGTTCTGCTGCATGTCGGTGAAGAAGCCCGATGGATTGGCCAGGGGGTTAGCCAAATCTTGCAGCTCGTGAAACGGCACGTTGGCCGGCATCTGGTAGGCGGTAATCCAGGGGCCGTCGGGGGTGGTTTCGGTTTTGCTCTGCACGTAGTTGAAGTTGTAGCTGGTGGCGAGCTTGCCGAAGGTGCGCGAGCCGTTAAAACGCCCCCCCGTGCGGCGGGTTTTGTCGCCGGGAATGATGCCCTTGGTGTTTACATCCTGCAAGGAGAAAAAATAGGTGCTTCGCTCGTCGCCGCCCGAAAATGAGAGGTCGTTTTGCTGGGTGGTGGTAGTTTGAAACAGGTCTTCCTTGAGGTTATCGACCGGGGCGTACGGCAGCTCCCAGCGGGTGCCGTCGGCCAGGGCGGACCCCACCGGGCGAGTTTCGCCGTCGAAGCGCGGCCCCCAGGATTCAAACTGGGTGGGATTGTACACGCCATCGACGCCCATGCCGAACTCGTTCTGGGTGGGGGGCAGCAAGTATACTTGCCCGAAGGTGCTGGTGTTGGTGTACGACACCCGCGACTGGCCCCGCTGCCCGGTTTTGGTGGTCACCAGCAGGGCGCCATTCACGCCCTCCGAGCCGTAGAGGGCGGCGGCGTTGGCCCCTTTCAGCACGTTGATGCTTTCGATGTCGTTGGGGTTGAGGCGGTTGATGTTGGGCACCGGTACGCCGTCCACCACGTACAGGGGGGCATTGTTGCCGCTGATGGAACGCGCCCCGCGCAAAAGCACCTGCACCTGCGGGTCCACCTTGCTGTCCACGAGGTTAATGCGCAAACCGGCCACTTTGCCCGACAAGCCCAGCAATGGATTCACCACCCGGCCCTGGTTCAGGCGGTCCGTCTCGATCTGCTGGTTGCCCCCGCCCAGCTCCCGCGCCGAGCGCTTAATGCCTAGGGCGCCGGTCACGACGACCTCCGCCAATTCCGTGACGCTTTCGCTTAAAGATACGGTGACCAGCTCGGTGCTGGTATTCACCGTTACCTCGCGCGGGCTGTAGCCAATAAAGGAGAATAGCAGCACCTGACCGGGCTGGGCGGGCAAACTAAATCGCCCCTCCGCGTCGGTGGCCGTACCAGTGGATGTTTCCTTGACCACAACGGTCACGCCTGGTAGGGCATTGCCGGAGGTCTGCTCCAGCACGGTGCCCGTTACCGTGCGCTGCTGGCTCCAGGCCGAAGTAGCCGTTAGCAGCAGGACGGGAATTACCCGCGCCGTGCGCTGGACAAGCGATGAGCTAAGAAAGAAAGAAAGGTAGGAGTACGTCACGGCAGCGAACGAAAAATGCAGCGTAGCAAACCGGTAGTCTCTGCGCTACTCAAACACCTTTGGGGAGGGGCTTGTGGCTCTCATACTACCTAGCACGGGGGCAAAGGCATATATAGGCCTAGTGTCAGCGATGATTTGCTTATTTAGAATTTGTTTAAACTGCCGCAAACTTAAAGTGGATGGGTACTATTTCCTAGCCTATTTAGATTAAATATAAATTAATTAGCTGTACAAAATGACTTCGCCCACCCTATATTGAAGAGGGCGCGCCGGGGAAGGTTCGAAGAAGCCTATCAATTTCAATTAGAAGGATGGATTACGTTTTTCTTTCGGAAAACTTCACCAGCGCATCCTCCAAGGTGCGGTAGCAGGATTGGAAGCTCTACCGCTGGGTACGCACATACCAGGCGCTACCGACCCCTTAGTCCGAAGGTTAAACGGGTGGGTTGGCCGGGGCTGATTTGCGGTGGGCGTGGATGATGACCTTACGGTGGCGCAAATATTTGTAGAGGGTAACTTTGGAAATGCGCAAGCGCTGGGCAATCTCGTTGACGCCCAGTTGCTGCTCCCGGTAGAGCGTTTCGGCAATGATGGCCGTGCGCTCGGCTTCTTCGGATAGTCCCCGCTGGCGGCCGCCCACCCGGCCCCGCGCCCGGGCCGAGGCCAGCCCGGCATGGGTACGCTCGCGAATCAGCTCCCGCTCGAACTCGGCCAGGGAGGCGAACAGGTTAAACACGAGCCGGCCTTGGGCGGAGGTCGTGTTGATGGCATCGGTCAGGGAAACTAGTCCCACCCCCCGCTGCTGCAAGTCGCCCACCACCTGCAGCAGGTGCTTGAGCGATCGCCCCAGGCGGTCGAGTTTGTAGATGATGACCGTGTCGCCGCGGCGCAGTTGCGTGAGCAGCCGCTCCAACTCCGGGCGGCTGGCGCTGGCCCCGGACACCTTTTCCTGGTAGATGGTTTCGCAGCCGGCCTTGTGGAGGGCATCGAGTTGCAGTTCCAGGTTCTGGTCACGGGTGGAGACGCGGGCGTAGCCGATGTTCATGGGGCAAAGTACAGTTTATCCGTGCCGAAGGTACCCTTATTTGTACTTTGATTGCTGAACAAGTTTTGTGAACCAAATCGACTGGTTTTGGCTTCGGTTCCTCGGGTCGTAGGCGCTAGGCCGGTTTGTTCAGTTATACGTTCGTTTCAGTGAACAAACCAAGCGACTTGTGTCGTCCTAAAATAAGTTGACCGTTGTCCGATCCTGGAATTTTGTTGACGGTTTTGACTACGAAGTATCACATGAATTAGTGTGATTCGGTGGGTTCTTTCGAGGCATTATAGCGCTTGGGCTTCCAACGCTTTTTCAGTGGTTGTTCACTGCCATGAGCTACTGCCGGTGTCAGGTAGTCACAGCTCATGTGAGGCCGCAAATGGTTGTAGTTCCGGATACTTCTCTCCACTGCCCGAGCCGCTTCCTCAAAACTAGTGAAGACCTGATTCAGTCGAAAGTCGGTCTTCAGAATGCCATTCACTCGTTCAGCAATGGCATTTTCATAGGGGTCACCGTATTGGCTCATGCTGATGGCAATGCCCGCTTCTTTCAGTTTGCGGATGTAGAGGAAGCTGCAGTACTGGCTTCCCCGATCCGAATGATGAATCAGCGTCGTTGCCTGTGGTCGTTCCTGGTGCAAGGCCATCTCCAGCGCTCGCAAGCATCCTTCGCTGGTCAGCAACGGGTGCAGGCAGTAACCCACAATCAGCTTGGAGTAAGCATCCGTAATCAAGGATAAATAGCCAAAGCCCAACCCGATACAGAGATACGTGATGTCGCACACCCAGACTTGCTGGGGTGCCGAAATCAGCTGATCGGCGAGCAGATTGGGATACTTCTGCAAGCCATGCGCTGAGTTCGTAGTTTTTGGTGCTGACCGTTTGTGCCGGAGCGTAAGCCCATGAGCTTGCAGCAAACTGTGCAGCTTATCCCGGCCCATTCGAATCCCACTTTGTGCGAAAGGCTCTTGCAGTAGCCAGTAGAGCTTGCGGGTTCCTAGCCCAGGAATCTCTTTGCGTAGGGCCACGACCAGGTCCAAGACGAGCATGGATTGGCTGTGGGCATGTTGGGTGTAGTGTTCACGTTGATGAAAAGCTTGTCGGCTCACACCAAACAGTTGGCAAAGGCGGCCGACGCTCACCTTGGCAATCTCGTTGTAACGGAGCTTTTGTACTGTTTGGTACCAGACTTTTTTCGGATCGGGATCTTGAGTTCTTTTTCCGCTACCTCAATCATGGTGTTCAGCGCCAGAATCAGCAAGTTTGCTTGTTTCAAAGCCTGCTCAAGTTCGGTATTGCGCTGCTTCAAGGCCTGCATGTCCTGCTTTTGCGTGGTCGTCATGGCAGGTAAGGTAAGCAGCCCTGTTTGGATCTTGCGCTGGTACAGACTCACCCAGTTCCGCAATGTGTAGCTGTTATGGATATCCAAATCGGCCATGACTTGGCTAGGCTCCTCGCCGCCAAAGAGAATACGAAACACGGCTGTTTCTCGGAGTTGTTCGCTATACTGAAAGCGAGTCAGTAAATCCTGAATGTGGTCTTGCATAAGGACAGTTTTAAGGGTGAAAAACTGTCAACTTATTTCCGGACAAGACAACTTTCGTGGTAATCCTAAATTTAGTTTATTCTGGGCTCACCGGCACCGGCGGTTTGTAGTGTGTCGTCCTGAAAACTGTGTCGTCCTTAAATAAGTTGACCATGCCGACTTACAGCCACTGCGTCTACCTAAGTCTAGATTTATTGGATAACAGTTCTTACGTCTGCCTGCTACTCTGTGTGGGCACCGCGTCAGGCTATGTTGTCGTACTAGATAATAGAGGCCTTGCTGGGCAAAGCATTCTACAAGCTGCTCATTTTGACAAAAATATTAATGCAATCATGCATTTTATTTGTCAAAACGTATTACAAAGGCATATAAAGCAATATATTTGCTGATGTAACGGCGCATTTTTTCCGTTTCACCCAACTATGATTGATAAGTTCAGCGATATAGATGCTCTGCTCAGTGGCCTCATGAAGCCTGACAAGCAGACACTTCAGGCGCTTTTTGATAAAAAGCTTCTGGAATTAGATATGGCCTTAACGAATGCGTGCAAGCTCATGGACATCCAGCCTCGCACGCTAAAGGGCATTTTGAGCGGTTCCCAAAAATTAGTTGACGTTACTAACCTCGCCAAGCTGGCCAATTTCCTACAGCTACCTAAGGAGCAGTTGCTAAAGCTGTACTTGGATGTAGTGGAAGAGAACTTTCCAACTGACACAATTACACCTGACAAAATCCACTTCATTAAGGAAAACTTTGACTTGGCGGTGTTGCGCAAAGCGGGCCTGATCGATAATATCACTGATTTCGCCCACATCGAGAAACGGCTTACCGCCCGCTTGGGACTGAAGTCCATCTTCGAATACCGCAAACCGAGCATGGACATCGCCTTCAGTTCCGGGAACTTCAAGGCAGAAAATAACCTGACGCGGTCTTATTGGATTAACGCCGCCACGGTTGCTTTCAAAGAAATAGATAATCCTTACCCGTACAGCCGGGATGAACTGATCAAGTTATTCCCACAGCTGCGCTGGTATACCACCAACGTAGACCAAGGCCTAGTTGATGTAGTTAAGCAGTTATATAAAGTCGGCATTACCGTCATCTTCCAGCAATCACTGCAGACCTTGCAGCTGCGGGGGGCGACGTTCAACGTTAATAACAAGCCGTGTATCGCGCTAACCAATTACGTCGGCTTCTACTCCACTGTCTGGTTTGCCCTCATTCACGAGTTGTACCATGTGCTCTTTGACTGGGACGAAATTAAGGCTAGTAAATATCATCTAACGGACGATTCCAACGAGCAATTGTCCGTTCGCGAGCGGGAAAAGGAGGCAGATGCGTTTGCGCGAGGGTACTTATTCTCGAAAGAGAAAACTGACCAAGTGCGCCGATTCATTAATGATCCAGAATATGTCGCCGAGTTTGCAGCGGAGAACCACGTTCATCCTAGTTTCCCTTATGTTTTCACGGCGTTCGAATCAAACAATCGAACGGCTTGGGCTCGGGCGCGAGCTAACTCTCCCGACGTCAACCGTGCTGTTGACCTCATTGACATGACTTGCCACGGTCAGGAGATGGTTGAAGAGAAAATTCAAAAAATCAAATCCAAAGTGTACGCGTAGCAGTCATGAAGAAATCTAAAAAGACAAACGCCCCCGCAGAGCAAGAGAGTTTAGCCTCGCCTGGCTTTCCGATCGAAAACATTCGTCACGTTGAAATAAGCCAAGAGGAGAAGCTGGAACGCTCGTTGCTTTCTGGCTTACTGCTGCAACAAACCGAAGATCTTAACCGGAAACAGCAGGAGCTAAAAAAGCAGCGAGACCAAGAAGTGATCGAGCTAATCGGTGGTGGTACTACCTCGCTCGGCGCCCTCAAAGCTTTAATTGCATCGAAGCGTCAACCTTACGAGCCTCGGTTTCCCCGATCAATACCGTTCTTCTCGGAAATTTACCGTTTGAACGGCTGGCATGACCTAGACCCAGCAAGCTATATCAAGCCTGCCGTGGTAGCCGTGTGGATTAATGAATTGATCTACAATCGTTTTTCACAAGAGGTATTGCCAACGCTGCGTGTGTTTAATCCAAAAAGATTTGGGGGCAGTCGAGCCTATAAACATTTTCAATTTCTGAACGCCGAAGGTCAAGCGGAACTGGAGCAGTACCGAGACGAAGCCATTGCCCTGATGCAGACTTGCTCTACCTGGTACGAGTTTCGCGCCAAGCTTTTCGTAGTACACAGCGTGCCCTATCAAGTTGAACTGTTTGCACAGTAAGCTGATACGATAAGCTTACATTCTGAAAGACCTAAGTAAAATCATGTTTCGAGCACGAATGCAAGACTATTTACCTCTAGCTTCTATAATTCTAGATGCTAGGATCTATTTGCTCTCTCCTTCTCTCTCCTACCTGTTTGCTTTTGGTTTTTCATTAGGTCAGATTGTCTGAATATAGTGCAATACTATCGCTCATTTTTTAGTGCCTAGCTGGTTATTACGCAGGTGTAGCATCACAGTAGGCCAATAGTTATTTCATAATGATAGAACGTTTACAAACTGTAAATAAACAAGTTGTCGCGACTGACATGGCTAAATTTAACCTCTTCCGCTTGAGCTGCATGCTTGATGATATGGATGGGGCTAAATTCAATAAAGTGTTAGTCTCAGTTGTTTGTGATTACATATACCAACGCAATAATGAGCGCACTTCGCTTAGCGAATGCTTGGACTACGTAGTGCATGAGATTGGCATACCCACCTCCCGACAACATCTTAAAAATGTGTTGTCAAAAGTAGATTACGTACGCACCGAACCATTAAAAAACGATGTACTCCTATCTCTAGAAGTAGGCTTGTATGACAACCTGTGTCATACTTCAGACGCGAACTCTATTGAGCAGCACGCTCGCCGCTTCCTACGGCAGGAAGCGCTACCTGAAGAGTTAGCTGAAATCTTGGTGGAGATGATTCACCAGTCGATTTACGAAAACATCCAAGGTCTAGCGGGGGCTAATGTAAAAGCCTTGCTTGCCGAAGAAATAAAAGGCAAGTTTCCGGTTGAAAACATAAAAGTATTTAACAGATTTCTTGAATATGAGAATCGGGCCAAAGACAACGCTATTTTTCGGCTCTTTTATAAAGCGTTAGAGTTTGCGATAGTTACATCAGGTAAAGGCGTGAAAGATTTTACCGCCAACCTGTTTAAGGGCAAAGTGTACTTGCTTGATGCCAATGTCATTTTCCGCCTTATGGGAATTGATGGCGTACAGGAGCAGGCTAATATGGAGGAGTTGGTAACAGCTTGCCTGCACCAAGGCGTGGAGTTTCGCTACACAGCTCAAACATACGAAGAGTTAAAGCGCAAGCGGGAACAGGCCGTGGCTATGCTAAAGCGCTTTAATAACCAAGCCACTCAACTTGTGGAAGACACTCTTATAGGTGGTGATTTAGCTATCCAAGAAGGCTTTGCTAACCAATATTATCGCTACAAGAAAGTTGGGGTAGTCGCTACTCCTGAGCAGTACGAGTTAAAATTAATGGCCGATTTTCGTCGATTTGAAGATATCTACAAGCTTCGTCCCGTCACCCGAGATGTGGAGGTGACCAAACGGGAAGTAGAAGGCTTAAGCCAAGAACTGTTTGAGGGGAAAAAAGCCCGTCGGGTACTACGCTATACCGGTAGTGCAGCGCAAGTTGACGCCTACAACATCTTGTACGTAAGGGGTGCACGCGCTTTTAATAATACCAGCTTTTCGGATGTGAAATGCTTTTATCTGAGCACTGACCGAATGCTAGCGGAAATTTTGGCTATAGAATCAAGCGATCAAGGAGTTAGTGAAGTGCTATTTCCGGCACAAGCATTTTTGCTGCATGCCTCTTTGTCGGCTAATGTCAAGGAAGCGGATTACATCACCTTCACCAAATTTCTTAAAAAGAGCATAGTCGGCCAAGAGTTCACTGGTGTGGAAATAGTACGATACGTCAATCAGGTCAGTAGCTTCACAACAGACCCTAAGGCAATATCCACGCTACTTAAAGCGTATTCAGACAAGCGCTATACCAACGCTCGTAATTATGAAGCTGAATTGACGCTACCTACATTCAGTGAATTTGCCCGCACCGAGCTAGAAACTCAACTGGAAGTTGCGCAACGCAAGGCCGAGGAAGCTGAGCAGGAGCGTGCGCTAGAGAAAATACGCAGTGAAGATGCTCGTCTAGAGCAGGAGGCATATAACCAACAGCAACTCACGGTAGCGGCTAATGAGCGGCAAGCAGCAGCCACTGAGCGTGATGTTGCGACCGAAACTCTGAGCTCGGCCATTCTAGCCAGTACTCATCGACACTTGCGTAACAGCCTGCGCATTGCACGATTAGTTGAAGCGAGTCTAGGTATAGCTTGTGCAGTAGGGGGAGTATTAATAAAAGATCAAGTCCATACCGGTGTACTCTTAGCAGGCGTAGGCATTGTGATTAGTTTAAAGCTGATTGATTTATTCTTTTCGGCTAAAATGGGGCTAATGAAGCGCTTTTGGCAATGGTTATATCTAACCAAAGTTCGGCGGTCAGATATGTACCACTCCGCAGCCACGCGAGCACAGTATGAACAGGCAGCAGCGGCAGAATTCAAACAAGTTGCTTCCAATAATTTGTGGTCAGTTAAGCTGATGTAGCTAGCAACCGAATAATCTATGACCAAGCCGTAGGCTTACGCAAAGTGCCGCAGTTCGGGTAGCTAATTCTTAGGGCTATAAAAACCAGAAGGCCTTGGGTAGTGGTCGTTTGCTGAGACGCCCCGCTCGCCACAAACTCAGGTGGCGATCTTTGGCAAACGCGAGCACGGCCGCTTGCTGGGCTTCTATCCCTAAACCAGACTGGCCTTGGCGAGCAGTACTCACCCGGTGATACGCAACGTAGAGCATGAACCAGGCGCTTTAATTAAGAACGCTCGGCTAAGGTAGTGCAGCGTGTGACATTCTTGGAACAGGTCTTCCTAGCATGTCATGCGTTGACCTAGAAGCGTGGAACGAGCTACCCGGCATAGCGACGAGCAAACCCAAACCAGTATCAATAGCAAAAACCCAGTTTACTGAAAGGCCACTGTAAAAAGTGGCCTTTCCTATAGACAATAGGTATCGATTAGGAAGTTTTTACAGTATGTAAAAGAAGCAGTGCTATCCCTTCGCCGATACAAGGGCGTGGGAGAGCGAATCATTTCTTGCTATGAGGTGCGGCCTTTTTAGCTGGTTTGGGCACCGTCTTCGCAGCCGGTTTGGTAGTCGGCTTTGCGGCTGGCTTAGGCTTGGCTCCTGCCGCTTTGTTTTTAGCTATGGCCTTAGATTTGGCAATAGCTTTGGATTTGGCAGTAGCCTCAGGGGTCGGGGCTACTTTAGCAGCAGACGGGGTTAACCGCTTGGGTGAGGCGGGAGCAGTAGATTTTTTCAAAACTGCTGGTTTAGCTGCGTCAGGTTTCGCGGCCCCGGGCTTCAACCCAAAAATCTTCATCACCATGGCACAGAGCCGCGCCATTTCCTTGTTCCGTTGCGGAATGGTCAGCGCCTCCAGCGGCTTATCCGGCTTGTTAAACGCCTGCAGCTTACTAAGTGGCGAGTTGGCAAAATGGCAATGCCCGACCACTACGGTCAACAGGGTCACCCCTTCTTTCTTGGCTGCTAGAAGCAGCGGCGGCAACTCATCGGAATGAATAAAGTCCGACGCCATGAAGTTGTGACTGACCAACATTATTCCTACCCGGGCCGTCGCCAATTCGCGGCGTATTCGGGCCAGCCAAGGCTCGCCAGCCTTTAAGTTCTGGTCACTCCACACCCGTAAGCTATGGTCACGCCCGAGCGGAGCCAGGTGCTTTTCAACGAGTTTCCGCCATCTTTCATCGGCGTGGCTGTAGCTAATAAAAACGCTGGTTCGTGTGGATGCAGGCATGGAGTGGGGATACGTGGTGAAACAGTGGCAGCTTATGGGCTGCTGTATACAGTTAAAAGAATATTACCAGTATTACTGGTGGTACTGTTATACATTACGGGACACTGAAACCTAGCCACAATCCCATCTCAATACCCAATACCTCTTGGGGAGCGTTGGACTCGAAAGACATAGTACACATTGTTAAACACGTCCTCAAAACCCAATATTTCGTGTGGACCTAAGCCTTCTCGCTTCATAGCTGAGTTAACCCAGTCCATTACGTTTAATTCAGCGCTGTCGCTAGGTAGGCCGTTGCGAACGGACAACAGCACAGTTCTTTCCGCCTCTGATTCAGGAAAAAAACTAACCCGAACAAGTTGGCCGTCATATTCTTCTACTTTAGTTCTCATGCTGGCGTTTAGTGGTTGGACCAATGAGTAGTAGCAACTTCGGCGTCAGACCGAAAAGGGCAACTCATCGGGCAGGAATTTGGATTCGAGGTACTCTTTGGACACCATAGCTCCCAAGAAATCCTTGGCTTTGCTTTCTTCAAAAAGCACCTGATTGCTGCCAGATGCTAAGCCTAGTGATTTGCGAACGTAGTCCTTATAATCATCGGCAGCATTCCAAACCGTGGCCAGAACGCAGGCTTGGGCATTGCTTTTCAGCGCCTGGGCGATTATGTCGTTAATGTGGTCGTCGGCAAAGCTGTAACCGA
Organism: Hymenobacter qilianensis; assembly: GCF_014638675.1. Lineage (NCBI taxonomy): Bacteria > Pseudomonadati > Bacteroidota > Cytophagia > Cytophagales > Hymenobacteraceae > Hymenobacter > Hymenobacter qilianensis. The sequence continues at coordinate 29,197 of NZ_BMFN01000007.1, forward strand.
TGCACACAATGAGCCGCAAGTCAGTCAGGAAGCAGAGCCGCCGAAACTCATAGATATAGAAAAGGTACGGGTCAATGGCGCGCAGCTTGTTGCTCGTTCCAAAAATTAGGACTGGGTCGCGGGACGGGTCTTCCGCCTGCATCAGCTTATGCGTTTTGGGGTCAGTGTACCAGTCCAGCGAGCCGTGTAGTTTGTACAAGGTGAAGTTCTTTTCATCGCCTCGCGTGAAGCTATTATAGCTCCACTCACGAGTGTTCTCGTCAAACCCCAGTTCGATGTTGTCTTTGCCCACGACCTTCTCAAAGCAGAGGTCATAGTTTAAGCTAAACACCTTGATGTTGATGCCAATGCCGTTGTTGCCGAACATCAAGTCCTTGAACCCGCCGTAGTACGCGGCATCCTTGTACAGGGAGGGCTTCACCCAGTCGCTAACCAGCTCGTTTGTTATTAGGCGTTTGAACTCTGTTAGGTGACTAAATTCGGGACCGGCCAAGTCCAACAGGCGGTTGTCCCAAGCCCCTATGAATGGATAAATAAGGTTACGCTCCTTCTTCTCGATTTCAGACATCACGATGATGAGCTTTTCGATATTGAAAGAAGCTTGAAAGTTGCCGAAAATGCCATCCGCGAATTGAATGGAGCTACGCAGGTAGTAGTAAAGGTCTTTGTACGGCTTCCAGGCGGTGTCTTCGTTCACGAGGCGGTGCACGTTGTTTACCATCTCCGCCGACACGGGTATGCCGGCGTCACGACTGCAACCAGCTCCCAGCAAAAACAAGACGTTGTCGCGCTCAATGCTCATAAATACTAGCTTACAGAAACCAGGGTGAATGCAGCGACAGCATATCCTTTCGAAAATCCGGGAATTGCTCGAAGTGGGTGCAGTAATCCGTGATAATGGAGGAGTAATAAATGGAGATGACTTTCACCTTGGCATTGAAGCCCCGCCAGTTGGTACCGGTTAGGTTGATGGCATCCTGGAGGTAAGGATAAACTGATTCACGCGAAGTATGAGCCGAGTGCAAAAACTCAATATGCACCGGGGGGCTAATACGCTCATTAAGCACTTCTTTCCCTTGCTGCAAGCCTTCAAACCATACCAAAAACTCATGCGGGTTTAGCTCAACTAACGTGCTGGCATAAGGGGTTTTGGTGTTGTGGTTACTATAGCCAAAAAACTTATTCTTTACATTGATTTTAAGCACCTTGAATTCCATGCTGCGCACTTTCTCAATGGCGGCTTTGATGGAATCAATTTCCCGGTGCTTGATTTTGAAAGGCAGGTGCAGGGCGCACTTGGTGTAACCGGCAAACTCCGGGCTTCCCAACAAGCTCACTAGGTTGCGCTGCAAGGCACTCAGATACGATTCTTCGGAATGGTCATCGGCTAGCACTTCGAGCTTTCGGTAAATCCCGGAAGAATCCAGGCAAACGGAATACGCAAAGAACCGCTCAATCTGGCCTTGGTCATTGAATTTGTGGGCACTGCCAATGCCTAAAATCAGGCAGTTGGAAATGCTCGGCTTCACTATCCAGGGAATGCCGCCCAGCTTGGCAAATAAGGCCAAGCCGATATTGGATGTGGACCACTTCAGCGTACTGTCCACACTAATTTTCTCGTGGCTGAGCACCTGCAAGGGAATTTGCAGCTTGGTTAAGTGGTACTTGAGGTAATAGTAGGTTTCCGAAACGCCCGGCTCGTCAGCGTGGTTGTTTTCTTCTACAAAGATGGTTATCAGGTGCTCGTTTGGGCGTTCGGTCTGCAGCTGTCGTACTTGCTCTACGGCGCCAGCTAAGTGCGGCTCGCTGGTGTCAAGAAGCGGTATTTGCACGATGTTGTTCTTGCCAATATCTACTTGAAACATTTCGTGCATGCCCTTGAAAGTATCTGGGTTGCGCTTGCCGGTAAGGCTTAAAAACAGCTTGTTGGCGAAGGCTCGGTACCGCTCTTCGAGAAGGAAGACAAACGTGCAATCCGACGGACCCGGCCGGTACGGACCGTAGCGACGGATACCGCTAAATTGATTGTAATCGTAATTGTCGTTTTTGAAGATATATTGTTTTTTGGCCAGCGTCGTCGCGGTAACGGTGGAAAATGCTTCGACCAGCGATAACTGCAGGTCCTGCCAAACCAGCGGACCGAGTTGGGGCAAGAGCCGACTGAGCTGCGCGGTCACGTAGTTGTACTTGTCACCGTAAAAATTTTTGTTTACACCACCGTTACGACTGTTACTGAAGCTCAATTGTAGCGTTTCTGCATCGCCCTTTGGATAGCTCTTATTCGCTCGGAAGCGCACATCCACTAAGAAGCCGAATTGCCGCTTGCTCTCCAAGTAGTAGGGCTCTAGCACGAGGGCCCGCTTGCCCTTGGTGAAGCTTTCGGTGTATAGGTCAATAGAATTATGAAATCCCCGTAGCTTGGTGGAATGGTCGATACCAGCCGCCTCCGCTCGCTGCTGCACCATGAGCGTGAGCACCCGGCACGTTAGATTGCGGTTGGCGCGGGCTGGACATTCATAGGCAACAAAACCCGGAATAGGCTCAAAAGCCACGTAATAGCGCTTGAATTCATCGTCGCCCGGCTCTTCAGGCAAGGGGTATATCCACAAGCTGTCCTCCGTCTTTTGCGCGCCGTCATAGAGTTTTCGATACACCGTAAATGCAAACGGCTGCTCCCGAATAGCTAGAAAACTTAGTAGAATGTCGGTCATAAACGGAACGGCGATAAAGTGACCACCAAGAATGTCCTGGCAGAAGGCAACGAACGAGAATAGCTGCTTAGGCCTCTTTATAAGGCTGCGTGATGTCGAGGCCCCGCTTGACTAACGGAATAAGGTCAGCGGAACCGTAGCTACGCTCAATAGAGAGTTGCAACCCTTCCAGTTGAGCCGCTTCGTCGGAAGTGAGCTTACGACCCCTTCTAGGTTTCAAAAAAGCCTGGATAGCTTTGGTAAGATGACCTTTCACGGCAGCTAGCTGCTTTTCAGCAGTCCCCAAACCCCGTAGTTTTAACTGGCCGGATTCGGTGTTTTGCAGGTTGCGGAAATAATCGCACGAAGCACCTTTTTGGTTACGCTCACAACCGTGGGCACGCCTGATGAATGCTTCGTAGCTCATGGGGGAAATGTGGTCTTCCATTGTAGTCAAGCGAAAGGGTTGATTTAAGCAGCGTATGTATCTTCCGGTTCCAAGTGGCGCACTAGCGACATCATGGCCAGCGTGTCGAGTAGGGGCTTCACCTTGTCGGCCTTGGTGCGCCGAAACCGGGCCGCTACCTGGGCGCTGCTCAGGGCCTCGCCAGCTGCTTGCTGGACGATGGCACGCACGGCGAACATCTGCTGTGCCAATTCAGTTGGCCACGGTTGTGTCTCACCTGTGACTACATCGGCTGCAGCTACTACCATAGTCGGTAAGGCCATAGTGCTCTGTAGCTGGCCGGGCGCCTGGTATTCGGGCCTCAAGTATCGCACAGTACCATCCGCTTCTTCGGCCGCCCGCTGCTGATTCAATTGTACCAAGCGCGTCAGAAGCTCAGCGTCGCTTAGTGTTGCGGGCCAGCCGTAGGCATCAGCTACGGCAGCATCAAGCTGCTGATGCAGACTGAGCACCACGGCCGCCAAGCCCTGCTCGTGGGTCGTCTGCTCTTTAGCCGTGAGTGCCTGGCCACTCCGCAGTTTTTCCATCACGTTGTAGAGGTCGGTGAGCGCAAGGTTAGGGTATTGTGCCTGCTGGCGCTTTCGGTGGGTATCAAGGTCCTCGGCTAATTCGCGAATGTGGGCTTTTTGGGCGTCCGTTGCCGTGGGGAACGGGAAAGGCAGTAGGCAACGGGAGCTGTTATAGCGAGGGTCATTACCCATCCCCATCCTTCCCCCGGCAGCCAAAGCCCAGGTGCGGTGCATTCTGCTTGATAACACACCCAAATGGAAAGCATCGTCGAGGGCCAGTGCTACAAGCATGTGGTCAGGTGCTATGCCAGCATCCAAGAATTGAAAAATGCGGTGCTTCGCTGTTTCGGCCGTGGCAATGTAGCGCGGTAGTCCGTGCAAGGCCAAACGTAGACCCTTGCGGGTCTCACCAAATTGCCACCAGATTTCTTTGAGCTTCTTGCGGTTGTTATGGTCGCGTTCAGGCTTGACGTGGATATATAAGTGCTGGTACACCGCCGGATATTCGCGAATTGCCTCGGCTTCAGTAAGGCCGAATAAGTCTACCAAGTACACGCCCCGGGGCCGGGCGGTAAGGTCTTTACCGTTGCGGTACGGCCGAATTCGCGTTTCCAGACCGGAGACTGTGCCCAACCCCAATGCGTGAGCCTGGGTCTCGGTGACAATGAAGCCAGCACCTGCCAGCATCATGCCGTTGCTGGAAATACCTTCATTAGATTTGAGGGCCTGTGCCGCCGCCACATCGGCTCCGGTCGTGAAATCCGCGTTGATGACCCCATCGGCTTCCGCCAGTTCCACCGTGGGAGCATCGTCATCTTTTGTTGCAGTTTCACGCATCACCGACGCGACCTTGCCCGTGTGCGTACCGGCACGTCCTACGCTCATGGCAATGCGCACGGCCGCACCGTCGGCGCTATCGACCCACGGGTGGTCGGGAATGGCAAAAGTGAGCGACAGCGGCGGCGAGGCCGCCAGGTGTCGCTGAATAAGGCGGCGGTTGAACGTTTGAGTGATGGAGTTGGTGGTAATAAATCCAAACGCTTCCGTGTGGCCCAGGCGGGTCACATCGGCCGCCCGTTCCCACCAATACATGACTAGGTCGGCCGATTCGTCTACTTTGCCTTTGTAGGTCTTCCGCAAGGCATCTACGTAACCGTCACCCAGCGCCCGCCGCATGGCCTTGTCACCCACAAACGGTGGGTTACCCACAATAAAGTCCGCCGCGGGCCACTCAGCGGGCCACGTCATGCTGTAATCCTCGTTGTGCCCTAACACGGCATCCTGCTGCTTGATATTCTGATAGTTATCAAGTAATGGCTCCGCCAGTTGCGTGAGACCGTGGGACCGCAAGTGCCACTGCAAGTAGCCGATGCGCAATACCACGTCGGCAATGGCCGCAGCGCGGGGGTTCAATTCCATTCCGAGCAGCTGCCGGGGGCTAACGGTAGTGCCGTCGCCCAAATCTAAGCGCCCAGAGCCGCCAAGCTTCGCCAGCGTCGTCAGCACCTCGCCTTCCAGGCGCTTGAGATGCTCCAGCGTCACGTACAGGAAGTTGCCTGACCCACACGCCGGGTCCAGAATCTTCACCGATGTGAGCCGGCGCAGGAATTTCAGCACTTCCTCGCGGGCGTCAGCCACGGCCTTGTTGCCCTTGCCTTCGTCCAAACGGGTGGCGCTGGCCGCCTGCGCGGCGGCCCACTCGCGGCGGAGCGGTTCAATGACAGTGGGCAATACCAACCTCTCGACGTAGCGCCGGGGCGTATAGTGTGCGCCCAAGCTATGGCGCTCGGACGGGTCTAGGGCCCGCTCCAGCAGGGTGCCGAAGATGGCCGGCTCCACTTCCGTCCAGTTAGCCTCAGCGGCGAGTTCCAGCAATTTTATTTGGTCCGCGTTCAGGGGCAATGCCTTCGCATCGTGGAATAGGTGGCCGTTAAAGCGCCGGAGCTTGGTCCGTAGCTCGGGGGAAAAGCCGCCTTTGTCCATCACAGTCCACAAGCCTTGCAGCGCGTCGGGCAGGTAGCCCCGCGATTCTTCGGTTTCCGCGTACGTGGCCAGCAGCCCTTTGAATGAATCGGCGGGAATCAGCTGCACGTCCTCGGCAAACATGGTGAACAGGCAGCGCATCAGAAACTGCGCCACCACGTCGGAGGGGTGACCCGCTTTTTCCAGCTGGGTGCTCAGCCCGGCCAGGTAGCCGGCGAGTTGGCGCGTCACCTGGGCGGCGCGGCGGCCGGGGTCGAGCTGCTGCGGATCCGTAAAGAGCAGCTGCAGCTGCGCCCGGAGCGCGGGCTGGGCCAGCGCTGGCAGGTAGAAGCGGGAATGCGCGGCATCCGGAAAGGGCACGTAGGTATCCCCCACGCCGGCAAAGTTGCTGTACACGTCCACGCAGTGCCCCACGTCCACCACGACCACGAACGGTGGGCGTGGCTCCGAGGCCGGCAGGGCCCGGACGTAGCGCAGCGCCTGCTGCTGGGCCGCCTTCATCATCTGCTCCCATTTGGCCGTGCCGCGCACGGCGTGGCCTTTGCGGCGCTTCTCGGCGGGCAAGCCTAGCTGCGCTTTCTCAGCGGCGGCCTGCTCGTCGGGGCTGTTCGTGCCCTGTTTGGTTTCCAACACGAAACAGCCTCGCTTATACAAGTCTATTCGGCCGGTGGTCTGCTTGCCCCCCCCGTCCTCAAACGTCACAGCCCGCTCCAACACGTACGCATCTTGGGCAGGGTTATCAGTAGTAGGATCGGGGCGCGGTACGCCGAGTAAGTCGCAGAGGTCTTGCAGAAACAGGCCGTAGTTAGCCCGCTCCGCGCCGCCTGATTTCAGCCAGCGGGTTTCAAAGTCGGTATAATGCACGATGCAAAATAAGCCCTTTCCAAGTAGCGGGGCATATTTTGTCAACAGTACCGCCAAAGGTTTCTATGCGGCCGGGCTAATGCCCAGCCTCGACGCTTTAAATCAGCGTTTCGGGCGCGGAACGGTGCAAATTGTTACGACGGTTCCGGTTCCTAACTACTAGGCTACTACGAGCGGTAAAATGCCTCCTCCCTGGCAGGGGAAAGCCCAATGGCGCTCGCCTGCGTTCACTACCCGGCTAGAAGAGTTGATGTTGGTTAACTAGGAAGTATCGTAAAATCCCACTCCACTAGCAGAAAGTTATCGGGCTGCAAGCCCAACTGCAAGCCCGCTTCCAGCCAGCGCGGCTGAGTCGGCCGGATACGGTCTTTTTTATGGCGTTTCAATTCGGCAAATAAAACAGTCTCCCCCTGCCAGCCAACTACATCCCAACAGCCCGCATAGGTATTGCCGTTGGCCTGGGCAATCTGATGCAATAAGGTCAGCATCGTAGGGTCGGTAATGGGCTCGTGCTGCTGCCCGGCCAAACCGGCATCAGCCCAGCGGGTAAAATGATTGGGTGTCATTGCCCCAGCTCCGTAGGTTTCTACCCATCGGGCCTGCCAACCGGAAAGACGTAGTAACTCATAGATGCATACCTCGGCAAAAACAGGCTGGCCCCCAAAATAGATGAGGGGCTTATTGCCGAACGTGTTGCTTAGGGGGGTTCCCTCCCAACGTCGAAGCTGCAATTCAACTTTAGGAACCGTTAAAATATGGCCGCTGATGGTTAAGGCTTCGGTCGAATTTGGCCTTAATAGGCTAGGGTAAATAAGGCTCATATAGAAATCAAGGCTGCAAGTAAAGTGTATATCTGCTAGGACTCTGCTTCTTATGATCATGGAAAGCTCTAATGCATCCCAATAACTAGTAGATACACCTTAAAACGTTCTGCTTCGCACTTGCATGGGCCTTTAAGATTAACAGGGGCCTTTTGTTAGCTGCGTGGTCGGTTAGGCGAATAAAAACCCCGATGCTGGCGGGGTTTCTGGTGTTAGTGGAGGTTGGCCTTAGTCTGTGGTGGCGTCCAATCTATCCATGACCGGGACGTTTGACAGCAGGTACACTGCATTCTTAGTTTCGTGCCGACTGTGTACACTTCTAATACTTCCTCGTGGGCGTGTAATGTTGCCTCACCACACGTCGCGCACTCTAGCAGCTCCGTGGCAGCAAACATATCTTCTAGGAAAGCTAGCTCGTCTTTTTGCATGGGTTTTACTGTTAGATGATGGATAGCGTTCTATGCCGCTACTGTCATTGCCTACATCTATATGGTTTCGCTACTGAGTAGGCCAGTTCCGAAAGTTTATCAGCTGCAACCTCTAGCTCGCCTAACGTCTTATTGCTGCTCAGGTTAAACACGCGGTCTGCCGTATAGGAACCTTGTCAACGTTATCCAGATTAATACCGTCAATATGGGGGGATACGTTACTATACTTGGCTATTCCCTGCCAGCGAATTGCATTTAATTCCTCACCGTTTTCATTCAAGCCCTGTATCACTAGCCCTCCGGCCTGAATGGGCTGCGAGGTGAAAATGTGCGCGTAAAATACTTTATTGGTTGGCTCCGGCGAAGGTATTGGGATAGGTGGCAATTATGTCGTTGGCCTCCTTGCGCACCCGTAGAAAGTTCTCCATCACCGTCTGACTTAGGGCGGCGGCGGGGTCTAACCCTTCGGCACTAAATGTTGCAAACGGATGCAAAGGAAAACGCTCTGCTGTTACGTCGTTCCGGGCAATAGTTCCTTTAAAGAAAGTCTGCGCGGTTTCCACGGTTTGACCAATAAACTCTCCCTGCTGCAATCCTACGGTATCCTGCACCCGAACCAAGTGGCGCTCCTGAAGGCTGGTATTCTGGTTGGTTGATCGGTTGCGGTGGCCGCTGCCGCCCTGGCTGGTGCCGGTGCTGGTGCTGGTCATTTCCCGGTCCTCTCGCCCGACCAGCTCGGAAATAAACTTAGCCGTTTCCAGCGAGTTTGTCTTGCCATAAAACTGATTGTTCAGGTTGTCTACCATCACATTCATTTTATCCTTGCCGTACAGATCCGTCATCTGCGGGAAACCCTGTGTCATGTAGATAGTAGCAACCTTATTGCTTCGCGCTGTCGCCGGCAGCGTTTCCAGACCAGGCACGTACATCGTGGCCGCTTCATCCAGGAACACGTAGGAGCGGTGCTTGTCCTGCTGATTCATAAGCTTAATCGCCACGGTGATAAGGCAGCTTACGACCGGGGAAAACGTTTCTTTTAGGGTCGGGTCGTTGCCAATGCAAAGTAGCTTCGGCGCCACCCGGTTATTTAGATCCAACGAGAAACCTTCCCCGTTTTCTTCATCCGGTGTCAGTACCCAAACCACTTCGGGGCTATTGATGCGGGTTAGGTTTACCTGCAAGGTGCCCAGTATCGCTCCCACTTGTTTGTCCGCTTTGGTTTCTACCGCTGAAATAAGGCTACGGGCCTGATCACCGCTTTCTAGGTCGGTTTCCAGCATACTCAGGACGTGGCGGTAGTCCTTATGCATAGCTGTAGCTACGACGTGGGGAATGGTGCAATACGCTGGATAGTGCTTCTTGTAAAACCACATAATGGCCGTTAAATAAGCTACGGCGCTGGTATCAAAGAACTCCATCTTTTTAATGCTGGATGGATTTAGATTATTGATAATGGCCCGGCTGTACTCCTCGGCAAACGCAACCACGGGCATATCGAGTGCGCGTATCGGATTCACGCGCTCACTGCGCGTAAGGTCACGGAAGTTGATGATGTGTAGCTGTACGGGTGGCTCCTCCCTTACTGGCTCCTTCGCGTATAGCTTCGCTTGCAGCTTGCCCCATGGGCTAGCCGCTAGCTTGGCCGCTTTCTCCTTCTCAGCCTGTTTGTAACGGTCAGCCACTACGATAGCTTTCTGGGCAACCTCTGCCAGCACTGGAAACTTAAAGTCATAGATGAGGCCCGAAAAGTTACGCTTAGCAAACTGGATGATCAAGGGCTCCCCTATCGAGTAGGTCTTGCCGGCTCCTGCGCCACCCAGTACCATAACGCCCCGGTACGGGTTGGCTATGGTAATCCAGCCGCCATCACTGGTAGGAAGATAAACAGCATCTTCTTTAACTACTTTTTTACGCTCTGTCGTCAGCCCGAAGGCAGGCCGCTTGGCACCAGCCCACAGGAAACCAGCTATACCACCACTGGCCAGCACGGCGGCAGCGGCAGCTGGATAACCAAACGTAATAAAGCCCGGAGTGAACGTATGGATAGTGAGTAGCAGGTACGCTCCGAGTAGCAGCATACCCAAGCAAATCGCTGTAATGACTTGCCGCGCTTTGGGGTCTATCTTCTTATGCTTCGGTGTTCCCGGTTCCTCTGCGGGCGTTTTCTGCACGAATACGAGTACAAGGCTGGCTACTACCAATAGCCCGCGTAAGAGGATGCCGGCTGAGCCGTAGAACTTCGCGGCCCTGACTAATAGCTTACCCTTGATGCTCTGTCCGGCCTTGGTTACGGCCTGCGCGCTGGATACCCTAGTAGTAAGCGTCTGCTCCGTAGCATGGGTAGGAATACTAGGCGTTCCTGCTGCCTCAGCTTGCATCTGCGCTTTGGCAAGTTTGCGCTGGCGCTGCCTCTCCTTAATAACAGCTATCCGGGCGGCTAACTTCTCCTTGGGGGTCAGTTCAGCTACCTCGCTAGCCGGCGTGAGCTGCACGGCCCTGGCGGCGGCTACCTCATCGCTCTTAAGCAAGGTATAATACTCTCCTCCTATAAGAAGCAGAATCAAAAGGGCAAAGAGTTGCCCGACGTTAACCGGGCCGCTGGCTGGTTTAGTGGATTGACTAATCATGTTGAGGGTAGGCTATGGTGGGGCATATCACTACATTTCAATATCCAATTCATCGCGGTTACGGCCCTTCTTCTCAGCTATAGTCTCGGTCTTCTCGTCCTGCCCTTGGCCCGACCGTAGGGCCTGCTGCACGGCTCGTAAAGCAGCTGTAGTGACTTGCTGCGGCTGGGGCTGCTCTCTGCCCGTGGTCAGTAGATGGTAGGCGTTATCAATCGGTATTCCAGCCTCCGCCCGGCGTTCTACCGTGGCTATCGATCGGTAAAACGTCTTATCATACTCGCGCTTCTCGGCTAGCTGCTGTACGCGCTGCGGGTCTAGCTTCTGCTCTTTGGGCACTAGTAGATTGATGCGGTCCACTCGCTCCATAATCTTGGCGGCGCGGGCTGTATCGCGGCTGCTATCCCTCAACTTGGTTTGCACTTTTTCGCGCTCCTGGGCGGTGTAGCCAAACTGTTTTTCAAACTGTTTGCCTGCCTCTTTTTGCCACTCCGTCAGGTTAAATCTGTCCCGCCTGCCACCTGGGTTCAGAGTTATCTTTTGCTCGGTATCGCGGGCACTAACAATGATGTGAACGTGGGTCTGTAAACCGGGTCGCTTCTCCCCTACTTTGGCGCTCCCTGCTTCCACCTCTGGGTCAGTGCCTCGGTAGCTCCTATCATGGTGGATGGTCGCCGCCCAAACAAGATTCTCACTGTCCAAAGTGCGTCCATCTTTCAGCTTGAAATTGCTAGCGTATTGCTCCATCACCTCGCGGGTGTACTCCTTCAATTTCTTCTCGCTGTTACCAATGTGGGATAGCTCATCGGTGCTGGGGCTGATAACTAACGAGTAAAATTTGGCCTCCGTAGCGCGCAGTCCCTTCACATTATTATCAATATCCTGCATCACTTCGGCGGCTGTTTGAGCGTCTTTCTCAGCACCGAAAAACGAAGCTTCCTGCCCTTCTTTCTCTGCTTCTTGCTTCAAGTAATTCAGTGTTTGCGCACTGCTGCCGGTGTTATTGTAAGCTGCTTTTCCGTGCGTGACGGGATTAATTAGCTTAACGTACATGGCTCTTTTGCTAGTAGTTTGCGGCGCTTTTCTCCCCAACTGCCCCCGCTTGCTGTGTCTGCCCCTGCTGTATTTTACTGCTCGCTACTGCCTCCCGCACCTGCGCTTCTATCATCTCCTCGTTCTGCTTCCGCAGTTTCAATAGTGCCTCGCGCTGCTGTTTTAGTTGGGCTTCGCTAAGCTGTTGCAGTCCGGTACTTAGGTTATTTACCAGTATCTCATTCATGCGTAGCACGCGCTCAAGTGTTATCCGGCTGCGTAGCATTTCATCGAGCATCGGAATTAATACACTCCGTTCCTGTACCTGCATATAGCTAAATACTCGGTCGCCTAGCTTCTTCACTTGCTGCATGATTAGCTGACCTTCCCGACTCTCCGTCTCGGCAGGATTGAGACCGCGCTGTGCAAAGTAGCTAACGGCTGCGGCGGTATAATCAGCTTGGCTCAACTTCAACCGCTTGGCCTCCTTACTCATTAGGTGGTGTGCCGCATTGGGAATAGCGACACTCTTAATTCCGGGGTTTGTTGGCATGGATCGTTCGTTCAGTCGTTATTAGGTTAAAACTATCCTGTTAATCAATAGATTATGATGTTTATTATACAGATTTCAGCTATGCTGAAATTTAAGTAACACAATGTCAATACTTTAGTCTTGATATTGTGTTACTCTTCTTGCTAAGAAGTTTCTATCTGTCTTTATAGCGGTTGGGGATAGGGTTAGTCGGCTGTGGTTGTAAGGTTAGTGTCCTAGAGCTGAAACTACGAATATTAACTAATTTATAACTAATTTATAATTAAAATTAACTCCCATTGTGCCTCCCCTATCAATCTTCTTCTAACTTCAACTACCCCTCTTAAACCCTATAAATACACTCCTGTAGCATTGTTCTTACTCTATATAGATTGATCCTACCTACCTGTATGTACCGCATTATATTTATTTTATTTTTTTCTACTTTTCTACTACTCAAGTTCGCTTACGAATCAATACTATCTTCACTAAATAGATTTCCCTTTTTCTACTTTTCTACCTTCAAACGTTAAAGCTTATTAGAGTTATCGTCCTTCTAATTTCCCTTTTTCTACTTTTCTACCTTTCCTTAATTGCTTACTAATTGTTTCTACTTTTCTCTTTTTCTACTTATACGGGTTTGAATGACTAACATTACTTGTACTTATGTTTCTACTATTCTACAATTCCTTTATTCTACTTTTCCCTTTTTATACTAGTGATTCCCCTGAACTCAATATTATAATTTCTACTTTTCTATTATTATATAATTATGTTTTTATAAATTTCTACTTTTATTATTTTACCTTTTTACTCTATGCTACTTTTATCTTTTTCTACTTACATTTGGCTCACCCTCTACCTGACCAGTCAGGAGTGTTTACCCAACCCTTCTAATCAGTAGAAACTATGTCAAAAATTATCAGCTTCGCTACCCAAAAAGGTGGTTCCGGTAAGTCGACTTTGGCCCTTGTCTTGGCTGCTCCTTTGGCTACTGAGTACGGCTTGAAAATCGCTATTCTGGATTGTGACTATCAGCAAAGCATTGTCAAAACCCGGAACCAGATTGATGCCCCTAGCTTGGCTGCTATGCAACAGGCAGATCCATCGGCCAAATATCCTTATGATGTGTTCGCCCTGCCACTGGATAAAATCTTTGATTTCACCGACAACCCGGAAAACGACTACGACTTAATCATCATTGACGTACCGGGCCGCGCTGATGGAGACGATGTTTTTAATGCTCTCACTGGCTGTGACGCTGTTATTGTGCCACTCGTGTCAGATCAGCTAGACCGTGCTTCTACTGCCGAGTTTATGACGATTCTGGCTAGCATCAAGAAAGCAGCGAACGATGCGGGCCTTCCCTTTGATTACTTCGGCTTAGCTACGAAGCGGATTGCGGGCCGTAGAGAAGAAAAAGAAATGGATGAGTATATAGACGGGCTGAGCCTCTCACGCTTTAACTCCTTTCTAAGTAACCGCGTGGCCTACTCGCGGGCATCTACTTTGCACAGTCTGCTTACCCCTGGCTTCCGCGCTTATGCTGGTGGGACCAAGGAAAGCTCCGACGAAATACGCCGTGTGTGTGACGAGCTGATAGAACGCCTGGACTTACCGAATCACAAAGCAGCTTCGGTGGCTATTGCTACAGAAACTGACGAACGCGGCGTATCATCTACCACTGTAACTGAATAAGGCCATGCCCGCTCCCTTCGTCCCAAAAGCTCCTCGTGGGCGTATTCCTGTTTCTGAGGCGGATAGAGCCGCCGCCCGCGCTGGTATGGATGGTGAAAAAACCAAACAAGCCAGCGAACCTTTAGCGCCCGCTGCGACCTTAACCCAGCCAGCAACTCCGTTGGCCACAGAGTCAGAGTCTGCCGCTGCTCCAACCCAACCTACTGCGTCTGAGGCTGCAACTGCGCCGACGGTAGTCACTACTCTTGCGCCTACCGAACCGACAGCGGTAGAACCTGCCGTGGCCTCGATTGAGTCAACTCCTCAACAAGCGGCCCCGACTGCTCCTAGTCGGCGTGGTCGCAAGCCTGCGGTTCCCACTGCGACGGCTCCGGTCGCGCTCCGTTCACTAAAAGTGCCCGAACCAAGTTGGCTTGAGATTAAGCTAGTAGTGGCTCAACTTGCGGGTATACAGGATGTGCCCCATAACATTCAGACGTACATAGAAGCAGCTCATCATCACTACGAAGCGCACTTACGAAAACAGGGAAAACTACCAAGCAAATAACACAAAGCATGTAATTTGCAGCACTGGTTAGAAGTAGGGTCGGTTTGGTCGCCGACACAACTTATTTTTAATTCGGCGCTACAACGCGCCAAACCAAGGGCAGCTCCTTCCGGAGCTGCTTTTGCGCTTAACGGCGATAGGGTAGGGGAGAGGCGACCTATCTGGTGAACTAATTTCTAAAATAAGCAATTACAGATTCTAGGAGAAAATTATCAATTTCAGAATTCTGCCCATATCTTTGGGCATGGTCATCATTTCCCAGAAGCCGCTACGGGAGTTTTGGGAACAGCACCCCGATGCGAAAGAGGCGCTCAGTGCCTGGTACGCCTTTGTGCAGGAAAGCGACTGGGCCCGGCACGCGGACGTGATTCGAGATTATAACACGGCCGAGTACACCCGGGACGGGCGCTACGTGTTCAACATCCGGGGCAATAATTACCGCTTGGTGGCGCGGCTGCACTTCGCGACCCGTACCGTGTTCATCCGCTTTGTGGGCACCCACCAGCAGTACGACCGCATCGACGCCGACACCGTTTGAGCTCGCACCGTTTCTCTCACGTTTTATAAGCTTCCTCCTCATGGACATTCGCTCCCAAGCCGACTACCACCAGGCCCTGGACCAGTTCACGGCCTGGATGGACAAGGAACCCACCGATCTGGCACCCATGCTCGCGTTGCGCGACGCCATCAGTGCCTACGAGAAGACCCAGGGCTACGAACTGCCCGAGCCTCAAACCCTAGTGGGCCGCCTGGAACTGGAGATGTACCGGCGCAAGCTCAACAAGAAAAACTTAGCGGCCCTGCTGGATATCCCGGCCTCACGCCTGAGCGACGTGCTCCAGGGCCGGCGCATCAATCTGGACTTGGCTAAGCGCCTCTACAAGCGCTTGGGCATCCCCGCTGACTTTATCCTGGAAGCCGCTTAACGGCTTAGACTAGGCAGAAAGGCCCTTTTACTGCCACTGTCGCGCCGATTTTTTGCTTATAAAACGTGCTAGTTGGGAGATAAAGGTGGGGCTAGCGACTTATAAAACGTGGTTTTTCACTCTTGTATAAAGTCAGCAAACGCTGTTTGATCACCGTTAATAAGTCTACTGGGAGTATAAAAAGTGTTTTGCCACTGCTGATTACCGGAGATGCTAGAGAAACTGAGACAACTTATAAAACGTGGTTTTAAATAAGTAAAGCATAACTTCTACATGGTAAAGTGCAATCCCTGTGGTTAGGCTTATTTTGTGCTTTCTTTTTGTTGTTTTTTGTTTGCCCCACCGCCCAGCTCGAACCACTACTCTAAAAGCTTTTTTTAGAGTGGGTATCAACAAGTTTGTGAGTATTTGTTATTACTTGTCTATTTGTAGGGTTCATAACTCGCTGATAATCAATAGTATATAAAGGTATAAAACCACGTTTTATAAGCGAAAAACCACGTTTTATACCTTTTAAACCACTTTTTATAAGTTCAAAACCACGTTTTATAAGTTAAACTCTCACGTTTTATAAGTTAAAAACCACGTATAACTACCACTGTGGTTTTTTAATACTTGGTTAACTACATTTGCTTTATATCTTGCTACGTACCCCGAGTCTATGGAGCCTGTTGTAACTGCCTTAACCGTGGTGGAGCCCACCCCCGTTGTGCGCCAGCACAACGCTATCACCCAGGCGCGCTACGACTACACGGCCTGCCAACTGGACATCTTCTTCTACCTGCTCTCCCGCCTGCGGCGGGATGACGCGCCGGATCAGGAGTACACGATTTACGTCAAGGACGTAGAAGCCCTGACCGGGCGGCAGTGGAATTACCAGCAGTTGCGTGAAGCTACGGCCGATATGGGCTCGCGCATGTTCGAGGTAGAAAACGAGCGGACCTACCAGCAGCTGTGGATGTTTCAGCGGGTAGAGTACATCAAGGGTAAAGGTTGCCTGCAGATTCAGTTGGCCGCCCCCATCCGACCTTTTCTGTTCAACCTCAAGGAAAACTTCACCTCCTACCAGCTGCACTCGGCCCTAAAGTTAAGCAGCAAGTACGCCAAGCGCATTTACCAGCTCGTTAGCCAGTGGAAAGACAAGGCCACCACGCGCACCTACCCGCTGGACGAGCTCAAGCAGATGCTGCACCTGAAGGACCCCAAGGGCAAGGAGCCGGAACTGTTTCAAAACATCAGCCAGCTCAAGGCCCGGGTGCTCGACATCGCCGTACGCCAAGTCAGCGAGCATACCGACCTCAAGATTGACTACCAACTGCTCAAGAAGGGGAGGGCCTATGACGCGGTACGCTTCACCATTGCCCGCCAGCAGCCCCAGCAGCTGCCTATTCCCTTCGAGCAACCGGCCGAGGATGCCCGCGCCTTCACCGCGCGTCAGCATCTGGAAACACTGGGCATCACCCAGCCGCATCTGGTGGCCACCATCCTCGGAGACACCAAGCATCTGGACCAGCTTTTCAAGTTCACCTATCAGCTCAAAACGGAGAAGGTGAAGGCGACCAAAAACCCCGGTGGGCTATTTTTGAAAATCTGCGGCCTGCGGTGATGTGCAAAGCTTGAATGGGGACCTTAATTCGTTTGGGGAAACGACCAAAGATATATTGAAAATCAGAGCATTAGCAGTTCATCTGAAGGTGGAAACTTTCCGCTAATAGCTACAGACCCAGGTTGACCTAGTATTTCCATAACTAGGCTAACGTGTACCCCGCTGCCGATCAGGTGAGTATAAACCCTTTGTTTAAACAGCAAAGTCGGAGGCTTCCCCTATTTGTTCAATAATGCCCTTTCCGGCCTGCTGGGGCTACTCTGATGCCGGTTCCTGCGCCCGCTCGGACTCTCGCTGCTCGTAAATCAGCCGGGCAATATCAAGGTACGGCACTCCTAGCGCGTTGGCCAGTGCATGTAGCTCGTCTTGGGTTAGGGTGCCTGGCTGCTGCCGGCGTGTGTCGAACGTACGCGGGTTCAGCTTGAGCTTCTTACCTAACTCCTTCTTCGTTAGTGGGGCCGCGTCTACCAACTCGGCCAGCGTAGCTGCTTCAATCGTCAAGGTGCCTTTCCCCTGCTGGATGGTAAAAGAAACGGCGGCGGTGGCTGGGGCGGCTGACATATCGAAAGAACTAGGAGTGTAGGTAGGTGCTAAAGTAGCGTTTTAAGACGTTAGGGGCAATCTAGGACTAGGGGGTAGTAGCTCGTGAGCTGCTACCCCCTAGCCGGTGGCTACTCAGCCAACCAGCTTTTTTCTGCTGCCATAAATTCGCGGTCGGTGTCGTCCAGCTCCGGCGCGGCCAGTTCGGCTGCGGGCCGCTCGGTGGCGGTTGGGGGCTGCTCCTCATCTTCCGGCTCCTCAGTGTGGCCTAGTATCATCTCAGCGGCGCGCTGGGCTTTGCTGGCGGCCTGTACTACTAGCTTTTTGTCGTTTTTAAGCAGATCCAGCCAGTTTTGAATATAAGCTACCGCGTTCTGCTCGGTCTGCTCGGTGGCAATGCCTGCGGCGGCGCTCAGGAATGATGCACCCATTTCGGCGATTAGCTCCTCACGGGCGTAGCTGGTGCTCTGCTTGCCTTCGCCAGCGGTCAGTTCGGCGCGGTCAAGGCGGGACTTGTGGCCGGTGCTGTGGGTCAGCTCGTGGAATAAGGTTTGATAGTAACCTTCCGACGTGGTGAACGTCTCCGGCTTTGGCATATTCACAATATCCATCATGGGCGAGTAGTAGGCGCGCTGGTGCAAGTGCTGAATGGCAGGCTTGCTCTCCCATGCTCCTACAATGCCCTCGGCTACCTCGCTGGGGGTAAAACCGTAGGTCTTTACTTCGGGCAGCTTAAACTCAATGCCTTCTATATCTTCCACCGAAAACACGGTGTAATACTTCAAAAAGGGCATTTTTTCCTCTTTTCCGGTTTCCTTGTTTTCGCGCTTGGCAATGCTGTAGTAGATTACATGGTGACCTTTGGCACCCTTGCGAACATTGCCGCCCAACGCAAGCGCCTGCTTAAACGTCATAAAGAAGGGTAAGGCACCACTGAAAT
Source organism: Hymenobacter qilianensis (assembly GCF_014638675.1). Lineage (NCBI taxonomy): Bacteria > Pseudomonadati > Bacteroidota > Cytophagia > Cytophagales > Hymenobacteraceae > Hymenobacter > Hymenobacter qilianensis. The sequence continues at coordinate 47,403 of NZ_BMFN01000007.1, forward strand.
GCAGCAAAAACAGGTTGATACCACTGTAAACGCGGCCGGTGGCATAGTTACGGGGCAACCCGTAAACAGCGTTCCACGGCTTGCGCCACGGAATAATACCGCCTTCAAGGGCTGCGATAATCCGATCAGTTACAATCTGGTACACGTCGGGATGGTTGGTAGTAGCAGCTTTGGCAGTTGCTTTCGTAGTGGCAGTCTTACTGTTCTTTTTCATAGCTAAGAGCCTGTATATCTGTTTATTGACTATATCTATTAAACGTAAAAAGCTCATTCGTTGTTGCATTTTTTACATTTATGTTTGTATAAAATACATTTATTTTTACTGTCTTTTATTAGGCCCTTGCCCCATTCTACCAGACTTTCTTCCCCACTGCCCCAATCGGTGTTTGTAGCTGAAAGCAAGCCTGTAATCGAACTATATTAAAGTGAGTCAGCAGGCTTGCTTTCGGCCTGAACGTCGCGAGAAGGAGGGTAGGAGTTTGTTCCCGAGGACCGAAGCCATAGCCCTAAACAGCGGCCCTGGGAGCACGCCCAACTGGGTACTCCACCGATTTATTGACTAATAAAACCTCTTATTTAGCTTCCACTATTGCTTTTTTGCTGTCTTTGGGACAGCTGCTGCTCTTAAAAATGTACCCTTACGGGTCTGAAAACAGCAAAAAGAGGGCAGTGGGGAAAAAGATGTCTCTGGTCTCTGTCTAACCACAATAAAAAGCCGCCCCGGATTCCGGGGCGGCTTTTTATTTAGCGTCATGGGTAACGCCGTTTCCGGCGCGGTAGTCGGGTGCGAAGCGTCCGACTACCGGGTGATTTCTTGACTGTGTTGGGGCTGGGCCATTTCGTAGCCCTTGCCGATTTCGCGGCGCTCGGCGCGGTCGCTGCTATGCTCTATCACATGGTTACCACTCTGTCTAGCCACCGCGTCAAGCGTGTTGCTCACCTTAGCAATTTCGGGCTGATCGGTACGGTACGACACCTTCATTTCAGAGTGCCTGATACCTTGCTCGTCGATAATACTTAGAATCTCGCCCGTTTTAGCGCCACTGGCATTAATAGCACTTTTTACCGCTTCGGCTTGGCCACGTACGCCGGCCTTTGGCTCTACTTCCTCAACCTTCACAATAGCTTGTTTTTCCACCCCATCTACTACGGCACGGGGTGGGGTTTCAGCCCGTTCAGTGCGGGCAACTTCGAGAGTAACAGCTGCTGCGGGTTTGGCGGCTATGTCCTGGCTGCGATCGCGGTTGTGCGGCTGAATGGCGGCGGCTTCGGCGGCTACTTGACGAGTAGCGCGGTCGGCCTCAGATTCCACAATCTTAACTCCAATATACATTTCCTGCCCGCCCTCAGCTCGCGCATTGGTATTAGTTATGACGGCGTGAATGATGGCAATATCGGGCTGGTCGTTCCGGTAGTTCATATCGAATTCAGCCCGACGTATGCCCTGCGCATCAACCGTGCTGCGGATTTCGCTGGTCTGCATCGAGTAGCCCGACTGGTCGAGCACTTGCTTCCAGGCCTCAGCGCGTCCGGTGGTATTAGCTACCAGCTCATCAATCTTCCACGTTGCCGTTTTCTCCTCCCCTACAGGTAGGGTAGGGGCGGGGCTTATCGCAGCGAACTTGGCCCGGTCCCGGATTTCCTGTACCTCCGCTTCATCAACCTTACGGCCCGTTGGCGGGGGGTTATCGTTAATGTACTCCTTGAGCAATATCAAGCCGGCATCCTTGGCCGCTACAAACTGCGCGGTATGCTCGGCGGCTTCCTGCTCGGTGCGGTAGGAGCGGAACGCGGCGCCTGACTGCTCGGTGGCGGCACTAGTTACCGCTGATGCTGCTATTGCCTCGCTGAGCTGGCGGTCTTGCTCTTGGCGGCGCTGCTGGGCTTCGGGAGTATTCTCCTGGCGCTCCTTTTCTTGCCAATCTTTTTGCTGACGCTGTTTCTCGTCAATATCATGGCGGTTTTGCTCGGCCTGGTGCTCGGCCTGCAAGCGTTGCTGCTCTAGGCGCTGCTGCTGCTCTTGCTCCTGGCGCTGCTGACGCTCGGCGGCGCGTTCCAGTTCCTCCCGCTGGCCCTGGGCGCGGATTTGTTCCGCGTTTAGCCCTTGAAGGGTCAATTCTACATCGCGGTTATAATCCTTGGCCAGCGGATAGTCTACCCGGATGAATGGTTCTTGCTGGCGCTCCTGCTCAGGCCGTAGCTGCTCCCGCTGCCGGTATAGCTCGTGGCTGATTACCTCGAGTTGTGCGGTATCCGCCTTAGCCACTGACAAGCGTAGTACTGTCTCGCGCTCGGTGCTGCGCTGCACCTCCAGATCGATTGTCGGTCCGCTTTCCTGGACGCTGTTCATCCTGGCTATCCGGTCGGTGAGTTGCTGCACCTGGGGGGCGCCCTGCTCAGTGCTGTCGTGATGATACGTCACTTTCAGGGCCGTGTGGTATTTGTCACTGGTCGCGTGCCACTCTACCGGGCGGCTGGCCTCTTTGTAGGCTTCCTGGTCAGCAATAGGTGCTAAGGGACGGGCTGGGTGCAGCTCGTTCAGGTAGTTCATGTTGAATTGTCGGCCTCCCGCGTCGCGGTCGTTGGCCAGTACTATCTCCTTGGGTTCCTGCTTGTCAATGACCCGCTGAATCAAGGCTACCTGTGCTTCCGTAGGGGTGCCACTGGTCGCAATGTACATGGTGTTTTTCTGGTCTTGCTCGTGTTTGAGCTGATAATGGGAAAGCGAATCAATGGCTGATTCACTTACTACTATTCGCTCTACTTTGGTATCCTTGCCCTCTGTCGGATGGGAAACCCAAACGCCGTTTTTAGGCAATGGGAGCAAGTTTTTATAGTTCTCGTTCTTCTGCTCGACACTGGCTAATCCCTGCTCGTTGTAAAGAGGAAACGCCGTGTTCTTATGCCCATTTTGTTGCGCCGTGAAGATGCGGCCCTGAAAGGCCGGGTTATCGAGGGTCTTATCTTCGATACCCCGGCCATGCAGATAGCTACGGTCGGTTAGCTCTTTTTTTACTCCTAAAACTTCCGCAATCAGGCGTGTTTTGCGATCCTCCTCCACCTGACGCTCGTGGTTGGGGTCGCTCACTGGCAAGGCATTAAGCCGCGCTACTGTGGGCGCGGGGGCATATTGGCGGGCCAGTGCGGCTCCATCATTTAGGTACTCGCGTAGCTCCAGCCGCACCTGGCCTAAGTTCAAGCCGTGCCCATCACCTCCTCTGGTTTTGGCAAAATCAATTACGCTGCCTTTGTCACGGTCGTCGCCGGTATTGAGGTACACCTGATGGTCACCTTTTCGACTAATAATTAATACCTCTCCTTCCTTCTCCAACTGGTGCCAATCGCCTCTCCTTCCTTCCTTCTGTACTTGGTACCCGTGGCGCTGGGCGTAGTCAACTAAGTCAATGTCGCGCTTGAATTGGTCAAGCTCGTTGGGGTCATTCCCTCTTGGAGCGTTCATAGGTAGGCAGCTGACTGGTGAGATGTAAACCAGTAGCTCTGAACGAAGGACACGCGGGAGCTATCCGGTCAAGATTTAGATTGTTCGTGCTTGCTCTTTTCCAGCGGAGAAACGCCCCCATCAAAGCATTTGAGGGTTGCTTGGAATTTGTCGAGGAGCTCCCGGTTCGGGAATACGAAGCGGTGAATGTTGCTATCCGGTGCTATCCTAGTGAGTTCAACCGGAACATCAAGGTGGCGAAGCAAGCGTAGGACAAGGCGTATTTCTTCAGTTTTAAGGTTGCCGTTTTTAAGGTTTACAAGGGTGGTGTAAGGCAAGCCCCGCGCGTCACAAAACGGTTTCAGTTCTCCTCTACCAAACATTTTTAGTCGGTAGGCGGCGTATCGTAGTCCATCCTCATAAGTAATGGTTAGGTCTAGATCAGGCTCTCCTAAAGGGGGAATGGTGTTGTCTTCTGAGTACATGGCTGGGAGGTGTGTTTGCAGGCCGTAAAAGTGGGCCTTTAGGGCGTGATATTGTATATACTGAATTTACAAATACACGAATCCCTTGCTTGTCCTCCAAACCAAGCATACCCTGCTTGTCAACCTATCCCGCTATAATACAACCTAAAATACCAGGCAAAACTTTCGTTGAGAAAGCTGGGTGAGAGCAAATATATAATCCCAGTAGATTTAGTCCGATTAAAAAATGAAAATAAAATTATAAGCTTTTAACAACTATTGTATAACTTACTATTGCACTCTTTCAACGAAGAAAATAATTTTATACTTTCTTTATAATTTGTTTATAATTATTTTATAAGTTTAGGTGAACTAAGGCCGTTAGCAGCCTATTATGTCACCTGTCTTATTTGTAGCGCTGGTTCTGGCCCCTGCTGTTGCTCTTATTGGGCTACTAGTATGGCGCTTTAAAAGCGCTCAAAAAGAGAAAAAAGAGGTTTTCACAGCTACTAGCAATCATAAGTCAATAAAGAACTTCCATTATCGCCCTGCGCCGTCCTTACCTACTCCTGTTGCTTCCCCACTAACTGAAAGTGGCGCTCTTTCTCAGCTGATGCCGGAAGAGGATTTCTTACAAAAACAACAAAAGGAGATTCAAGAAGAAGTTGAACGCCTGGAAGCCGAAGAAGCTGAACGGCGTGAATTGGCCGAAGCTGCTACACAACCAACTACTAGACCTGCCGCAGCTACTACCAGCATTACAAATGCAGCAATAGATGAAACCAAAGCACCCGGTAGGCGCCCACCAGCCGCGAATGCAACAGATTCAGTATTAGACACCCTCAATTCAGATATAGTACCTGCTACGGCGTCGGCTGCGGAAGATGAGGCAGTTCCGGATGCAGTTTATGATAATCCGCTGGGGGCGGCTGCGGCTGCCCCAACCAAGAACGATACAAATAATCGGGCGGCTGAGGTCGAGTTACGCAAGCGCCAACGTGCCGCCAGACAACTTCAATCAGCCGGGCAAAAGAATATTCTCACCTCCCTGCTAGCGGAGAAAAAATAGTGCTTCCCGGGACATAAGCCCCCCTGATTATCAATCCTATAACTCTTTGCTAAGGCTTTACTCAAAAGTCAAGAATACGCCCCTTTCTAACCTGCTTATAGGGAGTTAAGCACCCTGCGGTTTTCATCTACTAACCACCAATTCTCCTTCCCATGTTTACCAAATCTCTTTCCTTGGCTAACAAGCTGGCTGTTGCTGGTAAAGCCTACCAACCTTCTAAAGCGGAACGCCGCGCTTTCGCTTTACTATCAGCCCTGGCGCTGACCAATCGGGCTGCCTTTGCACAGGGTGCGCAAGCCGCACTAGAAGGAGTGCAAGAAACAGTACTGGGTATCGTGCAGGTAGTATTCGCTATCGGTCTTATCGTGTTTCTGGTCGTTGTGGTGCTAAAGTTCATGCGTGGTGCCCCGGATGCGCTGGGTTCGCTGGGCTGGCTCGTAGGTGCCGTTATCCTCTGGTTTGGCTTCCAACTCTTCAAAGACGACCTCGTCGGGGCTGTCGGTGGGGGACAAGGTGGGGTACGCTAGGAAAGTAGTGCCCTCATGCGCTCTTACAAATCAATTGAGCGACCAGCTCAGGTTCTGGGGATGAACCTCCAGGATTTGGGCATTTTGGTTGGCCTGTTCATGGGCTCGGTTCTGCTACTCGGCTTCCTGGGTATCATCGTCAAGATACCTCGCCTGGTGTACCTAATCGTGATAGTGGTAGAGGTCCTCTTACTCCTTGGGTTTCGCTACCTCAGCAAGACCCAGCCGCCCGGCTTCCTGCTGGCCTGGGTGTCTTTCAAGTTCTCCCAACCCCGCCGTATTGCTGTGGGACAACTTCCTTCCCCTCATGAAAAACCCAAAAACAAGCGCGTTTAACGACGTGATGCCGGTTCATTCCTATGAGGATGACAAGGTGGTTTTTAAGGATGGCCGCGTAGCGGTGGGTTTCCTGGTTGAGCCAGCAGAAATGGAAAGCTGGAACGTGGAAGAGTATGAAGCCTTCCACTCAGCTCTGGTGGGTGCCATGCGCTCGCAGCCGGCAGGTATGATGTTGCAGAAAACGGATGGCTACTATGACCGTCCGTATCGGCAGGACAAAACCCAACAGACCTACTTTGAGGGGAAGATGAATAAGCACTTTCACGAACGGCTGGTGCTGTTTCAAAAGTCTTATCTATTCCTCTCGTATGCGCCGGTTGCCGTGAAGTCGCCCAAGACTAACGCCCTGAATGTGTTAGTAGCTCGGGCTGGTGAGGCGATTATGAAGAACCCTTACGCGCAGCTCGTCCAAACCTTGGAGGCGGCAGAAAGCAACGCTATTGAGTTTATCCAGGGGGTCAAGAACCTGTGCGGCGTTTCCTTCGAACGCCTGAGCAGCCAAGACATTCACAAACTGTACCTGCAATACTTCAACCTCAATTTCGACGGTCAGCCTACCCGCCAAGAGCGCGAAATAGGGAATGAGCTAGGTACCCTGGCCGTTGGGGAGCACAAAGTGAATATCCTGTCCATGGTGGGGCAGGGAACGGATGCTTACCCGGCGGTCAGGAACGGCTACGGGGTAACCTCCCCCATGCTCTACCCTCTGACGCACGTTTTGCAGTGCCCCCATATTCTGACGCAAGCCATGATTGTGCGGGATAGCCGGTCCGAACTAGGCAGCCTGGACAATGACCGCAAAATCAATAACACCCTCTCTTTTCTAGCTGGTCAGGACAACGCGCTGCGCGCCAAGGAAGTCGAGGAGTTTACCGCGGAAATACGGGCCAGTCAAAAGCAAATTGTGGGCCTGCACCTCTCGGTCATGCTGTGGGATACCAACGATACCAGCCGCCGTGAGAACGTGGACAAAGCCGCTTCAGCCTTCCGGTATATGTTCAACACGGAAAGCGTAGTAGAAAGCTATTTGGCGCTGCCACTTTTCTTCGGCTTGCTACCTGGCAACTCGTACCAGATTCCCGACCGCTGGCTAACCAGTACCACTGACCGGGCGGCTTGCTACACTCACTGGACGTCCACCTACAAGACGGACCAGGTAGGAGAATACCTGGTAGACCGCTTCCGCAATCTGGTACAAGTAAACCTGTTCAATACCAAGCTGGAAAATCAGAACGCGATGGTGATTGGGCCTACCGGTACGGGCAAAAGCTACACGTTTGGCAACCTGATTGTGCAGCGGTTCGAGAAGGGGGCACGGCAAATCATTATGGACGTGGGCGGCACGTACCGTAACGTTATACAGTCGCTCAACGGGGAGCAATTCGGGAACACCTACTTCGAGTACGACCCGCAGCGGCCCATCGAGTTTAACCCCTTCATGGTACCTCGGGATGAGGCTTCCCAAAAGTGGCTTTATGATGATGAGAAAACGGTTTTCCACCTCGCTCTAATTGCCGCGCTTTGGAAAGGTGGAGCCTCCGGCCTGGATAAGTCAGAGCGTACTATCCTTTCCCGCTTTCTGATTGAGTACTACCAGTACCTGAACAATGAGGATAAGCTAGGCCAAGCGGATGAGGAGTTTCCCGGTATGGAGAGCTTCTACAAGTTCGTGGAACGCTACGACGCTGAAATGCAAAAGCCTGTTTCTGCTCCCGGTGAAGGGGCCGTAGCAGACCCATTGGATGGGGCACGTCGGACCTACCAGAAGAACATGAAGTATATTGATATGCACCAATTTTTCTTGGTGATGAGTCAATATATCACGGGAGGCCGGTACGAGAAGGTACTGAATGCGAAGCGTGATGTAGACCTGAGCGAACACCGGCTTATCTGCTTCGACCTAGCCAAGGTGCAAGCTGACCCCGACTTGTACCCGGTGGTCGCGATGCTCATCACGGAGCTGAGCCTGGATCTGTTCCGCAAGTTCCCGGAAGCAGTGAAGTACATCGCCTTGGATGAAGCCTGGACGATGCTGAGCGGTGTCCTCTCGGAGTTTATTGAAAGTATGTACCGCACGATTCGGAAAACCAACGGTTCGGTAACGATCATCACGCAGGGTATCAACGAAATTGTAAACAGCAAAATCGGCTCGGCTATCATTACCAACTCGGGCACGAAAATCATTTTGCGGCACATCAACCCGGATTCGCTGGCGCAACTGCAAGCACCACTCGGTCTAACTGGCCACGAAATGGATCTGATTAAGTCGGTGCGCGCTACTGACCACCTGCGGGAGTTCTTTATCAAGCAGGGCGATAAAGGAAAAGTGTTTGCCTTGGAAGCCTCTCCTCAGCTAGACGCTATCCTGACGTCTAAGCCCTTCGAGCGCAACCACTTGAATAGCCTGATTAAGTTTTATCAGCAGACCAACAAGCGGCCCAAAATTGACCCTGACGGTCGCCCGGTGCTGGCCCCGGATGGCACCCCGGAATACGAAGAAGTTAAAGTACAACGGCTGGACTACGCAGTAGAACAGTTTGTCGAGGATAAGCGCAACGGTAAACTCGGCGGGAAATGATGGGAAACTTTCTAATGGTAGCCTTCGGAGTTGACCCGGGGTTTCTGCGCGCTTGTGACCAGACCCTAGAAATTGTGCTCATGGCCTGCCGCTTCATTACGCCTGCGCTAATGAGTATCGCCTTACTCTATACCATCTTCCGGGGGCTTATCAGCGGGAGTGGCTTAGCAATGGATTGGGGGCCTATTCTGAAAGCGTGCTGGATATTCTTTCTGCTGTTCTTCTACAAGACCCTGCTCGATACGCTGGGGGCTGGCCTTTCTGCCTTTACTGCTCTCTTCTCCACCGACCAATCCGCGGCTGAAGCGCTAACCGCGCTTACGACGCCTGCCCCGGTGGCGGCGGCGGCTAAGAGTGATGCTTTAGGCCTGGGTGACGTGGTAACGGGGGCTGCGGCGATGATGACTAGTGTGGTTGAATCCATCAGCAACTTCACTTTCTCCGGCCTAATGACGCGGCTGTTCACGGCTACAACCGTGCTGATTGTCCGCGAGGTGATGCTGTTTTTGCAGCAATTCATTCTCGGCTTTCTCTACGTCTGCGGGCCAATTGCGATGACCCTTTCCGTCATTCCGGCTTTTGGACAGCTAGCGATAAAGTGGCTGCAAAACTTCCTCGCGGTGCAGCTCTGGGGCCTTACGTTCGTGCTGCTGGATACGATGTATAGCTTCTTTGCTCAAACGCAGCAAGTAGCTGGCGGTATCCTGGCCAGCGGTGGGCTAGACCAATCAGTGAAGGATTCCAAGTTTATGCTCATGTCCGTGGGCTTCGTGCTGCTGTACGGAATGGTGCCCTGGCTAACCTCCTTGTTTATCGGCTCCTCCGCCGCGCAAGGCTTCGCTGGGCAAATGATTGGTTCAGCAGTAGGCGCGGCCACATTTGCAGCGGGTGTCGCGGCTCCGGGTGGTGGGGGGTTGTCTTCGGCTATTGGCCGGGCAATGGGCAACGGTGGCTCTGGCGGTGGCGGCATAAGTGCTGGCGGTGGCAGCGGCAGTAGTGGTGGCGGGGGTAGTAGTGCTGGCACTGGGGAAACTTCTAGTAGCTCGGCTGCGGCTGGCTTACCCTCCATTACCATGTCCGATGCGCTGAATCCATCTTACCGGCAACGGCCCTCCGGTCTCTGGACTTCTTAACAACTTCCTCCCCTCCCTATGAAAATCCCATCCCAAACTTTCGCGTGGCTATTCGGTCTGGGCCTAGTTAGTGGGTGCCAGTCGAGCGACCAGCAAGCGGCAGGAACTGAGGCTCCGGCGGCGGCACCAGCTGCTGCCGCTACTTCTTCCCAAGCCAACTCTTCCGCCCCACTGCCCACTACGGCCCTAGACGTACGGCCCGCCGTCGAGCAGCTGCTGCCCCCTGAGGGATACCTGGAAACGGTATCAGCTAAAACGCTCAAAGTAGAACCAATAGCCGTAGCTCTACCACCGCTGTGGGGCTCCCTGGAACCGGGAGCACCGCGAACGGCTCCTGGCTACCGGATTAGTTATGAGGCAGTTATTCAGTGGGTGCCTAAAGGGTATGGAAGTGGAAAAGTACCTGCAACCATGACGCTCTATGCCCCCAACGGCAAGGACAGCCTAGCACGGTACAATCTAGGTGGAATGAACTACAATATTCCGGGTCAGGAGAAGTACACGGTATCGGAAATAGAACCGAACAAGCCCGTCACCGTGCGGGGCGTGCTGTACGCTTTCGCCGGTCAGAACAACCAGAATAAGCCCGCCCTAGTGGTGTACCCCTATCGCAATAAGGGTGGGGTAGCTGACCCGAGCAAAATGACTTTTCTTTCCCTACCGCAATAGGGGCGGTGGGGAAGAAATGACTGCTGTCAAATTGACCAACTGTTGCCTTCTAACCAGTAAGTGAAATGGACTCTGCAACCAATCTTAGTACCTCCTTCTCTACCATGCGGAATATCGCCATGGGAAGTATCCTGGCGCTGCTGCTCGTCGCTCTGGGCGCGGGCTACATAGTCTATTGTATCAGTGAGAAAGCCGGACAACGGGTGTACGTGGTCAGCTCTACTGGCTCGGTGGCGGCGCTGTCTGCTCCGGCTACCGAATCGCATAGCAGCTATGAGGCCCGTAACCTGGTGCGCAACTTCATGCAAACCATGTTTGGCCACGACCAATACACTTTCAAGGCCAACTTGGATGCTGCCCTGCCGCTTATTGAGGGTCGCGGGGGCCGGCGTATTTACGATGGCTTTGTGCGGGGCCAGGTACCCCAAAACTATGAGCGGTACGCGGCCCGCAACGTGGTAACGGTAGATAGTGTGCTGGTCGATATGAGCCGCCGCCCTTGGTCGGGTTCCGTGTACATCAAGCAGCGCATCTTCATTGGGGGTGAACAGAAAGAGCCGCTGCCCCTGGCCGCTAAGTTTAACCTGGAAGAAACCAACCGCTCGGATCAGAACCCTTACGGGTTGCTAATTACCAACTTCGACTATATCCCTTATCAGCCGAATCTATCCCGCCAGGAAAGGGAGCTACTCGAAGCCCAGGAGGCCGACCGCCAGCGCCGCCTCCTCGAAGCGCAACGGGGGGCACAAGCTCCAGTTTCTGCTCCTGCACTTGCGGCTCCGGCTCAATAACCCTCTAATCAGTCTCCATCATGCGTCCTTCCTTCCTCCCTGCGGTGCTGCTGAGCCTGGTGCTGCCCCTGCTACCTGTCTCGGTTACGTCGGCGCAAACCGTGCGCCCGATTGCTCAACAGTCGATCCGGGCGCAACGGCCCGTATCGGCGGCTAAGTCCAACGAGAACCTATTGGACGTGGCCGTATCGGATAGTTCTACTACCTACCTCGTTTTCGGTGGCCCGGTGTCCTTGGTAGACGTGGGCATGGCAGGCAACTATCTGGTTAAGATCGAAGCCAACGCCGTATTCGTGCGCGCTAAGCGCAAAAACGCGCCGCCTACCCCCCTGCTCATTCGCTACGGCTCCAAGTACTGGATGGGGCGGTTGGTCTATAGTAACCGGCCGGTTCTTCAACTCTACGATTTCCAGAAAGATGGCGCGCTGGGCTTCAGCAATAGCAGCTCGGCTGGCTCGGTTCCGGAGAATCAGCTGGCGATGGACAAAGAGCAGGAACTGAAAAGCGACGTGGAGGGGAAGTTAACCAAGCTGCGCAAAGTAAAAGAAGAGCATCAGGCAGTCGCCGTGATCGATAATGACCTGGTACTGTCGCTGGCCAATGTGCGCAACGACAAGGAATTCACGTATCTGCGCTTCAAGGTTATCAATCACTCCGCCATTGATTACAACGTCGATTTCACTGATTTCCAATTGGTAGAAAACGCCCAAAAGAAGTTTCTGGCGAAGAAAAAGAATGAAGCGCGCCGCCCCTTGGCGCCTTCGGGTGGGGCTGCTAATCAGACGATTACGGGCCGCACGACCGGTTACCTGACCTATGCCATTCCCTTGTATGCTGCCACGGAACGGGGCTACCTGGAAGTAACCCTGCGTGAACTCAATGGCGCGCGGGTACTAGTGCTGCCGGTGCCTTCCCGGGTTATCAATCGGGCCTCACCCATTTAATAGCTCTCAATCGCATGGAACCTATCATGCCCCCTGACCGGCACGAGGCCGCGCCCCGCCCGGATACCGAACCTGCTGTCGCTACGGACAATATCCCGCCACAACAGCACCAGCCAGAATCAGCTCCGGCTACGCTCACACCTGGTCAGACGTTGTTAAAGAACTGGGTGCCGCTTAGCGTATTGCTGGTGGTACTGCTCTTTAGTGGCTTATTTCTGTGGTTGCAGTCTGCTAAGGAAGCCGCCCGCCAACAGGCAGAACCGGTGGCGGCAGCTTCCGCTAACATTGAGCCGGCGATCAGCTCGGTAGCTGATAAGCCCCCGGTTCGCGTTGCCTCCCCGACGGCGCAACTAGAGGCGCAACGGCGGGCGGAACTGGACGCGGCGGCGGCTCCTGCCCGTCCCACCGAGGAAGACGTAGTAGCCGTATTTGCCGTCGATACTGCCGGCCGCAGCCAGCGGCTAAAGAATCGGGCGGCGGCGCAGGCAGCCGCTCGCCGGCAAGGGGAGCAGCAGCGCCTCGCGGCTCAGGACGTGGATACGATAGAAACAACCGTGCAGGACCCGCAAACGGGCACCTACTCCGCTCGCACGGTGGTAGTACCCCGGCGGCGGTATAGCGCTGGTGCCTCCCCTTCGCGGCGCTCCGGTGCTGCTCGTGGAGCTCGTCGGTCTACGAGCCAGCTCCCGGCTACCGATACGGACGGTACCCCTTTTGAAACGGACCCGGACGTGCTGGCCATGCTCAGCACGTCGCCCCCGGAAACCCGCGCCTCGTATGAGCGCATGACGGGGAGGCGGTATCGGGACCCTGCCCTGGCCGCCCAACAGATAGCAGCCCGCACTACCGCTGCCGGGGGTGCGGATGGCTTTAACACGGTTAAAGTGGGTAACAACTCGTCCCGGATGATGGCCCAAGGTGGCCCGCAGCCAGCGCTCGTCCCGGACGTGTTTTTCAAGTGTGTGATCCATGGCGAACAGAAGGTGCGCGCTGGCTCGGTGGTGATTCTGCGCCTCCTGGAAGATGCAGTAATAAGTGGCGTAACCTTCCCCAGGAACCTGGTCTTTGCGGCGGTAGCTGAGGTGGGTACCAACAGTGTCAACCTGACAGTAGATCGTCTGGGGCCAACGCGAGTAGCAGCCCAAATCTACGACTTCAACTATATGCCCGGCATTATGATAGACCCGGCCAAAAAGATACAAAAGGACGCGATGATGGCTGGCAATGACCTGCAACGGCAAACAACGCAGGAACTTAGCACCGCTATCGATCGCTCGGCTTCCGCGGCGAATTCAGTGGTTGGCGTCGGGGGCCGGATCGTGTCGAACGTCCTGTCTCGTCCGAAAACCCGCAGCCGGCTCCGGGACGTGTTATTGCCGGATGGCTACCCCATTCTGATCACGACGGCGGCGGCGGGGCAGCTGGACCCCTCGGCTTCTATCGGTAGTCGCTAATCCTCGCCTTTCCTTCATCTTACCCCCTACGACAATGAAAAAGCTCTTTTTGCCCGCTTTCGTAGCGGTTGCGCTGGTACTAGCTCCCCCTAGGAAAGCATCCGCTCAGATGGTGGTAAATGACCCGCTGCACATGGGCGTACAGATTGGCGAATTCGCCAAGAAACTGCAACAGTGGTCCAGCACCGTGCAGAACTATCAGGTAGTAGCCGACGCCAAGCAGATTGCGGGCGTAACCAAGGACATTACCGGTCAGGTAAAGGACCTGACGCAGGAAGGGCTAGCGCTGCAGCGGCAGGTGCAGGCTGACTTGCGCAAAGTGCAAAGCATTACCGATTTGCGCCTTTCCAACCCCCAGGAGCTGTTTGTGCGCGCCCTGGCTATGAATGGCCGGGCCCAAAGCAATCAGTATATGCCCGTCTACCAGAAAGCAGCGCGGCTGCGGCAAGCGCTGCAACTAACCAACCCGCAGCAGGACCTGAACACGGTGTATGATGTATTCTCCCGCTTTGGCTCCTCCTCTTCCGGGGGCAGCAACCGGATGACGTCGGCCCAATACCAGGCGAAGCGCGAAGAATCTACGGTGTCCTCGTTTGCTTATCAAGAAATGGCCAACAAGCGCAAGATTGATACGGCGTTTGGGTACTACAAGATTGCGGATGAAATGACGCAGCAAAGCGTCGAATTGAATGCCACGTTGAAGAATCCGGGACGCTACGCGATGACGGAAGGCGAACGGATGGCGGCGCTTAATACGTCCAATGAGAATCTAATTAAGGCGATGCAGCTGCGCTTGGAAGCTGACCGGCTGCTGTCGGAAGCCTCGCAAGCCAGTCCCTCCCAGCAGGCCGCCGAGGCGGTGTATGCGGATGTGCTGGTGCAGCAATCACTACTTAAAATGGACCGCGCCCGGCCGCGTCGGTAACTGCGATGAGAAAGCTGCTGCTAGTGGCGCTCGTTACGGTGGGGGCTGGCCTATCGCCCGCTCTGGCCCAACGCCACGTCAAACATATATCAGCCTGGGGGGCACATATGGGCCGTTCCGAACAAGGCACCTACTACGAGCTTAGCTACTACTCCCTGCTCACCGACCGGCTGGGAATCCGTCTTAGCGGCCTGCGCGAAGCGGGCAACCTAGGTAAGAAAGCGGGTGACTATGCCGCCTATCAGGGCCGCGTCCTGCTAGCTCCCCAACTCTTCCAAATCGGGGAAGTAATCTACGTGCATCTGCTCCTGGGCGCTGGTGGCCACTACGAGCGAACGAATCAAGGGGGAACGAGGGAACTAGCCCCCAATGGCACCAAACCCCAACGCTTTAGTTTTGGCCCGCAAGCGGGGGCCGAAGCAGACGTATTTCTAGGGAACCGCCTTTCCCTGGTGGCTACCGGCACGAAAGGCTATCAGATCGACCAGTCTTCTATCGACCAGTGGCCCGGTTATCTGAGTGCCGGCGTCCGGTATCACTTCCGCTAATCCTTTTACCCATCCAATCAATTCTAACCAATGAAACGACTTGCTACCCTGCTGCTGAACTGCGCTACCCTCGTGGCTACCAGCTGCTCCAAAGATGATAACGGCGTCACCCCTGTCGGGCCTAAGGACTATACAGTGGAGTACCGGGTTAGCTCCACTAGCAACCTGGTATCAGACTACATTTCCTACACTAACGCTACGGGTGGGACGACTACTCTTACGAATGTGGCGCTGCCCGTTAGCTACAGCTTCACGCGCACGATGAAACAAGGGGATAGCGCTACGCTACTAGCCAGCCTCCCAGCCGGGGGCACGGCTGCCTCGAACATCACGGTAGCTATCCTGCTGGATGGCAAAGAGGTTAAGAAGGAAACCGGCACTGGTGACCGGGCGCAAGCGGTGCCAGTATGGGTAATTGGGCAATAGCCGCTTGGACATTTCATCTCCTCAAACCTTTTATCTTATGCTGCTTTCTAGTAGTTTCCTATCGCTGCTCGCGGTTCTCTTCAAGACATTACTTGTCGCGGGGGGCACGTTTTACGTTACGTTTATTCTCTGCTCCTACTTTCCAGCCGTGGGCAACTACTTCGTCAGGCTCTTTGGGTTCGACAAGTAAAGGGGGCCTTCTATCCACCCTTCAACTTCAGTGCTATGGCTGATTACGAAGAAGGTTATCTAGCCGCCCAAAACGCGCACGGCAACCGCCACTCAGCGAAAGCAACTGGTGTGCTAGTGGGCCTCAGTGCACTGGCTGTAGTACGCCTAGTACCATTGGCCCTGCGCCTGCTGATGGAAACGATCGTATCGGTCCCATTTATCCTGTTGGCCCTGGCTGTTACTTACCCGCTAGACTTTCTAGGGTCGCGGTATAGTGAGGTTCGAATGCTGAGCATCGCCGCTATAACCTACGCGGGCCTCGCCCTGCTTTACTGGCTTAAAGGAGTGGCTATTGCCCTGCGCCGGCGCGGTGGCCGCTTATGGCTGCTGCCCTTTGCGGTATGCCTAACCGTGGTATGCCTGGTGCCAGCGGTGCTGCTGCATCTGCTTATTCTGTATGCGGTCCCAACCACCAGCGTACTGGTGGCGTGGTTGGTGCCGGTGGGCTTTGCCTTGTTAACGTACAACCGCTACCGCTTTACGCAGGACTACGCCCCCACATTTACCCTGTGGGCCTACCGCTTGGGCTATCGGTCGGCTATTAAGTAGCAACGAATAAGCAGGGTGTTGTTAAATAAATAGGGAGAAGCTCCGAGTCGAAGCTTCTCCCTATTTATTTAACAACACTCACATTAGACACTAAGTAAAAAGACCATGAATGGGCAGCGAGGAAGCTAGTTTAGGGACGATAAGGCCGGCTTATCGGACCCTATGCAGCCGTTTTCACAACTTGTAGAAGGTCCTTTACTATATGTTATCCGACGTAGCAGAAGTAGTGCTCCCTCTACTTCGCCAGCTTAAGAGCACTCAGCTGATAGCTAAGTTGCACCTGCCACGTGCGATTGCGCGCGGACGTCAGCGGACTAGCGGGCTCATAGCGCTCCGGAGTAAACGTATACGGCTGGTGCAACTTGGTCAACCCCGCTGCATAGCGGACCTCTAGGCCGAGGCGCGCGCCGAGCTGATAACCCACGCCGGCCGTATAGCCCAGTTCCCAGCGCCGAAAGTCGCCGGTACCCCGGTCCGTTTCCGTGACGGGGTAAGGCAACCACTCTTGGCTGGTCTCGGGGCTAGTGCCTGGCCGCAAGATGTATTCCGTCCGCGCTTGCTGGCGCGCGGCCACCAAGTAGCTCAGCTGCGGCCCCACCAAGCCGAAGAACTTACCGACTTGCCCCCGCACCAGCAGCGGTAGACTCACATAGTGAAGGCGGGTACGTTCCCGGCGCGTGTAGGCCCCAGAGCTTCCTTCCCAGCCTAACTGCCCTTCCTCCGTGGTCTTTACCCCGCGCTGCTCATATACTAATTCCGTTTGCAAGCCTACCCTCGTTGCGACGGGGTAGCGCAGCCAGCCGCCGGCCACCCCACCCAGGCGGGCAGTGCTAGAGGAGGGTTGTTTAGAAGTGCTGGCCATTAGACCTCCTTTCAGACCTAGTTGCAGTTGTTGCGCCCGGCAGGGGCGGGTGGCGGCCAGCACGAATAGGCCAACCAGGAGAGTAGCGTAGCGCATAAGAAGCCCGGGTGAATAACCCGTGAGCAGAGGAGCCGGTGCGCCCCCAAAAGGTTGCACATCTCCCAGCAGTAAGGGAGGCTTGGGCTTCTCCTCTAATACTACCACACTGCAGGCACTCAGGCACTCAGGCACTCAGGCGAGTAGGCGAGTAGGCGAGTAGGCGAGTAGGCGAGTAGGCGAGTAGGCGAGTAGGCGAGTAGGCGAGTAGGCGAGTAGGCGAGTAGGCGAGTAGGCGAAGAATGTTTTTATTCCGAGATCGCTCTTATAAATGCCATTATGTCAAAATGGGTTGTTTTAAGCTTAGACTGAGTCATTCAATAAGTGCTGCAGGTCGGCCGGAAGGGGCATGGGCTGCTCGGGCGAGACGTTGGCCCCGCCGGTATTGCCGGTGGGCACGCGGCCGAATAAGGACATGAAGAATCCGAACACAATGCGCGGCAGCTGCCCCAGGATTTCGCGCCGGTCGCCGGTGCGCCAGCCGTGACGCAGCATGAGCAGGTGGGTGTATGTGTGCGGCAGGGCCCAGCGCTGCCCCAGGATGTGGGCCCGCTCGAGGTGCTTAAAAGCCGTCGGCAGGTCCTGTCGGGCGGTGGCCAGGCGGGCGGCGTGCAACTCGGCTTGGAAGTGCGGCCGTAAGCGGACCGGGAGGCGAAGGTAAAACATGGGCTTAGGCTTAGAAATCAGGTAGCAATTTATTCTTTTTCGACCCGGCTTGGTGCGCGAGCCGGTGCCACCGCCGCTGGCGCCACCAGTAGAACCCGGCGGCAATGCCCGTCACCAACAGCGTGAGTCTCAAGGGGGCCAAATTGTGTTTGTGCGGCACGTAAACGACTGGCACGGCCAAGTGACGCGACGGAGCTTTCTCCATGCTCAACAGGGGGTGCCAGTTGTTTACGTGCCAACTCGAAGCCGTTGCCTGGCAGTTTCTTCCGTATGATGTCACCTCCTTAGCCGTTGATGAGCAGCTGACGGTAAAGGTGGCGAAACATGGTCAGCTACCAGAGCAGCTCAAGCCCCGCTCACCGGCCATCGAATAGAACCCTGACTGGGACTTGTGCAGTACCTGCTACTCCCCCCAACAAACAAGTCGGGGGGAGCGCTCCGGTAACGCGGGTATTCATAGTTCCCCCCCCCCGGGTGGGGGCGTGCTCGGACGGGGGATGGTGGAGGGCGGCAGTGGTTTTCTGGAAACGAGCCAGTGCGTAGCTTGCGCGCCCCCGCTTTACCGTGCCCCCATGAGCAGTTCCCCCGTCGAGAAGTCACCCGTTCAGCTCTTTGACCTGCTGGTAGAGCTATTACTAAGCAAGGACGTGCCGGAGAAGCTGGTTGCCAGTCGCCTCAAGCCCTTCGTCCGCGCAAGCCGCCCAGAGCCTGATCGGCTGGGGCGCAAGTTTCTCATCACGCAGGGACCCGGTTTCCAGTTAACCGCCACGTTTGAGAAGCCAACCTTCGACCTCTACCAGGTCACGGCCCGGCTGACGCCGGCGGCCTATGCGCAGATAAAAGCGCACGCCCAAGCCCTGGCGTCGGTTCCCAAAACCGGGGCCGCCTGGAAAAACAGCTGGCTCGGCCTGTGGCCCCAGTGGAAGGTGAGCCGGGGCGACGCCCCCCGGCAAGCCGTAACAGCCCGCTTCATGGGGGTGCTGCCGGGCCAGAAATTCATTGTCTTTACGCGAAGCTAACCCCCGGCTGGGCCGCTAGGGCGTGGGCCGGGCCGCCCGTTGCCCGGCGGTCAAGGCTTCCAGCTCCCGCTGCTGCGCGGCCAACCAGTGCGCGGCGAGGGTTTTTGGTTGGGCTTGCCGGCCGTAGCGCAGCTCGGTTTGGGCCAGCACCAGGCCACTTTGGTAAAACAAGGCCGCCAGGGCCGCAAACTCCTCGTCGGGTGTGCCCGCCGGCACGGGCGTTGCCAGCGGGCGGTGAACGCGTTGCAGGGCCTGTTGCAGGGCGCGCACCTGGGTAGGAGACGTCGCCCGGAAGTCGGTTCCCGGGCGGTGCTGGTTTACGCGTAGGGCTTCGAGCTCCTGTAGATTGCGCTCGCTGCGGTGGCGCAAGGTATCCGCGGCCAGGCGCAGCGCCGCATTTTTACCCCCGCGCAGGTACGCCTGTGCCAGGTCCAGGCCGCTGTGGTGGTACACCTCCAGCAGGTGGAGGAAGATGTGGTCGGAGTTTTCCACCGAGTTGTTGTGGCGCACCTCGTCCCCCAGGGCCGCCACAATGCGGCGGGCCGTGGCCGGTTCTCCCGGCGGATCGAAGTGGGTTACCGGCTCGCGGGCGTCCCCGTGCGACGGGGGCGGGAGGGGCGCGGGCGGCGTGGCTTCGGGTGCTGGCTTTTGGTCACACCCGCTCAGGGCCAGCGTGGAAAGTAAACAAAGGAAAGGAAGCGGAGCGAAGCGAAGGCGCAACATGAATGACAGGGCTTAGTTAGGAGAACGCCGACGGGAACAACCAAAACCGCCAACACCCCGTCGGGGGGCTGCCGGCGCGCGCGAGGGGGAGAAGGGACGCGGGCAGCTTACATATTGAGGGCCCCGATGCCCGCCGCGTTGAGGCAGGCTTCCTTGAAGGCTTCGGCGTAGGTGGGGTGGGCGTGCGACATCAGGCCCACGTCCTCCGCCGCCCCACGGAAGCTCATCACAGCTACCGCTTCGGCGATGATGTCGGCGATGCGCGCGCCGATCATGTGCACGCCCAGAATTTCGTCGGTCTGCGCGTCGGTTAGCACCTTCACCAGCCCTTCAGTGTCCGACCCGGCCACGGCCCGGCCCGAGGCCGAGTAGGGGAAGGTGCCCACCTGGTAGGCCTTGCCCTGGTCTTTCAGCTGCTCCTCGGTGTAGCCCACGCCGGCCACCTCGGGCCAGGTATAGACCACGCCCGGAATGAGCAGGTAGTTGACTTGCGGGGCATGGCCAGCAATGCGCTCGGCCACGAACACGCCCTCGTCGGAGGCCTTGTGCGCGAGCATGGCCCCGCGCACCACGTCGCCCAGGGCCCAGATGCCGGGCACGTTGGTTTGCAGCTCGTCGTTGACGTTCACTCGGCCCTTCTCGTCCACTTCCACGCCGGCCGCGGCCAGGTTCAGGCCGTCGGTGTAGGGTCGGCGGCCCACCGAGACCAGGCAATAGTCGCCCGCCAGCTGCAGGTCGGCGCCGCCGGCGGCCGGGGTGGCCGTCAGCTTCACCGTTTCGCCTTCCCGCGTCACGGCCGTGACCTTGTGGGACAGGTAGAATTCCAGGCCCTGCTTTTTCAAAGAGCGCAGCAACTCCTTGCCCAGGGTGCGGTCCATGGTGGGGATGATGGCGTCGGTGTATTCCACGACCGACACCTGGCTGCCCAGGCGGGCGTACACTGAGCCCAGCTCCAGGCCGATGACGCCGCCGCCCACGATAATCAGGTGCCGGGGCAGCTCGCGCAGGGCTAGCGCCTCGGTGCTGGTGATGACGCGCTCCTTGTCCAGGGTGATGAAGGGCAGGGTGCTGGGCTTGGAGCCGGTGGCGATGATGATGTTTTTGGCCGTGAGCTGCTGCGCTTCCCCACCGTTCCCTGCCGCGGGCACGACCTGCACGGTGGTGGCGTCCACGAAGGAAGCCACGCCGTGAATGACGTCCACCTTGTTTTTCTTCATCAGGTACACCACCCCGTCGCATACCTTGCTCACGACTTTGTCTTTACGGTCCATCAGGCGGGGCAAATCGGCGCGCAGGTTATCGGCGTCGATGCCGTGCTCGGCGAACTGGTGGGTGGCTTTCTGGTAGAGCTCCGTGGATTCGAGCACCGCCTTGCTGGGGATGCAGCCCACGTTGAGGCAGGTGCCGCCCAGGGTGGGATACTTTTCGATGAGGGCCGTTTTCAGGCCCAGCTGCCCGCAGCGCACGGCCGCGATGTAGCCGCCGGGGCCGGAGCCGATGATGAGAACGTCGTAGGAAGTAGCGGGCATGAGCGGAGTGGGAGCGAATGAAGGGTGGGAAAGGAGCTGGGGACTTTTACAAGTGGGTTTCGTGCCGGGCAAAGTCGCCGCGCTCCACCTGAATGGTGGCGTGCTGCACGGCGTGCTTCCCCGTCACGTAGGCATGGGCCCGCGCCAGCACCTCGTCGTGCAGGGCCCCGTCGGCCAGCACCACGTGGGCGCTGAGGGCATTGACGCCGGAGGTGAGCGACCAGGCGTGCAGGTCGTGCACGGCGGCCACGCCCGGCTCGGCCAGCAGGCCCTGGCGCAGGGCTTCCAGGTTCACGTCGGCCGGGGTGCCTTCCAGCAGTACGCCCACAGCTTCCTTGAGCAGGGTCCAGGTGCGGGGCAGGATAAACAGGCCGATGAAGGCCGAGAGCAGCGGGTCGGCGTAGTACCAGCCGGTGGTGAGCATGATGATACCCGCCGCGATGACGCCGATGGAGGTGAGCATGTCCGAGAGCACCTCGAAGTAGGCGCCCTTCATGTTCAGGCTCTCGCTCTTGCCCTGGCGCAGCAGGTACATGCAGTACAGATTAATAATTAGGCCCACGCTGGCGACCCAGAGCATGGAGGTGCTTTCCACTTTGGGCGGGTCGAGAAAGCGAAAATAGGCCTCGTAGAGAATGTAGAGCGAAATCAGGATGAGCACCACCGCGTTGGTGAGGGCCGCCAGAATCTCGAAGCGGTAGTAGCCGTAGGTGCGCTCGGGCGTGGCGGGCTTCTCGGCAAAGCGGATGGCCAGCAACGCCAGGCCCACGCCGGCCACGTCGGTGAGCATGTGGCCCGCGTCGGCCAGCAGTGCCAGGCTCCCGGTGAGGTAACCGCCCACGACTTCGGCGACCAGGTAGGCCAGGGTCAGGAAAAACACGATGGTCAACTGGCGCTTGTTGCGTCCGGCGGCGCTGCCGCTCATGCCGTGGCTACTGCTCATGGGGTGTGGGGTAGGAAAGTGAATTACTTACTAAGGCAGCGGATGCTGCGCGAAAAATTAAAAGGCGAACCCACGGCGCACGAGTCGGACCCACCGCCGCTGGCGCCACCAGTAAAACCCGGCGGCAAAGCCCGTCACCAGCGGCGTCAAGAGGCCCGCGTGGATGGTAACCTCGTCGGTATACCAGGTTTGCCCCGCGCCGGTCGGCCGCAGCGTAATGTGGTGGTCCCACCCGCGGGCCAGGGGGCCGTGGCCGTTGTCGCGTAGCCAGAAACGCGTGGCATCCTGCGAAATCACCATCCACTGGGTGCCCAGGGGCAGCCAGCCGCCCAGGTACAGGCGCACCAGGTAGTTGCCGTCCTGCCACGTGTCCGGCAGCTGCGGGGGCGTGACGGGACGGAAGCGCAGCACGGGCCAGGCCACGTAAAACAGCAGCCGGGGCTGGAGCACGGCCTGCCAGGCCTGTTCCAAGGAGCAGTCTAACAGTGTCGAGCGGTGGATGCGCACGGGCTTAGCGGGGGTGGGGGCCCTGTCGTAGCTCCTCCGGCATTTTTTCTATTACCGACTCGTTTTCCGGGCGCAGGGCGGCCACCGGGGGCGCCGCGCCCGGGGGCGTGCCGCCCGTGCCCGGCGTGGCGTAGTCCATGCGCTGGATGCGTACGGCGTTGAGGATGGCCAGCAGGGCCACGCCCACGTCGGCAAAGACGGCTTCCCACATGGTGGCTAGGCCGCCGGCGCCGAGAATGAGGACAATGCCCTTTACAATAAAGGCCAGCCAGATGTTCTGCCACACGACCGCGTGGGTGGCGCGGGCAATGCGGCGGGCCGTCGCAATCTTGCTCGGGTGGTCGGTTTGAATGACGACATCGGCCGTTTCGATGGTGGCATCGGAGCCCAGGCCGCCCATGGCGATACCGACGTCGGCCAGCGCCACCACGGGGGCGTCGTTCACGCCGTCACCCACGAAGGCCAGCTTGCGGCCCCCGTCCTTGTACTGCTGCACGTAGCGCGCCTTGTCTTCGGGCAACAGGCCGCCGTGCGCTTCGTCAATGCCTAACTCCTTGGCCACGCGCTGGGTGATGCTGTCCTTGTCGCCGGAGAGCATCACGATTTTGGTGATGCCGTCGGCCCGCAGCTCCTGCACCGTGCGGACGGCATCTTCCTTCGGCGCGTCGGCCACGGTCAGGTAGCCGGCGTACTGGCCGTCCACGGCCGCTACCACGATGCTGTCAACGATTTGATCGACTTCGGGCGGGTAGGCTACGCTGAACTTGGTGAGCAGCTTGGTATTGCCGGCCAGTACGTCGCGCCCGTCCACGCGGCCGCGCATGCCGTGGCCGCTGATTTCCTCCACGTTTTCGACGGGTACCCCGGTGGCCGCCGCGCCCACATGCAGCACGACCGCCTTGGCAATGGGGTGGGTGGACTTGGTTTCCAGCGCGCCCACCAGGCGCAGCAGCTGCGGGGCGTCGAGGCCGGCGGCCGGCTGCACCTGCTGCACGGCAAACACGCCCTGGGTAAGCGTGCCGGTCTTGTCCATGACCACCGTGTCGAGCTCGCGCATCAAATCCAGGAAGTTGGAGCCCTTGAACAGGATGCCGTTTTTGGACGCGGCGCCGATGCCGCCGAAGTAACCCAGCGGAATGCTAATGACCAGCGCGCAGGGGCAGGAAATGACCAGGAATACTAGGGCCCGGTAGAGCCAGGTGCGGAACACGTAGTCGTCCACCACGAAGTAGGGCACCAGCACCAGCAGCACCGCTAGGGCCACCACGATGGGCGTGTAGACCTTGGCAAACCGGGTGATGAACTGCTGGGTCTTGGCCTTGCGGCCCACCGCGTCCTGCACCATAGCCAGAATCTTGGCCAGCTTGGTATCCTGGTAAGTGGCCGTCACGGCCACTTGAATCAGCGACTCCAGGTTGACCATGCCGGCCAGTACGACTTCGCCGGCCTGCTTGGTCTGCGGCACCGATTCGCCCGTAAGGGCTGCCGTGTTGAACGAAGCCGGCCCTTTGGTCAGCGTGCCGTCCAGGGCTACTTTCTCGCCCGGCTTGACCTCGATGGTGTCCCCCACCACTACCTGCTTGGGGTCCAGGACCACCGTTTGCCCATCGCGGATAACGGTGACTTCGGTGGCCTGAATCTCGAGCAGGGCCCGGATGCTGCGCTTGGCCCGGTTTACGGCCGCGTCTTGGAACAGCTCGCCCACGGTGTAAAACAGCATGACGGCCACGCCCTCGGGGTACTCGCCGATGGCAAAGGCCCCAAGCGTGGCGATGCTCATGAGCAGAAACTCATTGAAGATGTTGCCCGAGGGGATGCTCTGCAGGGCCGAGCGGATAACCTTCCAGCCCACGAGCAGGAAGGCCACCCCGTACCAGCCCAGGCGCACGTAGTCGGTAAACCAGGCCACGTCGAAATAGTCCAGCGCCAGGCCACTGAGCAATAGCACGAGGCTCACGCCCGGCCACAGGTAGGGGTTGTCCCCCGCCGGGCCGTGGTCGTGTTCCCCGTCGCCGTGGTCGTGGCCGGCGTGCTCGTCGGCGGCCTTACCGGCCAGGTCCACCATCTTTTTGCCGGCGGGGTGGTGGTGGCCCGTGTGGTCGTGACCGGGCACGTCGTGGCCTTCGGGATTGGCGGCCGCGTCGGGCGTGAGCTGCTCGCGGGTGAGGGCGCCCACGTTTTCGAGCTGCACCTGCTTGGCGGTGTTGAGCTCTTCGTCGGTGTTGGAGGAGGTTGGATCAGGCATAGGAAAAGAAGCGTCTGGTTAAAAAAAATATGGGAGCGGTCCGCCGGCGGCTACCAGTCCACGAAAAAGCCGGCCACGCCCACCAGCACGAGCACCGCGCCCGTCAGCTGCCGCTCGTGCCGGG
>NZ_BMFN01000008.1:0-35200 GCF_014638675.1 Hymenobacter qilianensis
AAAAAAAGCCGGGATTTATAAGGTAATCCGCAATACAACTTTTTTGCAGTGTTTGGACTTGAAAAACAGAACGATAAATTGAATTAAAACCTTAAAAGATATCCTGGTGCCACCCTAAGTTAACGATGGCAAATAGTCCATTTAGAGCTTTTTTGTCCACAAAATAAACTTTATTTTTATACCGTAAACAGGATTTAAATACCAGATATATTTTGTATATTTATAATATCAAGATCGGAACAAGCCGCCTTGTTAACCCAATCCCTACGCTTATGGCTAAGGCTACAAAAATTGGCAGAGATGCCCGGACTGGCGAATTTATTACTGTGCGTGAAGCTCAGCGGCGCCCCAACACGACCACGGTAGAAACCCTACCCAAACCGAAGCCCTCACCCAAGAAATAACAACCCTTGGTGTGGCTTTCTTCTTCGACCAATTCAGGGGCTGAGCGTTGTGCTTCGGTCCCTGAATGGTTTGAAGCCCATCCGTGTCTCCTTCCCCGATGCTACGACTGTTACCTCCTGACCTGGACCTTGACCGGCATCTGGCCGCTCACCCACCGACCTTTTCGCGCTTTCATTCCGACGAACTGGTTCACCTCCTGCACTTGGTGTCGGCTATTCCGGCCACCAACCGCAAAATGGCGGAGAAGCTGGATTTGCAGCTGGGCTATGTGCACCTGAGTTCTACTCGGCTGCGGGAGTGGTTGCCCAATTACCATGAGTATTTGCAGTACGCCGTCGATACGAACCTGCTGGAAACGGACAACCATTTCGTGGTGCCACGGGACGGTGATGTTGGGAAGTGTCGCGGGTATCGTTTTGCAGCGCGCTTCCGGAAGGGCTGGGATGTACCCCTTGTCGATGGCCCGAGTTGCCGCATTGTGTGGCTGAAAGATGCGGCTGTCATGCGTCGGCTGAACCGGGTTCGGCTTAAACAGTCGAAACTGACCAAGCAGATCCGGCAGGACTACAGCCACCTGCTGGAGTGGCTCGATCCCAAAACCACCCCATTGCGAATTCGGCAAGAGGAGGCTCTGCGCTTCATTGCCCAGGAGCGCGACAGGGTGCGGCGGGACCCTTCGTTGCGAAAGCCTAAACGGAAGCCCGGGCCGAATGGGGAGGTGGTATTTAAAGATCCTGAGGAACAGTACGATCAACGGTTTACATCCGTCGCCAAGTTGGTCGAGCGCGACCTCAACACCGTGCTTGATGCTAAGGTAGGTCGGCTACATACCACGCTCACCAACATGAGCGGTAAGTTGCGGCCGTTTGTCTACGCCGAAGGCTACGGGCAGCTCGTTGCCATTGACCTCAAAAACAGTCAGCCGTTTCTAGCCAACCTGTTGCTGAACCCCTCCTTCTACAGTCCCTTCACCAAGGGTCGAAAAGGGGGCCGCGTGCCTTTAACTCTTCAAAAGGAGGGATTAAAGGTGTGGGAAGAAATGAAGAAGAGAAAGAACAAACACTCTTACATTACTCTGCTTAGAATAGTGCAACGCACTGGTAATGATGATATTGAAAAGTTCCGGGAGTGGACAGCCAGTGGTGAGTTCTATACCAACGTCCAACAAGCCCTCAATTCCCAGGGAGAGCAAGTACCGTTCGAGCGCGACGACATCAAAGTGATGCTGTTCGAAGTATTGTTCTCGCGCAACTCCACCAAGTCAATGGCGAAGACAGCATTTGCCGAACTCTTCCCTACTGTGGCCAAAGTGTTCCGCACGCTCAAGGTTAAAGACCATAGCATCCTGCCCCGGCTGCTACAGCTGCTGGAAGCGCACCTGTTTTTGCGCGTCATCACCAAGCGCATTCACCAGCGCTGCCCACACATCCCGCTGTTCACCGTGCACGATAGCGTGGTGACACCCGTGGAGTACGCCGACTACGTGGAGCGCATCATGAAGCAGGAGCTTACGAAGTGGGTGGGTCAGTCACCGCAGTTTACTCGGTCTTTCTGGGGGACTGACTCAGCTTAGCAAGGTTGCTGGGGGTAGCAGCGGCTATAGGCCCTGCGGTCGAGTTTTACAGCATCTGCCTTAAACTGCGACTTGACGGTTTTAGTACACAAAATCAGTAGTTCGCATAAAAACTCTGTAAACTCTACTTGTTACGACCTTTACTCAAAATATTAGGCTGTAGTGATCGAGTTATTGGTGCTACAATATCCCTGGTTTCGGCACCATTGTGTTCCTGCTGTATAGGGTCTGATCGGGTCTTATTGAAATGGTCAGACAGGCACCGACCGATCGGGTGAATCCAGATCGTGCTGGGTTTCTAGCCAAGTTCAGAGACCCTCACAGGCCCTAGGGTCTGTCTCCTGCGGGGACTCTACTTTAATTAAATAATTTAATGGCTTCCCTTATGGTCGCCAAGAGCCACCGCCAAGCTTAAGTGGTCCCCCAAGTAAATCGCTCAGCATTGCGCCATCAAGCCGCAGCGCTACCCACCCTAGATCAACCTGTTCCGAGCCTAACACCTTGGGTTTTCCTTAAAAATACCCACCTGAAGCCCGTAGAACCCGTTGCCCGGTTAGTCTCCCTTTTCCCTTATACTTATGCCTGAGGCCATCACTGGGAAGTAGCGCCCCTGCTGTTCGCAGAGGGCTCATCTTAAATAATTTAATTGCCGTGGACCCGGGACTAGGGAGTAGCTCCAACCCGGAGGCTGGGGATGATTAAATTATTTAATTCCGGCCAGGGCCGAGGAGACATGCAGGGCAAGCCTTCGCCCTTATTGCAGCAGGGTGCGTAGCTCTAACCAGGTCCTGCTGGCGAGCAAAGGGCGTTATTTGCCGACATCGCTTCAGCCGGCCCTACCTTTAAGATCCATCATCGATCCTACTCCCCGATGCGTGCCTTTAACCTTGCGACCATCTTCGCCTGGGGCTTCCTGAGCGCCTGCCACTCCTCCCCGCACTTCGACCAGGCCGTGTGGCTAGCAAATGCCGAGATGACGGATCACGCTAATCCGCGAGCTCGGATGGTGCAGGATTTAATGGCCCACCACCTGCGGCCGGGCCTGCCGCGCGCAGCGGTGCTGGCCCTGCTGGGTCCGCCCTACAAAGAAGGCGTGGAGAACCGCCTACCGAAGCATATCACCATGCCCGACACCATCGGCGCGATCCGCCCTGAGCTCTACCAATCCGGAAACCGGGCGCACTTGCGGGCGGCCACGCTTCAAGCGAGTCGGCGCATCAATGCTTTCTATCGCGAACACGGCCGGCCCGATACGCTCATGCTTTATCCGGTGGGCTGGTCGACGATAGACCCCAACTTTTTGGTAGTCCAGTATACCGGCCACGGGCGCGTGAAAGGGTATTGGGTCGAGCAGCACTAGGGCCTAACGGGACAAATACCGCAGCGATGGCTCGCCAAGCCAGACCTTGCCGGGCCCGCCTCCTCTTTTTTATCTACTAGGTCACCAAGGAGGCAATTACCAAGGGCGAACCAGATAGGGCCCGAAAAAAAGGGCAGGTATGTGGGGGCTTAACTAGGAACCCTTCTGACCCAAACCACGGCTCCGCCCGCGTCTTCCCGGTAACCCGCGCTGGGTGGTGATTCTATACCTAGGCACTGTCCAGCAACCGGCCGTTTGACGGACTCGTTTGACACCCACGCAGAAGCTCCCGAAAACCGTGGTTTTCGGGGGCTATATTTGTTAAAAAGACAAGTTTCAATATGAAAAGGAAGACGGTTTATCGTAGCGCTTACTTCAAAATAAATGTGATAAAGAACATCCTTGAGATGCTAAATGATAAAAGTCATGGACAACTAAAAAATTTATATTTTACTATTAAGACGGGTGATACAATCTGGGAGCATAAAGCGATAGAAGACTTCATTGATGAGTACAGAAAGAAGCCGGAAGAGGCAAGTGTTAATGTCAACTATGATTACCATGTATACAACATTCCCCATACATTTCGATTTACACTAGTCTTCTACAATGATGACTTCGGAGTCAATACAGTTGTAACAGTAGAGGATGAGAGGGATATAAAACCACATATCACCAGAGTATTCTCCCTACTAGATGATGCTTTAGAAACCTCACTCGTAGTTCCGACTAAGATTAACAAGGTATCTCCCGTCATTTTCATCGGACATGGAGGAAGCCTTCAATGGCGTAATCTAAAAGATCACCTAGTTGACCAGCATGGATATAAGGTGGAGGCTTATGAAACTGGGGCAAGAGGTGGTCATACCATTCGGGATATACTTGATGACATGCTTAATAATGCCACTTTTGCACTTCTTGTTTTAACGGCAGAAGATGAAATGAAGGGTGGAGAAAAGCGAGCTAGACAGAACGTTATTCATGAAACGGGGCTATTCCAAGGGAAATTAGGTTTTAGCCGAGCAATTGTGCTACTGGAAGAAGGAGCAGAGGAGTTTAGTAACATCTATGGCATACAGCAGCTTAGGTTTAAGAAGGATAATATAAAAGAGACCTTTGGTGACGTCCTAGCTATTTTAAAAAGAGAATTCAATACTTAAATGAGAGCCGCCATCTATGCCCGCGTCAGCACCCGCGATAATGGCCAAGACAATGAAAACCAACTTAGAGAATTATGGGCCTTCGCCGCTCGAAGAGGTTATACTATACATCACGAGTATATTGATAATGAAAGCGGCGCACGCGCGGATCGGGCGTAGTTTCTACAGCTATTCGAGAACGCTCATAAGCGCCGCTTCGATGTCGTCATCTTCTGGGCCCTCGATAGATTCAGTCGCGAGGACATGACCGAACCCTTAACCACTTACAGAAGCTATCCTTATCGGGGGACAATTTAAGTCGTTCACCGAGCAGCATCTGGATAGCACCGGTATTTTCAAGGATGCCATCATCGGTATCCTGGCCACTATTGCCAAGCAGGAGCACGTACGCCTTAGTGAGCGAACCAAAGCAGGCTTGGAGCGTGCGCGCAGGAAAGGCAAAGTGATCGGCCGGCCCGAATTGGATCCCGAAAAGATCGAGCAGATCCAGTGCTTACGGGCTACGGGCCTAAGCATCCGGGATATCGCTGCAACGATGGAAATCAGTGAAACGGTAGTATGCAAATACCTGGTATGAGCATATACTGATTTACGAGCCTGATATCCCGCTCCTCTATTTACGCGAGGGCAACATGGCTAGGGCACCGCCTGGCCATCGTGGCTCCGGCCGTGGGCGAGTTTATGAGCGTATTGCTGCGCCAGAGTTGCAAATGCCTGGCTCCCTAAAGGTAGGCGGGGCGTGCCGGCATCAGTGCTGAAGGTTAAGGCCCAGATAGGGATGATGCGACAGCCCAACAACGTAGGCGTGCGAAATAATGCTTATGGCTTCATGCTCTACCGATATCCTCTGGATCCAGCGCGCGGGTTTGACCTGGCCCGCAATTCATTTGCCTCGGCTGTTGCCGTGCTCGCTCAGCTGACAGGCCATGTGCCGAGGGAAGTGCGGGTGGTGAAGCTAACTGAGGTGGGTTGATGCAAGCCAGCTGCAGTAAGGGGTGTAACCAATGGGTGCAGTATCGCGAAGTCTTTAGCTAAGGAGCACGCCACCCCTTCTTACACGGCGTGAAACCGATGTTCGTGAGGCGTCTCTTCGGGAAAGCGTCGCCCCGTCGGGTTACAAATATCCGTCACCGGGTTGGGCCAGGAACGGCATTGCTGCGCTATAGCCAGCGTGAGCCGGTGAAACCGTCCGCCGCGTTGGGGTTGGGTGCGCCACCCCCGCTTATCCTGGTCTACTCGCCATAAGGGCGCCGCGGCTAAGAACTTCGCATCAGCTTCTAAAAAAGGTGGTCCAAACGGTTCTAGAATGGTGCCGGGGTCTAACGACAACCCGTCCACATCGTACAGGGTAGGTAGTGTTTCCATCGAAATAACAAAGGGAGTAGAAGAAATAGGGAGATTAAAAGTAGCTCAGCGAAGGCCTCCGACCGGCTCTTGCTTCCGCAACACGAGGCGGCGCACGCCGGCGGCGGTAAAGGCGCACCCCCTTCGGGTGCGGTAACCCGAGGCGGTGAGCTGGGCGGCAATGCGTCGGTAGTCCCATTGCAGACTCCGGTACAAGCGGGCCAGTTCGGCTGCCTGTCGATTCGCGAGACTCGTTTGCGCATTCGCTTGTCGTTGCACCTGCCCCTTGGCCCTCGCCGCGGCCGTCAGGTTGGCCGGTGTACCCAGTTGGTGCCCCCGCGCTTTCTTGGCGGCCAAGGCATCCTTGGTGCGCGTCGAAATCGCTTTCGCTTCCTTCTCGGCCACGGCCCCTAAGACGTGAATGGTAAACTCATCGGCGGCGGGCATATCGACCGCTTTGAAGCGCACCCGGCTTTCCATCAGGGCCGAGAGAAAGGCCAGGTTGCGGGCCAACCGGTCGAGCTTGGCCACCAGCAGCACCGCCCCGACTTCCTTGGCCGCTTGCATGGCCGCCTGCAACTGGGGCCGGCTGTTCTTGCGCCCACTCTCCACTTCGATAAACTCGGCCACGATTTGCTCACTCGGTGCGAGGAAGGTACGGACGGCCGCTTGCTGGGCTTCCAGCCCCAGGCCACTAAGGCCTTGGCGGGCAGTCGAGACCCGATAGTAGGCGACGTAGTCGGGCATAGGCTAACAGAGGGTAAGTAGTAAGACCCAAAACTACCCCTTTTTGGTTGTGTATCATTACATGAACGGTCGTTTAGATAATGATACACGACCTACTGAGGTACCTTCCGAGCTGGGGTGGGGTCCGGACTCCCCGCCGCGAGAAACGGGAAAGGCCTCCCTCCTGCCCTATCCCCATCCTGGATTGTTTCTTCGGCTACCCCGCAATGTGGGCAGCTAAATCTAGGGTATTCCGTATATTTAGTAGGGGAGGTACTTCCTTCCCTCCCGCTTTTTTCCTACCTCCCATGAGTGATACCCCGGACCTTTCCGCCCCCGCCCCGGCGGGCTATACGCCGCCCACCGAGCCCTGTAGCTTTCCCAATCTGACGGACCGCGAACTCGACCGCGACGTAGTGAATCTATTCCTGCCCGAGATCGATCTGTTTGCCACCGACGAAGAGCTGGCGGCGATGTACCCGCCCGGCGACTGGGCCCGCATGCAGCGGGAGCTGGACCGGCAGTAACCCGCTGCTCCGCCCCGACCTACCCGCTTCGACGAGGGCTATTCGGCAGTCAGCCACCCCGGATACCGGCCCCGCCGGCGAGCAGCAGATTCTACGGGGGTTAGCGGGCTGTTTTTACCTACAATCAGGGGTGTTGACTTAGAAATCCCCGATCAGGGGTGGCTAGCGTTGTGGCTCGAGTGGGTGAGGATGGGTGAGGAGGAAAATGGCTACCAAGCGAGCCCCGCCCGCTACGCCAGGGCATTCTACTTACATAATTTAATCCGGTCAGAAGGTCCCACCGGCAGCCCAGCGTCCTTGGCTCGGAGGGTAGGCCCCAGCGCTTCCCGGTACCGGTCCACCCCGCCGCGGGCCGGGAGGGTGCGCGCTAGGCCTGACCCGGCGGCAGGCAAGGCTCGTATCTGCTGATGCTCCTCCCGTGGCAGGGCCACCAGCTTCCGCTTCCGGTTACCAGTCGACGTTTGCCCGTCACTCTGTAGCCCCTCGATACTGGTTTGCACGATCCGCTCGGGCCCCGAGTAGAGCGGGTGAGCCTTCAGCTCCTGCATACGCTGCCAGGCATCTACATTGACTACGCCCTCGGGAACGCCGGAAGGGGCGGCGGGTAAGAGGTTCTCGGCAGGTTCTAAGGGCTCCATGGGGCAATTTTGACTATTATTCCGGTGTTTTGACCCAGAAACTGCCCTTTACTTCTGGGTAGCGTTGTGGGTCGGTTGGGTGAGGATGGGTGAGGAGGCAAACGGGCCAAAAATTAAATTATTTAATGGGAGCCCCGCCCTACAATATCGGTGTACACGGTGGCCACGTTCTCAAATGGTTTGCCCGCGGTGGTGTGGGGCGCTACATTGTACACAGTAGGCAAACTGGTAAAGCAGTTACTTCCTGAGGGGACATGCTGCCAACTGCCCGTGGTGGGCTGCCAGCCCTCCGGCGGATTCATGCCAGTATAGTTCATGGGGTTTGCCGGGTCGCTTACCTCATAGATACTCATGCGGGCTTGCGTGACGCCAAAGGGCGTGAAGACGATTCGGTTCAAGAGAATGTTATACGCTTCTTCGGGGCTCTCATCCCGTAGGCGTAAAAGGGGGTGAGTAGGGCGAGCACCTGGAAGATGGTATCCATCGCGGCCGCGGGCACCGGGTTACGCGCACCAAAATTCACCGCGGGTTTCAGTACGTAGCACAAGGCTCCCTGCAGGCAGTATACGGCTTTAAGATTTTGTCCCCACGCGTTTACCCCTGGCATCACCTGCAACCACCGGGCGAGCAAGGCTTGCGCCGTCGTGGCATCGCGCAGGATGAAGTGGATATGTGGATGGTAGCGTTCCTCGAGTAGCTCAAGCGTATAAGAAATTTCTACCTCGCGGAGGCCCACCAGCGGAACCGTGGGCCAGGCCGGGTGGAAGTGGCCATAGCGCTGGTAGTAGCGGCGGTTGCGGTGGTAGTGCTTATTCCACAGCTCGCTGATCTTGGTAAAGGTCAGAAGCATGTGTTTGACCCGGTCGGGCAGCTCCGCTCGGACACAACTGGGCACCGTTAGGGTGAGCAGCTGGGGGTTTTCCCAGGTTTCCATTAGGGGCAGATACTTGCGGACTAACGTACCCATGCGGTTACAGGCACACTGAAAGCACCAGCGGAGCCCGCAGCTAGTCGGGTAGCGTTTGCGGTAGGGTAAGCCCTGATCACACTGCCAGGTTCTATACAGGGTGCCCCGTGCCCCAGGAAGTTGGGAAAGCTGGGCGATCCGGTGCTCGGTGAGGTCCCGTTTCTCGGCGCGGGTGAGCTGGGGCTCTTCACGGAAAGCAGGCCCCACAGGCTCCTCGGGGCTTAATTCGATTAGCTCGACATCGAATAGAGCATACTTGTCCGGACCTACGCCGGTATATGAACTAGGAGTGGGCTCCAGCGTGGGCGGGAACCACGACACCTTGGGGGAACGTGGGGAAGGGAGGCTCGGGCGGACAGACGGGACCGGAGCAGCAGCAGATCGCTTGCTCAAAGGAAGGCACCAAGAAAGATTCCGATCTTACTCTACGCTCTACGGTCTGGCTGTTATCCTGAAGTCAGGAGAGGCAACCGCTATAAAGGTAAACTGCTGGCGGCCGCATTTGCAAAAAGAAGTAGGGCAAATCTGGTTTGAACCTCCTGACTCTTAGGGGCTAGGGCGAGAGGTAACCGGTCCAGCCACAATGGGCCCACGAGGGCAGCAGGTCCTTTCTAGCGACCTATCCTTCTACCCTCCAGGAGCCAGCTGCCACCCGGCCGCGAAACGGCGAGGACAGCCCGTACCCTGGGGACCGAGCTCCGCTATGTGCGTGGCGTTGAGACGCCTACTGAGTGTCCTGTGCTTGGCTATGAAGGGGCACTAGCTGCCGCTCGCTGGTCGTGAGACTTCCAGCCAATGAACAAACCTGTTGGACACTGGGGCCAGTGCCAACCGCGGCGGCAGCAAGGCGACCTACGGCTGCTTAATCAACCATGCTTCTCCCTCCCGGTGCTCGACTTGAAAGCCATCCTGCAGGTAGACCTGCTGGAGATGCTGCTCAAAGGTTTCCGCGCGCTTCTGGCGCTGGGCATAGGGCCCAGGATTGTCGTACATCTCCCGGATCTCCCGGAGGCGAAACGCGACCTCGGCCTCCTTCTCTGTACTAGCTAGCGCCTGTTTTTTGGGCGAGGTATTTTTGGTGGCCTTCGCCTGCTGGTAATCCGCAAGCAAGTATTTTTCAATCAGCGCTTTGTAGATAGCCCCGGCGGGCTTCTTAATTTTACCTTTCTGAAATTGCGCTTCCACAATGCGCACCACGTAGGCGATGTAGTCAACATCGTACTCGCCCGCCGCCAGTTGTTGGCTGACCACGGCCAAGCTCCTCTCTCCTACGCCTATTTCGGCCAGTGTTCGCGTCCACACAGGAGCCTCACTAAAGGGCGATTTTGTAGGCATTGCTCCCTCCTTATGAGGAGCAGACAATAAGAATTTCACCTCGGATACGAGCTTGCCCTGCTTCAACAATTCATAGGTAAACGGCATATCCGTCTGTTGCATCTCGGTCTGGGCCTTGTCCAAGATACGTGTGCGCAGATTATTAAAGCGTGGGTACTCACCCTCTTGAAGATCAAGCAGAAAACGAAGCTGAGCGATGGTAATTGTTCGCTCTCTAAAGGTGGCGTACTCCTTAAGTAACCAGTAAATGCGGTAAGAATAAAAGCTTTTAAGCTTATTGAGTTGCTCTAGTTGCGCTAAGGTAAAGTTGCCACTCTCCCGCAGCTGCAATAGATAGGGCATGATCAGCGGGTTAAAGGACGCCACGACTCCTCCTCGATCACTCTCATAAGCAGCTTTGGCCATGAGCGGAATAAACTCAAAATCGGGCTTCTTACTCCGTTTTCGAGTGCCTTGCTGGGTATCAACCAGCTTCTCGATATAAAGCCGACGCGAGGTAATGTTATTGCACATCTGCTTTACTTCCTCATATGCCGAACCGCCGGTACGCTCATGGATTATTTCTGCCATAGGCACAAAGTGCTCGCGAAACTGCTCGTCTCCAGGCTCGATGCGGGTAAGTAAAGAGATGAATAAGCGCATCTCCAAGGGCACAAAGCTGAAGCGCGAGTTGATGAGAGCATTATGTTGTGCTACCGTTTTATCAACAGCCGGAATCAAGGGCGATTTTGTAGGCATATGAAGCGCGAGAAGGCGATTTTGTAGGCGTCAAGGGGCGATTGTGTAGGTATCAATCGTCGTTTATGTAGGCGTGAGAGGGCGATTTTGTAGGTGTATACCTTTGCATACCTCACAACGACAATAAGTTATGGCTCCTGTAATTACTAATGTAGTATATATAAAAAGCTAGCTTATTTAGGGCGATTTTGTAGGCATGAAAAGCAAGTGCCCCTAATAGTAAAAAATAGCACAAACTCGAAATTTTTCGCCGCGTTTTTATTGCTATTTTATACTGTAATTATTTGAGTTTCTTGCCATTAAGTCGGTATTGTTCAGCCTCGGGCAAAGGCCTATCAGCCCCATCCATAGCATCTAAAAAAGCACACAGCGCAGAGTCGACTGCCTTTTTCAGTACAAGCCGATCCCAATACTCACTCTGCTTTAGCCGCACATAGGTACTGCGCCGCAAAAAAGTGCTGAATTTAAGCCACTCCTCCTCAGTAGGCACAGTTGAAATAGGGGCTGGGGGTACAGATGTGTCAGCCGGAACGACGGATTGGGGAAGTAGTACAACCTCCCGGTTTACGCCATACAAACGCGCGTCATTTGTTAATGGCGGTGCTGGCATATCTAGATCGTCGCCAAAACTTGGTTTCTTGGTTTGCTTACTCATACTCGGGCAATGATTTCTCGGGTGAGCGATTCGTAATCGGTAGCGCCATTGCTCTCCGGCGCCCACCGGTAAATACTTTGCTTTTTGATTTGGGCTTCCGCCAGCGAGACGTTTTCGCGTATGGTGGTCTCCATCATAAGTTTGGCCTCGGAATACTTGGAGTCAATTAGGGCGACCACGTCATGGTGAAGCTTTTTGCGGTACTTGCTGCTGTACTTGGTAAAAAAGATGCCACCAATGATCAGGTTGGGATTATACAAGTCCTTTACCCGCTCGCATGCTTGTATAAGCTTGTTTAAGCCTTCATAGCCAAAGTATTCCGGCTGGCAAGGAATAAAGACTGCATTGCAAGCCACCAGGGCCATGTATGTAAGAGCAGACAAAGAAGGCGGAGTATCGATCAGGCAATAGTCATAGCGATCCTGTAACGGTGCTAATCCCTTGCGAAGGATGCTTTCGTAGCCCAACTGCTGGCCGACCATCTTCTCCAAGAAGTCGAGATCCGGAGTAGCTGCCACCAAGTGTAAGTTTTCCTCAATCGCTAAAACGATATCCGCCAGCTGCGCTTTTTTCTCTAACACCAGCCCTAGATCTGGATAACCAGAAGGCAGACGAAAGGCTAGTGAGAGATTGCGCTGGGCATCGCAGTCCATGAGTAACACGCGATGACCATCGCGTGCCAGTGTCTGCGCAACACTAAGCGTAGAAGTTGTCTTTCCTACTCCGCCCTTATGATTGGCGAATACAATAATCTTCATAGTACAGAGCTCAAACTGGATCTGGAAGTAATAATAGAGAATTTAAACTTCCCTTACTTCTTAGCCATGCCAAAGAAGTTAAACTTCTTTGACTTCTTTGACTTCTTTAACTTCTGAAAGAACTATTAAAAGTTATAATTCTTTAACTTCTTTAACTTCCAATAGAAATACAGGAAGTTCGTCTTCTTTAGGAAGTTTCTCCCTTATAAGACTGTCCCGTGGTAAAATGCCAATTGTCAAATAGACGACTCATTTCGTTTTGGGAGAATGCTTCTCTTAAATAATTTAATTGTAGCAGGGGTAGAAGCTGGCAGCTTCACCGGCAACTCCGCGGGCCCCTGACAAGCGGACACTTTTGGACTTAAAAGCTGCTGGGAATGGCCATTAAATTATTTAATTCCCAGGTGGCAAGTGGACTAAAGGGCTTCTCCTCCGCCCGAGGCTCCAGCAGGCCACCTCGAAGGACACGAGCAGGTTTACGATTAGCAGCGTTTCACTCTCCTGCTCAGAACGAACAGGAACCAGATAAGGTCTGATAACAGAAGCTTATCAGTCCTGACTTTGGACGCTGTACAGGTGTGAGAGGAGCGTTCAACAACTGTACACCCTCCCGTATAGGGATCCATAAGACCCTGCTTATCGATCCTTATTTCCTGTCCTAGCAGTCATCCGATAGCCCCCTATCTTGTCCTCGCTTTCCCCCTGACCGTTGTTCCCCTATGCTTGGAAAATTTTTCCTACTCCTGCTGCTTGTCGCTAGCTTTCCTGCGCAGGCCTGTGAATGCCGCAAGTCACGCACAAGCTGGACCTATGCGCTGATGCAAGAGAAGCTGGGGCAAACTCCCCACGTCTTTCTAGGCCGAGTGTTCGCTGTGACGGATACCACGTTCCAGGTGCAGGTGCTCGAGGAATTAAAAGGCCAGCTGCCGCGCCCCCTCCTCCAGGGCCGGTATGATCAGTATAGCAGCTGCGGGATCCTCGTCCGAGAAGGGGTCTGGATCTTTTATTCGCGCTTGGATGCGGCAGGCAACCTCCTGGAGCTCAGTGCTTGCACCTTCTCGGGCAATCTGACCGAGCCCTACTTGCTGCTCCCACCTCCGGATCCGCGGGTCATCCCAGACTCGCTGGCCCGGGAACAGCTCTACCAAGCGCAGCTGGCTGAGCAACGCGCCCTGTTTGTGCAACAGTGGCTCACCGAATACGCGATCCTCGTGGCCTATCGGCGCCAGCATCCACCGGCTGCGGCGCCTACCCCAGCGAGCACGTGGGTGCCGTATCTGGCCCTGGGGGTAGCCCTGCTGGCCCTGTTGATCGTGCTCTTCAACCAGAAAGGCCAGCTCACGGATAAGGGTTAATGACGCAGCTTTATCGGACCTTATGAGATAAACAAAATAGGTTATCGCTCATCGGGTAGTTCTTCCTGTTTGGGAGGGCGCACGTACCGTTTAAATGGCGGTTCTGTCACGCCTAAGTCCCTATAATTGATCCGCGCTTGGTTTAAGCTCACTTGATTGGCCCCGCCTTCGTACGCAGGATCCGCGTGTTGAATTGGATCATCTTCCCAATAGCAGACGGGACAAATATCATAATGTCCCGTAGCGGGCTCTTGAAAGGTATAGTACGCACAACAAGGGCACTGGTAATATCCAAACTTATTGCTTTGGTTGTTCATATGCCTCTTTTACTACTTTTCCGCGGACGGGGGTATAACTCCAATTACGTTAAGCGACAATTTTTAGAAAACAAACAGCCTAGCACAACGCCGTTTTCTGCCTTTTGTCTACTTCTGATATTTTACAGTAATGCAAGTTCCAACCCATTGGTGGAAGTACCTGCCCTAGAGATTTTACTAGTTCCCCCCTTTCAACTCTGCTTTGGAGAGTTCTAAGTAATACCACGTGTGGCCGACTGGGGGCATGGATGCAGGCGTATAGTTCTTATAAATGCCACTAAAAACAACTTCCTTTCCCACTTGCTTTAGCCCCTCGGGCAAATCGCCGCATACTACTCCGATGGCTACGACGTCAATGGTTCCTGGTTGAGATGAGTAAATAAGGTATCTGTCCATCTCAGAATTGAATACAATAACCCCCTCCGCATCCTTTACCTGTCTTACTACTGGGCTTTGTGTTGCACAAGAGGTTGGTGAATCTTCCTTTTCGCAACTACTGCTCGTGAATAATAGAATACTTAGAAGACAGGTAAGAATTGGAGTTTTCATACGAGTATGAAGTTGAGAATAAGTACGTGCTTGAACTTGTAGAGCAGGGTAACATCAACTTAGTTGCAAGCAATATTGTAAAGTGAACATTCTTTAATATAACGCATCAACACATGCCATCCAAAACTCGCTGGACTGGAAACATCGCCGGAGCCCCCGCAGCCGTTTGCTGGCTAACCTAAATGGGCATTTTAAGACACTGTGTCCGAGAAGGTCTTTTATGTTTAGCAACGACTTAGGTAAGCCACTAGCTATGGGGACGACTTCCTTACTACTAGACTCATAATTGCGTCCCGCTTAAGTCGCTACTTGCTTTCCCTTATCCAAGCTTGTTGTTCTCTTCTCGCCAAGCGCTGGGCTAGCCCACGGCTGATGGGGCAGGCTCCGAACTGGGAGTCGTAGATGGAGCGTTTCCGATCAGGCGGCGCACGTAGTTCGAATACCCCTGGCTGTCCTTGGTGAAGTCTTGCCACAGGCCCTTAAAACTGGGTAAGAAGTAGTAGTGGGTGTCATCGCTAAACACCACTCGGTAGGCAAAAAAATAGACCGACTCAA
Source organism: Hymenobacter qilianensis (assembly GCF_014638675.1). Taxonomy (NCBI): domain Bacteria; kingdom Pseudomonadati; phylum Bacteroidota; class Cytophagia; order Cytophagales; family Hymenobacteraceae; genus Hymenobacter; species Hymenobacter qilianensis. The sequence continues at coordinate 14,963 of NZ_BMFN01000008.1, forward strand.
TGTGACGATAGAGCCCCAGGTCCTTTTGAAGGGTGCCTTGGATGGCGTGCTCGATGAGGAAATGGGAATCGCACACGTAGATATTGGCCGTGTGTAGCGTCTTAAAGTAACTGTAAGCGAGCAGGAGGGCAACGAGGATCAAGCCGAACCAGTACCCCGGCTTGGCCGACCCCACGAACCCTACCGTCACCAGCGCACAGATACCGGCGGTGAACAGAAACGCCATCCATTTGAGAGCGAGCGGCTGAATGGCCCCGATACTGACTTTGGTACGCATACTTCTTAGTTAGCTGCTCGAAAGGACTCGGCGAAGGAAAATTACTCCCGCCCGACTACAAGAGTAACGATTCGTGACGAAACCGATAATTACCCCCCCCATCAGATACGAGGAGTGCGAATCCCAGCTTGTGCGGCTGCCCCTTAGGAGAGTAGCTCATGATGAATGATACGGGTGGGCTGGCCACTCAGCCCTACGCTATCTTTACTCGCCCTAGCACCGTAGCAGCAGGGAGTATCCTCCTGCGCAGGCGTACCGGCCCCTTAATGAACTCCACCTCGCGTCCTTTCTCGTCTGCCCTCTATGTGGCCCTGTTCATCAGCCTGGTAACGGGCACCTCGTGCGACCGGGAACCCAGGACCACCCAGTATAGTCATTACAAGGTAGCCGGGACTGCGAAGCTGAGCGTGTTTATTGATTCTGTCGTAGCCGATAGAGGCACGGTCGATAACGCCTTGTATATGGAGCTTATGACCAAGACAGATACGTTCCTGGTCAAGCCCATTGACCAAGAGCTGAGCTTTCCCCAGCTGCAGGACTCGCTCACGCAGGTTAATCTGTATTACCAGGACTGGTATGTGAAGTTACAAGGCCAAGTAGTGCGCAACGAGTACCCCGCCCTGTATTTCCCGCATAAAGAAGCGATCATCACGATTGATACATATCCCTTCGAACATCGCCAGGCTCAAGTATGGTTAAAGCAGAAAAAGGAACGGGTCTACTATGAGATTCGATTCGCGAAAGAGGGCCGCTTCTTTTCTACCTCCTTGGCCCCAGACCTACGTCAATAACTATTAGGGTGTCTTAGAATGGCCATTATGTCAAACAATAAACGGCCGCAGGGCTCACCGCTGGACCGACAGGACGACGTGCTTCTCTTCTTTCTTCAGGGAGGCGGGCCCCGCCAGGGGGGCCGGGGTCACCTGGTGCAGCCTCAGCCCGTAGCGGCGGCGGTTGGCCCGCAGCGTGAGCGTATCGCTGATCTCGGGGCCGCAGTACAAGCACAGCGTCACCGTTTGCGCACTGCCCTGCTGATCCTCTACGCGCAAGTCAGTGGTGACAAAGCCGCCGTCCCCGCAGGACGGGCAGCGCTTATCCAGCACGTCGGTCACGGTCACGATCAACTCGGGCGCCTGCTGGTCGGGTAGACTGGCGCGCTGGGTGTAGCGCAGCGTGAAGGGCTGGTTAAAGGCCGCATCGAGGATGGGGGTCGTGTTCTTTTCTTTCGTGCAGGCCACCACGCACAGCAAGCCAACAGCCCCAGAATACAGCAATTTCATCGTCTCGTATAGAAAAGGTGCAATATAGTCTTTCCCCGGAGAGACACGCGCGTTCTGTAGGGTTGCAGGGCCGCCACATAAAACCACCGCCCCCCCTATCGTTGAAGGACCCGCGCAGCCTCCTTTAGTCGGATAATCCGCATTATGTTAAACCCGTTCAATTAGTAAGTTTAGCTATTAGAAATTGAGCTACCCCCTTCGGTAGGCGCTGAAATTGGCGGTTTATAGCGTACAAAGAGATAATAGAGCGTGAGACAGGAGATCATATTCACCCCGATAACTGTCGGCTCTGAACTCTCCAGCGAAAAGTTAAACTTGATGGTGTAGAGGTCAAACTGCAGGGTCAGGTTGGCTGGGGCCTTCAGGCCCACGAGGAACCAAACCCCATTATTGAGCGCATACTGTAGTCCCTCGTAGGTGAGCACGGGCAGCTGTAACAGGGCATAGATGCCGATCCACGTGGGATCCTGCCGCCGGTGATACGCTACATAGGAATACATGCCCACGCCATACGCCCCGACGAAATACAAGCAAGAGAGGGTAGCCCACTCAACCTCCTTCTGTTGCAGGGCAACCAAGGTAGCCACGAGCGCTAAGAGTATTCCTAGACCTCCTCCTATGGCATTGTAGAGGGCCATAGCCCCTAAGAAGGTACGGGGAGGAAAGCGTTTAGCTGGGGGCATGATGAAGGATGGAAACGAGCGCTCTACTTGCTTTTATCAAAGGGATGCTAGTTAGACAAAAAGTAGAAAAGGGGCGTCTGTCAGCCTGTCTGCTTTCGCGGAATGTTTTCTTTACATAATACCGGTTATAGCTGCCTTCAATGTGTCCTGATTGGGGTGTGAGGCACCAAACCCGAATAAGTACCACCGCTAGTAGATTTGCTCCTCCCTATGCTGTTACTTCGCCGCACGGAAGCAGGCATCGCGGTACTCTCCCCCTACTTACGCTTCCTCCGCTGCTTCGGCGCAGGAAAGAGCGTGGGGCCGTCGCGTCTCCACCCCGTGCTAGTGAGGTCATCGGGGTCCTTATCGATCGTTTGCATTTTTATTGTCACCAGTCCCTTTATAGATGATTAAATCCTTTACCCCCTCCTTCCTAATTCGTACCCTGGGCGGGATAGCCAGTAGCTTGTTCAGCCTTACGGCGGGGGCCCAAACAGCGCCCGCGTGGTCCAGCGTCCGCGCCATCGGACCTACCGCTACCTATGGTGCCGTGGCCACAGTGGATGCCTTCGGCAACACCTACGAAACGGGGAATTTTGATGGGACAACGACCATCGCTGGCACGACGCTCACCAGCGCGGGTAACACCGACGGCTACCTCGCCAAATACACGCCCGCTGGGGCGCTGGCCTGGGTACGCCAGGTAGGCTCCCCTGGCTCGGATTACGTGTCGGACGTCGCCGTAGATGCGGCCGGTAATGCCTATGTCACGGGTGATTTCTCCGGCTCGATGGCCCTGGGCAACAATGTGTCCTTAGTCGGCGGCAATGTTACCGTGAGCAAGGTCATGGTCGTCCGCTATTCGCCGCAGGGTACCCCCGAATGGGCGCAGCAGAGTAGAAGTACCCCGCCGAATAACACCGCCGTGGGCGGAGGCATTAAAATCGATGCGGCGGGCACGGTGTACCTGACGGGTTACTTCAATAATCCATTTACGATCGAATCCACGACCATCAATGTCCCGAACCTAGCAGGGGTATTTCTGGCCCGCCTTTCGGCGGCGACCGGCGCGCTGCAGTCCTTGCTTCCCGCCTTCCAGTATGCCCCTTTCACGAGTAGCGTTGGTGTCTCCTATACCTATCCCAAACTAGCGATATCCCCCACGGGCGACACCTATATTCTAAATACCTTTACCCAAAGCCCCATCTTCGGGACGACCACGCTTACCAGCCGCGGCAAGGGGGACGTGCTGGTGGCCAAGTATAGCGCGCAGGGCACGTTCGAGTGGGTCCAGCAATTCGGTGGGGTGGACGAGGATTTGGTCAATCAGGGGGTGGTCGATGCCACCGGAAACCTGTATGTAACCGCTTCTTTTACGGGGAGCGCTACGTTTGGGAGCACCACGCTAGCGGGAGCCGGCAACCTAGATGGCAGCCTCGTCAAGTACTCCCCGCAAGGGGCCTTGCAGTGGGTGCAATCGGTGGGTGGTCCTGCCTCCGACAACTTATTCAGTGTAAGCTTGGATGCGGCCGGCAACCCGTATGTCGCGGGTTACTTTGCGGAGGTGGCCCGGCTGGGTTCAGGCACGCTCACCAGTGCCGGCCGCCAGGATATAGTAGCGGCCGCTTACACCCCCCAGGGACAGGTTCGCTGGGTGCAGCAGGCCGGAGGTCCGGGACTCGATTACGGTCTGCACTTGGGCTTTGACGCCCGTGATAATGCCTACCTTGTGGGACGCTTTGCGAATACCTGCTCCTTTGGCTCCCTAACGCTCAGTACCACCGCCACGCAGGAAACCTTTTTAGCGCATTTAGGCAACACGGTTCTGGCAACGCAACAGGGCCGCCCCGTAGCCCAGGCGCTGCCCGTGTACCCTAATCCAGCTTCTGACGCCGTGCAGGTAGCAGACGTGCTCGTCGGCCGCAGCGTGCAGCTGCTCGATGCCGCGGGCCGGGCAGCGCGCACCGAAATGGTTGCCCCGAACGCGACCATTTCGGTGCGGGGCCTGCCCGCGGGACGCTACACCCTACGTGCCACTACGGCTGATGGCAGCCCCTATACGGGTCATCTACTGGTGCTGTAACTGCTTATGTAGCGACCGGCTTACAATCCTTTCTGCATCTGCCACTCGTTCGAGCAGTCTCCCAGGTATTCTGGTGGGTGGTATCGCCGCGCCCACGCAGCCACGAAAGACACGCAGGATCCCACCGCGTATCTTTCGTGGCTGCGTGGGCGCGATTTGTAGGCTGGCCTATTGACTAGCCAAGGTGCGTCGATCAGGTGCTTTGTCGCCGCTCCCGACCTAGTGATAGGGCGCACTGAATGATTGCCTTCTTCGCCGCCAATCACCCTTAGAAACGTTGCTTTACGTAAGGGATTTTTGTCTTAGAAAGGCCATTATCCTATGTTCGCCTACCCGCCGTAACTTAAGGTTGCTGAAAAGGAAAAGGGAGGAATAAGATTCCGCCATGTAAATGACCAATTTCATGCTGGAAGAAGCGCACGCCTCCCGAATCCCTGGTCCTTACTGTTCCCTCAACACCCCCTCTTCTGCCACAGGAAGTAGATCCTGCAGTCCGTCCCCAGTGGGTGCACCGTGTTCATCCGCGAGCAAATCTACGGTTGCGTAAAGTTTTTAGCGTGTTCTAGGACGATAGCCAACGTCTGCGAGTTTGCGAGCACCTGTACCTCGGCCACGAACAGCTGCATCTCCGGATTGGTCCTCACCGTCGCCAGAAAGGGTGCATACTGTTCCTGTTACATGACGCGGGCCATCACGAAGGCCGTGGTCATGTAGCCCAACACGCCATATACGTCGCCGTGCCGCTGCTTCTCGGCGTATGTGGTTAACGCTTCGCGCACGAGCGAGCGGCGCTCTCGGGAGGACAACTGGGCCAGATACTCCTCCTGGGCTAGGATCATCTCCAGGTACATGAACTCAAACGTGTAAGCCCCCCAATCCCCGGCCTGTTTTTTCTCCGGTAAACAAGCGGGCCGCATTTGCTGGTAGCGTTCCAGCAGCAGGGCTGCGGCTTGGGGGCGTTGCTGCAATTCGCCGAAGCCATTGAAGTTCGCTAGCTGCGCCCGCGTACCGCGTTGCAGCGAATTGGCGGCGAGCATATTCCCCAACAACGGATAGGTTAAGCAAGTAGCGACTAAGCCGGCCGTGGAGATGCGCGGCAGCGTGGCCGCGGGCAGCTGGCAGGCTGCTACCATCTCCGCCCCGGTTTGAAAGGTGGCCCAGGCGGGCGTGCCCGGTACGATGGGGAAAACGTAGGTGTCGGCCGGCACCGGCACTACCGAGGACGTGCAGCTTTCGGGGTCGTTCTTGTCGCACGCGGTGAAGGTCAGCAGCCCGCTCCCCAGCAGGACGAGCGCACACAGGGTAGAATAGGTCATCATCCTAGTAGGTTAGCTAGCGAGCGAGCAGGAGTAGGCCCGGTAAGCAGCAGAGCCCGCCGCCGGCCGGAAGGTTGCATGGACCGAGGCTCTCGGTCGTATAAAGGCCATTACGTTTAGCGGTAAGCCTGAGAAAGCAATAGGGCTCTTTCTTGCTGCTCCTAGAAACCTGTTTTGCTACTGGATGCACCGCATTGCGACGAGCTATGGTTCAGCGCCCCGTGAAACCGGGAAGCCATCCGGGCAACGTGGAGGCGCCGAGCCGATGCCGCCCGCCCTGCTTCCCTCACCGGGAAGGGGCGTTACCGGATACGGCGGTTGGAAGACCACGCGTAATCGGCTACGCCTGCCGGGCCCCCGCTAGCGGATCACTTCCAGCCAGCCCCGGTAGACGGTCCCCGTGCTGGTCAGCCGCAGCACATAGTAGTAAACCCCGGCGGCGGCCTGCGCTCCCCACTCGTGGGCGTAGGGAGCCTGCTGGAACACGCGCTGCCCCCAGCGGGTGTACACCTCCAGGGAGCACGCCTGCTGCGCCAGGCCCGGGATCACGAAGCGCTCATTGCGCCCGTCCTGATTGGGCGTGATCAGATTGGGAATCCGCAGCTCCGCGGGCTCCCCGGCGGGGAGCCCGGGCGGCGGCCCGGTAGCGGGGAGTTCGGGCGGCCCTTGGGCCCGGGTAATGACGCGGCTCCCCTGCTGCGTGCAGCCCCCCGCATAGGTGACCCGCACAGAATACGTGCCGGGCTGGCTGACGCGCAGCGTGGGCGTGGTGGCCCCCGTACTCCACTGGTAGGCCGTGGCCCCTGTGGTCGTGGCCGTCAGCTCCACCGTCTGGCCGGGCCCCAGCAGCGAGTCGCCCTGGATCCGCAGGGCGGCGGTGAAGGCCGTGACCACGTGGTAGGCCGTCAGCTGGCGCCCGTCGGCAAAGGTGGCCCGCAGCGTGTACAGCCCGGGCTGCTTCACGACCAGGGTCGAGGTGGTAGCGCCCGTGCTCCAGTGGTAGGTCGCCCCTGGGCTCGTCAGGGCCGTCAGCGCGACCTCCCCCCCCGGGCAGAGCACCGTTTCACCGCTGATCTGGGCCTGGATAGGCGCGGCGGATCCCCGGAGCTTGACGACCCAGTAGCCATGGTGAGCTTGGGGGGGCTGGCTGGAGCCACTCGGCGACCAGCCCCCCAGCACGAACCCCTGGTCACTGGTGGGCTGCAGATCCATGAGCAGATCCTCCTTATCCCCTCCCAAGGTGCGCTCGGCCAGCACCTGACCCCGGGCGTCGAGGTGCACCAGCCAGATGTCGGTGCCCCCGTTCTCGTGGGCGCGCGAATCGCCCGCCAGCAGGTACCCGCCCTCGGCCGTGACCTGCAACCCGCGCAAGACGTCTTCGTGGGGGCGACCGACCGTTTTATCCCACTGCTTGGTGCCCTGGGCGTCGACTTTGACCACCCAGTAGTCTCCGGCACCCACCCGGGCCTCGGTTTTATCGCCGCCGGGCGACGAGTCGGAACTTCCCCCCAGCAGGTAGCCCCCGTCGGGCGTGGCCACCAGCGCTTTGAGGTATTCATCTTCACTCCCCCCGAAGCTGCGGTCCCACTGCCGCTGACCCAGGGCATCCACTTTGAGCAGCCAGTAGTCCCGCATTCCGCGGCGACCATTGGCGGCTTGCGTTTTATCCCCGTCGATGCCCGCATCCGTGCTCCCGCCCAGCAGGTAGCCCCCGTCGGGCGTGGGCACCAGGGCCTCCAAATGGTCGGCCATGCTGGTGCCCAGGGTGCGGTCCCAGACTTTGTTGCCCTGCGCGTCGAGTTTGAGGAGCCAGTAATCCGCGGGGCCCGGGCCGGTCTGGGTGACATCCCCGCTGCGGCCGGACGTGGTCATGCCGGCGACCAGGCTGCCCCCGTCGGGGGTAACTAGCAGCGCCCGCACATAATCACTTAAGTGCCCCCCATAGGTTTTATCCCAGACTTTGTTACCCTGGGCATCGAGCTTGACGATCCAGTAATCATCATAGCCTTGGCTGGGCTGGCTCTTGTCCCCACTCACGCCGGACTTGGAGGTCCCGCCCAACAGATAGCCGCCATCGTGGGTTTGCTGCACGGCGCTTACGTACTCGTCCTTGTCCCCTCCGTAGGTTTTATCCCAGACTTTGGTGCCCTGGGCATTGAGCTTGACGATCCAGATATCGTTGTAGCCTTGGCTGGGCTGGCTCTTATCTCCTCCCACTGCGGAGCTGCTCGTGCCCCCGAGCAGATAGCCGCCGTCGCGGGTTTGCTGCGCACGGTGCAGCAAACCCCCCTGCGGGGCCCCCAGGGTTTTCTCCCACTGAGTGGTTAGGATCTGGGCCGAGGCGGGTAAGCCCGGTCCGGCCCCCAGTAGGCAGGCCCCGAGCAGGGCGGCCCCGCGGACCCAGCAGCGGACAGGTAAGGACAGGCAAAGGAGTAGACGTAGCAGCATAACAAGGAAGGAAAACAACACCGGGCGGCCGAAGCAGCCGGCGCGGTGGCCGCCCGCAGGGAGCACACCTACCCGATCTGCCGGCTCAGCAGTGGCGGGACGAGCTGTGCAATATTCTGACCGTATTTGGCGGTCGGGCCTCCCTGCGCGCTTCCGCTACTCCCCCGCGGGCCGGCTACGCCAGGCCCGGGTAGGCGACCCGCGGCACTACACCCGACAGGCGCGAGCAGGAAGAGCCACAACAGGAAAGAGATGGAGAGGTCGAGCGGAGGGACTAGAAAAAGGCTGACCCCTGCGGCAACAGTGTCCGAGAATGGCCGTGGCTGTTGCAAAACGCGGTCAATAGCCTAGGGGGTTTGTTCTTAAGCGGCAACTGCCTGCGACTAGGAGCGCTAACCAGGCCCTGTGGACGGCTGTACGCGCTAATCAATAGCAGTCGGATACGCGTCACTGCGTATTATTTACTCGTAGGCGTGACCGTCTCTTCACTCCACCACCAACCGGCGGCTGAGACGGGTGGCCCCGGCTTGCACCTGGAGCAGATATATGCCCGCCGATAGCTCCGCCAGGGACCAGGCGTAGTCAAGGCCAGTCTCGGACACGGTCTGCGTTGTCCGGCGCACGACCTGCCCCCGGGCGTTGACGAGCGTGAGGGTGGCTTGCGTGCCCCCAGCCAACGCCGCTAACGCTACCCTGACGCTGCCGCGGGCCGGATTGGGGTACAGCTCCAGGGCGACGGGCGACCCGGCTGCCCGCTCCGGGCCTGGAACGGGCGCCCGCAGCAGACCCACAAACGAATGTTCCACCAAGGGGCCGGCCCCTACCCGGATGGGCGTCACCAAGTGGCCAGCGACGTACACGCGCGGCCCGCGCAGGGCAATGGCCCAGGCGGCGTCGTTGGCGGGGCTGCCCAGCGACTGCGCCCAGGCGACGGTCGCCGTGGGGCCCGCATCCCGCAGCTGCGCTACCAGCAGGTCTTGCCCGCCCACGGAAGCCACGCGTCCGGGGCCAGCGTCCAGGGAATGGCCGAACTCACCCGCCAGGTAGAGGCCGGTCTCGTTGACGGCCAGCCCCTGGCATTCGTCGTAGCCCTGGCCGCCGAGGCGCTGGGCCCAGGTGAAACGGCCGGCTGCGCCGGTATCGGTGAGCTTGGCGACAAAGATATCCGTGCCGCCGCCGTGGCGCGCATTGGTCAGCACGCTGGTGCCTAGGCGCAGCGTTTTATCAAAGAAACTGCCCCCGATATAGACGCTGCTGTCCCGCACAGCTAGCGCGCTCACCCAGGCCGACTGGGCGTAGGCCGCAGGCTGTACCCAGCTCAGCAGGCCGGCGGCGCCAGTATCGACCAGCTTGGCCACGTAGAGGTAGCGGTTGCCGTTACCCGACGTGGGCAGGGCTTCCGGGCTCAGCTCGCCGGCTACCCCGCGGAACGAACCCGCCAGAAAAAGCCCCTGCTGCCCCACGGCTAGCGCGCTCAGGGCGCCTCCCGCGGCATGGGCCCACTCGCGGCGCGCGCTTGGGCCGGTATCGGTCAGCTTGGCCACGAACGCGTTGAGGCCCCCAAGGCTTGGGCGGTCGGCTAGCTGGGTGCGGCCAAAGCGCAGCGGCCCGTAGCAGGCGCCCCCCACATACACGTGGGGGGCCGCGACGGCGAGCGTGTTCAGCACCGCGCCCCCGCCGCCGATCAGCTGCAGCCACGTGGCCACCGGGCCCGTGCGGGTCGCCGAGAGCTTCGCCACGAAGGCGTTGTCATCGCCGGTGCCGCCTTGCGCGGCCTGGAGGAGCGTGCCCAGGCGCACGCTACTGCTGGTGAAGGTGCCGGTGAGATAAACGCTACTGTCGGCGGTCGCCAGGGTGATCACTTCTTCATTTTCAGCGCCGGCCAGTTGCTGGGCCCACTCAAAGCGGGTCGTCGAGGGATTCCATTTGGCGATAAAGCCGTCCCGGCCGCCGCGGCTACGTAGCAGCTGGTCGCCCAGGCGCAGGGAATCGTAAAAAAAGCCTGCCAGGTAGAGGTTGCCCGCCTCGTCGGTGGTCAGCGCTCGGATGTAGGGGGTCTGGTCCCGGCCCAGCGCCACGGCCACTTCCCAGGGGGGAACGACCGCTTGCGCCTGCGCGGGGCGCCAGGCCGGACCGGCCAGCAGCAGCCCGATCAGCAAGGCCTTCAGGGCCGTGTGCCGGGGTATGGTGCGGGGCCGCGCGGCACCGCTGCGGCCCGATCGGAAGAAAAAACGGGCGTAGTACTTCGGCATGAGCGGCGCGTGAGGAGGAGCCGTGGTGCACCCCACCGTAAACCTACCCGCTGGGCCGGGAAGCCACAACTCAACATGTCGGCAATTCAGACTTTACTGCTGGCCATGAAGGAAGATGGGCAGGTGATTATCAGTGTTTTATACGTTATGAAAAGGACTTCCTAAGGCAGGGGAATTGGCTAGCGCTCCCCGCTAGCCCGCAGCAGCCCGTTCGGCGAAAGGGTGATTTAAACCGCCATCGTCTTTCGGATAGGGCCTGAGAAGGGCATTCTACTCACCTTATTCCTATTGTATTTCACCTGATCGTTCATCATCAAATGAGGTCATAGGGAGGTTCTTTTCGGCCGAGAATTAGCACGAGCGATCGTCGTCATACGCTACAAACCAGCGAGGGGAGGCATGGCGCACAACCTTGACCGAGGGAATGGGAGGGTATTGGGGGCGTCCGCAAAGCTTTGTAGGGGCGGCATCCCACAGTCAAAAGGTAGGGGGGGCGGAACAGAGGGGCTATGGCTCGTTTGGTCACGAAAGTAGTTGTATAAGCCGCGTGGCTGTTGCAAAAGTCTGGCAGTAGCGGCAAACAGATCAGTGAGTCCCCTCGGCAGCCAACAAGGAACGCTCCTTCAGTCTTTTTTGCCGCTAGTTGTCGCCCAGGCAACCGCCTGGATTCCCTGTTGGGTGTTTTGCAACAGTCACCCGCATTATGTTAGGTAGCTTCGGCAACTTCCGTAACTAACGGGTGTCTCCGCAAGTGGTTGATCCGGCCCCGCGCCAGGGAGAACTCAGTGCACAACTTCCACCCAGCCGACCAGCTTGCGGTGCGTCGTGGGCTCCTGCAGCAGGTAGTAATAGCTGCCCGCGGGCAGGCCCGCCGCGTCCCAGTCCTGCTGGTAGTGCTCGGTGCGGAACACCGCCTGCCCCCAGCGACTGAACAGGCTGAGCGACCACGCCGCCGTGCCCAGCCCGGTGATGTGCAGCTGGTCGTTGCGCCCGTCCCCATTGGGGGTGATGATGTTGGGCACAAACACCTGCTGGCGGCAGTCGTAGAGGCGCACCCGGATCGAGTCCGTGGCGCTGCACACGGGCGTGGACACCGTCACCCAGTACGTGCCTGACTGAGTGGGGGTGAAAGTGGCCGCCGTCGAGCCGTCCTGCCAGCGGTAGCGCACACCCGGCAGCGTGGCATCCAGGACGAAGGGCTGCTCGGGGCTCGCACACAGGGCCGTATCGGGGCCCAGGTAGATCGTGGGCGGGGTCAAGTAGAACAGGCGCAGCGAGTCGCGCTGGCTGCAGCCGGCCGCGTTAGTGCCTTCCAGCCAGTAGGTGCCGGGCTGGTTGACCAGCAGCGTCGCGCCCGTGGATCCGTCCTGCCAGCGGTAGCGGGTGCCCGCCTCTCGGGTGCGGGGCCGCAGGGTCAGGGCCTGCCCCACACAGAGTACCGTATCCGCGCCTAACCGCACCTGGGGCACGGGCGCAGCGGTGAGCCGCAGCGAGTCGCGGGTAGTGCAGCCGGCCGCGTTGGTCACCTCCACCCAGTACCAGCCCGGCTGCTGGGCCCGGAGGGTGGCGGCGGTGGAGCCATCCTGCCAGCGATAGGTGGCGGCCTGGGCAGCAGTCAGCACCAGGGCTTGGCCGGGGCATAGGGCCGTATCCCGGCCCAGGCTGACCACCGGGCGCGGGGCCACGGCCATGTAGCGGCGGATAGCGAAGGGGTAGCCGCCGGGCAGGAAAAGCGTGAGCGTGACCAGATAACGGCCGGGCAGCGCGTAGACGTGGGTGGGCGCTACTGAAGTGGACTGGTTGCGCCCGCTGGCCGGGTCTCCGAAGTCCCAACGCACGGAGTCAGCCCCATAGGTGATAGGTAGCGTAAAGGCATAGGGACTTCCCTGGCACGTGCCCTGCCCGGTGAAGTACCACAGATCCCGTTGCATAAACGAGGGCAGGCCGTGCCAGGATTGGCGCCCCCCCAAGCTCACTCCTTGATCCACGTACGCGCACAGGCCCCCGCGACGGTTGGGCTCCGTAATCACGCCCAGGGTCCGGTCCGCCTGGTCGGTATGGGCCACGTATATTCGGCCGTCGGGGCCCAGTTGGAGGCCGAACTTGGCGCTGAGGGCCTGTCCTGCGACCGAGGCATCCTCAATTGGCATCGCCGAGGCGGCGAGGTTGGCGGCGGTCAGATCGTACTGGAAAAGCGCTGACGCCGAAGGATCCGTGACGTAGAGTTTGGTCCCGTCCGGGGAAAACTCTACCCCGTAGCTAGTCAGCACGGCTGGGGGCAGAAGGACGGGATTCGTCAGGCGGCCCGTGGCCGGATCGAAGTCCAGTAGTTCCACGCTGGCCCGGCTTTGCCCGGGGGGCGGAGTAAAGGTGCCCGCCGTAAGGGCCAGCCGCCGCCCGTCCGGTGACGCTTTCAATTGGCCCACGACTTGGCTGCCTTGGTGGACAAAGCCGTCACGACTCAGCACCGGGGGAGCGGTGATCCCCTGCGCCGTGAGCAAGTAAGCAAAGAACACATCCGAGTCGCGCTCGTGGCCCAGTATCCACAGGTCGTGCCCATTTTGGTGGGGGATGGCCGTCACGCGCTCAGTAGAAGAGCCGTGGAGTAGCCCCTGGCGGAGGACAACCTCCCCCAAGCCATTTTGCCGGCGCATATCCACCCGGGCGTAGCGAAACCCGGTGGGTTGATTGTATTCAGCCGGCAAAAACACGTAGTAAACGTCGCCATGACCGGGCTGCGGCACAATCAGGCACTGGGCGGCTGACACGTCGCCCGGCAGCCCAGTACCGCCCGCCATTACCTGGTGCTGACGGTTCCAGACCGTCAGCCCATTGGTGTAAAAAAGTAAATTACCCAGACTGTCGGCCCGGCTACTGCAACTCTCGAAGGTCGTAAGCTGCCCATCGGTCAGGGGCACCGGCCTACCCGGCCGGAAATCCAGCCCCGCCTGCCGGCCAAAATACCACTGCGAGGCGGGCAGCTGGGCCGCAGCCCAGCCGGTGGTGGCCAGCAGGACGAGGCCCGTCAGGACGGCGCGCAGCCACGGCAGAGTCGGGGCTCCCACTTATCGCTGGACGGTCAGCACCGCTTGCTTGTCTTTTTTCGGGCCGTTGCCGCCGCTGCCGGTGTCCACGGGCGTGACCTGGTGCAGGGTCAGCACATAGCGCTGATTATTCGCCTGCACCGCCGCCGAATCACTCAGCCCGGTAGCGCTACCACACCCCAAACACAGCCGGACGGCTTGCCGCTCGCCGTTCTGGCTCTGGACCGCCAGGACGGCTTGGACCGTGCCCGGGGAAAAGCAGGGCGGGCACCGCTGATCCAGCACGTCTTCCAGGGTAAGCGTCAACTCAGGGGCCTGCAGGTCGGGCAGGCTGGCGGTTTGGGAATAGCGCAGCGTCACTTCTTGGTTAAAAGCTGCCTGAAGGTGAGGAGTGACGTTATTTTCTTTGGAGCAGGCAGTCAAGCCCAGCAGGCCCACGGCCCAGGAATACAGCAATTTCATCGGGTTGTATGGAAAAGGTGCACTAGCGTCTTTCCCTGGAGAGACGCTAGCGTTCTTTTGGGTTGCAGGGCCGCCAAAAAATGCCGAATCACCAGTCGTCGAAGGGCTCGTGCAGCCTCCTTTCGTCGTATAAACGGCATTATGTGAAGCACAAGGCTTAATTCAAGTGCTTCACGCTTCCTTTCGGTAGACGGCGGGACAAGGAAGAAAGATAAATCATTTGTTTGCCCCCAGCCGGCATGCTGATTTCCACCGGCTGATAGGGCCGGGCTTCGACCACAAGGGTCACTTGGGGACAGCGCCAGCCGCCAGCGATAGATGACAAGGTGAAGCGTCCCGCGGAATCCGTCGTTATCTGATCCGAGTTCGTGTTCTTTTTTGCCATGAGCACGGGGCGCACGGGTAGCCCAGTTGCTTCGTCGAGCACCGTCCCCATAACGGGCCGCGGCTATGAGCAGGCGGGATTGACAGCTACTTGCCGATCAGCCGTGACCAAAGGTTAGTTACTATATTATCGTTTCTTTTAATACTATCCGCCCGCTTGCTTTTAGCGGTTGTGGTGCTTTCGGACTTGTTTATTTTTTTGATTCTCATGTGTTCTTCTGGCCCAAATCGGTCGAATACATAATGAACTATTTGAACGGTATCGAGATTCCAGGCATAATTTTTAAATCCTTCGTTTCCATTTGCTTCCAAAGTCGGTTTCCCAAATTCAGCTTCAAAATAGGATTGGAATTCAGTGAATGATTTCCCTGGGTCACTATAATCCGTCCTAAAAAATTCTAATTCATTTAAGAACCCATCTTTTCTTGGTTCGAAGTGAAATCCAAGCATACAGTTCAGGCCATTCAAGGATTTGCATGAGATGGTGTAATAGCCGGTTGTTACATGGTTATAGCCGTGCCCATTCAATTTTTGAGTCAACATATGTTCGTCAATGCCCCAGGGAATGAAAATACCGGGTTCGTCAATTTTAAATCCTTCTTGAATATTCATTTTGTTTTTTAGCAGGAAGCACAACTTGTTGGTAACAGGCCCCGGCACGGGCACGAAAGGCAAACAGGAAGAGGGCTACGCGCCGCATACAGGTAGGGCGAGGGAAAGAGGCGAAAAGATACGACGCATGTTATTCTGGAAAACGCGCTAGTTAGACAAAAAGTAGAAACGGCGGGTCTACCTTTTATCTACTTTCGCGGAATAGTTGATTGACATAAAAGATCTTCTCGGACACCTCTTCCCAGAAGCCTACGCTTGGTTCACGCCCTAAGTAGGATAAATTCAAGACGGATATAACATACGTTATGTTAAGCAACTATTCTCAGAATCCAGACCGGCTGGCAGCAGCCCGTTTTCTGCCTTTTGTCTAACTAGCGCAGCTTTCGCAAAAGCAAGGGTACGGCGTCCTTTATCGGTTGACGGCCCCGCACCAAGGTGGCACGGTTGTTACGCCCAGCCTTAGGTATGGATACCCCTTGCTTGTCTGTAGCCTTTGTCGCAATGAACCGCTGGCGGTGGCTCTCGTTGCTGCTCGTCGTCCCCTTCGCCTGCAAAAAACCCGAACCCGAGCCCGAGGCCATGCCCCTGCCCACCGAGTTGAAGGCCTACACCCTGTTTGAGCCCGGCACCTACTGGATCTACCAGGACTCGGCTTCCCGCCAACTCGACAGCGTCTGGGTCACCCACCGCGAAGCCTTCGTGACCCGGCGCTGGGACCAACAGTATAACCGCGTCAATGAGAAGTACGAGAACTTCCGCCTGCTGACCCAGTCGAGCCGGGGCGGGCCGGAGCGGGTCTATAGCGTGTTTCGCACCTGCGGGCTCTCGATTCCAGAGGATGCTTCGATCAGCGGCTATCCGTGCTGGACTATTCGGCGCGGCCTCTCCCTGCCCAACAGCACGGCCGATGAGGGCAGCACCACCGTCTTTCCCTACCGTATCGCCCGGGATCAGGCCCCCGTGGGCTACCTGTTCGGAGAGCTAAAGTCCTACTGGCACACCGCGCCCGTCCCAATCGGGAACACGACCTATGCCGACGTGCTGGAGGTAAACATCCCCTTGAGTGATCGGTCCGAGTACGGCTGGCCCTCGCACTACTATTGGGCCCCGCACGTGGGGATCGTACGCCAGCGCACCTGGTATAACGACCAGCCCCAAACCTGGACGCTGGTGCGTAGTCATATCGTGCAGTAAGCCGTTAGACGGAAGACGGCATACGTCATATACATAATGGCCATTATTAGACAATGGAGTGATGTTTTACTATAATAATCCCTTTTCGGATACGTATCGCTAAGGCCCACTTTACATTTGAAATGGTACTGGCACTTTGATATGACTAAGAAGATGAAAAGGAGTATAAAGGCATCACTCTTTTGGTGGCTACTTGTTCTTTGCACCAACCTTATCAGTTGGATATACTATAGGGACAATCATTATCAACCGTTTATAATGATGTCTCTAGTATTTTATGCCTTGATAGGGAATCTACTTCTGTTACTCATTTTATGGGTGTATAATAAATTTCATAAGCTTAGTTAAGCAAACTGATAGTACACGCGCAAATCTACTCCTCAAGCGAAGGAGGAGGACAGAGAGCAGTTTGTTGCTTTACATAATCCACCTTCTCGGACAAGAGTTGGTTTAGGTGCGCTTCTGTTTCAACACCCTGAAGAAGCCCCGTTGCTCACTCTCACAATTAGTTTTTGCTTGGCAGGTGCGGTCTTTGCTACCCGATTCCTTTGGTTTATTCACTAGGTTCGCGCCGAGCTAATTTCTGTACTCATGTGGTTTCCCTTGTTGCTGATCCTGACCTTTTTCTGCTCTCCTCTACCAGACAGCCTTCCCCAGGCGCGCGTGCCGCAGGCACCATTTACCGAAACAACGAATAATGCCTTCCTCAGTGGGTTAACCGAACGTCTTTCCTACACTCGGTTAGTCGGCGCTCACTATGTGCGCGCCAAACGAGCGCCGAAACTCGGCGACGGACGCTTAGTCTCTTTTTCCAACGGGGCGAACCAGTTTACCTGCTTTACCAGTGCAGACAACACGTTTACGGCGGCCTTTACGATCACCCGTTCCGAACCCTTGTTGGCTCCCTTACTCGTACTGGGGACGGAGAAAAGGACCGTCTTGCACCAACTGGGACTCCCTCGTAGCCAAGACTGCTTGCAGGTCATCAATGTTGAAGGCGACGTGCTGGCAACGTTAGTTTTCCAAGAAGAAAAGTTGGCCAAAATCACCTTTCTCGTTGACATCGACGGCTAAGAGGGTGGGGCTATCCGAAGTAGAAGAAAACAAAGAGGCTTTTAGTAGTAGTGAGTGATCGCTGATATCGGAAATGGTCATTTACATAACAAGAGTTATAAGAGCCTTCTTGGAAATAGATAGAAATTAAGCTCTTGTTGACTTACTTAGCAGAATGGTACTTTAGTAGGACCAGCGCATAGTTTTCGACACTACAGACCCGGGGGTTAGAGAAAAAAGGGTATGTTGTAAGGACTCTTTATTTGGTATGGTAAAAGCATTCTTCACGTTGATGCTCGTAGCTCCCCTGACGGGTTGGGCACAAGCGCATTTACCGCCCCGTACAGCGGTGTTGCCCCCGCCTGTACGAGTAGAGCAGGCCCTAACCGGAACAGTCAATCCGCGCTTGTTACAAGTACCACTGGGCACGTTCCTCTACCAGCACCTGCGCGATACCCTAAGTAACCATTACGTGAGGCCACTTCCGGCTGGGAACTGGCAATTAACCATCGTGCGCTCGATTAGTCCCCGGTGGGTGGCTGTTCGCTGGCTCCCGCACTCGGCTGCGTTTGTAGCCGGGGATACGACGCTTTTCTACCTGCCGGCCCAGAAAGGGCTACAGACCATCATCCAGTTGTAAGCAGCCTATTCATCCCCTTTTTACATGCTGCAAACGACCTTTCACAGCAAGTAAAGTCACTTTTACCACCACTAGCTGCCCAGCCGGGCGTACGCGTGGAGTCCTTACTGGTCACCCTGCGTTGCTAGCCCCATCAAAAACCCTTCAAAGGAGTGACTCCGGAAGGTGGCGGGTTCCGCCATGGTCATGCCGATGAAGGGAAACGCATAGATAAGCCCGCTGGTGCGCTCGAAGGCGTAAGCCATGCCGCCCCCGTCCGACCCAAAAATGGTGAATCCCGGCGCAAACTCTTCTACCTGATAGGCCGCATTGGCTTCCAACACGTCTGCCGGCTCCCATAAATCAAGATATGCTGTTCCCACTTGCCCGGCTCCACCCTGATAGCGAGCCATCGCCTGCAAGTATTCGGGCGGCGCTTGGCCATTCTGGTGCACGAACCCTTCGGCATTGAAAGGGGAGCTTTCCGGCCGGGGCATTAAGGGAAGGGCGAAGAGTAGGGCGTCCAGTTCGGCCGTCATGGGAAGGAAGTGCTCTTATAAGCCATTAGGGCAACTAGGGGCAGGAAAGTCCAATTTAGCTGAACCCTACTTACGTATTGACGCCGTATTTTATTTCAATTCTTCTACTTTCCGCGAAAATCTTATACAGATAGTCACACGCATCACTTTCAGATAAGAATGTCTGTTCATCATTTCTTCCCCCACGCTCATCTAAATAGAAAACCTCCCACTTGTAGTAATTACGTACTAAAATAGTTGTGTCCGGCGTCAACTCGCCAAAGAGGGAGTAGCTCTTGGGTTTCACGCCTAAGTGATCCAATTTTTGCTTTAATTCCGTTAGGTTCATCTTTCCTTATTCTAGGATTTCTATTGCTCCGCGCTGTCGTAAAGTTGCCATTTTCACGGGCGAGAAACAGGGGGTACCCCTACCAGCCCTTTCGGCCCATAAAAAAGCGGTAGAGACGCAGGGCCGGTTTGACCGGCATTTTTAGGTCATCGCGTCTCTCTGGATAAGGTTCGATAACAAGGGTCGTATCGGTCCTTGTACGGGAGGGTGTACAGTTGTTAAACGCTCGTTTCGCAACTGTAAAGCGTCAAAAGGCAGTACTGATAAGGCGGGCGTTATCAGTCCTAAGTTGGCTGGTTTTGTCCTTGTAATGCTTGATACCAGCCACGACTTAGCGCCTGCCTTCTATCAGCCGCTGGAACATCGCCGGGGAATCTGAAGAATCCAAATTTCCTCCCACGTACGGAAAAACCCGAAAATGCAACCCTGTAGGAGCCATAGCCGCTGGAGCTGAAGGGGTGGTTGGTTCTAAACGGGAAAACTGGGATGTCCTGACGCCATTTCGGTACGGGCTGGTCTGACCTTTGGGAAAAATAAACCGCCCTTTTACGGGGGTGTTTCTTTCTAAAGCCTACCACCTACCCTGCTTTCGCACATTCCTTTGGGTGCGTTTGGTGTCGCCTTGGTTTGCTCGACGAAAGGTGCGGCGAAACCCGAAGGTCAGTTACCAATGCGCAGTACCTTATGAGTATAGCACTTTCATGCCCACACGTCGTCGAATTCATTGCTGCATCCCTCGTAGCCACAACTTCGCCCCCAGCTTGAGCCGGATAGGCACTGGGATGATTCATATTTGTCGGCGTCCTCACTGAAACCATGCCCACTGACTTTGGGCCGGTCCTATACGGGCCGTACTTCCCCTTATGAAAGAAAGCCAGGGAAATGTAGTATCTGCCGAGAAACCCCGAATCCAAGGCGTAGGGCGGCGTAATTTCGATAGGAGTGGTTTGCTCCGCTCGCGTTTTCTGGCGCTGGGGAAACCCCGTTCCTTCGTGCTGTTAACATTGAGCCCTCCAATGGGCGCTTCCCCGCTCACAGACTTAACCCCCACCGTCTATAGCATGTCCCCAGAAGAAAACGCTACTATTCAAGCTGCCCACATAGCGGGCCGTTACAACCTCGTAATTGCCTTCGTAGGAGCGGTGGCCCTCGTCTCTGCTCCGATAGCTCTTGAACAGTACAAAGCTAGGCATCAGCTGGAGTTGCTGGAGCAACGGACAATCGCTATCGACTCGACCGCTTGGCAGAGTCAGAGAGCCACGAAGACGGCTACTACGATTGTTATCCCGAATCTCCCGAGGCTAAGCCCACAGCGGTAACACCGGCGGAATTTCCGCATTTGAGAACCCCGGGGGAGGAACCGGCATAGGTTTATGTGCCTTCTATTTCACCTCAATAGTCCTAAAATGGCCGATTTAGGTGAGACGTTATATTAGATGACATACGGCCGCTGGGGCACAAGCCCCTTTCGAGCGAGTGTTAGATAAAAGCGGAACTCTCCTTTCCGCAGAACGAACGCTCCTTAAATAATTTAATTCTTAAATCGTTGCGGGACCCAAGCAGCTCCGAGAAGGATCCACGTGAGCCTCGGGTTGAGAGCAAAAAAAGCCGGGATTTATAAGGTAATCCGCAATACAACTTTTTTGCAGTGTTTGGACTTGAAAAACAGAACGATAAATTGA
>NZ_BMFN01000009.1:0-1862 GCF_014638675.1 Hymenobacter qilianensis
GGTATCCTGTCAGGGGTGCTGGAGCGGCTAGAAAAGCAAATGTAGGCATGAGTAACGATAAGGCGGGTGAGAAACCCGCCCCCCGATAGACTAAGGTTTCCTGCTCAACGCTAATCGGAGCAGGGTTAGTCGGGACCTAAGGCTACGCCGAGAGGCTACGTCGATGGACAGCTGGTTGATATTCCAGCACTTACAATGAGAAGTGATGCAGTGACGCAGAAGTGAAAGCAACGCGGGCGGACGGAAGTGCCCGTTGAAGCGCGTAGGTATAGAGACAGTAGGTAAATCCGCTGACTTTGCTGAAACGTGATAGTACCCTACGGCCTCGGCCACGGGGATAGTTTGCCTAATCAGACTGCCAAGAAAACCTGCTAAGCGTTTTAATCTTGTTGTAACCCGTACCGCAAACCGACACAGGTAGTCAAGGAGAGTATCCTGAGGGGCTCGAGTGAATCACGGCCAAGGAACTCGGCAAAATGGACCTGTAACTTCGGGAGAAGGGTCGCTTCCTCTGCGCAAGCAGAGAAGCCGCAGTGAAAAGGCCCAGGCGACTGTTTAACAAAAACACATGACTTTGCGAACGCGTAAGCGGAAGTATAAGGTCTGACACCTGCCCGGTGCCGGAAGGTTAAGAGGGGAACTTAGTCGCAAGGCGAAGGTTTGAATCGAAGCCCCGGTAAACGGCGGCCGTAACTATAACGGTCCTAAGGTAGCGAAATTCCTTGTCGGGTAAGTTCCGACCTGCACGAATGGTGTAACGATCTGGGCGCTGTCTCAGCCGTGAGCTCGGTGAAATTGTAGTCTCGGTGAAGATGCCGAGTACCCGCCACGGGACGGAAAGACCCCGTGCACCTTTACTATAGCTTGACATTGACGCTGGGTAACACATGTGTAGGATAGGTGGGAGGCTATGAGCCGGGGGCGCCAGCTCTCGGGGAGCCAACGTTGAAATACCACCCTTGTGTTACTCGGTGCCTAATCTCCGAGACGGGGAAACAGTGTCTGGTGGGTAGTTTGACTGGGGTGGTCGCCTCCAAAAGAGTATCGGAGGCTTTCAAAGGTCCGCTCAGTACGCTTGGTAACCGTACGCAGAGCGCAATAGCAGAAGCGGGCTTGACTGTGAGGCCTAC
This sequence comes from Hymenobacter qilianensis, assembly GCF_014638675.1. Taxonomy (NCBI): domain Bacteria; kingdom Pseudomonadati; phylum Bacteroidota; class Cytophagia; order Cytophagales; family Hymenobacteraceae; genus Hymenobacter; species Hymenobacter qilianensis. Next base: position 1,131 of record NZ_BMFN01000009.1, read on the forward strand.
AAGCCGAGCAGGGTCGAAAGACGGATATAGTGATCCGGTGGTTCCGCATGGAAGGGCCATCGCTCAAAGGATAAAAGGTACGCCGGGGATAACAGGCTGATCTCCCCCAAGAGCTCATATCGACGGGGAGGTTTGGCACCTCGATGTCGGCTCGTCACGTCCTGGGGCTGGAGAAGGTCCCAAGGGTTCGGCTGTTCGCCGATTAAAGTGGCACGCGAGCTGGGTTCAGAACGTCGTGAGACAGTTCGGTCCCTATCTGTGGTGGGCGTTAGAGATTTGCGAGGACCTGTCCTTAGTACGAGAGGACCGGGATGGACCAGCCGCTAGTGCACCGGTTGTGGCGCCAGCTGCAGCGCCGGGTAGCTACGCTGGGATGAGATAAGCGCTGAAAGCATCTAAGTGCGAAACTCACCTCAAGATGAGATCTCTTATATAGGAAGAGTCGTGGGAGACGACCACGTGGATAGGCTATAGGTGGAAGGTCCGAAATGGCCGAGCCGAGTAGTACTAATGACTCGAACACTTACCCAATACAGCTCTTTTTCTCCTTTCTTCTTACCCGTTACCTGCGTCAACGTTATTTGTTGTGTCCGCGAACAGGACACGACCGCCAGTAATGGTGGCTTTAGCCCGGGTGTTCACCTCTTCCCATTCCGAACAGAGCAGTTAAGCCCCGGAGCGCCTATGGTACTACCTTCACCGGTGGGAGAGTCGGTCGCCGCCAACCTTACT
>NZ_BMFN01000011.1:0-964 GCF_014638675.1 Hymenobacter qilianensis
GTAGTAGTGGGGCAAACCCGGGGAACTGAAACATCTAAGTACCCGGAGGAACAGAAAATAACAATGATTCCCTAAGTAGTGGCGAGCGAACGGGGACGAGCCCAAACCGCGCTGGTTACGGCCAGCACGGGGTTGTAGGACCTCAACATCTGATTGTTTGATTTTAGCTGAACGACGTGGGAAAGTCGACCAGAGACGGTGAGAGTCCGGTAAGCGAGCAAGTCAAGCACGGTAGAGGATTCCTGAGTAGGGGGGGACCGGAGAAATCCCCTCTGAATCCAGCGGCACCATCCGCTAAGGCTACATACTCCTGAGAGACCGATAGTGAACCAGTACCGTGAGGGAAAGGTGAAAAGAACCTCGAATAGAGGAGTGAAAAGAACCTGAAACCGTGTGCTTACAAGCGGTCGGAGCCTTCTAGTGGGGTGACGGCGTGCCTTTTGCATAATGAGCCTACGAGTTACTCCTCCCTGGCAAGGTTAAATGACTCAAGTCATGGAGCCGCAGCGAAAGCGAGTCTGAATAGGGCGCAGAGTCAGGGGGGGTAGACGCGAAACTTTGTGATCTACCCATGACCAGGGTGAAGGTTGGGTAAAACCAACTGGAGGCCCGAACCAGTTTCCGTTGAAAAGGATTTGGATGAGTTGTGGGTAGGGGTGAAAGGCCAATCAAACTGAGAAATAGCTCGTACTCCCCGAAATGTATTTAGGTACAGCGTCGGCGTTGAGTTACGTGGAGGTAGAGCTACCGATTGGACTAGGGGGTGTCAAAGCCTACCGAATCCAGACGAACTCCGAATGCCACGTAATATAGCCGGCAGTGAGGCGTGGGGTGCTAAGGTCCCATGCCGAGAGGGAAAGAACCCAGACCATCCGCTAAGGTCCCTAAATTCGGACTAAGTTGAACAAAGGAGGTCCACTTGCCTTGACAGCCAGGATGTTGGCTTGGAAGCAGCCATTCATTT